>CAVRXK010000001.1:0-254686 GCA_963725165.1 uncultured Solirubrobacterales bacterium
GAGCCGATCCGCGCGCGCGAGCTGCTGCGCGAGATCGCGGAGGCCGCGTGGCGCTGCGCCGACCCCGGCGTGCAGTACGACACGACGATCAACGCGCTGGCACACCTCCCCAACAGCGGGCGGATCAACGCGTCGAACCCGTGCAGCGAGTACCTGTCCATCGACGACTCGCGCCTGCAACCTCGCGTCCCTGAACCTGATGAAGTTCCGCCGTCGAGGACGGCGAGCTCGACGTCGAGGCGATCGAGCACGCGGTCGACGTCGTGTTCCTCGCTCAGGAGATCCTGGTCGGCAACGTCCTCTATCCGACGCCCGAGATCGAGACGAACGCGATGGCTTACCGCCAGCTCGGTCTCGGCTACGCGAACCTCGGCGCGTCTGCTGATGGCGCGCGGACTTCCGTACGACTCCGACGAGGGGCGGCCTACGCCGCGGCGATCACCGCGCTGATGACCGGACGTGCCTATCGCAAGTCGGCCGAGATCGCCGGCGAATGGGGCCCGTTCGCGCGGCTATCGAGCAGAACGCGCGCGGCGATGATCGGCGTGATCGCAAGCACCGCGCCGCTGTCTGGCAACATCCCGAGGGAGCGCGTCGCCGAACGGAGCTGCTCGATGCCGCGCGCAACTCGTGGGAGGAGCGCGCTAGATCTCGGCGAGGCTAAACGGCTACCGCAACGCGCAGGCGACCGTGCTCGCTCCGACCGGGACGATCTCTTTCATGATGGACTGCGACACGACGGGCGTCGAGCCCGACTTCTCGCTCGTGAAGTTCGAAGAAGCTCGTCGGCGGCGGGCGAGATCACGATCGTCAACAAGACGGTGCCGCTCGGGCTCGAGAAGCTCGGCTACTCGAGCCGAGGTCGACGCAGATCGTCGCGTACCTCGACGAGCACGGCACGATGATCGGCGCCCCGTACGTCAAGACCGAGCACTACCCGGTCTTCGACTGCGCGATCGGCGAGCGGGCGGTCCACTACAGCGGGCACGTCAAGATGATGGGCGCGATGCAGCCGTTCATCTCCGGCGCGATCTCGAAGACCGTCAACCTCCCGAGAGCGCGACGGTCGAGGACGTCGCCGATGTCTACCGGACGCGTGGAAGACTCGGCGTCAAGGCGGTTGCCATCTACCGCGACAACTGTAAGGTCGCCCAGCCGCTTGCGCACCGATGCGCAGAAGGACGCCCGGCCCCGGCGGGTGGGCGCGGTCGGCGACGCCGCGGTGACCAGGCGCTCGCCGACGCCGGCCCGCGGCGCAGCGGATGCCACGCGAGCGCCAGTCGATCACTCGCAAGTTCCGGGTCGGCGAGATACGAGGGCTACATCCACGTCGGCGTGTTCGACGACGGCACGCCGGGCGACATCTTCGTCGACATCGCCAAGGAGGGCACGACGCTCGCCGGTCTGATGAACTCGTTCATGATCGCGGTCTCGCTCGGGCTCCAGTACGGCGTGCCGCTCGAGGTCTACGTCTCGAAGTTCCGCACATGCGCTTCGAGCCCTCCGGGCCCACGAACGACGCCGACATCCGTATCGCCAAGTCGATCGTCGACTACGTCTTCCGCTGGATGGGCAAGAAGTTCCTCGACGTCGACCAGCAGGAGGAGATCGGGATCCTCTCGCCCGAGGTGCGCGCGCGCAAGCTCGCCGAGGAGGCGGCACAGTCGGTCTCCTCCTTCGACACCGCCGGCCCGGAGGCAAGCACGGGCGCCGAGAGCGTCCCGGCGGCAACGGCGCTAACCGACTCGCCGCCGGTCGTCCCAGCCCGTATGCAAGGCCTTGACCTGGGCCCGGCGTGCAGCCAGTGCGGAGGTACGATGCAGCGCACGGGCTCTTGCTACACGTGCTCCAGCTGCGGCAACAACACCGGGTGTGGTTGATCCACCAGCTGGGATGCCATTCAAGGCATTGCTCGAGTCCGGCGTCGGGGGCGGTCCCTACACTCCGGCCGGCGATGCCGGCAACACAGAAGGAATGGATCAAGCGCCTTGAACGCGAGGGTTGGACGCGGGAGCGCGGAGGCATCTCATCAGGTCAAGATGACGAAGGCCGGCGAGCGCCCCATCACACTGCCCGAGAACAAGCGTCAAGCGTACTCCAAGGGCTTTGAGGCCGAGCTACGTCGGCAGACTGGCCTGAAGGGATGACGCGTTGATCCGATGGGTACCATGAAGGAGAGCACGATGCCCCAAAACCAGTCTCTGCACGTCAGCGTTCACCACGAGGATAATTCCTACTGGGCTACCGTCGATGAGTTCCCCGGCGTGTTCGCGACCGGCGACGATCTCGACGAGCTGCGAGCAAGTCTCGAGGAGGGAATCGCGCTCGTCCTCGCGCTACCCGGACAGCAGTCGCCAACGATCAGGCTGATGCCTTTCAGGCCGGAGCCCGCAGCGATGGGTGCAAGCGCCGAGCTGATATACGCCTGAGACGCGCCTGGGCTACTACTAGTGCCCGGCGGCGACCTGCTCGGCCAACGCAACCCGTGCGTCGTCGCGACCGAGGATGCTCATGAAGACCGTGGCGAAGGCGATGCCGAAGACGAGGAACTCGATGAAGCACATGCCGGCTCCGGCGAGATGCTGGTCTGCGATCGCCGAGATGCCGTAGGCGCGTGGGGCGTTCGCGTAGAGCGAGTACTGGGTGGTGGTGATCCACGTGAGCGGCAGGCACACCGCGGCGGAGGCCAGTCGGCTGAAGCCGAGCAGCGCGAGCCGCTGGCCGTTGGGGCGCAGGCGTGCGCGTGGCAGCGGGTCGACGATCAGCCACCACAGGGCCATACCTGTGTAGAAGAGGGTGGCGTGCTCGAAGGCGTGCACCACCTGGTGCTGGGCGGCGAAGTCGAAGATCGCGGGGATCGCCCACATCCATGTGGCGAGCGCCCACAGCGGAATCGCGACCCACGGCGATGTGAGCACCGCGAGCAGGCGTCCGGAGCGTCCTCCACCCGGAGCGACCGCTCGCAGGGCGGAGCGACTCAGACCAAGCGGCAGCACCGGGGAGCGCAGACCGAGCACGAGCAACGCGGGCGCCACGTCGGAGAGCAGCACGTGCTGCAGCATGTGCGCGGAGAGCAGGTAGTTATCGCCGATCGCATCCAGCGGTGACAGCAGCGCGACAGTGAGCACCGCGATGCCGGCGGCGTAGGGCACCCAGTGGCCTGCGCCCACCGCGGAGGAGCGAGCGGCCGCGCGCCTGTAGATGCGCACGTACAGGACCAAAGCGACAAGCAATCCGATGATCGCGGCGGGGTCGAAGCCCAGGAGCCCCATCCGGGCACGTGTGTCATGGGCACCATCCGCAGGTCGTTGTTCGGGCGCGTGCCCCTGGCGGTGTGTCGACGAGATCATCGCGCGCATCCTATCGATCCCCCTGCCTGAAGTGCCGCCTCGCGGACGGTGGTACGTCTCGTGCTCATTCGCCGGCTTCATAGGACGCCGGCGGAGTGGGGTTCGAACGTATGGCGGCGATCTCGCTGAGCAGCGCCTGCGGGCTGGTGTCGCCGAGCACGCGCAGGCGCGGCAGGCGATAGGGGTCCTCGCTGGGACTGGCCCAGCCCGGCACGACGGTCGTCGAGCCCACGTAGCCGGCCGCCTTGACCGCGGCGATGACGGCGGCGTTGTAGTGGCCGGAGGGGTAGCAGAACCAGTCGACCGGCACGTGGTAGCGACGCTGCACCTCGGTGCGCGCGACCGCCACCTGCTCGATGCAGCGCGGCTAGCGTCCGAGCGTGATCAGTTCGGCGTGGCTGACGCCCTGCGTGTCGAGCTCCCAGCCGGCGCGCCACGAGCGCCCGAGATCTGCGCTTGACTCAGCCCACCCTGCGAGGGCGGCAGCCCGGTGAGCTGGATGTTCTCGACGCCCACCCATCCGAGCCGGCGCAGCACGGGCAGCGCCTGGGTGTACTGCGACTGGTAGCCGTTGTCGAAGCTCAGCACGATCGGCTTGCCTGCCGGCAGCGGCGTGCCGCGGGTCCAGTTGGCGAGCATCTGGTCCATCGTCACCGCGTGAAAGCCGGCGGCCGCGAGCGCGTGCATCTGCGCGGCGAACTCTTCGGGCGTCACGTACAGGCCGGGGAATTTGGCGCCCGCGGGCGGCGGATTGATGACGTGATACATCAGGATCGGCACCGACTCGGTGCCCGGTGTCCCGCGTCGGCTCCCGCCGTGCCGCGCGACCGTGCCCGCGGCGTCGGCACCCGCGCCGGAGCCTTCGTGGCCTCGAGCGGCGCTCGGGCCGGATCGCGCGGCCGGCCGAGCGTCGAATCTGTGGCGCCGGAGTGTGCGCGCGCGCCGTTGGCCTTCACGCTCGCGGAATCGCGTGGCGCTCCCGATTTGGAGGAGCCCCCCAAGCCGAGCAGCGCGACGGCCAGCAGCGCGACGAGCGCCACCAGGGCTGTTGCGGCGAGCCCTCGTTTACGACGACGCGCAAGCTCGCGCTTGCGCGTCTCACGGCGGGCTCGCCGCTGGTCCAGGTCCATCTGCTCCGTTGGTGCGTCCTAGTTCAAACGCTTCTTGAGCGCGCTCGCCGCCGAGAATTTGGCCGCCTTGCTGGCGGCGATGTTGATGGTCTCCCCGGTGGCGGGGTTACGTCCCTGTCGGGCCGCGCGGGCGCTGACGCTGAACTTGCCGAAACCGGCAAGAGCGACCTCGCCACCGGCCGTCAGCTCGTCGGAGATCAAATCGATCGCCGCCTCCAGCGCCTCCCGGGCCTGCGTTCCCGCAAGACCCGTGCGTTGCGCGACCCCATCAGCCAGCTCGTTCTTCGTCATGGCAGTCCCTTCTCGAGTGTCGTTGCTTTGGCCAGGCTAACGGGTAGCAAGGACGACCGTAGCGTCCAACTGCCGGGCTTTTCCGCATTTCAGGCCCTAATTTCGGCCGAACACGCCGAAAATGACCGCTTTTCGGCCGTTCGCGGTCCCGAGATCCGCGTTTGGGCCTACGCCGAGACGCGCGCCCGGGGCGCGGCGCTGGGCTGCTGCGAGGTGGCGGTGCGCGGCTGCAGGCGCCCGGCGGCGCACGCGGTCCACAGCACCGACAGCCATGTGAGCGCGGCGAGGCTCACGTGTATCCACACGAGCTCGGTGGGCAGGTGGGTCTCGTACTGGATCAAGCCCACCGCGCCCTGCAGTGCGATCAGCCCAGCAGGTGATCGTCGCGTAGAGCCGCACGATCTCGTCCGCCTCGCGCCGGCTGCGCCAGCCACCACACGCCGAGCGCCAGCGAGTCCGAACACGAGCGCGATCTCCGCGTGACGGTGGATCACGAAGTCCATCGTGCCCCGGCCGTCGAAGTCCAGGCGATTGATCTTCTGGCCCGGGGAGCCGCCCGCGTGCGGCCCGGCGGCGGTGGCGGCGGTGCCGGCGAATATCGTCAGGCCACCGAGCGCCACACTGGCGCGGGCGCAGAGCGCGAGCGTTCTGTCGCGGGCAAGCGGGCGCTCACCGGGCTCGTAGGTGGCCCGCCAGGCGAGCGCCACTGCGGCGACGAGCACCAGCATCGACAGCGCGAAGTGAGCCATCACCCAGCCGTAGTCGAGCTGCACCGCGCACGGTCAGCCCGCCGAGCACAGCCTGGGCGAGCACTCCGAGCGGCAGCAGCGCGCTCAGCCGCATCAGGTCTCGCCGGTAGGGTCGGCGGCGGAACGCGAGCGCAAACGCCACGAACGCGACGATCGACACGGGAACGGTGATCATGCGGTTTGAGAACTCGATCACCGCGTGGGTCTGTAGCGGCGGATAGATCTTGCCGTAGCAGCGCGGCCACGTGGGACAGCCGAGCCCCGAGCCGGTGAGCCGCACGGCGGCGCCGGTCATCACGATCACCGTGAGCGCGCCCATCGCGACGTACGCGGCCTTCGCGTATTGCGCGGGCGTGAGCGTGAACTCGCGGGCGCGGCGGCGCAGAGTGCTCGAGACGCTGATCCATCGCGCGTAAGCATTGCATCGACCGCGCTTCGCCGCGACATCGACCGCGCTTGCCCAGGGCGACAGCCCGCTTCGCCGCGATGTCGAGGACCGTTCGACCGAACAGCCACCGCTCTCTTCTCGCGCCGGCTTCTCGCGCCGGCTTGCAGTGGGTGGGACCTGGAGCCTGCCGACGGTAGTGGATTTTCAAGTGTATGCGCTGGACTTTCCCGCCCGTGGATCTATCCTGACCAAGAGCGAAACAACGACCTCGGGCGACCAAGGGAGCGGGTATCGCGGCATCGCAGTGAAATGGGGGCGCAGGAATGACGCGGAAACAATCGACTAACCCACTAATGAGCTTTGGAGTCGGACTCCAAGGAAGCCCGCACGACGAGATCGGGGGCGAGCGACACGGCCACTCGACGAGCCGACCCCGCATCGCGATGCGGATCCACAAGGCGCTCGGCGACGCTGACTCGGTCGCAAACGTGAGCGCGGGCGCGGGCGCATATGAGCCGCTCGACCGCAGCGTGCTGCCGATCGAGTCCTCCCAGCGGATGATCGCCCAGCGCTCGCCGCGAGCTCCCGCGCGCGATCTACGGGTGCACGCCGAGAGCCTGCCGCTGGCTTCCAGCAGCGTGGACGCGGCGATGGCGTGCATGACCTTGCACCACTGGACCGACTGGCGGATCGGCGTGCACGAGTTGCGGCGCGTGGCGCGCAAGCGCGTGGTGATCTTCACCTACGACCGCTCCTACGCAGAGCGCTTCTGGCTGTTGCGCGACTACCTGCCCAAGCTCGGGCGCCTCGACTGCGCGCGCTTTCCGGGGATCGACGGAGCAGCGGGCGGGCACCGGCGATGAGGTCAGGATCGAGCCGGTGCCGATCCCCCACGACTGCGTGGACGGCTTCCTGGCGGTCCTACTGGCGCCGTCCGAGCGCGTATCTCGACGAGCGGGTCCGCGCCGACATCGCAACCTTTCACCTGCCCGGCGCCGAGCGGCTGCTGGACGGCCTGGACAGGCTCGCGGAGGACCTCCGCACGGGCCGCTGGGAGGAGCGCAACCGCGACATCATGGGGCGCGAGGAGCTGGATCTCGGCTATCGACTGCTGATCACCGAGCTGTGGAGGGCCGCCCCACTGGCAAAGGGCAAGCTCGGGCGCGATGCTCCGTTCGAACAATGGCGCGTCACGGTGCGGCGCGTCGCGTGCCGAGACGATCAACTCCGCTTCGGGCAGTGGCCAGCGCACGCCTACGCCGGGATCGTTCCACGCGATGCCCACGCTCGACGTGCGGGGTCGTAGTAGGCCGTTTGCTTGTAGATCGACGTCGGCCACGTCGCTGAGCACGCAGAAGCCGTGGGCAAAGCCGACCGGCACATACAGGATGCGCATCAGCTCGTCGTCGAGCTCGAACCCCTCCCACTCGCCGTAGCTGGGCGAGCCACGACGCAGGTCGACGACCACGTCGAGGATGCGTCCACGCGAGCATCGCACGAGCTTGGCGACGCCCTGAGCCGACGTGGAAGTGCATCCCGCGTAGGACTCCCCTGCTCGAGCGGGAGTGGTTGTCCTGGATGAACTGCTCAGCCGCGGGGATGCCGACTTGCGCGTGCCACTCGCGCCGGTAGGTCTCGACGAAGAAGCCACGCTCGTCGCCGAACATCGACGGCTCGATCAGCTCGGGACCTGCTATGCGAGTAGGGAGAATCTGCATAGGCGAAGGGCGTGAGCACGGCGCTCACGACAACACGGCGCCATCGCGGCGCACGAGCGAGCGACATCGCAGAGCAACGCGCAGACTACTGAGCGAGGAGTCGCGAGATGCCCGCCGACGCGAGGCGCAGCCACGATCGCGACATGACCGAGCGGCCGGCTGGATCACGCCTCAAACGACGGACCCGCCCACAAACGCGAGCATTCAGCGTTTGTGGGCGGGCCGCCTGCCCCCCAGAGGGCAAGGGACCGAATGGGCACTGGACCGAATGGGCATCGGTTCGTGCTGCACAGCTATCATGCCCGCTCGCCGGCGCAAAGAAAAGAGGAAAGTCAGGTACTTGACTTTCAAGATGCGCGCGGACAGGGCGAAGCTGAGCGGGGTGGGCGCATCGAGCGGGACGGGGCGCAGCCACGACGCGGGAGCGCCGTCGAAGCGCCTCGCAAAGATCGTCGCGCCGCGAGAATCGCCATCGTGGGCGCCGCTAGGCCCCCGATCGCGTCGAGCACGGACGGGCTGACGAGCTGCGCGTGGGGCGAGGCGAGCTGTGGAGCTCGCATAGATAGAAGCTCGTCATCGCCGCCACGATCAGCGCGTGACGCCGTCCGTCGGGCAGCGCGCGCGGCGCGGCCCAGCGCCTCCCCCGCGATCGCTGCCCATGCGGCTGGCGGCGTCGCAGGGGCGAGGAGTAGTAGCCCACCAGCGCTCGTCCTTCGCTGGCGATGTCCTCCTCGTGATCGACGAGGCTGTCGAGCAGCGAGTGCAGCGAGCCGATCCACGGGAAGTAGGCGTTCTCGACTTCGCGCGCGGCCGACCGTCGCAGGCGGGGATCGGCCGCGGAGGCGATCAGCGCGAATACCGCCAGCGTGGATCCGGCGCCGGCCGCCGTCTCCCACGGGCGCAATCCCGTGTGGGGGTCGGTTGCTTGCGCCGCCCACCGCTCGAACGGCTCGTAGGAGCCGTGGGCGTCGCCGTGGTTGAAGCTCTGGTAGACAGCGATCCGCTCGGTGGCGCGACCCAGCGGCGTCGACGATCGAGGACAGCGAGGGCAGCGCTGAGAGCGCAGTGCGAGCGCCGTCGACGAGTGCTCTCAGGTAGCCGCCGTCCTCGCCGTGCGGGTGGTGGGCGTAGTAGTCGCGGTGGGGCTCGCCTGGGGTGGTGGCCACGATCAGCGCCTCGTGCAGGCGATACCCGTTGGCGACGGGGTCGCGGCTGGGTTGCTCGGAGAGCAGGTCGAGGTAGTCGCAGATCGCTTGGCAGGCGACCAGCGCGCTCACGACCAGCGGGACGGCTTGCGCGCGGGGACCAGCGCGGCGAAGGCGGCCGCGCCCTCGAGATTTCCATGCTTGCGCTCGAGCGCCTCGAGCGCGAAGCGTCGCAGTGCCGGATCGGGAATGCGCGTGGCGAGCGTGCGCCGTCGATGTACCTCGCGCAGGACGCGCGGGAAGACTCGCCAGCCAGTAGCGCCGTGCGGCACATGCGAAATCCGCTGACAGCAAAAGTCCGTCCTTATGTATTACGCGAACCACAGGGATAGGATTGCGCACCTGCGGCAAGGCCGTGGAGGAGGCTCACTCCCGCAGGCTGACGTAGGCCGGGACACGCGCCGCGACCATGCCCGGCAGCGCGATCACCGCGAGGGCGATGGTGGTGATGAGCGCGAGAGTCAGGAACACTTGGGTCACGCCCACCGAGAACGGCGCGGGGAAGCCCGGTGGTGATCGTCAGCCAGTGGCCGGCGAGCGCGTGACCGTAGATGCCGACGATCGCACCCGCAAGCGAGCCGACCCCGAGCATGACCCCGCTCTCGAGCAGCAGCCCGCGCCACAGCTGGCCGGGGTTGTAGCCCTGGATCTTCAGCGAGGCCAGGCGCGCGCGGCGCTGCCACACGGTGGCGCTCAGCGCGGCGGCGACGGCCAGGGCCGCGGCGATCAGCAGCAGCGTGGAGATCTGGCTGAGCGTGTGCAGTCCCTGGCGCGCGCTCGCCTCGGCTTCGCCGGCACGCTCGGCGGCGCTGCGCACCGACAGCCCGGCGCGCGATCCGAGCGCGGCGCGTACCGAGCGAATGCCCGCGGCGGTGCTGACGCCGGGCTTCAGATCGACCTCCAGCGCCGCGGCTTCGCTGCGTTTGCCACGCGCGGGCGTAGTCGGCGCTGTTCATCGTGATCGTGCCGGCAGGCCAACCTGAGTTGGTGGTGATCGCGGCCACCCGCAAGCGGCAGGGAGCCCGAGGGGGTGGGCAACTCGAAGGGACTGCCCACGTTCAGGTGGTGTTCGCCGGCGAAGCCGTTGGACACCGCGGCCCATCCTCCTCGGCGGATCAGCGCGTCGGCGCGCGTGAAGCTGCCGCTGAGGATCTGGCTGGATTCGAGCATCGTGGGATCGGTCGGCCGGGCTGGCGCGAATCCACAGGCGACGAGGCCCGACGTCGGCGAGCGCGCCCTGGTAGATCGCGCACCGAGCGCACGCCCGGGCGCGGCGGCGATCAGCGCGGGCGTGCGCGCGGGCTTGAAGCTGTCGGTGTTGAACACGTTGCCTGCCCTGGTCACCCAGATGTCGGCGGTGGAGTGGTACTGCACGATCGCGCGATCGATCCCCCGCAGCAGATCGTCGCGGGCGCCGCCGATCGCGACGCTCCCATACACGGCGAGGCCCGCGATCGCGGCGAGCGCGATCGAGCGCGTGGTGATGGCGCGCAGCTCGGAGACGGCGACGATCACGGCGGCGCTGCGACTGCGTTCGGTGAGGCGTGGAAGCAGGTGCGCGACGCCCGAGAGCACCGCCGGCATCAGGCACAGCGTTGCCAGCGCGAGCGCGACGCCTCCGAAGATCGTGAGTGCCGGGGCGAGCGCGACCAGCACGGCCACGAGCGCGATCAGCCCGACTCCGCCGAGCGCGGTGCGCCGTACGGTGCGCGGGTCGATCAGCTCGCCGCGACCGCCCGCTTCGCGAAAGACGGCGTCGGCGGGGCGCCCGGGACGCAGATCGAACGCCGGCGAGAGCGAGGCGAGCACGGTGGCGAGCACTCCACAGCCGATCGCCAGCAGCACGGTGCGTGGCGTGCAGAGATTGTTCAGCGCCGACCGGGAAGGCGATCGTGAGATAGCCGGGCACCTGGTGAAAGACGGTGTGTGAGAGCACGTCGCCAAGCGCCACTCCCGCGAGCGAGGCGACCAGGCCGAGCATCGTCGCCTGAAAGCCGAGCAGCAGCAGGATCTGGCGAGGGTCATAGCCCTGCATGCGCAGCTCGGCGATGAAGCGTCGCCGCTCGGGGACGGTGAGCAGCATCGCGTTGAGCGCGAGCAGGAAGCCGACCATCACGCTGATCGCCGAGAACAGGCTGGTCGACTGGCTGTTGGGCTTGATGGCCACGGCGAGCAGGCGCAGTTCGTAGTCGGCGGGCTCGACGTTGAGACGCCCGCCGGCGACGCGCTCGCAGCTCGGCGGCGACGAGCCGGTCCTGCGCCCGGGCGCGGCTCGATCAGCAGTTGGGTGATGCGCGCGGGCCGCCCGGTGGCGCGCTGGGCGACCGACAGCGCAGCGACGGCGACCGGGGCGCCGGCGATCGCTTTGAGCGCTTCGCGACCGATCACCGCGCCGGCGCGTCTCGCGAGTGGGCGTAGCCGCCTGCGACGATGCTTATGTGGGTGCCTCTGCGCGCGCCGATCGCGTTCGCGACGCCCGTGGGCAGCGCCACTCCACCGGAGAGCAGCAGCGCACCGTCGCCGAGTTGCTGCTGGGCCAGCCCGCCGAGCGTGGCCAGGCTTGGGGTGACGCCGATCAGCTGGATCGCCTGACGGCCACGTGGCCCTGAGATCGATGACGTTTTGGCGCAGCAGGGGACTGGCGATCTGCACGCCGGGCAGGCGCCTGCACCTTTTCGGTGAGCTGTTCGGGAAAGCCGGCGCCGGAGCGTGCGAGCAGCGTGAGGCGCGCGGAGCCGTCGAGGCCATGGACGAGCTGATCGGCGGAGCTCGTGAGGCTGGAGTTGGCAAGCAGCACGCCGAACACGAGCGCCACACCGACGGCGATGCCGGTTCCCGCGAGCAGCTCCTGCATTGGATGGGCGCGCAGGCGACGACGATAGAGGAACAGCAGCATCGTGAGGCGCACCCCGAAGATCTTGGGGTTGGCGGGAGTCACGAGGAGAGCGCGGCCAGCTCTGAGTCCAGTCCCTCGAGCAGGCGCCCGTCGCGGAGCGTGAGGGTGCGGTCCACGAACGAGACGGCCTCGGGGTCGTGGGTGACGAGCAGCCCGGGGATCGAGCGTTCGTGACAGACCTCGCGCAGCAGCGCCGAGTATCTCGCGGGTGCGCGCGGAGTCGAGGTTGCCGGTGGGCTCGTCGGCGAGCAGCAGGTTGGGCTCGCCGACGAGCGCGCGTGCGATCGCGACTCGTTGTCGCTCGCCCATCGAGAGCTGCTCGGGGCGGTGCTCCAGGCGAGCGCCAAGGCCGACGCGCTGCAGCCAGGGGGTGGCCTTTTCGCGGGCCTCGCGCACCGTGTAGCCGCTGACGGGGAGCTTGATGAGCGCGTTGTCGAGCGCCGAGGTGCCGGGCATCAGATGAAAGGACTGGAACACGAAGCCGATGTCGTGCAAGCGATAGTGGGCGCTCTCGCGGGCGGACATCCCACCGATGTCACGTCCGCCGAACTGCACGCTGCCGCTGTCGGGCGCCATCAGTCCGGCGGCGAGCAGCAGCAGTGTGGTCTTGCCCGAGCCGCTGGGACCGTAGAGCGCGACGATCTCGCCCGGCTGGATCTCGAGCGTTACGCCGTCGACGGCTCGCACTGTCTCGCCCGCGCTTGGATAGTGCTTGACGACATCGCGCAGCGCAAGCGCGCTCATGAGCCAGTGTCGCGAACGGGACCGAGTTGCGGCGGTGTCGGGAACGGCACGATCGTGGCCGTGGCTCGCTGGAGCACAGTTCGCGTGCGGAGATCGACATGAACACGTCGAAGCCCTGCAGCGCGTGAAGGTCCTCGGAGGTCACGAGCAGCGCGGCGCCGCGCTCGCGGGCGGCGGTGCGCAGCAGCCGGTAGAGATCGTCGCGTTCGGTGACGCTGGGGGTGAGCACCGGATCGTCGATCACGATCAGCGCCGGTTCGCGGGCAAAGCGCTCTGGCGAGCATCACGCGGGTGCGATCGACCATCGACAGCTGGGTGGCGGGCGAGTTGGCTGCGCGCCGCCCACCCCCACGACGTCCAGCTCTCGCAGCACGCGATGTTCCGCTTGGCGCACGGTGAGACCGGCGCCGCCGAGCGACACCGCAAGGTGCTGGACGATCGCTTTCACCGGGGTTGGGGCGCCAGTCGCTCACCGCGATGTAGGCGAGTCGCGAGCGCAGCAGACGAGCGCGTGGCCGGCGGAGATGCGGGTGAGATCCACGCCGTCGAACAGCACGCTGCCCGACGTCGGGGCGGTCGATCCCCGCGGCGAGGCGCATCAGCGTGGACTTTCCCGAGCGACGCTTGCCGTACACGCCCACGTGCGCGCCGGCGGCCATCTCGAGCGAGGCGTTTTCGAAGACGGTTATCTCACCGCCTCCGTCGGGGTAGGCCTTGCTGACGTCGCGAATGCGCAGCAGTGGCGTCATCGCAGCAGCCAACACCTCGTTGCGGGTGCACGGCGCGGGGCGTCATCGCGACGGCTGGCGCTTTGCGTACTCGGCGATGCGATCGCGCGTGGCGGCGGCCCAGTCGATCTCGGCGCGCAGCTGTGTGTAGACGGCTTCGCGGGTGCAGTCCATGTAGAGCGCCCTCCACGAGCGCTGGGGGGCGCCCGTGGGGGTGAGGAGTTGGGCGAGCGCGAGACACTTCTGCTCGTAGTCGCGTAGCGCGATCATCAGGCGAGCGGCGTCCTCGGGGCGCGCTACCGCCAGCTTGGCGTGCAAGCCGAAGCGCACCGGCTCGCGCGGAAGCAAGGTCTCCATCCAGAGCGAGAGCGCGTGCGAGGTCTTGGGGGTGGGGTGATAGACGATCATCGTGCGCCGCCCGTTGTTCTTGCGAGCTTCTTCGCGCGTGAGCATCAGTTCCTCGCGCTCGAGCTGCTCGAGCAGGCGGTAGGCATCGTTGGTGTCCACCTTCCAGGTCTCGCCGAGGCGCACCTGCATGCGGTTGGCGAGATCGCCGCCGTGGCCGGGGCGCTCGAGCACAAGTCCGAGCAGCACGCCTCGCATTGAGGCGGAGCCTCCGTGCATCCATTCTCGTTTCTGGAGCTTGCTCCGGGGATTAGCCATCGCTCAACTCATTCCTCCGTCGGAGCGCCCGGAGCGTGGTCAGCGCCCCCCGATGCTCTCCTTGTGCCCTATTCGTGATCGGTTGACCCGACAGAATACCACAGGACGCATCGCATTTGTGCCGACTGTTGAGATTTGTTGGGTGAATCGTCATCGAATTTTTCGGTGCGTGCGAGAAGTTTGTTGGATGGCCGTCGCTCGCCCTCCGCTTCGGGAGGACACGATCAGGTGCCGCAAAGACGCCTGCGAGCACAGCCGCCATTGAGCTTGACGAGTAGCCACGCTCAACGGAAGCTGAGACGCCATGGGATATGTGCCCGTGGCGTCGCGCCGTTGAGATACGCGAGGGGAGCAAGCGCGATCCCGTGCTTGGGAGCGGGAATAGCCCTTTGCGTGGGCGCTTGAGCGAGTCGGAAACAATGAACTCAGACTCGGCCTGACGTTTCTGACTTTGGCGTGCCGCGCGACCGGGTGAGGGCGGGACACATCATATTCATCTTTGATGCTCGCGATTGTAGCCCGCTAAGAGAATCCTATGACCCGGCGGATACCGAATTTCGGCCAAGACAGCAGAGCGCCGCGGTGCCCGACACGAGCAGTGGCATCCACCAGAACGCACCGAGCAGGACTCCTTGCGGCAAGGCATGCGGCCGCTCCCCGCGGAGCGCACGAGCCGAGGACCAGCCCATCAGATCCGGGAATCGACGCGGCCCGGCCGCGCCCCTACCCGCCCGTGGCCGAGTCGATCAGCTGGGCCCCGTCGATGACGCCGAGCCGCGACGTGCTCGCTTGGGCAGGCGCGAAGCTGTCGCCACCGGGCAGGCGCGTTGCCTGATCGAGGCTGAACCGCCCCTCTCCTTCGGGCACTTGCCACTGCAGCACGGTCCCACCGCCGGGCGCATCGGCCAACGCGAGGTTGGCGCATTCGGAGGCGAGCTCTTGAACGGCCTGGAAGCGTCCGCCGGAGTCGATCGTCACCGCGCTCACCGGTGCGCCGTCTCCCTGCTGGGAGGACCAGGCGACCGTCGTGAACCCATCGGCGTCGACTTGGGCGCTTACATCCGGTATTCCCTCATTGACCGCTCGTGCCGTGTCGCCGTTGAGTAGATGCGCGACTCCAAAGCGAGCAGTTGATGCAGTTCTCACGGTGGCGTACACCTTCCACGGCGATCTAGGTTCTCCGACATCTTGCTGCGTGCCCCATGCGACGGCCGCACGGCCGGCCGGTCCAACGGCGATGCTCAGATCGATGTTCCCGCCAGGATTGACTGGCCCGAGCACCTGAGGGCGGTCAAACCCGCGGCCTGGACGCCAGGTTTGCAGCATCGCCAGCTTGTTCACTGTGTAGGCCACGAGCAGTTCGTGATGCGCGGTCCACGCCAAGCGCACGTGCGTGAAGAAGCCTTCTCGAACGCGCGGGATCCGATCGTGCTCGCCAAGGAGAATCGGGCGGCCCATCCGTCCGGAGATGTGACCGATCGAGATGTGCAACAGGTCCCTCGGTTCCGGGAGACCGATCCCAATGCGTCCATGAGGGGCGAGCCAGGCGACCGCAAGATCTCCGCTGGGACTCGCGGCGATCGTGGTCAAGCTCTGCTCCGCGGTCGAACTCAGCACCGTGGTGGTGGTCGGCCGTCCACCAAGAGCGCCGGTGAGTAGCCGTAGTCGCTCCAGCGATCCGTAGAAGGGCAGGATGCTGCGCTGCTTGCAATTGAGTTTGAACACGACGACCGCCTCTCGACCGCCGCCGATGACCGGCGGCGTCGCGAACGCGGGCAGTCGGCTGAGCAGGCGCAGGGGGCCGCCCGCACGATGAAAGCCCAGGTAGCCTCGGCCGACCAAAGACTGGCATTCACCACTCAGCAGCCCCGCATCGCTGCTGAACCCAAAGAGCTCGTCCCCTCCCGGCGAGGTCGCGACGGTCTGGACGAGCTGAGAGGATCCTCCTGCCTGTGTTTCCCGCTGCTCGAGCCCAAGCTGTTCGCCCGCCGAGGGTTCGGCGCCGTTCGCTTCCCACGGGATCGCTATTGCGGTCGCGGCAAGCCCCAACGCCAAACTCGTCACGCAAATCGCCGCTACCGCCGCACCTCGAATGAGGCCTCGGCCCCTCCTATAGGACTCGAGCACAGTCAACATCCCCTTCGTTCGCAGTCATCGTATGCGCACGACCAGCCATTGGCGACGATAGTTTCGAACGAGCGGAGCATTTGAGACATAGTTTGGCTGCGGGGTGCGCTCGGATTGGAATGGTTTGGGCGAGCCAAACGCACCGGAGGCACCGTATCGGGGTGGCCGCCCCAGGCGCACGGGCATACCGCGCGACCGTGTACGGACGCGGGATACGTCTGGACCCGCGCGAAACGGCGAGCGATGCGGAGTGGTGCGCCGGTGACGCAAGCCTTTGTCTACGCCGAGATCGAGTGTGGTCGATCTCGATGCACGGCGGCATTGAAAGCGCCATGGCTGGTCGTCTTGCGGTTGGCGAGCACGAGCGCACCGAGGCAGATACCGCCGAGTGCCGCGGCGACCAGCCATGTCCACCAGCCTGTCGGCGGAGTCCACGCCGCGCGATCCAGGAACCACTCGGGACCAGAGCCACCGACGGCGTAGCGCTTGGCGTCGACATACCAGGCAACCAGTTGCATCGCGCCACACGCAACTGGGATCGCGACGACCAACAACCCCAGCCCATGGGGCCCGGCTCTGTCGCGATACTTATACACCGCCTCTCCCGCGAGCAGCGGTAGCGCTACAAGCGCCGGCAGGACGTGGCGGCCCTGCAAGCCAAAGCCTGTCGGTCGGATGAACAGCGCGTAGAACGCCACAGGGCCCAACAGTCCGACCGCGAGCACGAGCGCGAGCAGAATACGCTCGCGCCGATCGCACAGCATCCATGCGCTCACGCCGAGCGCGAGGAACAGCGCGAACCATGCAAGCGGCAAGATCAACGGGAGCTTGACATCTACGTAGCCAAACTTACCGACCACATCCGGGAGCGAACGCCACCATTCGTGCAGACCCGCCACCAGGCCTTCGTGCAAGTCGCTCGTGTCAGGCGACACCCGCGCCCCATATAGCGCTTCCCAAATCCTGTTGAGGACGACCGCCAGGCAAGCACACCGAGCACGATCCGCGGCGCCCGGTCGCTCCTCCATCTGCTCGCGAACGCTCCCGGGCCACTCCAACCGACGGCAGCGAGCAACGCGAGCACCAGCCACGCCGGGCTGGCCGAGCGACTGAGTGCCAGTGTCGCGCCGCTGAGCGCAGTCAAAAACCACCAGCGCGCAGGCGGGGCATCGGGGCGAGCGACGCGCAGCAGGCACGAGAAGAACGCGACTGCTCCGGCTATCTCCATGCCGCTGCCACTGAGAGACGCGCCACAGAAAAGCACCATCGGCGTCACGGCGAGTAGCAGACCCAGCAGGGAGACGAGCGGACTCACGGCGTCATAAAGCGCAAAGAGCGCGACCGCAAGCAGTGCAAGCACGGCTAGCGCCTGTGCCGCGCGCGCCATGCGCAACGCTGCCGGAGGCGAGCCCGCCGCGTTCAACTCCGCCGCAGGGAGCAGGTAGGGAAGCAACTGATAGTTGCCGACCGCGGTCGCGAGCGTCGTCGGCGGTGAGCGCGGATCTACCGTGTTCTGGCACGCGGCGCTGGGGGCGTTGCCCATCACCCATGCTGCCAGCAGCAATGCCCAGGCAAGGAGGACAAGCAGCGGGGTACGCACGTTACCGTTGCCTTTCTCCACCTCACCCTCCTCCATATACATGCGCACCAACCGTCGCTTGCCAGGATAGTTGCGGTCTTTTGCTTAATCGATATCGCCGTCGGCTGAGACCAGGTCCATCTCTGGGTGGGCGAGCCCAGACCAACCTGGCACACTACAAAGGATCCCCGTCACCACTGTGGCGGCGACCAAGAATCCTATTGGTCACGGCAACGGTTGAGATGAAAAGCAGGACGGCGATCTGACTAATCAATATTTCGGGTGCGGGCAATCAGCTGCAAGCAATCGGCGCAACGCCGTCGCAGACTGGCGGCAGCATGCAGTAGTCGGCGCTTTGCCATTCGAAGCGGCGCTGTGAGCCTCCAGCTAAACGATCGATGGACCGCCTCTAGCCAACCGTCTAGTTTGTCAAGGTCTGCGTCGCGACGGCTGACCTCATTCCTGAGATATTGGATCGTCCGTTCTTGACCGCCAAGGATGTCGTCCACCCCCGCGTTCGACGCTTCCCGCTGCTCCAGTCGGCTATTTAGGATCTCGATTGCCCGAGCCTGTTCTGTCGCCCGGGCCGCAGATGGCCGATGAGGTCACCGAGCTTGACCAACTGACGGGCATACGCACCGCTCCCGACTCGCTCGCGTTCGCGCGCATCCAAGCCGGCGCGGATCAACGTCTTCCGATAGACGAGCATGTCAGCCGCATTGCGCCGCTCAATCAGATCGAGAGCGTTGGCCGTTATGAGCTTCTCTCCAGGGCGCACAGTCGTCGGACGCATGGCTTCCCCGGTTACGTTCGTCTTTATCGAGTCGAGCTTTACACCAAACAATTGGGCTATACCTCCCCACGCGCTGTCGCCTAGCTCCAACACGCCGACGAAGCCCAATTCGTCCAGGCGGTCGGCCGCATCCTCGGCAAGGCCCTCGATGTCGGTCTCGGCAGCAAACCCCGACTGCGGCAGGCGCGGATCGCCGTATAGAAGCA
The DNA here is from genome assembly GCA_963725165.1 of uncultured Solirubrobacterales bacterium. GTDB lineage: Bacteria > Actinomycetota > Thermoleophilia > Solirubrobacterales > Solirubrobacteraceae > Palsa-744. The sequence continues at coordinate 18,568 of CAVRXK010000001.1, forward strand.
TCCGACACGTCTGGTTGTCGGTTGTAGGAGCGAGACGTGGCTCAGAGAGGAACTCCGCGAGCGGGCGCAGAGCATGCCTGTCAGCGCGGTAAGGGGTCCAGCGCTCAAAAATCTCTGGCGTGCGCCAGTACAGGTAAAGCGACAGGAGCCTGGATCGTGGCTCGCGCAAGACCGTAGCAATCGACGATACGTCGGTGATCTGAAGCAAGGTGGGCAGAGAAAAGTGACCGCTGACCGCTCCGTACCGGGTTAGCGACTGCACCTCCGCCGGATTCGCCGCGATTTCAGAGCGAGTGCGCGGGGACAGAAGTCGAAGTTATCAAAATCGCAAAAGACCGACCCATCAAAGCGCTGGGGAGCCAATGATTCCGGTGCCAATGCTGCCTCGAGCGCCGTGTGGACGCTTACGCCGCCGCTCTTGGGGATGTGCAGAAAGCACATTGGGGGGCAGTAATCGCGTCCTCCCTTGGCGCTAAGCCCTGCTACGTCATCGCGAGCCATCGTGCATCGGTCAGCCGGCAGGCGGACGCAGTCCTCGGCTTGAAACGTTGCGGGTGAGACCTCTCCGCCGTGATCCCTCTATCTGTATCCAGCTCCCCATATGTACGATGCTCATCCTGGATGCCAAGCAGAGTGTCCAAGGATAGCAACATGCTAGTGCTCGACGGATGCGCGGAATGCAGTCAGTTCCCGTTGCTCTCATACCATCCCTCCATAGACGACATCCAATCATGCCTGGAAGACATGCCGTCAAGCAAGAGGGATCGCGAAAGTCGGTTCCCGCCCACCTATCTTTGCAGCCCAGCAACCGGCATGCCTCGCGGAATGCGGCTGCGACCGCTATTCTTCGACAGCCTTTGCTGCCGTCATCTACGCTTGTGCGCCCCTGAGCCAACGACCACGTCCTTGTTGAAGACGACAACCAGACTCGCCTCGATATGAACCCTGATCCGCATTCCGACCCAGACGCGCCGCCACCGCGATATTCCGAGGAGCTGAGGAAGTACATCGAGGAGGCGCCCTTGGAGCGCCACACAATCCTGGAGTTCGTGGCGGCGGCAGCTGCGAGTCTTCCCGAAGGCAGCCGCGTCGCCGACATCGGCGCCGGATCCGCGCCTTTCCGTGAGCTATTCAGCCATGTCGACTACCTCACGGTAGATCGAGCGCAGTCTCTGCACGGCGACGCGTCGGACTTCGACGTTGTTGCGTCCGCGGAAGCAATCCCGATCGAGGACGCAAGCCTCGATGCGATCCTCTGTACCCAGGTACTCGAGCATCTGCCCGAGCCCGCAAGCGCATTGACCGAGTTCTTCCGTCTCTTGAGACCGAAGGGAAGCTGTTCCTGACAGCTCCACTGGTGTGGGAGGAACACGAGAAGCCTTACGACTATTTTCGCTACACGCGTTCAGGACTGGCTCATCTGCTTGAAAGCACGGGCTTTGAGCATCTGGAGATCACAGGACGTACCGACTGTTTCAGTACACTGGCTCAGCTCCTACGCAGCGCCCGATGGTCGCTAGGCGAAACGGATGACGACTCCAAGGCTGTGCGTCATGCGGCATTCGTCCGCCTGGACGAGATGGCTGACGAGCTTCTCGAGTTGCAAGCGCTGGACGTACGGCGAGTGCTCCCGCTCGGTTATCACGTTGTCGCCACCCGTCCGAAACGGCTCGCCAACTCTCCAGCCTCCCGAGATATCGACTCGAGCGCAGTCGCACGGAGCGGTTCCCGTCGAGATCACAGGGTCCCCATCCTATATCTCGCGCCCTGGGTGGACTTGGGTGGATCGGACAAGGGAACAATCGACTGGTTCAAGCACATCGACCGATCCCGCTGGGCGCCGTCGATAATCACTACGCAGACTTCTGAAAACCGCTGGCTATCGGCACTCGAGCCATATGCCGAGGAGATATGGTCACTTCCCGATCTCATGCGCGGCTCGGAGTTTCCCTCGTTTATCCTGGGCTTTATCGAATCGCGTGACGTGCAGGTAGTCCACATCATGAACTCGCGCTTGGGCTTCGACCTGATGCCAGACATGAGGTGCCTGCCCGATCCCCCAGTCGTAGTCGTCCAACATCACGCCGAGGAGCACGATCGATCGGGGTACGTGCGCTACGTCGCTTCTCGCTATGGGAATCTCGTCGATGCCTTCTCGGTCACGAGCCAGCAGCTCGCCGACGCGATGACCGACTATGACGTTCCGCGTTCACGTATGCATGTGATACCGACGGGAGTCGATGGCGCCGCCGAGTTCAACCCCGACCACGTCATTCCGCTTGACCTACCGACAGCGCCTGGTTCGCGGATCCTATGGCCGGGTCGGCTGGTGTCTCAGAAGGATCCAATGCTGAGCTCCAGGTGGTGAAGCTTCTTGCCGAGCGCCAGATCGCCTTCTCTCTGCACGTGGTCGGCGACGGCGAGATGAAGAACGAAGTGGTCAACCGCACTCGTGAGCTTGGCATCGACCACCTGGTTCACTGGCATCCACCGTCACACGAAATGCCACGTTGGTATCGCAGCTCAGATCTCCTGCTCATGACAAGCACGTTCGAGGGCGTTCCATACGTGATGTACGAGGCCTTGGCGATGGAAGTTCCGGTGGTGGCGCCGGCGCTGCCCGGCAACGTGGAGGTGATGGGCTCCGATGGCGGAGCATTGATCGATCCACGCGACGACATCGAGGCCTATGCCGACGCTATTCAGACGTTGCTGAGCGATGATCGCCATCGGCATCGCGTTGCCAGAGACGCACGCAACAGGATGCTCGAGGAGTTCTCGCTTTCTGACATGGGCTCTCGTCACGACGCCCTCTATGAGCACCTCCTCACCCATCGACCGACAAGTGTGCGACCGGCCAACGACGCGACTACGATGCCGGATGTCGAGGTTGCATCGAGCTTTTCACCGGTCTCGTTTCCGCGCACTCCTCCGCCAGAGCGTAGCGTTGCGGTGATCGTCCCTTGCTTCCAGCACGGCCGGTTCCTGCCAGAGGCTATCGAGTCGTTGCGCAATCAAACGCTGCCGCCAGAGAAGGTCATCGTGGTAGATGACGCATCTGCCGATCCCGAGACCACCGAAGCGCTAGATAAGTTGGATCAAGACCCGTTAGTTACGGTCATACGCCTAGCCGAGAACTCAGGACCGAGCGTCGCCCGCAATCGAGCGCTCGCCGAAATAACCGAGAACGAGAACTACGTGCTCCCATTGGACGCGGACGACATGTTGCTTCCCACGACGTTGGAAGAGATGGTCAAACGACTCGAGCGGGCCCCGGACTCCGTAGGGTTCATTTATCCAAACGTCCAGCACTTTGGCAACCGCCACGACTCCTACCGACCGCCCGCATACAATCTGAATCTGCTGCTAAACAACAACTACTGCGCTGCGACATCCTTGTTTGATCAGCAGTTGTTGCCGCAGGAATTCGCTATGCGGAGGATATAGTGTTCGGTCACGAGGACTGGGATCTGGTGCTACAGATGGCTGAACGTGGGATCGAGGGGGAAGCTGCCGAAAGCGCAACGTTCATGTACCGCAAGCGAGGGTTCAGTCGTGTCAATGCCGTCGAATACGGCCCGAAGTCTTTCCATGAGCGCATATCGCGGCGTCACCCACTTCTCTATGGTCGGCGCCGGAAGCAGATCAAGGCAGAATGGGCGCCGGCTTTGTCGCTTGTCCTAGTGAACGACTGCGGGAATCTAAATACCGACGATCTAGCTGAGCGTCTCCGCAAGCAAAGCTGCCCTGACTTCGAGACCGTCTGCGTCGGCTTTACCATGAACCGCGCTTTGGAGTTGTGCGTTCAGGAGATAGCTGGGGAGGGACTCGAGCCTCTGCGGGCAGCCGTCGAGGGAGCGCGTGGTAGGTTCGTCATCATCGCGACCCGTGATGCGGCGGAGGCGCTGAGCAGAAGCACATTTGTCGAGCAAATGATTCGCCTCTTCTGGGGTAACGGTAAGCTGTTGCGTCTGGTACTTGCGGCCGAGCCCAATCGAAGGCGTCCCAGACTCAGCCTCTTGACAGCACGCGAGGCATCTGGAGCGACCCCATGCGCAGTGGCATGGAGGCGAGGCGAGGATGAATGCTACAAAGTGAAGATCGGCGATACGGGATCGCCGATCGAAGACGTGATGATGCAGTGGCACATCGAAGCTCCGGTGGAGTGGCGATCGATATGAACCTGGAGCTCGGATACGTCCCGGCCGAGACGGCGGGTGAGCGCACCATTCAGCGCATGAATGCCTGGGAAGCACCGCATCTACCCGGCCTTGATCACTCGAACATGCGCCGCTGGGCGAGCGGTGCCACTTGGGTGCCGCCGGATTCTCAGATCCTGACACGTCATCGCTCGCTGGACGGGAGCAGGTGCGTGGTGACCAACGATCGATGCCCGCCCCGCGGCTTTGCCATCGAGTACGACTTGGGGCTGGTCCACTGCTTTGCCCAGCCAGGCACGAGAAGATTGGTTGCAAGCAATGGTGGATACTTGCACACCGTTGAGGGTCTCCTCGACGAGGGCTTTGAGGGACTTGGCTATGTCGAGGAAGCCGGTCTGCCCATGTTGGAGACACTCGAACTGCGGCAGGATCCGGCTAGCGGAGAGAAGGTGCTTGTCGCCGGAGCGGAGCGATCCCTTGTACCACACGGCGAAGCCCATCGCATCCCTTGGTTTCGTCGAGGGATATCCGATCAACCCGCGCCATGCGCCGCAACATGAGATCGACTGGGGCGTAACGATGCTGCTGCGGCATGCAGATCCCGTTCTATGGCGGCATCATTATGATGTCGATGAGGTGCGCGCCCCTGATTCTGTCGTGCTCGGTGGACTTTGGACGCGTCCCGCCGCTAGCCTCTTGCCGCTCCACCTGGGGACGGACGGTCGGCTCATTTCGGATCTTCTTCCAGACGGATCTATGCGCAGACGCAGGTTGAGCGCTAAGCTTCGTTGGGCAGCCGCACCATTGGGATGGCCCGACGGTAGGCCGCAAGGCTGGGCGGCTCGTGCAGCCGCTGGTCGTGCGAGGATGCTCCTAGTCGGAAATTCTCACAAGAACTTGTCTTCCGCATTTGCTGAGACAGAGATTCTTGTGGGCTACCTGGGACGAGATCCCTCGCCGGGCTGGAGTCCTCTCTTTTCTGCGACCCATCCGGCACTGGCTGACCAGTACGTAACGCGATCGGAATTGGAGGCGACCGATATGGGTTACAAGATTGACGGCATCCTGGGATACATCATCGATCGCTTTGCGGACCGCTCCCGCGATGCGCTGCCGAGTGAGGTCAAGTGGGCGTCACACTTTGGTCACCGCCGACGGTACGTTGAGGGATTCCGTCCTTAACTCAAATCTTGCGACAACGTCAGCACATATGAGTGCCGCAGTGCTAGTATAAGACGGTGGGTCGCGTATCGGAAGCGTCTAGACCGTCAACCGTTGCTGGCGAGGACAACAGGAGCAGTGCTCCTTACTGTAGCAAGATCGTATCCTATTTGTATAGGGCTTTTGGGCAGCCTGACCGGTGATGGTCTGGTCTATTGACTCAGGGACCAGACCATTAAATTCCACAGAGCTACCCACCCTTTCGATGGCAGGCTCATTTGATACGAACTCACTGTGGTTCCGTCTGGAGACGGTTGCGAATAGACCATCCTCCCAGTGCCCCCGCGATGCTAAGCAGCATGCCGGCCGGCACTCCGTAGCGCACATCGTAGGACGACAGTGCCACTGGTGCCAAGTATAGATAAAATGCCATGAAAGGGACAGGATAGCGCTCGACGGATCGAACCACGCGCGACAAACAGGCCAGCAATGGAAAGACACATGAGGAGGATGACTGGCAAGCCACTCAAGCGGAATATCTCTTGATACGACCCTAGGAGCTCACGTATGCCTTGGCTTGGCAATGAGGAGCTAACGTTTGAGTAATCCTGTGAAAGCTCATTGGCCAAAACGCTGGGTGCCTGCCCTTGATTTGAAGGCGTGGTGCTGCCAAATGACATTCCCCCTGGCCCTATACCAGAGTCGGGGGGATCAGCAATCGCATATGGCGCTGCGTATCGGAGCAGATCCTTGAGCACGACGCGCGCATAGTCGAGTGGCTGATGGACTATCGCTGCCTCCGCAAACCGGCCTAGCAGCTTTGCATCCGCCGGGTCGGCCTCAGCCCAGCGCGATAGATAGGCGCATTTACACCATATGTGTAGTAGAATGGTCCATTGCGCGCACTTGCTGGAGTGTTTTCGCATAGGGGAGCAGTCCCTTGGGGCGGAGTGAAATCGCGACAGTTGGCAAACTGTCCGATACGGGCATAGAGGTTGAATCCAGCCATATCCCTGATGCCCGAGTATCCACCTTCTTGGCTGGCCAGCACAGAATAGCCACCAATGATGACGGCAAATGGGATCAGCACTGCTGTCGATGCGATCAGGCGCCTACGCCATTTCCCTTCCAGCTCCCACACAGCCCAAACGGCAACCAATACCACTAGAGGCAGGGCGACACTGCGAACGACCGTGGCAAGCGCCAGCAGGGCCCCTGCAGCAATCAGCCAACGAGTTGGATTGCGTGAGATGCGTGCCGAAGTAGCCGCCCACAGACCTGCCGCAATTAGGAACATCCAGAGGGTCTCCGTGAGCAATGCCGTCTCGAGGAATAGGAAATCGCCAAAAATAGTACGACCGCAGCAGGTACCAAACCGAGCCATAGGGGTGCGCCTAGGTTCCGTATGATGAGGAGGAGCAGCACTGCGGTCGCCAGGCCCATAACATGTTGTATCCCGATGGTGAACGCGATGTTGCTGTCCACACTCCGCGCCAAGTCTAGGAAGGCCGGATAACCTGCAGGACTGGTGGGATCCGAAAAGAGACTGCTATAGCCGGTGAATGGTAGACGCACATATCGAGTGGAATCCCCCCGTAATAGATCAGCACCACCGTTGAGTAGATACTCATGACAAATATTCGCAACAGTATGCCGACGGTGAAAAGACTGACGATCAAGCGATGCGTGACCGACGCGGTCGTCCATCTACGTATCTTTCCCGGCAGCCGACTCGCGTCATCGAGAACGCGTATACGATCTACAGTTGGAGGCATCAGAATCAGTGCGCCTGGATTAGCCCAAAGGAACTATGGGCTCCAGCGAGGCGACAGGGGTTGAACTGTCTGAGCGTAGGCGTTCACGCTGCGATGGGGCGAAGTCACGAGGCTTGATATGCGGCGAAGGATAGCGACTGTGGGCGACACGACGCGACTGTGGGGCGACACGACGATACCTATGGCTCCCCCTACGAGTAGCCTTGTTGTTGTGCTTCGCCTCATTTGGGCCTTGCGCCGCCCACCCAGCGACAACGCTTCGATCCAGCTCGTGCGCTACGGGATCGTGGCGGGCATCGGCTACCTGCTGGCTATCGCGTTCTACTCGGGCGAGCTGGCTATCGGCGTCGCCCCCTATCTGGCTCTGGGCGTCGCGTTCGTCCTCAACGGCCTGTTCAACTTCGCGATGCTTCGCGCGTGGGCGTTTCCTCCGAGCGGCCGTGCGGCCACTAGCGATCTGGGTCGCTTCTGTGTGGCGGCAGGGGTCTCATTCGCGGTCAACTATGCGAGCTTCGCGATCCTGTATTCGGCGATCGGCCTCACGGCTACCACATCGCAGCGGCTGGCGATCCTGATCGCCGCGCCGGTCACGTTCCTCGCCAACCGACTCTGGTCCTTTCGCGCGCGCCGCCCGAGCTCGAAGGATCAGGACGACGGTGCGGTCAGGCCGGACTCCGCGAGGAACGCGTCGTACTCGCGTATGTAGTCCTCCGGGTCGTACGGGTGGGAGGCCAGCACCAGCAGCACCGCTCCGGGGTCATAGCGGAACTGGCTGGCCCAGACCATCGGCGGGATGTATACGCCGAGCGTCGGATCGTCGAGTAGAACCTCGCTGCGATTGCGTCCGTCGTCGACGGCGACGGTCACCTGACCGGCTACGCACACCAGAAACTGGTGGCACACACGATGGGCGTGCTCCCCGCGAACCTCACGGCTCGGAACTTCATGGACCAGGAACCAGCGTCTGGGAGCGAACGGCACGGCCTCGGTAGGACACTCCCCTGCCACCAGGTGCCCGCGAATATCGGAGAACTCGGAGAACCGCTGAACATGCACGTAGCGCACGGCGAGCCCTGTCCTCCCCGGCTCACTCGTGATCGCAGGCACCGACTGCTCATCGGGCTCGAGCGTGGAGACATAGCCACTGATCCGTGCGGGATTGCCCATCACGATGGCATTGGCGGGAACGGAGCGCGTGACCACCGCTCCGGCTCCCACCATCGCCCCGCGACCGATCACGAGACCTGGCAAGATCGTCGCGTTGGCGCCGATCGACGCGTCGCGGCGAACGATGGTTTGGGGGTGCTCCTGCAGCCACTGCCTGCTGCGGGGATAGCGATCGTTGGTGAACGTCGCATTGGGGCCAACGAAGACATCGTCCTCGAGCTCCACTCCCTTCCAGACCTGCACTCCGCACTTGACGGTCACGCGATCGCCCAGGACAGCCCCACCCTCGATGAACGCACCGTCGCAAATATTGCAGTCGGCGCCAACTCTCGCGCCAGCAAGCACGTGCGCAAATGCCCATATTCTGGTTCCCGGACCCACGTCCTTGCTCTCGCACAGTCCGCGCTCGTGGACGAATATCTCAGCCATGCACCTGTTCATCTCTCATATCGACGACGCTCTGCACGATCGCACCCGGCCTGCCCTTGACCGTGTCATACGCACGCCACACATAGGACCCGATGATGCCGAGACCGATCAGGTTGAGCAACTTGCGAAGAACACGATGACCAAGACCGTCGGAGCATAGCCCGGAACGGTGATCGTACCCAGCGCTCGAGCGATGAGGACCAAGAGACCGACTGCCACTCCAAGGCCGAGTCCCAACACACCCGTGGTCCACAAGACCCGGACCGGCATGTCGGTGAAGGCAAAGACGCTGTCGGATAGATAGCGAAGCTTGCGTCGCAACGTCCAACCGCTCTTGCCTGGGCGCGGACGTCGATCGTAGGGAACCGAGCTCACGCCGAAATCCGACCCAGAACAGCTGTGCCACAAGAGACGTGTGGACAGCCTCGAGTGAGCAGATGACATCCCGGACGGGAGCGCTGCACGCGAACACATCGACGCCTGCGGGCGGTATCTCAGGCAAAACGAATCGGCGATACAGCGACCAATACACGTTGGAGAGCCATGCGCCCCGGTCTTCGCGAGTTACACGCTGACCTGCGACAACGTCAACCTGTCCACCGGCCAGGCGGCGTAGGAACTCGATCAGCAGCTCAGGCGGCTCTTGCAGGTCGGCGGCCATCACCGCTATGTAGCTGCCCCGAGCAAGAGCCATCCCGGTTTGGATCGCGGCAAACGAGCCAAAGTTGCGGGAGTGCTCGACGACCCGCGCGCACAAGGTGCTCGCCCGGAGCGCATCGACCAGCAGTCGATGCGAATCGTCCGGGCTTCCGTCGACGACGAAAATTACCTCCAGCTCGCCGTCGACTCTGCTTTGCGATGTGCTCGGTGGTCAGCACGAGCGCGGCGATCGTGTCCTCGTTGCGGTACACGGGAACAACGAGCGTGTTGAGTCGGAGCGCTCATCTGCACAGATCCAAACATGCTTCGATCACACGCTCGATCTCTGCGTCTTCGAGATAGGGATGATGGGGAGCGAGAACTCCCGCTCCGCCAGTCGACGCGCCACCGCGAGAGAGCCGACGGTCACGCCACGACTCAAAGCAGCCGGCTGATCGGGGGCGACAAACGGATAATGCCGCCCAACGGCCACGCCTCGACCGCGCAGGCGCTCGGCGATCGCATCCGCGGGTCGCTCGAGCGCCTCAACGGCGAACAGATGGTGGGCAGATCGGCCATCGGTCGTTGTAATCGGCCTAAGGGCACAGTCATGCAAGGCGTCGGCGTAACGCGCAGCGATCTCCTCTCTTCGCGCGAGCCAGCGCTCCAGCCTCGGGAGTAGCGCAGAGCGAAGGATCGCGGCATGCAACTCGTCGAGCCTGCTGTTTCAGGCCGACTTCCACATGTTGATATCGGTCTCCTTGACCGTAGTCGCGCAGACGCTGCGCCCGCTCGGCGACGGTCGGATCGCGTGTGAGAAGAACCCCTCCGTCTCCCATCGCCCCAAGGTTCTTGGTCGGATACAGGCTCGTGCCGGCCGCGATGCCGGCCGTCGCAGTTGGGCGCCCCGAGCGCTCCGCGCCGGCCGATTGCGCGCAGTCCTCGACGACAAAGACCCCATGCTCGTCGGCGAGGCGTTCCAAGCCAACTGGATCCATGGGATGGCCATAGAGGTGGACCGGCACGACTGCACGGATCGAACGATCCGCACGCAAGGCCGAGCCGACCTGGTCGAGATCCAGCCCCCCGGACTCATCGACATCGCACCACACAGGCTCTGCACCCGCACGCAGGATCGCGAGTGTCGTTGCAAAGGCGGAAAAGGGCGTGGTAGCCACACGATCGCCGGCGGACACACCTGCGCTGCGAAGCGCAATCTTCAGCGTGTCCAAGCCGCTCGCAACGCCAACCGCATGAGGAACTCCCCACCATGCCGCGAACTCCTGCTCAAACGCCGGATACCTCTTCACCGAGGATGAGCCACCCGCTGCGTCCCACCCGGTCCACTGCGTCCAGAGCGTCTTTGCAGATGTCTCGCCATTGGCGCGCAAAGTCGTTGGCGGAAACGATGATCGGGGGGTTGTGGACCACGCGGACACCCTACCTGGCACGTCTGCGCGAGCGCCACGGCGATGGACGCACCGGCCGGCTCCGTTCTACCCTGCTCCTGGTCTGACTCGGCTGATCCACTGGCGATCGACTTCGAGGGCGGACGCCGGGGATACCTGGCTGGACGCTACGAACGCCAACCGAGTAGCTAGCAAGGAATCCTGCACGAGCTGCTGCACCCGCTTCGCAACGCCGGCGACCTCACAACCGACGAGGACGAGTGGGCCAGCGGATACCCTTCCCCCATGCCGCAACCAGCCAAGCCACAGCACCCCGCCGATCGTCGCCCGCTCGATCAGCAAGACCTTTCGCGTCCCCGAGGAGCGCACGCACACGCTCAAGGAGACGCGCGCTGCACCCGCTGCGCCGCTCCAGCCACCAGTCCTTCTCGGCGCTGAACGACATCTCCTTCGAGGTCGACCGCGGCGAATTCTTCGGCATCGCCGGGCGCAACGGCAGCGGCAAGAGCACGCTCCTGAAGTGCCTGGCGGGCATCTACGGCGTCGACAAGGGCCAGATCTGGATGGACGGGCGCCTCTCGACGTTCATCGAGCTCGGCGTCGGCTTCAACCAGGACCTGGCCGCGCGCGACAACGTGGTCCTCAACGGGATCATGATGGGCCTCTCCCCGCGCGAGGCGCGCCGGCGCGTCGACGAGGTGATCGACTTCGCCGAACTGCGCGAGTTCGAGGAGCTCAAGCTCAAGAACTACTCCTCGGGCATGCACGTCCGCCTCGCCTTCTCGGTGGCGATCCAGGTCGACGCCGACATCCTGCTCGTCGACGAGGTGCTCGCCGTCGGCGACGCCGCCTTCCAGCAGAAGTGCTTCGACGTCTTCTACCGGATGCGCGACGAGGAGCGCACGATCGTGTTCGTAACCCACGACATGGGCTCGCTCAACCGCTTCTGCCACCGCGCGCTGCTGCTCGAGCGCGGCGAGACCGTGCACCTCGGCGAGCCCCACGAGGTCGCCGACCGCTACCTGGAGATCAACTTCGGCCGCGAAGCCGACGCCAGCGGCGGCGGTGGGCGACGGCCGCGGCGGCGACGGCGATGCGCGCGTGCTCGAGGCGTGGATCGAGGACGAGCACGGCGAGCGCCCCGCCTCGCTGCCACAAGGTCAGCGGATCGTGCTGAAGGCGCTCGTGCGCTTCGAGGTCGAGGTCGAGGATCCCGTCGCGAGCCTGTACGTGCTCAACGAAGACCACTTGGCGATCGTCGTCGCCACCAGCTCGCGCGCGGATGAGCGCAGCGGACGCTTCCGCGCGGGCGAGGAAGTGCTTGTGCTCGTTCTCCTTCGAGAACGTGCTCGCGCCCGGCCGCTACAACCCGCTGTTCACGCTCGCCCATCGCGGCACCGGCATGGACCTGATCGACCGCTACGAGGGCGCCTTCTCGTTCGTCGTCACCGGCCCCGAAGCGATGGGCGGCGCCGTCGATCTGCCGGTAGAGGTGGCCATGAGCCGCACCGAGGCCGGCTCCACCGGAGATCGCGCTGTGAGCGCCGCCGAGACGGCTCAGCCGGGAGCTCGCGCGATGAGCACCGAGACCCTGATCCCCCGAGAGCAGTCCCGAGCGTGCGCCCTACGAGGGCCTCGGCCGCCCGATCAAGGGTCCACGCGCGCTCAACGACGACTGGCGGCGCTTCTGGCACCTCACCTACAACATCGCGCGCAACGAATTCAAGCTGAAGTTCTTCGGCTCGGTGCTCGGCTACGTCTGGCAGGTGATGCGCCCGCTGCTTGCTGTTCGGCGTGCTGTACGTGTTCTTCGTGCTCATCACCCACGTCGGGCAGGGAGGCCACCCCAGCGAAGCGTTCTACGGCGTGCAGCTGCTCGGCTCGATCGTGCTGTTCACGTTCTTCGGCGAAGCGACCGGCGGCGCGGTGCGCAGCGTCTTCGATCGCGAGAACCTCGTGCGCAAGATCCAGTTCCCGCGCATGGTCATACCGCTTGCGATCGTGCTGCTGTCCTTCTTCAACCTGCTGCTGAACCTCGTCGTGGTGCTGCTCTTCGCGCTGATCTCCGGCGTGCGACCGATGCTCAGCTGGCTCGAGCTGCCGCTGATCCTCTCGCTGCTGGTCGTCTTCTCCACCGGCCTCGCGATGCTGCTCTCGGCGCTGTTCGTGCGCTTCCGCGACATCTCGCCGATCTGGGAAGTCGTCAGCCAGATCATCTTCTACGGCTCGCCGGTGATCATCCCGCTGACCAAGGTGCGCGAAACGCTGCTCTACCCCAAACCGCCGGCACGAGACGACGACCGCTCGACCACCTCCTCTACCACGTCTACATGCTCAACCCGCTCGTCACCGTCTTCCAGCAGTTCCGCCACGCGATGGTCACCCACGCCACGATCAGCGCCGGCGAAGCGCTCGGCAGCTGGGCCGGGCTGCTCGAGCCGCTGGGCGTCGCCGTCGCGATCTTCGCGCTCGGCTTCTGGGTGTTCAACCGCTCGGCGCCGTTCGTCGCAGAGAACCTCTAGGAGCGAAGCATCGCCCTCGGCTACCTGCTCGGGCGTACGCGGCGGCCTGGTCGGCGCCCTGCCCTCACGCCGATCCTCGCGCACGCAGCTGCGGCCGCGAGCGTGCGCGGCAGGCGTCGCAGCGGGCCGATCGGCTCGTGCGTGCCGACGTAGCGCACCGGCTTGGTGGCGACCATGTTCATCTGCACGCCTCCCTGGACGTGGTTCAGCCAGGACAGGTAGGCGTGGCGCACCGCGTCGCTTGACTGAAGCATCTCGCGCCCTTGCGCACGACCCGTCCCACAAGCGGCGCTTTGGCACCTTCGGGCGAGAGCGTGCGGTCGCCGAAGAACGGGCGGTAGTGGGGCTCGGTGACTTCGGTCATGAAGCCCGCGCGGATCGCCTCCCAGCGATAGCGCAGCGCCCAGTGCGCGTGCTCGTAGCCCTCGAATTGCTCGACGCCCTCGACGTGCACGCCGTCGGGGTCGCTCAGCGTCTTGAGCGTCTCGTTGACCATCAGCAGCCTGCCCCCAGGGCGCAGCACGCGGAAGATCTCCTGAAAGGTCCGGCGCAGGCCCTGTGGATCGTTGTGGTGGAGCACCTCACAGCAGTACACGTAGTCGAGGCTGCTCGAGGCCAGTGGAATCGCCGCCATCGAGCCCAGCACCCGCTCGAAGAACGTCGAGCCGTCGTCGATGAAGTACTCGGCCGTGTAGAGACCCTGCAGCTCGGTCGTGGCGATGTCGAGCGCGATCACCCGCAGGCCGCGCTCGGCGAAGCGATTGGCCGCCCAGCAGGTGTTCGACCCCACGTCCAGGATGCTCTGCCCGCGCTTGAAGGGGATCGTCGTCATCAGCTGGTGCATCGAGCGCGACTGCGCGTACCAATAGCCGTGCTCGATGTCGGGCAGGCGGCGCACCTTCTCCCGGTCCCAGCCCTCGGCGCGCATCTGCTCGGCAAAGCGCTCCAGCCCGGCGGCCTCGGCGACGATGTAGTCGGGCGGCTCGTGCAGCAGCTCCATCACGCCTCTGTGCACGGGGAACTCGGCGCCACAGCGCTGCAGCGCAGCGTCCCCTCCCGCACCTCGCGATCATCGCCTTCGCGGCCAGCAGCTCGAGCGAGCGATCGCTGAGACAGGCCGGGCAGCGCAACTCACGGGCAAACTCGAGCTTCACGGGCATGCCTTTCGGTCGGGGGGCTGATCCCAGCTGGCCGCAGCGTAGCCGGGGTGCACATTTATAGCTCGGATTCTCTCGGGCTCTACACTCCGGTTGCCTGTGTAGGCACCTGAAAGTCGTCCCCCGACGGGGGCTCATCAAAGAGTCGCAGGTATGGCTCATAGCGAAAGAGTCTGGAGCGACGCTGTCCTGTGAGCTCGCGCAATAGGCCTAATTCCTCGAAGCGGGCCACAAGGCGGTTAGCGGTTGGAAACGAGACATCAAGGTCGCGGCCGACAGCGTTGACGTTGATGAGTGGCTGCTTGAAGAGCATCGACAATAGCCTTAGGCCGTTGGGGCCTGTATCGCCCATCACAAGAGAACGGCTTTGCTCTCGGAGCTCGAAGATGCGCTCGGCCGTGTCGGTCGCCTGCTCTGCCGTTTCGGCGACCCCAGCAGGAAGAACCGGAGCCATCCCTCCCAGTCGCCCCTTAGTCGCACCGCCATCAGGCGGTCGTAGCACTCCGCACGGTGTAGCTTGAAACAGTAGCTGAGATACAGCAGCGGAGCCCTCAACGCTCCTTCATGCACTAGGAGGAAGGTGATTAGTAGTCGGCCGACACGGCCATTGCCGTCGAGGAAGGGATGAATTGTCTCAAACTGCGCGTGAGCGAGACCGGCTCTGATCAATAGCGCATTCTGTCGCTCGGAGTGCAGGTACTTCTCGAAGTCGCTCAAAGCCTCGGTCATCTCGGGGACGGGAGGTGGGACAAAGATGGCCTGTCTGAGCGAAGCGCCCTTTGGGCCGATCCAGTTTTGCGTGCGTCGGAACTCGCCCGGGGTGGCGTGCGAGCCTCGTCCGCCTCGCAGAAGTTCGGCGTGGATCTCCCGTATCAAGCGCAGCGAGAGCGGCAGCTCTTCGAGCCGCGACAGACCATGGTTCATGGCCGCGATGTAGTTCACGATGTCGCCTACATCACCGTGAAGCCCTCGCATGTCGGGCTCCAACTCCACTTCAAGCAGATCCTCCAGCGTGCTCGTGTGCCCTCGATCTGAGAGCTAGCACGGCCTCTCGCCTCACGTAGATTCCCACGAAAAAGTCGGGTCAGGGACGACCCTACGACTCCGTCGAGGCGACCCAACGAGATGTCTGCCTGCGAGAGCAGGGTAAGCAATTCGCCGTCGAGCGCCACGGGCGGGTCCGGCGGCAATCGAGCTGGAATGAAGGCGCGATAGCCAGCCGGCTGGGCTACGAGCTGACCGGCACGCTGATCGTCTGAAAGCAAAGCGTGGACCTCGCGAACATCGAAAACTTAGGGCTTTAGAACGTCAAGGCAACGATCTTATTTACAAAATATAGCATCTATGTAAATAAGGCTCGCAAAAGCGTCAGCCATTTGCAGCTTCGTTATTTGAGCTGTTATCCCAGCCACGGTACTTACGCGAGCAGCAAACAGCTTGAATAGCGGCAGACCAGGCGCCTAGGATTGACCGGGCACAACCTCGGTCGACGCCACCGTCTCCCGCGGGCGCGCCACCTCTTCCAGGAACGCCTCCAGCGCGTCGATGCGCCGCTCCCATGCGTACTCCGCGGCCGTCTCGATCCCCGCCCGCCCGACGCGCTCGCGCAGCTCGCCGTCGCCCAGCAGCCGCGCAAGCGCCGCGCTGACCGCCTCGCGGGTGGCCTCGGGCATCAGGCAGTTCTCGCCGTCCGCGCAGAAGTCGCGGTTGCCGTGGGCGTCGGTGCACACGACCGCGCCGCCGGTGGCCATCGACTCGAGCGCCGGCAGGCAGAAGCCCTCGTGCGTCGAGGTCTGGATGAAGACGGTCGCCTGGCTGAACAGCTCGCCCACCTGCTCGTCGCTGGGCGACTCGATGTAGCGCATGCCCTCGTCGGTGGCCAGCTCCGGCTCGATCCCGAACATGCACAGCTCCGGGCGCGGCTCGGGCAGCGCCCGCCAAGCCTCGATCGTCAGCGGCAGGTTCTTCAACGGGTTGGTGCGCCCGAGCGCCAGCACCATGTCCTCGCGGCGCTCCACCTCCGCGCGCGGGCGGAAGCACTCCAGGTCGATCCCGGGCGGGATCAGCTCCGCGTCGAGGCCCAGCTCCTGCAGGCGCTCGCGGTTCCAGCCGGAGATCGTCATGTAGCGGAACTCGGGACGGTAGGAGTCGAGCACCGCGTGGCGCACCGACTCGTCGTCGGGGTAGTAGCTCGTCTCGATGTCCTGCACGAAGTACACGGGGATGCCGCGCAGCACGCTCGCATACCAGACGGGCATCGCCGTGTTCCACCAGGTCGCGACCTTGATCGCGTCCACCTGCGCCAGGTCCTCGACGAGTTCGTCGTAGAACTCGAAGCTGTGCACCGGCACGCGCAGATCGAACCAGTCCGGCTGCTCGCCGAGCGTGTACAGCGCCACCTCGTGCCCGCGCTCGGCCAGGCGGTTGAGGTGCTCGAAGATGTCGCGGTGCCCGCCGCCCACGCCGGTGCCCTCGGTGACGTACACGACGCGCAGCTTGCCGTTCGCGGCGCGCACCTCGCGCGCGTCGAAGAACTCGCCCCAGCGCTCCCAGAAGACGCGCTGTGACTCGCGCTCGCGCTCGCCCACGTCGGTGCCGCGCGTCTGCGACTCGTAGTGGTAGAGGCAGGCGCCGGGGAAGTACATGACGCGCATGCCCGCCTCCCACGCGCGCAGGCACCAGTCGACGTCCTCATAGGCCATCGGGTAGCGCTCGTCGAGCAGGCCGATCCGCTCGATCGCCTCGCGACGCACGTACATGCACGCGCCGGTCACCGCCAGCACCGCTCCGGGGATCGCCGCCGGGCCCCAGTCGGCCGGCTTGAAGCGGTAACGGTGATCGAACCACTCGGGCGCGCCCAGGTTGCGTGCGGTGCCGGCGAACTGGATGCGCCCGTCGGGATACAGCAGTCGGCCCCCCACGATCGCCACGTCGTCCTCCTGGGAGGCGGCGAACTGCAAGCAGGCAAGCCAGCCCGGGCGCGCCTCCATGTCGGAGTTAAGCACGACCACGTCCAGGCGCTCATCAGCGGCGCGCAGACCCCGGTTCACGTTCGCGGCAAAGCCACCGTTGGACTGCCCCTCGACAACCTCGATGCCCTCGATCGCGCGCAGCGCCGCCACGTGCTCGGGACCGCTCGCGTCGTCGGCCACGATGATGCGCGCCAACCCCGGGGGCACCGTCTTGTGAATGCTCGCCACGAGCGTTGCCACCTGCTCGGCGTCGCGATAGCTTGGGATCACGATGCACACCGGCCGCCCATGCTCGCGATACCAGGCGAGCGCGCGGCGATAGCTGTCCTCGCCGGTACGCGAGCGCAGGTTGAGGCGGTGGCGCAGCGGCGTGAGGCGCAGCGGCAACGTCAGCACGCGAAACAAGCAGCGTGCGCCAGCCGAGGTAGCGATAGGTCAGGTAGATGCGCCTGCGCAGGCCGGCCAGCGGCCCTCTGAACTCGCCATCGAGCGCGTCGGCGGCGATCTTCCAGAGGGAGTGCGCGGCGACTTTGCCGCTTGGAGTCGTCTTCGGTCATCTGTGGTCGTCTCTTGTTGATGAGGGCACGGCGGTCGTTTGAAGTCGAGCGGCGCAAAGCTCGCACGACCCTCCAGCGACAGCCGCCGCCGCGCCCATGCCGGCAGCGCATCGGCACGCGAGCCGAGCAGCGCGCCAGCCAGAGCGCAGCACATGGTGACGGGTCACGGCCGCAAGCGTCGCCGTCCGCCGGCAGGTCCGAGCCCCGCCGCGAGCAGCTCGCGCCGCGTCGCGCCCAGCTCGCCGCGCAGGCCGCGCACCAACCGTCGCGGCGAGGCCGGCTCACGCCAGCCGTAGACCTCGCGCAGGCCGCGCCACTCGTCGAAGGAGCGGCGCAGCTGCTCCAGAGAGCTGTAGTCGTGAGAGTGCAGCACCGCGGCCCGCGGCACGAAGACCTTCGCGTAGCCCGCGCGCAGCATGTCGATCGCGAGCACCCGATCCTCGGCGTAGGCGACCTCGCGGAACGGCACTCGCTCCCATGCGCAGCGCGCGATGCAGGCGTTGGCGTCGGTGAAGAAACCGCGCCGGCCGATCAGCTCGTCGGGCAGGAGAGGCCCAACGGACCCCCCATTGCGCCCGTCCCCAGCGCCGCCATCCCCGGGAACGGCGCGTGTGGGCAGCACAGCCTCGGGCGGCAGGCGCTCGACCCGCGACGTGCCGTCGGGCGAGAGCGAGCGAAACCAGCGCTCCAGCTCGAGTCCGCACGGCCACCGGCGCGCCCGCGCGCGGACGGTAGGGCCCATACACGATGCCCACGTCCGCGCGCAAGCTCGAACCCTCCGAGCAGCCGCTCCAGCCAGCGCTCGTCCGCCGGCTCGGCGTCCTGGGTGAGCAGCGCCACGTGCTCCCCGTGCGCCTCGCGCATCAGCAGGTTGCGCGTGCCGCCGTGGCTGAAGCGCTCGGCCGGGATCTCGAGCACGCGCGCCCCATGCGAGCGCGCGAGCTCGACCGAGCCGTCGCGCGAGCCCGAGTCGCACACCAGCAGCTCGTGCTCGACGCTCTGGCCGGCGAGCGCCTGCAGCGTGCCGGCCAGCAGCGCCCCCCCGTCGCGCACAGGGATCGCGACGGTCACGTTCACCGACGCACGACCTCCACCCAGTCGGCTTCCCGTCCGCACAGCGAGCGCCAGCGCGACAGCGCCAGCGTGCTCACCCGCTCGGGCGCCTGACGCTGCAGCTCGACCGCGCCAAGCGTGCCCGGCCACCATTCGCCGGGGCCGAGATGGTGCCTGTGCCCCCCCACCGAGGAGACGCGCGCCCTGTAGCGGCCGGGACGCAGTCGCAACGTCGCCGCCTGCAGCCACTGTCCGGGCGTGTTGGCCCCCGACACCGATCCGACCGTATGACCGCCGATCTGCACCTGCATGGCTCGGGGGAAATCTCCCTGCACCCAGACCGCGTAAGTCCCTTCGCGCTTGACCGTCAGCAGCCCTTCGGCGTGTCCACTCCCGTTCGTTTCAAGCACCCCGGGCAGGTTCGGGTCGGGCGTCCAGCCGGCCAAATGCAGCGGATCTGAGATGGCCGCAAACCAGCTGACTTCCGGCGCGCTCGCCACCGCCAGCTCGGCGCCGTGCGGCGCTTTGGCCACGATCGGCGCGAGCGCCGCGCACTGAATCTTCTGTGATGAGCTGAACTGCTGTTGCAGCGGCAGGTGTTCGAGCACCACCGGCGTCGACGTGCGTTCCCAGCCGAGGTAGTAGGCGTTCTCGTAGACCAGCTTGTAGTTGGCCGGCGGGCGGCTGGCCGAAGGCGAGCGGCGCGTCACGATGATCGGGTATTCCTCCACAAACGACAGCAGCTCTTCGTCGAGGTCGAAGTAGTGCCCGTAGAAGGAACTCGGCACGCGCAGCTGCACCTGCCGCGGAGTAAGCGTCTCGAACGGCACGCTGATCTTCGCCGCGCGCGCGAAGTACTTGGCGAACTCCTGGAACTCGTTCCAAAGTACGAGCCCCCTGCCGGCGAAGTGGTCGCCAGTCTGGCGGATCGCTTCCATCTGCGCCGTCGGCGCCACACGATCGTGGCTGTAGGCGAGTATGTCCGAGGCGAGGATCGCAAGCGTCGCCGCGAGCGTTGCGCCGACGCCGAGCACGCCCAAGCGTCGCCCGCTTGCGCCCGGCAAGGCACGCAAGCTCAGCAAGCCAACCAGACCGGCGAGCACCACCAGCGGGCTTGACATCGCCAGCAGCTTGCCCTGCGAATAGGGGCTCACGCGCGGGAGCACGATCAACAACACAAGTCCCACCATCCCGACCGCGATCGGCACCCCCGGCTTGCGCCGCCACAGCGCCCAAGCGACCGCGGGAACGATCGCAAGCAGGATCACCACGCTCGCGATCGTGGTGAGCAGCCCCGCGTGGTGGGATGCGATCGCGAGGCGATATTCCCCGGCGAGCCACACGCCGCTGAGCTGGCTGAGCGGCAGCACGCGCAACAGCTGCCCGAACTGCGCCGCCCCCACGCCGGTCGCGCCCTGCCCGTAGCGCGCGACTTCGAAGAACGTCTTGAACGTAACCAGCGAGGGGATCGACAGCAGCGCGGCAATCACCAGCCCCACAAGCAGCGGCCCGAGCCAGCGCAGGCTCGGCGGCCGGCGGTACACGAGCAGCACGCCCAGCCCGAGGAATAGCACCAGTCCACCCATGTAGGCAAGCGCCACCGCGTTATAGGTCGCCATCGCGGCGGCCACCACGACCGCCATCAGCACCGCGCCCGCGTAGGGGCGAGCGAGCGAGATCGCCTCGCGCCCGAGCGCGAGGCCGGCGCATACGGTCGCGAGCAATCCGATCTCCTTGACGTCACCCTGCAGCGCGTATTGATAAGTGAGGTTGGCCGCCATCGCACCGAAGCCCGCGAGCGCCGCGCGGCGCGGACCCAGCAGACCCCGCGGGACAGTGGCGAGCGCCACCGCTCCAAGCGCCGCGAGACTCGAAACGAACCCCTGGTAGAGCACCGCCACTTCGGTGTGCGTCAAACCGCTGAGCGTGCCCAGCAGCGACTGCGTGCCGAGCGGATAGGCGCTGTTCAGATAGGACATTAGGAACTGCTGTGCGCTTGTCAGCGGGATGTTGCCGAGCGTCAGCCCATAGCCCTTGATGTGACTGGCCAGCAGCATCTCAAAGGCGGTGTCGTTGACGAAGTCATAGCCCGACCAGGTCCAGTGCCCGTAGGCGATCACCGGCAGCATGTAGAGCACGTACACGGCCAGCCCGGCGGCCCCTGCCCAGCCGGGGTTCAGGCGCGCGCGCAGGCCGTCCGTGGCGAACAGCAGCCCGGCGAGCACCACCACGAGAAGCAGCGGAATCGCAAGCGCGTCCCCCGCCCCCGCCGCGTAGCCGGGGAAGATCAACGCGAGCGCGACACACAGCCCAAGCGGCAGCAGTAGCCCGTTTGCGATGCGCACGCGCAACGCCCGCTCCAGCGCAAGCCCGCAGCCCAGACACAGCGCCCACATGACCACGGGCACCCCAACGACAGCCATCAGGTAGCGCAAGGGCCGCTGACCTACCTATGCGTTACGGCGCAACCCGAGAATGCTCAGCAAGAACGAGGAGAAGAAGATCTGCATGCCAACGATCAGCATCGTCGCGGCGACCACCGCCATGAATTCGCCCGCAAGCGAGCCGAAGCCGTGTGAGATCCACGTGCCGACGATTATCCCACCCAGCACGACGCCGATGAGCACGAACAGGCCCCCCAACAGCAAGCCGTGCTCGAGACGAAAGCGTGCGCGCATCTTGTCGAACCAGGGGTCGCGCTCGCCCATGAAGTAGGTGCCGTAGGCGTGCGCACACAATCCAAGCGCGAGCACCTGCGTGCCGATCACCATCAAGAGCGCTCCGCCGATCAGCGCGTGAATACCCCAGGAACGCCCAAACAAATCCAAACCCGAACCCGCGAGCGCGACGATCAAAGTGCCGATGCCGGCCAGCAGCGTGCCCGGCACGACGAACAGGTGGGTGGGGCTATGGACGAGCAGGAAGCGCAGATGGCGCCAGCCGTCGCGGAAGCTCGACAGCTTCGACTCGCCGCCGCGGGGGTGATATTCGATCGGGAACTCGGCGATCCGCAGTTTCTCCTTGGAGGCGCGAATCACCATCTCGGAGGCGAACTCCATGCCGGTCGTGCGCAAATCCAGACGCGGAAGCACATCGGTGCGCAGCGCGCGCATCCCACAGTGAGCGTCCTTCACACCAGTGCGGAAGAACAGGTTGAGCAGGCCCGTGAGGATCGGATTGCCGATATAGCGGTGAAGCCACGGCATCGCTCCCGGCTGGATGTTGTCCATACGGTCGCCCATCACCAGCTCCGCGCCGCCATCAAGCTCGGCCACGAAGCGCGGGATCTCGTTGAAGTCGTAGGTCAGATCGGCGTCGGCCATCACGATGTAGCGTCCCCGCGCCGCCGCGAAGCCAGCCAGGTAGGCGCTGCCATAGCCGCGCCTCGGTTCTGATATCACGCGCGCCCCGGCCGCTGTCGCAAGCGCCGCTGAGTCGTCTTCGGAGGCGTTGTCCACCACCAGCACTTCGCCATCGATGCCCGTGCGCTCCAGCACCTCCAGGGCGGTGCGCACGCACTCCTCGATGTTCTCCGCCTCGTTCAGGCAGGGGATCACGACCGACACGAGTGTCGACCCCGCCTGGTCGGCGGTATCAGCGATTGTGGGCCTGCTCTTCTGTGCGGTGCTCATGGTCTTTGTCGGTCCCGCGCCCGCTCGCTGCAGGTTCGGCCCCGTTGAGACAAACCCCTAGCGGGCCCAAAAGTGGCGCGCCAGGTCGTTAAACAGCACGCTTACGGTTGCAGATGCTAGCGGACAGGGCGGAGGGTTCTGCGCCTCAGCGCTCCCGCGCGGGCACCCTGGGGCCCCAATGCACTCCTTTCCTGGCACTCTCCTCGCCTGTGCGCGTGTGTTTGATCTACGACTGCCTGTTCCCCTACACGGTGGGCGGCGCCGAGCGCTGGTATCGCAACCTCGCCGAGCGCCTGGTGGCCGAGGGGCACGAGGTCACCTATCTCACGCTCCGCCAGTGGGAGCGCGGTGAGCGCCTGGATCTCGACCCGCGCATAAGGATCGTTTGCGCCGGGCCACGGATGGCGCTCTACACAGGCCCGCGTCGGCGTGTGCTGCCGCCGCTCGTGTTCGGCGCGGGCGTGCTGTGGCACCTGCTGCGCCACGGCCGCCGCTACGACGTCGTGCACACCGCCTCGTTCCCCTACTTCTCGCTGCTCGCGGCCGGCCTCGCGCGTCCGTTCGGGCGCTTCAGCCTGGTAGTCGACTGGCACGAGGTGTGGAGCCGCGACTACTGGCTCGAATACCTCGGCCGACTCGGAGGTCGTCTAGGCCATACGGTGCAGCGGCTGTGCGCGCGCATGCCACAGCGCGCGTTCTGCTTCTCGCGACTGCACGCCGGACGCTTGCGCGAGGAAGGTCTGCGCGGCGAGGTGACGGTCTTGGAGGGCGAGTACGCGGGGTCGCTGGACCCCCCCAAGGCGATCCCAGCCGAGCCGGTGGTGGTGTTCGCCGGGCGCATGATC
Source organism: uncultured Solirubrobacterales bacterium (assembly GCA_963725165.1). Classification (GTDB taxonomy): domain Bacteria; phylum Actinomycetota; class Thermoleophilia; order Solirubrobacterales; family Solirubrobacteraceae; genus Palsa-744. Next base: position 42,046 of record CAVRXK010000001.1, read on the forward strand.
CCCGAGAAGCGCGCCCCGCTTGGCGTCGCCGGCGTGGCGGCCGCCGCCCGTCGCATACCCGGGCTGCGCGGGATCTTCTTCGGCGATGGGCCAGAGCGTCAAGCCGTGCTCGACGCGATCGCCGAGCACGGCGCCGGTGACACGATCACAGCCCCCGGGTTCGTCGATGCCGGGCAGCTCGAAGCTTCGTTGCGGAGCGCCCTGTGCATGCTGCTGCCATCCAGCAGAGAGGGTTACGGCATGGTCGTGGTCGAGGCCTCCGCCAAAGCCGTGCCGTCGGTCGTGGTCGCGGCCCCCGACAACGCCGCGGTCGAGCTGGTGGCAGAGGGCGATCAACGGCACGATCGCCGCCGACGCCGACCCGGAGACGATCGCCGCGGCGATCGTGCGCGTGCACGAGGCGGGCATGGAACTGCGCGAGAGCACCGCTCGCTGGTTTGCCGAGAACAGCGAGCGACTGTCGCTCGAGTCCTCGCTGCGCACGGTAGTCGAGCGATATACGGCCTAGACATCACCGACGGCGACCTTGCACGCTTTCGGGAAGTTCGCCGGGAGAATCCGCTGGTCGCTCGCCGCCAGCGCCGGCCTTAGACTACGCCGAGCATGTCAGCCCCAGCCACCGTCGCGACTCCGGCGCTGTCGCGCCACTACGTCAAGCTGTGCGACCTTCCCGACTTCGAGGACCCGCGGTTGCGCGCGATGTTGCGCGAGATCGCGCCTGGCCATAGCGCCCAGGAGGAGTTGCGGCGCAAGTTCTGGGAGTACGCGATGCTCGGCCTCTATCTGCAGGAGACGGGCGCGCTCAACGAGCAAGCGGAGGCGCTGGCGGTCGCGGCCGGCCACGAGGAGCCGCTCTTCTGGCTGGCCAACCGCATCGCGCGCATGGTCGCGACCGACATCTACGGCCAGGGCAGCTTCGCCTACCGCGAGGCCGACGGCTCGATGCTGACCGATCCAAGCGCTTTCGCCCCCTACCCCTACCGCGAAGACCACCTTGAGGTGCGCGAGATGAACGCGCTCGACCTCCAGTTCCCAGACGAGAGCTTCGACATCGTCTTCTCACTGTCTTCGATCGAGCACTTCGGGGGGGCGCGCGAGGTCAAGCACGCGGCACGTGAGATGAGCCGCGTACTGCGTCCCGGCGGCCAGCTCGTGATCGTCACTGAGTGCTTCATCGCCCGCAACCCGCTCGACTGGATCCCGGTGCAACTGGCGATCCGCGCCGCCACGTTCGGGCGCCGCTGCGGCACGGTCCGTCCCGGCAAGCGCCTGATCGACGTGTTCACCCCGGCTGAGATCATGCGGCTGATCGTCGAGCCGACCGGGCTCGAGCTCGTGCAACCGCTCGACACCCATATCTCGCCCGAGACCTTCGACAACCTCACCCGCTGGATCGGCGCCGGCGAGCTGCAGCCGCGCAGTGGTCAGCCGTGGCCACACATCCTGCTGAAGGGCCATGGCGCGCCCTGGACCTCGGCGTTCCTGGCACTGCGCAAGCCGGCCTGAGGATCTCTCCGCCAGAGACCGGCGCACCGGGGCCTAGATGCACAAGCCGCCCAGGCCGACCACTCAGACAGAGGCCGGCCGACCAGAAGCTGGGCGAGCGGACAGTGCGCGCCGGTAGCTCTCTAGCGTGAGACGCGCGGTGCGCTCCCAGCTGAACTCGCGCGCTCGCCGCAAGCCAAGCGCGCGCAGGCGCTCAGCCTCGGCACGATCCGTCAGCAGGCGCTCGACGGCAGCGGCGGTCGCCGCCTTGTCGCGTGGATCGAACAGCAAGGCCGCGTCTCCAGCCACCTCCGGCAAGGAGGAGGCGTTTGAGCAGGCCACGGGCACACCGCGCGCCATCGCCTCCAGCACCGGCAGCCCGAAGCCCTCGTACAGCGACGGATACACGAAAGCGTCCGCCACCGCCCACAGCCCCTCGACCTCCTCGACGGAGAGCCATCCGGGAAAGCGGACGTCGTCCCGCAGGCCGAGTGCCTCGACGCGCTCGCGCAGATCTACCTCGTGCCAGGTGGGATAGCCGGGCAAGACCAGCACGGGGCGGCGCTCTGGCGGGATCAGAGCCAGCGCGTCGATCAGCGCGAGCAAGTTCTTGTGGGGACGCTTGGCTGACAGGCTCAAGAGCACCCGCCTCCCACCAAGGTCGAACCGTGCGCGGATCTCGTGGACCTCGGGCGAGCCGGGCCGACCAAGCGCGCTGAGCCCCTGTGGGACGACGTCGATCTTCTCGGCCGACGTTCCCAGCAACTCCACCAGATCGTCGCGGGTGCTCTGGGAAATAGCGATCACACGATCGGAGCGGCGTACCGCGAGCGGCACGAGCAGACGCATTCCCCGATCGCGGATGCCCGCGTGCGCCTCGGGGAAGCGTGCATAGATCAGGTCGTGGACCGTGACCACTCGCCGGAAGCGCCCCCACACGGGCGCGGTGCTCGCGAGGCTATGCACCAGCTCGACTCCCGCGCGCTTTGCCAGCCCCGGCAGCAGCGTTTGCTCGCCGCGCACCCACTGCACTCGGTTGCGTGCGTTCACGGGCACGGTCACTGCAGGCAGCAGCTCACCCCACGGGCCGTCTTTGGAGGCTGCCGCCTCACGGTTGATGAACGCGGTGAAGCGCACGTCGGGTGCGGCCTTGACCAACTCGGGGATCAGCTCGCGCGCCGCCACCTCCATCCCGCCCGTCTCGCCGGGCACGAGGAAGATCAGGTTCAGGCCGACGTGCATGGCGGTAGCCGTAAGCGGCCGGCTCAAGGTAGGTGATGGACTCGGTTGCGTAGGGCCCGCTCGTCGCCGTGACCGGCGAGCAAGCTGGAGAGCATTTGCACCCATTGAGAGATCGTGGCCTTGCGGCGGGGCACCGTCGCGTCGAAGGTAAAGACCATGCCGGCGTGATCTTCGCCCGCGGCAAGCATTCGCTCGTGGATGGCCTGGAAGTCGGCGATATCGTTGGTCACGATCGCTCGCCACTCGATGCTCATCCGCTGGACGATCTCACGATCGGTGCGACCCACGAGGTCAGGCCGATCCTTCTTGATCGCCTGCACATCGTGCCCGACCCCACGCAACTCACGGGCGATGCGCGGAGATATCATCTCGTCGAGCAGCAGCCTCACGCCAGCGCGTGTCGGCGACGCTGCCAGCGCTCGTGTTCGCGCTTCGCGATCGCATGTGTGCGCTCGACCCAGGCGTCGACCTCGTCCTTGTAGTCGGCGTAGTAGCTCAGGCAGGCGTCGGCGTGCGCGACCGGGATCTCCAGGTAGTCGGCAGCCTCCTCAACTGAGTTGTCGTTCTGACGGATCGTCTCGATCATGTCCGCCACATCCAGACGCGTGCCAAGGAGTGCCGGCCTGCGACCCGTCTCGCCATCGCGGAAGTAGATGAGTGGGTGCTCGTCACGGCGCAGACCCTCCTCGATGTAGCGCTCCGCCAGCGCCGTCTGCGCTGCATGCGTCTCCTGAGCGCGCTGCTTCAGGCGACCGACGGTGATCGGGTCGAAGCGAAACGCGACACTCTGCTTGGTGGTCGAGGAAGTCATGGCTTTCACAGTATAGCTATGTATTGCCATGACTTGCTTATCCGCATGGAACTAGCTGGGCGACTGTGGATGCCGGCAACCACCACAATCGTCACACTCCTGGGGAGCCCTGACTCCTCTCCGCGACATGATTGAGCCGTCCGAGCACATCGGTGGTGGGCGCGACCTTGGCGTTCTCATAGTCGGAGAGGCGCGACGCCGATGTACCGGCCGCCCGAGCGAACTGGCGCAGAGTCATCCCGCTCTGAGCGCGCCAGGAGCGAATCAGCGCCGCATATTCGGCGCGCCCCCGGCGGGCGATGTCCTCGCGTGCGCGGTCAATTACGTTGCTCATCAATGCGTCGACCCCGTAGTGCTCGCCCCAGCCGGCGATGGTCTCGGCGGTGCGAGCGGCGGGTCCCCATGGGTTGCACCGGATAGCCTCGGCAAGCTGGCGCCAGTCAGAAAGTGAGCCGCGGCCCATGACCGTCTCAATCGCCTCGGCAGGCCACCGATCCATCGGCTGGGTGACGTCGAAGTCGAGGTTGCGAAATCGCAGTGTCATCGCGTCATTCTCTCCGCGAGATCGGTAAGCACCACCGTAACCTTTGACCAGTCATGCCAGCGTGGGTCAAGCGCCTTGTAGCTGGAGAGCTGCGTGGTGACCTCGACATCTCGTGGCCGAGGGTCAGCGAGCTGCCTAACGAGTTGCGTAACGACGGCCTCTTGCCGGCGATTGATGTCGGCGTAGTAGTCATCGATGCTCCGCAAGACATCAGCTGCCTCATCGAGCCCAACCCGGTCCGCAAGAGCGGCGATGTCGAGATAGTCGCGTGTTTGGTTGCGGGTAAGGGCAAGCCAGGCCTTGATCCGCAGGATCTCCGCCGCGGTTGGCACCACGAGCGGCTTGCCGCGCACCTCGATGTTTGTGGTCTCGAGCGGCCGGTTGCGAAGTAGCTGACGCACCCCGGTCTCGATGCCACCGAGCTCCCCGAGGATGATCTTCCCGGGCTGGGCTCGTGTCATCGACCACTCTCCCAGCGCCTCCAAATTCTCGAGGATCGCGTCAAAGCGCTCCGCGAGGTCCACAACGACGTGGTCGTGGTCGAATGACTGCCGGTGCTGGGCGTAGACGGCCGCCGCCGATCCACCGACCAGCACCGCACCAGGGACCAGCTCCTGCAGTTGCGTGGCCTTCTCCAACACGTCTTCCAGCGAAGGCTTCATGTAAGCATGTTATCAGATCCGATAACATGCTTGTTGGCAAGTCAAGCTCGGCTCCTACCAGTGGATGTGCAAGGCTCCTTCACGCTTGGATCCCACAACCACACTCACGATCGGCATCGACGCACGCGCCGCCACCGAGGTACCCGCCGGACGCGGGCGAGTCGTGCGCGAGCTTTTGCGGTCGCTCGCGGCACGCGAGGAGAGCCATCGCTATGTCCTGTATGCGCGCACAGCGTGGGAGGAGCCGCTGGATGAGCGCTTCTCCTGGCGGTTGATCAAAGCGCGCGATCCCTGGTGGAACCTGCTGACAGCGCGCGCGGCGAGCCGCGAGTGCGAGGTCATGCTCTCCTCAAATTCCTACCTGACGGCCATCTTCACCCGTGTGCCGACCGTCGCGATCGTCTACGACATGGTCACCTTCGAGCCCTCGATGCGACCCAACCGCCGCTCGACCGTCATCGAGCGCCTGACCTTGGGTCCCGCGGTGCGCCGCTGTGCCGCGCTGCTGGCGATCTCCCAGGCGACCGCCGATGCTCTGACGGCGCGCTTTCCCAAGGCCGCCGGTCGCACCGTCGTGGCTCCGCTCGGTGTCACTGCCTCACTGTCCGACACGCTCGCCGACGACGACGACGAGGCCCAGGCGTTGCCACCGCCCGGTTTCGTGCTGGCCGTCGGCACGCTGGAGCCGCGCAAGAACCTGCCGCGGCTCGTCACCGCATACGGCCGGCTGGACGAGCAGCTCCAGCGAGACCACCCGCTCGTCGTCGTGGGCGCGCTCGGCTGGGAGACCGGCGAGACACTCAATGCGCTGCGCTCGCTAGGAGACCGCTGCACGCTGTTGGGCTACGTCTCAGACGCAACGCTCGCCGAGCTCTACCGTCGCTGCGCGGTGTTCTGCTACCCGTCGCTGGGCGAGGGCTTCGGGCTGCCGGTACTCGAGGCGATGGCGGCCGGTGCTGCCGTGCTCACATCGAACCTTTCCTCCCTGCCGGAGGTCGGCGGCGACGCGGTCGAGTACGCAGACCCTCACGACACCGCTTCGATTGCCGCCGGACTACGCAAGGTCCTCACCGACGACGCACATCGTGCCGAGCTGGCACGCCGGGCCGAGCGGCGCGCCGGCGAATTCTCGTGGGAGCGGTTCGCGCAGATCGTGCTCGATACGCTCGAGCAGGCGGGTGCTCGCTAGTCGAGTTCGCTGTGGTATTTCACTTGAGCACTTCGAACTCTGCCCGGATGTTCATCGTCGGGAAGCGGAAGGCCAGATACTTCTCGTAGAGGCTCGGGATCCGATTCGCCAACCACTCCAGCCCGATCAGTCGAAACGGTAGCCACAGGTCCAGGCTGATGTGGATGACGCGAAAGCGAACGTCGGTGTAATGAGCGAAGCGAGGCTCCGCCAGCGATTCGATCGCGAGCGTGGAGAAATAGTGGCGATGGGTGGGATCGCCATATGCGAGCACCGAGGAGAAATGAGGAGTGCGCAACTGGATGCGAGCTCCGGGTCGGGCTATGCGGTGCAGTTCCTCGAACACGCGAATCGGTTCGCGCACGTGCTCGATCACGTCCTGCAGCAGAATCTGGTCGAAACTCCCGTCCTCGATCGGGTAGGGAAACACGTCGAGGTTGTGTACGATGTCGGCGTCCGTCTCGGCAGAGATGTCCAGCCCGACCGCCCCGGGTGTCTTGGCCGAGCCACAGCCGATGTCGAGAATCGCACCCGGTCCGGTCGGGAACAGGTCGAACTGGTGGGGGTCGGTCAGCCGTTCGAGCAAGCTTGCCATGCACGCTCCGCCGAGCAGGGATCAGGTTTCATCAAGGAGATCGTATGCGTCCGCCAAGCGGCGTGCCGCCGCGCTCGTGGAATAGCGCTCGACCAACGTCGGGGAGTGAGCAACCCGCTCGCCCGGAGGTTTACTCAGAGGCCCCGCCGCCAGCGCCCGCGCGATCGCCGGCCAGTCGCCTGGGGCGACCAGCTCCACCCCGCCGCCGCCAACCACTTCGGGGATCGCGCCGCTGGTCGTCGTCACGATCGCCAGTCCCGCGGCCATCGCCTCCGCGAACACGTACCCGAACTGCTCCTCCCAGAAGGCATGGGGAATGCCGAGCGGATGGTAGGCGGCGCTCGCCGAGGATTGGCTTGCCAGCACCATCGCCGAGGCGCCGGCGAACACCGCCGGCATCCGCTCGTAGGGGACGCTCCCGATCTGCACGAAGTCGGCCAGCCCCAGCTCGCGGGCGTGCTCGCGCAGCCTGTGCTCCTCGGGCCCCGAGCCCACGATCGACAGACGGGGCTTGACGAGCTGGCCGTCGGCCCGGGTGACGATTCCGCGGTGCAGCAAAGCGAGCGCGCGCAACACGTCGTGATGGCCCTTCTCCCACACCAGCCTCCCGGGAGAGACGATCTCGTGCTCGGTGGGTGGCGGGTCGGGCAGCCCGGCCGCGAAGCGGGTCGTGTCGATACCGGGAGGACAGACCAACATCCGCTCCGGCGCCACGCCCTCCAATCGCAGCGCGAGCGCCGCGCGCTCGGTGGCAGGCAGAAACAGATCCGTCGCCGAGAGCACCAGCTCGCGGTAGCGACGAGCCTGACGATTGCGATAGGCCTCCATCATCGGCAGCGTCTCCCAGACGCTCTGCACCAGCTTGAAGCCGTGGCGAGCCTTGCGCTTGGCCGACTCCGCCGCAAACCAATAGGAGAGCTCCTCGGCGTGCACGATGTCGGCCGAAGCAAACGCCTCGTCCCCCGCGAGGTAGCGGTCACCGACGACCTTCGTGCCGATCTCCCCGACAACTCCACGAGGCAGCATGTCGCGCAGCGCGCGTACCTCGATGGACCTGAGCCCATCGGGAACCGTGAACTGGTTGGAGCGGGTGAACAGGAAAGAGACGTCGAAGCGCTCGGGCAGCTCACGCCACGGGGCCAGCTCCCACGGCGTGACCTGATGGCCACGGACGATCAGCACTTTGGGCACGGCCGAGCAGCCTAGACCCTCGAGGCGATCGCCCGACGGTAGCCCTCGAGCGTCGTCTCTGCGGTGCGCCGCCAGCTGAACTCGGCCGCCCGCGCGCGCCCACGCTCGGCCAGTCGCTGAGCGAGCGCTCGGTCGGAGAGCAGACGGTGGATCGCCGCGGTGACCTCGTCTTGACGATTGGGGTCGAACGTGAGCGCGGCGTCGCCCGCGACCTCCACCAACGCGGGGATGTTCGAGCACGTGACGGGCACTCCCCGAATCATCGCCTCGATCACCGGCAGGCCGAACCCCTCGACCTGGGATGGCAGAACGAAGGCACTGCTGATCGCGTACAGGCTCTCCAGCTGCGGGTCGGAGAGCCAGTCGATGAAGCGCACCCGCTCGGCGACGGCGAGCTGCTCCGCGAGCTCCTTTAGCTCCTGCTCGTGCGGCGTCGGGGCTCCTGGCAGAACCAGCACTACATCCTCGTCCAGGTCGGGGAGAGCTCCGATCAGGCTGCGCAGGTTCTTGTAGGGCCGCTTTTGGGCGACTGACAAGAGCACACGAGCATCGCCGAGCCGCAGCTCGGAGCGCACCGCACCCTCGGCGGCAGGCTCGACGCTCGGCGCGTTTGCCGCGAGTGGAGTCACGTGGATGTGTGCCCGCGGCAGGTCGAGCAGGCCGCTCATGTCCTCGGCAGCCGCCTCGGAGATCGCGAAGATCTGGTCGGCGTGGCGCACGTCATGCTCGACGAAGCGTCGCAGCGAGCGTTGCAAGCGAATCGTGCCTCCCCAATCCTCAACGGGGCGCATCCAGATCAGGTCGAGCAGCGAGATCGCACTGGCGACTCCAGGTGTGATCGCCGGCCCCAGATTGGCGAGACTGTGCAACACATCCAGACGCCGCGCGGTGGCCATCAGTGGGAGCGCCGTGAACTGGAACACCAGGTGGCTGCGTTGATCGCGCAGCCCGACCGGGCAGCTGACCCAGCGCACGTCCTGAGCCCAGGGCTGCTCGCGCATCTCGGCCGGGAGGTCACGCGAGACGAACAGCTGCAGCTCGATCGTCGGATCGGCATCGAGCAGAGCGCCGGGCAACTCGTGCGCGTAGCGCCCGGTGCCGCCGGCCCGCTCCCCGAGGAAGATCAGGTTGAGGCCGACTCGCAACGCGGCTTCCATCCCCAGACCACACCGAAGCCCGGAGCGCTGTCGAGTGTCGTCTCGGTCGCGTAGCCGGCGCCCTCCAGGGCGCTGCGCACCGCCTCGGCGGGATCCCCGGCGGGAGCGCCGTGAGCGTGGTACTCGAGCATCACGACCGGCACCTCCAGGGCGCCGATGCGCGGATCGGCGATGATCGGCCACTCGCTCCCCTCGATGTCGATCTTCAAGAGGTCGACCCCGTCGAGCAGGCCAAAGACATCGCGTCCGGCGACGGTCGCGGCTCCGGGCTCTCCTCCCTCGGCAACACGACCGGTGCTGGACTGCCCGACGGTGAACGAGACCGGACCCTCCGCTGTGACAGCGGCCGCTTCGAGCACTTCCCACGCTTTGGCCAGACCGTTGAGCTCGATCTGGCGCCGGTGGCGGGCGACGTTGTCGGGGTCCGGCTCCAGGGCGATGACCTGAGCGCCGGGGAAGCGTCCGTGCAGCCACAGGCCCCACATGCCGATATTGGCCCCGAGGTCGAGTGCCCTCGGCGGACGACCAAGTCCGCGCAGCGCTTCCAGTGCCCCGGAGGGCGGCTCGTGAGCGCGCTCGTAGAAGGCCTGGTCGAGAGCAGCGGCATCCGAGCTTCCGTGCAGGATCGCGGCACGCAGACCGTTTGCGCGGACGCGATAGACACGCTCGACCGGCCGTCCTGCCAGCTCGCCTGCGATGAACCTCAGAGACTCATTGACCAGGCGGCCGCGTAGGACCGCGGCCACCTTCGGCTCGACGCGCGGGTGGCGCAGCAGAGTCCGCAAAGGCTGCGGCAGGAAGCGCGAGATCGGCCGGTAGGCCGGCTGCACCGATGTGGTGTTCACCGACGGCAGGCTACTGGGAGCCTCGCCGGGAGCGTATCCGGGCGAGACCGGGCACCAGCTCCATGAGCTCCTCGGGGACCGCTTTTGTGAGCACGATCAGCAGGCCATAGAGCACAAGGGCGAGCACCATGGACTCAAACGAGGTGAGGTTCAGCGCGATCACCACCGCAAGTCCGGGAGCAGCGGCAAGCGCGACCTTCGCCACGACTCCCAGCTCCGGGCGGTACTCGGGGTGACCCCGCAAGAGGACAAGCAACGAGCCCAAGGAGAGGGTTACCTCACCACACAGGGTCGCCACCGCCGCACCGCGCGCTCCATGGGCCGAGGCGAGGGTGAGCGTGAGCGTGAAGCTCACCGCGAGCGCGGCGGCGTTGACGAGCAATAGGCCGCGATAGCGCTTGAGTGAGAGCAGCGCAAAGCCCCATCCCGCCGTGAGAAAGGACGCGAGCATCGCCACTCCGAGGATCTGCAGGACAGGCGCTGAGCCCACGAACGTCGGCGCGATCACCGCAATGATGAATTTGGCTCCCGCCAACGTCGACAAGACCGCCGCTACGCCGAGAATCAGTGACACCTCGAAAATGCGCTGAAGCGCGTAGCCGAGCCGCTCGCGGTCGTCGCGGGCAGCGCGCGCGAGCATCGGCAGGGCGCCGCCGACGAGCAGGCCGGGCACTCCGGCCGTCACCACGAAGACCCGAAACGGCGCCGCGAACAGACCGCTCTGGTGGGGCGTCGCGACGAGGCTCGTGAGGATCTGGGCGGTGTAGACGTAGACCGTGCCGACCGCGGTCGCGAGCGAGAAGGCGACGGTGAGGCTGAGCAGGTCAAGCCAACGACGTGGATGCAGCTCCAAGCGCGTCGAGATCTGGCCACGCACAAACAGCGCTGTCAGCGGCACGAGCACCAGATTCGCCAGGAGCGTGACCGTGAGCAGCGGCAGAATCCCAGCCCCCCCAAGGATGAGCGCGACGATCGCGCCGACCGTTATGAGCTGACGCACGAGTTCCAGCGCCGAGAGCGTGCCGAGCCGCAGGGTGGCCGATAGGGGAATCGAGAGGGTGTGCTGGAACACCAGGGCGACCGTGGCGATGCTGGCGGCGAGCGTCCCCAGCAGCAGCGTGTCGTCGTAGCCCGCGGCGAGCGCGAAGACGAAGGCGAGCAGGACTCCGATCAATGTGAGGGTGACACGCAGGCCGAGCAGATCGCGCATCAGGGCGTCGCGGTCGGAGCCTTCGCGCACCGCGAACTCGCGCGTGCCGAGGTTTGACATACCCGCATCGGTGACGACCGCGACCACGCTCACGAGCGAGAGGATCGTGGTGTAGCGGCTGAAGCCGGCCGGTTCGAGATAGCGGGTGAGCAGGCCCGTCGAAAGAACCGAGAGGCCAACCGCCGCGGCATATCCACCAAAGCGCATGACGCCGCCGCGAATGATCAGGCCGCCGGCTCCGGGAGTGTCGAGCACGATCCAGGTCCCCCCCGCTCACGCTCGAGCCCTCCACGCGCGCTCGTAGCTTTCAAGCGTCATGCGGGCCGTGGCCTCCCATGTGAACGTGGCCTCGCGCGCGCGGCCCTGCTCGACCAAACGCTGTGCCGAGACACGATCATCGAGCAGCTCCAGCAAGGCGGCCCCCATGTCCATGACGTCGTAGGGATCGAAGTAGCGTGCGGCGTCGCCTGCCACCTCGGGCAGCGCGGAGGCGTTTGAGCACGCCACCGGGACCCCGCGCGCCATCGCCTCCAGAATCGGGATGCCGAAGCCCTCGTTGATCGAGGCGAACACGAAGCAACCCGCCAGGGCGTACAAGCCCTCCAAGTCCTCGGCGCTCACATACTCCGGAAACACGACATTCGCCTCGAGCCCGAGCTCAGCGGCTGCCTCGCGCAGGTCGCGTTCGTGGGGAGTGGGGTTGCCGGGCAAGACCAGGACCGCCTCAGGATGGCGCTCGACCACGAAAGCCATCGCGCGAATCAAGCGGATCAGGTTCTTGTGGACGCGCTTGGCCGAGACGGTGAGCACCACCGGCCCGGCTCCCAGCCCGAGCCGGGTGCGCAGCAGAGCCTCCGGCGTGGGCGCCTTGCTAGCGCTCGTACCGGCCGCCAGCGGGATCGCGTCGATGCGCTCGCGGGGCACGTGCAGGTACTCCACGACATGCTCGACGCCCGCCTGCGACAGGGCGATCACGCGATCGGCCCTGCGTGCGACAGGCGGCACGAGCAGGCGCCATATGCGGATCGTTCCGGCGTCAGCCGGGTCGGGAGCAACGAGCCAGGTGACGTCGGCGAGTGTGACCACGTTGACCGCCGAGGTGCATAGCGGCGCGGTCAACGCGACGCTATGCAGCAGATCCACGCGTCGTCCGGCGATCGCGCCGAGCAGCGTCAGCTCGCCGACGGCCTTGAACCCGCGCCGACCGATCAGCGGCGGCACGACCAGCTCGACCTGCTCGTGCCATCCCTCGCCTTCGAGATAGCCACGGCCGCCTGGGCTGCAGAAGACCGTGAAGCTGACCTCGGGCGCCAGCCGCACCAGCTCCGGCACGAGCGCGCGGACATACGTGTCGAGACCGCCCATGCGCGGCTCGAGGAAGAGCGCGTTGATCCCGATCCTGCGGGGGAGAGCGTCGCTGTTCATGTGAGCGGCACCGTAGCGCGCCCGCCACCCGCAAAAGCCCAGGCGGCGCATGACGATGCAGGCTGACCGTGTCGCTCACGATATATATGGTTCGCCGTCCCGTGCGGTCCGACACCATCAAGCGCCCCCACCCGGTCGAGCTCACCGTCGGGCAGAAGGCGAAGCTGCTGGGCTGGGCGCAGTGGCTGTGGTGGCTGCCCGTCGCCCTCGCCGGCGTCTACGTTGTGATCACGGCTTCGCAGTACGGCCAGTTGGCGTCTGCGATCAACATCAGCGGCGACTCGGCGTCGGCGCTGATGATCGGGCAGCTGTTCGATCACGGTCGCGTGACGCTCGGCAACATGGCCTGGTACTCGGTGCTGCTGTTCGAGCTGGCCACCCGCTGGCTGCCCGCGCACCGCCAGATCTGGGAGGCGGCGCCGTGGGCGATGGTGCTGGGGGCCGCGGGACTCATCGGCTGGGCCACGGGGCGCCTGGCGGGTCGCTGGGCGGGGGCGATGAGCGCGGTCCTCGTCGTGTGCGCCGGGCCGGGTGCGCTGATTTGGCAGCTGCCGCTCAACGCCCATATCGAGACGTGGTTCTCGCTCGCTCTGCTGGCGGCGTGGCTCGTTGCGCTGAGCACCTGCGACATGAGTCGGGGAAAGGCCTTGCTGGGTATCGCGCTCGTCGGCCTCGTGTGCGGCGCGAACGGGATTTCCGACGACACTCTGATCATCTGCGGCTGGCTGCCGTTCGTGCTCGTGGGCGGGCTGGTCGCGGCGTTCGAGCCGCAAGGTCGCAGGGGTCAGATCCTCACGCGCATGGCGGGGACCGCATTCGTCGGTGTCCTCGCGGCGGTGGCGCTGCGCCTCTTGATGGACGGGCTCAACGTTCACCGTGAGGCGGTCGACGTGACCGCGTTCGTCGGCGAAGGCGGGCTGGGTACAACCTTCAGATGGCTGATCCAGGGGACGGCGATGCTGGGTGACGGCTCGTTCTTCGGCCAGCAGCTGGGGCTGACATCGGGACTCGAGTTTGTGTGTGCCGTGATGACGCTCGTCGCCTGGTGCGCCGTCCAGCGGATGGCATGGACCTCGGCATTTCGGCGGGCTCCTCCCGCCGGCGCCACACCCCGTTTGGCCAGCGGGTGGCGGGTGTACATCGCGTTCTGGGGCGCCAGCGCCCTGCTCGTGGCCCTCTCCTACATATCTAACTCCCAGACCGAACCCGGCAACCTTGCCTTCAACCGCTACCTGGTGGGCGAGATCTACGCGATCGCGGCCGTGCTTCCGCTGCTCGCCGCGCGCGGGCCTGCGTGGCGCGGGTTGGTGTTCGCGGGGGTGTTGGTGTTCGCGCTGACAGGCGTGATGACCCGCGCGCAGCGTACGCTGCTGCGTCCGCAGGAAATGGTTCCCTCACCGACTGACGTGATCGCCAACCAGGTCCTCGCCGAGGCCGAACGGTTGCACCTCAAAACCGGGTACGCGGGTTATTGGGATGCGGCGCCCATCACCGTAGCCGCGCGGTTCAAGGTCGATGTCTATCCCGTCTTCACGTGCGGTGCGACGATCTGTCCGAACCACGAGCATGTCATCAGCACGTGGTACACGCCGCGCCATGAACGGAGTTTTCTGCTCGTCGATCCGGTGGAGGCGTTCGTACAGAGCGCGCCCGCGGGCCTGGGAAAGCCCTCCGCCGTGATTCCGCTCACGATCGTGACCATGTACGTATACCCCTACGACATCGCGTCGCGCCTGAGCACGGGCGAATGCCCGGCGGGCTGCTGAGGGGAGCCGCGGCCCGACCCGTCTCTATGGGCCCTTGGCCCTCACGGGATCGTCCGCGTCCCGATGTCATACGGATACACGTACAGCGTGATCGTGCCGAGCTGATACGTCGCGCTCGGCTTGCCGAGGTTCGGCGTTGGTGTCGCGGGCACCGGCTGCGCCGTGTTTGAGATCAGGAAGGAGCGTGTGCCGGGCGGGCGCGGGGTCGTGTACCAGCTGGTGATCATGTGCAGGTAGGACCAGCACAACTCGTTGGCGCCGCAATCCTGGACCGGGTAGGCGTGCACGGCGAAGTGGCTCGACCAGATCAGCGGCGCGGCATCCCAGTAGTCGGAGTAGCCGACGGTCAGGTGTTCGCGCTCGATCAGGTGCGTGACCTGACCGTAGAGGCCAGCGCTTGGGTTGCCGCTGACAAGCTCCTGATTGTCGAGCAGCGCCACCAGGCCCGTAAGCGCGAAAACTGTCGCGCCGGCGGTGATCAGCGCGCGAGAGAGCACGCGCGGACCGGCCAGCAGCGGCAGCAAGGCGGCCGCCGCGTAGATGACGCCCAGCAGGTAGCGGGCGGAGCCGAGGTCGAGCGGGTTGGAGCTGAAGATGAAGCTTGCCGTGAGCAGCAGCGCCGAAGAGGCCCAGAAGGCGCACCACGCGATCCGCAGCGGCGGGACCGCGGCGGGGCGCTCGCCGTGCCGCGGCTCGAACTGAGCCGCGGCCGCGCCGGACGACTCATCGCGCACGCGCTCGAACGGGGCCAACTCACGCCAGGCCAGGCGCAGGACCAGCGCCACCGCCACCAGCGACATGAACCCGCAGATCAGCTGCAGGGCCGTCGTGAAGCCGAGCAGCTGGCCGAAGAAGTCGCCGTTGCCGAGCACCATCAGCGACTGCCACCACAGCTTGAAGTTGGTGGGGAGCGCTTCGGCGGCGGCCAGCTGGTTGTGGACCTGGTTGCCCGGGATCAGCACGTTCTCGTGGTGCACCCACGCCAGCGTGAGCGCGTAGGCGACACCCGCCACCACGACCAGCGCCAGCAGCCACCACCAGGCGCGCTCGCTCGCCCGGCCCGGGCGCAGCGCCCACGTCACGGCTGCCGCGATCAAGAGCGGCGCGATCCCCGCGACGAGCAGCACAAGGTCCGAGGCCGCGTTGGCGCCGACGATCGCGCCCGCGACGAGCACTACCAGCGCGCCTGACCACCGTTTCAGCCAACTGGGCGGGGCAAGGAAGAACACGAGCAGCGCCGAGAGCAGCGCCAGCGAGAACCACGTCGGCGAGTGGTCGTCCAGCGAGAACAGCAGGCCGATCGTTTGCGGGCCCGCGCACAGCAGCAGCGTTCCCGTGATCGCTGCCGCCCAACGGCCCGCGACCCGCCATGCGGCCCATGCGATCAACGCCACCGACGCCATCGCCATCGCGTACGGGGCCGCCTCCCACAGCTGGCGGTGGGCCGGCAGCCAGCGGGTTGCAAGCTCGAACATCAGCGTCGAGAACCAGCCCATCTGGCCGAGGAATACCTGGCGGTGCGCGGGCGAGCCGCCGTACAGCGCGCCGATCACCGGCGCCGAGGCGGCGTCCGCGTTGAGATACGTGGTCGCGACGATCTGGTTGAACTTGACCAGGAGCAGGAGCAGGTAGGCGACGCCCACCGGCAGGGGCAGCCACGGCCACAGGCTGAGCAGACGACGCGATCTACCAGCCCACGCACTCGAGACAGGGGGTGCATCGATGACGTTGGCCTCCACCGGGGCAGCACTATACCCGCGCGATCAGCCGCCAAAGCGAGCTGACGACGATCAGCTCACGGCGGCGATCTGCGCAAGCGTGACATCGCGCAAATCCTGCCCATCCATCCAAGCCTCGTACCAATCGACGGTCGCCCGTAGGCCCGCATTCAGTCCAAGCGAAGGCACCCAACCGAGCAGCTCGCGCGCCCGCGTGGAGTCGAGCTCGAGACGCGACGTCTCGGGCGGATGCTCGCCCTCATCCCGCTCCCAGCGCAGCTCGCCTGGCCATAGCTCGGCAAAACGCGCGACCACCCACTCCACGGTGCGAGCGTCGCGGGCGTCAGGCCCGAAGTTCCAAGCGCGCGCGTGCTCGGGCGACTCACACAGCGCTTGCGCAAGCAACAGATACCCGCCGAGCGGACACAGGACATGCTGCCAGGGGCGCACAGCCCCCGGATTGCGCAGGCGCAGCGCCTCCCCCGCGAGCGCGGCGCGCACGATGTCGGGCACAAGCCGGTCCTCGCCCCAGTCGCCGCCGCCGATCACGTTGCCGGCGCGTGCGGAGGCGACACGCGGACCCTCGGGATCGGCAAAGAACGAGCGCCGGTAGGCGCTCGTGACCAGCTCGGCGGCGGCCTTGGAGCTGGAGTACGGATCGTGGCCGCCGAGCGGGTCGCCCTCGCGGTAGCCGCGCTCGAGCTGGTGGGGCTCGTAGCACTTGTCGGAGGTGACAACCACTACCGCGCGCACACCCTCGCACGCGCGCACGGCGTCGAGCAGGTTGACTGTGCCAAGCACGTTCGTGTCATACGTCTCGCGCGGCGCGGCAAACGAACGGCGCACGAGCGGCTGGGCGGCCATGTGGATCACGATCTCAGGGCGCGCGCCGAGCACGGCCGCGGTGAGCGCTGATGAGTCGCGGATGTCGCACACCACGCTGCCGGCCATCCGCTCCCCGACATGCGCGAGTGCATACAGCGAGGGCTCGGTGGGCGGCGTGGGCAGTGAGACCCCAACCACGCGTGCACCGAGCGACTGCAGCCACAGCGACAGCCAGGCGCCCTTGAAGCCGGTGTGACCGGTGAGGAGCACCGAGCGCCCTCGCCAGAAGGCGGGGTCAACCTTCGAGGGGATCATGCGATCGCGAGGACCGCCACCGGGCGCGCTGGACTCCACGGTCGCGCACACTAGCGCCCGCCTGTGGGCGCCTACTCCTCAACCAGCCGCCGGTGCACCGCCCAGCGACTCAGCTCGTGGCGGCTGGAGAGCTGGAGCTTGCGCAGCACGGCGGAGACGTGGGCCTCGACGGTCTTAGCGGAGATGCCGAGCTGAGCGGCGATCTCCTTGTACATGTAGCCGCGGGCGATGTGCTGGAGCACCTCGCGCTCGCGCGGGGTGAGCAGGTCGAGCTCGGGGTCGACCTGCGCGGGCGGGATCTCACCGGCGAACGCGTCGAGCACGAAGCCCGGCGAGGCGGGGCGAGAAGACGGCGTCGCCGTCGTGCACGCGGCACACGGCATCGGCGAGCTCGGGGCCGGAGATCGTCTTGGTGACATAGCCGCGCGCGCCGGCGCGGATCAATGCGATCACGTCTTCGGCCGCGTCGCTGACCGACAGGGCGAGGAAGCGAACATCCGGGCGGCTGTCGCCGACACGCCGGATCACCTCGACCCCGCCGCCTCCCGGCATGTGGACGTCGAGCAGGACGACGTCGGGCGCGAGCTCCTCGATCGCACGCACGGCACTGTCGATGTCGCCGCTCTCGACTACCACCTCGACACGCGGGCCGAGGCTCGCGCGCACCCCGGCCCGGAATAGGTCGTGATCGTCAACGATCGCAACCCGCGGCACGTGTGCGCCGCTCACGATCGTCCACCGGTCACGATCGGCTCCCATGGTCGATGGCGATCTCTACCTCGGTGCCACCGCCCGACAGCGAGCGCACCTCCGCGCGGCCGCCGGCACGGCGCATGCGCCCGAGGATCGACTCCCGCACGCCCCGTCGCTCCTGGGGCACGGCAGCGGGATCGAAGCCGGCGCCACGATCGCGCACGAACACCTGAATGCGCTCGCGGGAGAGCTCGGCGTAGACGGACACCGGCGCCTCGCCGGCGAACTTGAGCGCGTTGAGCATCGCCTCACGCGCGGCGGCGAGCACAGCGCTCGTGCGCTCATCGAGCGGGCAGTCCCCGACAGCCACGACCTCGAGCGAGCCGCCCACCGCCGCCTCGACCTCGGTGGCGGCGGCGTCGAGCGCCCCGGCGAGCGTGTCGCCGGGCTCGCGCGAATCCCCGCCGGCGAGCCAACCGCGCAGCTCGCGCTCCTGACGGCGGGCGAGCGTAGCGACCTGCTTGGGGTCCTCGGCGCTGCGCTGGATCAGCGCGAGTGTCTGGAGCACCGAGTCGTGCAGGTGCGCGCCGACGTCAGCGCGCTCCTGGGAGCGGATGCGCTCGGTGCGCTCGGCCGCGAGACTGCGCGCGAGACGCCGCCAGGAGGGAGCGAAGATCAGCGCGACCGCGACGAGCACCGCGAAGGCCGCGAGCAGTGCCTCGCCCGCGGGCCGCGTGGCGCCGTTGGCCCACAGGAACGCGAAGCCCCCGGCGAGCACGAGCGCGACGCCGAGTCCGCCGCGGCTGACCTCGGGGCGACCGAGCGTGCGTACGCGCACGGAGGACTCGCGCGACAGCGAGGGCTCGGATGGGCGGTGGGCGGCCCAACCGCGACGTCGCCGGGGCGCGAGGATAGGCGCACGCCAGATCAGGAGCGCTCCGAGCACGGCTACGGCGGCGGGCCACACGATCGCGTCTCCGGGCCAGGGTCCAGCCGCGCGCACGAACAGCAGACCACTGATGACCAGCAGGCCGGTGCCGATCGCGATCCTAAGGCCGCCACGCGGCGGGTGGGCGGGGTGGGACATCGAGGTTCATGTTCTCAGCCGCGGCCGCGGCGACGGCTGGCGAGCCCGCTTGAGAGCAGGATCGCGCCGAGCGCGCCGACGAGCACGGGCACGGTGTAGGCGAAGCGCAGGTCGATCGTGCCGCCCGCGCCCAGCACGAGCAGCACACCGAGCACGAGCACGGCGATGCCGCACACCAGGATCGTGATGCTGGGCGAGCGCCTCATCGATTCGCCCCTTCCGCGGGAATGCGACCGGTGCCCTCCGCGCGAGAGCCACTCGCGGTGTCCGCGGGGAAGCAGGCTTCGTTGGTACCGAGCGCGACGGGGTGGTTGTGGGCGGTGAACCAGCCGTCTTCGCCGCCCCAGCCGCCCCATCGACCCCAGCCGCCCCAGCCGTGTTCGACGGGATGGTCGGCGACGAGCAGCGCACCAAGCCCGACGCTGCCATCCACAATCAGGCGCGGCGTGCCGGCCGGCGGAGTGGGACGTTCAGACCAGTTGACGTCGAGTCCCGCGGACCTCCGTTCAAGCGCTCCGACGTAGCCGCCACCGACGCGCGCACTGGTGGCGACGCACACGCCGCGGGGTACGAGCACGACAAGCTCGCCCACGCCGAGTCGCACATGAAGCTGGGTGGTGCCGGCTGGGAAGGTGAGATCGCGCAGGTCGATTTCAAGGCGGCCGGCGCCAAGCTGATAGTCGCCGCGCAGCTCACCGAGACTCCGCGGACGGTAGAAGTGATCGCCCACGCCGCCACGCAGGTCGACGTGGGCGGCGGCGATCGTGGCGACGGCCAGCGCGAACGCGACACCCGGCAGCACGAACCGGCGGGCAGTGCGTGTGAATGCGCTGAGCACGAGCGCCGCGCCGACTGCCACAACCGCCCAGGCGGCAAGCTGCGCGTGGGTGCCCGCTAGCCACACGCCTACGAGCGCGAGCACTACCGCGCAGATGACGATGAAGGCTGCGCGTGCGAGCCAGCGAAGCAGCCGCCGGTCGGCACTCGCGTGCCACTGCTCGGCGAGTGGCCCACGCCAGAGCAGGCAGATCGGGGCGCGACTGACTCCCTCCTCGGGTACGAGCAGGAGGATCACGAGGTACAGCGCGATCCCGATGCCCGAGAAGATCGCAAGCCCGACGAACGCGATGCGAAACAGGATCGGGTCGACGTCGAAGTGAGCGGCAAGCCCGCTGCACACGCCACCGATCAGGCGTCCGCGCCGTGTACGAACTAGGCGCGGACGCCGGGTGGGCTCACTCTCGGGTGTGGGGGTGTCGGGAGAGGGGGTGTCGGGCATGTGAACAGTGTTGCCCGCGGGCCCGGGTAGCGCAATTGGGAATGTCCCCTACTCGCCCGGTGGATCCCTGAGCCTCAGCGATCCGCCCTACTGCTCCCTCACCGCCACGGGCGCGTTTGACTCCACGATCGCGCCCACGACCGCTTACCCCCACAACACGCAGATCGACGGCACGAAGATGCGCTCGGAGAGTCGGAAGGGAGATGCTCGACTAGATACGATCGAGGCGGAACAACTTGGCGATGAAGCGGTAGACGAACTCTGGAAACGCCGGACCGCTGGGCATGAGCAACCGTTCGCGCGGTGGCAATCCAGACGCCGACCTACTCGCCATCGTGACGCACCGTGTATCTGTGGAAGGACTCGTTGCGGACATGAGGCGATTGTACTTCCGATTTAGGGGTTGTGGGCGAGGATCAGCAGCACGCTCAGGAGGAGCAGGGCAATCGCGCCGGTGACGAGGTAGCCCTTGAAACGCAGGGTTCTGACGTTTGCGTCGAGTGCATCATCCAGATCCTCGACGATCAGCCAGCGCAGCTCTCCGTCTGCATCCTCCGCCTGGGTCTCGAATAGTGCCTCGGCTTCGCGAAGCAGGCTACGCAGCGTGGTGCCGTAGTCACGTGACGCTACGGTTACAGCGACGATCGCGACAAGCGCTGAAACCGCGAGGGCCACTACCGGCGCAAGCCACGGCGTGAGCACTACGAGCGTGCCGCCAAGGGCAAGATCGGCAGCGAGAACACCGAGCGCCTGCGCGTCGAGACTGTCGGCTAGGGTCGCTTGGATCGTGAGCTGGTTGAGCCCGACCTCGCGGAGCGGGTCAAGCGCCGTCGCGAGGAGGCGACCGGGATCGTGGGGGCGCGATATGACGCTCGGCTCGGCCATCACGTGGGCTATCCCTCGAACACCCTCACCACATTTGACGCCCCGGCTGCGTAAGGGAAGTCGGCCTCTGCGGGCGAGACGGCGCGGAACTGGTAGACGATTGGGCCCGGTAGGCGGAAGCGGTAGCTGGCGCGGTAGCGACCGTGGGCGCGTGTGGCGAGCACCTGGAACTGGCGCCAGCGGGAATGGGAACCCGCCCCCCCAGCGCGGGCTTCGAGCACGAGCGTCTTGCCGCCGGGCGGCAGGGGCGCGCCATGGAGCGTGCCGCTGAACACGATCGTGCCGCCGGCGCGGGAGGTGCGCGGCGTGACGCGCAGCGTGAGACTCGCGGGGACCGTGAGCGTGAGCGCGGCGGTGACGCTTGGCACCGCCGCGACGGCGACGGCGCTGTAGGCGAGCGTGATCCGACTCGACGGCGTATCGGCGGGCAGACGCACGCGGAAGCTGCCGTCGGCGGCGGTACGCACGGGGGTGAGCGCGACGGTACGCGCACCCTCGCGACTGGGCGTGCTGAGCACTTGCACGAGCGCACCCGCGATCGGCGCGCCGCTGGGCGTGGTGAGTTGGCCGACAACCGTGTTGGCATGCCCGAAGGCTCCGGCGAGTGCCGTGCGTGCGGTGGCGCTCCAGCGCACGTGCAGCGTGGCGCCGGCGGATGCGTTCGTCCCGTTGTCGCTCTGGCTCTGCGCGGCGGGGTTGTTTTGGGTCAGCTGGTCGTTCCCGCTGGTGGTCGCGGGCGGGTCGCCATCACCTGTCTGCGATTGCGTCGGTGGTTCTTTCGACGCCGGCGATTCTTTTGAGGTGGGAGATTCTTTCGACGGCGCGGACACCTGCGGGTCGTTGGCAACCGTGATCTTGCGATCTAGCGCCACCGTGGAGTTGCCGGCGGCATCGGTGATGGTGACCACGAGATGGTGGGTGCCGTCGCTGAGCGCGGTGGTGTTGAAAGGGATGTCGGCGCTCAGCGACGCGGGACAAGGCTGCAGGTAGAGGAACGCGGGCAGCCCATCGGTGGTCTGGCCGACGTTGCGGCAATGCCCGTCGTTTTCATCGAGCAGCACCGTGCCGGTTTCGGTGCCGTCGACCGTGAACACAGCCTCGTAGACCCCCGAGCCGGAGTCTTCAGCGTGGAGCGAGAGGTCGACAGTGCCGCTGAGCGTGGGGGCAGTGGCGAGTTCGCCTTCGACATCGGAGACGGTGGGCTGCGAGGTCTGTTCGAGCGTGAGGTCTGCCGCGTAGAGGTAGACGACCGCCGCGTAGCCGTTGGGATCACCTTTGCCGCTCGGGCACGTGAATTTTGCACTCCCCGCGCAAGACGAGTTCACGTACAAGTGTGTGCCTAGATTTTCGGAGGGCGCAGTCACAACGTTGGATGACGACGAGATAGTGCTGGTATTCCCAAGCCCGGCTGGGCACCCAAACTCTGCGACACATTGATCAAAGACGTCAACTTCGGCGTCCTTATCTTCTGGGCCAGCGAGCCAGAACTCGTATGTAGCGTTCGTTGCCCAGCCCCCGGCGGCATCACCTGCTCGCCACAGCGTGGCTCCAGCTATCTTCGTTTCGGCAGGTGCGCTGAAGGTCCAAGTCGCATGGTCTGTTTCTACTTCGTGGGTTGCGCCATCGCTCAGTGCAGCAACCAGCGCCCCACCTGTCCCACATGTGTCTTGCGTAGAATCGGAAACCCCTGTCGTTGTCCCGCTCCACCCATCCGTGGGCGCGACTTCGCCGTTGGGCATCCGGCAGCTGTACACGTGGTACTTCCCCGCCCACGCGTCCGTCGCCGGCGCGAGCACACACAACATCACAGCCATCGCGAGCACTGCCCCCGCGCGGCCGGGGAACGCGAGCATAAGCGTGGCGATCGAGCGTCTCATCCTGGACATCCGTCAGATTCCTTTCCGATTGGGCCGGCGGCGGAGCCGCCCTCGACATGCATGTCGTCGGCGCCGCGCACCTCACCCCCCTGTCAATTTGCTGCCGTAGCGTCCGCTCGGCGGCAACCATGCTAGGGAGGCGGAATCTTTCGGACCCTCAAAATCGACGAATGTTCGGGCCGCTCCTATCTACCGAACTTGATCGGCAGCTCAGCGAGGCCGTAGATGCCGAGGATGCTCTCGAACACCGGCTCTCCATCGAGCTCCAACCGCGGCATCTTGCGCGCGAGAAACGCCAACCCCTCCTCCAACTCCAGTCGCGCGAGGTTCGCGCCCAGGCAATAGTGCACGCCCGCGCCAAACGTCAGCGCGCGCGCCTTCGGACGCTGGGCGGTGATGTCGAACCGTTCCGGCTCCGCGCCCACGCCGTCGCGGTTGCCGGTGAACGCACACACCATCACGATCGTGTCCGACGGGAACGTCACGTCGCGATAAGTCAGCTCCTCGACGGTCACGCGCGCTGTGAACGGCGTGATCGGCTCATACCGCAGCGCCTCCTCCACCGCGCGCGGCGCCAGCGAGGGGTTCTCCACAAGCGCCGCCCACTGCTCGGGGTGTTCAGCCAGCAACCGCACCGCGTGCGCGAGCTGGCTCTGGGTTGTATCCACACCTCCGATCAGCACGTTCAGCATGAGGTTCACGCACTCCTCCTCGCTCAACCGCTCAGGCTGCCCGCTCGCGCCGTCGGGCGCCTCGGCGCTCGGAGCTTGATAGGTAGCCGCCAGCAGCGTTGAGATCAAGTCATCGGGTGGGTGGGCCTGATCCTCGCGTCGCGCCGCCAAAAGCGCGCGTGCGTACTCGTAGAACTCCTCCACCGCCCGCTCGATCCCCGCCCGCTCGTTCATCATCGACGCGGCGTCGAACTGGCGCTGGATCCAGTTCGACCAGTGATGCAGGCGCGGCGCATCGCAGATCGGCGCACCCATCACCGTGGCAATCGTCTGCGAGGGATACGGCTTCGCAAACGCCCCCACGAACTCGCAACGCCCCGCTTTCTCCACGGGCACGAACAGCTGATCCAAAAAATCTCGCATCGCCGGGCGCCACCGCTCGACCGCTCTCGGCGTGAGCGCGGGATTCACGAGAGCACGCAAACGGGTGTGGTCGGCACCGTT
Organism: uncultured Solirubrobacterales bacterium; assembly: GCA_963725165.1. Classification (GTDB taxonomy): domain Bacteria; phylum Actinomycetota; class Thermoleophilia; order Solirubrobacterales; family Solirubrobacteraceae; genus Palsa-744. Next base: position 66,022 of record CAVRXK010000001.1, read on the forward strand.
CACATGCAGGATGTTGCGCCGCATCTCCTCCCACAGCGGGCCGTCTTTCACGCCGAACAGCTCGGCGATCTTCATACCGGGGAAGATCGCCGAGCGTGTCCGTAGAAAGAACTCGCCCGCCTCGCGGTCGAGCACCACATACCCGTACGGCCCAGCCGCCAGCCACCCCTCGGCTGCCAGCTCGCGCATAGCCGTGTGAAAGCGCTCCCCTTTCAGGTCGGGGTCGGTGTAGTCGAAGCTCTGTAGCTCCAGCTCTCCGACGAGCGCCATGTCAGTGCTGGATCTACTTCTTCGGGTGCACCGTCTGCTTGAGGCTCGCTCCGGGGGTGAACTTCGGAGCCTTCGACGCCTTGATCTTGACCTTCTCGCCCGTGCGCGGGTTGACGCCCTGACGCGCTGCGCGCTTGACCACCGAGAACTTGCCGAAACCGGTGATCACGACCTCATCGCCCTTCTTCAGCGTCTTGCCGACCGTGGTCACAAACGACTCGACCGCGCGACCGGCATCCGCCTTGGAGAGACCGCTGTCGGCGGCAAGCGCCTCGACAAGCTGACTCTTGTTCATGGAGTGCTCCCTTTCGATTGTGTAACAGGCAGTGGCGGAGACTAGCGTGCCTGGGACCCGGCAGGCACGCGCATGTGGCGCAGCTGCTCGCACATCAGCCTCACGCCCCGCTCGGGAGCGACCGCCGCGACGCCAATCGCGGCACGCGTCTTCTCATCGGTGAGGGCCGTGTTCGACGGCAATTTCACCCGCGGATCCTCACCGCAGGCGTGAAGATAAGCGGCTGTGGTGCTCTCGCGCACGAGCGCTCGCGGGCACCCGCACGCGTCCGCGAGCAGCTCCAGCCAGTCGCGTCGCCCAAGCGCCACCGGGCCCGCGGTGTTGTACACGCCTTCGCAGCCCTGCGCGATCAACTCGCAAGCGCGCTGCGCGTAATCCCACGCGTAGGTCGGGCAGCGCCACACTCCCGCCGGCGCCGGCAGCGGCGTGCGCGCGCGCAGCCGCTCGATCAACCACAGCGCCAGCCCCGAGCGCTCCCACGGCTCGCGCGCCCGGCGCCGATCGTGCACCGGGCGCGACACGTTCACGCCATAGACCTCCCCGGGTCGCGTGATCAGCCAAGGCACATTCGAGCGCATCGTCGCTTCCTCGCACGTCAGCTTCGAGCGCCCATACGCATTCACGGGGTCGGGCAGATCGCTCTCGCCAAAGCGCACCCCGGCGGGCCGGTAGCCGCTGTAGACCCAGTCGCACGACACCAGCACGTACCGCGCACGCACCGCTCGCGCGGCCGCGAGCGTGTGCTCGACGCCCACGTAGTCGAGCTGGGCGAGATACGGCTCACGCTCGAAGCGACTCAGCGCAACCCCACCCGCGGCATGCACCACCACATCCGGCTCGAACTCGCTCGTCACCTCCACGCACGTTTTGCGATCCGCCATGTCAAACCCGACGGTCTGCACTCCCTCCAGCTCGACCGGCTCATCGCACCAGCACCCGAGCACATCCCAGCTCTGCTGCGCGGCGACCGCCGCCACATTGGACCCGATCAGACCGCTTACTCCCGTCACCAGCACCCGCACGATACGCCCCGTCTCCTTGCAGTCAACTAAAGGTAGCACCGCAATCGCCTGTGCGCGAGCCGTTTTTGAGAGATTCAGTCTTTTCCCGCAACGCGCCGGCCCCACTGCCGCGCGTCCATATGACAGTCCGCGACATACACATGCGCCCGCCGCGGCTACGGCAGGAACGCGTTGGTCCCGTACCTGCCCGGCGCGATCGACGCGTGGATCAAGCCGGCGCCCAACATCCACTTCGACATCGCCGCCACATTGGCCGATTGCAGCGTCCCGAACGGGACTCGATCGTTGTCGGCGAACAGCGGCAGGTACACCTGCAGGGACGCGCGCGTCAGTTTGCTTGACAGCGCCGGGTTGGCCGCCAGCAGCTCCTTCAGGCTCCGCGCGGGGTCCTTCAGCGTGTCTTCATACCCGTGCACGGTCGCCGCCACGAAGTCGCGCACGAGCCGCGGATCGGAGGCGATCTCATGGCGCGTGGTGAACGCCACCAGCCCCGGATACGCGGGTCCGCCGTACTGGTCCAGGCCGAACGACGTGACGGGATGTCCACTGACATCGAGCGTCACGCCTTCATCGGGAATGAAGCCCGTGAACGCCGCGATGCGCCCCGCCAGCAGCGCCTGCGGGCCGTTGAAGCCAACCGTCACCACGTGCACACGACTGGGGCTCACCCCCACGTCCCGCAGCTCCGTGTCGAGCACCGCGAGGTCAGAGGGCACACCGGTGATCCCGACGGTCTTGCCCACCAAACCCGCGGGGGAGCGCAAGTGCTCGGAGGCGAGCGCGATCAGGCCTCCCAACGGGTGCTGCACGAGCGCCATCACCGCCTGCGCATCGCCGCCATCGGCGATCAGCGACGCCACGTCGCTGCCGTCAGCGAGCCCGAACTGCGCCTTCCCCGCGTCGATCAACTTCAGCGTTTCCTGTGTCGAGGTCGGTTCGATCACGTGCAACTCGATGTTCTCGCGCTTGTAATAGCCGGCCGCCAGCGCCCGGTAGATACCGGCGTGCACCGCGTTGGGCGTGAAATCGAGGATCAGCGTCGCCTGCGTGGGGCGCGCCAGTGGCGTGGGCACGACGTGCACCGCGACGCTCGCCGCGGGCGAGGAGCTCGTGGAGGAGGAACCGCAGGCACAAACACCGATCGACAGCACGCACGCCAGCGCAGCCATCACCAGGCGGTATCTTGCAATCACTTGAAGGGATCCTCCTCAGCGCAGGTTGCGGGACAGCAGGCGGCGGGACAAGAGGCCCGCACGCTATCGGGCGAGCCGGTCCGCGAGCTCTACACACCCGCCGACCTACCCACCGGCATCGGTGATCCCGAGCGCGACCCGATCGGCCGGCCCGGCGCCTACCCATTCACGCGCGGGGTGTATGAGTCGATGTATCGCGGGCGCCTGTGGACAATGCGCCAGTTCGCGGGCTTCGGCACCAGCGAGGAGACCAACGAGCGCTTCCACTATCTGCTCTCCCACGGCCAAACCGGGCTGTCCACCGCTTTTGACATGCCGAGCCTGATGGGCCACGACTCCGATCACGCGCGCTCGCTCGGGGAGGTCGGCCGCGAGGGCGTGGCAATCGACACGCTCGAGGACATGCGCACGCTGTTCGCCGGCATCGACCTCGGTCAGGTGTCGGTGTCGATGACGATCAACGCCCCCGCCGCGATCATGCTCGCCTACTTCGTGGTGGCCGCCGAAGAACCGGACCCCACCCACCCCGGCGCGGGCGGAGACCGACCCGCCCACCCGGTGGGAGCTCATCGTCTGTCAGGCACGATCCAGGCGGACATCCTCAAGGAGTACATCGCCCAGAAGGAGTGGTGCTTTCCGATCGACCCCGCGATGCGCCTATGCGGGGACATGATCGAATGGTGTACCCGCCACATGCCCCGCTGGCATCCGATCTCGATCTCCGGCTACCACATCCGCGAGGCCGGCTCCACCGCCCAGCAGGAGCTCGCGTTCACGCTCAAGGACGGGCTCACCTACGTGCAGCAGGCAGTCGAACGGGGACTTGACGTCGATGACTTCGCGCCGCGACTGTCGTTCTTCTTCAACGCGCAGATCGACTTCTTCGAGGAGATCGCCAAGTACCGCGCGGCGCGACGCATCTGGGCGCGCGAGCTGCGCGAGACCTTCGGCGCCAAGAACGAGCGCTCGTGGCTGATGCGCTTCCACACGCAAACCGCAGGCGTCTCGCTGACCGCCCAACAGCCGCTCAACAACATCGTGCGCACCACGATCGAGGCGCTCGCCGGTGTGCTCGGCGGCACCCAGTCGCTGCACACCAACAGCTACGACGAGGCCCTCGCGCTCCCCACCGAGGAGGCGGTTCGCATCGCGCTGCGCACCCAGCAGGTGATCGCGCACGAGTCGGGCGTCGCCAACACCGCCGACCCGCTCGGCGGCTCCTACTTCGTTGAGGCGCTCACCGACGAGATGGAGGCGCGCTGCTACGAGTACTTCGCGAAGATCGACGAGCTCGGCGGGATGGTGGAGGCGGTCAAGCGCAACTACCCCCAGCGCGAGATCGCCGACGCGGCCTTCACGCTGCAGCAGGACATCGACGCCGGCGAGCGCGTCGTGGTGGGCGTCAACCGCTTCCGCGAGGGCGATGAGGGCGAGCCCGAGATCCTGCGCATCGACCCAGCCCTGGAACGCAAGCAGATCGACCGTCTGCAGTCCTCGCGCGCCGCGCGTGACGGCGCCGAGGTGGAGCGCACACTGGCCGAGCTGCGCGCCGCCGCCGCCGGCGAGGGCAACCTGATGGACCCGTTGATCGAGTGCGCACGGGCGCGCGCGAGCGAGGGCGAGATCGTCGAATCGCTGCAGCAGGTGTTCGGCCGCTACACCGAGTCGCCAGTGTTCTAGGCGCATACGGGTGAGATCGACCCCTCCGAAGCAGCTGCTTTCATAAGTTCTTACGCAGTTTCCTCGCAACTTCTTAGGTTGAGCCAGGGTTTGCGGCGGTAGGGTCGTACAAGTCCAGTAAGACCCACGCACCTCGAGCCGCGCACAAGCTCGAGCACAGACCCGCACCCGGAGGAACACGACCGCAACGCATGCCGCGCGATCCACTTGCCAACCACACGCTCAAACTGAGCCTGCTGCGCAGGGCGCTGGTCTTGCTGGCGGTGAGCATCGTGCTGAGCACGGTCACCTCGCTCGCCTTCGCCGCCAAGCGGATCGCAGCCGAGGACGCCACCTACAGCGGGCCGAACGCACCCCAGTGCGTGCCCTCGCGGCTCAACCGCTCGGACATCCTCCCAGGCACGAGCCTGGAGGTCTCTCCGCTACCGGATGCGCTCGATGCCCCCTATGCGACCCAGATCAGCTTCCTCGGAGCGCCGGTGTCCGCGCTGTCGGACATCACCGTGGCCGGCTCGCGCACCGGCAGCCACCCAGGGCGCCTGGAGGCCTACTCCCAAGGCGATGGCGCGAGCTTCGTGCCCAGCAAGCCGTTCTCTCAGGGAGAGACAGTGACCGTGCACGGCAAGGTCACCCGCAACGGCAAGACCGCGCCGTTTGCGTTCCACTTCACGACCGCGATCGAGAATCCGCTCGCACGCCCGGCCTCCGCGCCCAATCCGCCCGGCAAGCAAGGCGAACTGGACGTGTTCCACTCGCGACCGGATCTGCACGTGCCGACGATCACGGTCGGCACCGACTCATCCCAGCAGAGCCCCGGCGACATCTTCGTCGCGCCCTACTCCGGGGTAGGGCAAGACGGGCCGATGATCTTCGAAAGCTCCGGCAGCCTCGTGTGGTTCGACCCGCTCCCCGCGAACACCGAGTCGACCAACCTGCAGGTGCAGTCCTATGAAGGCAAGCCGGTGCTCACGTGGTGGCAGGGCTACATCCCGCCGCAGGGCTTCGGCGAGGGCGAAGAGGTGATCGAGAGCTCCTCCTACCAGCAGATCATGAAGTTCCCCGCCGGCAACGGCCTGCCTGCCGACCTGCACGAATTCCGCATCATGCCCAACAACACCGCGCTGCTCACCTCCTTTGACCCGATTCGCTGCAACCTCAGCTCAGTGGGCGGCCCAAGCAACGGGGCGGTAACCGACAGCGTCTTTCAGGAAATCGACCTCAAGACGCACCTGGTCAGGCGCGAATGGGCGCCGCTGGACCATGTGGCGCTTTCCAACTCCTTCTCCTCGCCGGTCAACTCCGCCGGGGAATGGCCGTATGACTATTTCCACCTCAACTCGATCGACCCCCAGTCAAACGGATCGATCCTGATCTCCTCGCGCAACACCTCCGCGCTCTATGAGCTGAGCGGAAGCAGCGGCCAGGTGACTGCGCAGATCGGCGGCAAGCACAGCACCGTCAAGCTTGGCGCGGGCACGGCCACCGCCTACCAGCACGATGCCCAGGCACTGCCGGGCGGCGAGATCAGCGTGTTCGACAACGGCGGCGTGCCAAAGGTGCACCCACAGTCGCGCGGGATCGTGATCGCGGTCAACCCGAGCGCCAAGACCGACACGCTCGTGTCCGAGTATGAGCACTCCCAACCGTTGGCCGCGGGCAGCCAGGGCGACGTGCAGACGCTCGAAGACGGCAACGTGTTCATCGGCTGGGGCGCGGAACCGTATGTGACCGAATACGCCGCCAACGGGACGGTGCTCTACAACGCGCACCTGCCCACCAAAACCGAGTCCTACCGCAGCTATCGCTTCCAGTGGACCGGCACCCCGACCAACACCCCGGCGGTGGCCGCCGCGGCCAGCGGCGCAAATACGATCGTGTACGCAAGCTGGAACGGCGCCACCACGGTCGCCAGCTGGCAGGTGCTTGCGGGAGCGAGCTCCACAGCGCTCACACCCGCTGGGAGCGCCGCCAAGTCAGGGTTTGAGACCTCGATCTCGGTTGCCGGCAAACCGGCCTACGTGGCAGTGCAGGCTCTGGGCGCCGGGGGCGAAGTGCTCTCGACTTCGCCGTCGATCAAGGGCTAGCGAAACACCACGTCGACAAGAGCCGTGGCCGTGGGGGCCATTTCCTTCCGTGGGTGCTATTTCCCTTTTTGTCCAATTCACTATGGTGACTACTATTTGTAGTTACTAACGTGAATTGCCCAAAAAAGAAGTACTACACCCCCGACACCATCGCGCGCTCCAAGTACGGAGCGAGCAGCGCGGTGGCCGCGGCGGCGGTCTCGCGCGGCGAGTCGCGCGGCATCGTCACGTAACTGATCGCAAGCCGCACGAACGTGTCGGCGAGCAGCTCGACGTCCTCATCATCCGCGTGTGGCCAGCCCGCGCGCATCGCGTCGCTCAAGCGCGCCGAGGCCCACAGCAGCACCGGGCGGCTCTGCGTTGTGATCAGCGGCAGCATGCCGCCGGTGCCGTCGTCCGCCAGCAGCAGCGCCACCAGCGGGTCCTCGGCGGCAGCGCTTAGGAAGACCTCTAGACCGGCGGCTACCGCGGCGCGCGGATCGTCGAGGTGCAGCTCGATCGCGCGCTCGACCGCGTCGAGGAAGCGGGCGCCCTCGCGGATCACGAACGCCTGCGCGAACTCATCGCGCGAGCCGAACTCCTTGTAGAGCGTCTGGCGGCTGACGCCGGCCGCGCGTGCCACCTCGGCCATCGAGATCTGCGCCCACGGCCGGTCTCCGAGCAGGTTCCGCGCGGCGTCGAGCAGCGTGTCGCGCAACAGCTCGCGTACGGCAACACGGTAAGGCTTGGCTGATGCCTGCTTTGCGGGTGGCACAGCCACCATTGTGCCGCCGGCCGCATCGCGGCGCGGTGCGGCGGTTGCGCTCAAGAGCTGGCCGCGGGCGAGCCGTAGCGAGCGAGCACCCGCCGGCGGGTACGGGGGTGGATGTTCATCTTCGAGAGATCGCCTTCGTAGTGATCGATCAGGCGCGGATCCATGATCCGCCGCCACAGCGGCGGGATCGCCGCCGCCACGATCATCCCCGCGTAGCCGGTGGGCAACTGCGGCGCTTCCTCGAAGTGGCGCAGCGCCTGATAGCGGCGCAGCGGATTGGCGTGATGGTCGGAGTGGCGCTGCAGGTGGTAGAGCAGCACGTTGGAGGCCACGTTGTTGCTGTTCCAGCTGTGCTCGGGCGCGGTGCGCTCGTAGCGCCCGTCATCGCGCGTCTGGCGCAACAGGCCGTAGTGCTCGAGGTAGTTGACGACCTCCAGCAGCGAGAAGCCGATCACCGCCTGGATCAGCAGGTAGGGCAAGACGACCGTCCCAAAGGCGACCGCCAGTCCGGCAAACAGCAGGATCGACATCAGCCACGCGCCCAGGATGTCGTTGCGAATGCTCCAGAAGCGATGCCCGTCGCGCGCCAGATGCTCGCGTTCGATCTCAAGCGCTGAGCGCAGGCTGCCGATCACGGTGCGCGGCAGGAACTCGTAGAAGCTCTCACCCAGGCGCGAGCTGGCGGGATCCTCGGGCGTGGCGACGCGCACGTGGTGGCCACGGTTGTGCTCCACGAAGAAGTGCCCGTAGCCGGTCTGCGCGAGCGCGACCTTGCTCAACCAGCGCTCGGAGCTGGCGCGCTTGTGGCCGAGCTCGTGCGCGGTGTTGATCGCCACCCCCGCGACCATCGCCACCGTCAGTGCGAGCCCCACCGATTCGAGCGTGGACAGCCCGCCGCGTGACCACATCCAGCAGGCGAAGATCAGCCCCGCGTATTGCAGCGGTAGGAACAGGTAGGTGCACCAGCGGTAGTAGCGGTCCCGCTCGAGCCACTTGATCACGCTGTCGGGCGGGTTTGAGGCGTCGAGCCCGACCAGCAGGTCGAGCAACGGGAACACAGCGAAGATCAGCACGGGCCCGTAGAACCAGAACACACCTAGGCCGGTCGCTTCGACCAGACCCCAGGAGATGAACGGCAGCAATGGCACGATCAAGCCGAGCAGCCACGCGTAGCGCTTGCGGTCGTGCCATTTGGCTCTCTCCCGCGCGTGTGACGACTGCGTTGCGTGTGCGTGCGCCGACACCTGTATCCCCTCGGAGCTCATCTCGCTGCCACCTCCTGGACGGTCGATACGTTCAACATCGGTTTACAACCTTAGCAGACGTGTAAACCTTTGTGACGAATTTAGCTCAACTGTCGGAGACCTTCAACACCAGCTTCCCCACGTTCTCCCCCCGGAACAGCTTCTGCAGCGCCTCCGGGAAGTTGTCGAGGCCCTCCACCACGTCCTCGCGCGCGATGAGCTTGCCCTCGGCGATCCAGCCCGCCATCTCGCGCGTGGCCTCGGGGGCGCGGCCCAGGTAGTCGATCACCACGAAACCCTCCATCCGCGCACGGTTGACGAGCAGCGACATGTAGTTGGACGGGCCCTTCATCGACTCGAGATTGTTGTACTGGGAGATCGCCCCACAGATCACCACACGCGCGCCGCGCGCCAGGCGCGCCAACGCCGCGTCGAGGATGTCTCCGCCGACGTTGTCGAAGTACACGTCGACGCCCTCAGGGCAATGCTTGCGCAAGGCATCGGCGACGTCTTCGCCCTTGTAGTCGATCGCCGCGTCGAAGCCGAGCTCATCGACGATCCAAGCGCACTTCTCGGGACCACCGGCGATACCGACGACACGACAGCCCTTGATTTTGGCGATCTGCCCGACGACGCTGCCCACGGCGCCGGCGGCGCCTGAGACGACCACCGTCTCGCCCTCTTTGACGGCACCCACCTCGAGCAAGCCGAAGTAGGCGGTCATGCCCGGCATACCCAGTGCTCCCAGAAACGTGGTCAGCGGGATCTCGCCGGCATCGACTTTGAAGACCGCGTTCTCGTCGCACACCGCGTACTCCTGCACACCGAGCCAGCCGGTGACGCGATCGCCGACGGCCAACTTCTGGCCCTTTGACTCGAGCACCTCGCCAACCGTCCCGGCGCGCATCACTTCGCCGATCTGCACCGGCGGGATATAGGAGCGCCCCTCGGCCATCCAGCCGCGCATCGCGGGGTCGAGTGAGATGTAGGCGGTCTTCACGAGTACCTGCCCATCGGCCGGCTCGGGGACCGGCTCCTCTACGTAGTCGAAGTGCTCGCGCCCGACCATCCCGTCCGGGCGCGTAGCTAGGCGAAACTGACGGTTGACGGCATCCATTGCATCTCCTCGGTTGGGGGCTCGCTGGTTACTGTACGCTCGCGCCGATGGACTTCGCACACTCGCCCCGCACACAGGAGCTGCTGGAGCGCTTGGTCGCCTTTCAGGAGCGCGAGGTGTCTCCGCGCGAGGAGCCCTACATGCGCGAGCTGCTCTCGCGCGAGAACCCCTGGGTGGTGCTGCCGGCAATCGAGGAGCTGAAGGCACTCGCCAAGCAAGAAGGCCTGTGGAACCTGTTCCTGCCCGACGAGCAGCGGGGTGCCGGCCTCTCGAACGTCGAGTACGCGCCGCTGGCCGAGCGCATGGGGCGCTCGCTGATCTGCTCCGAGGTGTGCAACTGCAACGCCCCTGACACCGGCAACATGGAGGTGCTGTGGCATTTCGGCTCCGATGAGCAGAAGCAGCGGTGGCTCGACCCGCTGCTTGAGGGAAACATCCGCTCGGCGTTCTGCATGACCGAGCCGGAGGTCGCCTCCTCTGACGCGACCAACATGCAGGCGACCGCGGCGATCGAGGGCGATGAGGTCGTGGTGAACGGGCGCAAGTGGTGGAGCACCGGCGTGGGGCACCCCAACTGTGAGGCGATCATCTTCATGGGGCTCACAGACCCTGATGCGGACCGCTACCACCAGCACTCGATGGTGCTCATCCCGCGCGACACCCCCGGTGTGAAAGTGGAGCGGATGCTCGAGGCGATGGGCTTCCTCGACGCTCCAGGCGGCCACGGCGAAGTGTCGTTCACAGACGTGCGGCTACCCACGAGCGCGATCATCGGCGGGGCGGGACAGGCATTCGCGATCGCCCAGGCGCGACTCGGCCCAGGACGCATCCACCACTGCATGCGACTGATCGGGCTCGCCGAGCTGGCGCTGGAGTTGGCGTGCACGCGTGCAACCGAGCGCGTGGCGTTTGGCAAGCCGCTGGCCAACCTCGGTGGCAACCGCGAGCGAATCGCCGACGCGCGAATCGCGATCGACCAAGCCCGCCTGCACGTGCTCCACGCCGCATGGCTTGTGGATCAGAAAGCACCCGAGGCGATCGGCGCGGTGTCACAGATAAAGGTGGCGACTCCAAACATGGCTCAGCGGGTAGTTGACATGTCTATGCAGCTGCACGGGGGCGCAGGACTGTCAAATGACGTGCCGCTCGCGGGGGCGTGGACGGCCGCGCGCGCGTTGCGCCTGGCCGATGGCCCCGACGAAGTACACCGGGGCGTAGTGGCACGACTGGAGCTGGCGCGCTACGGCAAGGGGAAGTGGTCGCCGTAGCCGAGTTGCCTCCAACGGAGTCGGCGTCGAGCCCCACACCCGAGCCCGAGCCGGCGCCCACCTCGCAGCCGAACGAGCGCGCGGCTGCCCCCCTGCCCGCCTCGGAGGAGCGACTCAGACGCGTTGAGATCGCCCGCCTGCGGGACGCGCTGCTCACACTGGAGAGCCCCGACCGCGCCGACATGGACGACCCGAGCCTCGAGTGGCGACGGTTGTTCTCTGAGATGTTTGGCACGTTCCTGCTCGTGATGGCAGGCGCCGGCGCGGGCGTCGTGACGGCCGTGAGCCACGGACAGATCAGTCGCACCGCGGCCGTCACCGCTCCCGGACTGACGGTGATGGCGGTGATCCTGTTCATGGGTGCCATCTCCGGTGCCCATCTCAACCCAGTTGTGACAATCGCCTTCGGGCTGCGCCGCGACTTCCCCTGGAAGCGCGCGTTCGGCTACATCGTCGTGCAGCTGATCGGCGCCACACTCGCGTGCGTGTTCCTGTGGGCGGTGTTCGGCAAGGTCGGCCAGCTCGGAGCCACCGTGCCCGGACCGGGCATCGCCGACTGGCAGGCAATGCTGATCGAGCTTGTGCTCACGGCCGGGCTGGTCAGCACGATCCTCGGGACGTCCTCAAGCGCACAGAACGTGGGCACGTTCTCGGCGCTGGGGGTGGGCGGCTACATCGTGCTCGCCGGCCTGTGGTCGAGCCCGATCAGCGGCGCCTCGATGAATCCAGCGCGCTCGTTCGGCCCGGACCTCGTGCTCGGCGACTTCAAGCACTACTGGGTCTACATCGTCGGCCCGCTCGCCGGCTCGCTGATCGCGGTGGGCATCGCCTACATCCTGCGCGGACCCGGCGGACGAGATCCAGGCGGTCAAGCCGCCGGCAGCGGACGGCTGATGAAACTGGGGCAGACAGAGCACTGATGGCACGGGGGAGCTCGACAGAACCGCCTCCCCCCGAAGCAGGCGTTGCCGCAAGCGCGAGCGCGTCGGACTCCGAGCCCTCCAGCGCGCCCCAACATCCACGAGCGGTGCTGGCCGCGCTGATCGCGGTTGCTGCCGTGGCGAACCTCAACCTGTCGGTGGCCAACGTCGCATTGCCCGATATCGGCAAGGCGTTCGACGCATCGCAGACCGGACTCGACCTGATCGCCGTGGGCTTCTCGCTCGGGCTGGCCGCCTCGGTGCTCTACCTCGGCGCGCTCGGCGATCGCTACGGACGCAAGCTGATGCTGATGCTCGGCACGACGCTCGCGATCCCCGCCGCCCTGTTGGCGGCGTTGGCGCCGTCGATCACGGTGCTGTTCTTTGCGCGCCTGCTGGGCGGCCTGGCGGCAGGCATGGCCTTCCCCACGACGCTCGCGCTGATCACAGCGCTGTGGTCGGGCTCGGCGCGCACGCGCTCGATCGCATTGTGGTCTGGTCTGGGTGGCGCGATCTCGGCGCTTGGGCCGTTGCTTGCGGGCGCGCTGCTCACGCACTTCCACTGGGGATCGGTGTTCTTCATCACGCTGCCGCTCGCGTTCGTGGCGCTGTACATGGCATGGCGCTACATCCCCGCTCACATCAACGAGACCACCGGCCTGGTGGACAACCTCGGCGGAGTGCTGTCGGTGCTCGCCGTCGCGGCCCTGATCCTCACGATTAACTTCGCGCCGGTCAAAGGCGAGGGCACGATCGTGCTCATCACCGCGATCGTGGCGGTGTGCGCGGGCGTGGCTTTCGTGCTGCGCCAGCGCCGCGCGTCGGCGCCGCTGTACGACCTCAAAGTGGCCAGTCGCCGCGTGTTCTGGGTGGCAGCCCTCGCGGGGATCATCGTGTTCGGCTCGCTCATGGGGGCGATGTTCGTCGGCCAGCAGTTCCTGCAGAACGTGCTGGGCTACTCGACGCTCGACTCCGGCCTCTCAATCCTGCCGGCAGCCGTGTTCATGGTCTTGATCGCGCCCCGCTCGGCCAAGCTCGTGGACAGGAAGGGCGCTCGCTTCACGCTGCTCGTCGGCTACGCGTGCTGCATGCTCGGCTTCCTCACGATGCTGCTCTTGTGGAAGCAGGGCATCTCCTACTGGAAGGTGGGACTCGGCTATGCGTTCATCGGCGCCGGTGTCGGCTTCGCCGGCACTCCCGCATCGCACTCGCTCACAGGCTCAGTGCCGGTCACACGCGCGGGGATGGCATCGGGCACCGCCGACCTGCAACGCGACCTCGGCGGGGCGATCATGCAGTCGATCTTCGGAGCGCTGCTCACGGCGGGCTACGCGGCGGCCGTCGGCACGGCGATCGCCAGTTCCCCCGATAAGACACGCGTCACAACCGAAGTCGAAGGCCAGCTTGAGAAGTCGTTCTCAAGCGCCGCCGACACCGCCTCGCGCTATCCGCAATACGCCAAAGCGATCGTGACGGGCGCGCAACAGTCGTTTGTCAAAGGCGACCAGTGGGCCTACACCGCCGGTATCGTCGCGATCGCGCTCGGGGCAATACTTGTGTTCTTCATGTTCCCCAAGCGCGAGCGTGAGGAAGAGCTGCTCGAGGAATACCACTCGCTGGACAGCGCCAAGACCCCTGGCGCATGACGGTGAAACAGCGGTTCTAGTCGCCCATCATCTCCAGCAGCTTCACGACCGTGTTCCAGTTGCGTGCCGTCGCGGTCACACCCAGGCGCCGGTCTGAGAGCTGCTTGGCGAGCTTGGAGCTGTGGATGCCGTCCGGGTGCCACGCGTAGATCTCGCGCCCACTGAGCACGAAACGCTCGGGGGCGAAATCGAGCGCCGCAAGCTCGCGTGCGACCTCTGGCTCCGGCTGGGCGGAGAGAAAGCTCACCTGGTAGCGCTTGGGATCGATCGCCACCTCTCCAAGCGGGTTGCGCTCGACCACCTCTGCCAGCTCCTTGCCAGTGCGCACAACAACCTCCGTCTCCACGCCAAGCTCTGCCGCGATCTTCTGTTCCAGATCACGCGCCACCTGCTCGGGAGGACCGTCTGCGGCGAACACCGCGTTGCCGCTCTGCAACAGGGTCTGCGCGTCGCCGTAACCGAGTCCCGCCATCAGGGCGCGCAGATCGCCCATCGCCACGCGCTTGTGCGGGCCGACGTTGATGCCGCGGAGCAAGGCGGCGTAGCGGGTCATCGGAGCAGAGCGGGGACCTGGGTGGCTGGTCCGCCAACCAGCCGCTCGAGCCCTTCGGCGACCGCGAGCGCGCCATCGCCGCGCGCGAGCGCCCCGGCCATCTCGGTGGCGCCGCGCTTGAGCGCCGGGTTCTCGAGTGCGCTCGCGATCGCGTTGCGAATCTTGCGCGGCAAAGCGTTAGGACGGAGACGAACGCCCGCGCCCGCCGCAACGACTCGTGCTGCGTTGTCGGGTTGATCTCGGCCGGCGGGGATACAGACGAGCGGGACGCCGTCGGCGAGCGCGGCGTTCACCGTCTGCCAACCGGCATGCGTTACGACGAGCGCAGCGTGGGGGAATACCGCGCGATGAGGCACGAAGTCGACGGTACGCGCGTTGGCGGGCACGCGCAGCTCCCTTTGATCAAGGGCGGGTCCGGTCGTAAGCAACGCCCGGACGCGCAGGCCGGACACCGCATCCAAGACGCGTTGAACTGAGACTCGCTGGTTCATGTAGCTGGTGCTGAAGCTGATCACGACGAGCGGATCGGTGTTCGTCTCAGGCCATGGTGAGATCCACGGGCGCGCGTCGGGCTCGAATGCCGGGCCAACGTAATGCACGTTGGCGGGGAGCGCACCGCGACTGGAGAAGTCGAGCTCGGGAACGGTCATCGAGTAGATCGCCTCCACTCCAAGCAGTTGAGCGGCCCACTCGTCGAGTGGCTGGAGTCCCTGCTCGGCGCGCGCCCTGTTCAAGGCCGGCAGCCCGCTATTGAGGATACGGGTGGCAATACGTCCAACGACGCGATCACGGGCAGCGCCAAGGTGGCCGCCCATAGGCTTCAAACCGGTAAACAGCGTCGGAGCGCCGTCGAGCGGTAGTGGATATGGACAGTGCAGCAGCGCGACGGCAGGCAGGCAGGCGCCCTCGGCGGCGATGGCGGCACCGATCATCGTCCAATCGAACACGACGACATCCGCGGGGCGGCTCGTCAGGAGATCCGCACACTCGTGACTCATGTCGCCCACGAAGGCGAACAGGAAGTTCTTGAGCATCCGCATCCCAGCGCCGGGCTTGGTACGCGCCTCCCAGTCACGCAGTGGGTCGGTCTCGGGGCGTGTCAGATCAATATCGGGAAGCGTCTGCTTGAACTCGATGAACTCCGCCCCGGTGCGCTCGATGCGCTCGCGCGCCGCACGGTGTGCCAGCACCCGCACCTCGTGTCCGCGCTGGACAAGCTGGCAGGTGACGGCGAGCTGTGGCGGCGCGCTGCCGCTGAACCCCAGGAGTGTTTGGAAGACGCGCACGGTATAATTTGACTTTAGCGCATATCAAATGAATTTGTCGAGCTCCCCCACGCAAGAATCGAATCCGCCCCCCGGAAACGCCCGTACCGGATGTCCACACGCGCCGACGCCGCCGAGGAGACCCGAGAGCGGCTGCTCGCCGCCGCCTGGAGTCACTTCGCTACGCACCCCTACGAGGAGGTGCGCTTGCGCGACGTCGCAGCCGACGCGGAAGTGAGCGCGCAGACGCTGCACCTGCGCTGCGGCTCCAAGGATCAGCTGTTCGCCGCTGCCTTCATGTGGTTCGGCCAGCGGGAGATACTGCGACGCGAAGAGGCACCGCCCGGAGATGTGCGCAAGGCCATCGACATCCTCTTCGACCGCTACGAGACACAAGGGGCCGCGATTCTGCGACTGCTCTCGCAGGAGGAGCGCATCCCCGCCATCCGCCAAATGACCGACGCCGGGCGTGCCTATCATCGCGAATGGGCGGCGCGCACCTTCGAGCCAATCCTGCACGACCCGCGAGCTGGTCCGCGCAAGCAGCGCCTAGCGGCGATCGTGGTCGCGACCGACCTGCTCGCGTGGAAGCTCCTGCGTCAAGACATGCAGCTCGAGCGCCGCGCCGCGGAACACGTAGTGGTCGAAATACTCGAGTCCTTGGCAGCGCCGAGCGACTCGCCGCTCAGCGCTGCTTGATATCATTTATAGCATCAACGATCCGGCAGAACTAATCCGCTCAACGCGTGAACGGCTCGGCTTGAGCCAGCGCCGTCTAGCGCTGCGGGCGGGAACTACACAGGCAGCCATCAGCCGCATCGAGTGCGGACTTGTCTCGCCCACATACACAACGTTGCGAGAGCTGCTGCTAGCGATGGGCGAGGAACCGGTTCTCGGCGCGCGTCGCCTGCCTACCGATTGGGACCCTGCCCACATGGCAAGCACCCTTGCCCGTAAGCCTGAGGAACGTCTGGCACTCGCGCTCTCCTGGAACAAGATGGCGGGAAGACTGACCGAGGCAGGCCGACGAGCGCTCACGGATGATTGATGCTCAGCCACTCGACGCGGAGAGCATCTTCGCCGCGCTTGACACCCACAAGGTGGAGTACGTCGTGATCGGCGGGATCGCGGTGCAGGTGTACGGCCATGCACGGATGACTAACGACGTAGACCTGATCCCCTCGCCGACCCCACTGAATCTGGAGCGTCTCGCAGCGGCGCTCGGCGATCTGGAAGCACGCATCTTGAACCCCGGTAGCGAGCACCTGAAGATCGACTCACAAATGCTCCCGCGCGCAACCCTCTGGCAACTGGCCACACGCCACGGCGACATCGACGTGCTCCACGACGCGCCGGGTGCCGCACCCTTTCCTCAACTGCGAAAGCGAGCGCTCGTGGTCGCGCTTGGCAGTCACTCGATCCCGATCGCCTCGCGGGACGATCTCATCAAGATGAAGCGCGCGGCCGCGCGGCCGATCGATCTCTCCGACGTGGCGGCGCTCACCGAGGCCGAACATCACGAGCGCGACGCAGGACCGTAGTCAACCGGCGGGCGAGGGTACGTGCCGGTCGGCGCGTACCCAGACGACATATGCCGTCGCGGCCGCGACGAGCAGCACCGAAGGCCACGCCCCCACAGCCAGCGCAAGCACGTGTGAGAACACCAGCGCCGCGAAGCCAACGCACCCGAGCGTCACCGCCGTGCGGGCGCCATGCCGCCGCGCCCACACCTGGATGCACCACAACCCGCCGAGCGCCAGCACCACACCGCCGAGCGGCCGCGAGCCGGTGTAGTCAGCGACCGCGAACCCTACGATCAACGACGCGGCGGCAAGTGGGGCTGTGGGTGTACGACGCACCGAACCGCAGCGTAGCGAGCTTGCATGTGAGGCACACTGTGAGCGATGGACTCGCTGTTCGATCCCGCCGAGACCGAGGACGCCACGACTCACGTCTCCGACGCGGCACCACTGGCAGCACGGATGCGACCTTCGACGCTCGAGCAGTTCGTGGGCCAAGAGCACCTGTTGGGGGCGGGCTCGGCACTGCGCACCGCGATCGAGCAGGGCAGGCCCCATTCGATGATCCTGCACGGCCCGCCCGGCAGCGGCAAGACCACGCTCGCGCGCATCATCGCCGCGAGCGCGAGCGCGGCGTTTGAGGAGCTGAGCGCCGTGGAGGCCGGCCGCGCCGAGGTGCGGGCGGTGCTCGCAAGAGCACGCGAACGCCGGCTCGGCGAGCGCGAGACGATCTTCTTCCTGGATGAGATCCATCGCTTCAACAAGGCTCAGCAGGACGCGCTCTTGCCGGCCGTTGAGGAAGGACTCGTGACGCTGATCGGGGCGACGACCGAGAACCCCTCCTTCGAGGTCAACCGCGCGCTGCTTTCGCGCACGCGTCTGTACGAGCTCTCAGAGCTCACCGAGGAGAACGTGCTCACACTGCTGCGCCGTGCGCTCGACCACGGGGCGTGCGGCGAGACACAGGTCGAACCCGAGGCGATCGAGATGCTCGCGGCGCGCGCCGGTGGGGACGCGCGCACGGCGCTCAGTGCACTGGAGCTCGCCTGCGAGACGGCCACCGACAGCGTGACGGTAGAGCACGCCGAAGACGCGCTGCAGCGTCGGATCGTGCACTACGACAAGGCGGCCGACAGCCACTACGACACGATCTCCGCCTGGATCAAGGCGACCCGCGGCTCAGATCCCGACGCGTCGCTCTACTACCTGGCGGTGATGCTCGAGGGCGGTGAGGACCCCCGCTTCATCGCGCGACGCATGGTGATCCTCGCCAGCGAGGACATCGGCAACGCCGACCCGAATGCCCTCACCGTCGCAACGGGAGCCGCCGCGGCTGTCGAGCACGCGGGGCTGCCCGAGTGTCAGTTCGCGCTCGCGCAAGCAGCGATCTACCTCTCACTCGCGCCGAAGTCGGACGCCGCGAAGCGCGCGATCGGGGCCGCCCGCGAGTTCGTCCGCGAGCACGGTGCCGCGCCGCCGCCCGTCCAGCTGCGCTCGGGTGGGCGCGGGCAGGGCTATGACTATCCCCACTCTCATCCAGGGCATCTCTCCCCGCAGGAGCTGGCACCCGAGGAGGTGGTAGGCGCACGCTTCTACAGCCCTGACGACGCCGAGTCCGCACTCGCGTCCCGGTTGGAGGAGATCCGCCGCGCACGCGGTCGCAGCGACTGAGTCTGTCGAGGCCGCATCATGAGCGGCCCGATCGGGTAACCACCGTAACCACCACACGAAAGGCACCCATGAGCACAGCGGCACAATCCCGGCCCGCAACCGCACCCGCCTCCAACGATTACACCGACACCGCCGACGTGCTGGTCGTGTTCGGCATCAGCGGCGACCTCGCCAAGGTGATGACCTTCCACTCGCTCTACCGCCTGGAGCAGCGCGGGCTGCTCGACTGCCCGATCGTGGGCGTGGCCGCCGACGACTGGACCGTCGAGGATCTGCGCAAGCGGGCGCACACCTCGATCGAAGAGTGCGGCGAGACAGATCGACGAGCGCGTGTTCAAGCGCTTCGCCGAGCGACTGAGCTACGTGTCCGGCGACTTCGCCGACGAAGGGACCTACGCGCGCGTGGCCGACGCGCTCGGGGACGCCCAGGCTCCGGTCTTCTACCTGGAGATCCCGCCGTTCCTGTTCGGGACCGTGATCAAAGGCCTCGCCGTCAGCGGCGTCACCAAGAACGCGCGCGTGGTGGTGGAGAAGCCCTTCGGCCACGACCTGCAGTCCGCGCGTGCGCTCGCCGCGGAAGTCCACCAGTACATCGAGGAGCCCCAGCTCTACCGGATCGACCACTTCCTCGGCAAGATGGGGATCGACGAGTTCCTGTACCTGCGCTTTGCCAACACGATGCTCGAGCCGGTGTGGAACCGCAACCACATCGCCTGCGTGCAGATCACGATGGCCGAGAGCTTCGGCGTGGAGGACCGCGGGCACTTCTACGATCCCGTCGGCGCGGTGCGCGACGTGGTCGTCAACCACCTGATGCAGCTGGTGGCCGTCGCCGCGATGGAGGCACCCGCCGGCGACGACGCGGAAACGCTGAAGGACGCCAAGTTCGCCGTGTTCCGCTCCACCGCCGCGGCCGACCCCAAGCACTACGTGCGCGGCCAGTACGACGGCTACCTGAGCATCGACGGCGTCGCCAAAGAATCGACCACCGAGACCTATGCGGCGCTTGCGCCTTGACATCGACAACTGGCGCTGGTCGGGCGTGCCGTGGTTCATCCGCACCGGCAAGGATCTGCCGATCACCCAGACCGAGCTGCGCATCGTGTTCCGCAACCCTCCGCGCCTGGGCTTCATGGAGCACGGGCGCCGCCGGCCAGAGCCCAACCAGCTCGTGGTCAAGCTCGACCCCGCGACCGGCGTGCAGATGATTCTCGACGCCCACCGCGCCGACGAGGGCGGCCCGCAGGCGATCACGCTCGACATGGAGTTCGCGCAGGAGGGCGGCGAGGCACCGACCCCGTACGAGGTGCTGCTGCTCGACGCGATGCGCGGCGACAGCGTGCGCTTCACCCGCCAGGACAGCGTCGAGCAGACCTGGAGGATCTTCGAACCGCTGCTCAAAGATCCACCCGCCCGTGCATCCCTACGCACAGGAAACCTGGGGGCCGCCCGAGGCTGACAAGCTGGTGGCCCACTACGGCGGCTGGCACGGACCGTGGGTGGCTTCGTGAGTCCCGCCAAGTCGAGCAAGACCAAGACGGGCGCGGCCCAGAAGGGCAAGGTGGGCGCGGGCGCGGTGACGAGTGCCGCCGGCAAGGCGAACAGCCGGGCCGAGGCACCCACGATGCCCCAGAGCGCGGCGATGCCCTCGCCGTTCCCGCCGATCGCCGACTACGCGTTCCTGTCGGACTGCCACACCGGCGCGCTGGTCGCCCCCGACGGGACGATCGACTGGCTGTGCGTGCCGCGCTTCGACGCGCCGAGCGTGTTCGGCTCGCTGCTGGACCGCCAGGCGGGCGGCTTTCGCTTCGGGCCGTTCGGAATCAACGTGCCGACGGCGCGCATCTACGAGCCCGGCACCAACATCCTGCTCACGACGTGGAAGACCACGAGCGGCTGGGCGATCGTGCGCGAGGCGCTGATCCTGGGTCCCCGTCGCGGCGAGGATCTTGTCACGCCACACACCCGCCCCCCAGCCGACCAGGACGCCGACCACCTGCTCGTGCGCCTCGCGATGTGCCTGGATGGCGAGGTCGAGATGGAATTGACGTGCGAACCGGTCTTCGACTACGGGCGCGAAACGGCGCAGTGGGCCGTCAGCGACGACGGTCATAGGGCCGACGCGAGCGGCGCGGAGCAGACGATCAGGCTGCAGACGGATATGACGGTGGGCGTGGAGGGCGATTGGGTTAGGGCGCGCCACGTGCTCAAACAGGGCGAGCAGATCTACTGTTCGCTCTCCTGGGCCGAGGAGCTGGCCGCGCCCGAGCACATCGACGACGCCAACGCGCGCCTGGCGTCCACCGCCAGCTTCTGGCGCGGGTGGCTGAGCCGCGCGCGCATACCGGACCACCGCTGGCGCGATCCGATCCAGCGCTCGGCGCTCGCGATCAAGGGCCTCACGTACATGCCGACCGGCGCGACGGTGGCGGCGCTGACGACCTCGCTGCCCGAGACGCCCGGCGGGGAGCGCAACTGGGACTACCGCTACACGTGGCTGCGCGATTCGACCTTCACGCTGCAGGCGCTGCACTACCTGAACCTCGACTGGGAGGCAGAGGAGTTCATGCAGTTCATCGCCGACCTGGAGCCCAACGGGGACGGGGCGCTGCAGATCATGTACGGGATCGACGGGCGACGCGACCTCACAGAGTCGACGCGAGACGATCTCTCCGGCTATGCGGGGGCGAGCCCGGTGCGGATCGGCAACGGCGCGTTCGACCAGCGCCAGAACGACGTGTTCGGTGCGGCGCTCGACTCGATCCTGCTGCACACGCGCCGCTCCGAACGGCTGCCGCGCAGGCTGTGGCCGATCGTGCAGGCACAGGCCGAATGCGCGACCAAGGTGTGGCGCCAGCCCGACCAGGGCATCTGGGAGGCACGCGGCAAGCCCCAGCACTATGTGTCCTCCAAGCTGATGTGCTGGGTGGCGATGGACCGCGCGGCCAAGCTCGCGGCGATGCGCGGCGACGGCAAGCGCGAAGCGGCTTGGCACGCCACCGCCGAGGAGATCAGGGCGGACATCCTCGCCAACGGGCTCACCAAGGACGGCGTGTTGCGCCAGCACTATGAGACCGACGCCCTGGACGCCTCCAACCTGCTGGCCGCGATCTTCGGCTTCCTACCGAACGACGACGAGCGCCTGCGCGCGAGCGTGCTGGCGATCGCCGAAGACCTGACCGAGAACGGTTTCGTGCTGCGCTACCGCACCGATGAGACCGACGACGGCATGTCGGGCAAGGAGGGCAGCTTCCTGATCTGCTCGTTCTGGCTGGTGTCGGGGCTCGCGGTCGTCGGCGAGCAGCAGCGCGCCCGCGACCTGATGGAAAAGCTGTTGAGCGTGGCGTCCCCGCTGGGGCTGTACGCCGAGGAGTTCGACACGAGCACGGGCCGCCACCTGGGGAACTTCCCCCAGGCCTTCTCTCACCTCGCGCTGATCGAGGCCGCGGCGCGCATCATTTTCGTCGAGCGCCTGGCGGAGATCTCGTGATGGGCTCGACACAGACGATCCGGCAGAGGTCGTGTGATGGACCACTACGACGTGATCGTCATCGGCAGCGGCGCGGGCGGGGGCACGCTTGCGCGCCATCTGGCCCCCTCGGGCAAGCGCATCCTGCTGCTCGAGCGCGGCGACTGGCTGCCGCGCGAGCCGCGGAACTGGTCGGCCGCGGACGTGTTCGTCGACAATCGCTACGTCTCCCCCGACACGTGGTACGACGGCGAGGGCAAACCGTTCCAGCCGCAGGTGCACTACTGCGTGGGCGGCGCCACCAAGATGTATGGCGCCGCGCTGTACCGGATGCGCGCCGAGGATTTCGGCGAGCTGCGCCACCACGGCGGCATCTCCCCCGCGTGGCCAATCCCGTATGAGGCGATGGAGCCCTACTACACGAAGGCCGAGCAGCTGTATGAAGTGCACGGCGCGCGTGGCGAGGACCCCACCGAACCGTTCGCCTCCGCCCCCTACCCGCATCCGGCGGTCTCCCACGAGCCACGCATCGCAGCGCTCGCGGACGCGTTCGCCGCGGCCGGACTGCACCCCTTCCACGCACCTTGCGGGGTGATGCTGAACGAGGGCAACATGCCCTACAGCAAGTGTGTGCGCTGCTCCACCTGCGACGGCTTCCCGTGCTTGGTACACGCGAAGTCAGACGCCGAGGTGCTGGGTGTGAGACCCGCTCTTGAGCACCCAAACGTCACGCTGCTGACGAACGCGGAGGCAGTTGCGTTGAAGACCAACCCCGCGGGCACCGCCGTCACCGAGGTCGTGGTGGAACGTGCAGGCGAGGGCGATGGCAAAGGCATGCGCGAGACCTACACAGCCGACATCGTGGTGGTGTCCTGCGGCGCGGCCAACACCGCCAAGCTGCTGCTCAGCTCAGCCACCGATAAGCACCCGGGCGGCCTTGCCAACGGCTCAGACCAGGTGGGGCGCAACTACATGTTTCACAACTCCCAGGCGGTGCTCGCGATCTCCAAGGAGCCCAACCCCACCGTCTTCCAGAAGACGCTCGGCGTCAACGACTACTACTTCGCCAGTGACGCGTGGGAGTTCCCGATGGGGAACATCCAGATGGTGGGCAAGTCCGTGGCGGACATGTACCGTGGCGAGAAGCCGCTGATGACCAAGCTCGCGCCGACCTTCTCGCTGGCGGACGTGGCCGAGCACGCCGTCGACTTCTGGCTTTCCACCGAGGACATCCCGCGGGCAGAGAACCGCGTGAGCGTCGACCGCGAGGGCAAGCTGACATTGAGCTACCGCGCCAGCAACGACACTGCCCGCAATCGCCTGTTCGAGCAGCTGCGCTCGCTGCTCGGTCATCTCGGGATGCACGAGCACCACTTGATCCCGCGCTGGGCATACCTTGAGAACAAGATCCCCGTGGCGGGCGTGGCCCACCAGGCGGGCACCTGCCGCTTCGGCGCGGATCCAGCGTCCTCGGCGCTGAACACCGACTGCAGAGCGCACGAGTTGGACAACCTGTACGTGGTCGACACGAGCTTCTTCCCGAGCATCTCCGCGGTCAACCCCGCGCTCACGGCGATGGCCAACGCGCTGCGCGTGGGCGACCACCTGCTCGAGCGCCTCGACGCCGGTTAGGCGAGATGGCCGACGCCGAAGCAACGCGCACGTCCCGGGGCTCCACGTCTCGACGGCGCGTGGCGATCGTCGGCGGCGGCTTCGGCGGGCTCACGGCAGCGCGCAAGCTGCGCGGCTCAGGCGTGGATGTGACGCTCGTCGACAAGATGCACCATCACCTGTTCCAGCCGCTGCTCTACCAGGTGGCATGCGGCTCTCTCTCCACAGGCGAGTGCGCTTCGCCGATCCGGGCGGGGCTCAGACACAGCTCCAACGCGACCGTGCTGATGGCGGAGGCGACGGGTATCGACGTAGAGCGTCGCCAGCTCATGCTCGACCGCGGCGAGCGGCTCGACTACGACAGCCTGATCGTGGCGTGCGGCGCGGAGACCTCCTACTTCGGCAAAGACGACTGGCGGCAGAGCTCCTATGGGATGAAGACATTGTCGGATGCGATCGAGCTGCGCAACCGCATCTACGGCGCATTCGAGGAGGCCGAGCGCTGCGAGGACCCGGCCGAGCGGGCGCGGTGGATGACGTTCGTGGTGATCGGTGGCGGCCCCACGGGGGTGGAGATCGCCGGGGAGCTGTCGATCATCGCCGCACACACGATGAAGCGCGAGTTCACGCGCATCCAACCGAGCGACGCACGGGTGATCCTGCTCGATGCGGGCGAGCGTGTGGCGGCATCGTTCAGCAAGAAGCTCTCGGGGAAGGTCGCAGAGGAGCTGGCGTCGCTGGGTGTGAGCGTGCACGTGGGGGCGCGCGTAACCGACATCGACGTCCAGGGAGTGACGGCGTCGATCGCCGGCGTCGACACTCGCTTCGATTCGAGGACCGTGATTTGGGCCGCGGGCGTGCAGCCCGTTGCGTTCGTGAAAGCGCTCGCCGAGGCGACCGGCGCTCCTACCGACCGGGCGGGGCGCATCCAGATCGAAGACGACCTGACCGTGCCTGGCCATCCTGAAATCTCAGCGATCGGCGACATCACCTCGCTCGCCGGCCCGGGCGATCGGCCGCTGCCGGGACTCGCGACGGTCGCGATCCAGCAGGCGCGCCATGTGGCGAAGGGGATCGACGAGGGAGCCCCAGGCGCAAGCACGCCGTTTCGCTATCTCGACAAGGGCGCGCTTGCGGTTGTGGGGCGCGGCAAGGCGGTGTGTGAGATCCGTGGTCTCGAGTTCTCCGGGCGCGCCGCGTTCTTCATGTATCTGACGGTGCACATGTATTACCTCAGCGGCGGCGGGCAGGGCAGGCGCCTGAAGGTGCTGCTGGACTGGATCAGCTCGCGCCTGGGCAAGCCGCAGAATCCGGTGATCAACAGCGATCTGGACTCGGTCGAGCGTCTGCCCCGCGGCGCGCGACTGTAGACATGGTGCTCGTGCCGCGACTCGGCGGTTCCCAAAATCATGTTTTTGATGGCTCGTCGGCCGGCCTCGAGCGAGTTCACGTTGGAGCGGATGACGGCGGGTCGGCTCGAAGTCGGTGAGAGCGCTCGATCCTCGATTGCTGCGGTACGCGCGCGCTACACGCACCTTTCTTTTTCTTTCGGTCGCCTTGGGCAGCCTGCGCGCGCTGCTGATCGTGGCGCAGGCTTGGCTGCTCGTGGATGTCGTCGTCGGAGCGTTTTCGCACGGAAGGGATCTCGCGCAACTGAAGGGGGCGCTGATCGCCCTGCTGTTCGTGGCCATAGCGCGTGCGCTGGTCGCTTGGGCAGCTGAGCTGGCGGCTTGGCGCGGCTCCGCTCAGGCGAAGTCGCAATTGCGGCGGGTGCTGTTGGAGCGCGTCTCAGTGCTCGGCCTGGACAGCTCACGCACGCAGAGCACCGGCGAGCTGACGGTGCTCGCCACACGGGGGCTGGACGCGCTCGACGGCTACTTCTCCTTGTACTTGCCACAGCTTCTACTGGCCGCGATCGTGCCGCCGGTCGTCCTCGTGGCCGTCGTCTCGCAAGACTGGATCTCAGCCGCGATCATCGCCTTCACGATTCCCTTGATCCCGTTGTTCATGGCGCTCGTCGGCGCCGCGACGCGCGAGAAGATGGATCGCCAGATGCGCACCCTGCAACGACTTGCCGGGCACTTCCTCGACGTGGTGGCGGGCTTGCCGACCCTGAAGGTGTTCGGCCGTGCCAAGGCCCAGGCCACAAGCATTCGCTCGATCTCCGAGCGCTACCGCGAGACCGCGCTCTCGAACCTGCGTGTGACGTTTTTGTCCTCCCTGATCCTCGAGCTGGTCGCCACGATCTCGGTGGCGCTTGTAGCGGTGGCGATCGGGTTGCGCCTGATGGGCGGCGATATGTCCCTGCGCGCCGGGCTGTTTGCCTTGGTGCTCGCCCCAGAGGCCTATATGCCGTTGCGCCAACTGGGCGCCAACTACCACGCCAGCGCTGAGGGGATGGCGGCTGCCGAGCAGGTGTTTGCGGTGCTTCCCGATAACGGGGTGCACGAAAATACTGGGAGATTCGGAAACAAGGTTTTTGAAACGCCCTCCACCCCTCGCGACGGCCGCCGAGGGGTACCCGACATGACGGCAGCGGATATAACCGTCGAAGGGCTGACCGTCTCCTATCCGGGTCGCCCGCGGCCGGCCCTCGACGGTCTCTCTCTGCACGTCGAGGCGGGCGAGATCGTGGCGCTTGCCGGTCCCAGCGGCTGTGGCAAGTCGACGCTGCTGGGGGTGCTGCTTGGCTTCGTCGTGGCCGAGCGTGGGGCGGTGCGCATCGGGGGGCGCGACCTCGCCGAGCTCGATGCCGACGCTTGGCGCGCGCAGCTTGCCTGGGTGCCGCAACGACCACACCTGTTTGCAAGCTCGATCGCCGAGAACGTACGGCTCGGCCATCGCGGCGCCTCCGATGCCGAGCTGGCAGCCGCCACAGCCGCCGCCGGCCTGAGCGATCTCGTGGCCGGCCTGCCAAACGGCCTGGACACGGTCCTCGGCGAGCGCGGCGCCGGGCTGTCGGCCGGCGAGCGCCAGCGCGTCGCTCTGGCCCGCGCGTTCCTGCGCGACGCGCCACTATTGCTGCTCGACGAGCCGACTGCCAACCTCGACGGGCAGACCGAGCAGCAGGTGCTTGAAGCAGTGCAACGCCTCTCAAGGGGGCGCACTGTGATCCTCGTCGCCCACCGGCCCGCACTGCTGCGCATGGCTGACCGCGTGGTCGATCTAGCCGCGATGGAGGCGCTGGTGTGAGCCCTGCTCCCCCGGAAGCCCCACTCAGGCAAACATTCGCAATCGCTCGGCCGGCGGCCGGGCGCCTGGCGCTCGCGACGCTGCTTGGCGCCGGCTCGGTGGCGGCCGCGATCGGACTGATCGCCACCTCGGCCTGGCTGATCTCACGCTCCTCGCAGCGCCCGCCGGAGTCGGCGGTCGCGGTGGCGATCGTCGGGGTGCAGTTCTTTGCGCTCTCCAGAGGGCTGTGCCGCTACTGCGAGCGTCTCCTCGGCCACGACGCCGCCTTCCGCGTGATGTCCAGTCTGCGGGTGAGCGTCTACGAACGCCTGGAGCGCCTGGCGCCGCTCGGCCTGCCCGCGTTTCGCTCGGGCGAGCTGCTTTCTCGTCTTGTCCAGGACGTCGATTCGCTCCAGGATTTGCTGTTGCGCGTGGTACCGCCGTTTGCGATCGCGCTGCTCGTCGGCGCCGGTACCGTGGCACTCGTCTGGCTGATACTGCCCACCGCCGGGCTGATTCTGCTTGTCGCGCTGCTGCTCGCCGGGGTGCTCGTGCCTTGGCTCACCGGCACGCTCGCCGTACGCGGCGAGGCGCTGCAAGCACAGGCGCGGGGGCAGCTGAGCGCCTCGGTGGTCGACCTGGTCGAGGGCGCGCCGGAGCTCGTCGCCTACGGCGCGGCAGCTGAGCAGCTGCGACGCACGTTGGACACCGACGCCGAGCTGACCCGTATCGCCCGGGCCGGCGCGCGTACGGCCGGCATCGGCCAGGGCCTAACGACGCTGTGCTCGGGCCTGGCGATGTGGGGCGCACTGCTCGTAGGTGTCAGCGCCGTGCGCACAGGACGCATGGACGGCGTGCTGCTGGCCGGCATCGCCCTGATCCCGCTCGTGGCATTCGAGTTGGTGAGCGGTCTTCCGGCGGCGACGCAAACCCTGCAGCGCGTGCGCCGGGCCGCGGCGCGGGTACAGGAGCTGCTTGAGACGCCGCCGCCGGTGCTGGAGCCCGAACGTCCCCAGGCGCTCCCGGCGCGGTCGCCCGTGCAGCAGCCGGTACAGCGACCGACGCCCCCAACTGCACACAGGCAGTCCCCAAACGGCCAGTCACGCGACGAGCACGGCTACACCAGCGCGCCGCCTATCGTCGGTACGCACGAACAGCTACCCCCTACCCTCACGGCACGTAACCTCAGCTGCTCATATCCGGGGGCAAGCCGCCCGGCGCTCGAGCAGATCGACCTCGACCTGAGCCCTGGCAAGCGCGTCGCGCTCGTCGGCCCAAGCGGCGCCGGAAAGTCGACGCTTGCCGCCGTGCCGTTGCGCTTCCTCCCCTATGAAGGCTCGGTAACGCTAGACGGCGTGGAGATCGACACGCTCGACGGTGACGCGGTCCGGCGTGTCGTGGGGCTGGTCAGCCAGGACGTGCACATATTCGACAGCACGCTGGAAGAGAACCTGCGCCTGGCCAAGCGCGACGCGAGCGAGGACGAGTTGCGCGACGCGCTGGCGCGGGCGCGGCTGCTCGACTGGGTGGACTCGCTACCCCTCCGACTGGCAACCGAGGTCGGCGAGCGCGGCGAGCGCATGTCCGGCGGCCAGCGCCAACGCCTGGCGCTTGCTCGTGCGCTGCTTGCCGATTTCCCGATCCTGATCCTCGACGAGCCAGGCGAGCACCTGGACACAGCGACAGCCGACGCGCTCGTGGCCGACCTGCTCGACGTAACGCGCGCACGAACGACGCTGCTGATCACACATCGGCTGGTCGGCCTTGAGCAGGTTGACGAGATACTCGTGATCGGGCAGGGCAAGATCGTCGAACGCGGCACGCACGCGCAGTTGGCGGCACGCGGCGGGCGGTATTCAGCATGGTTCCGCCGCGCCGTGGGTAATGGTGATGGAGGATGACCAACGACCTGGCGCGCTGGCAGTTCGCCACGACGAGCATCTACCACTTCCTGTTCGTGCCGGTCACGATCGGCTTGGCGTTTCTGGTGGCGCTTCTGCAGACCGCCTGGCACCGCAACGGCAAGCCAGAGTACAAGCGCATAACGCGCTTCTTCGGCACCCTGCTCTTGATCAATGTCGCCGTGGGCGTGGTCACAGGCCTCGTGCAGGAGTTCGAGTTCGGGATGAACTGGTCCAGCTACTCCCGCTTCGTCGGCGACGTGTTTGGCGGTCCACTCGCGATGGAGGGCCTGGCGGCGTTCTTCCTGGAGTCCACTTTTCTCGGCCTGTGGATCTTCGGCTGGGATCGGCTACCTAAGCGTGTGCATCTGGCATGCATCTGGATGGTGGTGGCCGGCTCGATGCTCTCGGCGATGTTCATATTGGTCGCCAACTCATGGATGCAACATCCGGTGGGCTACGTCTTGAACAGTCACGGCCAGCCGGTGCTGAACAACGTGTGGGCGCTGTTCACCAATCCAACTTTCCTGTGGGGATACGTACATGTGATCCTGGCCTCGCTGGTGACGGGCTCGCTCGTGATGCTCGCGATCTCGGCCTGGTATCTGCGCAAGGGTCGCGAAGTCGAGGCCTTCCATCACACCGCACGACTATCGGTGCTGGTGCTGCTGCCGGCGATCCTCTTGCAGATGTTCGTGGGCAACAAGCTGGGAGAGATCGAGGCCACCTATCAACCGGCCAAGATCGCCGCGGCCGAGGCGCAGTGGAGCAACTGCCAGCCGTGCTCGTTCTCGGCCTTTCAGGTCGGCGGCGGCAGCAACGACCAGACCCCAACCCAGGTGATCGCGATCCCGCACTTGCTCTCGATCCTCGCGACCGGGACCTGGGGCGGCGCGGTCGAGGGGCTGAACCAGATCCAGAAGGAAGACGTCGCCAGGTACGGCCCCGGCAACTACATCCCCGACGTGTTCATCCAGTACTGGTCGATGCGCGTGATGGCCTATCTCGGCTCGTTGATCGCGCTGCTGGCGCTGTGGGGGACGTGGCTGATCCACAAGGGCGGACTCGACCGCTCCAAGTGGTTCTTGCGCGCGGGCCTGGTGGCTGTGGTGAGCCCGTTCGTGATGAATACCGCCGGCTGGCTGTTGACCGAGAGCGGACGCCAGCCCTGGATCGTGCAGGGATTGATGAAGACGGTTAATGCCAATTCTCCCTCGGTCAGCTCGCTCGACATCTGGATCAGCCTGATCGCGTTCGTGCTGGTCTACATCGCACTTGGCGCGGCCGACCTGATCCTGATGCTGCGCTATTCGCGCAAGGGCCTCGATCCTGAGGACGGCCCCGAGGGAACAGGCTCGGCCACGCAGGCCCCCACCCCGGTCATGAGCTACTGATGCAGCTTCACACGATCTGGTTCGTCATCCTTGCGATCTTCTGGGTCGGCTTCTTCGTGCTCGAGGGCTTTGACTTCGGCGTCGGCATGCTGCATACGATCGTCGGACGCACGGACGAGCAGCGCAAGCGCGCGCTGAGCACGATCGGCCCCTGGTGGGACGGCAACGAGGTATGGCTGATCGTCGCCGGCGCCGGCACGTTCGCGGCATTCCCCGGCTGGTACGCGACGATGTTCTCGGCGCTCTATCTGGCTCTGCTGCTCGTGCTGATCGCTCTGATGGCGCGCGGCGTGTCGTTCGAGTTCAAGGACAAGAGCGAGAGCCCACGCTGGCGCGCGACCTGGCGCTGGGCGATGACGCTCGGCTGCCTGCTGATCCCCCTGCTGCTCGGCGTGGGACTCGGCGACCTGTTGAACGGCTTGCCGATCGACTCCAGCCACGAATACACGGGCAACTTCTTCGGTCTGCTCACGCCCTATGGCCTGTGGACCGGCGTGACGTTGGTGGCACTGTGCCTGTTGCACGGAGCCACATTCATCAAGCTCAGGACCACGGATGAGGTGCGCGAGCGTGCCCGCGCACTCGCGCGAGGACTGGGTTGGGCGGCGATTGCACTGGTGATCGGCTGGGTGATCTGGACGCGCAGCGTGGCGGGCGGCCCCGATGTGCCCCAGCCCGTGGAGATCCTCGCGGTGATCGCGGTGGCCTTCGCCGCGCGGCTTGCGATGACCGACCACGACGGCCTCTCGTTTGCCTCCTCGGCGGTCGCGATGGCCGCAACCGTCGGCTCGATCTTCATCGACCTCTATCCCAACGTGATGGTCTCGAGCACCAACGCCGCCTACAACCTGACCGTCAACAATTCGGCCTCTGGTCACTACGCGCTTGTCGTGATGACGGTGGTGGCAGTGATCTTCTTCCCTATGGTGCTGCTCTACCAGGGATGGTCGTTTCATGTGTTCCGTGCGCGCGTGCAGGCGCCGGCGGAGCCGAAGGGATAGCTACCAGGCGTCGATATTGGGGCGCCGCTTGACGGCCCGGTTACGCCAGTCAACAGCCGGCGGATCAAACAGCGTGGCGATCCAGCGCCGCGAGTCGGCTGGATCGATCACGTCGTCGATCTCACCGTAGGCGGCCATGTTTAGCCCCTCGCCGTGTGAGTAGGCGGCGGCTACCGTGGCCTGGAACACGCGCTCGCGCTCCTCGGGGTCCTCGATCGCATCGAGCTCGCGACGCATCCCCAGGCGCACCGCGCCCTCCAGGCCCATGCCTCCGAACTCAGAGGTGG
This sequence comes from uncultured Solirubrobacterales bacterium, assembly GCA_963725165.1. Lineage (GTDB taxonomy): Bacteria > Actinomycetota > Thermoleophilia > Solirubrobacterales > Solirubrobacteraceae > Palsa-744. The sequence goes on from CAVRXK010000001.1 coordinate 97,358, forward strand.
GCCAGCCAACCGTGAACAGCGGCGCCTTGAACGAGCCGCCGGCCATCGCCTGCGCGCCAAGTCCGTAGCCCTTGCGCAGCACGATCGTGCCGATCGGGATCTCCAGGTTGGCGCCGATCACGAACAGTCGCGCGAAGTGGCGCACGGTCGCGGTCTGCTCGGCGGCCGGGCCCACCATGAAGCCGGGGGTGTCGCACAGGAACAGGACCGGCAACCCGAACGCGTCGCACATCTGCAGGAAGCGCGCGGCCTTGTCGGCGGCATCGGCGTCGATCGCGCCACCCTGGTGAGCGGGGTCGTTGGCGAGGATCCCAAGCGGCCTGCCCTCGACGCGCGCGAGCGCGGTGACCATCCCCGCGCCAAAGCCATCGCGTAGCTCGAGCACCGAGTCCTCGTCGCACAGGGTGCGCAGAACCTGACGCACCTCATAGGCCCGCTTGCGCTGCTCGGGAACGATCTCTCCCAGCTTGCGCTGGTCGGGCACGGAGAACCGCTCGACAGGTCCGTGGAAATAGGAGAGGTAGCGCTTGGCTGCCGCGACCGCCGCCTGGTCGTTCGCCACGCGTAGATCGACAACGCCGTTTGCATGCTGCACGTCGATCGGGCCGACTTCGCCGGGCTCGTAGATGCCGAGGCCACCACCCTCGATCATCGCGGGACCACCCATCCCAATGCTCGAGTCCTCGGTTGCGATCACCACGTCGCAGCAACCGAGCAGCGCGGCGTTCCCCGCGAAGCAGTAGCCCGAGGCGATCCCCACCAGCGGCACCAGGCCGCTGAGGCGGCCAAACAGGTGAAACGCACGGCAGTCGAGACCGGCCACGATCGGGAAGTCCACATCGCCGGGACGACCTCCGCCGCCCTCGGCAAACAGCACGACCGGCAGGCGCCGCCGCTCGGCAAGCTCGAACAGGCGATCCTTCTTGAGATGACCGCGCATCCCCTGCGTGCCCGCGAGCACCGTGTAGTCATAGGACATCGCCACACACGGGTTGCCCTCGACCTCCGCGACACCCGCGACGAGACCGTCGGCGGGGGTATTCGCGATCAGCTCGTCCTTCGATCGACGCCGCTCCTGGGCGGCGAACAGCAACGGACCGTACTCAACGTAGCTGCCCTCGTCCACGAGATCGGCCAGGTTCTCGCGCGCTGTGCGCCGGTGGCGCGCGCGGCGGCGCTCCACCGCGTCAGGACGCGCGGCGTCCAGACCGAGTTGGTGGCGTGCCCGCACTGAAGCGAGGTCGGCACGGACCCGCTCGGGCTCGCTGTCCGCGCGAGTCACACTCGGCCTGCCGTCCGCCCGAGCGGTGTCGGACTCTCCGCTCTTGGGAGACGTTCCGTCGCGCGGCGGACTGGAGACCTGGTCGTCGGCTGTGAGGACCAGGAGCAGCTCTCCCGCCTCGATCGCATCACCCGCGACCACTTCCACCCTCTGCACGACCCCATCACTCTCGGCGACGACCTCGTGCTCCATCTTCATCGCCTCCAGCACCACAAGCACCGCCCCCTCACGCACCGACGCTCCGGGGGCGTGCTCGATCGCCACAACCACACCGGCAAACGGAGCGCTGACCTCTAGCTCGACGGGCGCGGGCATCGCGCAATCATGGCGTACAGGTGGCTACCACGTTAGGGTGGGAGCAACCGTGGCCGAGCAGGACGCACCATCCGTACAGAGCCAGCGCCCACGATCGCGCTCGTGGCTGGCCCCCGCGCGCGACGTTCGCGCGCTCTACTACAAGCACTTCGGAGACCGCCGCAAGGAGCGCCAGCTGTTCGCGACCGGCTCCTTCTTCCTGACGTTCGCAAGCGTTCGGGGGATCACACACGCGATCCGCGCCGAACGAGGCCCGTTCAAGAACATCACTCCCGGAGGACGCCACATCCACCACATGACCTTCGGGATCGCGGGGCTGCTGACGGTCGGCTACCTGTGGATGCTCGAGATCGGGATCTCCGAGGAACGCCGCTCCTCGCGCATCACCGCGGCCGCGTACGGCACCGGCGCGGCGCTCACGCTCGACGAGTTCGCATTGTGGCTCAACCTCGAAGACCTCTACTGGGCAAAGCAGGGCCGCGAGAGCATCGACGCCGTGGCCCTGTTCGGATCGCTGCTCGTCCTCAGCGTGCTCAGCAAGGGTTTCGTCAAGGAGCTGCCGAAGACGCTGCCTACGCCGGGGACGGGCTCGAGCGCCGTGTCGCCTCACGCCTAGCCAGATCTCGTCCGACGACACCCGCGCTCGCCGCCCCAAACGCATCGTTCTCCGAGCAGGCGGCCAGACGAAGCTATGGTGAGGCGCATGGCTGGCTGGGATGAGACCACGAGGGAGCGCACACACCCCAACCTGATCCTGGCCGTGCTCGCGCTTGGCGGCTTGGCCTACGCGATGCTCAGCTCGGCGGTGCTGCCGGCGCTGCCCACCTTCCAGCACGCACTGCACACGAGCGTGACCGGCGTCACCTGGCTGTTGACCGCCTATCTGCTGGCGGCGTCGGTTGGCACCGCGATCCTGGGCCGGCTGGGCGACATGTACGGCAAGGAGAAGATGCTCCTTTGGACGCTCGTGATCCTTGCCGCGGGGACGCTCTTGTCGGCGGTGTCCAGCTCACTGGCGGTGATTGTCGTCGGCAGGTTCATCCAGGGCGCCGCCGGTGGCATCTTCCCGCTCGCGTTTGGAATCGTCCGCGACGAGTTCCCGCGCGAGAAGGTGGCCGGGAGCATCGGCCTACTTTCGGCCATCCTCGGGGTGGGTGGCGGCGCGGGGATCGTGCTCGCCGGGGTGATCATCGAGCATCTGAACTACCACTGGCTGTTCTGGCTTCCCCTGATCCCGACCGTCTTCGCCGCGATCGCGACGTGGCGCTTCATACCGGAGTCCCCGATACGAGTGCCCGGACGGGTGAACTGGCTTGCCGCGACCTTGATGACGATCGGCATGTCGATCGTGCTGATCTCGATCAGCCAGACCACGAGCTGGGGCTGGGGGTCACCCAAGACACTCGGTCTGCTCGCCGTCGGCATAGCCGTCTCGATGGCTTGGATCGCCGTGGAGGTGCACAGCGAGAACCCCTTGATCGACATGACGATGATGCGCATCAGGGGCGTGTGGACGACCAACGCCTCCGCGTTTTTGCTTGGCGCCGGGATGTATGCATCGTTCATCGTGATCCCGCAGATCGCCCAGTTGCCAAAGAGCACGGGGTTCGGCTTCGGCGCCTCGGTGGTCGTATCGGGGCTGTATCTGCTGCCGACGACGATCGGGATGACGATCCTCGGCCTGTCGGCTGGGCGCATCTCTGGCCGCTTCGGCTCGCGTAGCGCCCTGCTTGCCGGCACCGCTTTCACCACCGCGTCCTTTGCCTTGCTAGCGGTCGCCCACAACCATCCCTACGACCTGCTGATCGCCTCCGGTCTGCTCGGGGTCGGAGTGGGCCTGGCCTTCGCGGCACTCGGCAACCTGATCGTGCAAGCCGTCTCACCGGAGCAGACCGGTGTGGCCAGCGGCATGAACACCGTCATGCGCACGCTTGGCGGCGCGCTCGGCGGGCAGCTTTCCGCGACCTTCATCGCCGCCCACACCGTCAAAGGGCTGCCGGCGGTCACGGGCTTCAGCGATACGTTCCTGATGGCCACCGGCTTCCTGCTCATTTGCTTGGTAGCCGGCTTCTTGGTCCCCAAGGAACGGAATGCGGGGGAGGCCATGGACTTCACGCACGAGGAGCCGTCCGCGGGCGCCCCCGCGGCAGAGGGCGCCACCGGCTGAACGCTCAGGCGCGCCCGGCGGGCGCGGCTACTCCGCGTCAGGCCAGTTCGCGCTGCCCATCACGCCGTCGCCGTCCTCGGGCTTGGGACCGCCAATAGCCACGATGTCAAGCCCATCTGGGCCGGCCTCGAACGCGCGCACGACCTCGGGCGCCACACGCACCACGTCCCACTGACGCAGCTCCATAAGCTCGTCGTCGAGCAGCACCCGCCCGGAGCCCGCGACGACGAGGTAAGCCTCCTCCTGCTCGCGATGACTGTGCGCCATCGGGCTGCGCAGGTTCGCCGCGTAGCGAAACAGACTCACACCGAGGTCGCGCGAGTCGAGGTGTTTGCGCCCGAAGCGGCCTTCGATTCCTGGAGCCCGCTCGCCGACAGAGTCCTCGATCTCCAACAGATTCACGGTGGCGTAACGGGACATTTGCTCTCCTCGGTCGGATGGAATGACGGACTTCAGCTTCACCATAGCTCTCGCGCGCGGGGACGCGCGGTAGCCCTTCCAACTCTCCCGCGACGTGCCGCGATTACTAGTCGGCGACGTCCCTCTGCTTCGGGCAGCCCGTGTCAAAGGAGCACGAAAGGCTCACGATGTCCTGGCTGGGGTTGTCCACTGGACGCTTGGAGTGCTCACAGGTCTGCTCGCCCATGTTCCCCGACGGGCACAGCCAGCCGCCATACAGCGTGTAGGAATTAGCTGAATAGCCGTTGTTCACATACTTGCCCTTGCCGTCGGCAATCGCCTTCAGGATCCGCTCCGCGACACTGCACTTCACATGCCCAGTGCCCACGTAGACGCCGTACTCATCGCCTTTGGCTCGGAACATCGCACAGCGGCTCGACAGGTGTGTGCTCGACGTCGCTGCCCCTTGCGCGGTGGCGGACCATCCCGCCGCGAGCAGGAAAGCCGCCACCAGACAGGCGGCCACGCGAACCGACAACAGCTCCCTGATCCGAGCCGGCACTGCGTTCACTTGCGGCGCCCTCGGGACGGTCGTGGCGGTTGCGGCGGATAGCGTTCGCGCTCGGCTGGTGTCATCTTGCGGATCGTCAACGAACCGTCCTTCACCTGCGAGCGGATCTCCTCCAGCTTGTCGCGGCGACGCTCGGCCGCGCGATCTGCCTGCGTGAGCATCTATCCACGGTAGCGTGTCAACGCGACGTCAAGGACTGGGGTACCTCGACAGGCGTACCATCGGCCACGCACGATGACGCCGAGCACCTTTGACCTCGAGCATGCGACGCGCGTCGCACCCGGCGACGACGGCTATACGGCGCGCCTGTCCGAGGACTGGGAGATTTGGGGTCCCAATGGTGGCTATCTCGCGACAATCGCCCTGCGGGCCGCGGGCATGGTGGCGCAAATCAAGAGGCCGGCCAGCTTCTATTGCCACTTCCTTAGTTCCCCAACTTTCGATGTAGTTGAGCTCAAAGTGAGTGTCCTCCGGCAAGGACGCCGCGCCGAGTCACTTGCCGTGGAGATGACACAGCAAGGCAAGCCCGTCCTGCACGCACTGATCAAGACCGCCGCCGAGGCGCCCGGGTACCGCCACCAGCATCCAAAGGCTCCTGAAGTCCAATCGCCGGAGACGCTGAAGACCTACGAGGAACTGCGCCCCGACAAGCGACGTCCGCCCTTCAGCTTCTGGGAGAACATCGAACGACGGCCCGTCGACCAGAGCGCCGCGGACGAGCCGCAAGCGCCGGTGATCAGCGAGTGGACGCGATTTCGACCGACCGCATGCTTCGAGGACCCCTTCCTCGATGCCGCACGTGCCTTGATATTGCTGGACACCTACGGCTTCCCGGCTGCACATCGCCACCATCGAAGCTGGGAGTACCTGGCGCCGAATCTCGACACTGGCGTGTGGTTTCACCATTTCAGCCCTCACTGCGAATGGCTGTTGATCGACAGCGAATGCGCGGTCGCCGATGGCGGTCTCATGGGGGTTGGCGGCAGAGTTTGGGACGTGGACGGCAGGTTGCTGGCGAGCGGCTCCGCGCAGTTGTGCTGCATCCCCAACGTCACACGGCCGATGTGATCTCGGCGAGGAGATGGCCTGAGGCGACAGGCGCCCTAGACTCGAAGTGATGTCGTTGCATCTCTTCGCGGGTCTGCGCGTGCGGGACTTCCAGGCGGCCCGACCGTGGTACGAACAGTTGCTGGGCGAGCCGACATTCTTCCCCCATGCAACTGAGGCGGTGTGGACACTTGCCGAGAACCGCTCGGTGTACATCGTGGAGCACGCCGATGGCGCGGGCAACTCGGTGGCGACGATCTTCCTTGACGATCTCGATGCCCACATAGCGACAATCGCCGCTCGCGGCCTGGAGCCCGATGAGATCGAGACGTATCCCAATGGCGTGCGCAAGGTGATCTACCGCGACCCCGACGGCAACGAGCTGGGGTTCGGCGGCGCCACTTGACAGCCGAGGAGTGCCCGAAAACAGGCTCAGGCCGACCAAATCGCTCCGTGCGCAAGCAGGCGCTAGTAAGGTCCTGGATACGTGGCCGACATACCCAAGCCCATCACAGGCCGCTGCCTCTGCGGGAGCGTGACCTATAGCGTCGACGCCGAGCCAGTGTGGCAGGGGGTCTGCTACTGCTCGAACTGCCAGCGTCAGACCGCCACGGCGTTCTCGGTCATCGTGGGCGTACCGAGCAAGGCACTCACTGTTGAGGGCGACACACTAGCTTCGTTCAAGACCGCCAGCGAGGACTACAAAAGCACAACGGAGCGGCGGTTCTGCTCGACCTGCGGGTCGCCGATATTCAGCACGATCGAGTCAATGCCGGAAGTTGCCTTCCTGAAGGCAGGGACGATCGACGATACGTCTTGGTTCGAACCGACTGCCGAGATCTGGACGCGCTCGGCACAGCCGTGGGCGCCACACTTCGAGCACGCCACGCGGTACGAGCGCACCCCGAACTAGCTGCGTAGCGTCTCCGGCTTACCGGGGCAGGTGGAATGGGACCGTGGTGATGACGATGCCCTCGTAGGCGATGAGCGAAGCGCGCAGGCGTGTGGCGATGCGGTTGTGCAGGATCCGCTGCCAGCGCTTGGCAACGACGATCTCGGGCACGACGAGCGTGAGGGTCACGTCGGGGCGTTGGCGGTGCAGCGCGGCGATGTAGTTGGCCAGCGGCGCGACGGTGGAGCGGTACGGGGACACGACGACCTCGAGCGGCAAATGGTCGCCCCACGCATGCCACGCGCGGTGGAAGCGCTCGGCCTCCTCCTCGGTGGGGCTGACGTGCAGCGCGAGCACCGGCTGGGCGAGCGAGACGGCGTAGGCGAGCGCGTGCAGCGCCGCGAGGTCGAGCACCGCGACGGGGACGACGGCGAAGCTGTGCACCTCGGACGGGTCATCCTGCGTCTCGGCCAGGCTGCTCGGAGACCTCCGGCCGCAGCCGGGGCGGCGTCACGCGTGTCGTCCGCCCGTGCCCGCCCATCTCGGGTCGTGGCGCGCCGGGTCGTGGCGTGAGCGCCTCGCGGGCGCTCACGTAGTGCGCGTGCACGCGCCCGCACGCCAACACGATCAGCGGAACCAGCACCACCACGACCCAGGCGCCCTCGGTGAGCTTGGTGACCGTGGCGATCAGCACGACCAGCGCCGAGAGGACCGCGCCGAGCAGGTTGGTGGCGAGCGCCGAGTGCCACCTCGGCTCGCGGTGGCGCCACCAGTACGCGACCATCCCGCTCTGGGCGAGCGTGAAGGCAAGGAACACACCGATCGCGAACAGCGGGATCAGCGGGGCGGTCTCGACCGCCGAAGGCCGCGTAGATCACGGCCGCGGGGACGGCGAGCACGAGGATGCCGTTGCTGAACGCGAGGCGATCGCCCATGCGCAGGAACAGCCGCGGGACGTACCCGTCACGGGCCATGAAATACAAAAGCCGCGGAAAACCGTTGAACGCCGAGTTGGCGGCGACCAGCAGCACGAGCGTGGTTGCCACCTGCACGAAGCCGTAGGGAATGCCGCCGCCGACGCTGTCATGCGCGATCTGGGAGAGCACCGTCTGGCTCCCACCCGGGGAGGCGCCGTCGAAGTGAGCGACGAGCACAACGCCGATGAACATCGAGATCAAAAGGGCCATCATCACCGTGAGGGTCTGGCGGGCGTGCCTGGCTTGCGGAGGGCGGAAGACCGGGACCGCGTTTGAGATCACCTCGATCCCGGTCATCGCCGTCGCCCCGGAGGCGAACGCGCGCAGCAGAAGCAGCACGCCGACCGCCTCGGTGGCCCGGTGCGGTGCCGCGGCGGCGGGGTGAAAGCCGTGGGAGCCCGCCTTGAGAAGACCGGCGATCACGACCAGCGCGATCGCGGCCACGAACAGGTAGGTGGGGGCGGCGAAGGCGGCGCCGGCGTCGCGCGCGCCGCGCAGGTTGCCGGCCACCAACAGCACGATCACCACCAGGCCGATCACCACCCGCGCCGAGTCGAGCGAGGGTATCGCCGAGGTGACGGCTTCCACCCCGGAGGCGACCGACACAGCGACCGTGAGGATGTAGTCGACGATCAGCCCGGCGCCCGCGAGCAGGCCCCACTGGCGCCCCAGGCTGTCGCTCGCGACGATGTAGGAACCTCCACCGTGCGGATAGGCCCGGATCACCTGGCGGTAGCCAAGGCCGACAGACAGCATCAGTACCGCGAGGGCGGCTCCGATCGGCAGCGAGAGCTTCAGCTCGGCCGAGCCGGCGAGCACGAGGATCGCCATCATCGCTTCCGGCCCGTAGGCCACCGAGGAGAGCGCGTCGGGCGAGAGCACGGCGAGGGCGAGCAGGCGCCCCATGCGCTCCTCCGCGATCGCCGTGCTGCGCAGCGCCGGGCCGATCAGCACCCGCCGCAGCGCGTGGGCCACACGGCCCGACCGCGAGTCGGTCTCCCCCGCCTCGGCCGTTGCTTCGAGCTCGTCGTCATCCGCCTCACGTCGCGCGCTGCGGATGTGCACGAAACGTCCGCTGCGCGATTGCTGCGGATCGGCGAAATCGAGATGGCGATCGACGGGCAGCGCACGCTCCCAGACTGCCGGGGCGGCATGCACCCCGCCCAGTCGCGGCCCACCTCACCCAGCGCGGCAAGCGCACGTTCGTCGAGCTCGGGCAGCTGTGCGCTCGCCGTGACCGTTGAATCGGACCCACCCACCCCGTCCTCCCCTGGGCCGATCGCTTGACCTACCACGCGGCCTGTCGCGGTCGCCCGTGCTGTCGGAGGGTGGGCTTGGCAAGGGCTAGCTGACGAGTCCGAAAGTTACGACCGGCCCAGCTTTATCCAGTGGCCGTTGCTCGCTCCGGTCAGTCTACGGTCGTTCGTCGATCGCGTCGACGCGGTCGGGGTAGAAGGCGACGTGGTCCTTGATCTCTGCGACCGCCGCGTGGGGGTTTCGATATGTCCAGATAGCGTTGATCGAGCGCTCGCCTCCGGCCGGGATGCTGTAGTAGCCAGCGTCCCCCTTGAATGGACAGTAGCTCGCGTGGTCGGTCTCTTGGATCAGCGACCGGTCGACATCCTCGAGTGGGATGTACTGGACCGGCGGGTAGTCGGCCTCACGCAACGTGAGCGCGTTCTGCGTATCGGCGAGGACCTGCCCTGCGATCGAAACGACGATCCGCGCCGGGTTCGACTCGATCGTGATCGGGTGGTCCGGCCCGGGCTGCTTGATTGGCTTGTCGGTCATGGCTTTGCCTTCCTCGTGCGTGGAGCCGACTGTCTGTAAAGCTCAGGCCAGCGCGCCAGCCGGCAGCACGAAGCGCAGCGGTGTTGAGGACTTCGCGCCGCCACTGTCACCCAACCGCGAGCCGTGCAGGCCGTGTCTGGGAGATGTCGCGACCGCCGCCTCGGGTATCCCAGCGTGGGCGGTGATCCACTCAATGACTGCCGCTGAGTCGGCGCCCGCGGCGAGGATCGCCGCACGCTCGATCACCTCGCCACCGGAGAGGTGAGGACGCGCCAAACGTGTCACCAGGGCACGTATCTCATCGTCGTCCACCGCACCCACGCTAGTCTTTCCGCAAGCGCAGCGCGACGTGCCCGATGCCGCCCGGTAGCTCGACCTCCGCATCGGTGCGCCCGGGGCGAAGGTCAAGCAGCGTGCTCAGCAGCAGCAATGGGGTCCCCGCGGCCCATGCCTGGGGACGCGAGGCCGTCGGGAATGCGACGGGGACCGACGTCACCGACGCGGGGTAGCCGGCAAAGACCTCGGGCAGGCGATGCTCGAAGTACGGCGCCGCGCGCAGCATCGCAGCGGCGATGGTGCTCGCCGCCTCGTTGTGACCGTAGCGGGCCAGACCGGCGGCGATCAGCGAGTTCTCGTGAGGCCAGACGGTGCCTGTGTGGTAGCCGAGCGGGTTGTAGCCCGCCTCGCGGATGCCGAGAGTCCGCACCCCCCAGCCGGAGTAGAGCTGCTCGTCGAGTAGCCGCTCAGCGGTCGTGGCAGCCTCGCCGTCGTCCAGTATTCCCGACCACAGCAGATGACCGATGTTGGAGGTCAAGCTGTCCACCTGGCGCTTCTCGCCGTCGAGCGCCAGTGCATGACAGCCACGTTCCGGCATCCAGAAGTCGCGGCGGAAGCACTCGCGCAGGTCGGCGGCTTGACGCTCCAGGCGCCCGGCGAGCGGCTCATCGCCCCACACCTCACGGGCCAGGCGGGCGGAGCGGCGCCGCGCGTCGTATACGTAGCCCTGGATCTCGCAGGTAGCGATCGGCCCCTGAGCCAACGTGCCGTCAGTGAACTGGATCGCGTCCCAACTGTCCTTCCAGCACTGGTTGGCCAGTCCAGTGGCCGGGTTGCGGCGCGCGTACTCGACGTATCCGTCGCCATCGGCGTCCCCGCTGTCCTCGATCCAGTCAAGCGCCGCACGAGCGTGGGGCTCGAGCGCGCGGACGAGCTCATCGTCGCCCGACCAGCGGTGGTACTCGTCAAGGAGAATCAGGAACAGCGGCGTTGCGTCGGCGCTCCCGTAGTACGGAGAGTGCGGACGCTCCCCACGCGCGGTGAGCTCACCGAAACGCAACTCGTGCAGGATCTTGCCCGGCTCCTGTTCATGGAAGTCGTCGCGCACCTCGGCCTGGCGGGCGGCAAGCACGCGCAGGGTGGTGGCAGCCAGGCCGGGCAGGTAAGGCAGCGCCTGGAAGCTCGTGATCAAGCTGTCGCGGCCGAAGAGCGCCATGAACCAAGGGAGCCCAGCCGCCGGGAGGGTGGCACCCTCCAAGAGATCGGGATGCAGTCGCAGCGCACCAAGATCGCTGAGGCTGGCGCGGTAGGTGTGTGCCAGTGACGTGTCCCGCGTATGCAACACCGGCGCGAGCGCCAGCCACTCCTCGAGCTCGGCCGCCTTGGATGCGCTCAATCGGGGCAGGGTGCCCCGCGACTCGCGCTGCGCGAACGAGACGCCCGATTGCGCGGCATAGGGGGTAATAGTGAAGGTGGTGGACCACCGCTCTCCGGGCGCGAGCCGCAGCGAGTAGGCGAAGCCCTCGCGGGTCACCACCGCGGGGCTGCTGGCAGAGATCATGATCGAGCGCTGGAAGTCAGCACACTCATAGGCAAGCGTGAGAGTGCGATCGTCGTGGTGACAGCTCACCTCCCGCTTTGAAACCGTGCCGTCCTTGACCTCGAACAGATCGGCGAAATCGGTGTCAACCTCGAGCACCACCCGCATCTCGCTGTGCTCATGACGGTGGTTGGTCACTGAGATCTCCTCCATCCACACGTGGTCGATGAGCCGCCGGCGCATGATCGAGCACGGCGCCTCCTGATCCGGCCCCACGCGCGGAGTCAGGAAGAACTGAGCGGAGAAGTGCGCACTCTGGTCGAGACCCAGGAGCTCCAATGGCACCTCGCCCGTGCGCAAGACCCAGCGCGAGAGGAAGCGGGTGTCCTCGCTGTAGAAGCCATGCTCGCGACCAGCCTCCTCACGCACGTCGCCGAGGCGGTCACCGACGACGAAGGTGCTGCCGTCCAACACGCTCAGAGTGCGCTCAGACAAGCTCGAGGGTCTCTGACGACTCGCGCATCACCGATCGGTAGGCGTACTCATAGGCAGCGGCAACCACATCGACATCGCAGTGTGCGGCGACCCAGGCACGACAGTCCCGCGCGGCGATACGGGGAAGCTGGGCGACCGCGGAGCCCATCGCCTGCTCGTCCTCGACGAGGAAGCCGGTCTGCCCGTCGAGGACGAGCTCGCGGGCGGCGCCCTCGGGGAAGGCGATCACCGGGGTTCCGCAAGCGAGCGCCTCCACCATCACCATCCCGAAGGGCTCCTCCCAACGAATCGGCATGAGCAGCGCGCGGGCACCGGCGAACAGCGAGTGCTTGACCGAGCCACCAACCTCCCCCACGAAGCGAACACGCTCGCCATCGACGTGTGGCGCTATCTCACGGTCGAAGAACGCCTGCTGGCCGGGTTGGATGACTCCCGCCAAGACAAGCGGCACACCGGCGATGCGGGCGGCGGCGATCGCGCGGTGGGGGCCCTTCTCGACGGTCATGCGCCCGATCCACAAGAGGTAGTCATCCTTGTGCTCGCGCAACGTCCATGCCCGCACATCGATGGGGTTCGGAATCGCGCCGATTGAGTGAATCCCCGTCGGCACCGATTCGAGTTGCGCACGGCTGATGCCTACAAGCGCCGCCTTGTGGCCGTGGCGAGCATAGAAGGCCGCGGTACTGGCGGTGAACTGCCCGTGAAGGGTGTGCACGATCGGCGTGTCGATGCGATCGGCCATCGCCAGGGCCGTGAAGCCGCAGTGATCGTGGACCACATCAAAGCGGCGATCGTAGGAGGCGAGGTCGATCTCCTCGAACGCCCGTGCGACGTGATCGACCTCGTAGAGCGAGCGCTCGATCTCATCGGGATGGGACTCCTCGAGCAGAGTCACAACACGCGCGCTCGACACAGAGCCCGGGGCACAGAACAGCGTGACCGAGTTCCCTCGCCGGACAAGCGCCTCGGTAAGTGCGTCAACTACCGACTCCACACCCCCATACCCCGGTGGAGGAACTGAGATCCAAGGTGGAGCAAGCATCGCGACGTGCAGTGGCTCCCCGGTTGGTCGGGCCGGCATCGCGGCAACGGAATATTTCGGCGGACTCCCCGAGGACCAACGAGGGGACGTACGGTCAGACCCTGCAGCCACGGCATTCACAGACGCTCCTCACGAGCCTCTCAAGGGCCGCGATCGCGAGGCAGAGAGGTCAGGAAGGACCCGGCGAGCGCACGATCGCAGCCTGATCGGCACGCGACGGACCTGTCCACCGTACCAGTGGAGAGCGGCACGGCTCGCGCCATGGCCGTCTGATCGCCTCCACCGTCCGCTCCCGGCGAGAGTATCCAGTGGATGACGCTGCTCTTCGCCGTCGATTGGCCGACGATTGCCTCGTTGGCAACCGCGGGCGGCACGCTCGTGTTGGCCGTGGCGACGTTCTCCTCGGTGCGCTTCGGACAGCGCTCGACACGTATCGCGGAGCGCTCGACGGCGATTGCCGAGCGAGCGCTGTTGCTCGGCCTGCGGCCGGTTATCGCTCCCTCGCGTGTGACCGATCCGCCCGAGACGGTCCGCTTCGGCGAGGGGCGGATGGTGACTGTCGATGGCGGTATGGCCGCGGTCGAGCGCGAGGGGGAGAACTACTACTTCGTGATCCCGCTTCGGAACGTGGGCAACGGCCTTGCGGTCCTTCAAGCCTGGCGCTTGAAGTCGGGGCGCCCTGAGTTGGACGCCGGGCACGCTGAGCCGGCGGAGCATCGCCGGCAGTCACGTGACCTGTACGTGCCCGCCGGTGACATCGGTTTCTGGCAGGGGGCGATACGCGAGCCCGACGATCCCTTCCGCGAGGGTCTACGCGATGCGTTCCTCACCGGGGAGACGCTGACCGTCGATCTGCTCTACGGGGACCACGAGGGCGGCCAGCAAACGATCAGTCGCTTCATCCTGACGCGCGAGGAGAACGACCACTGGCGACCCGGCGTCGTCCGCCACTGGCCACTCGAAGGCATCGACCCACGCGGGCGCTAGTAGCAACGCTGGCACAAACAAATGTCCACCCACGCCTCCTCGACCACCGGAGCCGTGGTGGGCGCCGCGATGCAGCTCCAGTTGCACCCTTTAGGCCCGCGGCGTCCACCGTCGAGGCAGGCGATGACCGCCCAATGCTTGCGCCACCTCGCGCTTGCACCAGCCCAAGGAGCTGACACCTTGCATAGAAGACATCGCCATCCCCGCGGAGTGGAACATCATGGCCCTGTCGCGCGTGTGCGCCTCTCGACGCTGGTGCTCGCGTGCGCGCTGAGCGCTGCGCTCACCCTGGGCCCCACGGCTTCCGGGGCGTGGGCCGGCTCGCTCTTCTCGCGACTTCCACACGAATTGACCGAAACGCGCTACGGAGCCTTCGCCGCCGAGCTGCCCGACGGCAGGGTTCTGATCGCGGGCGGCAATGGAGGCTTCGGCAATCTGCAGAGCGCCGAAGCCTTCAACCCGACGACCGAAGAATTCGGGGCCCTGACCCACAGCATGATCCAAGCACGGGCGGACGGGGCCACGGCAACGCTTTCCGGCGGCGACGTGCTCTTGCTGGGTGGCTACACCAGCACCTACTCGAACAGCGCCGAAGTCTTCAACGTCCAAACTGAAGAATTCGAAGCGCTCACGCACACCATGGGCCAGCCCCGCGAGCAGCCGATCGCCGCCACGCTGCCCGACGGCAACGTGCTGATCGCCGGCGGCTACAACGGCTCGGGCGTCACCGACAGCGCCGAATTGTTCGACCCCGCGACCGGCGAATTCGAAGTGCTGACGCACACGATGGTCGAGGCTCGCAACGGCGCCGCGGCTGCCGCGCTGCCCGACGGCGAAATCCTGATCGTCGGCGGCACCTCTTCGGAGAATGCCGAACTGTTCAACCCCGTGACAGACGAATTCGTGGCGCTCGCGCACAGGATGACAGCCTCGCGCTCCGATCTGCCGGTCGCCTTGCCGCTGTCCAGCGGCAAGGTATTGATCGCCGACGGCAATGACAGCGGCGATCCGCTCGGAGCGGAACTCTTCAACCCGGCCACCTCCGAATTCGAAGATCTCCCAGGCGAACAGCTCGCCGAAGCCCGTAGCGGGGAGTTCGCTGCCACGCTTCCCGGCGGCAGGCTCCTGATCGCGTCCGGCGCGAGCGCCGAAATCGCACATCCCGTGGTACAGGCGCAGATCCTGGGAGGCGGCTTCGGCAATCAGCCCGTCGGCGAACCGTCCGCGACCCAGCTCGTGAGCGTCGACAGCATGGGCAGCCTGCCGCTGCTCCTCTCCGGTGTCGCCGTGACCGGCGCGGGTGCGGACGCCTTCAAAGTTGAACAGGACACTTGTGTCGAGGCGGAGCTCGCGTTTCGGCAGAACTGCGCGCTGATGGTCAGCTTCACGCCCCCGAGCGTCGGTACGTTCTCGGCGACGCTGACCCTCGAAGACAACGAGACCACCCCCTCCGTCATCGACCTTGCGGGCACGGGCGTGCAGGCAAACAGCGGGCCCGCGGGACCGGCCGGCGCCACCGGGCCACAGGGATCAGCGGGCCTTACCGGCGCAATCGGGCCACAGGGAGACACCGGCATCACCGGCGCAACCGGCCCACAGGGAGCGAAAGGCCCTGCCGGCACCAGGGGGCCGACAGGGCCTCGCGGCGCGAGGGGCCCCAAGGGAGCGACGCAGATCGTCACCTGCTACACCGTCACGACCTCACTGCGCGTGCGCGGCCACAAGACCGACGTGAACCACCGCGTGTGCAGCACAGTTGCGGCGTCTGCAACAAGCACGCTTGTCGGCAGCGCCGGGGCGGCTCGCGTCGAGCTGGAGCGCGGACACCAGGTGTACGCCGTCGGAACGGGCATCCTCGACGCTGGTGGGCGTCTCGAGTTGCTGCTCAGCGACAGGCGCACACCGAAGCCGGGGAACTACACGCTCATCCTTGTCCGCCATCGGGGGGCGCGCTGGGTCACGACCCGTGTGCAGGTCACGATCGGCTGAGGCTCGGAGGGGCGACCTCATGGCCGTGCGGGAGGCGCACTCGAAACGGCCAAAAGCCGGTCTACATAGCGGGGACAGGCGAAGCCGAATGGGGTCGGACCCTCGATTGCGCACGCTCGCCGCATGGTGTTCGACAGCGAGGTCTGGGAGACGCGCCATTGTTCGCGTCCGGGCCGTGAGACCTAGAATAGGCGCCTATGGCGATGGACTACGAACAGATCACCGCCGAGACGAGCGACGGCGTGCTCACGATCACGCTCAGCCGTCCCGAGCGGTTGAACGCGTGGACGGCGCAGATGGGCTGGGAGCTGCGGAGCGCCTTCGACTACGCCGATGCCGATGACGAGGTGCGCGCGATCATCGTCACCGGCGCGGGCCGCGGCTTCTGTGCAGGGGCAGACCTCGCGAGCGGAGGTGACACCTTCGACTACCGCAAGCACGAGAGCGCCGGCCCAGCGCGCGACAACGGCGGCGAGTTCACGCTGCGGGTCTTCGAATCGACCAAGCCGATGATCGCCGCGATCAACGGGCCCGCAGTCGGCGTCGGTGCGACGATGACGCTGCCGATGGACGTGCGCCTCGCCGCTGAGGACGCTCGCATCGGCTTCGTGTTCGCGCGGCGCGGCATCATTCCCGAGGCATGCTCGAGCTGGTTTTTGCCGCGCGTCGTCGGCATTAGCCGCGCAATGGAATGGGTCGCGACCGGTCGCGTATTCTCCGCGCAAGAGGCGCTCGAGGGCGGGCTCGTACGCAGCCTGTACCCCAAAGACGAACTGCTCGACGCCGCCCGCGCGCTTGCGCGCGAGATCGCCGAGAACACCGCGCCGGTCTCCGTCGCGCTCGCCCGCCAGCTCATGTGGAGGATGCTCGGCGCCGAGCACCCCATGGTCGCCCACCGTGCCGACTCGCGCGGCATGGTCGCGCGAGGCCAATCCGCGGACGCTGTCGAGGGCGTCACCGCGTTCCTGGAGAAGCGCCCCGCGAGCTTCCCCGACCGTGTCAGCGACGGGCTGCCCGACATCATGCCCGGCTGGAGCGCGCCGGAGTTCGAGTAACCGCTGGGGGGTTCTGTTCCACCCTGCGCATGCACGGGTCGGCCAGCGCCGCATGCGGGATACTCGCCGGAAGCCGCGCAACATCAGTGCGCTAGCGTGTCTCGTGATGGAGCCCTCATCAGTTGTGGATCGTCCAGTCGGCGCGCCGCC
This sequence comes from uncultured Solirubrobacterales bacterium, assembly GCA_963725165.1. Classification (GTDB taxonomy): domain Bacteria; phylum Actinomycetota; class Thermoleophilia; order Solirubrobacterales; family Solirubrobacteraceae; genus Palsa-744. The sequence continues at coordinate 114,333 of CAVRXK010000001.1, forward strand.
CGGCCGCTCCCCCTACATCGGGCAGGCACCAGCCTCACCGGCCGGCCCCGTAGAGGACACGGAGCCGCTGCGCGCACCGCCGCGCGTCCGGCTACCTCGGGTCCTGCAGACTCTGCGCTTCACCAAGCGGCAGATCCAGTTCGTGTTCGCCGCGCGACGTGAGCTCGGTGACGTGTTCGAGGTTCGCTTCGTGGTGATCCCCGGCGGGGTCGTCGTGACCAGTCACCCCGACCATGTCCGCTCCCTGTTTACCGCCAAGCCCGAGCTGGTGCCCTCGCTGACCGCCGAGTCGCCGCTGCGCCCGATCGTGGGGCCAAACTCGGTGTTGACCGCGAACGGACCTAGTCATCTGCGCCAGCGCAAGTTGCTGCTGCCCGCATTCCACGGCGAGGCGATCGAGGCCTACACGCAGATGATTCGCGATGTCACCGAACGAGAACTCGACCGCTGGCCCGTCGGCCGCCCGTTCGCCCTCGCCCCGAAGATGCAGGCCATCACCCTCGACGTGATCATGTCGGGCATCTTCGGCATCGAGGGCGCTCCCGCACAGGGGAGCGTCGAGCATCGGCTGAAGGTCACGATCAAGCAGCTGGCGGCGGCCTCGACCTCTCCGCTGGCGCTGCTTGGCGAACTCTCGAACCTGGGACGCGAGAAGCCCGTCGGTCTCACGCGCGCCGCGGTGGCCCTATTGGACCGCGCGACCTACCCCGTGATCGAAGAGCGTCGTCGCGCGGCCGACCTTGATGAGCGGGGAGACATCCTCTCGCTGCTGTTGCGCGCCACGAGCGAGGACGGCGAGCGGATGACCGATCACGAGCTGCGCGACGAGCTGCTCACACTCGTACTCGCCGGCTTTGAGACGACCGCCAACTCGCTGGCCTGGACTTGGGAGCGCCTGGTCCGCACCCCGGCGGCGTATGAGCGCTTGCGCGACGCGGTGCGCTCAGACGCGCAAGCCGCGGAGCATGTCGAGGCGGCCATCATCGAGGGTATGCGCTCACGTCCGGTGATCCCGATCATCGGGCGCCGAGTCGCCGTGCCTTGGCGACTCGGAGAGTACGTGGTGCCGGCGGGACAGGGTGTGAGCATCAGCATCCTGCTCGTTCATCATCGCGAGGACCTCTACCCCGACCCATTCGCCTATCGCCCCGAGCGCTGGCTGGATCACAGTCCGGGCACATATGAGTGGCTGCCTTTCGGCGGCGGCACCCGTCGCTGCCTCGGCGCGGCGCTGGCGATGGCCGAGCAGCGTGTGGTGCTCGAGGCCATGGTCCGCCGCCTGGACCTGGAGGCCGACCGGCCCGAGCCCGAGCACGCCCACCATCGCAATGTCACCATGATCCCGGGACGCGGCGCGCGGGTGATACTGCGATCGCGCGTCGCCGGGTGAGCAGCACACCAAGGGGGCGCAAAGTACGGGAGCGACGGGGGTCAAACCCGCGATTGTCACCCCGCAGATTGAGATTCGGCTTTAGTTCCAGCTCGCCGCCACCCCTCCCCTCCTGCCAACGGTGGACATGGCGCGGTGCCGGTCTCTGCTACGGAGATGCGACATCGCGTAGCTGCTGGCGCAGCCCAGCCGCATCATCCCATCCGTCACCCTCGGCATTCTGTCAGCTCTGGCGTGGATGCTATGAGGCCCCGCTGTTCAGCAAATTCGGACGGACAGACGATGAGACGATGATGACCAAGACGCTAGCTCACCGCCTCGACGACGCCTGCGAGAGCCACGGCCTTGAATGGCTCGTGCTCCCTTTCGATCGAAGTAGGGAGTCCTGGCGCGACGGCCCATACTGGGGCGCACTCGTGGTCGCTCAGTACTCACGCCGTGGGGGTCGTCACACTCGCTTCTACCAGTACAACGCGGAAGCACATATCCCTGAGAATCGCAGGCCCGATCCGAGGTCGTCTACATCACGATCGAGCAGTCGGGGCGCCATGAGATCAAGCGGCTGCTACTGGCCCAGGTCAGCTCGACGTAGCTTGTCAACCTCAGCTCCGTCCCCTTAGTCGTTTGATGAGGACTCAGGACTGATAAAGTGCTGCATGTTAGGGTATAGATTTCATGGCATCCACATCCGTACTACTCACCCGTCGCGAGGCCGCAGAGATCGGCCGAGTCCCGCTGAACGCGATCGACAAGGCGATCGAACAGGGAATAGTCAAGCCGAGACGCCGAGCAGGCAAGCCGCTGCTGCCCGCGCACGAAGTCGCGCTGCTCGTGCTGCTGCGCCAGATAGACGTGGCGCTGCCAAGCAAGGCAAAGGGACGCCTGCGCAAGTGGCTGGCACGCCCACAGCCACAAGCTGTTGGCGCCGAGCTTGAGTTGTCCGATGCTCTGCGCGTGGCGATGACCGAAGATGCCGTCCAGACAATCGAGCGCGCCGAGTCCTACGCACGCCTGCGCGACCGCTACGTGGAGCGCAACCCAGCCGTAATGGGCGGTGAGCCGGTCATCACAGGCACACGCGTACCCGTACGTACAGTCGCGAGCTTGATCGAGATGGGCGAGACACGCGAGGTGATGCGCGAGGACTACCCGCATATCCCCGAAGAGGCGTACGCCGTCGCAGTGCAATGGGCCCGCGCCAATCCGCGCCGCGGGCGACCAGCACGCCCTTGGGACACCGCAGCGGGCGGTCCCTCACATAAGCACGGCTCCACGCGGGGCGCGTGAAGTTCTGGATCGACGAGTGCCTGACTCCGGCGCTCGTCGGCCAGGCGCACTCCCACGGATACGAGGCGACCTGCACGCGCGACCGCGGGCAACTCGGCGTGCGAGACGACGAGTTGTTGGCGATCGCGGTCGCCGAGGAGTTCGTGTTCGTTACGAACAACCATGCAGACTTCATTGGGCTTTGCGGGAACGCCGAGCTGCATACAGGGCTCGTCGTCCTGCCACAACGTCCGCGCGATGCTCAACTCCCGCTCTTTAGCTCTACGATCGTCCATGTCGAGGACGGCTCCGCCGAAGCCAACGAAGCGCCTGCCGACTGGATGCTCAATCGCATCGTGGAGATCGATGACGAATCCGAAACATGCAGAGACTGGCCGCTCGATAACCGTTGAATCGAGCACGTCCCGCTTCTGGGAAGCCGAGCCCAATCCGGCCGAGCGACGCAAGCTGATCGCGACACTCTTCGAGCACATCTGGCAGAAGGACGGCTCAATCGTCGCCGTCAAGCCACAAGCAGCCTTCGCCCGGTACTTCGTCGCCGCCAACGACGCCCGCACCAAACACCCAAAGCAGGCCGGAAAAGCGGGGTGACAAAAGCGGGAGCGACGGGACTCGAACCCGCGACCTCTGCCGTGACAGGGCAGCGCTCTAACCAACTGAGCTACGCCCCCGTGCAAGCGCACGGGATACCGCTACGTGCGTAGCGCAGAGTATCGCAGGGCGACTGCCGAGCACTGACTCCCACTCCAAGCTGGCCGGCCAGCCAAACTGCCTGCGAGTGCTCTACGCTTACGCCATGCCCGCCCTCGAGCCGCCGCCGCTGCGCCATGAAAGCCCGTTTGCGATCCTCACGCAGGACATCGCCGACGAGCGCGCCAAGACGGTCGCCTACCCACCGGGGGACACCGGCTTCTCGCTCGCGCGCACGAAGCGGTTCATCGACGATCCGCTGCCGCTGTTGCTCGACGCGTACGAGCGCTACGGGCCGATCTTCACGCTGCGGGTGCTGCACAGCAACGTGGTGTTCATGCTCGGGCCGGCGGCCAACCACTACATCACCGTGTCGCACGCGCACAACTTCCAGTGGCGCGAGTCGCACTTTCGCGATCTGATCGCGCTGCTGGGCGACGGGCTGCTGACGACCGACGACCCCTACCACCGGCGTTCGCGGCAGATCATGCTGCCGGCGTTCCACCGCGAGCGGATCGCGGCGTCGATCGACGTGATGACCTCAGAGACCGCGCGAGCGCTGGAGCAGCTCACTCCAGGGGAGACGATCGATCTGTACGCGTGGACGCGCCGGCTCGCCACGCGCGTGGCGATGCGCGCGCTGTTCGGCCTGGACCCCGACGGGGACGCCGCCCGCTCGATTGACGCGGCCGAGCTGTTCGAGCAGGCGCTCGCGTTCTACGCCTCCGCCTACCAGTACCGCTTCCTGCGCACGCGCGGCACGCCGTGGGGACGGTTGCAGGAGGCTTCGAAAAAGCTCAACAAACTGCTGTACGCCGAAATCTCCCGGCGCCGCGAGAGCGGGGCGCGCGGCGAGGACGTGTTGAGCCTGATGCTGGATGCGCAGGACGAACACGGCGGCACGCTCACCGACACGCAGATCCGCGACGAGATGATGACGCTGCTGTTCGCCGGGCACGACACCACCACCTCGACGGTGTCGTTCATGTTCTACGAGCTCGCCCGCCATCCGTGGATCGCCGATGCGATCGTGGCCGAGCAGCAGGCATACGCGGTCGGCGCCACGCCCAACGCCACACAGATGATGAGCGGCGAGCTGGCGAGAGCTCGAGATGACACTCGAGGAGACGCTGCGCAAGTACCCGCCCGCGTGGGTCGGGCCACGCAAGTCGGTGGAGGCGTTTGAGTTCGAAGGCCGCACGGTGCCGGCGAACGCGTATGTGAACTACAGCTCGTGGGCGTCACATCATCTGCCCGACGTGTTCGCGGACCCCGAGCAGTTCCGCCCCGAGCGCTTCGCCCCCGAGGCGAAGGCGGAGATCCCCAAGGGCGCCTACATCCCCTTCGGCGGCGGCTCGCGCACGTGCATCGGGATGCGCTTTGGCCAGCTTGAGGTGCGCACGATCGCGACTATGATCCTCGCTCGTTTCGCGCTGGAGCTGCCACGCGATTTCACGATGGAGATCCGTCAGATGCCCACGATCAGCCCCAGGCGAGGACTGCCGATGATCGTGCGCGAGCGCTCGGGCGCGAGTGCGAGGAGCGCTCGGCGCAGGCCGGCGCGCTCAACGCCGGCTGACCCTAGAGCAGACTGGCGCCGAGCGAGAGCCCGTAGGTGAGCGGCTGGCGGTGCAGCACCCGCACGCCGACCGAGTCGACCCGCAGATGGGGATCGGAGAACAGCGTGACGGTCGCGAGACTGGCCAACGGAAAACCCTTGCGGTTCTGCCACGAGCCGCCCTTCCCGCGGGCGCACAAGCACGTCGATCGACGCTTGCACGCCAAACAGCCCACCAGAGGCGCGCGCTTCGACCTCACCGCTGCCGCTTGCGGTCGGTTCGATCCGAAGGCCGCTGGGGAGCGCTTCTTCGAGCTGCTGCTGAGTCAAGGTGGCGCTCGCGCTGACCGCGCGCGCCGCGCTTCTGGACGCGCAGCTCGTGCACGGTCAATCCTTGCGAGAGGCTCGGCACCGCGGTCAGCGTGGCCGCATCGGCGGTAACGGTGACATTGGTGACGTCGTGTGATTCCCAGAGCAGCGAGGCGATCCGTCCGGCAGGCACAGAGAGCCTGCCGGCGGTGATGTTGACCGTGCCGGCTTTCCCCCACAGCAGCTCGATCGCGGGAAACGCGCTCACGCTGACATTGCGCACGGTGCCGTAGCGCGCCACGCGGTCACGCACGCGCCGGGCGGCGAGCGAGGGGAGCAACGCCTGCGCGAGCACCACGAGCAGCACCAGCGCCACCACCACGCACGACGCGATGACACTCACACGATGCCGCTCCACCCTCACAGCCATGTCCACAGCTTCGCACGCAACAAGTCCCTACTGTTAAGAGCACCCGTGAACCTCGCGCAGAGGACCAGCGGGGGCGCGTAGCTCAGTTGGCCAGAGCACCTCGTTTACACCGAGGGGGTCGCCCGTTCGAGTCGGGCCGCGCCCATGTGATTCGCATAGCAGTCATCGGCTCGGGACCCGCCGGCTTCTACACCGCTGGGCACCTGCTCAAGGACGGGCCCGAGGAGCTCGAGGTCGACATGATCGAGCGCCTCCCCACCCCGTGGGGGCTGGTGCGCTCAGGCGTGGCACCGGACCATCCGAAGATCAAGTCGGTCACGCGCGTGTATGAGAAGACCGCCGCGCATCCACGCTTCAGGTTCTTCGGCAACGTGGAGCTCGGCCGCGACATCTCGCGCGACGAGCTCGCCGAGCGCTACCACGCGATCGTGTACGCCACCGGCTCGCCCGCCGATCGACCGCTGGGGATCCCCGGCGAGGATCTGCCCGGCAGCCATCCCGCAACCGATTTCGTCGGCTGGTACAACGGCCACCCCGACTATCGCGAGCACGACTTCGACCTGTCCGCCACCCGCGCGGTGGTGATCGGCAACGGGAACGTCGCGCTCGATGTGGCGCGGATGCTCACGCTCACCCACGACGAGCTCGCGGTCACCGACATCGCCGACCACGCGCTCGAGGTGCTCGACGCCGGCAATGTGCGCGAGATCGTGGTGGTGGGCCGCCGCGGCCCCGCGCAGGCGGCGTTCACGAACCCCGAGCTGCGCGAGCTGGGCGAACTGGCCGACGCGGACGTGATCGTCGACGCCGAGGAGCTGGAGCGTGCGCTGGCGGTGGCCGACCCGAACATGGACCCCACGTCCGAGCGCAATGTGTCTGTCTTGCGCGAATACGCGGGGCGTGCCCCGAGGGAAAGCGCAAGCGCGTGGTCCTGCGCTTCCTGCTCTCCCCCGTCGAGTTGATTGGGGATGGGGGTGGCGTGCGTCGTGTTGTGATGGCGCGCAACGCACTACAGGCCGGCGAGGACGGCCGGCTGCGCGCCGAGCCCACGGGAGAGACGGAGAGCATCGAGGCGGGGCTGGTGATGCGAGCGATCGGCTACCGCGGGATCGCACTGCCGGGCGTGCCCTTCGACGAGCGCAGCGCCACGATCCCCAACGAGGGCGGGCGTGTGATCGGCCCCGAGGGCGTGCACCCCGGCGAGTATGCGGTCGGCTGGATCAAGCGCGGGCCCTCGGGCGTGATCGGCACCAACAAGAAGGACGCCCAGCAGACAGTCGACGCGCTGCTGGAGGATCTCGCCACCGAGCGGCACCTGCAGCCCACCGAGCCCGACGCGGAGGCGATCGAGCGGCTGCTGGCCGAGCGCGTGCCCGCGCTCGTCACCTACGAGGGCTGGTCTGAGATCGACCGCCACGAGCAGTCCCTCGGCGAGCCTCACGGGCGTCCGCGCGTGAAGCTCACGCGCATCGAGGAGCTGCTGCGGGTGGCCGCCGGGGAGAGCCCCGAGGTCGAGCCGCTGGACACGCTCGGGTTGCGCTGAGCGCCGCTGAGGCACCCGGCCGACAGGTGCTGACGCGGCAACCCCCCACCGCGCCCTCATCTGGCACACTGACTAGCTCGCGCGCCGTTAGCTCATCGGGTAGAGCTCCGGACTTTTAATCCGGCGGGGCGGGTTCGAGTCCCGCACGGCGCACTGAGAATCCCGCACAACCAAGCGGTTTCCGACCCCCATCAAGCCCCCACCGACAAACTTGGTACCCAATTGGTACCGAGATTGAGCTATCTGACAGCATCCGCGAGCCGGAGCCACGCAACGGAACCGTCGACTTGGCGTCGTCCGTTGGGGCTTGCCTGGACTTCGCGGCGGAGACGATCCGTGTGGTGCGCAGCTTTACTCTCGGCGGGGAGAGCAGCCCCAAGTCCGGGAGAGGGCGCTCGGTGCCGATGGTGGCCGACGTCGCAACGGCACTCGCGTGCGTGGGCCAGCGCGAGCACTTCACGGCCGATGGAGACCTCGTGTTCGCGGGCGTGATCGGCGGGCACCTCGACTCAAACAAGGTACGAACGGTCTACCGCAAGGCGCTTGAGAGAGCCGGGTTGCGTCGCCTGCGCTTTCACGACCTGCGCCACACTTTCGGCACGCGCGCCGTGGAGAAGGCGGAGTCGATCATCGAGCTGAAGGAGTGGATGGGCCACGCGAACGTGCAGACCACGATGCGCTACCTGCACTACAAGTCAAAGGCCGACGCCGCCCGACGCCTCTCCGAGGCGTTCGCGGAGGAGTCAACTATGCCTGATCGAGGCGACCGAACAAGCCAAGCCGCCGCGTAACGCAAGTGGCAGCGAAAGTCAAGCTATACTTGTCGTGTGCATGACGAAATAGGGGCAGACGTGCGCGGACTCGAGACCGAGGCATACGGGCAGAGCGGCTACTTCAACGCGAGTCAGGCACGAGCGCATGGAGTAAGCCGCCAGCTCCTGGAGCACCACGTACGCCGCGGGCGCTTTGAGCGTCTGCGGCGCGGGCTGTATCGCGTCCAGGGATTCCCGACCGCCGAGCACGACGACATGCGCGAGGCGTGGATGGCCGTCGGCGGCGACGACGCGCTGCTCTGCAACGAGAGCGCACTCGCGCTGCTCGACCTCAGCGACAACATCCCGGATGCCATACACCTGCTGGTTCCACGCCGGCGCCGTGGGCTGCGGCGCCCACGCGGCGTGATCCTCCACACCCATCCCAACGACGAGCAGGTCCCCTGCATCTGGCGAGAGGGCATACCGCTCACGGTCCCGGCGCGCACCCTGGTAGACGTCGCCGATCGCATCCAGCCCGAGCAACTGTCGATGGCCGTGCGCGAGGCGCTGCAGCGCGGACTGCTCACAACCAGCCAGCTACGGGAAGAGCCCATGTCTCGCAACAACAGGCAGCGATTTGGCGTCATTCTGAGCACAGAGGCGCACACGTGAAGTACACGAGCAGCGCGGCGTTCCGGCAAGCGCTGGAGCAGCGCCTGAAGAACGAAGCCTCCGACAGCGGCCTCGCGCTCGCGCGCCTGCGCAAGCGCGTCGCCTTCGAAATGTTCCTGCGACGCCTGCTCATCGTCACCCCCGATCGGTGGGTGCTGAAGGGAGCGCTCGCTCTGGACTTCCGCCTCACCATCAATACCCGCACAACAAAGGACATCGACCTCGGGCGCGGCGACGACGAAGAGGCCGCGATCCGCGACATCACCGCCGCCCAGCAACTGACGCTCGATGACTTCTTCAACTTCTCCGCAACAAGGACCACCGAGTTGGATGACGCCGACGAGTTCACCGCGGTGCGCTTCCACGTCATCGCGCAGCTCGCCGGACGCATCTTCGAGCAGTTCCGCGTGGACATCGGCTTCGTCGACTCGATCTCCTATAAGCCCGACACGATCCATACTTCGGGCCTACTGTCCTTCGCGGATATCGCTCCACTCGACCTGCCGGCGATCCCCCTGACGCGACACCTGGCTGAGAAGGTGCACGCCTACAGCCGTACCTATGGCGAGGCACACACGCCGAGCACGCGACCGAAGGATCTCATCGACATCCTCCTGATCGAAAGCGCGGCCGACATCGATGCCCGCGCACTGCGAGACGCGCTCAAGGACACCTTCAGCGAGCGCAAACGGCAACCCCTCCCCAGCAGCCTCCCGCCGCCGCCGGCCATCTGGGCCGACCCCTATAGGCGCCTGGCCGACAGCGTGAACATCGAGCGCGATCTCCTCGCCGCCTACGCTCGCGCCGCCGCCTTCCTCGACCCGGTGCTCGCGGGCAATGCGCACGGCCGATGGGACGCGCGACACCACACGTGGAACCAGGACCTCGACACGTGATCGGTCCAATCGAGCTCGGAGGCACACTCGGCAGCCGGTCAGCCCAGCCTCTGGAAATTGGTACCGAAATTGGTACCGAAACGAGCACTTCTGACCCCACCTGAGCAAACCCAAGCCCCGTATCTACGGGCTCAAGGACCTCAAATAACCCCCCAGGGAGCCACTTTTAATCCGGCGGGGCGGGTTCGAGTCCCGCACGGCGCACTGAGAATCCCGCACAGGGTCATCGCGCGCTCACTTCTTCAGCGGACAGGGCACGCTCTCGGGGACGATGACCGTTTCGCCGCTGAGGAATTTCATTTCCATCTTCGCTGGGAAACCGCCCTTCGGGCACTTCTTCGGCTGCGTGAAATACGACACCGTCTTCTTGCCGTGCTTGTATGCCGCGCCGACCTTGACCGTGAACGACGTCACCGACGCGTCGTTGCCTCCGGGGTCAGTTTCGACCAAGGGCACTTCGACCACGACCTCCTGTCCATAGGGCGGGCTCGCGTCGATCCAGTGCGCTTTTTCGAGCACCTGGAAATAGGAGGGCGTGGTGCCTTCCACGAGGAACGTCAGCCCGCCGCCGGGGGCGAAGAACGATTCGATCGACACTTTCTCGGGGACGGGCACGCCGCCGAAGGTAACGACGCCCAAGCCGACGCCGACCGGCCCGGCGCGCGAGCGCTGCGGGCAGCCTTCGCCCCCGTTCGTTTCAAGCACCGCGTTCGCGCACGTCACGAACCCGGCGGGGGTGATCTTTGACCCAGCCGGCGAGTACAGGTTGATCCCCGTCAACGGCGATGGATAACCACCGTATTCGGTGCCGCTGATCGTGGACTGTACTTCGACCTCGGCGCCGGCACCGAGAATGTTGCCCGTGCCGGGGAATCCTGGGATCGGGAGCGCTTTGACCTTCAAAGTGACCGCGGGAGCCGCGCTCGCGCCACCCGCCAGAGCGAGCGACGCGAGCGCCACCGAGGCCGTGACGACGAATCCCCGGCGCATCGGCGAGACTCCCCCGTGGGATTGAGGCAATCCCGCCGTCCTCTGTGACCCAAACCACCGCATAGTCCGTAACATACCATCCGAAACAGAGCAAGTCAAGGCTCCTGCGATGACAGACGAGATCCAACTGACACCGACCTCCTACATCGTGCTCGGACTGCTCTCGATGTTCGTTGGGGAGGCAACCCCGTACGACCTCAAGCGGATGGCGTCGGTCTCGGTAGGGCAGTTCTGGACCTTGCCGCACTCCCAGCTCTACTCCGAGCCCGCGCGCCTCGCACGCGCCGACTATCTCACCGAGAACCAAGAGCAAGACGGCCGTCGACGCAAGCTCTACAGCCTCACCGACACCGGCCGCGAAGCTCTCGAGCAATGGCTGCACGTGTTCACCCCCGAGCCCTACGTACTACGCGACCCCGCGCTACTGAAGCTGTTCTTCGGCGCGAACGCCAACGACCTCGCCGAAGGCCAGCTCGCGACCCACCGCCAGAAGCTCACCGAATACGAAGCCTACGCCGCACTCGACCCCGGCACCGGCCGCCGCGGCCCCTGGCAAGCACTCGACCTCGGCATCCGCCACGAGCGCGAGACAATCGCCTTCTGGGAAGACGCCGCCACCGACGCCACCCCAGATTGAACAACCGCCGGGGCGGGGCGGCGGCGTCACTCAACCGAAGTGGTCATCCGCTGAGCGGCTCTCGGGTGAATACAGGCTTCATCGAGGGATCGGCTAGAGCAGCGGGGATGTCCTCCCAAGCGAGGACTTCTGTGGTTACTAGCTCGGGTTTCACCCGCCCGCTACTGACGAGGTCAAGGACCGCGGGGATATTGGGACGGGCGTTGCTCTTGCCGATGTGAAAGTGCACACCGGTGAGGTACATGTCGAACAGCGGCAGCGGTGTGTCGCCGAAGTAGATTCCGACGCTCGAGCAGTGGCCCTCCGGCGAGACCGAGCGCAGCGCGCATGCAAGCCCGTCGGGGTCGAGACTGGCGTCGACCGTGATCGGATACTCACCGTCCATCTTCCGTGGTGTCGGACACTCGATCGCACGAGCACCGAGCGACTCGGCCAGCGCGAGGCGCGCTGGATCGATGTCGAGGTAGTCCACGCACGCGGCGCCCGTGGCCAGCGCGAACGCAACGGCGTACAGGGCGATGCTGCCGCAACCACCGACGACAAGCACCTCGGCGCCAGGCGCCTGAGCGAGAAGCGGGGCGGTGACCTCCCACGCAGCGGGTAGATTGTCGCTCGCGCTGGCGAGAGCCTCGGGCGCAAGCCCGCCCGGCAGTGGCACAAGCGCTCCGTCGGCGTGGGGTACACACAACAGGTCGGAGAACATGCTCCCCCACTCCCCGCCGACGGGGAGCCCATACATCGCGGCGGGCGTCTCGCGGCAGCTCACCGGGACACCGCGACGGCAGCGGTCGCATCGCCAGCAGGAGACATGCCAGGGCACGCAAACAAGCTGTCCAGGACGCAGGTTGGTGACGGAATCGCCCACTTCCAGCACCTCCGCGACGCACTCGTGTCCGAGCGCAAGCGGCCCTTGAAACGGCGTCTGACCGCGAACGATCGCGACATCAAGATCACAGGTGGTGGCTGCCACCGGCCGCACCAAAGCATCGTCGGACGCCTGGATGCGCGCGTCGGGGACCTCCTGCCACCGAAGCTCGCCGGGACCCAGGAATACAAGCCGTCGCATGGTAGCGAAACCATACCGATACTGGAACCTTCCAACGGCGAAAGCTACAGAGCCTGCCTGCCAGCGTGCATCGGCAACAGGCATGACCGATGGCCGTCGCGCGGCCAGGCAGGTTGTAAGTCCTTCCTGCCTGGCCGCCGGCGGCCCGCGCTTATACTGCTCGCGCCGGGTGGCGTGGCGTCTCTATGAGGCCGACAGCGTCCCGGTGGTTGTTTTTATTTCTTGGCTGCCGACTATTTCTCCGGCGCCATTTTTGCCCAACCAGCAGCTGCGTTTTTCTCTAAACGCCACTGTCACACCGCTACCTGTGTTCGTAAGGGTGGCAGCCGGCACCCAATTGCATTCGTCTTTGATGGTTTCACCCGACGCCGTGCAAGTGAACTTGAATTCGCCGCCGCTGGTCAGATTCTGGACACCGCCTTCGACGCTGTACAGTTCGCTGTGCCACGGTAGGCGCAGCGCTTCGATCGAGGGGGTGCTTCCTGAGCATCCCCGCTTGTTCGAGCATTCCGACAGCGTCCATTTCGTCATTTCGCTGACTTCCCCCGGGCCGACGAACCCCGTGCCGGTATCCTTGCATTCGACTTCGAGTTGACCGAAGCCGGAGAGGGTGTCACCCATCGTGACCGTCCCTTTCCAGTTGACGGCGGTCGCGCTCGTTATCGGGGTTCCGTTGACACGCCATACAGGCGGTTTTTCCAGTTCGGCGCTAAGCTTACCGCCACCCGTGGCTTCGATGCTATTGCTACCTTCCACCACGCCACTGCCAGTCCCGCCGTCGGTGCAGTTTAGTTTTTCACTGGCGGTAAACGTGGCGCTCACGCCGCTCGTGACGTTGGTCGTGCTCTGAGTGAGCGACCCTGTACAGACGTCTTCGTTGCTGATGCCGAAGATTTTGCACTTGACCTTGAAACCGGGAGTGCCTTTCCCGCCGCTCACCAGTTTCTCGTCCACGCTCGATCCGGCGGCGACCAGTTCAGCGCTCCAGGGAAGGTTCACGGCCTGCATTTCGATGCCGCCCGATTCACATCCTTTGCTCGTCGTCGAGACGCATTTCGACATCGTCCATTTCGTCGCTTCCCCATTTGTGGCCCCCGCCGCGTTCCCTTCGATCGCATCTTCGCATTCGACTCCCACGGAGCCTTTGATGATCGGGAAGTTCGTGTCGGTGACCTTCAGCGTCCCTTTGCCTTTCGTCGCCGTCGCTTCGTTGAGCGGGTTCAGCGGTACGCCGTTCAGGCGCCAATGCACACGCGCGCTGGCAAGCGCCGGCGCGACGCCGAGCAGGGCGATCGCGGCGATCGCCGCAAGCACCAGCCGGCGCGCGACTCCCGCATGAGCGAAACCGGCAAGCCCACCCGGACTAAGACCCATATCGTCCATTGCTACCTCCTATATAGACATTTTTCACACGCTAATCGCCGACCGGAAGGTCGGTACACCGCGTCTTTACTTCGGGAGTTAACCTATGAGGCGCTCGCTCTCTCGTCAAGACTTATGTCATGTTTGCGCGGCGTTCACACAGCGTAGGGGTACATGCGTCCATACTCACCCATAGACAGTAAAGGTTTCATCTCTTTTTGCCTTCTGAAATATGTGACGTTGCATCCTAAAGCTCTGTGCCACCTCTCGCCCGTGCGCCGAAGCGAACCAGGCATTCGGCCCACCCGGGCGAGCACCGCGCTTGACCAGCAGTCCCGCGCCGGCCAGCCGCGCGAGCACCTTGGATATGTGAGTGTCGTGCGCGACTCCCGCCGCCCGCGCCAGCTCGCGGTTACTTGCCCCCGGATGCTCCACGACGTATTCCAGGCATTCGCGTGCCCTGTGCGCTCGCGGGTCGAGCAACAGCGGCGGAACGTCGACCGTACCGATCTCCGTTGAAGCGCGAGACTCGCGGCCGCGGCGCATGCGGATTGCCCGGACATGCGCTTCAGCGCGCTCGATCTCCACGGCGGCCGCTTCACTGTCGAGGTATACGGCGACAATCGCTCCCATCAGCGGTCCGAGCAGCTCGATCAGCGGCCCACGCGTCCTGCTCAATACGTGCGTGTGGATCACTCCCATCGTGAGCTCCATCGCGCCCGCCGCCGCGAGCGGACTCACCTGTGCGCCCGCCGGCAGGGGCCAGCGCTCGACGATCGTCTGCGTCAACGACGCGAGATTGCGCCTGCGGCGCTCCTGCGCCCAGTCCCCCGCGGCGAAGGTCTCGACAAACCACACTCGCGCCAGCAGTGGCTGCTCGTCGAGTAGCACGAGTAACTCGGCGAGCGCGCCGCAGATCCCCTCACGCCAGCACTCCGTGCCCTCGAACGCCGTCGCGATCACCTCGTCGGCGCGCCGGCCGGCTTCGTCGATCACCGCCGCAAAGCACTCCCGGAGCCCGTCGAATGCAAGATAGAAGGTGCCACGCGAGACTTTCGCACGCGTACAGACGGCACTGACCGTCGTGCTCGCGTATCCTCGCTCGCCGACCGTTAGCAGCATTGCATCGAAGATCCGTGCGCGCCGCGTCCATGCCGTCGTGCCCGCGGGCTCGACCCCACTCACGCTCCCACTCGCAAGCAGCGCCATCGACAGACGCCTAGGGGAACCCGAGCCCTATTTCTTCTTGCCTTTCCCCTTGTGATGCTTGGAGGCCTTCTTGCCCTTCTTCTTCACCTTTGGGCAACCGGTCACGCCGATCTTCGTGCTCTCGTGGATCACGGCGCCGTTCTGCGCGACGAATGCTGTCGGCATCGCCAGCTTGCTCTTGCAGAGATTCCCGTTGGCCGCGAGCGCCGAGTATTTGCCCTCGGGCAGGTTCAGTTCGAAGCTACCCACGGGGGCGTCGGGGATCGTGTGGAACGTGCTGCTCGTGATCCCCGCTTTGCTGATGAACGTTTCCCCATGCAGGTCGAGCGTCACGCCATACCCCTGCAGCACGACCACGAGTTCGGGGAACTTCGCGCCACCATAAGACACGAAATACGCTGGACCCGTCAAAGGCACCGGGATCAACGGTGTGATCGCGGTCGCATGCCCGACGATCGAGTCCGCGGGACATCCGGCGGGGTTTGCTTCGAACGTTTTCGCCGGGCACGCCTTCTGCAATGTCGTCAGACGCGAGGGCAATTGCTTCGGTAGGTCTACCTTGACGCTCTTGATGTTCGCCTGCGACCCGAACGGCGCTTTTGGATACGTCAACTTCACACTCAAGCTCGCACCGTTCGCGCGGGATGTTTTCCCGGAGGTGGAGACTTTGAATCCCGGTTTGAAGCCCAAGACCGCACAGTTGGTGACCTGGAACGGCACGTCGATAGTGTCGGTCGAGCCTTCGCTTGAATGGATCGTCCCACTGACTCCCATCTTGTTGCAGTTCGTCGGGTTGAACTGGAAGTCCCCGCGCGTCGTGATCGCGTTCACATGCTGGATTTCCAGGGGTATCCCTTCGATACTCGTCGGGATCGCATCGGGAGTACCGGGAGGATTGCTCGTGATCGTGATCGCCGCGGTTATCGGATTGACTTCGACCTTGCCCCTGACGAGCACGCAATCGCAGGGATTCTCACCCGCGGGGTTCGCGGTGTTGCGCTTCAAATCAAACGGACCTGCCTTCGCGGGAACCTCAAAGGTGATACCAAACGGTGCGCACCCCGCCTGCCCCACCGTACAAGCACCACTGCCGTTATAGGGGCCGGTCAAATAGAACTTGCCGCCGGAGACCGTGAACGGTTGATTGCCGACACCAACGCTTATCGTCGTTTCGCCGATCAGACTGTTCGGAGGACACTCGCCGAGATTGGCCTGCGGTTCTCCACACAGTTCGATGTTCGAGAGGATTCCCAACAATCCCGGCGGCAAGTGCGCTTCCACGGACTGCAGGTTCTGTTCGCCATCTTTACGAGTCATCGTCAGCGTGAACGGACTGAACGCACCCGCGTTCACATTCGTCGCGCCGCCCGTCAACGACGGGGTAAACGGCAAACTCGCACCCGGACACGGACCACCACCCGGACCGTGTTCAATATTGAACGAGGATTCCGAGGTCACAGGACCATTCCCGTCCCACGGCACGAACGTCGCCGTCGTCGTGTACGTCCCGCAACGCGACGGTGTGCTCAACGGTGCACGTTCCCCACCGAAGAAATGCAGTTCGAGGTTTTCAAACGGCAAGTCCGGTGTGTTCTCGAACGTCGTGACGATCTGCCCCGTAGCGCTCAATTTCACTTCGCCCGCGAGCTTGATCAAACTCCCCGAATAGGGGTCTTCCGCGACGATGTACATCGCCACGAGACTCCCGAACGGATTACTGTTCTGCGCCGCCAAATACACGGCGCCTTCCAGTTCATGTTCCAGCAGCGGCGTCTTGATCTTCACGGTCCCGATCTTCGACCCGTTCGGACAGAAGTTCACGCCCGGATCGTCGGGGCTCGGGACTTCCGGCGTGAACGTGTTCCACTTCACACCCGGTTCGTATTCGTTCAGTTCTTCCTGGCCCTTGTAGCCGATCTGATCTCCGGGACTACCGAGTGCGCCTTCCGGCAACGCGCCGGCGTCAGACGAACACGCTTCAAGACCTTCGGCACCCGCCGGGTTGATCGCCACGCCTTCGGGCAGGGTCACGGTCGTGTCGCGCAGCGCCGACTCCGCCAGGCCGTCAGGATTGAACGCCGCGGTCTGAGGAACGTGCACGCCGACCGTCAAGCCAGAGGAGGTGCTCGCGTCCGTCGTATCGGGAGAGACCGTGATTTCCGGCGGGAACTTGAGCTTCGAGCAGCCCGTCAGCGACACGGGCGTGCCGGCTGCGTTACGCGTGAGCGCTTCTTCTTTGACGAAGTGCCCCGGTTCCTGGTAGGAGTCGACTTCGATCGTCGAACGCAGGGGACCGTGGCAGCCGGTTGGCATCGTCAGGAACGGCTGGCGGTTGACCCCTTCGCCCACGACGCCGGAAACCACCAGCTTGCTCCTGAAGACGGGCGCCGTCGTCGGCGCATCCGTCACCGTCGCCTGCACGGGGTAATTGCCGCCCGCGAGCACGCCATTGCTGATATACAGGGAGGGATAGAAGAAATTGGTGCCGAGCTGCAAAGCCACGCCGCGTACGGGCGCCATGGCGAACACGTTGGCTTCGAGGTAGGGTTGAATAGTCGCGTGTTCTGACCAGTACAGGTGCAGCTTGCCCACGCGCGCCTCGGGTTGACAGCTGTCTCCCAAAAGACGCAGTTCCGAGTCGGTGCACTTCTTGGAGGTCGCATTGGGGTCGCCGACGAAGCCAGGGGGCAGATCGATCGTGACATCCCGCAAGACACCCTCGGGCAGGCGAATGTATGGTGAGTCAGCGTTCGATTCTTGGCGCTCGAAGTGCGAGTTCATCGTGAAGCTGTCGACGAATTCGTACGGGTGCGAGCCCGCCTGCGTGTCGGGTGTGCCGTTTTCGTTTAGGAAGCTGATTTCATAGCTCTTGATGCCGAAGCCTTCACCCTGCGTCGCGAGCAGACCACTGTCCTGCCCCGCGCCGTTGGCGTTGGTCGCGACGAGGCGGAAATGGTAGAGTTCTCCAGCCTGGAGGCCTTCGAGCTGCGCGGAGACCGTCACCGGACCACTCCCAGCTCCTATCTCGCCCGGCGTCTGCTCGCAGGGCACGCTGCGGTTGTAGGGGCCGTTGCCGTATTCGTTGGTGAGGCCGTATTCGAACCTGCATTCGCTGACGGCGGCGCCACGCGGATCGACCGTGCCGGTCAGGCTCGCGGCTTCCTTGGCCACGCCCGCCGGTTCGCCGACTGTCACGGCCGGGGCATCGCTGCCGAAGACGTAGACCTTGCCGTTTCCGGTCGCGGGATTGGAGACGTACACGTCCCCTGTCGCGCCGTCGACGGCGATCCCGCCCTCGCCCGAAGTCCCCGAGAGTTCAACCGAACCGAAGCGCGCGACGAGCGAGCCAACGGTGTAGTGGTTCTGTTCCACGCTGTTGCGATTCATCGCGCCCGTGTCCCACTCGGCCACGGAGGACTGATCGTCTGCGTAGAGGTGACCGGTCGCGGGATCGACGGCCACCGCGACATCACCCGCTTCGCCGCCGTCCACGCGGCCAAGTGCGGAGAGCTTCTGCCCAAGCTTGACCGTACACGAACACGACGGTTCGTAGATCGGGTAGCCATCGCCCGTGGCGGAGACGGCGAAGCCGTGGGCCTGGTGTGCTTCGGGCATGTCTTCACCAAAGCCTACGCTATGCCATGTCTGGCGAGCGATGAGATGATTTACGGCCGCGCCGTCGAATTCGTCGATCAGCAGTTCACTGGAGAAGCTTGGTACGCTCAGGTCGACGTGCACGGTGCCGCTCCCGTCGACGCCCAGCCCCAGCAGTTCGCCTTCGGCGGGGCCGGTGGATGGCGGGAAGCCGCCGATCTGGCTCAGGTAGCTGCCTTCGGGGCTGAACTTGTCGATCACGCCATGACCGGAATCCATCACGTAGAGGTCGCCGGCGGAAGGGTCGAATTCTTCACAGATCTTGCCGGTGAGCGCCGGGGTATGCTGCACGCAAGCGTTATCGACCGCGATCGTCGCTGGCGTCCCGTACAGCGACGGGAACGAGAACGCGTGAGCTGGCGTGGCGATTCCGGTCAGTTCGTTGCTGCTTAGAGAAGCGAAGTTGACAGATGTGCCGTTGGCGTTGAACTTGTAGACCGTGTTCGTGCCGATGTCCGCTACGTAGACGTCACCAGTCGATTCTTCCACCGCGATCCCGTTCGGGTTCGAGAACGCTTCCGTCGCATTGTGGCCGAATTCATGCAGGAACGGGTGCGCTTCGCCGGCGAGCACCGGGGACGCGCCCGCTCCCATCGCCACGATCACAGCGACCGCGAGCGAGAGTGCTGTTGGGATTCTCCTGGAGCGCGTCATCGCTTACCCCTCCTGTTGGCGTGGACGGACTTCTTGGCCTTCTTCGCCGCCTTTTTCACACACTTGCCTTTCTTCTTGACAAAGCCCTTCTTGCACTTCACGGGCTTTGCCTTGGGCTTCGCCTTCAGCTTGACTGCCGGCGGCGCGAGGTTCCCGAGGCCGGAGAAAGTCTGGCTCGCCGGCGCCCCGTAAATCGAGGGCTGCGGCGAGACCGGCGTGCGGCAGGCGTCGGCGGTAGTGCACGGCGGGGGAGAGGACGGTTCGGCGAAGCCACCCGCGACGCGCGCATCGTAGATCACCAATTGTCCTTCCTGGTTGTCCTGCGGCACAAGCTGCTGATTTGACCTGAAGAACACGTCATCGCCGCTTTCGCTCACGTCCTCCAGGTTCGATTCGAAAGAGCTTGTGCCACTCGAGATCAGGTACACGTGGCCGCCCTCATACTCGTAGACATCCTGCTGGCCGTCCGTATCGGAGGGCACAAGCGCGTCCCTCGTCTCGAAGAACACCTGGCCGGCGTCCGTGAGCACGTGCCGACTCAGGAAGACTCCTCTGCCTTCTTCAGCTTCTCTTCCCGGGAACCGCGCCACACCGCCTCCTTCCACCGGAGGTTCGCCCGTGGGGTTGCACGAGGCGCAGGCGAGCTGCCCTGTGGCCGCGCTGTACAGGAAGAGCTCATTGACGCCAAATCCGCTGGTCGGCTGGACGACGTCATAACCGGTCAGACCCTTCTCCGATTCGAACGCGAGCCACTTGCCGTCGGGCGAGGTCTGCTCGTTGCCGAACCGCCTGTTGTTAGAGGCGCCGGTGGCGATGAACGTCGTCTTTTCGCCGTTCCACAGATATAGGTTTTCCTTCCCGGCTTCCGCGCCTTCGACGACGGTCTTGCCTTCGCTATTCGTGAATTCCCTCGTGTTGGACGCCAGCACGCCCTCGGCGACGAAGTAGACGTAGGAGCTGTCATGTCCGCCAAGCGGTATGACGCGCTGAACGTCAGCGCCGAGAGGGTCACCGGCGTTGTGATCGACAGTCAGGTCAGTGACGCGGCCACTGGCAACATCGTATTCGTAGAGGTCATTGCCTCTCAAATTAGATACGCCCGACACGCCACATTCACCGCTGAAGACAGCAGTGGAGTCTTCCGTGAGGCGCCTGCAATCGGTGAAGAACACCTTCGAACCATCGGAGGTCGCAGCCCTAAAGATGCCGCCGCCGCTGGGACCCGACCCACCCTCTTTTTCGTCGACCTGGACGGTACGCTGCCCGTCGATACGATCGTAGAGAGCGCCACCATACGTGAAGAGGATGTGCGAACCGTCACTTGAGATCACACCTTCGTGTTCGGGCGAACCTGCTTCCGCCGCAAGCGATCCGGGAACCGCCGTCCCATCCGGCAATACGCTCACCAGCCGCAGCGCGCCTTCGTCCCATTCATATAGGTTATTGACGCCGTACTGTGCGCCTTCAGCCAGGGGCGAGATCTCCGTAAAGAACACGTGGCTTAGGTCGGCGGAGGCAGCCTGGAAGCTCGCGTTGGCCGGTGTCACGCCCGGCGGCGGGACGTTGACAAGCTGGTAAGCGCCGGTCGCGTTCTCGCGCACCAGCAGGTTCTCGTAACCCACCGGTTCGCCGCTCACGACCTGACGGCCTTCGGCATTGCACGATTCCGCGTTTTCTACACCCCCGGCATAGGACAAGGCGCTTGACGCCCCGCCAATTCGCATCACGTCCTTGGTGAGCTGATCCGAGTAGGCGTACACGTCTTGGTCCTGCGAACAGGCCACCCCGTCATAGGATTCGAGCGGCATGATGTCTTCCGCGATCCAGCCGCCCGCGCCTCGCCTCGCCACGTATTTTTCGCCGCCAGTAGGCGCGCCCGGCCGCGGTTCTTGGGCGTAGAGCGTGAGCGCTTCGCCATCTGCGGCCGCCACGCTCGCGTACGCTATAAACGGACTATCATCGAACTGGAAGAGGTCGTGACCGGCGGCGTCACGAGCTCGTAGGCGCGGCAGTCGGGCAACCTCGCGGAAAAGCCACCACGCACCTGTTCATTGGGACACGCCGCCTGTTCGGCGGTCAGCGTGGTGAAGGTCTGGTCTTCTCCGTAGGCCGTTCCCAGTTCGTTGCTCGCCACGACACGGTAGTGATACGTGGTCCCGGGCGCGAGGCCGTATGCGGACGCCCACACCGCGTGCGATTCCAGTCCTTCACCGACGCTTCCTTCCGGGAAGGGCGTCGAACTGCCGTATTCGCTGGTAGGGCCGTATTCGAAGCGGTAGCTCGTCTGGATGCCACCGGGACTCACGAGCGCCCCGAGCTTTACTTCGGAGGCGCCGACTTCGGCGGTGAGCTCCCTATCGACCACAGGCGCGACGGGAGGCCCGAACACCCAGACGGTTTCTTTTTGGCCGTCGGTCACGTATACACGCCCGTTCGCTTGATTCACCGCGACCATGCTGAAGAAGCGTTCCGAGTTGTTCTCCTCATGGGGCACGCCAAAGTGACCGGCCCCCACATCGGCGAGCTGCCTGCCTTCCGAGCTGTACTCGACGAGATGGGTACAGGACGTGCCGATTTCGCCGCACGGGTCCGCGCTGTTTTCGACGACCGCGAACACGTCCCCATGCGCGTCGAGTGCCACGGACGACACGCCTTCGCTCGCGATTTCCACGGGCTTGCCGTTCACTTCCACAGGCGCACCGCTGGAATCGAGCTCCACGATCCTGTTGTTGCCGGAGTCGGCCACCCACAGGTCGCCAGAGGAGTCGACCGCTACGCCGGTCGGTTCGTTGAGCGTACCGGCGCCGGAGCCCGTGAAGCTGTGCAACAACGTGCCAGTCAGGCTGTACTCGAGCACCTTGTTTTCCGACACCACTGGCACGTACACGTTGCCGGCCGAGTCGGCTGCAATCTGTACGTCTGTGAATGGACCGTAATTGCCTGACACCGGCACTTCAAACGGCGTTCCCACCGGCGCGCCCGTGTCGGGGTCGTAGACGAAGATCATCGTGGGCGTGGCCGGCGTGAAGAGGCCTATTGATTCTTTGCCGAGCACGTACACGTCGCCGTTCGTCGGGTTCACCGCAACACCCGAGTAGTACCCAGACCCAAACGGGGACGGCGGCGAGAGCAACTTGCCTGAAGAGTCGAGCTTGACCACCGCCGAGGGGGCATACCCTTCCCCTAGGAGACCCGACACGAACAGGTCTCCAGAGCCTTCCACAGCGACGCCAACCGCGCGGAACTCGTGCGCGCTGAACAATCCGTAGGAGATGAGCTTGGGAGGTTCGGCTTGGGCGACACCCGCACACAGCGCGAGCAGGGCGGCAATGCTCAGCGCGAGCACGACGTACGCACGGCGAAGCGGTCGCTCGCCCGCACGACCACGTCCAGCGGCGAGCATGCCAAACAGCCCGACCAAACTCCTCAACAAAGACCGATAAGCACCCACGTTCACATCCCCTCCTCAAAGAGACCCGGACGACAAGACCTGACCGCCTGCCCCCACACGGGTGAGCCCGGGCGGCACTCCCCGTTCGGGGGGCAGGCAAATACCATCGCGGGCACACGACTCGCGATGGTGAAAGAACAAGAAGCCATGCGAGAAGCCGTGCGCCTTATGCGCACAGGAGAGATCTGACCGAGCGGTCGTGAACTGGTCAAGGTGTCCGCCTGTTGTTTGTGTTTGGCGCGTACGCGCGGATGCTGCGTGCGACCTGCTCGCCCTTCAGGGTGAGCACCCAAGCATTGGGCTCTCCGCGCAGATGCCCGCCGCCACCGTTGCTGAGCAGACCGAGTCCCTTCAATCGCCCGAGCAGCTTCGACACCTGCCCCTGGTCGCCTATCCCCGAGCGTTCTCCAACCTGACGGTTGCTGGCGCCGGGATCGTCGGCGACACTTTCGAGCACCCGCGCGGTGCGATAGGTGAGCCGCATCGGCAGATCGCGCAACGGATCCTCCGCCACGGCCTGACTCTCCTCGTGTGGGAGCGCGCCCAGCGGCGCCGGTGTGGGCCGAGTCTGCTCGCGCCGCACAGCCGCGACCCCGATATAGGGCAGCATGATCATCCCCAGCAGCTCCTCGAACAGCCCGGTGAGCGGCTCTGCATCCTCGCGCCACAGCCGTCCGTGCACGATCGTGAGCGCGGCGCCAACCAGCCCTTCGGCTGTCAGCGGCGTGCACTCGCAGCCACGGACATTCTCAAAGCGTCCCGCGTCAACGACCGCGGCAAGCTGCCCGAGCAGCTCAGCGCGGCGCTCGAGCACGAGGCTGCCTCCGCGCGCGGAGTGCACGATGCACACCTGCGCGAGTACCGGCTCGCGCTCCAGAACCGACAGTACGATCCACAGTCCGGTGCGCACCCGCTCGCGCCAGGAAAGCTCGGCGATCCCCGCGACCGCCGCCTCTGTGGCGATCAGCTCGGCGGCATGGTCAAGCACCGCGACCAAGCACTCCTCGCGGTTCTCGAACAGTTCATAGAAAGTACGTCGCGACACGTGGGCGCGCGCGGTGATCCGCGAGACCGAAGCGTCGCTGTAGCCGTGCTCAGCGACAGCGCCGACCGCGGCTGTCAACAACCGCGAGCGCTGCAGCTCCGACACGTGCGCGGCACCCTCGCGCGAGTAACGCAGCAGCCGGTGTGGGCGGCGCGCCTCAACAGCCACGGCGATCCCACCCCTCTACAGGGAGGCGCCGACGGCGTTCCGCCGCCGCGAAAGCCCGGCTAGCGCCTAGAAGCCGGCTGTGCCAGAGAGAGAGAGAGAGAGAGAGAGAGAGACGCGTCAGCGACGCTGACGCGTCCTATTACGCTCGTGTGAAAAGCACACGGACTCTCAAGCACGTTATTCCCCAAAGAAACCACGCGAATGCAACCCTCTCTCAAGTGCGACCCGGTCCCTCTCCCAAGGGCCCTGCTGAAAAGTTCAGTGTCGACCACAGAGACCGACCCAAACCCGACCTTATGTTTTGCGGGCCATCCAAGCCGGACGACCCGACACAGAGCACTATAACCGCAAACCGCCATAGCTGTCAAGTACCTAGCAAGATCCGCAAACGTATATGTCCGTCCACCCGCCCCGGTGAGCGCTGCGTAGCGCTTGGGCGCATGTCGGTATCTGAGACCACCTACCAGCCGCGGCGTTGGGCGCCGTGGGCACGTACGTTGCGCTGGCTACTGAAGAGGCTGATGTAACTGTCCTGGTCGTACCTGACTGTTTCCACGGGTCATTATCTTTAGGATTCGACGCAAGCTGCCGACATGTCCTCTTGCAATGTCCGCTGACCGCCCAAGTGGGGGAAACCAAGAGGCCCGAAACCAAGAGGCCCAGATCCCAAGCCCGCCGTCGATTGCCATTGAGCAATCCGCGGTGCAATCCGGGGAGGACCTTCGTCGCCTCGGCAAGGTGCTGAAGGCACGAACGCAGGAAGTGCTCGACCTCACGGTGGAGCGAACCGCGGGACCAGACCACGACGTCGACGCCCTCGTGCAGGAGAGCTTCGAACGAATCAGCACGAGCTCCACGATCGCGGTGGCCCGCTGGATCTGCGGTGAGGGCATGGGGGTGGCGATCGAGGCCGGCCGTGAGACATGGGAGATCTTTGGCGAGCTGGCCGCCCATCGCGCGGCGTCGCTCAACGAGGTGACCTGGCGCTGCTTCTGGTGGCGCAACGTGATGGCTGACGTGTTGCGGGAGAGCGCCGCGCAACTGGACGTGTCTCCCGAGGCACTCGCCCAGGCCCTCAACATCCTGCAGTTGAGCCTCGAGTTCAGTCTGCTGCGCATGTGTGAGTGCTTTGAGACTGAGCGCAAGCGAACCGACGAAGAGCTGGCGCGCCGCGAGGAGGAGCTTGGGTTCCTGGCGACCCACGACGCCTTGACCGGGCTCCCCAACCGAACCTTGATCCTCGACCGCGTGGAGCAGATGCTCGCGCGCTCAGCTCGCAACCAGACGCCGGTGGCGGCGCTGTTTGTCGATCTCGACAACTTCAAGAGCATCAACGACACACTCGGTCACGCGGTCGGCGACGAGCTGCTGCAGGCGGTCGCCGCGCGGCTGGGCGGAGTGATCCGCGACGCCGACGCGCTGGGACGCCTCGGCGGGGACGAGTTCGTCGTGATCTCAGAAGACCTGACAATGTCGGTGGGCCCCGAGCTGATCGCCGAGCGGCTGCTCGATGCGCTCAAGCACCCTTTCGATCTCGGCGCGGACAAAGCGACGCGCGTGACCGTCACGGCGAGCATCGGGATCGCGGTGGGAGAGCGGATCTCCGCCGAGGAGCTGCTGCGCGACGCCGACATCGCGATGTACCGGGCGAAGTGGGACGGCAGGAATCGCTACGTCGTGTTCGAGACCGGGATGCAAGACTCGATCCAGAAGCGCATGGAACTGGAGATGGATCTGCGCGAAGCACTCGCAAACGAGGAGTTCTTCCTCGCCTACCAGCCCACGATCGACCTGAGGGACATGAGCCCCACCGGCGTGGAGGCCCTGATCCGCTGGAAGCACCCCGCGCGTGGCGTCGTGCAACCAGACGATTTCATCCCGCTGCTGGAGGAGACTGGGCTGATCACGGAGGTCGGCAAGTGGGTGCTCGAGCAGGCGTGCGCACAGGGAGCGTCCTGGCGCGCCGCCGGACATCCGATCGGGATGGCGATCAACGTCTCTGCACGCCAGCTCGACACCGACCAGATCGTCACCGACATTCAGGAGGCGCTCTCTCGACAGCTCCCTGGACCCGGGGCGCTGACGATCGAGATCACCGAGACCACGCTCATGCGCAATACCGAGGAGACAGCGCACCGGCTCACGCAGATCAAGCAGTTGGGCGTGCGCATCGCGATCGATGATTTCGGGACCGGGTACTCCTCACTCGCTCATCTCCAACGCTTCCCGGTCGACGCGTTGAAGATCGACCGCTCCTTTATTTCGGGCCTGCGCCACAACCTGGAGGGCGAGACGCTCGTGCGCACGCTCGTGCAGCTCGGCAAGGCACTCGCGATCGAGACCTTTGCCGAGGGCATCGAACAACCACAGGACCTCACCCTGCTGCAGGACGAGAACTGCGACACCGGACAGGGCTTCTTGTTCGCCCGCCCACTCGACGCGGCCGCCACCGAGGCGTTCCTCGAGGACTGGGCCAAGTCAAACACTCCCCCCTTGGCGCAGATACATACCACGGGCAGCTGATCCTTCTGGGTCAGAGAATCAGTTTGTCAACTGGATTGTCGGCGCCGCGATCCAATATGATCCGCCCGCAGACCGCGAATCATCCAACTGAGTAGGTTCGAGGCACGCACGATCCACCTCGTTGTCATGTTGGAGCTCAAGAAAAAAGAATCCGACGAAGCCCTGGACGATGAGGGTTCATTAGAGCAGGACCCCGCACGGCTCGAAAATCTTGTGAGCGTCGATCCGTCGATCTGGCGTGTCCTTGCGTTTGCCTCCTATGCCAGAGTTCGCGACGAGCTGAAGCGCCTGGACGCTCAGGCCGAGGGCGTCCACGAACCGCCCGCGCCGGAGAGCGACGAACAGGCGCGAGCGAGCATCGTCACAAGCTGTGAACAGGCCCTGGGCGAAGCGCTCCGAGCGATGGTCCCCGAACAGCGCCGGGGGTTGGGGGGACCCAGCCGCTGGTGGCACATGCTCAAGCTGTTCTACTCGGGCACGCGCATCGAACAGGCGTGGCTCGCGATCCATCGTGCCCGCGGGTCGCTCTACCTGCTCTACCCGGCCGAGGAGGTGCCGGCGCAGATCGAAAGCCTTCAGAGCTTGGTCGACGAACTTCCCGAATCGAGCACACGTAAATCGTTGACAACCGCGCTGGGACGGTTGAAGACGATTACGCCTGCGCGGGGCACCAACTCCGAGCTGCGGGAAATCTATGAACAAGCGATCGGCGTCTCCGACGTGTTGCAGCGCGAAGCGCGCACACTGCGCAACACACTGATGACTGCGAGCGCGGCGATCTTCGCCGTGGTGTTGACGCTCGGCCTCGCCCACGTGCTCGACACGCAGATCGTCGAGTTGTGCGTGCGCCACGGCAAAGAAGAGCTGTGTCCACTGGGAGGCTCCTTACACCCCCTGGATGTCTTCACGGTGGAGCTGGCGGGAATGCTCGGGGGTCTGCTGTCGGTCGTGATCCCGCTCGCCACCGGCGAACGCGTGCAGACGCCCTACCGCATCTTCAACCAGCAGCTCGTGCTGAAGACGCTTGCAGGCGCCGCCAGCGCGCTCGCCGGCGTGATCCTGGTGGAGTCAGAACTGATCCAGGGGTTCAAGTTCACCAGTGCGAGCGCGGTGCTCGGTTATGCAATTGTGTTCGGATTCGCACAGCAGATAGTCACAGGCGCGGTCGACCGTCGCGCCAACTCGCTCGCCAAACAAACGCCTTCGGCCAAGGACGTCTAAGGCCGCCCACACGGGCAAGGCTCGCGGCGCTGAGCGCGCTCGCCGTGGCTGCGCTGACGTTCGCGTTGTGGACCACCGAGGCGAGCGCACAGCCGGCGCTTCCGGTGACGGTGGCGGTCAACCCGCTCGCCCCGGGCGCACCAGTGCCGGCACGGTTTCTCGGATTGTCCTTCGAGGTGGCGGCGCTCGGGCAACTGGGACAGGACGCTTATCGCGGCGATCTCGTGCAGATGCTGCGCTCGCTGGGACCGGGGATCTTGCGCTTCGGCGGGATCACCGCGGATGAGAACGTCGCCTGGACCGACGCCGAGGACCCGCGGCCGGCGTGGGCGTCGAGCACGATCGGCCCCGCACAGATGAGCGCGCTGGGCGTGCTCGCCCGTCGTAGCGGATGGCGGGTGCTGCTGACGGTGGGATTGGCGCACTTCGAACCCGCGACCGCCGCACGCGAGGTGGCCGCCGCTCACACCGCGCTCGGGCCCTACCTCGCCGCGGTTGAGATCGGCAACGAGCCAGACGCTTACGGAAAACACGGTTTCCGGGAACTGCCTTGGATCGCCCAGGGCTATCAGGAACAGGTCAGCGACTACCGCGAAGCGATCGAAGCGCTGACTCCCGACGTGCCGATCGCAGGTCCCGACGTGTCGGGCTCGGGCGCGTTTGGCGAATGGGGCGATGAGGAGGCGCTGGCTCAGAAACCAGTAATGCTGACCGGCCACCACTATCCGCTCGGATGCGCACAAACGCCGTCACCTTCGATCGAAACGCTCTTGAGCGCAGCGATCCGCGGAGCCGCGGCAACCTCGCTGAACACCTACCTGAAGGTGGCCGACCTATACGGGATCCCGATGCGTATCGACGAGACCAACACGGTGTCCTGCGGCGGTGTAGAAGGGATCAGCGACACGTTCGCCTCGGCGTTGTGGGCAACCGGCTACATCACGCAAGCGATGGCGGACGGCGCGGCGGGGATCAACCTTCAGGGGAACCCCACCAACTGCGCGGGCTACACACCACTGTGTGCACCGACCCCGACGGCCATCGCGGACGGAGCGCTGAGCGCCGAGCCGGAGTGGTACGCGCTGCTGCTCACGAAGCCGCTGATCGGCACACGTCCATTGCCCACGACGATCTCAGCCGAAGGCTCCCCCAATCTCGTAGCCGCGGCGTTCTCGGGGTCGAAGCACTCGCTCCAGTTCGTGCTCGCAGACAACGAACCGCCGGGCGCCGCTCCGCTGACACTGAGCCTGGAGGTGGGCGCCGGTATGAGCACAGCACAGATCCAGCGCCTCACCGCGCCTTCCCAGGAAGCCACCAGCGACGTGCTGCTCGATGGCCGCACAGTCGCCGCTAACGGGTCGTGGCACGCGCCCACACAAATCGAAAGCGTCTCCGCGAGCACCGGGACGGTAGCGCTCGAACTGGCGCCCAACAGCGCCGCGGTCGTATCGGTCAACCCGCCGAAGCCGCCACCACGGCGACGGCGAGCGCAAGCGCGTAGAGTTGCAACCCGATGAGCCGCAATCCCTCTCCGCCCTTTGACGTGAACGGCCGCACCGTGTTCATCACCGGCAGCCGCGCGCGGCATCGGCGCCGAGACCGCTCGACGTTTGCACCGCAAGGGCGCGAACGTAGCGCTCGTGGGTCTCGAGCCCGAGCGCCTGGAAGCGTTGGCGGCCGAGCTGGGAGACCGCGCGGCCGCGTTCGAGGCCGACGTGCGCCGACTACGACGCACTGCAGCGCGCCGGTGGCCGCGACAGTCGAGCGCTTCGGCGCGATCGACGTGGGCGTCGCCAATGCCGGCATCGCCTTCACCGGCCCGCTTGCCACCGCTCCAATCGAGCAGGTCGAGCGCACGCTGGCGGTCAACTTCCTCGGCGTGTGGCGCACCGACCGCGCATTGATCTCCCAGATCACCGAGCGGCGCGGTCTACCTGCTCGAACATCTCCTCGCTGTCGGCCGTCGCGCATGCGCCGCTGATGGCGCCCTACACATCCGCCAAGTCGGGCGTGGAGGCGCTGACCGACTCACTGCGCATGGAGACGATGCCCACCGGCGCGCGCGTCGGCTGCGCTTACTTCGGCTTCATCGACACCGACCTCGTGCGCGCCAGCTTCGCGCAGCCCTCGACCGAGCGGATCCGCGGAAACTCGCCCGCCTTCATCAGCAAACCGGCCCCGGTCTCCAAGGCCGTCGACGCGATCGAGCGCGGCATCGAACGCCGCGCGGCGCGCCTGTGGGCGCCGCGCTGGGTCGGCCCGATGATCGCGCTGCGCGGGCTGATCCAGCCGCTCACCGAACGCCGGCTGCTCAGAGACCAGGACGGCCTGCGCGAGAGCATCCGCGCGGCTGAGACCTCACAGGAGACCAGCAAGCAGGACCCGCTACTCGGCGTGGCGATGCAGGCCGTCGAGCGCTGAGTCGCCAGTCACAAAGACGCGGCGCGCGCGCGTCCCGCCTGCGCTTGATCGTCGTATGAGGGGGCATGGCCCCCCTTACTTACACCACCGCCTCTCCTGGCTGCCCGCAACGCCGGTAGCATGGATCCATGGTCGCGAGCTCCACTACCGTCCCGCCACTGCACCGGCTCGACCTGGAGACTTACGAGCACATGGTCGCCTCCGGAGCGCTGGAGGGCGAGCACGTCGAGCTGCTCGACGGACTGGTGGTCGAGATGAGCCCCCAGTCACCGTCCCACGCGGCGGTGCTCGAAGCGGCTGGTGGACCATTTCGCCCTGTCGGCTGCTCGTGTGCGCGTTCAGTCTCCGCTACGCATACCACCCAACTGTGAGCCCGAGCCGGATATCGCACTGCTCGCGCAGCGGCCGCCAGCCGGAACCCACCCCAGCACCGCGTTGGTCGTGGTGGAGGTCGCCGTCACATCGCACCGACTCGATCGCGGCAGGAAGGCCGACCTTTACGCCGGCGCGAACGTACCCACCTACTGGCTGGTGGATGTGCCAGGCCGGGCCATCGAGGTACGTACGCGACCAGGGGCGGACGGCTACCGATCCTGTGAGATCTACGGGGAGGGAAGCATCGTGGCTTCGCCTCTCGACGGATTGAACGACCTTGACGTCGGCGTGTTGCTCGCCGATATCCCGGCCTGAGGTTCTCGGGCCCTCAGCCTTACTCCACGCTGGAGAACTCGGCGATCGCGATCGCGAGCATCACAAGCCCGATGATCGCCACCATCGCGGCCTCCAAGAGACCCGGCACGTGCCAGCCCCACCAGGTGACGCCGGGCGCCAAGGCGTGGCGCACGAGCGGGGAGATGTCGAGGTGGGCGAACACCGCGCGGCGCATCGGATCGACCGCGTAGGTGAGCGGATCCAGGCGATTGAGCACCCCCAGCCAGGTTGGCAGTTTGTTGACCGGGAACATCGCGCCGGAGAGGAAGAACATCGGCATGATCGCCATCTGCATGAGCGCCATGAACGACTGCATCTGAGTGACGCGCGCGGCGGCCATCATCCCGAACGCGGTGATCGAGAAGGCCAGGAGCAGCTGCAGGCCAAAGATCTCCAGGGCGAGCCCAAGCGTGTAGTGGACGCCCACGAGCGGGCCGATCGCCATCACGATCACGCCCTGGAGAGCAGCCACGGTGGCGCCGCCGGCACACTTGCCGAGCACGATCGATGAGCGCCTGACCGGCGCGACCATCATCTCGCGCAGGAAGCCGAACTCGCGGTCCCACACGATCGAGGCGGCACTGAACATCGCCGTGAACATCACCGCCATGCACAGCACCCCCGGATAGATGAACGTGCGGAAGTTGACCCCGTGGGTGCTGGCCGACACGAGCGATGAGAGTCCGGTGCCGAGCACGAACAGGAACAGGAACGGCTGGATCAGCGAGGTGAGGATGCGCAGGCGGTCGCGCGAGAAGCGGATCAGCTCGCGCCGCCACACCGCGCGGATCGCGCGCAGCTCGCTGCCGCACGCTGCGGGCGGGCACGTGCTGGAGCGGCCAGTTCGTGCGCGGGGCCTTGCCCGGCGCGGAGGGGTGTGGAAGTCTCAACCGCCATCAGCGACTCATCATCCTTGCCATGTTGCGCATCATGTCGGTCGAGCCCGCCTCGGCGTCGCGGATGGTGGTGCCGGTGTAGGACATGAACACGTCATCGAGCGATGGGCGCGCAACGCTGACCGAGCGGATCGGATGGCCAAGCTCGGCGAACAGGCGCGGCACGAACTGCTCACCCGACTCGACCCCGAAGGTGACCGAGCCTTCGGCGATCTGCGCCTCGATCCCGAAGCGCTCGCCGAGCGCGGCGATCGCGGCCTCGTCGTCGTCGGTGGTGATCTGCACGCGGTCCTTGCCCACGCTCGCCTTCAGCGCCTCGGGCGTGTCGAGCGCGACGATCTTGCCGCGATCGATGATCGCGATGCGGTCGCAGTACTCGGCCTCGTCCATGTAGTGGGTGGTGAGGAAGATCGTGACGTCCTGCTCGTCTTCGAGTTTGGTGATGTAGCACCAGATCGAGCTGCGCGTTTGCGGGTCGAGCCCGATCGTGGGCTCGTCGAGGAACAGCACTCGCGGGGAGTGCAGCAGGCCGCGGGCGATCTCCAGTCGCCGCTTCATCCCACCGGAGAAAGTGCCGACGAGGCTCTGGCGGCGATCCCAAAGCTGCAGCATCTCGAGCACTGTTTGCATGCGCGGCTCGATCCGCTCGCGCGGCATCCCGTACAGCTCGGCGTGCAGGCGCAGATTCTGTTCGGCCGAGAGGTAGTTGTCAAGCGTGGTGTCCTGGAACACGAGACCGATGCTGCGCCGCACGCTGTCGCGCTGGGTGACCACGTCCATGCCGGAGACGCGCGCGGAGCCGCCGGTGGGACGTGCGAGCGTGCAGAGCATCGAGATCGTGGTCGACTTGCCGGCACCGTTGGGCCCGAGGAAGCCGAACGTTTCCCCGCGCGCCACCTCGAAGTCGATCCCGCGCACGGCTTCGATCTCACCGTAAGTCTTGGTGAGCCCTTGCACGGAGATCGCAGGGACGCTGCCATTCGAGGTGGCGCCGGTCGGCCCGCCACCGTTTGGCGTCGCGGCCGGCGTCGCGGCGCCAGCGATCGCGCCGCCCGAGATCGCGCCGGGCGGCGTCGCGGCGCCGTTGCTCACTGGATCGATTTGACTCACTCGCTAGTCCTCCGCAGGGGTCTGGGAATCTCCATCAGCGAGGATACGGTAGAGGTCGCGTCGAGTCACCGTGAGCAGCTTGCGAGCCTCTGCGATCTGGGTGTCGCTGCCGGTGCGCATCACCTGCACAAAGGCTGAAGCGACCTCGCGCATCGTCCCCGCCAGCTCATGCGCCTGGTCTGAGACGTTGCCGCTCATCTGCTCCCACGGGGCGGGAGCGTCGGCGTCGCGCTGCTGAACATGGTCACGGCCGGCGTCGGTCAGCTCGAACACCTTGCCGGTGCCGCCACCGCCTTCGCTGGAACGGATCAGGCCCTCGTCCTCGAGCTGCTGCAGCGCCGGGTAGACCGAGCCGGGCGAGGGACGCCAAACTCCGTCGCTGCGCTCCTCCACCTCCTGCATGATCTGGTAGCCGTTGCGCGGCTCCTCGGCGAGCAGCAGCAGAGCGGCGGTGCGGATATCGCCGCGACGGGCCTTGCGGCCGCGTCCGAAGCGACCGCCGCCAGGACCGCCGAATCCGCCGAATCCAAACCCCTCGAAGCCGCCGCGCCCGCCGGGTCCGAAATCGCGCGGACCGGGCCCATGGTGTTGATGGTGTCGGTGTCTATGACCTTGACTAAACATATCTAACTCCTATCGTGATCTATCAAAGTAAGCTCACGATATATCGTTATGCCAAGGATGTCAAGTACCTCCCTCGGGAGGGCACCAAAAGCACTATTCCCAGTAGCTTTGACTAGTGACGGAAGTGGCGCACGCCCGTGGCCACCATCGCCACACCTGCAGCATCGGCCGCGGCGATGACCTCCGCGTCGCGCACCGAGCCGCCGGGCTGGACGATCGCGGTGACGCCCGCGTCGATCGCGAGCTGCGGGCCGTCGGCGAACGGGAAGTAGGCATCGGAGGCGAGCGAGGAGCCGGCCAGCAAGTCCGGCTGGAAGGTGCGGGCCTTCTCGATCGCGATGTTGACCGCGTCCACACGGCTCATCTGTCCCGCCCCGATCCCAATCGTGGCGCCGCCGGAGGCGATCACGATCGCGTTGGAGCGCACGTGGCGGCACACCTTCCACGCGAACAGCAGGTCATCCCACTGTTGCTCTCGCGGCGCGGTCGCGCCCATCACCGTCATCTGCTCACGCCCCTCCGCCACGATGTCGCGGTCCTGAACGAGCACGCCTCCGATCACGGGCTTCTGCTCCATACCCTTGCCGGCGCACGGACCAGTCGGCGAGCTCCAGCAGGCGCACGTTCTTCTTCTCTTTCAACAGCTCGAGCGCGTCGGCGTCGTAGCCGGGCGCGAGCAGCACCTCGATGAACTGCTTGGAGAGTGCCTGCGCGCAGGCTAGATCCACGCGGCGGTTGACCGCGATCACACCGCCGTAGGCGCTCATGGGGTCGCACGCGAAAGCGCGCTCGTAGGCCTCCTGGACGGTCTGCCCGAGCGCGCAGCCGCACGGGTTGTTGTGCTTGAGGATCGCGCACGCCGGCTCTGAGAAGTCTTCGACCAGCTCGCGTGCGCGAGGACAGGTCGAGCAGGTTGTTGAACGACAGCTCCTTGCCGTGCAGCTGCTCGACGCCCGCCAGCAGGTGCGTGCTCCGCGCCCGCCTCGGCATAGAAAGCGGCCTGCTGATGCGGGTTCTCGCCGTAGCGCAGGTCCATCACCTTCTCGTAGCTGCTCGCCCAGCGCGGAGGGAAGCCGTCGTAGGCGCGCGCCGCGAACCAGCGCGAGATCGCGGCGTCGTAGCGCGCGGTGGTCGCAAACGCGACCGCCGCAAGCGCTGGCGAGTGGCCAGGCGACAGTCGACCGTCGGACTCCGCGCAGCTCAGCGAGCACGACCCTCGTAGTCCTCGGGGTCCACGACCACCGCCGCGAACGCGCTGTTCTTCGCCGCCGCGCGGATCATCGTGGGGCCGCCGATGTCGATGTTCTCGACGATCTCCTCGGCGATCGCGTCGCCGCGCGCGACCGTCTGCTCGAACGGGTACAGGTTCACGCACACGAGATCCACCGGCTCGATCTCGTGCTCGGCGGCGGCCTGCAGGTGCTCGTCGTTGTCGCGCACCGCCAGCAGGCCCGCGTACAAACGCGGGTGGAGCGTCTTCACGCGGCCGTCCATCATCTCGGGGAAGCCGGTGAAGTCCTCGATCGCGCGGACCGGCACCCCGGCGTCGGCAAGCGCCCGTGCGGTGCCGCCGGTGGAGACGATCTCCACGCCCAGCTCGACCAGGCCGCGGGCGAAGTCGACGATGCCAGCCTTCTCCGACACCGACAGCAGCGCACGCCGCACGCGCACGCCACCCGGCTCGGCGCGCTCGATCCGTGAACTCTGCGCCCGCTGCGGTGCTGTGCTCGTGCTCGGCTGTCATCCGAGCCGCAGATTATCCACGTGGCGGACGGTCCGCGTGGAGGTCACGAAGCCTCGACGGCGGGAGCGGCGATCGTCACCCGGCGCGGATTGGCGGAGTCGATGCCGAGCGCCCCGCGCGCGAACAGCCGCACCGCCTCGGGCAGCAGCGCGTGCTCGATCGGACGCAGCGCCGCCAGCACCCTGATCGGGGTCGTGCGCGTCGGGCAGCTCCAGTGCTCCCTGCAGGATCACCGCACCGCTGTCCACGCCGGCG
This sequence comes from uncultured Solirubrobacterales bacterium, assembly GCA_963725165.1. Lineage (GTDB taxonomy): Bacteria > Actinomycetota > Thermoleophilia > Solirubrobacterales > Solirubrobacteraceae > Palsa-744. The sequence goes on from CAVRXK010000001.1 coordinate 149,604, forward strand.
TCGACAAAGTGAACTGTCACACCGAACACCTTCACGCCGTAGGCCAATGCCTGCTCGATCGCGTGCAGCCCCGGGAAGGCCGGCAGCAGCGAGGGGTGAACGTTGATGACGGCTTCTGGGAAGCGATCGAGGAAAGCGGCGCTCGAGCAGCTCCATGTAGCCGGCGAGCACCACCAGGCGCACTCCTCGCTCGGCGAGCCAGTCGGCCATCGCCAGGTCGCGTGCCTGACGGTCAGCGTGCGCGGAGCGCTCGAACACGGCCGTCTCGACCCCGGCCGCGGCCGCCCGCTCCAGACGCGAGCGCACCGGGCGCCCCCGACGCAACGGCCACCACCTGCGCCTCGTGTCCGTGCACGGTGTCGAGCAGCGCCTGCAGGTTGGTGCCCGTGCCGGACACGAGCACCGCGATCGGCAGAGGCGTGGGCTCGGTTGCCATCTTCGCGCACCTTATCGGAGCGCCCGAGGGGACCGTGTGACCGACCTCACAGTGACAAGCGTGTGTCACTCCTTCAATGTGGGTATGACTTTTTCAATCATCGTGCTGGGCGCGCTCGGCGCGGGTTGGGTGAACGCCAACCGGCGTGGTCGCCACGACCTGATCACGCGGCGCCCCTACAACAACCAGTACAGCGACGCGAGCGCGGCTCGCGACGAGCGTTCGCTCACCCTCTAGCGATCCCGGGGCGCGGCATCCGCGCCGAAGCAGCACCCGCCGCCAGCCGGGCGGACCGTGTCAGGAGGCGACGGTCTCCAGGGCGTACTTGCCCTGCGCGCCGTCGCTGCCCGACAGTGGGTAGTTGCCCGGTGAAGCACGCGTCGCAGTGGGTTGCTTTGGTGGCGCCCACCGCCTCGTACACCCCGTCGAGCGACAGGTAGGCGAGTGAGTCGCAGCCGAGCTCGGCTGCGATCTCATCGACCGAGCGCTCGTGGGCGATCATCTCCTCGCGCGTGCTCATGTCGATCCCGTAGTGACACGGGTGCTTGATCGGGGGTGCGCTGATGCGCATGTGCACCTCGGTGGCGCCCGCGTCGCGCAGCATCTGCACGATCTGGCGGGTTGTGTTGCCGCGCACGATCGAGTCGTCCACCACCACCAGGCGCTTGCCGCCGACGATCTCCGGCAAAGGGTTGAACTTCAGGCGCAACCCGTGCTTGCGCAGCTCCTGGCCGGGCTGGATGAAGGTGCGCGCGACGTAGCGGTTCTTCACGAACCCGTCGTCCTGGGGCAGGCCGCTGGCGCGTGCGAACCCGCGTGCCGCCGCGTTGCCGGAGTCGGGCACGGGGATCACGAGGTCCGCGTCGACCGGCGACTCGCGCGCGAGGATCTCGCCCATGCGCCCGCGCGCGACCTGCAGCACCTGCCCGTTCATGCGCGAGTCGGGACGTGCGAAGTAGATGTACTCGAACACACAGAACGACTTGCGCGCATCCGGCAGCACGCGCCGGCTCTCGAGGCCGTTCGCGCCGAGCGTGACGATCTCGCCGGGCTCCACGTCGCGCAAGAGCGTCGCGCCGATGATGTCGAACGCGCACGACTCCGAGGCGACGCAGTAGCGCTGCGACTCGCCCGCCGCGGGCTCACCACCCTCCCGGAGACGCCAGGGCGGGAGGCGCCGGGATGGGAAGCGCCAGGGTGAGAAGCGCTGGAATCGCCGGAGACTCCATTAGGGAGCACGCCGATCGCCAGCGGACGCAGGCCGTGGGGGTCGCGGAAGGCGACCACGCGGTCCTTGCACATCACCACGATCGAGAACGCCCCGTTCAACCGTGGGAGCACGTCGGCGATCGCGTCCTCGATGTGCTCCGCGGGATGGGTGGCGAGCAGCGCCGCCACGATCTCCGAATCGGAGGTGGAGCTGAACGACACGCCGCGCGCCGCCAGCTCGTCGTGCAGCTCGACCGCGTTGATGAGGTTGCCGTTGTGGGCGAGCGCGAGCTCGCGACTGGACCCGTCGGTGCCCTCCGAGCGCTGCACCGGCTGGGAGTTCTCCCACGCGTTCGACCCGGTGGTGGAGTAGCGCACGTGGCCGATCGCAAGCTCCCCGGCGAGCGTGCGCAGGTCGTTCTCGGTGAACACCTGGCTCACGAGCCCCAGCTCGCGGCGGGTCATGATGTTGCCGCCGTGGTCGGCCGCCGCGATCCCCGCCGACTCCTGGCCGCGGTGCTGGAGCGCGTACAGCGCGAAGTACGACAGGCGCGAGACCTCGTGTCCGGGCGCGTATATGCCAAACACACCGCACTCGTCGCGCGGTCCGTCACGGTCCTCCGGACGAGGGTCCAAGGGCATCGTTTGCCTTACGCTAGCAGCCGCGCAGCTCATCGCGGTGGACTGTTCGGGGTAGAGAGGCTGTTATTCACTTTTTGCGCGATTGCCAGTGGTGACTACGATATGTAGCTACTATCGTGAATTGCACAAAAAGTAATACATACACTCACGCAAACAGCTCCGCGAGCGCGCCATGTGCCCAAGCGAGGTCGGACAGTGACAACTCGATTTGCTCTGCGCCTGTGCGCGCGAGGCACTCGATTTGCAGCGACCCGCCGCCCACTCTGCCCACGATCCGCACATCCGTCCGCTCGCCGAGCGTCCGCAGCGCGTCCTCGCCGCCGCTCACCACGAAGCCGCCCGCAGCCCTCACCGAAGAGCGTGGCCGCGGTCGCGGCCGAGATTCCGCTCCAATCCAGCTCGCGTCCCGTCGCACCGAGCGACGCAGCCCCAAACAAGTCCGCCTCGAAGCGCACACGCGCTCCGAGCTCGCCGGCCAGGCAGCACTCCGCCAACGCCACCGCGAGGCCGCCCTCGGCGATGTCGTGGGCGCTTGTGAGCGTGCCCGCGCGCACCGCCTCGCGGACGGCTGCCTGCGCAGCGGCAACCGCGTCGATGTCGATCGCGGGGAGCCCGTCGGGGAGCTCCCAGCCCCACAGCTTCGCCAGCTCGCTCGCCTCAAGCGACGGCTGGAAGGGGCCGACGATCGCGATCGCGTCTCCCGCGCGCGCGAAGCCGAGGCGGCCCGCGCGGCGCGCGTCGGGAAGCTTGCCCACCATCCCGATCACGGGCGTGGGGTAGATCGGCCCGGCGCTCGCGGGGCCCTCGTTATAGAGCGACACGTTGCCACCCACGATCGGCGCATCGAGCGCACGGCACGCCTCGCCGAGACCGCGCACCGCTTCGGTCAACTGCCAGGCGATGTGGGGCTTCTCGGGGTTGCCGAAGTTGAGGTTGTTGGTGGTCCCCAGCGGGATCGCCCCCGCGCACGCGAGATTCGACGCGCACTCGAGCACCGCCGCGATCGTGCCCGTGTAGGGGTCGGCCGCGACGCGGCGGCCGTTGCAGTCGATGCTCACCGCCAACGCGCTCCCGCTCGGGCAGCTGCAGCACGGCGGCGTCCGCCTGCTCGGGACGACGCACCGTGCGCGACTGCACGATCGCGTCGTACTGCTCGAACAGGGGCCTGCGCGAGGCGATGTTGGCCGAGGACAGCAGCGCGCGCAGCAACTCAGCTGCGGTCCAGCCGCCGGTGACGTTCGTATCGGGCGTGCCCGCGGTGTTCGCTCGCGGGGGTTTTTGGGGGAGGAGCGCCTCCGGCGCTGGGTATGGCGTGCGGGTCGGCTTGACGGGCTGCAGGTCATAGAGCGGACAGTCATCCACCAGCGCCCGCACCGGCATCTCTCCGACCAGCTCGCCCGCCTTGAACACGCGCATCTGACCGGTGTCGGTGACCGTGCCGATCGGCGCGCCGCCGACCTCCCACTTCTCGCACAGCTCGAGCACCGCGCCGACGTTGGCGGGCTCCACCACGCACAGCATCCGCTCCTGGGACTCGCTCACCATGATCTCGAACGGCTCCATGTCGGCCTCGCGCAACGGCACGCTCGCGACGTCGATGTCGATCCCCACCTCGCCCTTCGACGCCATCTCCGAGGCGGAGGAGGTGAGCCCGGCCGCACCGAGATCCTGCAGGGACACGAGCAGCCCGCGCTCGAGCAGCTCGAGCGAGCACTCCATCAGCTTCTTCTCCTCGAACGGATCGCCCACTTGCACGGTCGGGACGCTTGTCGTCGTCCTCGCCCAGCTCGGCGGAGGCGAGCACCGAGGCGCCACCGATCCCATCGCGACCGGTGGAGGCGCCGAACAGGAGCACCACGTTGCCGATCCCCACCGCCGCGCTCGTCACGAGCTGCTCGCGGCGGGCGATCCCGAGCGCCATCGCGTTCACGAGGCAGTTCTGCTCGTAGGGGCCCTCGAAGTACACCTCGCCGCCGACGGTCGGCACCCCGATCGAGTTGCCGTAGTGGCCGATTCCCGCGACCGCGCGGTCGAGCAGGTAGCGCGAGCGAGCCCCGACTCCAGCGGTCCCACTCCGACTTCCCTCCTGCTCTCCATTTTCCCCATCCCCGGACTTCGAGGCCATGTGCGATTTGAGATGCGGCTCGCCGAACCTGCAGCGAGTCGAGCACCGCGATCGGGCGCGCGCCGATCGCGAAGATGTCGCGCAGGATCCCCCCCACGCCCGTGGCCGCGCCCTGGAACGGCTCCACCGCGCTGGGGTGGTTGTGGGACTCGACCTTGAACGCACACACGAGCCCGTCGCCGATGTCCACCGCGCCCGCGTTCTCACCGGGGCCCATCACCACGTACTCGCCTTCCGTCGGCAGGGTGCGCAGCAGCTTCTTGGAGTGCTTGTACGCGCAGTGCTCGCTCCACAGCAGCGAGTACATCGCCAGCTCCACCTGATTTGGAGCGCGGCCCTGCTTGTCGCAGATCAGGTCGTACTCGGCGCGCGTGAGCCCGAGCGCTAGCGCATCCTCGACGGTCGGCAACGTCGCCTGGGGAGCTTCAGACACCAGCGCCGTCCGCAACCCGCTCGGACCCGCGCGCCGGCGGGAAGACGCTCGACTCAAACATGCGCACCCTCCACCGCCATGCGCATCGACGCGAAGATGCACAGCCCGTCGGTCGAGCCCGTCAGCTCGTCCACGGCGTGCTCAGGATGGGGCATCAAGCCGAACACGTTGCCCTTCTCGTTGCGCACGCCCGCGATGTCGTGCAGCGAACCGTTGAAGTTCTCACCGGGCGCGTAGCGCAACACCACTTGACCGTCGCGCTCCAGGCTCTCAAGCGTTGACTCGTCGGCGTAGTAGCGACCCCAGGAGTGCTTCGCGGGGATGCTCAGGGTGTGGCGCCCATCCCCGCCCGGAGGAGCGTCGACCCCGTCCGCCGCGCACGCGCAGGTGAACGCCGTGTCGGCCTCCACCACGTCCAGCTCGACCTGCCTGAAGGTGAACCGCAGGTTCGCGTTCGGCAACAGCGCCCCCGGCAGCAGTTTCGCCTCGCACAGCACTTGAAAGCCGTTGCATATCCCGAGCACCAGCCCACCGTCGTGGGCAAATGCGATCACCGACTCCATCACCGGCGAGAAGCGCGCGATCGCCCCCGCGCGCAGGTAGTCGCCGTAGGAGAACCCGCCCGGCACCACGATCGCATCGGCGCCCTTCAGGTCGCGCTCGCCGTGCCACAACAGCTCGGCGTCGCCCACGCGTCGTGCCGCGTGCAGCGCATCCACCTCGTCGCAACTGCCAGGAAACTGAAGAACCCCGAACTTCATCGCGCGGACCTCGGCGAGGTCCTCCCGACCGGCGGGCCCGGATCGCGCGTCCGGCGTCACTCGCCGGTGAGGACTATCTCGTAGTCCTCCACGAGCGGGTTCGCGAGCAGCTTCTCGCACATCGGCTCGAGCTGGCTGACGTCCTCCACGTCCAGCTCCACGAGCCGGCCGATGTGGACATTCGCGACGCCCTCGAAGCCAAGCGCGGGCAGTGCGCGCTGCACCGCCTCGCCTTGCGGGTCGAGGATGCCCGCCTTCGGGCGGATCAGCACGCGTGCTCTCACGCGGTGCGCGCCAGCCACGCGTCGAACGGCTCGCCCGTGATCAGCTCATACGCCTCTACGTAGCGTGCCCTCGTGCCCGCAACCACGTCGTCGGGGATCGCAGGCGCCGGCGGCTTCTTGTCCCAGCCGCTGCCCGCCGCCCAGTCGCGCACGTACTGCTTGTCAAAGCTCGGCTGCCCTTTGCCCACCTCATACCCCTCAACGGGCCAGTAGCGCGAGGAGTCGGGCGTGAGCACCTCGTCGCCGACCACCAGCTCGCCGTCCTCGTCGAGCCCCAGCTCGAACTTCGTGTCGGCGAGGATCACTCCCCGCTCGCGCGCGTGCGCGGCGGCATAGGAGTACAGGTCGATCGAGATGTCCCTCACGCGTTCCATCAGGTTCCTGTCGCCCACCAGCTCGGCGGCACGCTCGAAGTCGATCGCCTCGTCGTGGCCCACCTCGGCCTTCGTGCTCGGCGTGAAGATCGGCTCGGGCAGCTGCTCGGACTCGCGCAGGCCCGCCGGCAACTCGATGCCCGACACCTTGCCGCTCGCCTGGTAGTCCTTCCAGCCCGAGCCTGTGATGTAGCCGCGCACCACGCACTCCACCGGCAGCATCTTCAGCTTGCGCACCACCAGCGCCCGTCCGCGCGCCTCGGCCGGCACACCGTCGGTTGCGGAGATCATGTGGTTCGCGACGATCTGCTTGGTCTTCTCAAACCAGAACGCCGACAGTCCCGTGAGCACCTTGCCCTTGTCGGGGATCGGCGTCGGGTGCACCGCGTCGTAGGTGGAGATGCGGTCGCTGGCGACCATCAGCAGACGGTCGTCCAGGTCATACAGCTCGCGCACCTTGCCGCTTGCGAGGAGGGGCAGATCGGCTAGAGCGGTCACTTTTCGCGATGCTACCAACGGCGTCAGGCGATCTCGTCGACGATCCGCGCGCACGATCTCGTGCGCGTAGCGCGTGTAGTGGCCATAGTCGAAGATCGCATCCAGGTCGAGGCCGGCGGCACGATCGTCGGCGGCAAGCAGCTCGCGCAGCGGCGTGCCCTCGTCCCAGGCGCGCTGGGCCAGCTCTTGGGCGACGCGGTAGGCGTCGTCGCGCACCATCGGCGGGCGATTGCGCTCGGGGTCTCCCTCCACCAGCGCCAGCAGCAGCGCTTGAGAGAACATCGCACCGTGGGTCAGCTCGAGGTTGGCGCGCATCCGCTGCTCATCGACCGCCAGGCCCTGCACGAGCCTCGTGGCGCTGTGCTGCAGATGGTCGATGAGGATCGTCGAGTCCGGCAGGATCACGCGCTCGACCGAGGAGTGGGAGATGTCGCGCTCGTGCCACAACGCCACGTTCTCCAGCGCCGCCTGCGCGTTAGCGCGCAGCACGCGCGCGAGCCCTGAGATCTGCTCGCTCTTGATCGGGTTGCGCTTGTGGGGCATCGCCGAGCTGCCCTTCTGTCCAGCCCTGAACGGCTCCCTCGCCTCGCGCACCTCGGTGCGTTGCAGATGACGGATCTCGGTCGCCAGTCGCTCGAGGCCGGCCCCGGCGAGCGCGATCGCCTGCAGCAGCTCGGCGTGGCGGTCGCGCGCTACGACCTGCGTGGAGACGTCCTCGCGCGCCAGTCCGAGCCTGCCCAGCACGCGTCGCTCGAACTCCGGGCTCGTCGCCGCGTATGTGCCGACCGCGCCCGAGATCGCCCCGACCGCGGCCTGCTCGAAGGCTCGCTGCGAGGCGCAGCGCGTTGCGGTGTGCCTCGAACGCGAAGCCCGCGAGCTTCACGCCGAAGGTCGTCGGCTCGGCGTGCACCCCGTGGGTGCGCCCCACGCACAGCGTGTCCACCTGCTCACGCGCACGGTTGGCGAGCGCCTGCACGAGCTCGTGCGCCCCCGGCACAACCGCATCGCCCGCCGCTCGCAGCTGCAACGCGAGCGCGGTGTCGAGCACGTCCGAGGAGGTCAACCCGAAGTGGATCCAGCGACCCGCCTCGCCGGCGCTTGCCGACAGCACGTCCACGAACGCGGCCACGTCGTGATCGGTGGTGCGCTCGCGCTCGTTGACCGCCTCCACGGTGAACGTCGCCGCGCGAATCGCCTCGAGCTCCGCGGGCGTCGGACCCTCACCCTCGCCGAGCAGCGCCGGCAGCTCCTCGCAGGCGGCCACCTCCACGCGCCGCCATGTCTCCATGCGCGCCTCGTCGGTCCACAGGGCGCCCAGCTCGGGGCGGGTGTATCGAGCGATCACCCTTTGGATTATCGCCGCCGCTTGGGACGGTACGCGGCGCGGCACCCCTCAGCCCGCTTCCAGACCGCCTCCGATCGCCGTGACGCCCGGCGATCCTGTACAACGAGAGTGAGCGCGCCGCTCGGCGCGAACCAACTCGCAAAGGCGGAGGAGCTATGCCCACATACATCATGCTCTCGACGTTGACCCCCGAGGGGGTGCAGACCGTCAAGAACAACCCGCAGCGCATTCGCGAGGTCAACAAGGAGGTCGAGCAGCTCGGCGCCACCGTCAAGGCGCAGTGGGCGACGCTCGGTGCGGTCGACTTCATCTCGGTCGTGGAGGCCCCAGACGAGCAGACGATGGCACGCGTGTCGCTGGAGCTGGGGTCTCGCGGTACCGGTCGCTACGAGACGCTCGCCGCAATTCCGGTCGATGAGTTCATAGCCTCGCTCTGACCTTGCGCGTACTCGTCGTAGGAGCCGGCGGGCGTGAGCACGCGCTCGTGCGGGCGCTCGCGCGCTCGCCGCAGAAGCCCGAGCTGCTGTGCGCGCCCGGCAACGCTGGGATCGCGAAGGATGCTCGACTGCTGGATGTCGCCGCGGATGACATCGAAGGGCTCGTGGCGGCAGTCGAGCGCGAGGGCGTCGAGCTGACCGTGGTGGGGCCGGAGGTCCCACTCGTCGCCGGGTTGGTCGACGCGCTCGCAGCTCGCGGTCACGCCGCGTTTGGCCCGAGCGCGGCGGCCGCGCGGCTGGAGGGCTCGAAGGCGTTCGCCAAGGACGCAATGGAGCAAGCCGGCGTGCCCAACCGCGCGCTGGCGACGCGTGGAGTCGCTGCAGCAGGGCATCGAGGCGGTGCGAGAGCTGGCCAACCCAGGCGTCGTCGTGAAGGCCGACGGGCTCGCCGCGGGCAAGGGAGTGACGGTCGCCGAGGATGCGGCCGCAAGCACGCGCCGCGTTGAGTGAGATCTTCCTCGAGGGTCGTTTCGGCGAGGGCGGGGCGAGCGCAATCGTGGAGGAGCTGCTGGTGGGCGAGGAGCTGTCGCTGCTCGCGCTGTGCGACGGGGTGCGTGCCGTGCCGATGGCGCCCGCCCGCGACTTCAAGCGCATCTTCGACGGCGATGAGGGACCCAACACGGGCGGGATGGGCTCCTACTCGCCGGTGGCCGGCTTCGACGCCGGCAGCGTGCGCGAGCTCGCCGCCGGCGTGCACCAGCCGGTCGTGGACCTGATGCGCGAGCGCGGGACGCCGTTCCACGGCGTGCTCTACGCGGGGCTGATGCTCACCGCCGACGGCCCGCGCGTGCTCGAGTTCAACGTGCGCTTCGGCGACCCCGAGACCCAGGCGGTGCTCCCACGCCTGCGCTCGGACCTGCTGGAGCTGCTGCTGGCCGCCACGCGCCCGGGCGGGCTCGACGGCTCCGAGTTGGATTGGACCGACGACTGGGCGGTGACGCTGGTGCTCGCAAGCGCAGGCTACCCCGCGTCCTCCTCGAGCGGCGATGAGATCAAAGGCTTGGAGCTGGTGGGGCCCGACATCGAGGTCACGCACGCCGGCACCGCCCACGATCAGGAGACGATCGTCACCGCAGGTGGGCGCGTGCTGAACGTGACTGCGCTCGGCGCCCAGCGCGCGATCGGCGCGCGAGGCTGCCTACACGGCGGCGCAGAAGATCTCCTTCGACGGGGATGCAGATGCGGCGCGACATCGCCGCGAGTGCCGAACATGAGAGGATTCCGAGCGCACCATGAGCGACGCGGCCCCCACACCGATCCATCTCGCCGAGGCCGAGGAGCAGGCGAAGCTCGAGGAGTTCGACGTCGCCGGTCCGCTGATCGGCATCGTGATGGGCTCCGCCAGCGACATGGACGCGATGGAGAAGGCCGCGAAGGAGTTGCGCGACCGCGGCATCCCGCATGAGATGCAGGTCATGTCCGCTCATCGCGAAGCCGACACGGTGGCCGAGTACGCAAAGAGCGCCAAGTCGCGCGGCCTGCGAGTGATCATCGCGGGCGCGGGCATCTCCGCGGCGCTCCCCGGCGCGGTCGCCGCACACACCGACCTGCCCGTGATCGGTGTGCCGCTATCCGGGCGCCTCACGGCCGCCGGCGGCCTTGACGCGATCCTCTCGATCGTGCAGATGCCGCCGGGGGTGCCGGTTGCTTGCGTTGGGTTGGACAACGCCCGTAACGCGGCGATCCTGGCCGCGCAGATCATCGCCGCGTAGATCAACCGGGACATCTGTCCCAATCGCGCCCGGCCGTCGGAGTAGGGGGTGGCGCAGCACATGCTCGCTCGTCCTGTTGGCAACTCCCAACACCCCTGCTACCATTGCGTTCAAAACATCCAAAGAAGGCTGTCGAGGCAGCGCTCAAGAGAGCCGAAAGGAATGGGTTTCATGTCGCGACGAACCGTGCTCACTGGGCGATCATCTACTGCCCAGGAGGAGAGACGGGCAGGTGTCGTCCGCTCTCAGTTAACAGCTCGCCACGGAGCGCCGACAACGAGGCCGCGAGGATCAACCGCTACGTAAACCGCTGCCCCCACCAAAAGCCATGAAAGAACACACGTTCACAATCCAATTTCTCGCCCCCGGCAGAACCCTCGACGACCTTTCGATCCATCTGTATGAGCGCATCGACGAAGCTTCTCTGATGGGGCCCCACGAGGATGGATCGGATACGGATGAATCGTTCCTATACGAATTCGACCGCGTTGCGCCAAACCTTCCGGACGCGCTCGCGATGGCGCTCGGCGAACTGACGAGCGCTCTGCCAGAGGCGACGGTGCTGCGTGTCCACGAATACGACCTGCTGAGCATGAGCGACATCGCCGCTCGATCCGGACGCAGTGCTGAGAGCGTGAGACTGCTCGTGAACGGCAAGCGCGGACCAGGGGGCTTTCCACCGGCCGCGGGCGACCTGGGCGGGCGTATGAAGGTGTGGCGCCTGGCGGAAGTGGCGCAGTGGTTCGATGAGACGCTCGGGGAGCCGCTCCCAGACACCGCCGACAGTGCTTTCCTGCAGGCGTTTAACGACGCCCTCAACATTCGCCGGCTCTCGGCCAGGCTCGGCGAGTCTCAGATGCGCTCCGTCGCGAGCGCACTGCCGGCCAACCTCGCCGCCTAACAGGGGTGTACGCCCTGGGCGCCGGCTTACATCACCGGCGCCCCGCCACAGACTCCTAGCGCTTTTTGCCTTTCCCGTGTTTCTTGGCTTTGGAGGCTTTCTTGCTCAAGTGCACGACCGTGGAGACCGTGTGTGCGACCGGAGGCCCGCCCAGCGCCGACTGGAACGTGAACGTGCCGCTCACGTGCAGGGTGTGACCGGCTTTCAACGCCTTCAGGGCTCTGGAGTCGGCGTGCACCTCAATCTCGACGGTGCCCGCGGGGACGCTCTGTGAGCCGCTGGCGAACGACACCAGCGTGGCCACGCACCTGCCCCTGTGCTTCGTTTGGGTCTTCTTGCACTTCTTGGCTTTCGCTTTTTTGCCTTTCCGCCTGGCCGCTTCGGCGAACGCCGGTTCGTCGGCGCCGAGCGAGACGCCGAGCGAGTCCGCGAAACCGACATCGGCGTTCTTGAAGAACAGGCTCCACTTCAACGTGCCCGCCGTTGGGAACGTGAAGAAGAAGTCGATGTCGTCGGTTTTGGAGTTGAACGACGGGACCTTGGCCTGGGTGAAGTTGTCGCTGGGGACCGTCAGGGCGTTGCTGGTAGCGCTGACGGAGGGGGCACCGGTAGTCGTGTACGCACAGTTTTCGTCGTGGACGCCGCCGATCTCTTCAGCACACACAACGATATTCGTAAGCCCCGAGTGGGTCGACGCATCAGTCACCGTCCCGCTGATCTCCCCGCCGGCTTGCAATTCAACGTTCACACCGGACTTAACGCTCCCCGGCGCGACTTCGACACCATCGACAATTTGCGCAATGTAATTCTGGGCTTCGGTTCCCGGATAGAAATCGACTTCAAAGGTACCCGAAAGGCCAACGATCGTGTATTCGCCGGCACCGTTGGTGTAGGTACACTGTAGAAAACTACTACTGGGACACACCCTGATCCCCTCGATCGCGGCATGCGTTGAAGCGTCGGTTACCTTTCCGGTGACCTGACCACCTTCAGGGAGTTCCTCATTGACTATCGCCGTGACGCCCGGCGTCACTATCACGCTGCTTTTCGACTGGAACAGATAGTTTCCGGACTCCGGACCAAACAGGAGCGTGTACGACGATCCTGCCGGGCGCCCGACGATCACGTATGCGCCATTGCTGTTCGTAATGGCACATTCGAAACTAGCGCCTTCCGACGCACACACTTCGACATTTGACAACGGCGCTCCATCCACCTTCGCCGTCACACGTCCTTCAATCTTGCCACCTGTGACCATACTCGCGTCTATGCCGTGGACCGTTTCGTTGGCTTTTACTTCAACCGACGTGGCAATCTCATACGTCGGCTGGTCTTTCCAGTACTGAGCCACGTAGTTCAAGGGCTTACAGGATTCCGACGCGCATTCGTAAGGCGAGAATTCAACGATATACTTCGCTTCAGCCAACCCAGAGAGTGTGTATTCGCCTTTTGAGTTCGTTGACGTGCAGCCACCGTAGAGTCCGTCCTCGTCGTATTCGTCGGCGCACACCTGCATATTCGCGATTTCTTGGCCACCAGATGCCTTGGTCACCTTGCCTTCGATCTGACCGCCCTGACTTTCGGGACGTAGTTCGGCATTGACCCCAGCGGTCGTGGTCCCGGCAGTAACCGCAACGGCATTGGCTTCGCCGACCACGGACTCACCGTTGTAGAATTGACTCAAATATTTCTGACTGGAAAAGAACGTCTCGAACTCAACCGTATAAGAACCACTGGGCAGGCCTTTGATCGTATATTCACCAGTCGCAGCCGTAAATTCGCAGCCGCCAGCCTTGGGTTCGCTCGCCGCTTCCTCGGCACAGACATACACATCTTCGATCGGAGCGTGCGTAGAAGAGTCGGTCACGTATCCGCTGACCTGACCGCCAGCGTGCAGTTCGGCGTTGATGGCGCCGGTCGTGCTCGGGGCAGTCACCGGCACGGGAGTCGCTTCGCCTAGAGCTGACTTTCCGTTGTAGTACTGGGTCAGGTAGTTGAGGCTCTCCGAGTAGGTGCTGAATACAACCTTGTATGACCCGCTCGGCAAACCCGTGATCGTGTAGTCCCCGCCGCCGTTACCCGCGGTCACCTGACAGGAGATCACGTGCCCCTCGTCGGCGCCCTGCACGACATATGTGCTGCCGGCCTGCCCGGCGATCGGCACGCCGCTGCGCAGCCACGAGTAGGAGAAGCTGGTCGGGTTGTTGGCCCAAGTGCCCGTGGAGCAGGTGAGCGTCTGCCCGAGCGCGGGGGTGCCTGTGAGCGTGGGCGCCGCGGTGTTAACCGGAGCCGGAGCCGCCTTCGGCGTAGTCGTCGCCATCCGACGATCGCCGAAGCCAGCGCAGGCGCAAGCATCATGCCGAACAGCGCGACCGAAACCAGCATCGCTCCAAGTACGCCTACGCGCGCCGAGCTGCCGCGCCTGCCTATCTGTCGCATCGGGCCTCGTCTCCTCCGTTGGGTGCGCCCGCATCGTATCGGTTCAGACTGCGGGAACTTGTGCCGCCTCCAGCAAAACCTCCCCGTCCACGGCGTCGGCGAGGACCGCCTCGCCGGCGTGAAAGCGCCCCTCGAGCAGCGCGAGCGCGAGCTTGTCCACCAGCTGCTTCTGAATCACTCGCCGCAGCGGCCGCGCGCCATAGGTCGGGTCATAGCCCATGTTGCCCAGTAGCTCGCGGGCGGCTGGAGTGATCTCCAACTGCACACCGCGCTCGGCTACGCGCTCGATCACGTGTTGCAGCTGCAGATCCACGATCTCGCCGATCTGCTCGCGCGAGAGCGGGTCGAAGCGCACGATGTCATCGAGCCGGTTTATGAACTCGGGCTTGAAGTGCTGAGTCAGCTCCGAGCGCATGTCATCGCCAGTGGCCGACACCGGAATGTTGGAGGTCATGATCAGCACGGTGTTCTTGAAATCCACCGTGCGACCCTGGCCGTCGGTGAGACGCCCGTCGTCCATCACCTGCAGCAGCGTGTTGAACACGTCGGGGTGTGCCTTCTCGATCTCGTCGAGCAGCACGACGCTGTAGGGACGGCGGCGCACCGCCTCGGTGAGCTGACCGCCCTCTTCATAGCCGACATACCCGGGAGGTGCTCCGACGAGGCGAGAGACGGAGTGCTTCTCCATGTACTCGCTCATGTCGATCCTCACCATCGCGTCCTGGGAGTCGAACATGAACTCCGCCAGCGCGCGTGCCAGCTCGGTCTTGCCGACGCCGGTGGGACCGAGGAAAAGGAATGTGCCGATCGGGCGATTGGGGTCTTGCAGTCCCGCGCGCGAGCGGCGCAGCGCGGTGGCCACCGCCTCGACCGCCTCGTCCTGCCCGACGACGCGTTCGTGCAAGCGCTCCTCCATGTGGATCAGCTTCTCCACTTCGCCCTCGAGCAGGCGCGAGACGGGGATGCCGGTCCAGCGCGCAACGACCTCGGCGACGTCCTCGGCGTCGACCTCCTCCTTGAGGAATTGCGGAGCCTCGGGCGCATCCGCGCCGGCCTCGTCGTCCCCCTTTGCGCGCTCCGCGGCTTCATGCTCGGCAAGCTGGCGCTCGAGATCGGGGATCTCGCCGTAGCGCAGCTCCGCGGCGCGCTGCAGGTTCGCTTCGCGCTCGGCCCGCTCGGCCTCAACACGAGCCTGCTCCAGGCGTTCCTTGGTCTCGCGAACGCCTTGGATCGCCTGCTTCTCCTTCTCCCACTGGGCGCGCATCTCGCTGGATCGCTCACGCAGCTCGGCCAGCTCGGCCTCGATCGCCTCGCGACGCTCTTGCGAGGCCTCGTCCTTCTCCTTGCGCAGCGAGGTCAGCTCGATCTCCAGCTGCATCACGCGCCGGTCGACCTCATCGATCTCGGTGGGCACCGAGTCGATCTCGATGCGCAAGCGCGAGGCCGCCTCGTCGATCAGGTCGATCGCCTTGTCGGGTAGGAAGCGGTCGGCGATGTAGCGATGCGAAAGCGTGGCCGCCGCGATCAGGGCGCTGTCCTGGATACGCACGCCGTGGTGGGTCTCATAGCGCTCCTTCAGCCCGCGCAAGATCGCGATCGTGTCCTGCACGCTCGGCTCGCCCACCATCACCGGCTGGAAACGCCGCTCCAGCGCCGCGTCCTTCTCGATGTACTTGCGGTACTCGTCGAGCGTGGTGGCGCCCACACAGCGCAGCTCCCCGCGCGCGAGCATCGGCTTGAGCAGGTTGGCGGCGTCGACCGCTCCCTGCGCGGCGCCGGCGCCCACGATCGTGTGCAGCTCGTCGAGGAACAGGATCACCGTGCCCTGAGCCTCTGAGACTTCCTTGAGCACGCCCTTCAGACGCTCCTCGAACTCGCCGCGATACACCGCGCCCGCGATCAGGGCGCCCATGTCCAGGGCGATCACGCGCCGCTCGCGCAGCGACTCGGGCACGTCGCCGGAGACGACGCGCTGGGCCAGTCCCTCGACGATCGCGGTCTTGCCGACGCCGGGCTCGCCGATCAGCACCGGGTTGTTCTTGGTGCGGCGCGAGAGCACCTGGATCACGCGGCGGATCTCCTCGTCGCGTCCGATCACCGGGTCGAGCTTGCCCTGCTCGGCCAGCTCGGTGAGGTCCTTGCCGAAGCGCTCCAGCGGCTTCTGCTCCTCCTCGGGAGGGGCTTGCATCGCGGGGCCGCCTGGCGTCTGTCCGTTGGGGGTGTCACCTGTCTCCCGTCCTCGGTTGGCCTCTCGTCTCGGTACCCGAAAGGGCGAGCGAGCATCCGCCGCGCGCACGAGGTCGGTGCGGGAGCTCCCGAAACGGGACGAGCTCGGCACGGAAGGAGCGGCGCACCTGCTCGAGCTCCTCGGCCAGTTCGACCTGGGCGTGCAGCGCTTGCAGCTCGAGCTCCTCGATGCGCGCGTGCATCTCCTGCACCTCGGACTCGAGGTCGAGCACGCGCTGCACGCCGGCGAGGTTGAGACCGAGCTCGCCGGTCATCTCGTGGATGCGGCGCAGCTTCTCGACGTCGCTCTGGGAGTACAGGCGCGTGCCCTTGGGCGAGCGCTTGGGCTCCACCAGCCCACGCGACTCGTACATGCGCAGGGTCTGCGGGTGCATGTCGGCGAGCTCGGCGGCCACCGAGATCATGAACACGCCGCGGTCGGTCTCGACCTCGACACGGGTGACGCGCTTGCCGGTCACGGGGTGACTCCGGAGGCATCATCAGGGCAGCTGCCGACGTCCGCGAACAGCTTGGCGCGCGGATTGCCGTTCATCACCTTCGAGAGCTCATCCACGGCGGCGCGCTGCTCGTCGCTCAGCTCGCTCGGGCACGTCGAGCGTGAAGCGGTAGTGGATGTCACCTCGGCTCTTGCTGCCGAGCTTCGGTGGCCCCTCGCCACGCAGACGCTGCAGCGGCGCCGTGATGGGTGCCGGGCTTCACGCGCAGCGTCTTTGAGCCGTCGAGCGTCGGCACGCGCACCTCGGCGCCGAGCAGCGCCTCGGGGATCGTGAGCGGAACCTCGACCTCGAGATTGTCGCCCTTGCGCTTGAACGCGGGCGAGGGATCGACGTGCGTGACGACGTAGAGGTCGCCGGCCGGTCCGCCGCGCGCACCCGCCTCGCCCTTGCCGGGCACGCGGATGCGCGAGCCCTCCTTCACGCCGGCGGGGATGTTGACGCGGAATTTCTTGACCGTGCGCACCGCGCCCGAGCCGTGACAGGTCGGGCAGGGGTCCTCGATCACGGTGCCGGAGCCACCGCACAGCGAGCAGGGCTGGGTGATCGAGAACATGCCCTGCCCCTCGCTCTCGATCCCGCGTCCTTCACAGCGCGGACACACCTTCGGGGTGGTGCCTGGCTTGGCGCCGGTGCCGTGACAGGTCGGGCACACGCTGCTGGTCGGCACCGACAGCGGGATCTGCGCACCGGAGATCGACTGGTCGAAGGAGATCCGCACCTCGGTCTCCAGGTCGCGTCCACGCTGCGGGCGCGAGCGGGCACGCCGACCTCCGGCCCGCTCCCGCGCCGGCGCCGCCACCGCCGCCTCCCCCGCCACTGAACAGGTTGGAGAGGATGTCGCCCATCGAGGAGGCGTCGAAGTCGAAGTTGCCAAAGCCGCCGAAGCCGGGGCCACCCGATGCCCCACCGGCGAACGGACCGGTGCCGTTGTCGTACTGCTTGCGCTTCTCGGGATCGCCGAGCACGTCGTGGGCTTGGGAGATCTCCTTGAAGCGCTCCTCGGCCTGCTTGTCGTCGGGGTTGCGATCGGGGTGGTACGTGCGCGCGAGCTTGCGATACGCCTTCTTGATGTCATCGGCGCTCGCCTTCTTGTCCACTCCGAGCGTCTTGTAGTAGTCGGGACGGGTTGCCATGGGGATCTGTGCCTCTACGCGGCCACGAGCACGCGGGCCGGTCGGATGATCGTCTCGCCCATGCGGTAGCCGTTCTGGAAGACCTCGGCGACGGCGCCGCTCGACGGCGCCCTCCACCGGCTGCTGGGCGACCGCCTCGTGGAGATTCGGATCGAACGCCTCACCAAGCGGCGCGAACGCCTCGATGCCAAGGCGCGCGAGCGCCGCGCTGAGCTCCGAGCGCACGAGCCGCACACCCGCCAGCAGCGGGTCCTCGTCCTCAGCCGCCTCGATCGCACGGTCGAGGTTGTCCAGCGCGGGCAGCAGCTCCTTGGCGAGCTTCGCCACACCGCGCTCCTGGGCGGCCGCGGCATCGCGCGCGACGCGCTTGCGGTAGTTCTCGAAGTCGGCCTGCGTGCGCTGGGCAAGCGCCAGGTACTGATCGCGCTCGGCGGCGGTCTTGACGAGCTCTCGCTCGAGGTCCGGTCCTCCCCTGCGGGGATGGACTCGAGGCGGGCCTCGTCGTCTTGCTACTGGCTCGACGGTGGCGGGCCTCGAACCGCTCCGTCGATCTCCTGCGTCTCGGGGAGCCCGTGGTGTGCGACTCGGTGTCGGTCATCGAGGTCAGCTCTTGCCCTCGTCGACCACCTCGGCATCAACGACGTCCTCCTCCGCGGAGGCGCCGTTGTCCGTCGCCTCACCGGCGAGCACCATCGGCCGAAGCGGCCGCGTCGGCCTGAGCCTTCTGGTACATCGCCTCGGAGACCGCGTGGAACGCTGTCTGCAGCGCCTCGGTGCGAGCGTTGATCGCCGCCGGGTCCTCGGCCTCCAGCGACTCGCGCACCTCCTTGATCGCCTCTTCGATGCGACCCTTGGAGTCGGCATCGACCTGATCGCCGAGGTCGGCCAGCTGGCGCTCGGCCTGGTAGGCGGCGTTCTCGCCGTTGTTGCGAGCCTCCGCCAGCTCCCGCGCCTTGCGGTCCTCCTCGGCATGGGACTCGGCGTCGGTGACCATCCGCTTGATCTCATCCTCCGACAGGCCGGAGCCGGACTTGATCTCGATCTTCTGCTCCTTGCCGGTGCCAAGATCCTTGGCCGACACGTTGAGGATGCCGTTGGCGTCGATGTCAAAGGCGACTTCGATCTGCGGGATGCCGCGTGGCGCGGGCGGAATGCCGGTGAGCTGGAACTTACCCAGCGACTTGTTGTACTGGGCCATCTCACGCTCGCCCTGCAGCACATGGATCTCAACCGAGGGCTGGTTGTCCTCGGCGGTCGAGAACACCTCGCCCTTGCGCGTGGGGATCGTGGTGTTGCGCTCGATCAGCTTGGTCATCACGCCGCCCTTGGTCTCGATCCCAAGCGTGAGCGGTGTGACGTCGAGCAACAGCACGTCCTTCACGTCACCGGCGAGCACACCCGCCTGGATCGCGGCACCCACGGCCACAACCTCATCGGGATTCACGCCGCGATGCGGGTCCTTGCCAGTGAGCTCCTTGACCTTCTCCTGTACGGCCGGCATACGCGTCATGCCGCCGACGAGCACGATGTGGTCGATCTCCTTGACACCCTTGTCCTTGGCGTCATCGATCGCCTGGCGTACAGGCGCCACCACGCGGTCCAGCAGCGCCGAGGTCAACTCGGCGAGCTTGGCCCTCGTCAGGCGCGTATCGAGGTGCTTGGGCCCGGAGGCATCGGCAGTGATAAACGGCAGGTTGATCTGCGTCTCCTGGGTGGTGGACAGCTCGATCTTGGCCTTCTCGGCGGCCTCGTAGAGGCGCTGTAGCGCCATCGGATCGGCCGAGAGGTCGATGCCCTGGTCGCGCTTGAAGTCGGCCACGAGCCAGTCGACGATCGCCTTGTCGAAGTTATCGCCGCCTAGGTGGTTGTCGCCCGCGGTCGACTTGACCTCGAACACGCCGTCGCCGATCTCGAGCACCGATACGTCGAAGGTGCCGCCGCCGAGATCGAACACGAGGATCGTCTGGTCGTTTTCCTTGTCGAGCCCGTATGCCAAAGATGCGGCGGTGGGCTCGTTGATGATGCGCTTGACCTCGAGGTTGGCGATCTTGCCGGCGTCCTTGGTCGCCTGGCGCTGATCGTCGTTGAAGTAGGCGGGGACTGTGATCACCGCCGAGTCGACCGTTTCGCCCAAATACGCTTCGGCGTCGGTCTTTAGCTTCTGCAGGATCATCGCTGAGATCTCAGGCGGGGAGTACTGCTCGCCGGCGGCTTCCACGCGGGCGTCACCGTTGGGGCCGGAGACGACCTTGTAGGGGACGATCGACTCCTCCTCGCGGACCTCGCCCTCCTTGCGGCCCATGAAGCGCTTGATCGAAAAGACGGTGTTCTGCGGGTTGGTGACGGCCTGGCGCTTGGCCACGGTGCCGACGAGGCGCTCACCGGAGGCGGTGAAGGCAACTACGGAGGGGGTGGTGCGGCCGCCCTCGGCGTTCTCGATGACGGTGGGCTCGCCACCCTCGAGCACGGCCATGCACGAGTTGGTGGTGCCGAGGTCGATTCCTATGGTCTTGCCCATGAGGTGATGCTCCTTGAGTCGCGTTTCAAATCTAAGTCAGAGAGTAGCAGATTATTTGAGGGAGGAGATTTTGGCGTCGTTTGAGCCGCGCACCGGGCGTTGGCGCTCTGCACGGTGCTTGTCTGGCAGGACAAACGCTTTTTGGAACAGAACTGTGAAGATGTCGCCCAAGCGCGTAACCACACTGCTCCGGCGGGTATGTTCGAGTGAGTGACCCGCCTCGAGCGCAACGTCAACATCGCCGCGGTAGTGCTTCCGTTTCTCGGCGTGGTGGCGGGCGGTGTGTTGCTCTGGGACAGCTTTCTCAGCCCCCTCGATTTGGCGATCACGGCGATCATGTACATGCTCACGGCGGTCGGGATAACCGTGGGCTTCCATAGGCTGCTTACCCATCGTGCCTTTCAGACACACGCCCCATTGCGTTACACCCTTGCGGTGCTCGGCTCGATGGCCGTTCAGGGCCCTGTAATCGACTGGGTGGCCGACCATCGCAAGCATCACACGTTCACCGACGAGGAGGGGGACCCGCACAGCCCGCACGCCGGCCATGGAGCGGGGCTCGGTGGGATGGCGAGCGGCCTGTGGCACGCGCACACCGGCTGGCTGTTCTCCACGCACGGGCAAGCGTCCTCCAAACGGTTCGCCCCCGACCTGCTCGAGGATGCGGGGATGCGCAGGATCAACAAGGCGTTCCCGCTGATCGCGCTCTACAGCCTGGCGATCCCGTTTCTGCTCGGGTTGGGGCTGAGCGGGGGGTCGCTCGCGGCAGCCATGAGCGCGCTGCTGTGGGGCGGGCTGGTGCGGATCTTCCTCGTGCACCACATCACGTGGAGCATCAACTCGATCTGCCACTTCTTCGGCAGCCGGCGCTTTGCGCTGGAGGACCATTCGACGAACGTGTTCTGGCTGGCGCTGCCGTCGCTCGGCGAGGCATGGCACCACAACCACCACGCCTTCCCCCGCTCGGCGTTCCACGGATTGCGCTGGTGGGAGCTCGACCCCTCGGGCTGGCTGATCCTCGGGATGGCGAAAGTCAAACTGGCGTGGGACGTGGTGCGGGTGACACCGGAGCGCGAGCGAGAGAAGCTGGCCGCGGCGCACGCCCCCGGCGCGGCCATCCGGCCGGCAGGACGCTAAACCTGCCGGCGTCCGCGGACGAGATACCTTGTATCTATGAGCATCGCACCGCCATCGGCGCTGACGATGGGGCCCGTCAGGCCAAAGCTGCGCGGGGTTTCCCACCAGTACGCGTTCTTCGCGTCACTCGCATGCGGCGTCGCGCTGATCCTGGCCGCCTCAGACGGGCGCGCGCGAGTGGCCGCGAGCATCTACGCGGCGGCCGTATCGGCGCTACTGGGCACGAGCGCGCTCTACCACCGCGTCACCTGGCGCCCGAGAGCGCGGCGCTGGATGCGGCGCCTGGATCACTCGATGATCTTCGTGCTGATCGCGGGCACCTACACGCCGGTGGCCCTGCTCGCGCTGAAAGGGTCGCTGGCGAGCACTATCCTGATCGTGCTGTGGGCAGGCGCGCTCGGTGGCGTGGTGTTCAAGCTGCTGTGGATTGACGCGCCGAAGTGGCTGTTTGCGGGGGTGTACGTGGCGCTCGGCCTGGTGTCCGCCGCGGTCTTCGGCGAGCTGCCCAGCGCGATCGGTTGGCTCGGAGTGGCAGGGCTGGCAACCGGCGGGCTGCTGTATGTGCTCGGGGCGATCGTGTACGCCAGCGGCCGGCCGAACCCGTGGCCGAAGGTGTTCGGCTACCACGAGATATTCCATGCGCTCGTGATCGCCGCGGCGGCGTTGCAATACGCGGTGATCGCATTCGCGGTGCTGCCTCACGGCTGACGGCTTGGGCACATCCGCGCCAGCGCGCATTCCCCGCATGCGGGGGTACGCGCGTGACAGGTTCGCCGCCCGTGGCGCAGCAGGTTCACGTGGAACTCGAGCTCGTGCCCGGCGGGGGTGAGCGCGAGCATCTGATCGTGCAGCTCCTCGAAGGGGGCGCCGGGCCGGAACAGGCCAAGGCGCGTGCCCACGCGGGAGACGTGCGTGTCGACCGGGATGTCGGGTAGCCCGTAGGAGAACAGCAGCACGCACGCGGCCGTCTTGCGCCCCACGCCTGGCAGCGAGCACAGATACGCGCGGCTCCGCTCGACCGGCGCCTCACGCATCCACTCCAGCGACAGCGGAGCCTCGGGGTCGCGCGCGGAGTCAGAGATCGCGGCGAGGATCGCCTGGATGCGAGCAGACTTGACCTTGGAGATACCGCCGGGACGAATCGCCTCCTCGACCTCTGATACGGGCGCAACAAGCATCGCGGCATAGTCGATCGGCTGGGCGGGCGGGTCCGGATCCACGAAGCGCTCACGCAAGCGCAGGAAGGCAACGTCGCGGTTACGGTCATTCGTGCTCTGGGAGAGAACTGTCAGGACAAGCTCATCCAGCGGCCGTCCGTGGGGGGCCATGCGCGGAATGCCGTAGATCTCACGCAGCCGGTCGCGGATGCGCAGCACACGCTCGCGCGTGGGTCGTTTCCAGTCCCTTCCCGGCTTGGTGGGCAAACTCTTACGCTTCGGGATCGGGGCCATTGCCCCACCGTATCCGGCGAGCAGACTTTCGCGTGCCCATATCCTCGCTGGGAGCCAACTACTCGTGATACAGCTCAGGTGCCTTCGGTTGAGAGCGCCGTGTCTCGCGCTCAAGTGCTCGGCGCCTGGATCGCGTGCTGGACGGCATCACCACGCTCAGTGAGCTGCCAAGCGTTGGGCTCGCCCCTGGTGTGCCCCAGGCCATAGTTCTCAATCAGCCCGAAGCTCTCCAAGCGTCTGAGCAACTTAGACATCTGTCCCTGATCTAGCACCCCAGCCCCCTCGCCGACCTCTCGATTGCTTGCACCAGGCTGAGCGCTGATCGTCGCGAGCACCCGTGCCGTGCGGAACGTGATCCGGATCGGGAGATCCCTGAAGGGATCGCGAGCGTGCTCGGAGGGGTGACCGTTGCGGGCTAATTTCCGCTGCGGAACTTGACGGTCGAGCTCACGAGAGGCAGCAGCAGCGCCGAGATAGGGGTAAACGATCATGCTCATCAAGGCATTCAGGAGCTCGGAGAGCAGCTTGGGGTTCTCTTCAGACAAGCGTGCGTGGATCACCGAGACGGCCCCGCCAACCGTGCTCTGCGCCGTCAGCGGAGGAGGCCCCGTCCTCAGCTTGGATTCATTACGCCCTTCGTCCACTGCGCTCGTGAGCACGTCGAGCACGCGCCGGCGACGCTCTGAGACCGCGGGGCCCGCCTTGAGCGTCTCGATCAGACAGACACGGGCGAGCGCCGGCTCTCCATCGAAGAGCTCGAGTAGAGCGGTGAGCGCTGCGCGGACGCGCTCGCACCAGCGGCCCTCGTTTGTGTAGACGGGGAGAACGCTCTGTTGGATACGTTCGATCGCGGCATCAAACACAGCCACAAAGCATGCTTCGCGATCCTCAAACAGGTCATAGAACGTGCGGCGCGAGACCCCAGCGCGTTTGCAGATGCGACCGACTGACGCACCTTGCAAGCCCTGCTCGGAGAGGACTTCCACATACGCCAGCAGCAGGCGCCGGCGCTGCATCTCGAGCACGTGCCCGCCCTCGCGGCCAACGCCTTCAAGCGGAGCAGGCTCGAGCCGCGAGAGCATCATGTGCTTACCGCACTCCGTGAGCGACCATGTATTACGGACACCAGTACCCGGCCCGAGGCCAATGTTCCCCGCATGTCATTTCTTCTTCTTGTGCTTGCCCTTGTGCTTCTTGGTCTTCTTCTTGTGCTTGGTCTTCTTCTTGTGCTTGTCGGCGGTGGGTTTCGCGGTGTTAGTCGTTTCGGTGGGGAACACGGTCGCCGGTGTTGCCAGTAGTGGTAGGACTGGAGGTTGTACGATCGGATTGTTATAGGCGGGTGTCGTGAATGTTCGGTCTGCGCCGTATGTGCGTCCGTCACTGTTGATCGCGACTATCCGATAGTGGTAAGTACTGCCGGGCGCAAGATTCTGCAGGTTGACCGTGATTTCGGTGGAGGTGCTACCAGATCCCGCTTCGCCATAAATGCTGGTGCCGTACGTCGTGTCGCTCCCGAGATCGAGCTCGTAAGACGTTTCGAGGCCTTCGGGATTGATCGTTCCCGCGACGGTCGCTGTCGTGAGCGTCACGTTCGACGCTTCGCCGGTACTGACTACCGGTGGCGTTGGGGGTGCTGTGATGAATGTCCCGTCGGGACTGTAGGTCGTGCCGTCCGCGTTGGTCGCAACCAGCCGGTAGTGATAGATCGTGGCGGGCACCAGACCACCGATACCGATAGGCGCAAGGACCGTGCTGAACCCGGACCCCGCATTGGCCCCTTCGATCGAAGGGGCGTTACCACCATAAGAGGTACTTGTGCCGTACTGGTAGTAGTAGAACGTTTCCAGTCCGGCTGGGTTGACCGTGCCTGGGAGCGTCGCTGTGGTACGGGTGATGCTCTGCGCTTCACCGGTCGTGAGAACCGGTGGCGCGGTAGTCGTGAAGCTCTGCACCGTCCCTTCGGTCGTCCCAGCCGCGTTTTCGGCGATCACTCGGTAATAGTAGGTAGTGTCCGGTGTGAGCGTCCCACCGATATCAGCGTCAGCAGCCTGGTCACCGTAGATGGCTGGAAGGACACCACCGGGGAGAACCGTCGCTCCCGTCAGCGTTTCGTTGGTCGCGTACACGAAGTGGTAGCTGGTTTCCTCGTTATTCGCGTTGATCTGAGCTTCCAGTAGCGCATCGGTCGAGGTGACCGCCGAGTCGCTCTCGCTATCCACAGCCGGCTTCACGGCTTGCGTGGTGAACGACACGGGCGCCCCCGCTGTCGATTCTTCAGCCGCGTTGGTAGCTACCAGACAGAACGCGTAGGTCTTGTTCGGTTCAAGACCACCCACTTCCGTGCTGACTTTCTGCGCGTGCACTTCGGCTTCGGGTTCCCCGCCGGTCGCGAAGAGGCCTGTGCACGACGCTTCGGTGTTATACGCGAAATGCCAACCAACGATCGCCGTAACGGTCGGGTTCAGTTCGCCGTGCAGCATCGCGCTCGTCGCGGTCACACCAGTCGCGGGTTCGGTGACCGGTGCTTGCGGTGGACCGGCCGCGAACGCTGGAGCAGTCACGTATGTCAGCCCGCCACACAACGTGAGGACGGTAACCAGCAATGTCGAGCCGAGTCTAGGAATACTCATCAGTTGCCCCTCCCGTTGCTAGTGCTGGGCACGCCTGTCGTTACCGTTGTCTTTTTGTGCTTGCTCTTACCTGCCGTACGCGCTCTACGCGCCTTGTGGGCTCTGCTGGTTTTAGCGCCGCAACCGGTGACCGCTATCGGGGTGGATTGGTGTATCACGATCCCGTTTTGTGCGGTGAACATTGTCGGCATCATCAGTTTGCTGTTGCAGAGGTTTCCGTTAGCGGCAAGCGCGGAACCGTGACCCTCCGGTAGATACAGTTCGAAACTGCTAACTGGAACGTCAGGAACGGTCTTGAACGTGCTGCTCGTGATACCGGATTTACTGATGAACGTCGAACCGGTCAAGTCCACTCGGACACCATCGCCCTGTAGCACGATCACCAGATCGGGAAACGCCTCCCCGCCGTGGGAGACGAAATACACCGGACCACTCAACAAGTCCGGGAGTGTCGGTGTGAGCGCCTTCGCGACACCCACGACCGAGCCCGATGGACACGCACCAGGGTTCGCTTCGAACGTGCCCGCGGGACAAGCCTTCTGCAACGTCGTCAGGCGGGACGGTAGCTGCTTGGGGAGATCGACCTTGACCTGCGCGATGTTTGCTTGATGGCCGAGCGCGCTCGTGGGGAAGCTCAATCGCGCATCCAAGCTCGCACCGTTAGCCCTGGAGGTGTGTCCCGAGGTTGAGACCTTGAATCCCGGTTTGAAGGATAGATCCCCACAACCCGTGACCTGGAACGGCGAACTGAAGCTCGCGGTTGAGCCTTCGCGGCTAGTAGCCGACCCCCCCATGCTCATTGGACTGCAGTTCGTGGGATTGAACACGAAATCGGGGCGATCTATCAGTACGTTGATCGTCTTGACCTGTATCGGGATGCCGTCGATGATCGTCGGCAACGGATCGCTCGTGATAGTCAACGCCGCCGTGTTCGGATCCACGTTGATCGTGGCCCGCACGACTACCGTTCCCAGGTTGTAAGGCCCTGCGATCGCGGGGATCACGAACGACAGGCCAAACGGTGCGCCCTTATACGGACCCGTCAAATACACAGGATTCGCCGGCTGACCCGGAATCGGCAAAAACAACGGTGCCGCACCAGAACCAACACCAACCGTCACGTGACCGATCTGAGACGCCGCAGAACACGTCCCCAAAGACGCTTGAGGTTCGCCGCACAACGGAACGTTCGCGAGGGTACCCAACAATCCGACAGGGGTTTTGACTTGTACGTGATCGATCCTCTGATCCCCATCGCTACGCGAGAACGTCGCGCTGAAAGGACTGTAACCACCAGCCTGAATACTCGTCGTACCCGCCGTAAACGACGGCGCGAAGGGCTGCGGCGAAGGGCACGCCCCACCCAACCCATCAAAGCTCACACCGAACGTGCTGGACGGCGTAGCGTCACCGGTACCACCGGGGCCCGCAGACCATGGAGTCAAATCAATCGACGTCGTAGCCGGCCCACACGAGGAAGGGTTCACGAACACAGCCCTGGGACCACCATAGAAATGCAATACGAAATCGCTGAATGGGAACTCCGGATTGTTCAAGAAACTCGCCGTCAACTGCCCCGTCACCGGGTTCGCGACCACGGTCGACTTGAGCTTTACGAGCAATCCCTCGCCGCGGATCACTATGAACACTGCATAATTATTATTCAAATGGTCAGCGCTCAAATACACTTCGCCTTCCAACACGTCGGGCAGCAGAGGTGTCGTCAATGTCACTGTTCCAATCTGTGAAGCATGCGGACACATCGGCTGTGCATTACTACCCAACCCGATCTCATTCCCAGGGCTACCGGGCGGTTCGGCACTGTTATCGGTGCACGCCTGCAACCCGTCCGCCGCACCGGGCGAGATAGCCAAACCCTGCGGTAGCGTCGCCACAGCATTATCCAAGGCCGGCGTCGCGAAATCGCCCGGAGCCGTGCTCTGCGGTACATGCAGATCGATCCCGTAACCAGACGGCGAATCGGCCTGTGTCGTATCAGGCGTCACACTCAACGACGGGTTGAACGTCAGTTTATTACAACCGGTCACACCAGCTGGATACATCGACGTCGTAGAAGTCGCCCAATTGGGATCGGACAGGTCAGGCCTACCATCTGACGGGTCGAACAACCCTGGATGTTCCCAGCCATCCCCCATGAACATCGCGTCGTATTCGTTTGCCGAACCGCACTTCGTCGGGTTGGTCAAGAACGCCGTCGGCGGCGCGCTGTCAGATAGCGGTTCGCCGTTCTGACCACCCGGTTTACCGCCGAAGCAGAGACACGCGACACCGTTTTCGGGCAGGAACCGCTCCGCGTCGTGCCTGGGATCGGCCGGAACACCCCACAGCGTCAATTTCAAACCAGCAAACGGCAAGAACGTGGAAATGTTCGTGGTCTGCGAATTCAAGCCGTAATCACCGTCAGTACGATCGGAGATTATGACCGGCTGGACCAGCGTTAGGACACGCCACGCGATCTCTGCCGTACCACCATCAGAAGGGACTATATTGTAAACAGGTACTATCCCGGCATTAAAATACGTTCCTCCTCCGTCGCCGAACAGGACTTCGGCGACCCCGACCTGCGAGCTCGTGGGACAGCCTACCCCTACTCCGTTCGCGCTGAGCGCCAGGTTGGCTATCGGACACTGCGGCACCGATACGATGCTGCCGGCGAACCCCGGTGGAGTGTTCACGCTTATGTCCTTCGTATAATATTCGCCTCTTGTTTCTCCGCTCGAGTCCAGGTTGAGCTCGAAGCTCGTCGTCATGTCGAACGGGTGCGACCCTGCCTGCGAATCGAGATCGTTGGGGTTTGCTTCAGTAGGTTTACTCGGGTTCGCCGAATTACTGACAACGATCGACGGGGCGTTCACCCCCGACGTGAAACCATACGACCCCAACGCCGTCGAGGACCAGACCATGCCCGCCAGGACTACAGCAACCAGCGCGCAGACTACCGGCAAACGATTGAGAATACGCGACACCATTATTTCCTCCCCTTACGCTTGCCATTGCCATCGCCCCTACCGCTCCGTGCAGCAGTCTTCCCAGCCTTTGCTTTCCTCTTGGGCTTTGTTTTCTTCTTGGGCTTTGTTTTCTTCTTCTTGGGCTTGACCTTTGGCTTGACCTTGACCTGTGCGACGCTTACCGCAGGTATGGGGTTGCCCAACCCAACGAACGTCGCACTCGCCGGCGGCCCAAAGCTCGGAGCCGGAGTCTGCGGACCTTGACACTGGCCACTGTCACAACCACTCGTAAACGGCACATACGCGAACCCGCCATTCACACGAGCGTCATAGATCTGTGTCGCTGTCTCCAGATCCTGCGGCGCCAAATGATCCGTCGTGATGATGAACACATCATCACCGTTACTACTAGCACCCTCAAACTCCGAGCCAAACGTGCCCTGCCCCGAGGAAATCAAATAGTCCCTGCCATCCTCCCACTCATACACATCTTCACGCCCATTCGTGTCCTGCGGCACCAACGCATCTTCCGTTTCGAAGAACACACGCGAACCATCAGGCGATATCTCACCCTCCGAATAACTCGGGAGCTGTCCCTGTTGCGTGAGAATCCCGGTCGCGTGACCACCCAGCAAGTTCGTGTTGCCGATTGGGGGCGCTCCAGTCGGATTGCACGACACGCATGTGATCGAACCGCTTTCAGCGTCATAGACGTACGCCTCCCTGCAATCACCAGGTGTCCGACCTACTCCTTCCCCCACGCATGTCGGACCGAATTTATCGTAGCTCGTCAAGTTGGCAGTATCGAGGAACAGCAACCTTGAGCCGTCCGGCGTGGCGACCGCGACATTTGGTGAGGTGGCGAACAATGCCGTCTTGTACTCAGCCGTGCTGGCGAATCCACCAGCCGCTTCGCTAGACACCAGCTTCCTGACACCGTTTTCCCACAGGTAGAGCCCGGCATTGACGCCACCCCCGATCAGATAGTAGACACGCGAACCATCCGCCGAGGACGCGACGAACCACCCTTCTGGAGTGATGGTCGTAGTCGTACCGGTAGTCACATCGTACTCATAGACACCATTCAGCGCGCGGCCACTGAGTACTTCTCCAGCATCATTACTGGTGAACACCTTCGATCCGTCGGCGCTCCTGCCCACGAACGCACCGCCGGGCAATTCGACCGTCGTACTGTCATGCTCACGCAAATACACATGATATTCACAACAGTCGAACACGATGTTCGAGCCATCCGGTGAGACGGCGCCGTAGGTAAGATGACTTTCATCTTGCACGGTGCCGGGGCCCTGCCCGACAGTGGCGACGTTCGGGAAGCTCCCATTTGGCAGCACCGAGACCAGGTACGTATGCCCGCCTGTGCGGTCATAGATCCGATTTTGATCGTACCCTTCAGGTTCGTTATCGACAGGGGTACCCGGAGCCGTCGGCAGATCGGCATCCGTCTCAAAGACAACGTGACTACCGTCTTCAGAGACACCAGCAATATAGGTACCTTCTTTATCCATGCTTTCCGTGAGGGGACCGCTGTCAGGAAGCGCGGCCAAAGACAGAGCACCGCTTTGAAGATCCAACCGGTACACATTCGGCAGGAACGGCGGACCCGGAGCAGACTGATCCAACGGGTCGGTATGGAACGTAGAGTTGAGGAAGGCTTCAGAGAAGTCGTTCGCAAACGTAACTTCCGAGAGAGCTTCCGTATTTGACCCGTCTCCAAAGTCATAGGGTGTGCCGTTGACGGACGGTGAAGTGAGCGGCGTCGTTTCCCAACCCGAGGACGTGCGCGTGCTCAACGCCTCCACAGGGCTGCCATTACGCGAGCCCGGCAGCGGCATCAAGCTGATGAAGAGCGCGTGATTGCCGTCGGGGAAGCCGTACGCCCGTTCGATCGTGCTGACATCACCCTTGTTCATCGGTGTGACAAGCTCAAACGCACGACAGTCCGGCAGCCGCTCGGCTCCCTGTTCAGACCTGACCAGTTCGTTTGGGCAAGACCCGGCACTGGCCGCCGCTGGGAGCACTACAGCCAGCAGTCCCAATACGCCGACCAGTGCGATCCCATGCGTGATACGGACACGAAGACTCATCAGACCCATCCCCTCCTAGAGAGACGCACACCACACCCACCCACACCCCCGGGCAGCACAAGACCACCGTGGGCAGAACTGCCGTCCGCGGCGATAGAAGAACAAGAAGCTGAGAGCGCGCTAACAGCGCGCGAGCACCCCATTACGGGGCACAAGCAACCGAGCCGGGCGTTATACCCAGCGGTGCCAGCGGCAAAACCGCGGCGAGTGGGACTAGCGGCTAGACGCCGGCAGTCCCGAGAGAGAGAGAGAGAGAGAGAGAGAGACGCGTCAGCGACGCTGACGCGTCCTATTACGCCGGCACCGTGAGCACACGGACTCTCAAGCACGTTATTCCCCAATGAATGCACGCGAAAAACACTTCCCTCTCGTTGCGACCCGGTCCCTCTCCCAAGGGCCCTGCTGAAAAGTTCAGTGTCGACCACAGGGACCGACCCAAAACCCGACCTTATGTACCGCCCTCTCACCCCATAAGGAGTGTGGACGCTCGTCAATCTACACCACCCCTGGTACTTTGTCAAGGCCATGTTCATAAAGGTCGCTTGTCTGTTGGGCTCCACCACTGGACCACACTGAGCACCCCCCTGCTCAAGCCGGCTCGCCGGCCTCTCTATATCCTGCTGGGGGCATGGCTTTCGCACACGGTCGTCTGGGCAAGCCGTGGGCGATCGCGCTGGCGGTAGCTGTCCCGCTCGCGGTCGCGTACCTGATCCTGGCACCCCCAGCCGGCGATCTCGCCGCGGCGACCTACCGCAGCGACCTGTTCGCACGCGTGGGCTTCACGGCCTGGGACACCGGCTGGTATGCCGCGCACGGCTACTGGCTGCCGGGCTACTCGCTGCTCTCGCCGGCGCTGGGTGCGCTGTTGGGAGTGCGCATGCTGCTGGCGCTGTCCGCCGTTGCGGCCTCCACCCTGTTCGCGCTGATCGCCGAGCGCGTGTTCGGCACGACAGCGGCGCGCCTCGCGGCCGCCTGGTTCGCGCTCGGCTTCTGCGTGGGAATGCTGTCCGGACGCGTGCCGTATGACCTCGGCTTCGCGCTCGGCCTGGGCTCGATCCTCGCGCTGATACTGGCCGATCGGGGATCCCGCCGATCCCCGATCGGCACGTTGCCGGCCGCGCTCGTGCTGGCCGTGCTCACGAGCATCGCGAGTCCCGTCGCGGGAGCGTTCCTCGGGCTCGCCGGATTGGCCTACATCGCCACCGACAGGCGTCATGGCTTGGCGCTGTGCGCGACCGCCCTGATCCCGATCCTGGTGCTGGGGATCGCCTATCCCGACGGCGGCTACGAGCCGTTTGCCGCCTCGGCCTTCTGGCCTGCGCTCGCCGGGGTGCTGTTGATCGCACTGCTGCTGCCGCAGGGACCGCTCACCCCGCGCGGGAGGCTGATGCTGAGGGTCGGCGCGGCGATGTACGCGCTCGCGCTGATCGGCGCCTATGCGATCCACACGCCGGTGGGCGGCAACGCCGCCCGACTCGGACCGCTACTCGCGCGCACCGCTACTCGCCGGCGTGCTGTGGGAGAAGCGGCGCGCGATGCTGCTGGTGCTCACCCCCGTGCTGCTCTACTGGCAGCTGGCGACCCCGATCCACGATTACAGCTCGATCGCGGGCGACCCCTCGGTGCACGCCTCCTACTACAGGCCCCTGCTCTCAGAGCTGCGCCGACTGCGCCACGACAGGCCGACGATCGTGGAGGTGCCGATGACCGCGGCCCACTGGGAATCGGCATACCTACCTGGCCACGACGGCATCGAGCTGGCGCGCGGCTGGGAGCGCCAGCTCGACACCCGCTACGCGGCGATCTTCTACCGCAAGACGCTCAGTGCCTCCGCCTACCGCGCGTGGCTTACTGAGAACAGGGTCGTGTATGTCGCGCTGCCCGACGTGCGCCTCGATCAGGCCGGCCGCCTGGAGGGAGCGCTGGTCGCGCGGGGACTGCCCTATTTGCGCGAGCTGTGGCGTTCTCAACACTGGCGGTTGTACCAGTTCATCGGCTAGGCTTTCTCGATGCTCGCTCGGCTCCGCCTCCTGCAGGCACGTGTTCTGCCGCAAGGATGGCCCGACGTGCTGCGTCAGATCGCGCTGGTTGGCCTGGCCTACGGCGCCTACAGTCTCGTGCGCGGCCTGGTCGGAGGAGACGGCGCCGCCGCGTTTGCCCACGCACGCGACCTGATCCAGATCGAGCGCTCGCTGCACGTGTTCGTCGAGCCGAGCATTCAGGCGTGGGCGTCGAGCAGCCACCTGCTGATGGACTTCTCGAGCTGGCTGTACGTGAACGCGCAGACCTCGATCACGCTCACGGCGCTGATCTACCTGTACTTGCGCCACAACCGCTCGTTCTATTTCGTGCGCAACATGTTCGCGATCGCGATGCTGATCGCGCTCGTGGGATACGCCGTGTTCCCGACGGCGCCACCGCGCTTTTTGCCGGAGTGGGGCTTCATCGACTCGGTGTCGGACTTCACGGGCGTGCACGTCTCACACGCGAGCGCCTCGATGAACGCACTGTTCAACCCCTACGCCGCCGTGCCCTCGATGCACGTCGCGTTCGCGTTGATGATCGGCTGGCCGCTCGCCTCGCTGTCGCGCACGCGCGTGGCGAGCGTGTTGTGGCGGCTGTATCCGCTGCTGATCGCGTTCGTGATCATCGCGACCGCCAACCACTTCATCATCGACGCCGTGCTGGGGGCGCTCACGGCCGGGGTGTCGGCGCTCGGCGCCCAGCGGCTGGCACGGATGCGCCCCGCCGTGTGGCGCTTCGGCCCCACACCGGCGGGAGCCGGATAGGCTGCGATCTCGGCGTTCCCGATCGGGAGCGCCGCATCGCACTAGATGCCACCCTCTCCTCCATCGCATAGACAGCCCGCCACTCGCGCCCGCAAAGGCGTCGGGCGCGGGGCGGCGCAGCGCCTCGGGACGCGCACGCGCGCAACGGGCGTGTGGCGGGCGGGCTTTCTCACAGGCGCCGAGCGCCGCGAGAACGTGCGCAACCGGCTGATCGAGTCGCGGCTGACCCCGAACACGATCTCGCTCACGGGACTCGTGCTGAACCTGGTCGCGGCCGCGCTCGTGTGGGAACGCCTGTATTTCCTTGGCGGGATCGCATTCGTGATCGGCTCGGTGATGGACACGCTCGACGGGCGCTACTCGCGCATGTCGGGCAAGGGCACACCGTTCGGCGCCTTCCTCGACTCGACGCTCGACCGCATCGAGGAGGGGATCGTGCTGACCGCCGTCGCCGCCGACTTCGCCCGCGAAGGACGCTCGGGCGCGGCCGCGGCGGTGGTCGTGGCGGTGCTCGCCTCGCTGATGGTGTCCTACACCAGAGCCCGCGCGGAGGCGCTGGGCGTGGAGTGCAAGGTGGGGATCGCCACCCGGCCGGTGCGCGTGGTGATCCTCTCGATCGGCTTGATCTTCGCGAAGGGCGCCTCGCTCGGGGACTTCAGCCTGCTGGCTCCGGCGGTGTACGTGCTGGCCGCGCTGAGCGTTGTGACGGTGGCTCAACGCATCTGGCACGTGAAGCGCGCGCTGTCTGTCACCTAACCGCAGTGGCGGGGTAATCTCCCCCGACCTCCACAAAGGAAACCGCACTAGATGAGCATTCAACAGAGCAACGGCGTCGCAGCCTCCTCCAACGGCAAGGCGCGCTACCAACAGGACAAGGTCCGCGTGGCGATCATCGGCGTGGGCAACTGCGCGTCGGCGTTCGTGCAGGGCGTGCACTACTACCGCGACGCCAACCCGAACGAGCTCGTGCCGGGACTGATGCACGTCGACCTCGGCGGCTATCACGTGCGCGACATCGAATTCACCGCCGCGTTCGACATCGACGCGACCAAGGTCGGCAAGGATCTCGGCCAGGCGATCTGGGCTGGGCAGAACAACACGATGAAGTTCGCCAAGGTGCCGAAGAAGCTCGGGGTGCCCGTGTACCGCGGCATGACCCACGACGGTCTCGGCAAGTACCTCAAGCAGAAGATCAAAAAGGCGCCGGGTGAGACCGCCGACATCGTGAGCATCCTCAAGGAGACCCACACCGACGTGGTCGTGTCCTACCTGCCGGTGGGCTCCGAGGACGCGACCAAGTGGTATGTCGAGCAGATCCTCGAGGCGGGCTGCGGCTTCGTGAACTGCATCCCCGTGTTCATCGCACGCGAGGACTACTGGGACAACCGCTTCAAGAAGGCGAAGCTGCCGATCGTCGGCGACGACATCAAGTCGCAGGTGGGCGCCACGATCGTGCACCGCACGCTCGCGCGCCTGTTCGCCGACCGCGGCGTGAAGATGCTGCGCACCTCACAGCTGAACGTGGGCGGCAACATGGACTTCTACAACATGCTCGAGCGCGAGCGCCTGGAGTCCAAGAAGATCTCAAAGACCAACGCGGTCACCTCGATCATGGACGAGCAGCTGCCGGCCGAGGACGTGTACATCGGCCCGTCGGACTACGTGCCGTGGCTGACCGACCGCAAGTGGGCGCACATCCGCGTCGAGGGCCAGGCCTTCGGCGACGTGCCGCTGAACGTGGAGATGAAGCTCGAGGTGTGGGACTCGCCCAACTCGGCCGGCATCGTGATCGACGCGGTGCGCTGCTGCAAGCTGGCGCTCAACAACGGCGATCGGCGGCCAGCTCGACGGTCCGTCCTCGCTACCTGATGAAGTCGCCGCACAACCAGCGGCCGGACAACCTCGCGCGCGAGGAGACCGAGAAGTTCATCGCCAAGCACACGCGACGCGCAGCGACACAGCCGAAGGGCGCACGCTCCAAAGGCGACCGCGACGCGCGCCACGCAAGGCGGCCGCAAGCCGCGTCCAGCGCAAGGCCACGGCTCCGGCAAAGGCCACCTCGACGCCCGCCAGAGCGCGGGTCGCCAAGTAGGCGCGTCGGAGCTCACGGCGAAGCGCGCGATAATGGCAGGGTGAGCGCCGCGCCCGATTCTCGATCGCGCACGTCTCCCCCTATCCGTGGGAGGCGCAGGAGAACGAGGTCAACGAGCACGTGGCGCGGCTGGCCGAGCGAGCAGTCGCGCCAGGGCCATCGCGTTTTGATCCTCGCCCCGTCGCGCTCGCCGGAGCGCGTGCGCGAGTCGCGACGGGAGCTGCGCGCCGCAAAGGCCAGGGGGGTGGGTGCGGGCCTGAATCACTGCTGGAGGGCACCGACGGCGGCGAGCCGCGCGTGATCGCGATCGGCGAGGTGCTCGACGTTCCGAGCTCCGCCACGCGTCGTCCCCGCGCGCTGCCGGTCGACGTGGCGCGCACGCTGGAGGAGCTGCTCAGCAGGACGCCGCTTGACTTCGTGCACGTGCACGAGCCATTCGCCGGGTGGGCGGGACTCGGCACGTCGAGCGCCGCGCTGCGCCACTCGCGCGCGCTGAACGTCGGCTCGTTCCACACGCCCGAGGAGCGCTCGCCCTCGACGACGCTCACGCGTCGCTTCGCCGAGAGCCACCTCGCACGCCTCGACGCACGGATCGCCGGGGCGGCGCCGACGCGCAGGAGGTCGAGCGGGTCTACCAGGAGCTGGCCGCGCGACGGCACGACACGCGCGGCGACGCGCACGCTGCGCCGGCGCCTGCAGCGACGCCCGCTGATCGACGTCGACCTGCACATGCACACCGACCATTCCGGCGACTGCGAAACGCCGGTGGAGGTGCTGCTGGCGGCGGCCAAAGAAGCGGGACTGGGAGCGATCGCGGTGACCGACCACAACGAGATCTCCGGCGCCCTGGAGGCACGCGAGAAGGCCGCTGAATCCAGTGCCCGACCCACCCGTGAAGGTGATCGTGGGCGAGGAGGTCAAGACGGCCGAGCAGGGCGAGGTGATCGGGCTGTTCATCGAGGAGAAGATCCCGCGCGGGATGAGCATGGCCGAGACGGTCGCCGAGATCAAGCGCCAGGGCGGGCTGGTGTACGTGCCGCACCCGTTCGACCGGATGCACGCGGTGCCCGACTACGAGCACCTGCCGGGGATCCTCGACGACATCGACGCGATCGAGGTGTTCAACCCGCGCGTGGCGATCGGCGCGTTCAACGAGGAGGCGGTGCGCTTCGCCGCCAAGTACCGGATCGTGGCGGGCGCGGGCTCGGACTCGCACGTGGCGCAAGGTCTCGGCTCGGTGCGCATCAGGATGCGCGACTTCGACGGTCCGCAGGAGTTCTTGCAGTCGTTGCGAGACGCGGAGATCATGACGAAGCCCTCGAGCCTCATCTACGTGCAGGCGCTGAAGTTCCTGCAAACGAAGGCCACTCCCGCGGCCGCCCGGCGAGCCAGCCGCGAGCGCCGCGTGCGCCGTGCGACACGGGGCGAAGGAGGAACGACGTGAGGTCGCGCACAGACTTGAGGGCCGGTATGCAGGAGATGAGCCGGCGGTAGCGGCGCAACTAGCGATGCACGCGCAAGGACAACCGGAGCTGCCGTCAAATCCCTCCGCGTCCATGCCCGCCACCGACGACGAGATCCGCGAGAAGTACCTCGAGCGGGCGATCAGGGAGCTGAACTCGCTCACGCGCGAGCTGCAGAGCTGCCCGCACTGCCCGCGTGGGCAGCTGATGCCGGTGCTCGGCTCCGGCCATCCGCAGGCGGACATCATGCTGCTCAAGCACGCACCGCTGCCCTCCGAGGTCGAGGAGGGGGTCGCTTTCTACGGACGCTCCGGCGGCGCGCTGATGAAGTCGTTCAAGCGCCTGTCGATCGACCCGCTGGCGGTGTACGGCACGCTGTGCGTGAAGTGCCCGCTCGCCGACGCCTCGATGGCCGACCCGGAGTGCGTGGCGCGCGTGGCGTATGAGATCGCGATCGTGCAGCCGCGGATCGTGGTCGTGATGGGCTCGGGCGCGCTGACGGCGCTCAACGAGCTTGAAATCCCGCTCGCGCGCAAGCTCGAGCCGAAGCTCGGAGAGATTCAGCAGCTCACGCCGACGATCGACGCGCTGTACGTGCCGAACATCGACGAGTCGCTGGACGAGCAGGACTCCAAGCGCGCGTTCTGGGCGGCGTTTCGCACGCTCGGCGAGTGGTACGCCGCGCAGCCGCCTTACTAGACGGTGAGCACGATCTTGCCGAGCTTGCCGCCTGCCGCGAAGCGGTCGTAGGCCGCGGCGCGCGTCTGCTCCAGCGCGAAGGTCTCGGCGACGGGCACCGTCAGCCGGCCCGTCTCGAACAGCGGCAGCACCTCGTGCTCCAGCGTGGCGCGCGGCGAGCGCCTTCTCCTCCAGCGGACGCGCGCGCAGCGTGGAGCCGTGGATGCGGGCGCGCTTGCCCATCAGCGCGAGCAGGTTCAGCTCGGCCTTCGCGCCCGCCGAGACGCCGATCACGCAGATGCGCCCGCCGACGCCGAGCGCCATCAGGTCGTCCGCCAGGTTCGGGGCTCCCACCAGCTCGAGGATCACATCGAACGGCCCGTGCTCGGCAAAGCCCTCGGGCGCGATCGACCTCGGCGCCAAGCGCGGCGACCTCCGCGCGCGACTCCTCGCGACGCACGGTCGCGGTGACACGCGCGCCGGCCGCTGCCGCGAGCTGGATCGCGGCGGTGCCGACGCCCCCCGCCCCGCCGTGCACGAGCAGACGCTCGCCGCTGCGCAGTTCTCCTTGGGTGAAGACGGCGTCGTGAGCGGTGGTGAACACCTCCGGCAGCCCGCCCGCCTCGGGCCAGTCGAGCACCGCCGGCACCGGCATCAGCTGGCGCTCGTGCACGACCGCCAGCTCGGCCTGAGCGCCCCCGCCGACGATCGCCATCACACGATCGCCGACCGCAAACCGCTCGGCGCCCCGTCCGAGCGCCTGCACCTCGCCCGCGAGCTCCATCCCGGGAATGTCCTGCGGCGAGCCGGGCGGCGCCGGGTACGAGCCCGCGCCGCTGCATCATGTCGGCTCCGTTCAGCCCCGCGGCGCGCACGCGCACGAGCACCTCGCCGTCCCCGGGCACGGGGTCGGGGTGCTCCTCGACCAGGACCTCCCCATCGCGGATCGTGGCGGCGCGCATCGGCAGAAGCCTATCCGGCGCTCCAGCAGCGCCACGCACTCGATGTGCGGCGTCTGCGGGAACATGTCCACGGGTCGCACCTTCACGAGCCGCCAGCCGGCCTCGACCAGCTGAGCCGCGTTGGGCGCGAGCGTGGTGGGGTTGCACGAGACGTACACGATGCGCTTGGGCGAGGCGTCGATGATGCGGCGCACCACCTTCTGGGAGAGCCCGGCGCGCGGAGGATCGACGACCACCACGTCGGGCTTGCCGGCGCGCTCGATCAGCTCGGGCAGCGCGAGGCGGGCGTCGCCGGCGAAGAAGCGCGCGCTTCTCACCTCGTTGCGCTTCGCGCCCGCGATCGCATCGGCGACCGCCTGTTCGACGATCTCGACCCCCCACAGCTCACCGGCGCGCGGAGCGAGCGTGAGCGCGATCGTGCCGATCCCGCAGTACAGGTCGTACACGCGCTCCCAGCCCTCGAGCGCGGCGTAGTCGACGACGATCCCGTACAGCACCTCCGCCATCTCGGTGTTGGTCTGGAAGAACGCTTCCGAGGAGATGCGCAGGTCCAGCTCGCCGAGGCGCTCGGGCAGCTCCGCCTCACCCCACACGAGCTCGGTCTCGCCGCCGGCGGTGGTCTCCGCGAGCGAGGAGGAGCGTGTCCACAGCACGCCGCTGAGCGTGTCCTCGCCAAGCTCGGCGACGAGCGCCGCGGCGAGCGCGCCGACCTCCAGCTCGCCGTCGGTGCTGACGAGACGGATCTGGAGCTTGCCGCTGTGGCGTCCTTCGCGCACCACGAGGTTGCGCAAGAACGGGCGCCCGTCGGGAGCCGGGCCGGTGCGCTGCTCGCGCGAGCGGCGCACATTGCCGCGAGCGGGCGTGTCGTCCTGCTCGGACTCCTCCTCGCGGGCGCGCCCACCGCCCGGCCGGCCGCCGCGACTCCACGCGAGCAGTCCCTGCTCGCGACACCAGCGGAGCGCGGCCTCGCGAGCGCGGTTGCCGCGCTCGGAGGCGAGCAGGCAGTCGTCGATCGGCTCGACCGTGTTCCACCCCGACGGCGCGTGGAACCCGCACACCAGCCTCCCCCGGAGGCGTCCGTCCCCGGTGTGCGCCGGTGAGGCGTGGGGGTTGGGAGACATGCCGAACGAGTACTCGAGCTTGTTGCGGTAGCGCCACTGCTGGAGCGCCGGCACGATCTCCTGCAGCTCGAAGCCGTCGAGCTTGCCGATCCGCCGCAGCGCGTCCTCGACCTGCTCGTGCTTGATCTGCAGTTGGCGCTCGTAGGGCAGCACCTGCCACGGCACCCCCGGATGCTTCGCGACGGCGCTATTCGCTCGGGGCTCGGCTCGCAGGATCTCGACCACGCGCGCGTGCGCGTAGCTGCGCTTGCGCTTGACCACCTCCGCACGCACGCGATCTCCGGGGACGGCGCCCGAGACGAACACGACGTAGCCCCCGTCGCCGAGGCGCCCGACGCCCTCGCCGCCGTGGGCGAGCGAGTCGATCTGAAGCTCGATCTGCTGTCCGCGCTCGGGACGCTTCGGCAGACGCGCTCCGGTCGGCAGCCTCCGAAGGCGCCCCGTCGAGCCCGTTGGTGGCGAGCTTCGCGCCCGTGTCCGCAGGCGCGCTCATGAGCGCGCCGGCTCGACCAGCAGCTCCAGCAGCGCCTTCTGCGCGTGGCGACGGTTCTCGGCCTGATCCCAGATGCGCTGGCGCGTGCCGTAGAGCACCTCGGCGGTGATCTCCTCGCCCGGGTGGGCCGGCAGACAGTGCAGCGCGATCGCCTCGGGGGCAGCCGCGTCGAGCAGCGCATCGTCGATTCGGTAGGGC
The DNA here is from genome assembly GCA_963725165.1 of uncultured Solirubrobacterales bacterium. Lineage (GTDB taxonomy): Bacteria > Actinomycetota > Thermoleophilia > Solirubrobacterales > Solirubrobacteraceae > Palsa-744. Next base: position 189,743 of record CAVRXK010000001.1, read on the forward strand.
GCGAGCGCCGCGCGGCGTTGCCGGCCGATCGGCGATCCCTCCGATTGCCGATCGGCGCTGTCCTCATCGCCCATGCTCACCCACACGTCGGTGTAGAGCGCATGCGCGCCCGCGGCCGCCTCACGCGGGTCGTGGTAGAGCGTCAGCGATCCCGCGGCGCCCGGCGGCAACAGCAGGTCCTCCTCCAGCGCGTAGCCGGGGGGCGAGGCGATCGCGATGTCCATGCCCGCGAGCGTGCCGAGGATCGCGAGCGAGCGAGCCACGTTGGTGCCGTCGCCGACGTAGGCGAGGCGCAGTCCGGCGAGGTTGCCGAAGCTCTCGCGCACGGTCATCAGGTCGGCGAGCGCCTGACAGGGATGGTGCAGAGCGGTGAGCATGTTGACGACCGGCACCGAGGAGTGCTCGGCAAGCTCCTCGAGCAGCGCGTCGGGTCCCGTGCGGATCGCGATCGCCGCCACCTGGCGGGAGAGCACGAGCGCGGTGTCGCGCGGGGACTCGCCGCGCGAGAGCTGCATCTCGCCGGAGCGCAGCACGACCGCGTGGCCGCCCAGCTCGTGGACGCCCATCTCGAAGGACACGCGCGTGCGCGTGGAGGGCTTCTCGAAGATCAGCGCCACGCCACGCCCGGCGAGCGCGCGCGAGGAAAGCGGCGCGGCCTTCAGCTCGATCGCACGGTCGAGCAACGCGTCGAGCTCGGCCGCGCTAAGCTCGGCGCCTGTGAGGAAGTGGGGAGGCACAGTCCGCCAGTCTACGTGGCCAGTCGCGCTCGCCTGCGCCGCCGCGCTGATCGTGGCCGGGTGCGGGTCGAGCAAATCGACGAGCACCGCCGGCACCGGCACGAAAACGGGCACGACCGTCGACTGCGTCAAGGAAGGCCTCGTGCCAAACGGCAAGATCAACTACGCGAGCCCACCGGCGAACGCACCCGTGGAAAGCGGGACGATCAAAATCACCTACCACGAATTCGCGATCGAACCGGACACGGTCAAGGCGAAGGTGGGGAGCACGCTGAAGTGGACCAACGACGACACCGAAAAGTGCAACGTGAAGAGCGAGGGCGGGCCATACACGTTCGACTCCGGCAACCTGCCCGAAGGCGGCACGTTCGAACTTAAGCTCGACAAGCCGGGGACGATCCACTACGAGTGCACCTCCTACCCCACCACGATGAACGGCTCCATCGAAGTCGTGGAATAGCGCCGGGGCTCGACGCCGCCGGACGCTTGGGCGCGCGTGGGAGCCGCAGGACGCGTCACTCCTCGCCCGCGAAGTCCGCAAGTCCCTCCGTCGGGGTGGAGGCTGTGGCGTAGGTCCGTCGCGGGATGCGCCCGGCGCCACGGGCAAGCCTTCCGGCCTGCACGGCAGCACGCATCGCGCCGGCCATCGCCACCGGGTCCTGCGCGCGCGAGACGGCGCTTGCGACCATCACCGCGTCGCAGCCCAGCTCCATCGCGAGCGCCGCGTCGGAGGCCGTGCCCACGCCCGCGTCGAGCACCACGGGAACCTGCACCGCTTCGCGGATCAGCGCGATGTTGTAGGGGTTGCGGATGCCCATGCCGCTGCCGATCGGAGCGCCGAGCGGCATCACCGCCGCGCATCCCACATCCACCAGGCGACGTGCGAGCACCGGGTCGTCGGTCGTGTAGGGGAGCACCACGAATCCATCGTCCACCAGAAGCTCCGCGGCCTTCAGCAGCTCGGGCGCGTCGGGCAAGAGCGTGTCCTCGTCGCCGATCACCTCGAGCTTCACCCAGTCGGTCTCGAACGCCTCGCGTGCGAGCTTCGCGGTCAGCACCGCGTCGCGCGCGGTGAAGCAGCCGGCGGTGTTCGGCAGCAGCTCGACGCCGGCCTGCTCGAGCACGTCGATCAGCGAACCGCGGGCGGCCGGATCGACCCTGCGCAGCGCAACCGTCACCAGCTCCGAGCCGGACGCGTGAATCGCCTCGGCGAGCAGCGTGAGCGACGGGAAACCGCCGGTGCCGAGCAGCAGCCGCGAGTGCAGCGTGCGCCCGGCGATCGTCAGTGGGTCGGTGTCGCTACGGACGGTAGCCATACCTCATCATCCTCCCTGCATCGCGCTCAGCGCCTCTACGCGCGCGCCTTCGGGGATCGCAAACGTGCCCCAGGCCGCCCGCGGGACGACCTCGCCGTCGACCGCCACCGCAACCCCGCGCGCGTCAGGCGCGAGCTCCAGCGCCCGCAACGCGTCTGCCACCGTCCGTACGGCGCCATCGTCGTGCGGGTTGCCGTTGAGGTAGATCATTTTGGGAGGAGCGGGTTGTGCTCGGCGGTCTTACCCAGCAGGGACGCCACCACCAGCTTGGCTGTGATCGGCGCCAGCAGGATGCCGTTGCGGTGATGACCGGTGGCCCACGTCAACCCGCTGAGCTTTCCCGGTCCGATCAGGGGTGTGTTGTCGGGCGTGCCTGGACGGTAGCCCACTCCCAGCTCATCCACGTGCAGCTCGCTCACACCGGGCACCAGCTCGTGGGCGTCGCGCAACAGCTCATAGACCCCGCCGGCCGTCGCGCCCGGCTCAAAGCCGCGCTCCTCCATCGTCGCCCCGAGCACGTAGCGACCGTCCCCTCGTGGCACGAGATACCCCCCCTCGAAGCGCACCACGCCCTCCAGCAAGCCGGGTCCGGCGGGGTCGCGCAAGCGCATGATCTGACCCTTCACCGGGCGTACCGGCACACCGGCGCCGGCGGGCAAGCCCTCAAGCCCACCACTCCAGGCACCCGCCGCCACGATCACATGGCTCGCGTGCACCACCTCGCACGCCCCGCCATCCCCAAAAAAATCCCCGTTCGAGACGCCCACACTCCCCGTGCTCGCCGGCAGCGTCCCGTCCCGCGCCTCAGATGCGACCCGTACCCCCACAACCCGCTCCTTGCTCGCGTCGAGCTCGACGGCAAGTACTGGCGTTTGCTCGCGCAACTGCACGCCCGCGCATTCGCACGCGCCGCGCAGCGCCGCAACGACGGTGCGCGGGTCCACGCTGTGATCGTTGGGTGCGTGCAGCGCGAGTCGCACCGTGGCGGCCAGCGCCGGCTCGTGCTCGCGCGCTTCGCTTGCGCGCATGCGGATCGTGCGCAGGCCCAGCGACTCGCGAAAGGCAAGCTGGCGCTCCAGCTCGCGTGCCTCGTCCTCGTCGCGCGCCACGACCAGCGTGCCCGTGCGTCGCAATCCCACCTCCACCCCGGAGTCGCGCTCCAGTTCCGCGGCAAAGGCGGGCCACATGCTCGCCGAGTGCAAGCCCAGCTCGAGCACCCGCCGTCCCGCCTCCCCGAACTCCACCTCGGCCACGGGAGCGAGCATTCCGGCCGCCACGTGCGTGGCGCCGCCACCCAGCCGCTCACGCTCGAACACCGTCACCGAGAGGCCCTGAGCACGTGCACGCCACGCCACCGACAGGCCCACGATCCCACCGCCGACAATCGCCAGATCGAGCGTGGATTCGCTGGTTGCGCCCATGGCGATGATGCTAGACGGCACCCGGCCGATATCTCCCTGACGTCCCGCCCAGGAGCGAGCAGACGAGCGGATGCGTCGAGGATCACGCGCACTGCTGTCAGACTTGCGTGCGATGGCCCACCTGCGGCCCGTGCCCGATCCCACCGGCGAGCAGCGCCGCGCGCGCTTGCTCGCCGCGCGCCTGTACCTGGTGTGCGACTGCATGCCCGGCGAACGCGACCTCGGCGACTTCCTCGCCGCCGCGATCACCGGCGGCGTCGACGTGGTGCAGTTGCGCGAGAAGCATCTCGAGGACGAGTTCCTCGACCGAAGCCGCCAGCGTCGCCGCGGACGTGTGCGACGCGCATGGCGCGCTGTTCATCCTCAACGACCGCCCCGACATCGCCGCGGCGGTGCGCGCCGACGGGGTGCACGTCGGCCAGGACGACATGCCGGTCGACGAGGCACGCAAGATCGTGGGCCCCGACATGCTCCTCGGTCTCTCCACCCACGCGCCCAGCGAGATCGACGACGCGCTCCCCACCGCGCCCGACGGGACCCCTTACGTGGACTACATCGGCGTCGGCCCGGTGCACGCCACACCCACCAAGCTCGGCCGCCCCGCGGTCGGCCCCGAGCTCGTCAGCTACGCCTCCGCCCACGCCCACGTCCCGTTCTTTGCGATCGGCGGCATCGACAGCGAGAACATCGTCACGGTGCTCGACGCCGGCGCCTCGCGCGTGTGCGTGCTGCGCGCGATCTGCGACGCCCGCGACCCCGAGCGCGCCGCGCTCACCCTGCGCGCGGCGCTCGAGCTGCGGCCACTGTGGAACAGCGCCAACGGACAGTGAGCGCGCGAGGATGACCACAGAGCAACAGCTTCCGCCCACCCACGAGGAGCGTCCCCTCACTCGCGAGGAGCGCATGCTCGTGCGCCAGCAGCGCGAGCTCGATGCACGCGCCGCATTGCAACCGCTCGGCCCCGACGAGCGCCCAACGCCGCTGCTCGTCGCGGTCGCCGTGGCGCTCGTGTTGGCGCTCGGGATCCTCGTGAGCGTGGCCACCGTCCACGACCTCTCAAGGCACGGCGGCTCACTGCCTGGCGGCGTCTTCCTCGCGGTCTTGCTGCTCGGGCTCGCTTGGGGGATGTACGGTCGGCGCTACTGGGCGGTGCTCGGCTTCGAGGCGCTGCTCGCCTTTCAGATCATCGTCACCTCGCTCGCGCTGATCGTCGCCGAGACGTGGCTCGCGGCCGGGCTGTGCGTCCTCAGCATCGGCCTCGCCGGCTGGCTGTTCTGGAAGCTAGTGCGCGTGATGGGCCGCATCCAGGTCCAGGACCGCCGATAGCCTTCGCCGGGCTGTGTCCTACCGATCGGAGATCGACGGGATCTCCGATCGGCCAGCACACGTGCCTAGCACGCCACGCGAACTGCCTGTGCCCCGCATGGGGTACGTCCTGGCCCGGCTCGACTCTCGACGGTCCTGGAAGCGCCGTTCGATGTAGATCGTGCGATAGGCTCGCGCTGAGATGGCTGAGACTTCGTATGACGTGATCGTGATCGGCTCGGGCCCCGGCGGCTACGTCGCCGCGATCCGTGCCGCCCAGCTCGGCAAGAAGACCGCCGTGATCGAGAAGGACAAGGTCGGCGGACGCTGCCTCAACTACGCGTGCATCCCCGCCAAGGCGGTGCTGCGCTCGGCCGACCTGCTCACCGAGATTCGCGAGGCCGGCGACTACGGGGTGAGCGTGAGCGGCGTCGAGGTCGACTACCCGGCGGTGCAGGCACGCCGCGAGAAGGTCGTGGGCACGCTCACCGGCGGAGTGGCGGGCCTGTTCAAGAAGAACTCGATCGATCTGATCGAGGGCGAGGCGTCGCTTGCCCGCCAGAGCGCCGGCAACGGCAACGCGAGCGACGGCGTCCACGTGCATGTCGGCGAGCAGGAGCTGGTTGCGACCACCGTGATCCTCGCCACCGGCTCGGTCAAGCGCTCGATCCCCGACGTCGAGTTCGGCGGCGGCGTGATCGGCACCGAGGAGGCCTGGGCGCTGACCGAGCTGCCGGCACGCCTGACGGTCGTCGGAGCGGGCGCCTCGGGCGCGGAGATCGCCTCGGGCTTCGCACGCCTGGGCAGCGAGGTGAAGCTGTTCGAGGTCATGGACCGCCTGCTCCCGACCGAGGACGCCGACATCTCGCGCCTGGTCGAGCGCGGCCTCAAGCGCCAGGGCATCGAGATCCACACCGGCACTCCTGTCGAGGGTGTCAGCGTCGGCGAGGGCGGCGTGCGCTTCAGCTATGGCTCGGAGTCCGCCGAGGTCGACTATCTCGTGATCTGCGCCGGGCGCGGGCCCGACGTGGACGCGCTCGGCCTGAAGGACGCGGGCGTCGAGCTGGACGAGCGCGGGCTCGTGCGCGTCGACGGCGCGCAGCGAACCACGGCCGCCGGCATCTATGCGATCGGCGACCTCGTGCACGGCCCGGCGCTCGCCCACAAGGCATCGGACGAGGGCATCATCGCCGCCGAGGACTCCGCCGGTCTCCCCACCCACCCGCTTTCCTACGTCGACATCCCACGCGCCACGTTCTGCACGCCCAACGTCGGCTCGTTCGGGCTCACCGAGGAGCAGGCCCGCGAGCAGGGCTATGACGTGGTGGTCGGCAAGGTCCCCTACGGCGCTGTCGGCGGCGGCACCGTCTATGGCGACCGCACCGGCCTGGTGAAGCTCGTCGGCGAGTCCAAGTACGGCGAGCTGCTCGGCGGGCACATCGTCGGTTCGCGCGCCACCGAGCTGATCCAGGAGCTCGTGAACGTGCGCGCCCTGGAGGGCGGCTTCGCCGAGGTGGCACGCATCGTGCACGGCCACCCGACCTTGTCGGAGGCCGTGATGGAGGCGGGCCGCGCAGCCGACGGCTGGCTCATTCACGGCTGAGGATCGCGCCCCCCCAGCCTCGGGGTGGCAGCCTCTAGTCTCGATGCGATGTCCGAACCGGACGCCGCCTTCTACTTCGACCTGTTCTCGCCGCTCGCCTACCTCGCCGCGGAGCGCGTCCTGCACACGATGCCCGTCGCCACCGAGTGGCAGCCGGTGCTCGCACGCGAACTGCCCGCCGCCGAGTCCTTCGAGGCGTTTCGCTGCCGCGACGACGAGGACATCTTCCGCCTGGAGACGTCCCGGCGCGCCGCCGAGCTGGGACTGCAGGAGCTGCGCTGGCCCGAGCCGTTCCCGTTCGACAGCGAGTTCGCGATGCGCGCCGCCACCTACGCCAAGTCGATCGGGCGGATCGTCGCCTTTGCGCAGGCCGCGTTTCGCCAGGCGTTCGCCGGGGGACGTTCACTCGACGTGGCCGACAACGTGCTGATCGCGGCAGCCGCCTGCGAGATGCACCCTTCCGCCGTGCTCAAGGGCGCCGCACTGCGCTCCGTGGGCGAGCAACTGTCGGCCGCGACCTCAGCGGCCGCGGCGCTCGGTGTCGAGGACGTGCCGGCGGTGCGTGTGGGGGAGCGAATGTTCCACGGCGAGCGCGCCCTGGAGGACGCGGCGGCATACGCACGCATCAGCGGCCTGCCCACACAGGAACGCGGCGCGGGCGATGCAACCGCCGTGGCAGCGGGCATAGTCGCCGACGCCGCGAGGAGACACACGCGGTGAGAGCCAACCGCTACTTCCGCCTGATCGTGCGCCGCGGCGGGCTCGCGCCCGCGTTCCTCGCGAGCCCCGACCGCGTCGACCACATCGAGGTGGTGGAGATCGACGGTGGCGAGGTCGTGTTCTTCTGGGACTGCCCGCCCCAGATCGCCTCGCGCCGCGCACGTGAGGTGCGCACGGACCTGGCGCAGATGGATCGGCGAGGACTTCCTCGCGCGCTGGAGTACCGTGGAAGACCAATGACCTCCTCCTTGCCCGAGCCGGACGTGGCGCGCGAGTGGCTTTCCGCGATGGTGCTCATCCGTCGCTTCGAGGAGCGCGCGGGCGAGATGTACGCACGCGCGAAGATCGGCGGCTTCCTGCACCTCTCGATCGGCGAGGAGGCCACGATCGTGGGCAGCGAGCGAGCGCTGCGCGACAGCGACTACCTGGTCTCCACCTACCGCTCCCACGGCGACGCGCTCGCCCGTGGCACGCCGCCCGAGCGGGTGATGGCCGAGCTGTTCGGCAAGCGCGACGGCTGCTCCAAAGGGCACGGCGGCTCGATGCACATGTTCGACGCCGCAGCGACGCTTCATGGGCGGTTACGGGATCGTCGGCGGCAACCTCCCGATCGCCGCCGGCATCGCGCTCGCCTGCGACCAGCGCGGCTCTGACGAGGTGACGCTCTGCACGTTCGGCGACGGCGCCTCCAACCAGGGCACGTTCGGCGAGACGCTCAACCTCGCCGCGCTGTGGCGCCTGCCGGTCGTGTTCATGGTCGTCAACAACCAGTTCGGCATGGGCACGTCGCTCAGCCGCCACTCGGCGGTCACCGACCTGCAGCGCAAGGGCGAGTCGCTCGGCGTGCCCGGGCATGCGCTGCGACGGGATGGACATCCTCGACACCCACCGCGTCGTCTCCGAGGCGCTGGCGCGCGTGCGCGAGGAGCGCCGGCCGCTGCTGATCGAGGCCGTCACCTACCGCTTCCGCGGCCACTCGATGGCAGACCCCGAGGACTACCGCTCCAAGGAGGAGGTGGCCGAGTGGCGCGAGCGCGACCCGATCCCCGCGTTCGGCGATCTGCTGGAACGCGAGGGGATGCTCACGACCGAGCAGCGCGAGCAGATCGACCGCGACGCGATGGCGCGCGTCGACGAGGCGGTGGAGTTCGCCGAGCGCTCCCCGTTCCCCGACCCGGACACGCTCTATGAAGACGTGTACGTGCTCGACGAGCGGGTCCATGGCGACTACCACGGCGCCACGAGGTGGTGCGATGACCGAGATGCGCTATCGCGACGCTTTGAAACTGGCGCTGCGCGAGGAGATGCTGTCGCGATGAGAACGTGGTGCTGCTCGGCGAGGACATCGGCGTGTTCGGCGGTGCCTTCAAGGTCACATCCGGCCTGCTCGAGGAGTTCGGCGAGCGGCGCGTGCGCGACACCCCGATCTCCGAGAACACGATCGTGGGAATGGGCGTGGGCGCCGCGATGGTCGGGTTGCGCCCCGTCGTGGAGCTGATGACGGTCAACTTCGCGCTGCTCGCGTTCGACCAGATCGTCAACCACGCCGCCCACATCCACTACATGTTCGGCGGGCAGGTGCGCGTGCCGCTGGTGGTGCGGATGCCCCAGGGCGCGGGCCACCAGCTCGGCCCGACCCACTCGCACAGCTTCGAGGCGATGTTCCTGCAAGTGCCCGGCCTGCTCGTCGCGGTGCCCTCGACCCCCGCCGACGCGCGCGGGCTTGCTGAAGACCGCGATCCGCGACGAGAACCCCGTGATCTTCATCGAGCACGAGTCGCTGTACGGGGTGCGCGGCGAGGTGGACGAGGAGGACGAGCAGCCGCTCGCGTTCGGCCGCGCGCGCATCGTGCGCGCGGGCGGGGACGTCACGATCGTGGGCGTCTCGCGGATGGCGCTCACCGCCGAGCGCGCCGCCGAGCAGCTGTCCGCCGAGCACGGCATCGAGGCGGAGGTGATCGACCCGCGCACGCTGCGCCCACTCGACCTCGACACGATCCTCGGATCGGTCGCGAAGACCAACCGCTGCGTCGTGGTCGAGGAGGGCTGGCCGCACGGCGGCGTCGGCGCCAACCTCGCGGCGCTCGATCTCAGAACAGGCTTTCGACGACCTCGACGCACCCGTGATGCGCGTCAGCGGAGCGGACGTGCCGATGCCCTACTCCAAGCCGCTGGAGCAGATCGCGTACCCGCACGAGCCGCAGATCGTGCGCGCCGCGCTGAGCGTGCTGGGCACGAGGACGCCCAACGCGCGGAGCCGCACGCCAGGAGGTGAACGAGCGGGCAAGAACGCGCCCGGCGCGTCCAGGAAGCGATGCAAGACCGACTGGAGCGCGAGATCGGGCAGGCTCGCGTATGAGCGAGATCGTGATGCCACGCCTGTCGGACACGATGGAGGAGGGCACGATCCTGCGCTGGCTCAAGCACGACGGCGAGCACGTGAAGCGCGGCGAGGAGCTGGTCGAGATCGAGACCGACAAGGCCGCCATGACCTACGAGTCGGACAGCGAGGGGACGCTGCAGACCGTCGCGCGCGAGGGCGACACGCTGGCCGTGGGAGAGCCGATCGCGCGGATCGGGGCGCAGGACGCCAACGGCGTACCGGCTTCGCAGGAACCCGTCGCATCCGAGCAGACGCCACCGGCAGCCGCCGACGCCCCGAGCGCCACCCGAGCGGCAGGAGCCGACAGAGCCTGGGGAGCGGGCGAAGGCGTCTCCGCTCGCCCGCCGCATCGCGCTCGAGAGCGGTGTCGATCTGGGTGCGCTCAGCGGCAGCGGGCCCGGCGGACGCATCGTCAAGGCCGACGTGGAGAAGGTCGCGGGTTCAAATCCCGCCCCCGCTATTGCCATCGCGGACACCCCGGCGGCGACGCCGTCGGTGGAGGAGGTGTCGAGCGCCAAGGGCGAGACCACCACCGTCGAGCTGTCGCGCACGCAGCGCACGATCGCGCGGCGCATGGCCGAGTCGAAGGCCACGATCCCCGACTTCACGCTGACCGCGGACATCGACATGGAGCGCTGCGTCGCACTGCGCGCCGAGCTGAAGCGGCTCTCGCACGACGGACGCGCCCACCTACAACGACATGATCGTCAAGGCGTGCGCGCTGGCCCTGCGCGACCACCCGCGCGCCAACGGCAGCTATCCGCGACGGGCGCTTCGAGCTGCACGCACGCGTGAACGTCGGCGTGGCGGTGGCCGCCGGCGCCGAGGACCCAACGGGCGGTGCGCTCGTGGTCCCGACCGTGTTCGACGCCGACACGAAGGCGCTCGGCGAGATCGCACGGGAGACACGCACGCTGGCCGAGCGGGTGCGCGACGGATCGGTCACGCCACCCGAGCTGAGCGGCGGCACGTTCACCGTGTCGAACCTCGGGATGTACGGCATCACGAGCTTCACGGCGATCATCAACCCGCCGCAGGCGGCGATCCTCGCGGTAGGCGCGGTCGCGCCGCGCCCGGTCGTTCGCAAGAAGAAGATCGCGCCGCGTCAGACGATGAGCGTCACGCTCGCGTGCGATCACCGCATCCTCTACGGGGCCGACGCGGCGCTGTTCCTGGCTCGCATCCGCGAGCTGCTGGAAGAGCCGGCGGCGCTGACGCTGTAGGCAGCTAGGCTGAAGAAGCACATGACAGGCGTACGCCCGACACACAGCGCATCTCCTTTGGATGAGTTGCAGGTGTCCAATCTCGGCACGGTCGCCTACCGCGACGCGCTCGCGATCCAGGCCGAGGTCCAAGCCCGACGCCAGGCCGACGAGCAGCCCGACACGCTGCTCCTGCTGGAGCATCCGCCCGTCTACACGCGCGGCCGCCGCGCGGGCGACGCCGAGCTGGCGCTCGGCGAGGACTTCTACCGTGCCCACGGAATCGAGATCGTGCCCACCGACCGTGGCGGCAAGGTCACCTACCACGGCCCCGGCCAGCTCGTTGGCTATCCGATCATGCGCGTGGGCGACATCGGCGCTCATCTGCGCAAGATGGAGGCGGCGATCGTCGCGGCGCTTGGCGAGTACGGAATCGAGGCACGCTCACGCTGCGATGAGGGGATCGACTACACGGGTGTGTGGGTGGCGGATCGCAAGATCGCCTCGATCGGCGTGCACGTCTCGCGCGGCGTCTCCACGCATGGGTTCGCCGTGAACGTCACCAACGACTTGACGCCGTTCACCTGGATCGTGCCGTGCGGTCTCCCGGACGTGGCGATGACCTCGCTCGCACAGGAGCTCGGCCACGAGCCCACGGGCGGCATCGACGCCTTCGCCGAGCGCATGGCACGTTGCTTCCGCGAGGCCCATGAACGTGTCCCGGTGCCGGTATGAGCGCCACCCGCTCCCGCGCCAACCCTGGCGGCATGGACGTCCTGAAGGTGCTCGGCACAGACGTGCGCCCGCTGCGCGAGCGCAAGCCGCCGTGGTTCAAAGTGCCGGCAGCGGGCGGGCAGCGCTACCGCGAGCTGTCGGCGCTGATCAAAGAGGAGAACCTGCACACCGTCTGCCAGGAGGCCGCGTGCCCGAACGTGGGCGAGTGCTGGGAGCGAGGCACCGCAACGTTCATGATCCTCGGCGACACGTGCACGCGCCGCTGCGGCTTTTGCAACGTGAGGACCGGCAAGCCCACGTGGAACGATCCACTGGAGCCCGCCCGTGTGGCGCGCTCGATCGCGCGCATGGGCCTGCGCCACGCGGTGGTCACCTCGGTGGACCGCGACGACCTGCCCGACAAGGGCGCGTCCGCGTTCGTGGGCGTGATCCGCCAGGTGCGCGCGCAGGCCCCGGACTGCCAGATCGAGGTGCTCACCCCCGACTTCCAGGGTCAGGAGATGCCACTGGCGAAGGTGATCGCCGAGCGCCCCGACGTGTTCAACCACAACGTCGAGGTGGTGCCGCGGCTGTACCCGATCGCGCGCCGCGGCTCGGAGTTCGAGCGCTCCTGCCGAGTGCTGCGCACCGCCGCGGAGATGGGCGAAGGCGAGGTCGTGACGAAGTCCGGCCTGATGGTCGGACTCGGCGAGACCCACGAGGAGATGGTTGCCACGTTCGAGGTGCTGCGCGAACACGAGGTTCAGGTGCTGACCGTGGGGCAGTACCTGCGTCCGTCCGAGCGCCATCTGCCGGTTGTGCGCTACTGGCATCCGGACGAGTTCACCGCGCTCGAGCAGGCGGCGTACGCGCTCGGCTTCGATCATGTCGCCGCCGGTCCGCTCGTGCGCTCCTCCTATCACGCCGACCAGCACGTGCCGCAATCGCGCCCTGGTGTCGGCCCGCTGGCCGTAAGCGGATAGTCTCGCTCGATCAACGCCTGCGAGATCCCACCCAGATGACTCGTGTCGCAGTGCTTGCCGTCGCGCTGGCGTTCATCCTCGGCTTCGCGTTTCTGACGATCGGCGGGATCGCGGAATACGGTTTCACCGCCGAGGGCGTGATCTCGGTGTTCGTGCTGGTGCTGATGGCGGTTGGAATCTTCGGGGCTTTGCGCAATCCTCCACGTTGATGAGAGCGCTCTCATGAGCACCGCTCAGCACACACGCACGGCTGCGGCGGAGGGCTGCCACGTGAACAGATCGCCCTTTCTCACACAGGGCTCCAGCTCGCGGCGCGCTCGCGCGCTCGCTCGGCGCAGGCGCAGACGCCATCGGGCGCTGGTCGGCGTCGCGCTGCTCGTGCTCGCGGCGGCGCTCGCGATCCTGCTCGGGTTCGTGCACCCGGACACGACGCACAGCTCGGCCTCGGGCTCCACCGGGCGCGGCGCGCACGCCCACCACACCACGGTCGCAGTGGTCACTCGCTCGCCCGCCGGACTGCCGCTCGGCTCCCCACCGCTGCACCTGGACTTGAGCGGGACGGACGATCCGGTGCAGGCCTCCTTCCAGCACGCAGCCGAGCGCCGGGCTGCTGTTCGACCTGAACACCGGCCGTGTGCTGTGGCAGCTCAACCCGCTGCAGCGCCTGCACATGGCGAGCCTCACGAAGCTGATGACCGCGCTGCGGGTGGTGCGCACCACGCCGGCGAACGCGCCGGTGCTGATCACCCGCGAGGCGATCGACATGCCCGGCTCGAAAGTCGGCTTGCTGCCGCTCGGCAAGCACGTGCCCGCGGAGACGCTGCTGTATGGGCTGCTGCTGCCCTCCGGCAACGACGCCGCGGTGGCGCTCGCCCAGCACGTGTCCGGCAGCGTGAGCGCGTTCGTGGAAGGGATGAACTCCGAAGCGGCGCGATCTGGGGCTGGGCTGCACGCACTACAGCTCTCCTTCGGGCTACTACGACGCGCGCAACTACACCTGCGCGGCGGATCTCGCCGAGCTGGCGTACGTGGACATCCACCAGCCGCGTATCGCCAAGATCGTGGGAACGGCGGAAGCGGCGCTGCCGTTCCCGATCAAGGGCGGCAAGCTGTATCTCTCCAACAACAACCCGCTGCTCGTGTACGGGTATCCGGGCACCACGGGGATGAAGACCGGGTACACCGAACTGGCGGGCGATTGCCTGGTGGCGAGCGCCGAGCGCGACGGGGTGAGCCTTGGGCGTGGTGCTGTTGCACTCCCCCGACATGGGCCAGCAGGCCGAGTATCTGCTCAACGCGGGCTTTGCCGACGTGTACCACCAGCGGCTGATCGCCTCATCGATGGTGCCGCCCGGCCGCTGACGGAGTAGCCTTAGAGGCCAATATTGACTGGCCAGTCAGCCAAAGGGAGAGCAATGGATCTTGACGATACGCCCGAGCAGGCAGCACACCGCACGAAGGTGCGCGCTTGGCTCGAGCAGCACAAGGGAGAGGCGCCGGTCCTGACAGGACCTGGCGCGCTGACAGACGAGGCGGAGATCATCTCCGCCAGACGCGCATGGCAGGGCAAGCTCGCCGAGGCGGGACTTGCGGGGGTGACGTGGCCGAAGGAGTACGGCGGCCAGGGCCTCGGCCCGATCGAGCAGGTCGTGTGCAACCAGGAGATCGCGAAGGCCGGCGTGCCCGGGATCCTCGACGCGATCGGCGTGGGAATGCTCGGCCCGACGATCATCGCGCACGGCTCCGAGGAGCAGAAGGGGCGCTATCTCCCCCCGCTGCTGCACGGCGACGAGGTGTGGTGCCAGCTGTTCTCAGAGCCCGCGGCGGGCTCGGACCTCGCGGCGGTGCAGACGCGTGCGCGCCAGGCAGGAGGACGGAACGTGGCGATTGAGCGGCCAGAAGGTGTGGACCACCAACGCGCAGTTCTCCTCCTATGGCCTGTTGCTCGCGCGCACCGATCCCGAGCAGCACAAGCACAAGGGACTGACGATGTTCGTGATCCCGATGGACGCGCCCGGCGTGACGGTCAGAGGCCTGCGCCAGATCTCCGGCGAGGCAGAGTTCAACGAGGTGTTCCTCGACGACGTGAAGCTCGAGGAGGACGCGGTCGTGGGCGGCGTGGGCAACGGTTGGGGCACGGCGCTGACGACACTGATGTTCGAGCGCGTCACGATCGGGCTCGGCGGCGAGGGGCTCGGCTACAACTCGGTGCGCTTCGCGAAGGGCATCGCGACCGACGAGCACGGCCGGCGCGACTCGGAGGTGCGCAAGCAGCTCGGCGAGATCGCAAGCGAACTGCTGGCGGTGCGCTTCACCGGCTACCGCACGCTGACCGCGCTGCAGAAAGGTCAGATCCCGGGCCCGGAGGCGGGTCTTGCGAAGGTGACGATCGTCAACGGCGCGATCAAAGCCGGCGATTTGATCGCCGACGTGGTGGGCCCCGACGCGCTGGACGAGAGCAGCGAGTGGGCGTACATGATCTCGTTCCTGCCCGGCCTGAAGTCGGCGGGCGGCACCGAAGAGATCCTGCGCAACACGATCGGCGAGCGCGTGCTCGGCTTGCCGCCGGAGCCGCGTCTGGACAAGGGAATCCCGTTCTCGGAGCTGCGCTCCAAGGAAGGAGCGACGGCATGAATCTCGCACTCTCAGACGAGCAGGTGTTCCTGCGCGAGGCGGCCCGCGGGGCGCTGTCGCGCACGAAGACGCTGGAGGCCACGCGCGAGGCGCTGGACGGCAAGGAGAACGCGCTGCCGGACCTGTGGCCGACCGCGTGTGAGGCAGGCTGGCCGGGGCTGTTGATCGACGAGGCTCACGGCGGCGCGGGACTGGACGCGTTTGACGCGATGCTGGTGCTCGGCGAGTGCGGGCGCGTGCTCGCGCCGGTGGCGCTGCTCGGGCACCTGCCGGCGACGGCGATCCTCAGTGACTCACCGGCGGCGGGCGAGCTGTTGGAGCCGTTGGCTAGCGGCGAGCGCAGGGCGGCCTACCTGCCGACGATGCCCCCGAACGACCTCGTTGACGGTTGGTGTGTGGACCCGGCGCATGGCAGCACGCGCCCGTCCGCTCCGCGGGCCAAGAGCGACGGCGACTCGAAGGCGCTCGTGAGCGGCACGTTCGCGTTCGTGCCGGACGCACCGGGTGCGGATCTGCTCGTGGGCGTGGCGCTGCTGGAGGGGAAGCCCGTTGGCGTCGCCATAGAGGCATCCGACGGAGGCGTGTCGGTGGAGGCGGTGCATCGCTATGACGCCACCCGCTCGCTCGGTCACGTGACACTTACAGACGCGCACGCGACCGTGCTCGACGCCTCCGAGGAGTCGCTGGCGGGCGCATGGCATCTGGCGCAGGCGCTGATCGCGGCCGAGTCGCTGGGCAGCGTGGAGACGGCGCTCGACATGTCGGTGGCGTATGCCAAGGAGCGCCACACCTTCGGGCGGGCGATCGGCTCCTACCAGGCGGTGAAGCACGCGCTCACCGAGGTGCTGCGCCAACTGGAGAACGGCCGCTCGCTGCTGTACTACGCGGGGTGGTCGCGCAATGGCGCCCCCGCGGAGTTCCCGCTCGCGGCAAGCGCGGCGCGGTCGGTTGCCGGCCGTGCGCTCGACCACGGGGCACGCACGATGATCTCCGTGCACGGTGGGATCGGCGCGACGTGGGAGCACGACGCGCCGCTGTATTTCCGACGCGCGCAGCTGTCGCGACGCCTGCTCGGAGGGACCGGCGCGGCTACCGACCGTGTGGCTGGAGAGATGATCGCCCAGGCCGACGCTGCTTAGGCGATCGGATCGGCCTGGGGGTATATATATAAATTTGCAAATTTACGATGGTAGCTATGTATCGTAGTCACCATCGTGAATTGCAAAAAAAGTATAACTACCCCTCCGCCCGACCAAGGCACTCCGGCAGGGTCAGTGCTTTCGATGTTTGCCAGGTTTGTGCCGTCCGGCGCGCGCGGTGGTGGCGACTTCGGTTTCGTAGGTAGCTGCCACCGGAGCGCCGTAGGCACGGTAGACGGCTTCCACCATCGCGGGTTCCAGGCCGCAGTTGATGCAGAAGCCGTGTTGTGACCAGGTGATCGCACGCGCGAGCACCTGGTCGGCGTAGGTGACGCCGGTGAGGTCGTGGCCGTAGTAGTCGTATGCCGCATCCCACGCGGGGGCGCCCAGTTCGATTTCCGCTCCGTCGGCGGACAGCAGGTGGGCGGCGGCCATGATCGAGTCGAAGTCGTCATAGATCGACGGGTGGGTGGCCGTCATGTGGTCATACGTTGCGGGTCGCGGGCCGTAGATGTAGGAGTTGCTGACCAGCGACCAGGTTGAGTTGGATCCCCCAGGCGGGCCCCCGTTCTTGACGTTGAACTGCATCGGCCCGCCGCAGCAGCCGGCGAAGTTGAGCCCGTGGTAGGTGCTTGAGGCTGTCGAGAAGTCGGTCTCTTGCTTGTGGATCGAGGCAATCAGAAGCCAGTTGACGCCGAATGTCTTCTGGGCGACAGCGTAGATCGGATAGAAGCCTTCCATCCAGTGCTCGGAGATGTGGGTGCCGACGGGATCTTCATAGATCGCGAGGTCGCGACTGGCCTGTGTGGGCGTTGGATCGCCCACGATCGCGTGTGCGCGGGTGTGCGAACGCGAGGCCGAGCCACGAGAGTGTGAGCCCGCAAGTCCAGGCTTGGCTCCAGTGACACTGACATCGCTGGCCGGGAGCGTGGCACCGGGCACTGGCGTGGGGGTGACCGCGATCACCGGCGGCGGAGCGTCGGAGCTCGACCCGGAGCCACCGACGACGCCGCTCAGCACGAGTGCGAGCACGACGACGCCGAGCACACCGAGCGCGAGCGCGGTGACCCAGGCGGCTCGTTCTGATGGGGGCGCGGGAAGCTGCGCCTGAGGCTCGTCCATGTGTTGATGTTAGGGCGAGCGGCTAGGCGCTCGCGCCTGTGAGCGAGCCGAGCTTGGCCGCAAGCGAGTCGAGCAGCTCGCTGAATGAGGCTTCGAACTTTTCGACGCCCTCGCGCTCGACCGTGTCGGTGAGCTCGTCGTAGGAGACCCCGGCGGCGGCGAGATCGTCAAGCACGGCTTGCGCGTCGGCGAGCCCTTCGTGCAGCGTCGGCCGCGGGCTGCCGTGGTCCTGGAAGGCGAGCACCGTCTCCTCGGGCATCGTGTTGACGGTGTCGGGCCCGATCAGCTCATCCACGTAGAGCGTGTCGGGGTAGGCGGGATTCTTGGTGGAGGTGGAGGCCCACAGGACACGCTGCGGGGTGGCGCCCTTACCGGCGAGATAGTCCCAGCGCGGGCCTTGGAAGGTCCGCTGGTAGTGGCGGTAGGCGAGCTTTGCGTTGGCCACCGCGAGGCGACCCTTCAAGTGATCGTGGCCGCCGATCTCATCCAACAGTCGGTCGCCCTCGGTGTCGATGCGCGAGACGAAGAAGCTTGCGACCGAGGCGACCTTGCCGGGGTCGCCTCCCTCGGCGACCAGACGCTCCAGCCCGCGGATGTAGGACTCGGCGACCTCGGCGTAGCGCTGCAGCGAGAAGATCAAGGTGACGTTGATCGACAGTCCCTTGGAGGTGACGTCCTCGATCGCGGCGAGCCCAGGCTTGGTCGCCGGGATCTTGACGAGCAGATTGGGACGGTCAACCGCCTCGTGCAAGCGGATTGCCTCGTTGAATGTGGCCAGCGAGTCGTAGGCCAGTCGCGGGTCGACCTCCAGGGAGACGTAGCCGTCGCGGGCGAGCCCCTGCTCCCAGATCGGCCTGAACAGGTCGCACGCCTCGCGGATGTTCTGCTCGGCAAGCGCCCAGAAGGCCTGCTCGGCATCGTTCGTGCCCAGTTCTCGCAGCTGCTCGTCGTAGGAGTTGCCGGAGCTCATCGCCTTCTGGAAGATCGTCGGATTGGAGGTGGCGCCGACGACCGCGTCCTGGTCGATCAGTTGCCGCATGTGCCCGCCCCGGATCGCCTCGAGCGAGAGGAAGTCGATCCACACGCTTTGACCGAGGGCGGAGAGACTGTGCAGTGGAGAGAGTGTGGGAGAGGACATCTTGGCTCCTTGAGAGCGAGTTGCGCTCAGTTTCTCAGCGAGTGTTTTTTGGATCTGCTGTTCGTTCCGAGGTAAATGAGGGCGCGACGCACCATCAGCGTCCCCGCCCGAGCAGAGCACGCGCCCGCGATGCGATCGACTCGGCGGTGAAGCCGAACTTCTCGAGCACGATGGCACCCGGCGCCGACGCGCCGAAGTGGTCGATGCCGATCACCTCGCCGGTGTCCCCTACCCACTTCCACCAGCTCATGGTGGCGCCGGCCTCGACGGCCAGGCGGAGAACATTGCGCGGGATCACGCTGTCGCGGTAGTCGGGCGACTGGGCTTCGAACAGCTCCATGCAGGGCATCGAGACGACGCGCACGCGCGGGGGGGTGGGACCCAATCTCGCAAGATCGCGCGCCGCCTGAAGCGTCGGCGCGACCTCCGAGCCGGTTGCGATGAGGATCAGCTCGAGGGCCTCGCCGCCGGAACCATCGGGACCCCCTGCACCGCTCGTGCCTCCGGACTCCCACAGCACATATGCGCCTTGTTCCAGGCCCTCGACCGGACCCACTTCCGAGCGATCGAGCACCGGCAGGTTCTGGCGTGAGAGCAACAGTGCGACCGGCCCGTCCTCGCGCTCCAGCGCGACCTTCCAGGCAAGCGCTGTCTCATTTGCGTCGGCGGGGCGCACCACCCACAGGTGGGGGATCGCGCGCAGCGCGGCGTAGTGCTCGACCGGCTGATGGGTGGGCCCGTCCTCACCGACCGCGACCGAGTCGTGCGTCCACGCCCACACGACGGGGAGTCCCATCAGGGCGGATAGGCGCACGCTCCCGCGCATGTAGTCGGAGAAGATCAGGAACGTTGAGCCGTAGGGCTTGACCATCCCACCGTGAGCGGAGAGCCCGTTGACGATCGCGCCCATCGCGTGCTCGCGGATGCCGAACGGGATGTTGCGGCCGACGTGCACACGCGAGAACTCACCGGCGCCGTCGAACACGGTCTTGGTGGACTCGACCAGGTCGGCCGCGCCACCGGCCATCGTGGGGGCGTACGGGCTGAACGCCGCCATCGTCTTCTGCCCGGCCGAGCGGGTGGCGATCTGCTCACCGGCGGCGAAGCTCGGCAGCGCTTCCTGCCAGCCCTCGCGCAAACGGCCCGACCACGCTTGCTCCCACTCCTCGACAAGCTGCGGGTAGCGCTCGCGCCAGGCCTGCTCGCGCTGCTCGGACTCCTGTTGTGCGGCGACGCCGGACTCGCGCAGGCTCATGTGCTCGTACACGCTCGCCTCGACGTGGAAGGTCAGCTCGGGATCAAAGCCCATCACCTGCTTGGTGGCGCGTACCTCCTCTTCACCCAAGGGGGCGCCATGCGCTTTGGCGGTGTCCGTCGCGTTGGGTGCGGGGTAGGCGATGTGCGAGCGCACCTGGATGAACGAGGGCCGCTCTGTTTCGGCACGCGCGATCTGCAGCGCCCTGTACAGCGCATCGACGTCCTCGGAGTCCTCGACACGCTGCACGTGCCAGCCATCGGCGTGCATGCGCGCGACATGGTTCTCGGTGTCGAAGGAGATCGAGGTGGTGCCGTCGATCGTGATGCGGTTGTCGTCGTAGCAGACGATCAGCTTGCCGAGGCCGAAATGGCCGGCGATCGAGGCCGCTTCCTGGGAGACCCCCTCCATCATGTCGCCGTCGGAGCAGATCGCGTAGGTGTGATGGTCCACCGGCTCGTAGCCGGGGCGGTTGAAGCTCTCGGCGAGGAAGCGCTCGGCCATCGCCATGCCGACGGCGTTGGCGATGCCCTGACCGAGCGGGCCGGTGGTGACCTCGACGCCGGGCACGTGCCCACGCTCGGGGTGCCCAGGCGTGCGCGAGCCCCATTGGCGGAAGCTCTGCAGGTCCTCGATCGTCAGGTCGAAGCCGCACAGATGCGAGAGCGAGTACTGGAGCACGCAGGCGTGCCCGGCGGAGAGCACGAAACGGTCACGGTCGCGCCAGGCGGTATCGGCCGGGTTGAGCCGCAGCACGTGCCGGTAGAGCGTGTAGCCGAGCGGCGCAAGCGCCATCGCGGTGCCGGGGTGACCCGCGTTTGCCTTCTGAACGGCGTCCATCGCCAGCGCGCGGATCGTGTCGATCGAGAGCTTGCGAACCTCGCGCTCACCGGCCGGGAGCGTCGAGGCGTGGGTGCTTCTGTGCGACTCCGGGGCTACCGCCATTGCTTGCGATCCTAGCGATGCGAGTCCTACTGTGGCTTTGCCCGAGCGTATCCGACCCGTGGGCTGCCTTTTCCAGCCCACGGGTCGGAGTGATCGCGGCGTCCGTGCCGCGGCACTGGCTTGGCTTTAGCGAACGGAGGGACGCCGCTGTCGTGGCGGAAAGCCCGCCATCGAATGGCGGCGCCCGTGCGAGCACCAACGCCGACGGGCGCGAACGCGCACGAGCCAGTGCAGGTCGTGACGGCAGTGGCAGCGGCGATATGGCCAGCGCGGGTGCAGCGCGCGAACCATCAGCGTCCGCTCGCAGGCTAGTCCTCTCATGTCAATCCAACCTCCATGTCGGCTTGGCGGCGGCGACAAGTCGTCTCAACCCGGCTACCGGGTATTTGCCAAAACGCACAACTAATAGTACACTGCTTACAGAAGCCAGCCCGATAAGACGCCAGCGAGAACCTTCCTCATCGACATCCCCCCAGCCGTAGAATCGGACTTGACCACATGCTGGAACTACTGTTTGCAACGGATTCAAGGCCCTTATGTCGCCCACGTCAGTGACCTCCCAGTGACTTGTGGACATCCTCCGACGAGAACAAATAAATCATTCTTTACGCAGCTTGTCAAGAGCTAAGGTATAGGTATGGCTGAAAGGACCCGAGGACGCAAACCACGCGAGCGGGGTCTGCCACGCGGACCACAGGCGCTACCGCGCGAGCAGGTCGCCGCGGATCAGCGCGAGCGCCTGTATGAGGCGACGATCAAGTCGGTCGACGAGCGGGGGTTCGTGGCGACCACGATCTCCGACCTGGTGGCAAACGCGGGCGTGTCGCGGCGCAGCTTCTACGAGCACTTCGCAGAACAAGGAGGAGTGCCTGATCGCCACCTACGACGCGCTGATCGAGCGGCTCACCGCACGGATCGTCGAGGCGTTCGACCCGAAGGAGGAGTGGACCGAGCAGATCGAGTCGATCGTGCGAGCGCTGTTCGACGCCTCCAGCGACCGCCCCGACGCGGCGCGGCTGGTGTCTGTGGAGATGGGCGCCGCGGGACCGGTGGGGATCGAGCGCTGGGCACACAACGCCGAGCAGCTCGCGCGCTTCTTCACGTACGTGTTCGAACAGGCACCTGGGCCTGGGAGCGTGCCCGAGCCGGTCGCAAGGGCGATCGTGGGCGGACTGCGCACGATCCTCTACTCGCGCTTGCGCCGCGAACGCTCGAGCAGGTCGCTGAAAACAGAACTGCAGAAGCTGACCCCCGACGTGGTGACGTGGATCGTGGGGTTCTACCCGACGCCCGAGGGCATCCCTGACGAAGCCGCGGGCAAAGCGCCACGGGCACCTGCAGGGAGGCAGGGCGCCGGGCACCCTCTCGCCTTCGCCGCGCTGGGCGCCGCGCGGGTTGCCGCGCGGCGAGCACAGCCTGCCGAGGGGTTTCGTGGCTCACAACCAACGCGAACGGATCTTCGACGCGGTCGCCAACCTGACGGCCGCGAAGGGCTATCCGGCGCTCAGCCTCGAGGAGATCGTGGCCGAGGCGGCGATCTCGCTGCAGACCTTCTACGAGCACTTCGACAACAAGGAGGAAGCGTTCCTCGCGACGTTCGAGATGGGCCACGCGAAGGCGACCTCGGCGATCAACCGCTCGCTGGACCTGCACCTCAGCTGGGCTGTGAACGTGCGTCGCGGCCTGACCGCGCTGCTGGAGTTCCTGGCCTCAGAGCCATCGATCGCAAGGCTCGCGTGCGTGGACATCCTGATCGCCTACCCGCACATGACGGGCCGCGTGAACGAGGCCAACTTCTCCTACATAGAGCTGCTCGACATCGGCCCCGACAACAGCTACCCGAACATGCCCGCCCCGGTGATGCGCGAAGCGTCGGTGGGCGGCATCTTCGAGCTGCTGCACGACTACATCCTGCACGGACGCACACAGCGCCTTACGGAGCTGATCGACTACGTGATGTACGTCGCGATCACGCCGTTCGCGGGAGCGGAGATCGCCGGGCAGGCAGTGGCCGAAACGCGGTGATGGTGGCAGCGACCTGGATGATGGGGCTCACGAGTTTGGGGTGCTCACGAGTCTGCCCGCGCCGGTTGCGACGGGCGGATCATGAGCCACAACGGTGGGCTGCCACCGATGCGTAGCTCTTTGACGTGCTGGAAGCCGAGGCGCTCATACAGTGCGGCGCTGCGCTCGCTGGATGCCTCGATGTAGGCGGGCAAGCTCTCCCGGTCACAGCGATCGAGCGTCGGGCGCAGCAGTGCGCTGCCGAGACCCTTGCCCTGCATGTCGGGGTGCACGCCGATGTCGCGGACGTAGTAGTGAGGACCACGAATTTCATGTGCGTGGCGCCACTCCATCGCGGCTCCCACCCTTGCCGCCCTCGATATGTGGACCCCGAAGGCGCTGCCCTGAAGCAGGGTGGCACGCGGTGGCACACGCCACTTGCCCGGCGGCAACGTCAGTGCGGCGCCGCTCAGATCGGCTGTCGTCCACACGCGCCCGCGCGGCAACGTGTAGTGGCGCAGATCGACCCCGAAGTAGCGGCGCAAGCGCGCACGTCGCTTGCTGTCCTCGGGCATCAACCAGCTGAACACAGGGTCGTCGAAGAACGCCTCCGCCAGCATCGTCTTCAGGCGTTGGGCATCCGCGGCGGTCGCCGGGCGCATGTCGAGATCGCCGGGCAGGTATGCCGGCGCGCCACTGACAGGGGTCGACGGGCTCTCAGCCATTCTTTGCTCCTTTTCGCTCGGTCTCCGGTTTTTGCGAGGAGATCGCGCGCTGCGGCTCGACTGCGCTTGGGTCCTCGCGGATGAGCGCTTCGAAAGCCTTGAAAATGAGCACGAGCATGTCCCCGAATAGCCCATCGGGAACGGCCTCGGGTCGACCAGCTTCTCAAACGCGAGACCGTTGCCGAGCGCGTTGATGAGCAGCCCCACGAACTCGCCCGCCTCAGCGTTCGGCGGCTGGCCATGGCGCTCCGCCGCTTCCAAGAACAGGCGGCCGCTGGCCGAGCGGAGCGCCGCGAACCGTTCAGCCAAGCGCTCCCTGAGCGCCGGTTCGCGGATCGCATACGCCCAGAACTCGATCAGCAAGGGAAAGTAGTCAGGACGCTCGCGCAAGATCTCGATCCAGTGATCCGCCGCCCCGCGAGCCTGCTCCTCAACCGTCGCCCCCTCGGCGACGATCTGCGAATAGTCGCCCACATCGGTAGCGATCCGCTCCTCGAAGAGCGCCAGGAACAGGTCCTCCTTGCCGGCGAAGTTCGAATAGAGGGCCCCGCTCGTCGCACCGGCCTCACGCGCGATTTCCTCGACCGAGGCGCCGTGAAAGCCGCTGCGAGCAAACACGGCTTCGGCGCTGTCGAGCAGACGGCGGCGAGTGAGCGCCTTCTGCTCGTCGCGCAGGGAGGGGCGAGAAGCATCTGTCATAAGCGACACTATCTCAGATAATGCTCACTATGTCAAATAGACGTCATCAGCCAGCGCCTGCGCAGGGCCCACAAGTGCTGGGGCTCCAGGGCAAATACTGGGAAATCCAGGTCAATGGCCTGGATCGAATAAGGGCATCTGGAAGACGCGACCGACCGGAGAGAAAGTGCGCCCGGCGGTGTGTCCTGCGGGAATCAACCCGCGGCCTGCGGTTTGAGGACCCCCGATTCCGCGCTTATACGCGGCGCGGAAGCACGTCTGCTTCGTAAGTGTCTTAATCTCCGGAGATAAGTCTCGCGGTTCGCTTCAGGCGGGGCCCGATCTCCTCGGCGAGCCGGTCCACCGTGTACGCACCGGAGGGAACGGTCATCTCGATCGCGCGTGGAGGCTCGCCAGGTGGCCGGGGGACGAGCACGGCGATCGAACGCGCGCCACGAACGAACTCTTCGTTGCTTACGACGGCTTCCCGCGGACTGATGCGCTCAAGCTCTGTCGCAAGCTTCTCTCGATCGATGATCGAGCGGGGACCGTGCGGGATGAGATCTAGGCTCGCCAGCAGTCCACGACGCTCGGCATCGGAGATGCTCGCCAACAGCACCTTGCCAAGCGCCGTGCAGTGCACGGGTACATTGGCCCCAACACCCAGGTCTTGGTCGATCGCGTACTGCCCTTGCCGATGACCAAACAAGCGATATACGTAGACGACGCGTGTCCTGTCGAGCACTCCCATGCTCACCGTGTAGCCGGTGGCATCGCGCAGCTCTTGGAGCGCCACACGACCCGGTGCCCGCCGGCGAACAGCGCTGATCGCAGCAGCGCCAGGGTTAGCGGCACGCGTGGACAGCTGATACTTACGTTTAGAGTCCTGTTCCAGATAGCCCAGTGCCACCAGGGTAATCGCGTAGCGATGCGTCGTTGAGCGGCTGATCCCGACAAGATCCGCCAAGTCCGCGATCCCGAGCTCTCGGCGCTCGGCTGAGAAGCACTCCAATATCGCGACCGCGTATTCCATCGAGCGCGAATACCGCGGATTGGGCGCGGGACTGACACGAGCGGTGGGCTTGTCCCCGCTCATGCCTTATCCCGAAATACCGAGGTACAACGGGCGGCGACCATGTGGAGAGAAGGCGTAGGTTGGGCAAGGCCCGAGACCACCTCGATATCGCCCACGCCACCCCGACAGCACACCCGTGTCGCACCAACATCAAGATGCTCCCCAAGCGATGTGTTATTGCTCATCGGGTGATCGTCGGGCACGGTGGGACGGCACCGCAAGTGATTCGTTTCAGCTTGAAGGAAACGCGTTCCAACTGGAATCGCACGCGAACGGGCTGCAGACATGCCCCTTCCTACGGAAAGATCGGCGAGTCGAGGACAACGCGCTAGGGAGTGCCGCTTATCTTGAGCGTTGTCCGTAGGCGAGTCGCCACAGTCGAAGCACTGGCAGCATTAGCCTCGTGAGGGAGCCGCCAGCGTTCACTAGGATCGTCGTCGTGTGAGCCATGTCCGGCGTTCGGGCACTGTCCTTGGAGAGATACATCGCGATCATGCACGACACAACCACTGCGTGTCGCTCGCCACGGGGCAGAGTGCGTACATCGGTGAGACTTCGTCGAACAAGTCGTCCCAGGCCAAGGATCGTGCGCTCACGGTTCGTGTAGTAATCGATGTAGACGTGGTCGCCACTGGCGGTGTCCTCCGCCTGGTCGACGTAACTGTCGAGCATCGTTGCGAGTGCCGAAACCCAAGGAAAATAGGCGTGGTAGGCGTCGACAGGATCGTCTAGGTGGCATCCGGGTTCGGCTGCGAGCGCAAAGAGGGCATAGATGGATAGCCCGGCGCCAGCGGCTGCCGCCAACTCGAACCAACTCGCCGCGCGCTGGTCGGGGTACTCGCACTCAGTCCAGGCGCGTAGCGTCATCTCACGCCGCGCGGGATCTAGCTCGTGGTTGATTGCTTGAACATTGGCACGTCGCGCCTCACGCAGTAGGAGCAGGCGGACATGCTTGTAGGAGGCCAGACTCGCTGTGTGTTGGCGGCACGCGTGGACGAGCGAGCGTAGATAGCCACCGTCGTCGCGGTCGGGATGGTGGCGGTAGTAGTCGGTGATCGGTGCGCGCTCGTCGAGCGCGTGGACTAGGGCGAGATGGAGGTGGCGGGCGTTCTGCTGGCCCGCTGATGCGCCCGTCTCGCTAACACTGTCCAAGAGGTCCCACATGATCTGATAGCTGACGAGCAGCTTGAGCAGGTCGAGGTTGCGCGTAGCCGGGATGATCCAGAACAGAGCGGCACCGTCGATGTTGGCGCGCTTGCGTGTCAGCGCTTTCAAAGCGTCCTCGCGGATCCTACGGTCGGGTATCTCCGACGCACGCGCGCGCCAAATGCTTATCTCGTGTGCAACGGCCCTCAGTCCCCACAGCAGCTCGCGTGTCGCGCTGGATGCGAGGACCGCCAGTTGCCCGACTGAGAGCGGTGCGGGGTCAGCGTGGCCGACGGTTGTGTCCGGACACCGGTCAGTACGCCGGGGTGACGGTGCTGGCGGGCACACGAACCGCGAGATATCCGGGCATCGCGACGATCGCCGTCGCGACGGTGCTGACCAACAGGAAGCTCGATAGCGCGATGAAGGCTTCGACATCGAGTGAGATCGGCAGACCCGTAACGCTTGCCAGCGCGTGACTTATAAGCAGCTGCCCGTAGAGCCCAAAGACCGCGCCGATGAGACAGCCGGAAGCGAGCATGATGGCACTCTCACACAACAGCCACCGCCACAGAACACCGCGGCGATACCCGTCGACCTTCATGAACGCGATCAGATCGCGCCGCTGCCAGATCATCGAGGCCATCGCGCCAGCGATGGCGAGGGCACCGGCGATCAGAATGAGCAGCTTGATCTCTGTAAGCCTCGCGAGACCCTGGGCTATGAGCGTGTAGTGACGCTGCTGTCGCATTGCGAGGGTTTCGACCGCCAGACCTGTCCGCGGTCCCAGCGCTTGCGCCACGAGACGCCGCACAGTCGCGGGCGACGCGCCGGGCTTGGTCTGTATCTCATAGGCACTGGGTTCGCTGGAACGCCACGCTCGTGCGTAATCGCGGGAGTTGATGATGATCGCTCCAGGCGGCCATCCAAGATTCGTACTGAGCGCAGCGACCCGCAATCTCGTGGGTACAGGCGCGGGCAATATAAAGGCCGCTCCGACACGAAGGTGGTATTCGGAGGCGAGCGCCTGCGAAAGGACCGCCCAACCGCCCTCGCGCACTCGGGCGTCCGCGACCGCGAGATTCCCCTCCACTATTTGGGTAGGTGAGATGGCCTGCTTGGTGTTCGAGGGTGGCGCCAATATCCACAATCTGCGATCTCCCCAGTCGAGGAAGCTCCCGCGGTATGAGCCGAGCGCGGCCACGCCCGGCAGGTGCGCAAGCGCCTGCATGTCCACACCCTGGAACGGCGTTGTCGCAAGCAGGCCAGTTTGACCACTGGGAGTGACCCACACGTCGGCGCCAGCGTCGATTCCACCGGCGGAAGCCTGCAGTCCACGCTGGAGATTTACCTGTGCACCCCCGACCGCGACGATCCCAAACACAGCTATCGCTCCGGTCGCCGCGACCGCCAGTGAGCGGACGCGGGTTCGCGGATTGCGTAGCTCGGTGACCGCAAGGACACTCGCCGCGCCGTCGAGAAAACGCTCTTGAAAGCGGTCGAAGACGGTCACCAGAAGGTCGAACAGCAACGGAAGCAGACATACCAGGGCGATCACCAATGCGAGAATCCCAACAAACCAACTCTGAGTACGCAGCAGAATGACGATGGTGGTCACCGCCAGACACGTTGTCCCGATCACGACGCGCGTGACCCTCCAAGAACGCCAGCCTGCGGATACGGTCTCCTCTGACTGAAACGGGCTATGAGCAAGTACGTCGCGCAGAGGCCAGAGCACTCCCACTCCCGCTGCCAGGATACCCGCGAGACAGGCCAGCACAATGCATTGCCACGTGACGATTCGTTCGTTTCCGATCGGAAACGCCGAAGACAAGTATCCAGGGGTCGAATGAAATGCCGAGATTGACAACGACTCACCAAACCCAAGCCCCAGGACACAAGCGAGCGTACCAATGACGCCAGCGTCGACCAGCAGAATCTGGAGGATCATGCCGCGCGTGGCACCCTGTGGGCGGATGTCTTCGATCAGCCTGCGGCGAGCAGGGACCGTCACGAGCATCGCGTTGAGCGCGAACATGAACCCCACAAGTGCGCTGATAGCCGAGAACAGCGTTTCCCCCTGATTCTCCGTAGATGACGCGACCCGAAACAGTGTCGAATCGAAAGTCGCGGATTGAACGTTGGCCCCCGCGCCGGCGGCGAGTCCAATCAAAGCGGAGTGCACTTCGCTCTCGTGTCCAGGCTGTGCGCGCACGAATATCCGGCTGATCTTCCCGACCATCCCAGCTAGACGCTGTGCATAGCGGACTGGCGCTATCGCTACCGAGCTATGCACCAGAGCCCCGACTTCGCCTTCCCCGAGTACCGCTCCGAGCAGCACTTGCGAGACACGTCCGTTGATCTGCAGGTTCACTGATTCCAGAGAGCCGGCGCCAACCACGCTCGCGACCGGTGTGGGCAGAGCAATCGCTTCTTGTGCCGATAGTAGTTTGGCAGAGAAACGATGCAACAACGGGCCGCCGAGATGGACGTAGCGCGGGTCGACTCCAAGCATGTCCACGGCGCGCTGGCCATGCGGGCCAATCACGTTCGCCTGCCGTTCGACGACTGGAAACGCCAGCGAGACCCCATGCAGATGACGTACCTTCCCCAGCAATCGTTCGTCCATGCCACCGGGACCTCGCGCGTTGATCTGAAACTGAGTGTCACCCACGATCTCGCGTGTGAGTTGCTGTACCGAATGCGCGAGGCTCGTGCTTGCGACCTGCGAGGCAAACAACAGGGCCACCCCGACCGCGATACCGAGGACCGCGAAGGCCTCCTGGACGATCACCGTCTTCGCGGCCATCCGCGCCCGGTAGAGAAATAGGATGTCAGAGACGCTCATCAAGGCCTTACTCACGAGTCCTTTGTGATCGAGGCCGCGACCGCCGGCAAGTCCTCGGGCGCATATGAAGCGAGACGCCCGTCGCGTAGCTCATACACCTGGTCAGCGAACGCGGCGGCCCGCGGGTCGTGGGTGGCGAGCACGAGCGCCATCCCCCGTTGCACACACAAATCCCGCAGCAAGGCGAGCACCTCAAGGGTACGCTGCGTATCGAGGTTGCCGGTTGGCTCGTCCGCGAGCACGAGCTTTGGATTCATCGCGAGCGCCCTGGCTATCAGTATCCGTTGACGCTCGCCCATCGACAGCTGCTCCGTGCGGTGTTGCAGGCGATCCCCCAACCCAAGCTGCTCGAGCAGGGGAGCGATCGTCTTCTTCGCGTCGCGCTTGCTCGACAGCCAAAGCTTCAACGACGCGTTGTCGATGGCGCGTGCCCCCGGAATGAGGTTGTGAGGCTGACCGATGACTCCGAGCTGGCGAAGGCGGTACTCATCGCTTTCGCGGGAAGACATCGTCGTGACCTCAACGCCCGCGACTCGCACGCTACCGCTGTCCGGTCTTCGCAGACCCGCGATCAGCTCAAGCAGTGTGGTCTTGCCCGATCCACTCGGCCCATACAGAGCCACGAACTCGCCGGGCGGGACCGTCACCGAGACGCCGTCCACGGCGCGGATCGGCTCATCCTCGCCGATCCGATAATGCTTTACGAGATCGCGTACCTCAAGCACGCCTAGGAGCCCGCGCCGTGCGATCCTCGAACGGAGCGCGCAACTGTGGGGAACTCAACGATCTCTCCTCCACCGCTCGCTTGATCAGACATGAGCACCAGCCGCTTATCCCCAAGCAACCACACAGTGTCGGCCATCAGCGCCGCCTCCATCCCCGATGCGCTCATCAGCACGCCGCAACCGAACTCACCGGTAAGCGATCCCAACAGCTCCCCGGCGGCCTGCATCCTTGAGAGCCCGAGACCGTCAAACAGATCATCGATCACCAGCAGCCGTGGACGACTGACGATCCCACGCGCAAGTCCGACGAGTATGCGCTGCCAATCGGAGAGCTCCGCCCAGCTTCGCTTGGCACACTCGCCCGCACCGACGCGCTCAAGCGCCTCAACGGCCTGCGCTCGAACGCCGCGACGCCCGCGCGAGCGGCCCATAGCCAACTGCAACCCGACGTAATCGCGCATCTCCCAGTCAAGACCAGGCCGAGTGCGACTCGTCCACGCGATCTGATCGCCCCACAAACGCTCACGCTCACCGGTCGAGAGCGCCCACAGATCCTGCCCGGCGCAGATCACCCGCCCGTGGTCGGGCCGCTCGATCCCGGCCGCGATCTTCAACAGCGTCGTCTTACCCTCGTGACGCTCACCGACCACGGCCACGATCGTTCCCGAGCCAATTCGCAACGTCACATCCTTCAGAACGGCATGGGGCATCCCGCCGCGCCAGTAGCTCTTGCTCACATCACTCAGGAGCAGGACCTCACCCATCCTCGAACTCGTCCTCCGTCGACACGCCGGTAGCGTGCTCCAACACGCTGTTCAGTCGACCGCCGAGCTTCTGTAGACGCCGGGCCTGCACACCCCACAAGTCCACTTCGTCCGCGAGCTGCACAACCTTCAGTTCGCGCCTGAAAACCTGCTCGGCTCCATCCTCTCCAGGACGGAGCTTCTGATGCGTGAACTCTCTCCAGCGCTTGTGCGCCGCCGCGTATTCGCGCGTACACGCGCGCTCATCCTCCCGCACCGTCTCCAGCAGCGCCGATAGCTCCTGCAATCCAACGAACTCAAGCCTGGCCTGTAACGCATCGCGCAAAGCCGGCGGCAAAGAGCTCGACTGAACCAACCAGCGACGAAACTCGCCAACACCCACAGACGTCGCCTCATACCGGTCGAGCGTCGGAGCCGAACCCTTCTGCACAACCTGAAGCAGACCCTGCTCAGCGAGGCTCGGCATACTCGAGTGCGCAGCGCCCGCAGACCAGCGCGCGCGAGGGAACATCTCACTCAAGCGATACGCAACACCCGCAATCGTGTCCGGCCGCTGAACCACAAGACCCAACACAGCCATGCTGGAGGACATCTCGCCAGTTCGCGGGATCTTCATAGGCACGACATCCTAAACAATCGCCCCTAGCAAATCCCGAGTCCGGGAACTATTCGATCTGCCTCGCAACGCCCAACAGCGAGTCGCCGCCAGCAGCAGCGACCAAGGCCAGGCAAACAACCCCCAGTCAGAAACACTGCCAACGAAGTGGATCCCTCGAACGCCAGTCCGGCCAGCTCACGTCAGTCGAATGCGCCCCCACTGGGTCGGTGCTCACCCACGCGGACGGGTCGCTTACCGCGAACATCCCGGCCGGACCCTCACGGCTTATCGACCTTGCCTACCGGGCCTCTGAAAGCGAAGGATGCCTCGCGCAGACCGAGGTGCTTGAGACCGTCACCGCAGGACTGCGACTTCAGATCACGCCACGACGCACCACCCCGACCGGTACAGTCCAACTCGAAGGACAAGTCTTTGGTGTCGTCCCTGTGCACGGGGTCGTCGTGGAAGTGCTCGTCTACTACCTCGGACAGTGGCAGCCGATCCGCACACCACGCACCGGCCCCGCAGGGCGACTGCGAGTGCGCTACCGGTTCCACCAGGCCACCGGCCAGTTCCCGTTCCGGCTGCGCGTTCGCTACGGGCAGATCGGATTCCCCTACGGAGAAGCGTGCTCAGGGTGGGTGGAGGTCGTCGCTTGAGCGGGACTGCGCGAGGTCATCTGTCGCGTTCTTCGTGCAGCTCGTCATCGCGCTCGGGCGGGCCATAGCTCAAGCTGCGCAGTTCCGTTAGCGCCTCGCGGTCAGGCTGACGGTCAGCGATCTCCTTGGAGCGCACAATGTCCTTGAGCGCCGCCACGAGAACCGTCGCGTCACCGATCTCAAGTACCACGGCGTTCTCGTGCAGCTGCTCGTAGCGGGCCAGGTTCCAGCGGCCATCGCGCGGGATGCCGAGCAGGATGTCGAGATCGCCGGCGTCCGTACGCCACGTCCCTACCTCCATACGCTTTAGCAGGGTGCCGTCAATGGGTATCTCGACCTCCTCGCGCGACCGGTCTGCCGTCTTGAGATAGGCGCCGAGGTCTCGCAACGCCGCCGCCAAGCGCTCAAGATTCTCGCCATCCCACGCCGGGCAAATGTCCATGTCCTTCGTTGGACGCCGCGCCCCTTGCCACTGCGCCGCCAGTCCGCCAACAGCTACGAACGCGACCCTATGGCGCCCAAGCGCGTCAAGCAACGCCCTCGTATTGAGCGGCGGCGCGTCCGGATCGCTCACGCGCTCTCGCCATAGCGAGCGCGCTGCCATTCAACCAGCTCCATGATCTCCTCCTGGGTGGCGCGCCTGCGCGGGCCGGTCTGCCCGATCAGCACCGGGGTATCGTCCTCGCGCGCCGGCGGGCAGTTGGCGTTCACCCACTCGTCCCACTCCTCCAACGATGTGAACTGGGACGTGACGCGACGACGGAGCTTGGGCTGGTCTTGGGACATTGGACCTATTTTACCCGCAGGTGGGCGGACATCCGTCGTAAGCCCCAGGGCCAGAGCACGCCTGAGCCGTCTGCGCCACTGGCCGTCGAGACATCGCGAGGTCGGCCGTCGGCCTCGCCAACAGGAGCCCTGTTACCACTTCGGTTACCACCCCGCCTTGATCGGCACCCTGCGTCGTCCTCCGAGAACGCCGCAACCCGCCCATCCAAGCGGGATTCGACCAATGCGCCCGGCGGGAATCGAACCCGCGGCCTGCGGTTTGAAAGACCGCTGCTCTTTGGCTCCCCGAAGAGAACCGTTGACCACTGAGCTACGGGCGCGCGCGGCCCACGATGGTACTACGGGGCCGCGTGCGGCGACTACGAGACGATCTGAACGCCCTCAACCTCGCGCAACTCACCGCTCTCCGGGTTGAACACGAACCCACGGATGTGATCGCGGGCCGGCAGCTCGGGGCTCGAGCGCAGCCGCGTGAGGCTTGCGCGGAGGGCGGCTTCGACGTCGTCGAACGCGCCGAGCCGCCAGGTGGGGAACACTCCGTCGTCGGCGAGCGCTTGGGCGAACTCGTCCTCGGAGGCGCCGTGCAGGCCGCAGCCGTCGTGCATCACCACCACGATCTCCCGCGTGCCGAGCTTGCGCTGGGAGACGCTGAGCGAGCGGATCGCGTCGTCGGTGACCAGGCCGCCGGCGTTGCGGATGATGTGCGCGTCGCCGCGCTTGAGGCCGAGCATCGGAAACAGGTCGATGCGCGTGTCCATGCATGCCAGCACCGCCACCTTGCGACGCGGCCTGGGGCTGAGCCCGGGCGCCGCGAGCAGCTCGGCGCGCGAGCCGGCCAGCTCCAGCATTTCGTCGGCGTTGGTCATATGCCGGGGATCTTTAACCGGGGCCTACACTGGGCAAGGTGTCCACGGGTCCACCAGCGCCGCACGCGCCGCACCTCACCCTCCAGGAGCGCGCAGCGCTGGGCAAGCGGGCGCGTGCCGAGACGCCCCGCTCCAGTCACGGCGCGTGGGCGCCGGCGAGCGACCGACGGGCCCCGGTTGAGCTGCTGAGCGAGCAGGCGCGCACGCGCGTGGCGGAGCTCGTGCCGATTCGCCACGGGCGGATGCTGGTGTCGCCGTTCAGCTATTTCCGCGGCGCCGCGCTGCCGATGACGTGCGATCTCGCCGGCACGCCGACGTCCGGCTTGGAGGTGCAGTTGTGCGGGGATGCGCACCTGTCGAACTTCGGCATTTTCGGCTCGCCCGAGCGCCATCTCGTGTTCGACGTGAACGATTTCGACGAGACCGCACCGGGCCCCTGGGAGTGGGACGTGAAGCGCCTCGCGGCAAGCCTCGAGGTGGCGGGGCGGGAGCACGAGTTGAGCGACAGGCAGCGACAGCGGATCGTGCGTCAAGCGGTTCGCTCCTACCGCGAGAGCATGCGCGAGTTCGCGGGCATGGCGATGCTGGAGGTTTGGTACGCGCACCTCGACATGGACGATCTGTTGCCGCGCTTCCGCTCGCTGCTGGACCCGAAGCAAACCCCGAGTGTGTGGCGGGCGATCACGAAGGCGCGCGCGCACGACAGCCATCAGGCGTTCGAGAAGCTCTGCGAGATCCTCGACGGGGAGCCGCGGATCGTGGACGACCCTCCCTTGATCGTGGCGGTCGAGGCGTTCGGACCCGGTGCTCGCGTCGGTGGCGGCGACGAGCACATCGGCGATGCGCGCACCCGTGTCGGTGACAGCGGCGAGGCGATCGGCGCCGACAGCGAGCGCGACATGGTGGCGGAGGCGATCGAGGAGATCGTGCGCGGGTATGCGCTCACGCTCGAACCCGACCGGCGGCGGCTGCTCGAGCAGTATCGCTTCGTGCATCTCGCCCGCAAGGTTGTGGGAGTCGGCAGCGTGGGTACCGAGGCGTGGATCTTGCTCTTGCTCGATGGCCGCGGCACACCACTGCTGCTGCAGGTCAAGCAGGCGGAGGCGTCCGTACTGGAGCCGTTCACCGCCAGGAGCCAGTTCGCCAACCACGGTGAGCGCGTCGTGGCCGGCCAGCGCCTCGTGCAGGCGGTGAGCGACATCTTCCTCGGCTGGGAGCGATCGGCGTGGAACGGCGCCGAGCGTGACTATTACATCCGCCAGCTGCGCGACTGGAAGGGGTCAGCCGACGTCGAGGGGATGACCCCGGCGGGGATGGAGCTGTGGGGGCGCATGTGCGGGTGGACCCTTGCGCGCGGGCACGCGCGCTCGGGAGACCGCATCGCGATCGCCTCCTATCTGGGTAAGTCGGACGTGTTCGATCGGGCGATCACCGACTTCGCGGGGGTGTACGCCGACCAGAACGAACGCGACTACCGCACCCTGCAGGAGGCCGTCGGCAACGGTAGCTTGGCGGCCGAGCTCGGCCTCTGAGATCGTCGCGGGCGATCCTCTGCGAGCGACCCCCGGCCAGTGGAGATCGCGACGGCCGAGCACACAGTTCAGGGGCCGCCACCCTCGACGGACTCGAGCGACTCGGCGGACGTGAGCTGTGCTTTATGGGACGGGTCGGCGGTGAGCCTGGCACTCATCTTCACCGCGCGCACCGCGCCCGTGGCGCCCGCTTGCAAGGTGACGCCGACGGTGAGCACGACAATCCCCGGGCACGAACAGGATCTTCGATCCGAGCATCAGGATCCCGATGCGCCCGAGGATGTAGGGCGGCGTGCACACGGTCGTGCCCAATGCCGCGCCGAGCGCGCTGGCGGTGAGCTTGTCGCGCCGCGAGTAGTTGGTCTTCATGCCGATCAAACGCGAGGGGACGGCGATGTAGGAAACCATCATCACGCCGGTCACCGCTCCGAGCGACAGCGCGAACCACGGTTTGCCCCAGCGCGGAGCGATGATCACCGCCAGCGCGAGTGGCGCGCCGACCGCGGCGCCCCATGCGAGGATCGGCACGATCCGCAACCGCGCCTGGGCGAAGGCGGGACGGATCTTGGGGGGACGCCACCCCGCGACCGAGAACGCGAACACGGCGTTGAGAAAGAAGCACGCCATCGTGATCGCCACGATCGCGATCGCGATCGGGATCAGGACCGGACCACGCAGCGAGGGGAAGGACTTGCCGTGGAGCACACGTGCGCGCAAGTCGAACATCGCCAGCCAGATCCACATCGCGGGGAGGATCTGGATCAGCGTGAGCCGCCAGTTGGAGAGCAGCAGCCGCAGTCCGTCGATCAGCATCGCGAACGCGCCAACCGTGAACGCCAGTGGAGCGAAAGCGCGCCGGGAGCGGCTGAGGCGCACGATCTGCTCGACCATCGCCTCGTCGTCATCTTGGATCGCGCGAACGAGGCGCGCGATGCGCGCGGGCAGATCGAGGCGGCTGGGTCGCAGGCTCACCATCCTCTCCGAGGATCCCACAGCGAAGGCGTGGTGTCGCTGTGGCCGGCGGTCGCGAGCCGACCGTGGTGAGCCGGCCGTGGTGCGAGCCGGCCGAGATAAGCCGACCGTGGCAATTGACGCGCACGGCAATGACGCACATGATGATTGACGCGCGCGTTTGCGGGTATGAACACTCGACGCCAAACGGGCGCGCAGACGACACCAGGAGGGCGAAGGTGAGAATTGGCTATTTCCTGTCCAGCGAGGAGTTCGGTCCGCGCGAGCTCACGCGACAGGCGCGGATGGCCGAGGAAGCGGGCTTCGAGGGACTGTGGATCTCCGATCACTTCCATCCGTGGAACGACCGACAAGGGCACAGCGGGTTCGTGTGGGCGACGATCGGCGCACTCTCTCAGGCGACCTCCAGGATGAAGGTGACAACCGCCGTGACGTGTCCGACGACGCGGATGCACCCGGCGATCGTCGCGCAGGCCGCGGCTACCGCCGCGGTGTTGCTGGAGGGCCGTTTCGCGCTGGGCGTGGGTAGCGGCGAGGCGCTCAACGAGCACATTCTCGGCGACCGCTGGCCACGAGCCGAGGAGCGCTTGGAGATGCTCGAGGAGGCGGTGCAGGTGATCCGCATGCTGTGGGAGGGCGGAATGCAGAGCCATCGCGGCCGCCACTACAGAGTGGAGAACGCGCGCGTCTACGATCTCCCCGAGCAGGCTCCGCCGATCCTGATCTCCGGGTTCGGTGAGAAGGCGACACGCCTGGCGGGACGCATCGGCGACGGTTTCTGCACGGTTCAACCCGATCGCGAGGCGGTCGAACGGTTTCGCCACGAGGCCAGCACACACAAGCTCGTGGCGGGCGGCATGAAGGTGTGTTGGGCAGAGCACGAGAGCACCGCGCGCGCGAGGGTGCACCGTCTTTGGCCCAACGACCAACTTCCGGGCGAGCTCGCACAGATCCTCCCGACTCCCGCCCACTTCGAACAGGCCAGCGAGCTGGTCAGCGAGGAGATGACCGCCGCCGCGGTCCCTTGCGGCCCGGATCTCGAGCCTCACCTCGAGGCAATCAAACGCTACGCGAACGCTGGTTTCGACGAGCTCTACATCCAGCAGGTCGGCGGCGACCATGAGCGCTTCTTCCAGATCTACGCGGATGAGATCCTGCCGCTGTTTCGCTCACACCGACATTCCTACAACGGCATGGAAACACGAGAGCCCCGTCCGCTTCTCACAAGCAGATAGGTCCAAAATCCTCATACACGGGAAGACCGTTGGCGCGCTCAAGCCAGACTGCTCATCCGATCGGAGCCCTTCGATCTTCGGCCAACTCGCGCGGACGACCGAAGAACATGTGCAAGATCCCGTTGACGGAGCTGATGATGATCGACGCGAGCACCGCCCACCAGAAGGTCGCGATCGTGAACTGCGAGACGATCCAGTGTGTGAGATACAGCATGAGCACGTTGATCAGCAGATAGAAGATTCCAAACGTGACGATGATGAGGGGAATCGAGAGGATCGCGAGTACGGGCTTCAAGAAGAAGTTCGCCAGCGTGAACACGAGCCCCGCGATCAGCAGCGCCCACCAGTCGCTGCCGTAGCTCAACCCCGACAGCAGCCAGGTCGCGACGAACAGCGCAACGGTGTTGAACACCCACGTGATCGCCAGTCGGTTCAGGAGCATCTCGCATAGCCTATCCAGGCTTGCACCGTCGCCTCTCGACATGGGCGCGAAGATCGAATGCCCAGCTCGGCCGAGAGCTCGCGCACACCGACCGGGCGCCCGCCGGAGAGCCCCGGCACAACTTGCTAGCGTGCCCCCCACATGCGGGCACTCACCGGCAACCTGGCTGAGAACGGGCGCCCCTGATGTCAAAGGCCTCCTATACAGACCGCGGCGTGTCGCCGAGCAAGGAGGATGTGCATTCCGCCATCGCGGGCCTCGACGCCGGCTTGTATCCCGGAGCGTTCTGCAAGATCGTGGAGGACCTCCAGCATGAGGATGACTATTGCAGCGTGATGCACGCCGATGGGGCCGGCACGAAGTCGACCATCGCATACATCCACTACCGCGAAACCGGCGACGCGAGCGTATTTCGCGGGATCGCACAGGACTCGATCGTGATGAACCTGGACGACATGCTGTGCGTGGGGGCCACCACTGATTTCATCGTGTCCAACACGATCGGCCGTAACGCTCACCGAGTGGACGGCGAGGTGGTGCGAGAAGTGATCGCCGGCTACGAGCAGTTCGCCTCGCTGATGGAGAGCCACGGCATCCGGCTGTTGATGGCCGGGGGTGAGACGGCGGACGTGGGGGATCTCGTTGCGACAGTGATCGCCGACTCGACCGTGTTCGCGCGCATGCGCAGAGAGGACGTGATCGACTGCAAAAACATCAGTCCGGGCGATGTGATCGTGGGGCTTGCCTCGTTCGGACGCTGCGCGTACGAGTCACACGAGAA
Source organism: uncultured Solirubrobacterales bacterium (assembly GCA_963725165.1). Lineage (GTDB taxonomy): Bacteria > Actinomycetota > Thermoleophilia > Solirubrobacterales > Solirubrobacteraceae > Palsa-744. The sequence continues at coordinate 228,196 of CAVRXK010000001.1, forward strand.
CTCGGGCATCGCATCCAACGGACTCACCGCCGCACGACACATGCTGATGGCCTCGGCCTACGGCGAGAGCTACCCCGAGACTTTCTCCTCAACCCTCGCGAAGGAGAACGTGTACTCCGGGTCCTACGGGCTCACCGACGCTCTCCCCGGCAGCGGCCTGTCCGTGGGGGAGGCTCTGCTCTCACCCACCCGCACCTATCTCCCTGTGATGCAGGGGGTATATCGCGAGCACCGCCAGTCGATTCACGGCGTGATCCAAGCGTCCGGTGGTGGCCAGGTGAAGTGCAGGACTTTCGGGGAGCGCCTTCACTATGTGAAGGACTCGCTGTTCGCGCCGCCGGCGATCTTCAGCACGCTACGCGCGGCGGGCACGCTCGAGCCGCGGGACATGTATGAAGTGTTCAACATGGGACATCGACTCGAGGTCTACTGCGCCGAGAATGTCGCGCACGAGGTGATCGCGATCGCGGAGTCCTTCGGCGTAGGCGCAAAGATCGTGGGGCACGTCGAGCGCAGTGACAGCGAGTCGAACAAGGTCACGATCGTAGATGGAGCCGAGACGTACGTGTACGGATAGCCGCCGCGCTGCGGGCAACGGCGCGGCAAGCTCACCAGAAGGACGCTAGAGTCTGTGCGCCTCGGCGCGGCTGTGCAAAAGTGCCAGTAGGCGGACTTCGGTCGCCGGTGGTAGTTGGGTCGTCCCGAGCGCAAAGAAAGCAACCTCGGCAGGACCAACGCGAAAGAATGCTCCATCCACGGTGATGTATCTCGCCTTCGGTTTCGGGGACGGGTTTTCTTCTTCGATCGGCGGCAGCTTCGCAAGCACGTGGATTGCGAGAGCCTTGTCGCCGACAAGTTCAGCAACAGGTACGAAGGTGACCTTCACGGCGCGAGACCACTCGGGTTCACCATGTAGTTCGAAGCCCAGGGCGCGGCCGAGAGCGCGCGCGAGGCAAGTGCGACCACGCCGCGATCCAAGGGCGGCGAGCTCGGTTTCGGCGACATGCGAGCTCGGTGCAACATCGACGATCGAGGCAACGTCTCCCTGAATGTCTTTGAGCCACGATTCCCCGCCCCCGACATGAGCGTCACCCACCGTCCCACGCCGACCACACCTCAGCGCTTTGTACTGGACTGCTTCTCGGTCAAAGATGGCGCCACGAATAGCTGTGGCTCCCGGAAGGTCGCTCGCTCGCAGGTTGACTGCCCGAGCGAACGCATCCGCCTCCGCTTCGGTGACCGGTGTGCTCGCGCTGACAGAACGGGCGAGCGCAACCGTCACCCCACCGGCAGCGAGCGCGACCACGACAAGCAGTAGGACAGCACGTCTGAGCACCAATCAGATCATGCCAGGGGACGCTCGCGCGAGCTCGTGCCTCATTGCGCGGTTCGACAACGGTGGGCCAATGTGAAGTGACCTTTTCGTCTGGTTCAGGGACTGTGGCACCATTTGTTGGTGGCACGAAACGCAAGTACCGATAGTCACGCTGCGATTTTGCGCCGAGTGCGAGCGATCCCTCCAGGCTTTGTCCGTACCTACGGCGATGTTTCGCCGAGCGCGCCGCGCCTGGCGGGCTATGTCCTGAGCCTTACCGATGCTTGCGAGGCACCATGGCACAGGGTCGTTCGCGCCGATGGTTCGCTCGCAAAGGGCGCCCGCCAACGGTGCCTGCTTGAAGCCGAGGCAGTCCCGTTCCGCGGTGAGCGGGTAGTGCTGTCCAGTGCGCGACTTGACGATCTCGATGTGACGTGACGGACGCTGCGTCGCGCGGATTGCGACCGCCGCCAAGGATGTGTACACGCGAGGCGAAAGGGATCGCTCGGTCGGGATGTTTGCTCGTGCTCTACCGTTCCGTGCATGGCGGAGCAGGTCCCGGCCGTATGCGATGTGCTCGATGCGATCGAGCGTCGCAACTGGACGCGCCTACGGCGACTGCTCCATCCTGATATTCACTGGACTACTGCGGTCGAGGAGCATCTACACGGCGCCGGCGAGGTGGTCGCGCGACTCTCCGACGACCCGCCGCCAGCCCCTCCGTCATACCACGAGCTATGCGACGGGCTCCTGTATCGCTGGATCGACTGTCCCGGCTGACTGCCCCTAGCCGGAAGCTGGGACGCGTCCAGGCGATCCACGAGCGGCTCGATCCCATCGCGGGCTATGCAGGCCATTAGCATTGCGTCACTTATTCAGTCAGTGAGGCAGAAGGGGTTTCGATGGACGATGGGCTGATCGCTCTGCTCGATGAGGTGCACCGCCACGGCGTTGCGCATGATGCGGGCAAGGCTGACCGTTTGGAGCGGTTGCGCAACGTCGAGCCGGACACGGCGCGACTACTGGCTGTGCTCATACGCGCGATCCGGCCGCGCACGGTGCTGGAGCTCGGTACCTCGAATGGCTACTCAACGCTGTGGCTGGCCGACGCCGTGCGTGCCACCGACGGGCACCTCGTGAGCACAGACATCGATCCGGGCCGAAGCGCCCAAGCAGCCAGGAACCTGGATCGTGCCGAGTTGCGCGACCTGGTCGAGCTGCGTGTTCAGGATGCCGCGGTGACACTGCGTGAGGCATCTGACGCGACATGGGACATGATCTTCTTGGACGCCGAACGTCCGGCCTACACCAGCTATTGGGCCGATCTGGTGCGCGTGCTCAAGCCGGGTGGTCTGCTGGTCGTCGACAACGTGATCTCACACGCGGAGGAGGTTCGCGAATTCCGCGAACTGGTCCAGGCCGATGAGCTCGTCAGCGAGGCACTGGCGCCAACAGGCGCCGGAGCGCTGCTGGTTGTCCGCGAGCCCAACCGATAGGGGCTGCCGCGAGGCTCGCGGCGTCCGATCGCACAATGCCTCATGGAGCCAACCGAACTCAACGCGAACCACTTCGCACGGCTACCCGGCGGACGAATGTCGCTTGAGAAGGGGGATAGTCGGTAGGTATGGCGTGTCCCCTGCTCGATGGCTGTCGATCCCCAGCACTCCTGCAACGGCGTATGCGGCCAAAAGCTCGTCGTGGGGCGTATGCCCGGCGAGTGCGATCACGGCTCCCTCCAGCGCGCCCAGCAATGCCAGCGCCACTGCCCGGGCCGGCGGTCCCGGTGGGATCGAGCCGGCTTTGCGTCCGGCGTTGATGAGCTTGACGCAGCGCTTGACACCGGTCTCCCAGATCCGATCGGTCTCGCGCCCGACCGGATGGTCCTGGCCGGCGAACTCCAAGCGCAGTGCCATCACCACACGGGCGATGTCGCGTCGGCAGAAGACGGCGTGGCCGCGTGCCAGCGCAAGCAGCTCTGTGACTGGGTCGGCTTGCTGTGCGGCGGGCTCGCCGACCTCGCGCATCCAGTTCTCGTTGACCCACTCGATCACCGCTAGCGCCAGGTCCTCCTTGTCCTTGAACTGGTGGTATAGAGCGCCCCGCGTATAACCGGCCTCGCGCGCAACCTCCTCGAGCAGGAGGTTGCTGTAGCCGTAGCGCGAGAGACCGCGCGCAGCGGATTCGAGCAACGCACTGCGCGAGCGGGCGCGGCGCTCAGCCTGAGTAGGACGCCTCCGCACCGAAGGTGTCGGCGCACTCGCGACGCTCATCGACATTGCCACGTTTCCGTTGTAGTACATACATGCACGTATGTATGATAGCGTCCTTGCCAGCACGATGTCCGCAGCCCCACCACAGCGCCCAAACTCTCTCTCTGCGCGTCACGACGGACGCACAGGCACCTCGACTGTCCGGTGGCAGCGCGAGGTTCCCGATGCGATTCGCTCTCTTGGTGCGCTCACAGACGCCGATTACGCTGACATCGTCACCGCGACGATGGACGACACGCCAAGCGGGACACCCGAGCAATTGATCCACACGGCGTTGAAGAGCATGCCGCGTGCCCTGCTCTTGTTCATCCCATTTGTCCAGCGTGTCTTCCTGGGCCTTCGCCTGAAGCTGCGGTCCTCCCCGGATCACCTGCTCGGATGGAAGATCGCTGATCGCGGCGAGAACTGGATAAGGATTGAGGCTGCCTCGTGGTTCTTGACCGGCCACGTAGTCATGCACCTCGATGAAGGTCACATGTCCTTCGCGTCGTTCATCCGCTACGACCGACGGCTCGCAGCGCTCGTCTGGCCTCCGGTATCCCTCATCCACCGTCAAGTGGCGCTCGCCCTGGTGCGCAGGGGGATACAAGCGCAATGATCAAGACCCCTGCATCCTCGCATGCGTGAAGCACCAAGGAGACTCCCGAACAGCGCGCACACCTCTCGTCCCTGGCGGATCCACGAGATCGTCCCCGACTTTCGGCTCGAGGATGTGTGGGCGCTGCCGACGCCCGGTCGAGCCGACGAGTTCCCGATCCTCGTCGATGGGTTTGCCTCAGCTGATCCGGCGGAGACCCCGTCCCGCGCGGCGCGGGCGCTGTGGTCGCTACGGTGGAAGCTCGGCGACCTGTTTGGCCTGGACGACCCGGGCTCGGGACTTGGGTCGAGGGTGACGACGCTTCGCGAGCGGTTGCCCGATGACCTGCGCGCCGCGCCCGGGCCAGAGTTCGAGAGTCTCCCATTCACCTCGCTCTACCTGGCCGACGACGAGTTCGCCGCCGAGATCGCAAACCAAACGATGCATGGCGTCCTGCACCTCGGCTGGGTCGCCGAGGGACCCAGCGGCTACCGGGGCCAGATGGCGGTCTACGTGAGGCCGAACGGCTTGTTGGGGAACGCCTACATGGCCGCGATCAAGCCGTTCCGCCACCTGATCGTCTACCCACAGATGCTCCGGGCGATGGAGCGGCGTTGGCACGAACGGCCGGACCGTGAATCGCCCGCCTGACAGCGCGAGCGGCGGGGATACAGGCCGGGATGCCGGCAGCCGCCGGCGCGCGGCGGTGGAGCAGGTCGACGTGGTGGTCGTGGGAGCGCGCTTGGCAGGCTGCGCGGTGGCGGCTCCGCTGGCGCGGGCGGGGCGCCGGGTGGTGGTACTCGACAGGATGGGCTTCCCGTCCGATCAGCTCTCTACCCACCTGCTGATGCCGGCGGGCACGAGCGAGCTGGCGAAGCTCGGGGCGCTGCCACGGATCCTCGCGCTGAAGCCCTCGCAGGTTCGCTGGGCGCGCATCGTGGTCGAGGGCATCAGCGCGCTGGAGCGGCTGCGCCCAGCGGCGGACGGGATCGACTACGGCGTGTGCGTACCGCGCGACCTGCAGGACGCACAGCTCGTCGAAGCGACGCGCGAGCAGGGCGCGGAAGTGCGCGAGCACTGCACGGTGCAGTCGCTGCGCTGGCGCGGCGGGCGCGTCGTCGGCGTGCGCTACCGCGACAGTGACGGCGCCGAGCGGGAGATCTCGTCGACGCTGACGGTAGGTGCGGACGGGCGGCGCTCGACGGTCGCGGCGCTGGTGGGCGCGTGGACGCCGTACCGGATCTCGCGCAATGGCCGCGGCCTGGTTTTCCGCTACCTCGAGGACCCGCTGGCGGGTGGGATCGAGGCTGAGACCTACTACCAGTGGCGCGAGGGTGACTCGTTCGCGTTCGCCTTTCCGAGCACGCCTGTGGGGCGCCTGCTGGTCCTGTTCATGGGTCACCGCGACGAGGCGAGCGAGGCGCGCGCCGACCCGGAGGGCTACTGGCAACGCAAGCTCGCGGAGCATCCGGGCCTCGCGGCGCGCGTGGCGGGCGCGCCGGCGGGGACGAAGCTGCGCTCGACGGGCGAGACGCCGGCATTCTTCCGCGCCTCCTCCGGTCCCGGCTGGGCGCTGGTGGGAGACGCGGGGCACTTCAAGGACCCGGTCACGGGGCAGGGCATGCGCGACGCGATGTTCGCGGGGCGAACGCTCGCAGAGCAAGTGCTGCCCGTGCTCGACGATGCCGACGCGGTCGACCGCGCAACCCGCGCGTGGGAGGCGGCTCGCGATCGCGAGTGCCTGCCGGCCTACCACTTCGCGAACTTGGACACGCGCGTCGAGCGCCAGTCGGCGGTGGTTTGCGAGCTGATTCGCGACGCGGGGCGCACGACCGACCCGGACATCACCGACCTGTTCGGGCGCGCGCGCACGCTGGAGCAGATCGCGACCGTGCCGCGACTGGCGCGTGCGCTCGGGGCCGCCATGTGGCACGGCGAGCAGCCGCGCCTGCAGACGCTGCGCCGCTCGCTACCGGACCTGCGCACCGGGCTGGCGGTCCACTTCGAGCAGCGCGCCGGGCACTTCCGCTCGACCCGCACGATCGTGGGCTCCGAGCACCCCGGAGCCGACTGGCCTGCGCCGCCGAAGCCGGCGCAGGCACCCCCCACGGCCGCGTCCACGGCCACAACCACAACGGCGAACGAGGTCGTCAGCAAGGAGGTGGTCGCATGACGCGCATCGCGGTCGTCCAGCCGGCCCTCGCGTTGGGTGAGGTCGCGCGCAACCTCGAGCGGATCGAGGACCTGATCCGCGACGCCCACCGCGAGCACTCGCCGGAGGTGATCCTCATCCCGGAGGCGTGCACCACGCCGAACGTTTTCGCGAAGGTGCTCAGGGGCACGCCACGGCCGGTGGACGGTCAGCCGTTTCAGCTGCTCACACGGCTCGCGCGCGAGCTGGGCTGCGTGATCGGCGGCGGCTTCCTCGCCGTGCGCGGCGAGCACACCTACGGCACGTTCGTGCTTGCTGAGCCGGACGGCGCTGTGCACCTGCACGACAAGGACATCCCGACGGCGTGGGAGCAGCATTTCTACGTCGGCGGCGACGACCTGGGAGTGACACGAAGCGAGGCACTCGGCTGCGAGGTCGGGCTGATGTCGGGCTGGGAGTGGGCGCGCTTTCGCACCTCTGCGCGCGTGCGCGCGGGCGGCGCGCACGTCGTGCTGGGCGGGATGTGCTGGCCTTCGATGCCGCTCAACTGGCCCGGCCCGCTGCATTTGTGGGCCAAGCGCGAGCACGCGATCTGGCGCGCGCAGGCACGCGCACTCCCCGGCCAGGTGGCACGGCTGACGGGCGCACCGGTCGCCCATGCCTCCCACGTTGGCGCGATCGAGGGCGAAACGCCGCTCGGCCCAGGCATTCCGTGGAAGACGCAGATGCTCGGCGAGTCCCAGATCTGCGACCGCGACGGCACGATCCTCGCGCGACTGACGCTCGAGGACGGCGAGAGCCATGTCGCCGCCGACGTCGACCTGGCGCCTGCGCCAACACCGCTTGACCCGATCGAGGAGCGCTTCTGGATCCCCAAGTTCACGCTGACCACACACGCCGCGTGGCACGCGATGAACGCCCACGGCGCGCTCACCTACAGGCTGCGTCACGCGCGTAGGGGGTTCCCCTGGCAGTCATGGCCAAACGGCGACTTGCCCGACGAGATCCCGCCATCGAGCCCGAGCGACGCCGCCGCGGCGACCAGCGCGTAAGCAGCAACGACTGCGCCTCCGCCCGTGACTCCTCGTGCTACGGCAACAGGCGGACATTCACGTATTTGTTCGGTGCAATTGCTTTGGCATCAGCCGCACATTTAGAAAGATGTTCGGTACAATTCGATTGTGTCTCAACCGAACAAAATCACGAAGAGTGGCCGCGGCCGACCTACGAGAACTGCCGTCTACGAGCGTCTGCGTGTTCAGATCGGCGAACTGCGCGACCTGCTCGGCGGCCTGCCCTCACCTGGCGAAGCAGACGGGATCTGGCGTGGGATATGGCTCGAGGAGGCTCACCACTCGACCGCAATCGAGGGCAACACGCTCGTTCTCAAGCAGGTCGAGAAGCTGCTCGAGGAGGGCCGAGCGGTGGGCAACAAGAAGCTCAGGGAGTACATGGAGGTGCGTGGGTACGCCGATGCCGCCAACTGGGTCTACGGGCAGGCGCTCAACCCTGGCACGTGGTCGAGCGACGAGCTTCTCTCGCTGACCGAGCTTCGGCACATCCACCGCCTCGCGCTCACACCCGCATGGGATGTCGCGCCTCACCCAAGCGCCGGCCACAGCGAGCGTCCAGGCTCATTCCGCGAGCATGACATCCGGCCGTTCCCAGGCGGGATGCGCCCACCGCCATGGCCCGAAGTCCCAGTCATGGTCACCGACTGGATTAGCGAGGTACAAGCACTGGGCCGGGAGGGTGAGGGCATCCAGCCCGAAGCGCTAGCCAAGGCGCATGCGCGCTTCGAGCGGATCCATCCATTTCTCGACGGCAACGGGCGCACCGGCCGGCTCGTTCTCAATCTGCTCCTGGTCAGGCTTGGCTATCCCCCCGCGATCATCTTCAAGGGAGACCGCCAGCGATACCTGGCCGCACTGCAAAGCGCCGACCAGGGCGACCATGGTCACCTCGGAGAGCTGCTCGCCCGCGCCATCCTCGACAACCTCCACAAGTTCGTGGTCCCCGCCATCGCCGGCCCATCACCCTTGGTCCCATTGCCTGCTCTGGCTTCCGAGCGGATCTCCGCAAACGCGCTACGCGTGGCCGCGACGCGGGGGCGTCTCAACGCCTCCAAGGCCGCCGACAGCACGTGGCGCAGCACACGCACATGGGTCGACGAATACCTTGCTGGACGCTACGAACGCCAGCCCAGCGACAGAAGCCAGTAGACACGCCAGCCGGATACAAGCGTATCGGCAGTCCCCAAGCCCCACCGTGACACTCCCCCGTCGTCCCTGAGCCCGCTACGCTCGACTTCGTGGAGCTTATGCGGCAGGCGTGTGCAGCTTGGACTCTCCGACTGTGGATCTCATTGGGATCACTGATCGCCGTAACGCTGTCTATCGCTGCGGTGCCGAGTGGCGCCAGCGCCGCCTGGAGCGCTCCTCAGCGGATCGCCTCGTCTGATGTGTCGCAGTTCAGCCAGCCACAGGTGGCCAGGGACGCGGCTGGGGACGCCGTGGTCGTGTGGGAACGTGGCGGTCGATACCCGAGCCACAACCAACCCACTGCCATCGAAGCGGCCACCCGGCGAGCGGGCGGGTCGTGGTCTGCGCCAGTGCTGTTGGCCTCGGGGCACCCCGGCCCAAGCGGCCCGGAGGTCGCGATGGACTCGCGCGGCGAAGCGACGGTCGTGTGGGAACAATCCACATTCGATGGGAAGACGGGGAAGAAGCGCGGCAGCGTGCGGTTGGCGGTCGAGGCTCGCAGCCACCCCGTCAACGGGGGCTGGGGGCGCACGGTCGTGCTCGCGTCCAGGCGACTCGAAGCCAGCGGCGAACACGAACCCGACCCGCAGGTCGCCGTGGATGGCCGTGGCGATGTGACCGTCGCCTACCGGATGAGAGCTCCAGGCGCCAAGCCGGTCGATGGCAAGGAGGACGTCCTGCTCTCCACGCGCCGTCGCGGAGGGCGATGGCGCAGTCCCGTCGTGGTTGCGCACACCGTCAAAAGCGAAGTGACGCGTCTCGCGCTCGATGCGCGCGGCGAGACGATCCTCGCATGGGATAACGGCGGCCCCGAAGGGGGCGGAGAACATGGGGTTGAGTGGGTGGAAGCGCTGGTGCTCGCCCGCGACGGCAAGCCCGAGGGGCGCCCGCAGGTGCTCTCCTCTAAGTCCAAGCACGCCGGCGAATTCGATCTCGCAGCGAACTCCAGTGGCGCCGCGGTCCTCACCTGGAGTCGGGAACTTACAGAGGGCGAGGGTCGCGGGCCCGTGGAAGCCACCACACGCCCGGCTCAGGGACGCTTCACGACCAAGCCCGTGATGCTTCTGCGCAAGAGCTACTCGGCGATCGTCGCGATCGACCGACAGGGCAACGCGACGGCGCTGTTTGAGCGCTCCATTCCCGCCGAAGCAGAAGTAGGAGGAGAAAGCGGGCCCCTGGAAGCCGCGACCCACCCCGCCCGTGGAAGCTGGAGCAAGCCCCAGGCGGTGGCCCCAAAAAGCAGCCCGTACGCGCTCGCCTATGGTCCCAACAGCGAACTGATGGCCCTGTGGGGCACCCAGCTTCCCCCGTCGGGGCCGCCCGAACACAGGGTCGCCAAGGCCTTTATCGAGGCCTCGATCCAGCCCGCCGGGGGCGCCTGGCAGCCACCCGTGGCGATCACACCCGAAAACAGCAACAGCACCAGCGCCAACCTCGCACTCGCCGACAACGGAGCGGCCACCGCGATCTGGCTCCGCGAACCAAACCCCGGCGAGGAACTGATCGAAACCGCCGACTACGAACCCGCCTAGCCGAACCTCAAGCGTTCACTTGACGCGGAATCTCCGCTGATCATCCGGTCGGGCACTCAGTCCTCGTCGGGCTCCAGCCTCGGGCGTATGAAGATCGGCGGTCCTCTCCCGAGCGAGTGCTGCGCTTCAGTCGTATACCACGGTATACTGGAGGTGTGGCGAAGGTTATGGTGTCGATGCCGGACGACCTCCTAGGCGAGGTCGATGCTGAGGCTAGTCGTCTCGGCACGTCCCGTAGCGCAGTACTGCGAGAGTTCGCCGACTCCGCGCTGCGCAGGCGCCGCACGGATCGTGCGGCGGCCATGGACAGGCTCCTGCGGCAGGCTGCACGGCATGGCGGTGCAGCTGCCGAGCAGGTGAAAGCTACGCGGCCATAGCGTGAGCACTCTGCTGTTGGACGCCAGCGTGATCCTCGCGGCATTCGATTCTGACGATGAGCTACACGGACCATCACAGACGCTTCTCGCCGATCCTGATGTGACGCTCACGACGCTCGATCTTGCCCGCTACGAGGTAGCGAACGTGGCAGTTCGAGGCTGGTGCGAGTTCGGCCGTGTCGCTCCACTGCTGGAAGCCATCGACCGAATCTCTGGTGACGGTGGGGTCATACCGTCCACGACAACTTTGCTCAGCCGCGCAGCGAAGCTCGCTGATGAGCACACGATCTCCGTGTACGACGCGGCCTACATAGCGGCCGCTGACCAAGGCGGTGGCACGCTGGTCAGCTGCGACATACGCGACCTCGTGAGTAAGGGGCTTGCGAGTAGCCCCGCGAGCGTGCATGAGGAGGAGTCGCCTCCTCCGGACGGGAGCAGTACCGAAGTCCAGCCATAGCCGGCGCGACAGTCGGTTTGTTTGCCGACAGAAAATGGGCGAAACATTTCGGCGCGCAATTGGGATCACGATTTTCCGGGCGATAGCCATCGCGACAATCCTCTGGCATTACCTCATTCTGCGACTTGCGCGAAAGCGTTCATAGTTCAGCGACCTCGCGCGCCGCCGTTTGTCGTCTGGGACGAGCACACGGAGATGGCCAGACTCGCTTGTCGTCCGTTCCGACAGTCTCGATCGCGAGCGTGGTTGCGCCTGCTTCAGTGGCAATGTGGTAGCCAGCGATGCGACGGGAGGTCGTCCAGGGCCCGGCTCAGCCCTGCCTGATCCGATCCCCGTACTTCGGCCCCGCAGTCAGTGGCCTTCGCTGGCCCTGCCGGCTTCTACGGTTGCTGTGAAGGTCTGGCTGACTGGTGTGGGTCCTGTGCTGGGCGTGAACGAGATCGTGATGTGTACAGTCAGTTCAAGCGACCGGTGCTTTGCAAATGCGACTCGGACCGCGCGCTTGGGCTTGATCACGACGCTCACAACCCCTGGCCCGGCTGTCGTCGCCGTGGCGCTGCCGTAGAGCGTGAGCGTTTCCCGCAGACATGGCCGCGGGTGTTTGCTCTTGGCCTTGTGGCAGCTCACTTTCGGCAAGTGGCGCAATGAGCGGGCGCTGACAGTTGCCACGGCCGTGAACGTGCCAGCTGAGGAGCTCGCCAGATCCTGGCGGATCACACCCTTTGCGTTGATCGCGAGGACACTCGGGGAAAAGACGTTGGGCGCGGGCGGTATCACCGTCGCGAGGAGCGCGAAGCCACCTTGCGAGCCTTGTGACGGTCCTCCTATAAGAGCGGTGTTGCCTTCGCCGGAGAGCGCGAGGCCGGAGCCGAACGCACCGACACCGGTCAGCCTGGCTCCCTGCTTAACCCAAGCTGTCCCAGTCCGCGCGAACGTCCAAACCGCGCCGGGATTACCGCACGATTCATACATGTACTTGCCACAGTGATCCTGGGGCAAACCGGAGACCAGCGCTGTGCTTCCGTTGCCGGCCAGTGCGACTCTGGCGCCGAACTGGCCTTCGGAAGTGCCGAACTTGCTTTCCGCACCGGGCTCTAGCAGGAGTCTGGGTCCCTGTTGGGACCAGCTTGCACCTGAACGTGCGAACACCCAGGCACTGTTGTCGCCTTCAGCCCCGAGCAGTGCTGTGCTTCCATCGCCGGACAGTGCAACGCTCGAGCCAAGCTTTTCGCTGCATTCGCGAGGCTTTGGGACTAGTTCCTTGTCCTCTTGCCAGGTGGTCCCTTCGCGTCTGAAGATCCACGCTTGGCCCTCGTAGACACCGCCACACGGCGAAGACCATGGGGCACTTATGAGCGCCGTGCTTCCGTCTGCGGAGAGGGCGGCGTCTGTGCCAAAACGACCTTCGCGGGACTCCTCAGCAGGAAACAGCTTTGGGCCCTGCTGAGTCCAGGTGCTTCCCGACCGTGTGAAAACCCACGCGGCACCGCGATTCTGGTTATCGGCGCCGTTGCCGACCAGCACAGTGTTGCCTTCGCCCGACAACGCCACACTGAAGCCGAAGCCGCCGGCGTAGAACCCGTTGGCAGAGGCAAAATTCTCGCAAGACTCCTTCCCAGGGTTGGCTTCATCACCGGGGGTGAGCTGCGCCTGCTCGCTCCATGTCTGACCTTCACGTGTGAAGACCAAAGCCGCACCAGAGATGGCCGGGCTTCCGGAACTCGCGCTTCTCCCCGGCGCTCCGACCACAGCCGTGTCGCCGTTAGCCGATAGCGCGACACTGCAGCCAAAGCCTTCCCCGCCGGTCCCACCAGGCCGCGTCAGCCGCGCCTGCTCGGTCCAGCCGCTTCCGGAGCGCATGAACACCCAGACCGGGCCTTCGCCCTCGCCAACCAGCGCGGTATCTCCATCAGACGAGATCGCCACAGCGGACCCGAAGCTACCTTCGGGGCTCGGCGTTGCCGTGAGCGTGAAGGACGGGCGCAGCGCCGGCTCAAGCTGGGCGTCCGCGCGCACGGTGGGCGCGAAGAGGACGAGCGAGCCAATCACCAGCGACGCACACCAAGCCACGCTGCTGGCTCGCAACCCAATCGCGGCGTTCCGATAATCCAGTCTGTCAGCCGAGTTACCCATGGTGCAAGGGATAACACGACCGTGTCGCAATCGGCGCGCTCAGAGGCCCAGTACGCCGCGACAAGGCATTCTTGCTCGAAGCCGTCTGCTTGCGCTAGCGCGGGATTCGAGAATCTCAGGAGGCGCCGAGCCATCACTACTCTGGACGAGATCCGCGCGTGTCCCCGTACGGCCGGCTCGCTCGTGCTCATGGTTCGGCGTGATGCGTTGCGGTGAAGACACCGTGTGATCCGGACTCGCTGTATTCGTCCCAGAGGACAACCGCGTCGCCGTCGCGGTCGATGCCGGCCGGGGGTGGCTGCCCGGAGACTTCGCCTGAGACGACGAGGTGCGCAGTCCCGAGACCACCCACGCTGCCGCTCATGGCCACGATGCTTGCCTTACCGGCGGACTCTGACTCCCGAGGTATTCCCACGATCAGATAGGCGCCCGACGTGTTGGCCACGAGTGTCGGTGATTCGGGTGCTTCCAGGCCGCGCACGACGGTGGGTCGCGTCAGGTGAGTGCCGGTGGCTGGGAGCGTCGAGGCTTCAAGCCGGTTGCCGAGGAAGCGAAGATGGGGTGTCCAGAAGTGATCGAAGAGCACCATCGCGGAGCGTTCACCGCCAGCCACGGCGAGCGGCTCATCGCCGGCAGGGGAGAGCTCCTGGGGAGCGCTCCAGCGTTTGCCAGGACGCCGCACCGCGGCCCATAGACCGAGCGGCGTGTTCGCCGCGGGATGCTTTGGTAGCTTCGAGAAGCTCGCGAGCACAGTCACGGTCCCGTCGTCGGACAGCGCGATCGCGTTGTTCTCATCGGCCTTGGCGGGAATGTGGCCGAATCGCAGCTCGTGCGGTCGCGAGCAGCGTCCAGCGGCGTCGCAGATGTGCACAAGCGGAGCGGGCGGAACCGTGCCTTCCTCCACTCGGCCGACGATGTCGAGGGCCGCGAATTCGCCGCGGTCGTTCAACGCGAACGGCGTTCCCCCGGCCGAGCCGTTCCAACGCCCCACGGTGATCGTTCGCCCGAGCGTTCCGTCTGGGCGCAACAGGGCGTAGCGCAGCAGCGAGGAGGGGCCGAACCAGACAGCTGCGACCGGTCCCGCGGGGCTTCGCACCAGGCCCGACAGCTGCTCGCGCCCTGGCAGCAACTTATGGGGGTTGACGAACGACCCGCCAGAGCTCGCGCTCGAGATCATCCACGTTCCGCTCTTTTCTTCCCAAGCGGCGTAGGCCACGCCAGTTCCTGAGATGGCGACCTGCAGCCCCTCCGGACCGTCGCTTGCGTGCGTGCTCAAGACGACTGGCGCACCGAAGCCACCGTCAACGGTGCCCTGGTCGAGAACGACCTGCGAGCCGCTCCAGGGAGTCGCGGGAGGGGGACAAACCATCCCCCCACACGGGAGAGGCGGAGGCGGACCGCCGAACCAGGCGGCGAGCGTCTGCCCGTCCTCGGCTACCGCGAGCTGGGGATCAAAGGCATACTGCGACGCCGGCGCCAACACCTGCAAGCTGCCCCAACTCGCCGCGCGCGGGCCGCTAGAGCGCGCGCCCGCACTCTGGCCCACGAAGACCGCGACCAGCACGAGTCCCAGTACGATCAGGATCAAGGCCAGGCGAGCACGGGGCACGATGGCAGTATCGCCCACGCTCGCTGTCCGGGCGGAGCGCACGTCTGAATATCGGCTGCGCTCAATAGCGCAAAGGACGAAACGCAGCACGTTCGCGAGTTCGCGCACTGACTAACGCTTCGCTGCGAAAGTAAGCCCCGGCGCAGGTCTCCTGCGTGCCAAGCAGGAGGTCAGATATGACTATCCGCAGATCAGCAAATCCTGCTGACAATTGCCTGCGTTTAGGCCAATGAATAGGCCAACGAGAGCCCTTGCCTTCCCACCCGAAGCTGTCTCCCTCGGACGAAAACAGCTTATTTGCAGGCATTTTCCAGTGGGCGAAACTGCTCGGCGCGCAAACCATGTGCTGATGGTGGCGATGCCGCTGGATCTCGCGTAACCAGGACCCGCAAGCTGCGCGTCGTCACGTCCAGGCGATCTTGAGCCGGCGGTGCTCTAGCTGCTCGTCTTGCGGCGTGCCGCTCGTCTAGACATTTGGATTAGCGCGATTGCGATGGCCCCTCCGCCTAACGTGATCGCAGTCGAGATCCGCTCGCCTAAACCGACCTAGTAGCGAGGGGAGCTCCCCTCACCCCGTCCGCCGGTAGCGGATGTGCGTGGCGAGCGGAGAGTGGAGCACCTCAACCGGCTCGAACCCGAGGGACTCGACTCCGTCGAACAGCCGCTCGCCGGACCCGAACAGGACGGGGACCACGTCGAGCGTGAGTTCGTCGATCACTCCGGCAGCGAGCGCCTGACGGACAGTCGAGGCGCCGCCCGCGATGTCGATGCCATCCTCGCCGGCCGTCTCACGCGCCTGCGCGTAGGCGGCCTCGAAGCCCTGGGTGACGAAGTGAAAGCTCGTGCCGCCCTCCATCTCGATCGGCTCGCGGGCATGGTGGGTGAGCACAAAGACCGGCGCATGGTAGGGCGGCTCGGAGCCCCACCATCCATCCCAGTCCTCATCCCACTCGCCGCGGATCGGCCCGAACATGTTGCGGCCCATGACGTACGCCCCGCGCGGTCGCATGAGCCAGCCCTCTGCCGTCGCGTCGGCATCGTTCGCGCGCTCGTCGCCGAGGTGCCAGCTATGGACCTCCCTGCCGCGCTTCCCCAGCGGATTCTCCCGGCTCTGGTCCGGCCCGGCGACGAAGCCGTCGAGCGAGATCGACATGTGGCAGGTGGTGTCCGGCATCGGCGTCCTCCAAGTAATTGCGATTTGCAAGCGTCGGCACCGTACCGCACGGGAAATGTGGTGGCAAAGCTGCAAGTACCATCTACGTCATCGTGACGCGTCCGGCCAGCGAACCTCGCTCGGGCTGCCCGATCAACGCGGCAGTGGAGGTAATCGGCGACCACTGGTCACTGCTCGTCCTGGGGGTTGACCTTCGCGGCGGCGGTACTTGGTCTGCATCCCGCCTGCTTCCCGCCCGTAGCGAAAGCCGCCCAACTTGCAAAGGCGGTTGGAGTCCGGCGACTTCGGTGTCTCAGAAATGGAGCTAGCCGGACTCGAACCGGCGACCTCCTGGGTGCGATCCAGGCGCTCTCCCAACTGAGCTATAGCCCCACGTACTCGCTTGCTTGCGCTCGCGATATCAGCGCAAGTGTAGTCGCAGGGCGAGTTCAAGGCCATCGGTGAGGTCGACATCCCTCCAGAGCCATTCCGAGATGCGCGCTTCGGCGGGTGGATCTCGGGATGCCGGCGACACGAGCAACTTCGCGGGCGGGCGCAGTATGGTTTGCTGGCGCAATGGGTTTGCTCGATGACGCCATCCGTGAGCATTTGGAGCTCAAGCGCCTCAGGGGAGCCGATCCGGGCGATGTAGCTCGGGCCGAGCAAGATGCCCTGGGGTCGGTGCATAGTGAGCGGGGATCCGAGCCTGACGAGCAGCCGAGCAGCCAGACCGGCGATTCCTCAACCACCGACGGGTCATTCTTCTCCGAGCCAGAGCCAGTTTCCGACGCCGACGTCAGCGTCTCAACGTCCACTCACGGTAGCCAGGAGACCGTGGAGATCAACATGGAGGCCGAGCTTGCGCGTGAGGGCGACCGTGAGCACGAAAGGGATGCTCACAGCGATGGCGAGTCTCGGCCGAGTCGCAACCCTGAGGAGAGCGAGCAGGTCGAGGACGTGCTCGAGGAGACACCTGACTTCCTGCAAGACACCCCCGAGCAGGAGCGACTTTGGTTTGAGCAACGCCCGCCACGCGACTTTGACTTCAACGAGTAGCGTCCTGCATTGATCTCATCGGCGCACGACCAACGCCAGGTCTGCGATAGCCCGAGCGGGGATAGTTGCCCTACACTCGGACGCACGGGGCCATAGCTCAGCTGGGAGAGCGCCTGCTTTGCAAGCAGGAGGTCGCCGGTTCGATCCCGGTTGGCTCCACTGGAGGAAGTGCCTGGAAATTAGCGGGTTTTCGGGTCGCAGGTGGTCTCAGATGGTGCTCGGTTTCGGTGGAGAGTACCGCAGGCGAGTACCACATCGGGCCTGATTCTGCGGTGGATCGGAGCGGCGACGGTTTGCAGGCAGGAGGTTATGGTTCGAGCCCAGTATCGCCCATAGCTCGAAATCCGCATTCTTGTGCGGGTTCTCGTCTTCTACGGCGCCGCCACGGTTCCAATGAGGTTCCGTTTGTGATCTGTCGACGTGCGAGGCCATGCGCCACGCTTTGTCGGATGGCAGCGGGGCGGGCTCATCCGGCCGCTTGTAGCGAAAGTCGCCAGCGCACAGGCTAGCCGGCGGTGCAGCTAGCCGAGAGCCGGTTGGTCTCTTCGCCTTCGCTCGCGCGCGTATAGTAGCGCCGCCCGTCACACCCGCCCCGGATGCGCGACAGCACGATCCGCGTCGGCACGACTGGATAGACGAGCTTCCCGTCCCGGTATTCGCCGTGCCGGTAGTGGTAGAGGCCGGTCGCGACCGCGATGCTTGTGCCCCAGCCGGACCATCGCAGGTTCGAGAGCTTCCATTCGTTTGCGCCGACCGACGGCAACCCCTGCAACACGCACGTAGACGGGCGGACGCTCGCGTGGTAGTGGAAGCCGCCCGACCCGAAGGTCTGGCAGTTGACGAACACTTCCCCGCCGCTGGCGTTTGCGGACACGGTGGCGGCGCCCACCGCGAGCGCGGCCAGCAGCGCCGCGAAGGCGAGGACCAGTGCGTTACGCATGAATCCCATCCCGCGATCTTATGCTGAAGGGGCGGCCCAGCGGCGCTCATTGCTGCCCCTCCGGTCGGGCGCGCATTGCAGCGAGTTCCTTTTCGACGTAGAGCTTGAGTTGGGCCAAGGTCGTACGCCAGCCTTTGTCGAGCTTCGGGAGGATGTAGCCACCGACTTCGCCTCTCCAGCTGTCGACCTTGGCCGTAAGTTCCGCAACGGTGTCTTCGGCAAATGCGTCGGGCACCGTCATGCAATGGCGTTTCGCTGCCGTGATCGCCTGAACCAAGTCATCGCCCTGCCCGATGCACCGTTCGTACCCGGTCGGCCGCGCGCTTTTGGCCGGCTGCGCCTCGACGGCCTTGTTGCTCGCGTCGAGGGCACGGAGGGTGGGATCGTGGATCGTCCGGGCGATCCGCTGTTCCGTCTGCTTCGCGATTCTCAGACGGTCCGCGTCCGATAGCTCATTCGTCGCTGCCGTGGACGGCGAGCTGGTGAGCACCAACTTGTCATCCTCCGACCCGGCGCGCCGCAGGATGGGTCTCAGGAGTCGGCGCAGCTTCACGCCGCGAAACTGGTTGCGGATCAAGCGATTCATCTCCGCGTTGCCTGTCCGCCTGTGCCACGGCCACCAGTGCAGAAGCGGGGCCAACATCCCATAGGTTCCCATCACTGCGAGCGCGCCACAGGCCCAGACGGCGGGCGAGGGTATGTGCGACGACGCGGGCTGGATCGCCAGTACGACAGTTGCGCCTCCCGCTACGACCATCACTGCGCCGCCAGCCCCGCTCCAAGCGGGCGTGTGCTCAGGGTCGGGGCGCCACCGCATCGCGAGCGAAGCCTACGCCCCAGGAACCACGGATCGACTCAGAATCAGCCGCAAGACGCACGTTTTCCGGCCGACGCGAGCTGTGATGCGGCATCGCCGCAATGGCGCTCGGCTCGGCGTATGCTTGCGACCATGAGGGGGCTCAGGGGGCTTATATGCGCGGGGACCATCGGGACCGTCATTGCCTTCTCCGCTACTGCGACGGCTGGTGGTGCGGCTGTGCTGCGGGCAGCAAGCTCCGCGTCAAAGCTTCCCGGACTGCTCACCTTGCTAGGTAGTAATCAATTCGCAGTACGACCTCCTGTGATCGGCTACACGGGAGACGGGACCGGCTATATCGGTGGTTCCGACGGCCGAGGTAGAATCCACGGGAGAAACGAATTCGGCCATATCGCGTGGCTGGCCTGGACCAAGCAGACTGCAACCGGCACTGGAGCGATATGGGGCGACAATGGCGTACCCGACGATGCAGAAGGGACGTTCTCGGCGGTCCCGGTCAAGATACGCGCCTTTGCTCCCCGTGATGGGCACTTCACGCGCCTAACGGAGCGCTATTCCGAACACGGAGAAAACTTCATCGAGGAGCGTGGAGTCCGCCACGTGTCGTTCCCCGGTCAGAGCTTCTACGAATACTACGTAGTCCGCGCGGTTCAGGAATATCCGTAGAACACGGAACGCATGCCAGAGCCACCACGACCTCCGAGCCTACCGGCACCCGAGACAGACGAGATGCACTCTGCTGCTGTCCGTGTGAGGCAGATGGTTGGCGCGGGCGGGATGGAGATGACAGCGGGACAGCTTCTAGCGATGTTCGACTGCGAGGACGTTCAAGAGGCGCGAGAGGAAATAGCTGACGAGCTATTCACCGTCGGCCTGGTTACGCGCCCCTCGATTGTGCATTCATTGACCAACGAAAAGGTCAAGATCACCACCCCCGACGAGCCCGAGGATCACCTAGTCCGCAACGGAATCATCTGGGCGATCCTTATTCCGATCATAGGAGCGATCTGGGCGATTCGCTTGTTTGCTCGAGAACGGGTAGGCGGGGGCTTCGCCGTACTCGCCACAGCGATTCTTGTCGTGCTCCTCTACTTCTATGGCTTCGGAGCATTCGATAAACCTCTATCGAGCATTGGGCTGAACGTCCATGAATGCGCACGCAACGGGCTCGGCCAGACCTTCTGCGGGCACGAACTTGACGAATACCGGGCGAAAATTGAACGGGTCAAACAGGAACTTGTCGCGACTCAGGAAAAGACCAAACGAGAACAGGCGGAAAGCGAACAGAAAGCGAGCGAAGAAAAAAACGCAGACGCAGGCGAACGAACGCAGCGAACTTGAATCCAAGATGGCCGCTGAGAAGGCAATCGTTCAGAGAGAACCCGAAGGCTCATATGCTGGCGACCTCGCCCGCGACGAGTACGAAAGCGATAGGGCACAGCTACAGCAGCTCGGCATACGCTGAACGTCAGAGAACAGTCGCTCTGATGCTCGGCGTCTTGAGTTCGGCATCGAGAAATCGTAGGCGGGAAGCGGCTACGGGCGCCCCCAACGCTGGTTTAGCGATCAGCGAGAGCGCTGCGGTCGCGCCACACTGGCGAACTCGTCGGTGGCATCCGATTAGGCTGTCTCGAAGCGCTCATGGGGCTTGCTTCGCGTTGCGACCAGTACCCTCAGGAAGTCCAAACAGCCCCGTGACCGGCCATCCCGGCGGTCGCTCGACGCCGAGCAGCGCGCGCGGGAGGCCAAGCGTTTCGGCGACGCGCTTTAGTTCCTGCTCCGCCTCGTCCTCGGTCCCGGCTAGCACCTTGAGACCCAGGAGGTCACCTGTGGGGCCGGTCACCTCAAGCCAGCGGTGCGCCGGTGTACCTCCGCTGATCGTCACGCCGGCAGAGGCCATCTTCGCCGAGAGTCCGGCCGCCGCGAGTGCTGTCTGGGCGCGTGGCACTAGCTCATCCTCAGCGGGGTCGCTACCAAAATGACCAAATGCGGTGAGGACGATCTCATCGTCGGAATGCCTCAGCTCAGGATCGGGCCGCACCCGTAGCCCCTTGGCGCGAAGCGCTTCGGCGGCGCGCTGTGCCTGCGCGGCATTGAGACGAAACGACACGCTCCTTGTTCCGCGAGGACTCCATGCGCTCAACTCATTGGGGGTAAGCAGCTTGGCCCAAGCCCCCCGCTCCTTCTCAAGCCTCGCCTTCGCGGCGGCGCTGTAACCCGACGCCGATACCAGGAGCCCGAGATCGGCGCCTACATCGTCGAGGAAGCCTAGAAACCTGTCGATATCTCCGACGGCGACCCGTCGTGCCCAAGCCTTGCAATCAACCGCGAGCGTAACGTCATCAAGCCCAAACACGCGACCACGGACGAGTATGTCAACCTGCCGTCTACGCTGGCCGCGGCGAGGGAGGACATGGACGTTACGTTCCACGGTTGCGGCATCACCCAAGAGGAAGCTGAGGATGTCCGCGACGCCGTTCTCGTACTCACGGAAGTCGCTCATTCAGGGCAGGTTAGGGACGATTGAACCGACCCGGATTTTCTGGAGGCCTTGATCTGACCCGGCTGGTTGAGGAGAGCACTCGTCGGGGATTGGTGCCGAGCCGCGCTCGTGTTCTTCAAGTAGCGAGCGTATCCGCTCAGTCGACCGGTGCGCGAATTTGCGAGCGAGGCTGAGGGCACCCACGCTCAAGCGTCACTGGTGTCCAAAATAGGCTTTGAGCGCTCTACCTTTCAGCGTCCTCGATCCGCGCTGTCGTCGCGGGTGCGATTGAGGTTCCGTGCCGGTGGGACGAGCTGCCGAGCGAGACGCAGTGGCCGCAGCGAACGGAGGTCGAACCCAGTTCCCCAAAGGTGGTCGGGCAGCTCGGGATGCGCGAGCGATGGGGTCTTGGTGCGGCTGTTGCACATCTTCTGGGCCAGGCGCGTGACGCGCGCTGCGTCCTGTCCATCGCTGCCGAGGTCGTCGCGTGCGATGAACCAGGTGGTGCCGTGGCGTGCCCTGGTTGCCTCGACGTAGGCGGTCTCCTTGCTGGTCTGCCAGCCGCCGGTGAGGACGACGGAGCGCTCGACGGTTGCGCCCTGCTGGCGGTAGACGTGCTGCGCGTAGGCCAGTCTCAGCGAGTCCAGGTCCTCGCCGGCGAGCTGGACACTGCGCTGCGATCCGTCGAGCGTGACGGTCACGCGCCGCTCGTGGATGGCGCTCACTTGGCCGCGAGTGCCGTTCTCGACCCGCGGCTGCCCCAGTGGGCGGTGCTGGGCGATGAACGCGATGAGGTCGCCTTCGCGCAGGCCGTAGTGGACGCTGGGCAGTGGGATCTCGTGGTGTCCGAGTTCGCCGCGCTCTGCGCGTAGGTGTTGGGCGCGGGCGTTGAGCCGGTCGATCTCCGTGTTCGACGCGTCAGCGATCAACGCGACCTCGCGGATATCGCGCCCGTCTGTGAGCGTGGCCCATGTTTGTACGGCTTGCTCCGCCGCTTGGTCGCGGGTGTCGGAGAGGTGCAGCTGGCCGCGTGAGGCGTAGTGCGCCATCGCGCGCTCTGGTTCTCCTGCGCGTAGTGCTTGCCATGCGCGCTGGTCGGCGGGGTCCTTGGTGCGGTGGATGTCTGCGAGTTCGGCGCTGGGTGCGTGCTCGGTGAGCCGGTCGAACATGCCGCCGGGGCCGATCGAGGGGAGCTGCTTGCCGTCGCCGACCGCGATCAGCTTTGCCCCGGAGCGCTCGATGAGCCGGGTCAGCGCGTCGAGGCGCTTGTGGTCGACCATCCCCGCCTCGTCCAGGATTACTGTCGTGTCCCTGCCGACGTGGATGGCTCCCGTGTTCGCACGGGCCACCAGCGAGTCCACGGTGAGTGTCTGCCCGGCGAGCGCGGGGCTGTCGGCGCCGAGCCGCTCGGCGGTAGACCCGGACACGGCAACCCCGATCGTCTCTCGCCCGGCGGCCTGCTCCGCGCGGGCGGCGGCGTCGATCACGACTCCCTTCCCCGTCCCGGCGGGGCCGACGAGAACCGCGGCACGCTCGGGGCCCGTGAGGACTTCGAGCGCGTGGTGCTGCTCGGGGCTGAGCGGCCCGCCGATACGCTCCGCGACCTCACGGGCAGCGTTATCGCGTGCAACGTCGCCGACGTCTCGGCCCGCTGGGCTGGGCGAGCTGTGTGGCGCGGCGTTCGATCGCCTGCTCCTGGGCGCGTACCGCCAGGGTGGTCATCCGCCCGCCCTCCAGAGTCAGCACGCGCCGGTCGCGGACCATCTCCCGCGCTACGGCGAGCGCCTCGTCCGGCGCCATCTCTCCGGCGGCCTGCTCCAACACGATCGCGCGCAGGTCGCGCTCCTGGAAGACGGCGTGCTGTTCGGTCAGCTTCGCCTCGACGCGATCCTCGATCGTGCGCGCGGCCTTTGGGCGCTCGGATGCGCCGATCAGCTGCACGGCCTCATCGGGGCCGAATCCGTGACCGCGGCCGGTCTGTGTCCACACTCGTTGTAGGTCCGAGCGTGTGGTCAGCGTCTTGGACCGGCGGTTCTCGAGCGCGAGGCTGCGCAGCTCGCCGCGTTCGGGTGCTCGGCCGTAGCGGGCACGGAAGCGCTCCGCCGCCCTGGCGACCTCACGCGAGCGACCGGAGAACGCCTCGCACAGCTCCCTGGGAACACCGGCGATCTCGAAGTACCGGCCGTCCTTGCCGGTGCCCTGCTCAATCGCATATCCCTCTCGCACGAGCTCGTCGGCGAGCGCGGAGCGGTAGAACGCACCGAGCTCCCGCGCGGAGCGAAAGATCGGCCGCGACGCGACCGCCACGATCCGCTCGTCCTCGCGGACTGCGCCGGTGATGACGACATGGCTGTGCAGCTGCGGGTCTGGGGCCTGGGCGCCGGAGACTCCGCGGGCGGTGGTGTGCCGGTACTCGGTTGCGATCACGTCCTTGGCGTTCTCTTCTACGACCTGGCCGCTGTAGCGGCGGCGCACGACGGGCACCTGCTCTCGCAGGTGGTGGATCGTCTGCTCGACCGCGCGGCCCTGGGCTTGCTCGATCTGCTCGCGCTGCCACGGGTCGCCGAGCGCCCACACCGTTGAGACGGACTTCGGGGCGCTGAACGTCACGTCGATCCCGCCGCCCCGTCCGCCGCCGGCGCCCTCCGGGCGAAGCCACCGGTCGCTGTCAGGGTGACGGCCCTCCATCAGCGCGATGAAATGCTTGCCGTCCACCAGCTCGCCGGCGTGAACCCCGAGTCTCTCCAGGGTCTCGGGATCGGCCAGCCAGCGGCCGGGGGCCTGGGTCATCTCGCTGTCGGGGGTCAGGTAGTAGTCCCCGCGCTCGGGCTCCACCGTCTTGCTCTCCAGGTAGCGCGCGTACCCACCACCCCGAGACGCACCTATGCTCGCCGCCGTCATCACATGGGTGATGACCCTCAACGCGCCCAACCGGCCACGAAATTCGCACAGCACTCGCTGTGCCACGGCACAGCCGTGCATCTCGTCTGTGCTGGAGGGGAGCGGAGCGAAGCGAGGGTGTGTCGGGACGGTCGGTGTCGCAGGTGGGACGCCGACGCTGGCGGCGACTGCCGCGCGACCGGGAGCAGATCGGGCGCTGTCGAAGCATCGTTGAAGCAGAAGGAGCGCGGGGGCTGTCGCTCGGCCGGAGCCGGCGTTCGTGAATTCGTTGGATGCTTCTATGTTGTCAAGGGCGTTTTTGTGAAGTGTTGGTAGATGTCGCGGGAGAGGTATCGCTTGAGCGATCTCATGGCCTCTCGCTTGGTCTTGCCTTCCTCGATTCTGCGTTGGATGTAGGTGCGGCTCGGGGCGTGGTGGATGGAGCGTGAGAGCGCGATCGTGTAGATCGCGGTGTTGATCTGGCGGTCTCCTCCGCGGCTGAGGCGGTGACGGACGGTTTTCCCGGATGACGCTGGCTGTGGTGCGGTGCCGTTGGCGCGTGCGAACGCTGCCTCGCTCTTGAAGCGTGCTGGGTTGAATGCGATGAGCTTGCCCGCGGTGATCGGCCCGACGCCGGGTTCGTCTATGAGCGTTGGTGCGAGTTCGCGTGTGAGCGCATCGATCTGACGGGTATAGGTGGCTGCTTGGACATCGAGGGCGCGTGTGCGGTTGGCGATGTCGCGCAGCACCTGGAGGGTGGTGTTCTCTTGCAGGCTGGCGTTTGGGCGGGTTCGCATCCCGGTCAGCCGTTGCGCGAGCTTCGCGCCGTTCTTCGCGGGCCCGATCCTTTCGCGGAGTGTCGCTGGCGCGCCGACGTTGAGGGCCTGGAGTTGGTTATAGAGCCGTGAGCGCTCGCTGATGACGGAGCGGTAAGCGACCAGCAGCATCTGCAGAGCGACGCGCTTGCCGTGCCCTCGCGGAGTGGAGAGCCCGTCGTCCGCGAGTACCTTTTTGGCGGCCAGCAGCGCGTCGAGGCGGTCGGACTTCCCGGTGCGTCGCTCGCGGCGTCGTGGCCGCTCCACCTCGAACACGATGATCCCGTTGTCCTGGAGGTATTCGCACAGGCCGGAGCCGTAGCTGCCGGCGCCCTCGATCCCGACCCGGACCTTGCCCTCGAGTCCTGTGATCCACCCGAGCAGCTCGCGGTAGCCGGCGAGTGTCGTGGTGATCGTGATCTCTGCGAGGAGCTGTCCGAGGGCGTCCACGGCGACGGCGAGGTGCTGGTGCTTGTGGGTGTCCACGCCCACTGCGATCATCATTTCCGGTCTCCATTCTCTGGTTGGCGCTGGTGATGTGGAGGCCGCTAGACAAAGCCATGTCGAGCACAGCAGCACGCTTCTATGAAGTCATGGCGGCGTCCGTGGCAGGCGACGAGAGACAAATCCAACGTAGGGCACCCGCAAGGGGGCCAGCCGTTTTAATCGAGTCATCCCGTCGTCTGCCACACCCTTGACGGGGCACCGGACGCCACTGCATCGCCACCGCTTCGCTACGCCCTACGGGCTTCGCTCCGCGGCGGCGAGCCCGTAACCCAGGGCCCCTAACAGGCCCCAACAAAATTACATGGCCGGTTCGGCCGGGTTTGGGGTCATTTACCCAGAGGCTCCACACCTCTGCCCAGAGTCGATGAACACGATCCCCACACGCATCTCGACCCGGCCTCGGCTGACGCGCGAGGACGTTCTCGACGGCCGCGATGTCGCCGAGCTGCTGCACCTGCCGGTCTCGACCGTGCTCGAATACGCACGGCGCGGGCTGCTGCCCGGACATAAGCTCGGCCGGCGCTGGATCTTCCTGCGCGACGAGATCGAGGCGGCGGTGCGAAGCCGACCGGGGGACAGGTCGGCGGCGTGAGCTGCCGAGAAGGCCATGCCCCTGGCCCTGCGCGGCGAAGCTGGGCGTTGGTGGGCGGGATCGTCGTCGGGCGAGGGGCCGCGCCCTGCGCAGCGGCGTGGCCCCTCTCTTCGCGTTCGTCAGATGACCTGGCCGACGAGCTGGCGCGTTGCGTCCACGACCAAAGCAGGAGCGAGCCGGGAGGCGGACGGACGAGTGCGTTTCGTCCGATGCGGGGGCGAGGCCGGTTACCTCCAGTGCTCCTGCTTCCCGTGCAAGGTATGGAAGCCGCCGCGTTCGGTGTGGTGTGGGCTGAGTTCGTCAGCCTTTATCGTGGATCGTGATGGCGTAGCCGTCCGGGTCTCTGAGCGTGAACGTCCGGCCGAAGGGGCCATCGATCGGCTCGGTCAGGATCGTCACGTCGTGCTGGGCGAGTTGGTCGTGAAGGGCTTGGGCGTCGTCGGCCCGCAGCCATAGCGCCACGCCGAGGCCGGGCTGTCCACTGTCGAGGTCGGTTCCGGGCAGCGGGTCTCTGAGGGCAAACGCGATTGGCTGGGTGGCGAACACGACGGCGTGCGGGGGTCCGG
>CAVRXK010000002.1:0-210797 GCA_963725165.1 uncultured Solirubrobacterales bacterium
GGAGTACATCGCCTTTGAGCAGTCCTTCCCGCTCGCAGACGCCTGGCTACTGGGAGCAGCCCTCATTGCGGCTGTCCAGTTGTCCCGCCGTCGACCGAGCGCCCTCATGTGGCTGCTGGTGCTCGGCGGAGCGGGCGTCTATCTTTGCGCGCTCGACGTGCTCTACGACCTGGAGCATGGGATCTACACCAAGGGCCACGGCGGCGCGATAGAGCTGACTATAAATCTCCTCACAGCGGCATTGAGCACCGGACTCCTGGCGTCGGCATGGCACTGCCGGCACGAGCTGCTCGGCGAGTCGCGCGCTTCATTGCGCGTCGGCGCGTAGCCAGTCCGTCCAGCCCTCAGCCAGGATGAGGTCGGCGAGCGCGTGATACCCCTCTGCGGAGGGGTGAGCCCCGTCGCCTGCCATCACCTGCGTCATCCAGATTTCAGCGGCGAGCAGTTGCTCGACGACACCGATGAAGCGAACATCGGCGTTGGCGCAAACCTCCGAGAACGAAGCCGAGAGGGTGTGGATGCGCTCGTTCTGCTGAGCATCGTCAACCGGCGCCGGCCCAATCACCAGCGGGATCAAGCCGGTCGCGCCAGCGCCTTCGAGGATGCCGTCCAGCGCTGCGCAAGAGCGCTCGGGCGCTACGCGCAGCCGGCCATGCTCGATCGTGGTGTCGTTGGCACCGAACAACACCACGATCCGCGTATCGGCTTCCGGCAATAGACGTGGCAGCGCCTCGCTGCGCCAGCGCGCCGCGACCTGCTCTGAGGTCTCCCGTCTGACGCCGAGGTTGTATGCGGTGAAGGGGAGCCCGGCCCCGAAGGATGCGGCCACGACCCGGCCGACCCAGCCTCTGCCGCTAGGATCGCCGACGCCGGCGACGAGGGAGTCACCGAAGAACAGCAGCCGCCGATCGGTCACGGCCGTCCGTCCCCTACGCGCGTCGAAAGCTCGACGCCATCATCGAGCGGGACAGTCATTGAGAAGTAGCTGCAGGCCGGCTCGCGGACGTACTCCAGGTACGGGAGCAGGTCTGGATCGTTGGCGCTGAGGTCAGCGACCACCAGGCCAGAAGGCGAGAGACGCGGCTCGAGGAGGCGAAGGATCGGCAGGTAGAGGTCGTTGCGGCCGTCAAGGAACACGAGGTCGATCGGCTCGGCGATGTTCGCCAGCGTGTGAAGCGCATCGCCGGAGCGCAGCTCGACGAGATCGGCGAGACCGGTGTCGGCGAGGTTCTGCAGTGCCAGTTGGACCTTCTGCGTGTGGCGCTCGCTTGTGATGAGTTTTCCGCCGCCACAGTCGCGGATTGCTGCGGCGAGATAGATGGTGGAGACGCCGAGCGAGCTACCGAACTCGACGATCTGCCGCGGTTTCGTGCTCAGCGCGAGCAGGTGGAGGAGCTGCCCGACCTCGGGGGTAATCGACAGTGGCGCCTCCCCGTAGAGTTCGTATCGCTGGTCCTGCGCGAGCCGGTGGCCGACTTCCGTCTCGCGTGCGCGAACGCGCTCTGCGACCAGCGAGTCCTCGTCATCGGCTTGGGCATGGAGCCGTCGCAGGACGTTCGCCACGACGGGCGATCTGAGCGTGGAAGGCATCGGCTACGGCTTCACCGTGTCGACGGAGTGGCGGGTCGCGTGGAAGTCAGGCGCGAGCACGTCATAGCCGACGAACTCGAACAGCCCTACACCGGCCTGGAACGGTTGCGGCGAGACGCGCAGGCGGTTGGCACCGACACCGAACGGAGGAGAATCGACGAACGCCAGCTCGTCAAAGCCAGCGCGGTCAAACGCCTCCCGGATGAAAGGTGTGAGGTCGGGCGGATGACGATGGCGTGTCCAGATGACCGTGGCCTGCGGAGCGCTTAGCTGCGGGAGATGGACGATCGTGTTGGCGATGTCGGCCTTGCTGATGTTGCCGAACACGCCACAGAGGAGGATCAGGTCGGCTGGGACGGCACCGTGATATGAGTCGGTGACGGAGGCATCACCGACGACTGACTCGATGCCATCAAAACCCGCTGCTCGCGCGCCCTGCCGCGCAACCGCGACGTTGTGCTCGTCAAGCTCCACGAGTCGAGCTGCGACATCTTCGCGGCGAGGATGCCCGGCGAGCGCTCCGATCAAGTCATGGCCCTGGCCCGCGCAGACCCCGATCGCGCGAATGGGGCCGGAAGGCGCGTGATCCATCATGGCGCGAATCTGCGCCTGGACGACCACCAGCCGGCGCCCGAGGGCGGAATCCGGGTCGGTGTAGTCTCGATGCCACGTCTGCCAGTCCATGACGCGTGGGAGACTACGACACAGCGGTACGTGCTCCACCGGCGCGGCAGTCAGCCGTCTCGATAGCGCAGTCCGCTGGCTTAGAGTGGCCGCACCGACACCTGAGAATCGCCGAGCATCTGCGCAACGAGCAGTCCTCGCACTTCGCAACTCAGAGGCAGCGCTCGGCCTATCGCCTGCTCGACCTTCCCTACGGTCGCTCGGTTTGCGCCCCGGCATACCGTCAGATGGATGCGCCATTGCTCATCGACTTCATCTGGAGCGCCGACCGCATCTGACATGGAGCAAAAAGTCAAGGGGGGCCGGCGCGGGTTGGTGCTGAGCGGTGCGAGCGTCGGGTGGCGGGCGTCCCGGGGCAGCGACGGTGGGTCAGACTGACATTCGCGGGTTGGTGCCGCATGACTGGTATCCGTCGGGAGCTGCCTCGGTCTAGTGTCGCGGGTCGCCAGCTGGGCTGGCGCCGCATAGATGCAGCGAGGGTTCTCCTTCTGGGAGGGACCGCCCGCCACCCCACGCTCGCGGGGCTGTCGTTCACCTGGTTCTCATTGGCTGTTCGGTAGCGATCGCCCACACGAACCCGGCGAGCTCGCGGGCGCAGGCGACGACGATCTTCTGGCTGGGCTTGCCGCGGCCAGCCATCCTTTGCCAGCGACGGTGAAGGCGCTGCTGGCAGCGCCACGCACGCTCGAGAACCTGTGGGTCTTGACCGCGGTGGCGGCGCCCCAGCTCGTAGCCGACGGTCGGGCGTCGTCTGGCGTGCCACGCGGACTCGACCAGTAGCCGGCGAGCGTGTGAGGAGCCAGCCCTCGTGATCGATCCTTGCCGGCGACTCTCACCGGAAGAACGCTCGCTCGGCACCAGCCCGACGAAGCCCATGAACTGCGCGGCCGTCGCGAATCGTGTGAAGTCGCCGACCTCGGCGGCCAGCCCGATCGCGGTGAGCGTGTCGATCCCGCGAACGCAACGCAGCCGCGCGATCAACTCTCGGTGTGGGCCGTCCTGCGCGAGCCGCGAAAGCTCTGCCTCCAACCCCTCGATGCGCCGGTCGACCTGATCGACCACGAACAGATAGTCATCGAACGCCTGCTGCTGCCCCGGCAACTCGAACGCCTGGCGGCCAAGCCAAGCACGACGCGTCACACCCCAACACGTCGTCGGCATCCGCCGGTCATGGCGCAGGATGAACTTCCCCAGCCGGTGACGGGCACGCATCCGATCAAGGCGCGCGTCCTCCCTCGCGCGAACAAGATCACGCAACGCCTCAAGCTCAGGCGAAGGCACAAAGATCGCCGTCAACAGCCCGCCAGCGTGCAACGCAGCGAGCCTTCGGGCATCACGCTTATCGGTCTTCACCCGATCACCCGGCCTGCTCGGCACCAGCCCAGGAGCAACAACCACACAGTCGATCCCGGCCGCCACCAGATGCCGATAGAGCCCGAACCCGGTCGGGCCCGCCTCATAACAAACCCTGGCGCCCGGCCACGCCCCAAGCTCCCGCTCGACACGCTCGTGGTCATACGGCAGCGTCATCTCCGCCAGCAGCTCACCGCCGCTCACCGCCGCCAGACGCACCGACGACTTGTGCACATCCAATCCCACCCCAACCGTCCTGCGATCCTCCACCATGGTCGGCGACCTCCGTATGTGGCTCGGCCGGGATCAAACCCAGCAACCCACGCAAATGCGCAGGCCGCCGGCCATCCTCACCGAGCACCCGGACCCACCCGGCCGCTCCATCCTGTCTAGGATGTCCGCTCGCCAACGGAGAGCCACAGCGTCGTCTGCGGGAAGCAGGCAGATCGCGCCGCCGAGCGTTCCGACGGTGCTGAGTGTGTAGCGGGCTCCACGGATCGCGCTGGCCAGATTGCTAAGCGCTTCGATCGGGAGGCTCACGGACAGGGGCCACGGCCCGGCGATCGTCATGTGCGCCGGGATGCCGTGTGCGCTCGACCAGTCGCCGACTCGGCGAAACGGCTCCACGAGCGCTTCGGCCTCCGCCACAGGCAACAGCACCGATTGGAATGAGGGCGACGACCCTACGCCTCGGTCAGACGCTCGCTGTGAGAGGTCAATGCTCACCGCAATGCACGACCGTCGACTCCTGGCTCGACCGGCAGGATGTTCATCGCCCCGAGCAGCGAGCGGGTAAATGAGGAGAGATCCAGCCCTTCAAGCTCGGTCTCGGAGAACCACCCCACCGCAGAGGTCTCGTCATCATCGGGGCGAGGCGTCCCGTCCAATACGTGCCCGTCGAACACCGTTGATACATAGGCGACCTGATCGCCGTTGGGATAGGTCATGCGGAAGGCCGGCCCGCCGACAACACCACGGATGCCGGCGAGTCCGACCGCGACCCCGGCCTCCTCGCGGGCCTCTCTGAGCGCTGCCTCCTGCGGTGACTCGTCGGGCTCGATCGCACCTCCAATCGTCTGCCAGTGCCCTGTCTCCGCATCGCGCACGAGCAGTAGGCGACCATCCCTGTCTCGTGGAAGCACAGCCACGGACGGCACGAGCACCAACTCACGGCCAACGGCCTCGCGCAAGCGACGCAGGTACGGGGAGATGCCCACCAGCCGATCCTATCGGCGTCGAGTGGGCTCGCGGGAGCCATAAAGCTATGCGTAGTTCAGCAGCCCCGTGTGCGCAATGAGCTTCTACACGCCGCTGGGAAGGTCTCTGGCGACGGCTCGCCGCTCGGCCTGCTGGCCGAACTCGCGCCTACACCGAGCAGCCGCGGCGCACGGGCTCCCGCAGGTAGGCCGCGGGCCGTTGCGGCGCGTCTGGGAGCTACGACTTATGATCCGACGGGTGGGGGAACCGGGCTTCTACCCAGTCATCGTCTTCGACCTCGACGGAACGCTGCTGCGCGGCACGACCGTGTCGCTCCTGCTCGCTCAGTGGCTCGGGCACGCGGAGGAGATGGCGGAGCTTGAGCGAGCGTTTCACGCACACGAGATATCCAATAGCGTCGTGGCGGACACGTCTGCCGGATGGCTTGCGGGGCGGAGCACGGCTGACGCTTGGCGAGTGCTCACGGACGGCACCTGGATCGCTGGGATGGCCGAGACGTTCCGGGCGCTTACGGACGCGGGAGTCAGCTTGCTGCTGGGAACGATCACCTTGAGCTTCGTAGCCGAGATGTTGCGGGAGCGCTACGGCTTCGCCGCGGTAAGCGGGACGGAGATGCAGGTCAACGACGGGGTGTTGTCCGGCATCGTGACCCGCTACTTCGATGAGCATGACAAGCTGCGCTTCGTAGAGAAGTGGTGTGTGCAGAACGGGTTTTCGATGAGCCAAGTCGCCGCGGTCGGCGACTCTCGCTCGGACGTTCCGCTCTTTCGCCGCGCCGGCATGTCGATCGCGCTGAACGCCACATCCGACGCTCGGGCAGCAGCGACCCATACTCTCGATACTGACGACCTCCGTGATGTGCTGGCGCTCCTTCAGCCGGTGAGCGAAGCGGTGTGATGGCCGTGAAGGAACCGGCGCCCGGGGTCTACGCGGTTCGAGCTGGCTCGACCGATGATCGAGCGGCCAATCAGCTCACCAGCGAGCGCTGTCTGAAGGCGCTCACCGTATGGTATACAGACCATGCCAGGATCGCAATCAGGAATGGTGCGTCGCTGAGCGCGATTACCAGGGCATAGAGGTTGGTGTTCAGAGTCAGCAGCGCGGTCAGACGAACCGTTGCCCGTGCGAGGAAATAGACCCCCCATACAGCGGTGATGGTGCGCATCGCGTCTTGGAACGTGTCGGATTCGCGCGTCTGTCGTGGGAGTGGATAGATCTCGCCTGCGAACCGGGAAGCGAACGGATGTCCCCTCGCCAGCGATGCGAGCACTGCGCAAGCTAGCAGCGTGTCGATTCCGATTTCCTGGGCCAGGTAGATGGTGGCGCTGCGTGAGCTGAGGCCGAACCGTCGCCTCGGGCGCAAAGACGGTCGCGCTCAAGCACGGACGGCTGACAGTGATGTTCAGGCTCGGCCCTCGCACGGCAGCACGCGCGCTGATCCGCGTCAGCGCGAAGGTCGATCACGAGCTGGCGGTGACGAGCACCCTGCGCCGCCGGGTGGTGCTTCGTCCGAAGCCGACGCGATAGTTGCCGGTGTGTCTCGGCCCACGCGCTCTTACATCGCCTATGTTGATGACTCCGGCAACGAGAACGTAGGGTGGCTGTGGACTGCGTTGGCGGTCCCGATGAATCTCTGGACCGAGTACCTCGGCCGCTGGCTCTCCTTCCGAGGCTGGCTGTATCGCCAGTACGGGGTGCCGGCGAACTTCGAGCTTCACTCCCAGGCGTGGCTTGCGGTCGAGCCTGCCAAGCACACAGAGGCAGCCGACCAGCTCGCTCTCGTGCAGGATGAGGGCGGGGAGCTGATCGACGTGCTGCGACGTGGCAGAGCACACCGCAAGACACGCTTTGAAATCTTTGAGAAGGGTCTGAAGACCATTGGCACCTTCACCGAGGCACGCCTGTTCACAGTTGGCAGCCCAGGCACGAGCGGCACGGCCAAGATCGCGCTCTACGACGAACTGCTCTGCTTCGTCGAGGACTTCCTCTCCCGAGAAGGCAGCCACGGGACATTCATCGTTGACGGCTCACATGACAGCGGCGGGCATCTGCGCTCAGCTCACCGTGCGCTGCTACTCAAGCATCGTCGGATCGTCGAGGACGCGGGGCTGCGGCGCTCGTCTGACAGCCAGCTCCTACAGATGGCCGACGGCTGCGCGCACGCGGCCTTTCAGAGTGTTCAGAACAAGGCCAGCCTGGATGAGAAGTTCAGACGCCAATACGAGACCACGATGTCCCGGCTAATCGCCCGGCCCTTCGGCGTCGAGGACGGCCGGTGCATTCGGGGCCTGGATTACCAGGGCGACTCGACCGGCTGCCCGAGCGAGCGAAGCGGACAAGGCGCTTAAAGCACAAGCCCCGGTCTCCCAGGGCCTGTCTCAAGACGGACCGCAGGCTCACCAGAATAGGTGTACGGCCCACGAACAATGTAGCAGCCCTCGGGGTCGCCCTCAATGCCGTCGTCAAGCGGGGATGCCCTATGACTGCTCCCGATAGATCGGCGGCGCGTGCGCTGCTCTTGACTCTCGACGGTAGGCCACCACGCGGGTTCGTAGTTCGGCGGCGGCCCGGCCAGTCTCATGGCGTGGGGCGTGAGTTGAGTCGGATCACCGCCTCGGGGTCGCGGTGATCGAAGAACAGGCTCTCGCCTTTATCGAGTGTCGCGATCTGCCGCATCTCCTCGTCGGAGAGGCTGAAGTCGAAGACGTCGAAGTTCTCGGCCATCCGGCCCGCGCGGACTGACTTCGGGATTGCGACGATGCCGCGCTGGATCAGCCAGTGAAGCGCGACCTGCGCGACGGTCTTGTTGTGGCTCTCCGCGATCTTGGTCAGGGTCGGGTTAGAGAAGGCACGGGGTTTTCGCTGTTAAGGACCTCCTGTACGAGCATCGAAAAGGGTCCGAGTGTCAGCAGTGTGCCAGTAGAACCGATCGACCCTGTGGCTCGCCATCGCCATCGCCATCACAGGGGGTCTTCCCACTCACGGGCAGGATTGTCACTCGGAGGGGCCGACAACTCACGACAACGCCCACGCGGCTAGCTGCTCGAACCAACCGGGCGAGATGAGTAGGACGTAGTTGGGTGCTCCGCCAGCGCGCATGCTCAGCTCGCCGGACTCAGAGTCCTCGGTGAAGCGGAGATCGACGGGCAGTCCACCGTCGTGTACCAGCTCGCAGCGTATCCACTTGTAGAAAATGCTCTCAAGCGAATGAAGCTCACCCCGAAACTCGACTGAGACGCGAGGGCGAAAGCGGGACTCAATGAACGTTCGAAGGCATCACGATCACCGATCGGACGGGGATATTCCTGTCGAGCGCGAGCGGCCACTGCTACGAGCACCATGAGAAACGCCCCCTCCTGCCGCCCGGCTCTCAAAAGTAGCCTCGCATCCTCGACGCGCTCCCGAAGGCTGTCCACACGATGAGCGTAGTTCCTTGGCTGGCGCGCGGTACCTCGGCGAGAGTACGCTGCGTCGAATGTCGCTATACGAGATTGCCAACTCAGTGCTGACCCGGCATGCGCCGGTTGCACTCGCTGATCTCGGGCTCCGCGAGCGTGCGGACTTGCAGCGCCTCCTTCGCGACGACATCGGCATCCTTGACGATGGCCTGCTCGTGATCGCTGAGGAGTTCGGCGAGTGGGAAGACGCGAAGCGTCGCATCGACTTGTTGGCGCTGGACAATGCAGGCTGTCTCGTGGTGATCGAGCTGAAGCGGGACGACGGCGCACACATGGACCTCCAAGCCCTGCGCTACGCCGCGATGGTGTCCTCAATGGACTTCGGCGATGTCGTCGCGGCGTATGAGCGGCATCTCGCCAAGATCGCGCCCGATGCGGGCCGGAATGCACGAGCCGAGCTGACCGCGTTCATCGATACGGCCGAGGACGAGGAGCCGACGATTTCGACCGGCGTGCGGATCGTGCTCGTCTCCGCCGACTCCGGCCGGGAGCTGATGACGGCCGTGCTGTGGCTCAACCGCTTCGAGGACATGGACATACGCTGCATTCAGCTCGTCCCTTACGGGCTCGACGGGCGCGTGCTGCTGGACATCCGCCAAGTTGTACCGTTGCCCGAGGCCGTGGATTATCAGGTGCGCGTGCGTCGCAAGGAGCAGCAGCATGAGCGCGTGCGAACTCAGAACCGCGACATGACGCGCTACCACGTAATCGCGAACGGCACCGAGCTCCCCGACGAGAACAAGCGGAAGACGATGCTGGTGATGGTCACGAACCTGATTCGGAGCGGCGTGCTGGCGTCGGCGATCGGGACGAGCTTGGTTCAAGCTTCCAATCAGTCGAGGGCGAGCTTGCGGACCCCGTACCCGCGTTCCAGGAGGCAATCCAAAGTTCGATCCGGATTGGTGGTACGCCGAAAGCCCGTTCCGCGAGAGCCGCCGAACGTGGCTGCTGCATAAGGGATGGGGCACCAACACTGAGCCCGCGTTGACAGCGCTCGTCAAGAAGTTCCCGGAGGCCGGCGTGACCTTCCGACGCGCAGACTCACAGTGACGGAGGACGAGCCGACGGACACTGATGAGGCCCTAGCGCTCGTTGAGGAGGCTGCGGCTCACGTGAGCAGTCGTGCCGCACACGAGGGTGTCGTGATGCCCTTGCGGCCATGTTTCGGCGGTCGAACGCTTTCCGCCATGCCTGCACCTCCATCTTGTTCGCGGAAGGACGCAACGCGATTCAGGTCCAGCGCTGGCTCGGCCATCACTTGGTGGCGTTCACGCTCGCGACCTACGGACACCTGCTCGACGGCGACCTCGGCGAGCCGCTGACCATTTCTCAGACTGTCCGCAATGATGCGAAATGACTACAGAACTTCCGGAGAAGGCGTTATCCTCGACAGAGTAATGACCGTGCCAGTCGAATATGTCGATGTGCAACAGCTCTTGGATGAAGAGGAGGAGGCTCGCCGTGCCGATGTCGAGGCACTGCGGTCTGGGGAAAAGACCGAAGAGCAGCTACAGCGCGAAAACGCGATTTTTGCCCTTCCTCCCGATCAAATCCGGATCAACCTAGACTCCGCGCGCTCTCTCTCCTGAGCCACGAAGGGTCGTCAGCGGACGTGGACGAGCCGCCGGAGACACTTGACGCCGCGCCGTTGCCGCTCAGCCTTGCCGAGGCCGAACGGATCATCGCGCTCCTTGGGGACGTTGTGCGCAAGCGAAGCGTCGTTCTCATTGGTGGGCAAGCGGTAGCCATCTGGACTGCCTACCTCCAAAGTCGCCTGACAGACGGACTGGTTCCGGCGCATGTTGTCAGCGGCGACATCGACTTTCTGGGGAATGCGGATGACGCACGGCGGGCAGCCACGATGCTCGGCGGACGAGCCAGACTAGCCAAATGGGAGGACCGACCACCCTTGCGGGCGTTACGATGTTCCTCGACAGCGAGGGTCATGAGCGTCGGCTCGATTTCCTCCAAAGCGCATACGGAATGAACTCGGAGGACATCAAGAAGACCGCAATCGAGCTGGATTTGCTCGTCGGCAAGGATCGACAGGTCCGTGTCTGGGTCATGCACCCAGAGCGCTGCATGGAGAGCCGCGTCCACAACAGCGTTCTGCCCAAAAAGCAGACTGACCTCGCTTGGCGCCAGCTCCGAGCCTCAATGCCTTGTGCTCGCGCCTTCAGCCAACTGTTGCTCGACGAGCGCGGAGACGCGGCCATCCGCGACGTTCTGAAGCTCAATGAGCGCGTCTTTCAGTTCGCTCAAGAAGACCGGTGTTCAAGGCTGGCAACGGAACGAGGCATCGAGACTTTCGACGCTGTACTCGATGATGAGCGACTACCTGAGAAGTTCAGGACGGTGCGACTGCCTCAGATGCAAAAGCGGATTCGGACCTTGCGCGAAGGCTTGGCCCGAGGAACGGTCGGCAGCTGATGCCTGAGCCTCCCCGACACCCGATCTTCGCTCGCGTATACACGAAGTTCGCGAAGACCAGCAACCGTCGCGGCGGCGCCGAGCATCGTCGCAAGCTGCTCGCCGATCTGAGCGGGCGTGTCATTGAGCTTGGCGCTGGTAGCGGCGCGAACTTCGCGCACTACCCTGCATCCGTTGACGAAGTTCTCGCCGTGGAGCCCGAGCCATACCTGCGCCAACAGGCACTCAGGGCGGCAACAGAAGCATCGGTGAACATCCGGGTGCTAGATGGCGATGCGTATCGCCTGCCCGGCGATGAGGGAACTTTCGATGCTGGTGTAGCTGCGCTCGTGCTCTGCACGGTTCCCGACCAGCAGCGCGCGCTCGCCGAGCTGTTCCGAGTCATCAAGCCAGGGGGCGAACTGCGCTTCTATGAGCACGTCGTGGGTCATTCCAAGTGGGAGGCACGCTTTCAACGACTCGCCGACGCGACCGTCTGGCCCCACCTTGCTGGCGGATGTCACTTGGCGCGAGACACGGCCGCCGGGATTGAGCAAGCCGGGTTCGTAATCGAGGCATGTGAGCGTTTCCCGTTCAGTCCCTCCGCGTTCCTCCCGCCCGATCCGCACATCCTGGGTATCGCGCGCCGACCCGGAGGTTCTTAGCCCCGGCGACGTGACCAAGGTCAGCGGTCCACCGGGGCTTCCGACGTGAGTGTAGCCCGATCATCACGCGCCAGACCCCACACCACTCGACGGCAAAGCCATAACGGCCTAGAGACGAATCCCTAGCAATAGAGCCAATCTTGCCGACCTAGCGACACCCCACAACACCTCCGACACGAAGGCGACCTCGACATCGAGGTGAGCTTCCTCACCACCGCCTGTATCTAAGACCTCATGACGAGGCGAGTCATCCCTGCGGATGAAGCGGATCGCCGAAAATTGGTCCTCTGGGCTGATTGATATCCAGCGCGCTCCGGTTATCGTGAAAGCAGTGATCGAGTCGGGGGATCTGAGCAAGCGGGACGCCGAGCTTCCGCTGATCGGTCGTTTCTTTCCCGCGCCGGTCGCGGCGAAGGTCCCGGAGGTCATCCTCCTCTTCTGGGTCGTGAAGATCCTGACGACCGCCGGCGGGGAGGCCACGTCGGACTACCTGAAGACGTACGGCAACTTCGGGGGCGGCGGCATCGAGGTGCTCGTGATCGTCGTGGGGCTGGTGCTGCAGTTCGGCACCCGTCGCTACCGAGCGTTTGCTTACTGGTTCCTGGCCTTTGCGATCGCGATCACGGGGACCGGCGTCTCGGATTTCCTGCATCTCGACGTCCATATCCCCTATGCGGGGACGACCCTGCTGTGGGCGGTCGTCCTGGCCGCGATCTTCTGGCTTTGGCAGCGCAGCGAGGGCACGCTGTCGATCCACAGCATCACGACCCAGCGACGTGAGGCCTACTACTGGGCGACGGTGTTCGCGACCTTTGCCCTCGGGACCGCGCTCGGAGACTTCACCGCGACCTCGCTGAACCTCGGCTACCTGGACTCGGGCATCCTCTTCGCGGTCGTCATCCTGATCCCCGCCCTGGCGCGCTGGCAGTTCGGCCTGAACGGCATCGCCGCGTTCTGGATGTCCTACATCGTCACGCGTCCGCTCGGCGCGTCCTTCGCCGACTACATCAGCAAGCCCAAGAACATCAGCGGGATCAACTTCGGCGACGGCCCCACGGCGATCGTGTTCGCCGTCGCCGTCTTCGTCCTCGTCTCCTACCTCGCGCTCGCCCGCCCGGACATCCAGAAGCCACTCGAAGCCCCCATGGCACAGCCACGATCGACGCCTGCGCTACCCGACCTCCACCACACGGGCGCGCCCGAGCTCGAGGTGGACTAGCGAAACCCTCTACGACACAGGCACGATCAGGCCCGGACTGTTCTGAGCGTTGATGGACAATCATGGAATGAGCGCCACCGAGATCGGGCTAGCACTGTCGGTGTTCCTCGCCTGCACGGTGGCGGCCGCGGCCGCCGGACTTGCTGTGTTGCTAGTCATCGTCGTGGGTGCCGCGGCGAGAGCGCCACTGGCAAGAGTTCCGGAGAACACGATGAAGTTCGCGGTCGGCGTGATGCTCAGCTCGTTTGGGATGTTCTGGGGGGCCCAGGGTGCGGGCGCGGGCTGGCCCGGCGGCGACGCCGCGCTACTAGCGATCATCCCGGGCGTGTTCATCGTCGCGGTCGCGATGATCAAGCACATCCAGCGTGCTCCATACCCACTCGCGATCGAGACCAACGACCAGGCCACGGTGAACACATGACACGGGCATCGGCGCTTCTCGCCGGCGTGTGGGACTTCGTCGTCGGTGATGACTGGCGCACCGCAATCGGCGTGGCGCTGGCACTCGCGTTGACGGCACTCGCCGCCGCGGTTGGTATCTCCGCCTGGTGGGTCATGCCACTCGCGGTGCTCGGGTTGCTTGCACTCTCGATCCGCCGCGCCTCACGCTGAGCGGCCGCCTGGTGGCCGCGCCGATGTGTTCGACACGGCCACCAGGAAATGACTACCTGCCGACTATGAGCTACCGACCGTCGGAGTAACGATCGGAGGACGGTCCGGCGTGAAAGCCACCGGGAGCTTCACCTGTCCCCGGTGTGAACGAGACCCCGCGCAGCACTTCGCCGTCGCCGGCAGAGCAAACGGTCGTGAAGGACTCCGACGTGGGAAGCGCGCTCGCGCTCAACGGATCGGTGATCGACACGAGCTTGTTCGGGTCCGCGCCCTGGTCACCATCACCGCTCACGGTCGAGGTGATGCCCCAAATCGTCGCGGTCCCGTTGGGGTTGACACGTCCGTCGATGTTGCGCAAACCGTCGGTCGCGGGCGCCCACGGTAGGCCAGTGGCCGCGTTCTCGCCGGTCGGGTAGCCCGGGACGGTATAGGGCTTGCCCAGGTTCAAACCCGACTGCAGGGTGTACGCGAGCTTCCATTCTCCCGCAGCCGAGTTGAACACCCACTTCTGCAGACCCGCTGTGCTCGAGGTGGCCGCTTCGGTGTATTCGTTTGTCGACGTCGAATACGTGTTTTCGCCGTTGCCCTCATCAGCAACGTACAGCGTGTTCGCATTGGCGAACCAAATGCCGAATGGGAACGCGGTTGCCTTCTTCGCGAGAACCGTCGGGAAGCCCTTGAGGATGCACATGTTGTAGGGCTTCAGGCCTTCGGACTGGATGTCTTCGGGGTTATACGCCAGCGGCCAGGCCGGCAGCTTCGCGTTCGCCGAAGGGACGCCGACGCCCGTCGGGCAGGCTTTGTGAGTGGTGTCGATGAAATAGACGGTGTTCACGCCGTTTGAGCCGCTGCCCTTCGTGTAGTACACGACGTTGTTGTAGATCGTCAGTCCACGGAAGTTCGTGTCCTTACCGACCTTGTCCGCCTTGTCACCGAGCTGTGTGACGCTGAAGCTGCCGACCGGCGTCGGGAATCCCGGTTCCTGCAGCAGCTCCGGGACCGGTTCGAACGAGGGCTTGAGGATCTGCGCGCCGGCACCGGCGATGATCCCGTCCGGCTGCGGGTTTGCGCCGTTGCCGGCGTTGCCCGCCATGTAGATCGCGTGCGCGCCGTGTTCTTCGCTGAGGATCGCCGCTCGCCCGTTGTCGCCGCTGTAGGCGTTGGTCTCCGTGAACTGGAACTTGCCCTGGCTGTTGAGCTGCGCGACGACGCGGTAGTAGGCGCCCGGAACCGGGTTGGTCGGGTCGATCACCCCGGGAGTGTTGGCGTTGGACACGTCGACCGTGTCAACCGGAGCCAGATAGCCCATGAACGTGACGTAGCGCCCACCCGTGGAGAGATTGAGCGCCAGTTCGGACTTCGAGGAGAAGCTCGTGACCATCTGATCGGCACCTGAGTCGATGCCGTGGGTGGTGCTGTTCGGCACTTCGAGTGTGCTGACAGGCGCGCCCCAGGGCGTGAGCTGGTCGAGGAAAATCTTCGAGGTAACGCCGAAGCTTTCATCCACCAAGTCGTTGTTCCACACTTCCGGGTAGGCGCCACCGGCACTGGCGGGCGCGCAGCTGGTCGTGCAGCCTGCTGGGAGCTCGGTAACACCGGCTACCAGGTTCGGATCGTTTTCATACACGCTGCGGCTGACGAGCAGGTTGCCGGGCGCCAAGGGGGCCGGGCCGCCTGGAGGCGGGAACTGCCCGCCGTTGCCCTGAGACTGTCCACCATTGCCTTGCGACGGGTTGCCGCCGCCCGGTTGGGGGAAGTGCGAGGGGTCGGCCTGTGCTGAGGCCCCGAGGCTGGCGCCGAGTGCTGTCAATGCGAGGGTCACGGCTGCTGTGCGGGCAAACCTCCGCCGGCCGGAGTGTTTCGTTCTCATCAGGTCTCCTTTGCGCGGGTGATCGTGTCCGATGGGGTACGAACTCCGAACCTATTCCCACGCGAAGGCGAGCTTGTGACCGTCGCGTAGCCGTCATGTGATCGGCTTGTTACATCACTTGGCGTCAGCTGTTTGAGGGTGTGATCAGCCCCGTCTCGTAGGCGAAGACGACGATCTGCACGCGGTCGCGCAGCCCGAGCTTCGAGAGGATCCGTCCGACATGGGACTTCACCGTGGCCTCGGAGAGCACGAGCCGCTCCGCGATCTCGGCGTTTGAGAGGCTGCGCGCGACCTGCAGCAGCACCTCACGCTCTCTGCTGGTCAACAGTTCCAGACGCTCGTCCTCTTCGTCCTCGGATCGATCGGGCGACGGGAAGGCGGTGGGCGTAGTTCGCGAGCAGCCGGCGCGTGACGCTGGGCGCGACGACCGCGTCGCCGCTTGCGACGGCGCGGATCGCCGAGAGCAGATCGCCGGGCGGCGCGTCCTTCAGCAGAAAGCCACTCGCCCCGGCGCGCAGCGCCGCGTACACGTACTCGTCGAGGTCGAACGTCGTCAGGATGATGATGCGCGCGCTGCTGTCGGACTCGACGATCAGCCTCGTCGCTTGCACGCCGTCCATCTCGGGCATCCGCACGTCCATCAGCACGACGTCCGGCTTCAGCCTGCGCGCCGCATCGACGGCCTCCAATCCGTTCGCCACCTCACCGAC
The DNA here is from genome assembly GCA_963725165.1 of uncultured Solirubrobacterales bacterium. Taxonomy (GTDB): domain Bacteria; phylum Actinomycetota; class Thermoleophilia; order Solirubrobacterales; family Solirubrobacteraceae; genus Palsa-744. Next base: position 15,789 of record CAVRXK010000002.1, read on the forward strand.
GATCGTGAGGTCCTCCTGGGTGTCCATCACCATGCGGAATCCCATCCGCATCAGCTCCTGGTCGTCGGCCAAAAGCAGACGTGTGGTCATCGTGCGACGGTCTCGGCGTCCGGCCGCAGGCGCAGGTGAACACGCCAGCCTCCATCCGGGCCAGGGCCGGCATCGAGCCTTGCCGCCGTATGCCGCCGCGCGCTCACGCATGCCGCTGAGTCCCTCGCCCGCTCCCGACGAGCGAAGCCCGTGGCTCGATCCGCGCGGCGCCGCTGTCCGGTGTCGGTCACCTCGAGCTCGACGCTGCGCGGCTGGCAGCGCAGCGCCAGATGGGCGCTCGTAGGGCGCGCTGCGTGCTTGAGCGTGTTCGTCAGCGCCTCCTGCGCGACACGGAAGACGGTCAGCTGGATGCCCTCTGGCAAGCTCGTGCGGGTCGCCGTCGAGATCCATCGTCACCGGGATGCCGGCGGCATGGACCTGCGCCAGCAGCTCGTCGAGCCGATCCAGGCGCGGCTGCGGCGCAAGCGGCTGCTCGATCGCGTCCTCACGCAGCACGCCGAGCAGCCTGCGCATTTCCAAGAAGCGCCTGACGGCCGGTCGCCGAGACCCTGTCGATCGCCTCGCTCGCGCGCTGTGGCGAGGACGTCATCGCGTAGCCGGCGCCGTCGGCCAGCGAGATGATCACGCTGAGGTTGTGCGCGACGATGTCGTGCATCTCGCGGGCGATACGCGCACGCTCGGCGGCGGCCGCGAGCCGTCCCTCCTGATCGCGCTCGACTTCCAGGCGGGCGGCCCGTTCGTGGAGTGAGATCAGCAGGGCGCGTCGTTGGCGGATCGTGAAGCCAAGGACTCCAGCGGCCGTCCCCAGGCCGGTCAGCCCGACCCAGATCTTCAGCGGCTCAGACGGCGACCAGCGCAGCGCCGCCATGATCGCACCCGCCGCGACCACCGTAGCCGCAACCGCGACCTCCGCGAGATCGCTTTCGAGCGCAACCCAGTAGAGCGAGATCAGCACGGCGGCGTCGGCGAGCTGAGGCGCGGAGAGCAGCCACTGGGCAAACGCGACGAGCGCGACGAGCGCGAAGCACGCGCGGGGATCGCGCCGATGCAGGAGCAGCGGCGCGCAGAGCAGCACGCAGAAGATCGCAGTCGACAGCGTCGAGCCGGTGCTGGGTCGCCAGCCCGAAGAGGCTGAGCACCGCCACACCCGTCGCGGTCGCGAGGTCCACGGCGAAGGGATGGGCCGCGACGCGACGAGCGTCGAGGTCGATGTGGGCCAGCCATCTCGACGCCAGGCGATCTATCTCGCGCTTCATATGTCCATATTGACGGCTCACAACGCGATTCCGGGCACTCGATGGCTGCGTGCTGTGAGTGCCGGAGCACGCCTTGCCGGACGGATTGCTCGCTGACGCATCGGTCCAGCGCCCCGAGACGTCAGTCGGCTTCGGTGGCGAGCTCCGGATGCGGTTCCAAGTACAGGTGCGAATGCCCGGAGTGCCTCGCGTCCTGCACGTCGACCTTCGTGACGGAGACGTAGGCGACGAGCGCCACGAAGACGATCAGCGCGAGGCCGCTGACGGTGCCGTCGCCGAGGCCGAGGCCGGTGATCGCAGGTGGCTTGCTCAACCAGTCCGCGAACGAAGCGCCGATCGGCCGCGTGAGGATGTATGCGGACCAGAACGCGACGATCGGGTTCAGGCCGAAGCGCCACCAGCCGACCGCGGGGATCAGGATGATCGCGATGAACAGCAGCGCGGAGGGGAAGAACCCGAGGTTCAGCGGTGTAGCCGTCAGGTCCCCCGCAGCGGTGCCGAGGGCGAAGGTCGCGAGCACCGTCGCCCAATAGAACCCCTCGCGGCGGCGCGTGGTGATGCTGTGAATCGAGAGCGTGCCCTCGCTGCGATACCAGCAGAGGAAGATCGCGGCCATCACCAGACCGAACAACGGAGTGGTCACCGAGTAGGGGATGCTCGCGCCGTCGTGTATCCCGTCCGCCATCATCGTGCCGAAGATCGCGACCATCATCACCGCGAACCAGTAGATCGGCGCGCGGTATTCGCGCTGGCGCATCTGCAGCCAGATCGCAAACCACAGCCCGAAGATCCCGATCGCACCGGCGATCGGAACGCTCTTGTTGCCGAGGAAGTCCGACATCGCCTCGCCCATGCCTGTGGTGAGCAGCTTCAGCACCCAGAAGATCACCGTGATCTCGGGAACCTTCGTCAAAGCGACCCGTGCGCGCGAATTGTCGCGGTCAGGCATCGCGGCGCACGAGTAGGTATGCCGCGATTGCGAGCAGCACGAGCGTGTATCCGCAGTAGACGGCAAACCCGGCCCAAGGCGAGAGCGTGTGGGCGTCCGGGACCGCCGAGGCAATCGCACCGCCCGCACTGGAAGGGAGATATGGATTGATCGAGTTGCTGATATTGCTAGGGAGAATCTCGTTGATGCCGGGAAGCACAAACAACAGCCCGGCGAACATCGCGATGCCGCCGGCGGTGCGACGGATGATCGTGCCGAGCGCGACGCAGAGCACTCCCGTCACGGTCATGAACAGTACTGTCCCGAGGAGCGTACGCAGGGCGTGCGGATGGCCCAGCGTCACGTTCACATGGTGGGTGGCGAGGATCGTCTGGGCGACGAAGAACGCGACGAGGGCGCTCGCGAGCATCAGTACGAATGTCACCGATGCGAACACAATGATCTTCGCCCACAACACCGGCAGCCGTCGCGGCACAGCCATCAGGCTCGAGCGAATCATCCCAGTCGAATACTCGCCGCTGATCACGAGCACGCCGAGTACACCGATCGCTAGCTGCGCGAGATGGTAGCCACCGAGACTCCGGTCGATCGAGTCGAATGTGGCACGTTCATGTGGACCGAGATGCGACCAGCGACTCATCGAGACTGCCGCGATGAGGATACCGAGCCCCGCCATCGTTACAACGGCGAAAAGCAGTGACCAGCGCGTCGAGCGCAGCGACCACAGCTTCGTCCACTCCGAGCGGATCACGTGACCCTGCGTGACGCGACCGGTGAACGCGCGACGCTTCGGCGCGGCGGCGGGCAGCGCCTCGATAGCGCTCATGCGACGGCCCCCAGCGATCTCGGTCTCCGTGCTCTCATTGTCCGTGCTCGCGCGATACTCGACCGCGTCGCCCGTGAGACTCATGAAAGCCTCCTCAAGTGAAGCCTGCATCGGCGTCAGCTCAGAGACCACGATCCGGGCCTGAAGCGCAATCTCGCCGATCTGCTCGCCGGTGAGGCCGCTGACCTCGATCAACCCAGTGTCAATATCTTGCACCGCCACATCCTTGCGGACCAACACGTCGCGCAACTCATCGACCTGGGAGGAGCGAACACGGACATTGGTATCGGAGGAGGCGCGTCGCACGAACTCCGCCACCGAGGTGTCGGCAATCAGCCGCCCGCGTCCAATCACGATCAGATGATCGGCCGTCTGTGACATCTCGCTCATCAGGTGCGAGGAGAGGAACACCGTGCGCCCTTCGGCGGCGAGGCCCTTGAGCAGGTTGCGAATCCACTGGATGCCCTCGGGATCGAGTCCGTTGGCGGGCTCGTCGAGAATCACCGTGGCCGGGTCGCCCAGCAGCGCGGCCGCCACGCCCAGACGTTGACCCATACCGAGAGAGAAGCTCCCCACGCGTTTGCGTGCGACATCTTCTAGACCGACCAGCTGGATGACCTCCTCCACCCGCCTGCGCGGGATGCCATGCGTCTGCGCCAACGCGAGTAGGTGGTTGTACGCAGAGCGCCCAGTGTGGATCGCGTGCGCCTCGAGCATCGCGCCGATCTCGTGTAGCGGCGCGGATAGCTCTCGATACGAGCATCCGTTGACAGTAACCGTCCCATTGGTGGGAGCGTCGAGCCCGAGGATCAAACGCATCGTGGTCGACTTGCCAGCCCCATTGGGACCGAGGAAGCCGGTCACGATGCCGGGCGAGACGGAAAAGCTGAGATCGTCCACGGCGACCTTCTCGCCGTACCTCTTGGTCACGCCCCGAACGTCGATCACGCCATCACAGTACGGCGCCAAGCGCGCCCGCACAACGACCCGAAGGACCATCTTCCGCCTCACGCGCGTGCGACTCAAGTCGCACGCGACTGCTACCAAGGTCGCACGCGATCGCCGGCCAGGTGCAGCAGCAGCTCGCGGCATAGCTCTAGGCGTTTGCCTCCCAGGGGCTGACCGCATGGGTGGTCGGATCAATCCTCAGCGGCCCCAGCTAGGTCGGAAAAGCCCTAGATTTCATGGGGCAAAAACATCAAGACACAGATTTCTCCACGCAACTCATGCGCGCAGGATGACTATGCGGGTGACCGTCACCGCCGCGCCGTGTAGGGGTGTGAGCGTGATCTTCACCGTCAACGCCAGGCGCCGGTGGCGGCGTAGCGCGGCCTTGCCCTTGGCGGTCAGCGGCACGGAGAAGGAGACGCTGCCCGTCTTCAGCGACGAGCGCACCAGCCGTCCGACACGTACCTGCGCAGGGTGTCCCGCCTTGGCCAGCGAGGCGCCGGCAGCAAACAGACCGACTTCCAGTCGCCCGCCGGAGCCGGCCTGGGACAACTTGATCGACCCGTGGACGGTCGATCCGCGCTGGCTGCCGGCGAGCTTCAGTGCCTTTGATCCTCCTTCCAAAGGCGAGCCGGAGCCGGGTTCGCTCGGCGTCGTGGGGGTAGTCGGCGTTGTGATCGTCGGTGTGGTTGTGGTCGGCGTGGTGGGAGTTGTGCCGGTGGCGGCGCCTTCGACGATCACCTTGTATTTGGTGTAGTTACTGGTGCCGTCGTTGAACAGTTCTTGGCTTTCGAACTCGTATTCACCGGTGGTGGAGAACGTGCACGTGCCTTTCCAGTCGGTTTTGGTCGGCGGCGCTTCCACGCACTCCCACGCAGCTCGGCCGTGCGGCGCCCATCCAGATCACGTCTGTCGGAGCATCCGCGTCGTTGTCTTCGAACGAGATCGTCGCCGCCCGGGGCGATCGTAAAGGGCGCGACTTCGTTGAACCCCACGTTCCCTTCGGGGCTCCCCTTGGGGTTCCAGCACGGCCAGTCGCTGATGTTGCAGTTTTGGTCGACTTCGAGCTTCACTTCGGACGGTGCGGCGGCGAGCGCTGGCAGCACGGCCACCGCCGTCCCTACCAGCCCAGTCAGGACGAAGAGCACAAGCATGCGTGGTCTCAAAAGCGTGCGCGGCCTCATCGTACGACCAGGCTTCGCGTGAGGGTCATAGCCGAGCCGTGCTTGGGTGTGAGCACGATCTTCACGGTGAGCGCCAGCTTGTGATGATGGCGCAGCACGCTCTTGGCCTGAGCGTCGAGCGAGACCGTGAAGGACACCGTGCCGGCGGGCGCTGAGGAGCGGACGAACCGCCCGACGCGCGAACTACTCGGTCGTTTGACCTTGGCCAGCGAGGCGCCCTGGGCGAGCAGTTCGACTTCCAGGCGCGCGCCACCGTCGGCGGCGGGAATCTGGACGGTGCCATGCACGAAGTCACCGTGCTGGGCTTTCGCCAGCGCAAGCGTCGCGAGAGGGCTGCCCCCGCCCGATGGGGGAGGCGTTTCCATCGAGCCGGGCGTCGTGGTCGTGGAGGCGACGGTGCCGGAGGGCTGGGTGGAGGTCGTGGCCGTCGGTGTCGTTGTGGTCGGTGTCGTTGTGGTCGGTGTCGTTGTGGTCGGCGTCGTTGTGGTCGGTGCCGTCGTCGTGGTTGTGGTCGTGGTGCCGGTTGTGGTCGTGCCGGTCGTGGTCGTGCCGGTCGTGGTCGTGCTGGCGCTTTTCACGACGATTTCGTATTTGGTGTAGTTGGCTTTGCCGTATGGGGTGTTTTCATCATCGAAAAGGGTCGCGCTTTCGAACTTATAGGTCCCTTCTTGTGCGAATTTGCATTCGCCTTCCCAAGGCTCCGACGCGCTCATGGGTATGCCAGAGCATTTGTTGGCGCAAGGCCCGTCCACGAGACGGTCGCCGCGCCAGTCGGGTTGGTGCTCGCGTCGTGGTCGGTGAACATGACTTTGCCGCCGGGAGCGATTTCGATCCTGAGCGCGGGTTGCGCCGAGGCGTCCGATCCCGATCCCTGGACGGCCCAGCACGGCCAGGCGTTCTCGACGCAGTTCTGGTTGACTTCGAGCTTCTTCACTTCGGACGTGCCGGCGGTAGCGAGCGTGGGCAGCACTGCCACCGCCGCCCCCATCAGCCCAGCGAGAATGAAAAGCAAAAACGTGCGCGGTCTCATCGTGAACCCACCTTTCTCGTGCTGGATATCCCCATGGCAGTCGCTGGGCGCCGTGCATGGCGCAGCGGCATCCCGGCTCGTCATCCCCTAAAGACTCCAGCGCACAGAGATCCTTCCCGCTGCGTTTTGCCCGGCTCCGCGCGTACCTCCGGGCGCTACACGGCCCCAGCGTCACACTGCTACGGCTGGCGAGCTGGAGCGATCGCGACGCGACCGCCTTCTGAGCCTGCACGACCGCTGGCCTGACGGCGGCGAGGAAGGGCACGGGCACGCTGGTGCTCGGGAAGGTTCGCGGCGTGGTGGTGTCTATATGTGGGTAGAGATGACAGTCACGCGCCCAAGCACCCGACATTCGGAGGAACCATGAAACGAACCTATGTTTTCTTGGCCGTCGCCTTGGCGAGCGCGGCGAGCGCCGCGACGGTCGCCAGCGCACAGAGCAGCCTCCCGGCCGCTCACTCGAGCGCCGCCGCCACGGTGCAGCTGCGCCACACCAGCCTCGGCAGCATCCTCGTCAGCAGCTCGGGCCGCACGTTGTACGAGTTCACGCGCGATCACGGCAACAAGAGCAGTTGCGCGACGATCAGCGGGTGCTCATCGGTGTGGCCTTCGCTGAAAGCAAGCGGTCGCCCGACGGCCGGCTCGGGCATCAAGGCTTCGCTGCTGTCCACGACCAGCGGCAAACAGGTCACCTACGCCGGCCACCCGCTCTATACCTACACCGGCGATAGCGGTCCAGGGAAGACCTCCTACGTTGGCGCCAAAACGTTCGGCGGCACGTGGTACGCGATCAACGCCTCCGGCGGCACGGTCAAGTAACTTGGCGCTGAGTGCCCGGCGCCTGGTGTGCTCAGGCGCCGGGCGGCGCCCGCCGTCCGTACTGGTCGGCGTGCGTCTCGTTTTCACAGTGAGCTTTGCTTGGCGGTCTAGCTTCCTAGCGCAAGCGCGAGGTGCACAACGGTGGCGATCGCGTATCCAAGGCCGAGCAGGTGGCGAAACCAGTTGACGCCGTGCAGTAGCTCCTCGTAAGCCCATATGCCAAATGCCAGGAAGGAGATCGCGGCGAGATAGGCGTGACCTGGGTCATGCGTGCTAGCAGCCGCGGCGCCGGCGAGGAGCGCGGTGATAAGTGGCGCGTTGGGGAACTGAACGATCGGAAAGCCTCTGGGCCATCCGAGATGGGTCAGACGCTTGAACCCCCGCCACAGCCCGCGCGGGCTCAAACGCCGCAGGCGGCGAGCAGGAGCGACGCGGCGATTGCTGGTAGGTACAGATTCAGTACGTGACGCATGTATCCATTCCTTGCTTGCGGGCGCGAGAGTGAGGCTTTGAGGGACTGCCTCTGCATCGAGAGGGACTCCGCCCCTGGCGTGCTCCTTCCGCGCTGGAAGGAAAGCCAGGGGCGGGACCCAGCGATCTTGTGTCCTGCTACTTGACGGTGAGCGTGCCTTCCATCCCGGCCATGCGGTGATCTGGAACCGAGCAGAAGTACTTGTAGATGCCCGGCTTGAGGTCGAGTGTCAACGTCTTGGTGGCGCCCTGGAAGGTCGGGAGCGCACCGAGGATCTTGTGCGAGGAGGCTTCGACCGTCACGTTGTGGGCCAGCGGCGACATGTTCGTGAAGACGATCGACACCTTGCCCGCTTTGGCGGTAAGCGAGGTCGTGCTGAATTTCAACTGACCTTCAGAGTTGGCTTCGAGGCTCAGGTCTTCCGATGCGCTCGACGTCCCCGAAGAGGCTGCCGTTTTCGTGGAGCTCTGGGCCGGCGAGGACGGGGCACCGGCGGACGCCGGCTGGCCTTCGCGCAGCAGGTTGAGCGTGTTTTCGCCGTCATCCACGAAGTAGATGCGCTTGCCTTCCGGCGCTATCACCAAGCCGAACAGCGATCCCGCGCCCGTCTTCTTGTCGGCGGTCTGCACGGCTACCTGCTGGCCGATGGGCGTGGTTTCGACCATGTTGCCGTCACCACCGTTGCTCGTGATGATGTTGCCGTTCGGCGCGAGCACCATGCCGAGCGGTTCCTTGAGGTGGCCGCCTTCGGTGAGGACGGTGCCACCTTTCGCCGCGGGCGTCGTGCGCGTCATTGCTTCGGAGATCGCGAAGATCTTGTTGCCATCGGTCGAGGCTACATACAGCGTCCCGTTGGAGGCGAGTCCGAGTCCGGTCGGCCCGAGCACGAGGGCTTCTGCCGAATTAACCCAGGGGATGCCATTGGCGATCACCGTTTCGCTCAGCACCTTTGGCGTCTGGCCTTCGCCGGATTCCAGTTCGATCCGCAGCACGGTCGAGTTGTCGATCGTGTGGATGCCCTTCGCGGCGCCGCCATTGAGCGCGTTGCTGACGAACAGCATGGTCTTGGAGCCTTCGCTCTTGGCGGTCGAGTCCCAGGGACCCTGGATGTTCTTGCTGGCGATCGTCTCGACCGCCTTACCTTCACTGTTGAGCACAATCAGGCAGCCGTACTTCGCGGTCGCCGACTTGCCGTTGGTCGTTGGCAGGCTACCGACGACAACGTAGCCACCGGGGAGGATGTTCAGCGCCGTTGTCAGCCCGACGCCACCTGGGCATGAGCCGGGAAGCGTCTTGGCATCGATCGTCGCGAACAGCGAGACCTTCCCGGTCCTCGAGACCTGCACGATCGTCGTGCCGGTGCCCTGACCGTTCTCCCTTGCACTTTCCTTGGCGTTGAAGTTGCTGATCAGCATCTGGCCCGCCTGGAGCTTGCCCACGCTGGTGGGAACGAGCACGATGCCGTACGGATTCACATCGCCGTTGGCCGGGACCGTCGAGGCGACGTTGCTGACAGTCTTCAGATTTGCCAGAAAAGGAGAAGAGCTTGCGCTCGAGGTCGTGGTCGCAGTACTCGCAGCGGCCGATGTGCTGGAGGAGCTGCCGCTTTTGGAGCTGCCGCAGCCGGCGACAGCGAGCGCAACACCAACTAGAGCAAGGATCGACGTTCTAGGCACTGGTTGTCTCCTGTGGTTTGGGAATCGAACGAGACAGTTTCCTGATCGCAGCCTGACCAAGCTGGGAGTCTCTCGATCCCTAAGTCGGCTTTCGGCAGCAATCAGCGCACGGCCCGTCGTCGCGCACTTTCTCTACGACTCCGCACTCGCCAGATTCCTTCCCACGAGCTCCGATCTTTTCCACACCAGTGTGGCCTTCGCTACAGTCGCAGGGTGGGATCGACCCTCTCGACGACCTGAGGTCGCTCCGCAACCATCAATGCGTACCCTGGACCCGCAGTCGCTGACGCAACACGTGGACCGTCTCTATCGCGCCGCGTGGGCGTTGTGCGGCTCGCGCGAGGACGCCGAGGACCTTGTGCAGGAGACGTTCGCACGCGTGCTCGCACGGCCGCGCTTGCTGAGCGGCGACGACGAGCTGTATTACCTGATGCGCGTCCTGCGCAACACGTTCTTCACGAGCCGGCGAACCGCGAGCCGGCGGCCGGTCACGGTAGCGACGCTGGAGGACATCAGCGCGGCCGATCCTCGATCTTTGGGTCAGCCCGAGCAGGCGCTTGAGATGCAGGAGATGTATGCGACGATCGCATCGCTGCCGGAGGATCGCCGTCTCGCACTGGTGGCGGTGGACGTGCTCGGTCTCTCCTACCGAGAGGCCGCCCGCGCGCTACGGGTGCGCGAGGCCACAATCACGACCAGACTATTCCGGGCGCGCCAGCAGGTCGCCAAGCAGCTCCGCTCTGAGCCGGACTCGCTCGCACCGTCATCCCCAGCTCCCGATTCGTCCGATTTCAAGGGTGCTCCGGCACCCCACCAACCACCAACTCAGACGATCCTCGGGAATGAGACGCGGGCCGCCGGAGTCTTGCCTAGTAGAGGAACACAGTGACCGAACTGCCCCCCCACGTTGACGACGAGCAGCGGCGCATCGCCGAGCTGGTGCGCTCCTTCGACGCGCTCGCGCCAGAATCGCTACACCTGAGGATCGAGTCACTTGTGGCCACGCACCACGATCAGCGCTTTGCACGACGCGCCTCTGGTAGCCGTCGTCTCTCTCCCCTGGGCATCGCGGGCGCCGGTGCGGTGGCAGTCGCCGTGGTGGCGATTGTGATCGCGATGGGCCTCGGCAATAGCGCCACCTCCACTCTGAGTCCCAGCCAGGCAGCCGCGCCGACCCTGCGTGTGGCGACGCTCCCCGCGCCATCTGAGAGCGCCACGCACCATGCCCAGCTCGCCGTCGCGGTCGACGGAGTGCCGTTTCCCTATTGGAAGGACCGTTTCGGCTGGCGTAGCACCGGAGCGCGCAGCGACCGGATCGGCGGGCACTCGGTTACAACCGTTTTCTACACCAACGGCAGCGGTCAGAGAATCGGCTACGCAATCCTCGCCGGCACCCCAGCGCCACGAATCGGCGGTGGCGCGATCGCATGGCGCGGGGGTGTGCCCTACCGACTGCTCACCTCAAACGGCGCCGCGGTCGTCACATGGCTGCGTAACGGCCACCTGTGCGTGGTCTCCGGTCACGGTGTCTCCAGCGCGACGCTGCTGCGGCTGGCGAGCTGGAGCGACGGCAACGCGACCGTCTCCTGAGAACGCCTCTTTGAACTGCGCCATCGAGCGGACAGCAGCGACCTGCATCAACCATGCTCGTGTGTGCTGCCGGACTCAGCTGCCATCGGGGGATGGCGCAATCTCGCCGCGACCGGCTTGTTGCAGGTCCGCCGGCAGGGCGCACTAGCGGCGCGGGCAAGAACGGTCAGGTCGATGCGCCAGCGGATGATCGCGGCGCGCTGGGCTGCCTGCGTGTTGGGCAAGTCGGTGAGTTCGTCGTCGGCGAGACCGGCGACGAGCGCGCTCAGGTAGGCATCCTCGAACACGTAGGTGTTGGCGTAGGGAGCGTTGAGAGCACGCAGCTGGGCGGTTGGCGGATCGACCGCCGCGATATCGACCGCGTAGGCCGCGAACCGCTGCTCCAGCCGGCCCATGCGCCGGGCAGCCTCGCCGGGCGCAATGCGCCGGTCGTGAAACGCCTCAAGGATCGGGTCGGCGCCGCCCAGGAGCTTGTTGACCGCGAGCCTGATCGGCTCGACCTCGCCCATATAGCGCTCGATCGCCGCCCGTTGCGTAGATAGCGTGCTGACCGCAGACCCAGTTTGGCTCGCGCACCCGCCTAGGGCGACCGCGCACAAACAACTTACGGCCAGCGCGTGGGTGTGGCGTGTCACGCCCACACGCGCTGCGCCGCGCATCCGCCGGATGGCTCAGTAGCCGTAGCCGCCGCCGCTGGAGCCTTCACCGCTGGAGCCACTGCCGCTGGACTTTTCCGGTTCTGCGGAGCCGCCCGTGCTCGGCGCGGGTGCCGCCGGTGTGCTGCTCGTGCTCGCCGCGGGGGCGCTGCTGGAGCTGGTCGTGACAACGCTCCAGGTGCCCACGTCTTTGATGCCCTGACCCTTGGTTTCACCGGGCTGCTGATCTCCCGTGAACGTGTAGAGCGGCGTGCCCTGGTAGGTGACCTGCACGGTCCCTTCGGGACGCTTCACCGTGCCGAGCGAGACGACTTCGCCGCTGGGAGCGCCGCTGGAGGACGCGATCAGCGGGTGCCACACACCCAGGCAGGCCGTGCTGGTGCAGATGAACTTGCCGTTCTGCTCGCCGCTGAGGTGATACAACGTCATCCCTTGGCTATCGACCAGGATCGTGCCGAGCGAGTTGGAGGCCGTCTTCACGACGGGGCTGGATGAGCTGGTACTTGTCTGCGCGGCAGGCTGTGTGGTGGCGGCCGAGCTGGTCGTGTTGCTGGACGAACTGCTGCCGCAGGCGGCGATCAGGAGCGAAGCGGCGATTGCCGGTATGGACAGCTTCAGTAGATGGCGCATGTGTTCACTCCTATGGCAAGTCGGGCGCCGTGCCAGCGCGTATGGGTCCTGCTGTACTGATAAGGACTCCGGGTGGACACATTCCTTCCGGTACGTGTCACCCACGGTCCTGTGGTTGACGCCACCGACTCATCGACCCAGGCTCAAGCCGTTACATCCTCTCCCAGCCACGCCAGCACCGCGCGGCGCGAGAAGCGCCAATGCCCGTCGATCTTGCGTCCGGGGAGATCGCCTTGCTGTGCGGCTGTCAGGACCGCCGAATCGTCGAGCTTCAGCAGGGCGGCGGTTTCCTCGACGGTCATCACCTCATGGCCCACCTCTCGCAGACCGGCACGACCGACCACAAGCCCGTCGCCTGTCAGGTGCTCGCGCACAGCTTCGCTGACGAGCTGGCGCTTGCTCTTGCCGGATGCCGCAACCGCCCGCTCCAAGTGCTGTGCATCGTCATTGGGTAGCCGCACGAACAGCGCGGTCGCATTAGCTTGCATATCTGGATGATATCATCTGATATCAGACTGCTCATCATCGGGATCGGGGCAAAGTCGTGCTGAAATAGGGGTGGCCGCCGCACCGCCGTCCGAGCAGGAGCCCCGAAGATGAGCACCGACCAAATCGTCGAGCCGATTGCCCTCGCCGATCCCTCCGGAGAGTTCCGTGAGGTGATTGAGCTGGATGTGTCGGGGATGACCTGTGGCTCCTGCGCCGCACGAGTACAGCGCGCTCTCGGCCGGCAGCAGGGCGTGAGCGAGGCGCTGGTCAACTACGCAACCGGGCGCGCCACGGTCGAGTTCGAGCATGGAGATCTCGATGCCGAGCGACTGGTCAGCGCTGTGCGGGGCGCCGGCTACGACGCCACACCGGTGCTCCCGAGCGCGGGCGAGCAAGCCCACGCATTCGAAGCCCTCGAAGAGAGCGAGGCGCGCGAGCAGGCCGGCCTGCTGCGGCGTATCGCGACTCGCGGTGCCGCTCGCCACGGCGATCGCGATCCTCACCTATGTCTATCCACACGACGCCACCGCACGCTGGATAACGGCTGGACTCGCGGTGCCCGTGCAGTTCTGGTGCGGGCTGCCGTTCCTGCGCTCAGCGTGGGCGCGTGCGCGTGCGCGCGCGACCAACATGGACACGCTGATCGCACTGAGCACGCTTGCAAGCTTCATCTACTCGACCGTGATGCTGCTCACCGCAAGCGCGGTCTACCAGCATGGCGTGCCGGTCGGCAAGTTCAACATGCCCCTCGACTACGACATGGGCGCGATCATCATCGCCGCACTGTTGATCGCCCGCTGGTGCGAGGCCAAGGCACGCAACCGCAGCGGTCGCGCCGTGCGCGAGCTGGCACGACTCGGCGCCACGCAGGCGCGCCTGGTGGACCCCGATGACCCGCACGCACCCGAGCGGCTTGTACCTGTCGAGGAGGTGCGTCGCGGCGATGTGTTTCTCGTGCGCCCAGGCGACAGGGTTCCGGTCGACGGGATCGTGATCGACGGTGCCTCGGCGGTGGACGAGTCGATGCTCACTGGCGAGTCGCTGCCGGTTGAGAAGGAGGTCGGTGCGCTGGTGACCGGCGCAACGTTGAATGTCGACGGAGCGTTGCGTGCACGCGCCACAGCGGTCGGCGCCGACACCGCGCTTTCGCAACTGGTGGCACTGGTCGAGCGCGCGCAAGCGTCCAAGCCCAAGATCCAGCGCCTGGCCGATGAGATCGCACGCTACTTCGTGCCGGCCGTGCTCATCCTTGCGGCGCTGACGGCGCTCGGCTGGGTGCTCACCGGTCAGTCCCTCCAGGGCATGTTTGCCTCGATGCACCTGCAACGCGGAATGGACGCCACGATCGCCGTGCTGATCGTCGCCTGCCCGTGCGCGCTTGGTCTAGCGACGCCAGTCGCGATCCTCGTCGGCACCGGACGCGGCGCGAGCCTCGGCCTGCTGATTCGCAGCGCGGAGATCCTCGAGCGTAGCCAGGACCTCGACACGATCGTGCTCGACAAGACCGGCACGATCACGACAGGCGAACTGTCGATCGCCGATGTGTGGAGCGCACCGGGCGAGGAACCCGATCGCGTGCTCGCGCTCGCCGCCTCCGCGGAGGCCGGATCAGAGCACCCGGTGGCGCTCGCGATCGTCGCCCACACGCGCGAGCGCGCTCTGAAGCTATTGCATGCAAAGGACTTCCGCTCGACTCCAGGTCGAGGCGTGCGTGCGCTCGTGGATGGCAAGAGCGTCTGGGTGGGACGCCCAGATGAGATCGGACACGACCCCAACCTTGTGCCAGTGCTCGATCAATGGGAATCGAGCGGGCGCACAGCCGTGGTGGTCCAGCGCGCAGAGCGGGTCATCGGCGCGATCGCACTCGCCGATACCGTCAAGCCCGAGGCAAAGACCGCGATAGAGGGCCTGCGCCGAATGGATATCGAGGTGGAGCTGCTCACCGGCGATAACCATCGCGCCGCCCAAGCTGTCGCCGAGGCAGTCGGCATCGAGCACGTGCTTGCGGAGGTCACGCCGAGCGGCAAGCTGGAGCAGATAGCTCGCCTGCAGCGCGAAGGGCGCCGTGTGGGGATGGTCGGCGACGGCGTCAACGACGCTGCCGCGCTAGCCCAGGCCGACCTCGGGATCGCGATGGGCACGGGGGTCGGGGCAGCGATCGAGGCAGCCGATATCAGCGTGCTCTCAGGAGATCTGCGCGGTGTGGCCCGTGCGCTGCGTCTCGCGCGCGAGACCTACACGATCGTGCTGCAAAACCTCAGTTGGGCGTTCGGCTACAACCTGATCGCGCTGCCCCTCGCGATGACCGGGCTACTCAGCCCTGCGCTCGCCGCTGTGGCAATGGGCCTCTCGAGTATCACGGTCGTGCTCAACAGCTTGCGACTGCGACGCTTCGGGCGCGCCGGTCGTCCAACGCCGGTACGCAGCTCTCGCCAGCGCTACGCCAGCATCGCGACGGCAGCCGCGATCCCGGCCGTGCTGCTCGGCACGCTTGTGCTCGCCGACCCCGACTCGTTTGCAGTCCCCAGCACAGCCTCGGCGACGCTCCTCCAGCCGGCCGGCGAGACGCTCGAGGTATATGTCGAACCACTCAAACCGGGCCTTGTGAACCTGCACCTCTATCTGGAGCGGGCCGCCGGCCCACGACCAAACTTTCGCTCGATCTCGCTGCGCGCCGTCTCCGCTACCGGCGCACGCGCAAAGGTCGACTACTACGTGGCCGGCCCCGGACACGACATCGCCCAGTCTCGCCTCACGCGCGGCGTATGGAAGTTCCAGATCGCAGGCTTCGACGGCGCAGGACACAGCCTGCACGGGTCCTTTGCGGTTCCGATCAACTGAGCGCTGTTAGCTCAGCAGCTGCATGGCGGCGAACATGTACGCCATGCCGAGCGTCATCGCGCACATCGAGACGCGCAGGTCACGAAAGCAGACCAGCGGCTCGGCGGCGGACATCGCGATCGCACCGTCGGGCGTGACCGAGAAGCTTCCTCCGAACAACGTCTTGTGGTCGACCTCGCGCATCCGGTTGGTGACCCACAAAAGGGACTGCAACACGAAGTAAGCAACGAGTATCCAAGTGAGTGAAGCCTGAAAACCGCTCGGCGACCACATGTAGGCCATCGCGCCGAGGTCGATCGCCATCACCAGCCACAGCACGTTGATCGCGCGTCCGCTGAGCGCTTGGGCAAGCATCCAGGCAAGGATCACGATCGCGCCGTTGGCGAAAGCCAGCTGCCAGAAGCCGCTTGGGATGTTGAAGTGGTCGATCGAGGCAGGCGCGAACATGAACGCCATGCCGAGCGCCATCAGAACATGTCCTGAGTGCCAGATCTGCCGCTGGCCACGACTTTCGAGCACGTGGCGCCCATGAATCACGACGATCGCGATGAACACGAGCGTCCAAAGGATCGCGAGCCAATCGGGAAGAATGTTGGTGGCGCCGTGCCCGACGCCCATCGACATTCCCCCGATCGACGTTGAGGTGTGAGCTCCGCTCATCGACGACGCGCCACCGCTCATGCTCATGTCGCTGCCCATGACGGCGCGAATCTATCACACGCTGATCGCAGCGTCAGCGGTATCCAGAGCCTGGCGCGATGGCCATCTCCCTGGGTTATCATTGCTGCGCGATGAGCGATCTTCGCCCTGTGTTTGGCTCGCGTGCGCGCGTCCTCTGGCGCTTGGCAGCAGTGCTCGCCCTGGTCGCTTTCGCAGCAGTCGCCCTCAGCGGCAAGCTGGGAGGCACGCAGGGCGGAGCGCTGATCATGCTCCCCGCTCTCCTGCTGGCCGTAGTGATGCTCACCCGTCCCTACCTTGGAGAGCGAACCATCGCGAGGTTACGTGTCCGCCATTTCCGGCACCGGCTCGCGGGCGCATACGTGCTTGGCCCCCTATGCTCCCCCACCCGCGCGGCGAGCGGGGGACGCCTGATCGCGGTGGCGTTGGCCGGCCGCGCTCCGCCGCTCGCACTCGTGGGCTGCCCGCGCTAGAGCGCGACGGGCGGCATACCTCTCTACCGGGAGGCCCCGCGACACGCGGGGCGAGTCAACGACGCCGGCCGACGGTCTGCTAGGCCGCGTCGATGAGCGACAAAGGAATCGCCGTCATGTCCAACCTTCATAACCGCGCATGCGTGCAAGCGCTCGCGCCATCGTCATGAGCGCCCCTCTCGACGGACGTCCGGCACAGCCCTCCGAGCCGTTTGCCCACGATCGAAGATCCCCTCGATCTCCGATCGTCACGACACGTGGCATCCAGGTCGCACTCGGCGTGATCTGGCTGCTTGTAGGTCTGCTCCAGTTCCAGAGCTTCATGTACACGCACGGCGTCATCACCGAAGTCTTCGCGCCGGCGGCAGAACACCAGTGGTCGATTGTGGGCGGCCCGATGAAAGTGATCGACAACTTCTATGGGCACGACCTCACATTGTGGAACACGCTCGCCGCCGAGATCCAGTGCGCGATCGGGCTTGGATTGATCCTCAGCAAGAAGACGGTCAAGCCCGCGCTGCTCGTCTCCTTTGGCTGGGCGCTTTCCGTCTGGTGGTTCGGCGAGGGCTTTGGTGGATTGACGTCCACCACCCTGCCCTCGCCGCTGATGGGCGCTCCCGGCGCAGTGATCCTGTATGCGATCGTCGGTCTGCTCGTCTATCCCACCGGCAGGCAAGAGGGCCGCTCCCCGGCGGACCTGGGACCGCTCGGCGACCGTGGCGGCCTGTACGCATGGTCAGGACTGTGGGCTATGTCCGCAGGCCTGTGGTTGGTGAATGTCAATCGTGCGAAGGACGCGACCCACGAAATGATCAAGGGCGATGTCCGAAGCATCGCCGCACTGGCTCGCGAGGTTCCAGACCTCGATCGGCAACCACACTCAGGGGCATGGAACCACGATCGCGGTCGTGCTCGCGATCGTCTCCCTGGCGGTCGCGATCGGGGTGTGGACGCCGCTGCGCTCGCCCGCGCTCGCTGCTGGGATCGTCGTCTCGCTCGCATACTGGGTTTTCGGACAGAGCCTCGGTGGGCCGTTCTGGATCGGCAACGCCACCGACGTCAACGCGGGTCCGCTATTCGTTCTGCTCGCCGTGGCCCTGTTCCCCATAACGCAAGTCGCAACAGCCGAACGGCGTGCGCCAAGTGAGGCCACACCGCAAGTCGGTATCCCCGATGCGGCCTGAGCACCGCCGCCCACGCTTGTTTGTCGCGCTCTAGGAGTATTCGGTGAGGTCGTATCCGGCTGCGCGCACCGCGCCCCGGACGGCCTCACCGTCGATCGAGCTTCCCCGCAGAACCACCACGCCACTGGGGAGATCAACCTCGACGGCACTCACACCGGAAAGCCCGCTGAGCCCTGCGTTGACGGCTGCGGCGCAATGCTCGCAGGTCATGCCCGTAACGTTGTAGGTTCGTTGCTCCTCGTCGCTCATCGGAGCCACTTTAGCCAACAAGCCCCATGTCCAGGAACCCAACTCACTCGCCATCCACCATCGCGCCCATTCGCTCGTTCCGATGGGCACCCAGCTGATGCCAAGGCTCGCAATACACGCATCCTCGCGCCGAGGCCGAGCCGTGGGGACGTTCCTGGCAGCTGCGCTTCTGGTCTCGCTCGCCGGTTGTGGCACGAGCGGCAAACCGAGCAGCCAGGACTCATCGAGCTCGACCGCGCCCGCATACGTCTCAGAGCCGTTCACAGCCCAGCAGCGCCTGATCGAGCAAGGTGCGCACCTTGTCGTCTCCGACGGCTGCTCCGCGTGTCATCTCATCGCAACGACGCGAAGTATCGCTCCGAGCTTCGCAAGCTTTGCCGGACACCGGTTCACGCTCACCAATGGGCGTAGCGTGATCGTCAACGAACAGTTCATCAGGGAAGCACTGCTACATCCACATACCCCCCCTATCAAGGGATTCGATCCCGCGCCAATGCTCCGAGCGACAAAGCACTTGGACCTGGCGGCCCACCCTCAGCAGGTGGCGGCGCTCGCCGCCTTCATCGAGCAGATCGGACCCGAACCGGGCTGAGCGGCGCCGGTCGGTGCCGTTATGAAAGACCGATCGGCAGACCCGCTCAGACCTGCACCGCAGGCCGTGCGCCGGCAACGGCGAGGTCGGCTGGGCGCTCAGGCGCTGCCTCGGCGAGCCGCGCGGCCTGTTCGCCCCGGCGACGTGGACCCCACACGCGCATGTATTGCGCAGCCAAGTAGGAGCCGAGCACTATCGCGAGCGCGATGAACTGGCCGATGAACGTCTCCCAGTTGTTGAACAACGAGAACCAGGTCCCCATCCAGCCGGGTATCTGCAACCAGTGGATTTCTGTGGTGCCGATCCAGCCGGCGAGCTGCATCTCGTTGACCTCCTCGCCGACTGACACAAGTAGCACGAACAGGAGCATCACGCCGGTGATGACCAACAGCCGCTTGTAGGGCAGGCGCTGGTGCAGGGCGAAGGTCAGCACGCCCACCGCAGCGGTGAACAAAGCGCCAATCACCACGCCCTCGAGCACAACGCTCGAGCCGTAGAGCTCGCGCAAATTCTGAAGGAAGATGACTACCTCGAAGCACTCGCGGTAGACGGATGTGAAACCAAGCAGGGCCAGGCCGAGCAGCATCCTGCGCTTGTTTGATTCAGCTCCCACCCGCCCTGAAGACAGCAGCCCGCGACGGCGCTTGTGGTGATTTGAGATCCAGCCGGTCCAGTACACCTTGTGAAAGAACCAGTTCATCACGATCAGAAGCACGATCAGCGAGGGCAGACCAGTGGCTGCCTGCACGTCGAACTCGCCGCCGTGGAAACGCCCGATCAGCCAAACCACGAAAAACCAAGTCACGATCCCAAAGCCGATCGCAGACGCCCCGCCTGCGACCACCGGACGGCGATAGACGCGATTGGCGCCAAGGAAGCTGGCAGTCACAGCAGCCAGCACGAGGATCGTCTCGAGGCCCTCGCGGAGCACCAGGATCGCGCTGTTGATGACGACCGTGGTGTGACTCAGGCGATGTCCTGGTGGAAGCGCGGTCGGATCTGTCGTTCCGCCGTGCGCATGCCATCCAAGGATGACCACGGTGACTGACACGGCGAGCGCCATCGCTGTCCAGAGATACAAGCTCTTGCGCTCGCCCTTGTGCTTCGCAACATGCGTCGCGGCTGCCTCAGAAGTTGCCTGTGCGTCAGTCATTGAATAGCCTCCTGCGATACCCTACTTGGGCACTCGGGTTTGTCGCGTGGCCAGCCTATCATAACTTAGGTGACCCTAATTCGGTCACCCTAAACGCCGAGTTCTCGGCCTTTTCAGGCCACCTCAACCAGGCACGTGAGCTACGCCCTAGGCGTGCACAGGAGCCCACGCCAACGAGATCCGTCGGCAAGATACGTTGCAACCCTTCTCATGTGATGCAACTTGCAATGCAACGTGATACGTTGCTTCGCGTTCGTGCCGAGTCCTTGGCCTCACGGGGTCGAGGAGCGGGGGACCCAAATTGCAGCCGCTTGGCTGCGGGGGCGAATCGCCACAGCAGTGGCGTAGCGTAAGTACGCGAGCCCGACAGCTAACCCCGTAGGCGCCCTGAGATAACGAAAGGACGCTGTTGCCATGTCGGGATCCCCGCGCGATCTTGCTGTGCTTGACCCCTGGGAGGCTTCGCTGACCCGCTCGCGAGCACGCCGCGAACGAGTTGCCAGCAAGCGCACCGGCAGCTCTGCGCTGCGACTTTCCAACTTGGTCGACGCACGCAACCGGGTGCCCTCGCCCCGCAATCTTGCCGACAACGAGCCGTGGGATCTCTCCCTGCTGCGCTCCCGCACGCGTCGTCGTGCCGGCGAGCTGCAGTTCGTCCCGACCGCCACACGTGCACGACGAATTTCTCTGGGCACGCTGATCGCACTCGCCGCCGGCCCCGCGGCCGGCCTTGCGGACGCCAACGGTAACGCCCACGTGACCCCGGCGCCCGCTCCCGAACCACCCACGACGACAACACACCACATCATGCTTGAAAACGGCAGCGAAGGCCGCCAGGTTCGCCTCCTCCAGCAAGCCCTTGGTGGCATCAAAGTCGACGGTGTGTTCGGCCCTGAAACCGAACAGGCTGTCCGCGGCTTCCAAGCAAGCAACGGGCTGACTGTGGACGGAATCGTGGGACCACTCACCAGCGCCGCCCTACACGACAAGACCTCCGACGGAGCGCTCACAACGGACATCAGCAGCGTCACGCCCGGAGAAAATGCCCAGCAGTCAACCCAGCCATATACGCAGGCCGTTGAAGAATCCTCCACTCAGTCCACCGGCGAAGAATCCCCGGCTCAGGGCTCTAGTCAGAAATCCTCCGTGCAGAGTTTGGCGACGGTGGCCGTGCAGAGCACAGGCGCAGGCGCCGAATCAGAAGCCAACGGCACCGGCGGAAGCGAAGCGAAGCCCACCGTCAGCCCTGTCGTGCGTCTGCAGGAAAAGGTTGGCGTGGCGCAGGTGGACGGGACCTTCGGTCCTGAAACCGAGCAGGCCGTGCGCCATTTTCAAGCAAGCCACCATCTCGCCGTCGACGGCGTGGTCGGACCGCAAACCTGGAGCGCTCTCGGCATCAAGCAGCATTCCGTTTTGCACCAGGGCTTCTTCCCCCACAGAGCGGCGCCAAAGAGCGCGGCGGCCGGTATCGCCGGGACCGAGACGGTCGCCCAAACGTCCACCCAGACACCAGCGCCGGCAGTTGGTGGGACATCCACCCATGCCGGTGGCGCAAGCACTCCGGCTGAAGCCGTGCGCCGCCTGCAGGAAGCACTCCACATCCAGGCTGACGGCGAATTCGGACCGCAGACAGAGGCGGCGGTGAAGAGTATGCAAGCACACGACGGCCTGGCGGTGGACGGCGTCGTGGGGCCAGAGACATGGCACGCACTCAGGCTCAGCGAGCACGCGACTTTGCACCCTGACTCGGCCTTGATGCCAAGGACCGCGGTCGCCGGCGGCAGCAGCAGTGGCGGCTCCAGCTCCAACACGGCGGGGCTGAGCGGCGAAGCCTCGAGCGTCGTGGCGCGCGTGATCGCCGCCGCAAATGAAATCGCCACGCGCCCTTATGTGTACGGCGGCGGGCACGGCTCATTCCAGTCCTTCGGCTATGACTGCTCCGGCTCGGTGTCCTACGCGCTGCACGGCGGCGGGCTGCTCAGCTCGCCTGAGGACTCGACCGGACTCGAGTCCTACGGCGAAGCGGGTCCGGGGCGCTACATCACGATCTACGCGAACGCCGAACACGCCTACATGACAATCGACGGTCGCCGCTTTGACACCGTTGCCCTGCAGGAAGACGGCTCGCGCTGGTCTGACTCGCCCGGCGATGATGGCGGCGGCTTCGTGGAGCGCCATCCAGACGGGCTCTAACGAGCGATCAAGGGGCCTCTGAGGCCCCGAAGGACCCCGCGCGCCGAGTACCGTCCCAAGCTCGGCCTAGCTTGATGTGCCTCGCCTGATACCGCGAAGGGAGGCACAGATGCTCGCTCGGGCGCGCACGTTCACAATCGAAGGACTGACTGCACGGGCAGTCACCGTGGAGGTCGACATCCGGCCGGGGCTACCGGCCTTCACGATCGTCGGTCTCGCCGACGCGGCTGTGCGCGAGGCACGCGACCGCGTACACGCTGCCGTGCTCAACTCGGGATTTGAGTTCCCGGCCCGTCGCATCACGGCCAACCTCGCCCCCGCCGACATACCCAAGGTCGGACCCGGCTTTGACCTGGCGCTTGCCTGTGCGGTACTCGCCGCCAGCGGACAGATTCCGGGTGAGTCACTCCAGACCCACGCCCTATTCGGCGAACTCTCACTCGCCGGGGAGGTGCGCTCCAGCCAAGGCACGCTCGCAGTCGCAGAGGCGACCCGGAAGGCCGGGCTGCAAATGCTCGTGCTGGGACCCGCACGAGCACGCGAGGCGATGCTTATAGATGGGCTCTCGATCGGTGTCGCCGAGCGACTTTCAAGCGCTGCGCGGATTCTCTCCGGCGGGCCGCCCGATCCACCACCAAAGCCAACCGAGCCACTGTGCATCGACACATATCGCCCCGACCTGAGCGACGTGCGCGGCCAGCCCGTGGCCATTAGAGCGCTTGCGATTGCGGCCGCGGGTGGCCACAACAGTCTGCTGAGTGGACCACCGGGGACCGGCAAGACAATGCTCGCCCAGCGCCTTCCATCGATCCTGCCTGCGCTCACCCGCTCTGAGGCGATCGAAGTGACTCGCATTCACAGCGTCACCGGCAGGTTGGGTGGCGACGAACTCCTCTCTGAGCGGCCATTCCGCGCACCCCACCATTCGATAACGACAGCCGGGCTGATCGGCGGTGCGCGACGCGGATGGGTAGGAGAGGTGGTGCTCGCCCATAACGGGGTGCTGTTTCTTGACGAGCTATCGGAGTTTGCGCGCCCAACGCTTGACGCACTGCGCCAACCACTGGAGGAGGGTCGGGTGGCAATCGTGCGTGCACAACACTCCGCCGTGTATCCGGCCCGCTTCATGCTGATGGCCGCCACCAACCCCTGTCCGTGCGGCTATGCGGGTGAGCGCGAGCGCTGTAGGTGTAGCGAAGCTGACATTGCTCGTCATCGACGACGCTTGAGCGGACCGTTGCTCGACCGTATAGATCTACTCGTGAGCATGGAGCGCCCCAACGCTTCTGCGCTTGGAAGGCCATCCACGACAAGCTCCGCCCGCGCCCGAGAGAAGGTGCTGGAGGCCCGCGAACGCCAGGCAATGAGATTGCGGACGGAGATAGTAGCGGTGAACGCGCAGATGGACGCGCGTATGTTGCGGGCTTACATCCCGCTGAACCGAGCCTGCGAGGCGATGCTGGCCGACGCTCACAGACAAGGGATGCTCAGTGTGCGTGGCGCGCATCGCGCTTTGCGTGTTGCGCGCACGATCGCCGACCTGGAAGGCAGTCAAGACCTCAATGCGAAACATCTGGCGGAAGCACTCTGCTCTCGACCCGAGGCTTGTCTCTCCTGGCGGCGGGCCGCATGAACGGCTGCTGCCCGCAGTGCGCGCGCCGTCGCTGGTTGCTCGGGACCCTCAGCGCCATACTGGACTTCTGCGCACGTGACCCCAACCGCTTCTGGCGATTGCTCGAACTCACCGATATGGATTTGATCGATGCGATCGGCGGGCGACGCCGCGCCGCGCTGCATGAGTCCTTCAAGCAATGGGAGCCGCCGCTGATCGAGTCCCACAAGGGCGTGGAGAGCATCTGCCGCCATCACCGCGCATACCCGTACCGTCTGCGCGAGACCATCCTCGCCCCGCATACACTCAGCGTGCGTGGCGGGCTCACGCGTCTCACCAAGATCTCCGAGCAGACGGTCGTCGCAATCGTCGGCACACCGCGAGCGACCGACTATGGCATGGAGACCGCCCGCGAGCTGGCGCGCGGTCTCGCGGCAGCCGGGGTGAGCGTCGTGAGCGGACTTTCCGAGGGCATCGCGGTCGCTGCGCACTCAGGCGCATTGGAAGCATCAGGAGCCACATTCACGGTGATGGCGGGTGGCGTTGACCGGTGCTCACCGGCCTGGTGCAGGACGCTCTATCGCCGCCTGATCGCAGACGGCTGTGTGATCTCCGAGGCACCGACCGATCTGCAGCAGCGTCCTTGGGGCGTGCTTGCACGTGCACGCACCCTCGCACTCCTCGCCCAGCTGGTGATCGTAGTAGAGGCCGAGGAACGCCCGTGGGAACTGGCTTGTGCGCGCATCGCCCAAGCGCTTGCGAAGCCTGTTGCAGCCGTGCCGGGGAGACTCAGCTCACCCGCTTCGCGAGGAACCAACTCCCTGTTGATGAGCGGCGCGCAGCTCATACGCGGACCGCAGGACGCGCTCGATTTGCTCTATGGCGTTGGCATGTGTAGCGCCCCAACACCAGTGACGGAGATCGAGCCTGAACTGCAAACAGTGCTGGAGCGGGTCGGCGCCGGTATCGACACCCTGGCAAAGCTCATCGCCTGCAGCAACGAGCCCGACCGCACAACGCAGGCGCTTGTCAAGCTGGAGCTGCGGGGACTACTGCTGCGCGGCGACGGGGGTCGCTATGTCGCAAGTGCCGGGATACCCACCAAGTAGGGTGCGTAACGCCACAATGGCCCCGCCTGAGAGAGGACCATCCGATAGCCGCCCCAAGCGACACCCACGAGAACGTTTCAGATCCCGGGATCGATCTTCAAGAGCTGTTAGCTATCGCAAGCGGCGGGGCGATCCCGGTCACTGGCCGTGGGCCACGTTCGCGGTGAATATCGCAGGAGCGCTGACTTCGCTGCGCGGAATCTGGGGCTTTCACGGCGACCACCCACCCCCCGGCGATCGCCTGCTCTCGCTCCGCCGTCACGTGCCCGTCGTGACCGAGACAATCGACACGCCCGAGCGCATCGCCGCCCTGTTCCCGATCGTCGACGAGCTCACCCGCGAGCGCGGACTGGTCACCAGCGAGCCAGTTCCCGCGGCGTCTGCCCTGAACGCAGTCCCTGGTCTATAGTTATGCGCCTCACGCGGCTGTAGCTCAGTTGGCTAGAGCGTCTGCTTGCCATGCAGAAGGTCGAGGGTTCGAGTCCCTTCAGCCGCTTTCTAGACTCCCCAGTGCTGGCCTGAATCAGACTTCGCACGAGTCGCGCGGCCATTCCGCACGAGACCGACCTCCAGAGGCGATCACCGCGAGGTCCTCAAACGAGTTTCTCCGCAGAGGATTCCTGACCACAGCCTCCGACCTCGACGACACGTTCAAGCCCCGCGCAACGAGTAGGCCACCCGCCAAGCTCGCAACACCGGCCCGAGCAACATCGCAAGTGGTCCACCGGCGCAGAGCAGCATTCTACTTGTGGCCTTCATATCGGGTGTTCGAGCGCTGTCCTTGGAGAGATACATGGCGACCATAGCCGCAAGGATCACAGCGTGACGCTCGCCATTGCGCAATAAGCCTGTTTCGAGGACCGCTCTACGCAGTACATCCTCGATCCTGCCCACCGCCACCTCCAGCGACTCATACCGCGCCACATAGCTGTTCTCATTATTGACCTGATCCTCAATCAGATCGCCATAACTGTCAAGCAACGTCGCTGTCAACGAAATCCACGGAAAGTAAGCTAAATACACACCCAACGCATAATCTGTTCCTGACTGCGGCTCAGCGGCGACAGCGAGCAAGGCCAGCACTGTCAACCATGCACTGGCGGCCCCCGCCATCTCATACCAGCCGAGCTCACTGTCCGGGTCGCGTTCGCGCGCGGCCCAGACTTCCAATGCCACATCTCGTAAAACATCGTCCAGCTCATGGCTGATGCCTTGCACCTGAGCAAGAGTGGCGGCGCGCACCAGCATTGGCCGCACCCCCTGATAAGACGGCAGCGTTGAACAACCGTCCCTACAGACTCCTACCAACCGGGACAGGTAACCTCCATCATCTCGCCAAGGATGATACTTGTAGTAATCCGACATCGGACTCTTTGGATCGATCGCCTCGACGAGAGCCAAATGAAGCTGACGTCCGTTTGTTATTCCGGCATGGGCGCCTCGCTCAATTGCGCTGTCGAGAAAGTCAGACATTATCTCGTATGCGACGAGCAAACTTAGTAGCCCCCGGCGTCTATGAGTTGTGATGATCCAAAAGAGCGCCGCGCCATCCGTGTTGGGCCGCTTATGGCTAAGCGCCGCAAGTGCATCATCGCGAATAGTCGCATCCGGAATCTCTGCCGCGTGCGCTCTCCACATCTCAACCTCACGCGAGACAGCCCTCAGACCCCACACCAACTCGCGCACGATTGCTAAACCGAGAGCCCATGCCTGCCATGATGAGATATATGCGGTCTCACGAACTCCTCCGAGCATGTCAGTCTCTGGAGGAGGGCCTGTGGATAGGTTAATCTTGTAGCGCCGGCTCTACCCGCGCGGCCAGATAGCCAGGCAACGCGACAACCGCAAGCGCAATAGTGATAACGATTGCCAGACAGACGATCGCCACCAGAATCCCAATCGAGAAAACCACGGGGAACCCGGTGACACTCACAAGCGCGTGACTCAGCACCAGCTGACCGTATAGGCCGAAGATGGCGCCAATCGAGCACCCAACACCCAACAGCAGGGCACTCTCCCACAGGAGAGCCCGCCATAGCTCCCCTTGATCAAACCCATCGACCTTCATCCCAGCCAGCCGAGAACGACGCTGCCAGATCATCGCTCCCATAGCTGCTGCCATCGACAATGCCGCCGCCACGAGCACAAGCGCAGCGATCTGGGTCAATCGCGCCAGGCCTTGACGTTGAGCGGCGATGTCATTCTGTTCGTGCCGAGCAGCGGTCTGGACCACGAGCGCCGTACTTGGATCCACAACCGTCCGCACTTCGCGAAGTCCTTGCTCCAACGAAACGCCACGCTTGAGGATGATTTGATATGCACTCACTTCGTTGCTCCTCCACGCTCGAAGGTAATCGTCGGCGTTCATCACGATCGCACCGGGAGACCAGCCCAGATTCGTCGTTATCGCGGCAACACGGAACCTTGTTGGGTGCGGCGCCTCCAAGGTGAACCATCCGCCCACATGAACGTGATACTCGCTCGCCAATGCCTGCGACACCGTTATCCAACCATTCCGCCGCAATCTCCGCATTGCCAACGCAGGATCGCCTTCAGTGATCTGACTCAACGGAGTCAACCGAACGTCTGTCTTTGGGGCTCCGATGACGAGGATACGCCGTTCGCCAAGATCGAGAAATCCGCCCCGATAGGCACCTACCTGACTTACACCGGGAAGCCCGGCGAACTCGTCGCTGTATAGGTCTTGAAACGGTGTTGTTGCCAGGGTCGTCGCTCCACCCGACGGTGACACCCAGAGGTCTGTCCCCTGACTCAGATCCGAGGCGGCGCGAGTGAGGCCGGAGCGTAGATTGCTTTGAGCGCCCTCGATTGCGACGCTCCCGAATACCGCTATGCCCCCGGTAGCCGCTATTGCGAGCGACCGTGCCCGCGTGGCGTTCGACATCAGCTCGATAAGTGCGATACGAGATGAAATGCCCGTCAACGGGCGCTGCAAACGGTCAATCAATATGACCGCGCCACTAAACGCGACTGGCAATATGAATAGCAGGGACAATGTGAGACTTACGAACGCCGTGACCGCCACCCCGACGGTGGTCATTCCCGTGATGAGAATGAGCGTTGTCAGCGACAGGCACCCAAGACCGACTAGCAACATTGCATTCGAGCTGACCCGCCCCTGCGCTCTACCAGTTCGCTGATCCCAACGAGCGATAGCCGAAAATCTCGCCACGCAAGGGAATCATGACTCCAACCACTGCCGCCAGCAGTCCACCTGTTGCGGCGATGATGACACTCCGCCAACTCACTATGTGGATCGAGCCGACCGGGAAGGCCAGAGCGAGATAGCCGGCTTCGGCTTGGAGCAAGCCGCGGGAGAGCAGATCACCCAACCCAAGACCCACCAGGACACCGGCAAGACCAAGTGCGAGAACGTCGAATAGCATCACCTCCACTATCTCCAATGGCATGTAACCGTCGAGACGCAGGTCGTTGATCAGATTTCGGCGTTGCGGCACCGTGAGAAGCATCGCGTTGAATGCGAACAAGAACCCGACGAGCGCGCTGATCGCCGAGAATATTTGTGTCGACTCGGCCGTCGGACCCTCAGCTTGACGAAACACGAGCGCATCGAAATCGGCCGGTCGAACGTTGAGTGTGCCGGCCGCGATCCTCGTCAGCGCGGTCCGTACCTCTTGGTCGCGCCCTGGCTTGGGCTCGACCAGAACCCGGGTGATCTTGCCCACCATCCCCGTCAACCGTTGTGCTTCGGAGAGACGGACGATCGCAATTGGATTCCCCAGCTCAGCGCCGATATTGGTCGCTCCCAACGTGAGCCCCACAACCGTCCTTACATTCTTGGCCCCGACCTGCAAGGTCACAGTCTGCAGTGACCTGACACCGATCCGATTGGCAATCGGCTCAGGGAGCGCCAGTCCTTGACCCCTGGACAGTTGCGCCGCGCTGAACCCCCTGAGCGATAGACCTTTCAACTGAAGGAAATGAGCGTCGACGCCTATCAGGTCTACCGTTTCAGATCCAAGCGGTCCGACCACGTTCACACTGCGCTCGAGCACCGGCGCGGACACTTCCACCCCCGGAATATTCTGGACTTCGGTCAGCAGTCGTTCATCGAACCCCCGTGAGTCGCGTGCGATCACCTGCAACCTGGCAGCCCCGATCAACCCCCTTGTCAGGTTTTCCACAGAGCCCGTCAAGCTGGTGTTGGCCACCTGCGAAGCGAACAGGAGCGCCACGCCGACGGCGATGCCAGCCACGGCAAGCAACTCCTGCACCAACCGAGCACGCAGGCGTACGCGGTACAGGTAGAAGATCGTCGACAGTCTCATCGTCTCTTAGCGTCGAGTCGGGACGACGCAGCTCCGCTCAAGACGCGTTCTCAGCGGGCATCGACTGCATCGACTGGCACATAGGCGCGATCTGGCGTGTACTGCACGAGTCGTCCGTCGCGCAGCGCGTGCACATGGTCGGCAAATGCCGCAGCGCGCGGGTCGTGCGTGACCAGCAGTACGCCCACATCGCGTTCGTGACACACCTCGGCGAGCAGCCCAAGCACTTCCTGCCCGCGATCGGTGTCGAGGCTGCCGGTGGGCTCGTCGGCGAGCACGAGACTCGGCTCGGTTGACAGTGCGCGCGCGATCATCACGCGTTGACGCTCGCCCATCGACAGTTGCTCCGCTCGCTGTAAGGCACGTCCGTTCAGCCCAAGCCGTTCGAGCAGGGGACCGATCTGGCGTTGCGCGTCGCGCCGCCCGCACGTCGCCAGCAACTTCAGTGCTGCGTTGTCGTCGGCGCGCACTCCGGGAATCAGGTCGAGCGACTGGCGGATGAACCCCAGCTCCGAGCGTCGAAAGTGCGCTCGCTCGCGCGTCGTGAGGCTCGACACCTCTCGCCCGTTGACCGTCACGGTGCCGCTGTCTGGGGTCAGAAGACCCGCGATCAGCATCAGCAAAGTGGTCTTGCCCGAGCCGCTCGGACCGTAGAGAGCCACGAGCTCGCCGCGAGCCACCGACAGCGACACGCCGTCGACCGCTCGCACGATCTCCCCGTCTCCTACCTGATAGTGCTTGACGACTCTCTCCAGCCGCAGCATCTTCAGATGCTCTTCTCAGATGTCGGTGTCGAGCCCACCCCGCCGCCTTTCCAGCTGACCGACCGATCCTGCGTTGAGACAATACCCCAGACGCACTTCATACGAGATCTTCGAATCGACGCGGAACTCGAATCGCGGCGGGTGGCGGTCCCCAAGCGCCTTCCAGCGGCGTTCGTACCGGCGACAACAGCCCTATTTGCGGACTTTGTCGCTCGCACGGACCATCCGTGAGAGTCGGAAACATTCAGAGGGTGTACGTGGGCGGCGACACCAACGCATTCCTCTGCGCAAGCCCCTGTAGGCTTGCGCTCCCGATGGAGCCACTGCGATGAGCCTTCTGCGCGTCGATCAGGACGGTCCCCTGATCGTCCTCAGCATCGACAGCCCGCCGCTGAACCTGTTCGACCAGGAGCTGATGGGCGAGCTCTGCCGAGGCCGTCGAGGCGCTTGTCGCCGAGCCGCCGCGCGGGCTGCTGATCAGAGCCGACGGTCGCGTTGTCAGCGGCGGCGTGGACGTGCACGTCTTCGATGGGCTCACCACCGAGCAGGCCGCGGCCATGTGGGTGCGGTCTGCTTGAGATCGTGCACCGAGTGGAGGAGCTTCCGCTGCCCACCGTGTTTGCCGCTCACGCGCTCTGCTTGACCGCGGCGTTCGAGCTGTCGCTCGGCTGCGACATGCTGCTGGCCGCCGAGTCGGCGCGGTTTGGACTCGTCGAGACCGTTGTCGGCCTGACGCCGGCGATGGGTGGCACACAGCGACTCGCCGAGCGTGCCGGGCCGGCGCGAGCGCGCGAGCTGGTGATGACCGCGGAGCTGTACGACGCCGCCACGCTCGAGCGCTGGAACGTCGTCAATCGCGTACTCCCCGACGAGCGATTCAGACGAGGCCGCGCACGAGTTCGCGCTCAAGCTCGCATCCGGGCCCACGCGGGCACACGCCGCGACAAAGGGGATCGTGCGCGCCGCTCTGGACAAGTGGAGGCGCACGAGGCGCGGATCGAGGTGGTTCCCAAGCTCGCCGGCGACTTGTTCGCGCACCGAAGATCTCAAGGGCGCGGTGCGCTCTTTCCTGGAGCACGGGCCCGGCCACGCCACCTACGAAGGCCGGTAGAATCGTCGGCACACGCCACCGGGCGATATTCGCGTGTCGTGGGATTCTGCTCCAGCAACCCGATCGCTCGCAGCGTCTTCACGTAGCGATGGGTGGTGGACGGTGACATTTCAAGCTCCTTGGCGAGATCGATGATCGCCCGCCACGGCCTTTCCGGCCCAAAACAGGAGAGGATCGCCAGCCCACGCAACAGTGACTGCGATAGCTGCGGGTCATTCAGCGCGTCAGACAGCGCCAGCTGGGCCGCATCGTGCAACGAGCCGCTGGGTCCGTCCACATTCTGCTCGTAGTGAGCGTTGTCCAGCGCCGCGATCAGCAGGCTCGACATCGTGCCGTTCCTGGCCAACCCGGCGGAGCGAATCACCTGCTCGACCTGCGCCTGTGAAAGCGCGATCGCAATATCTTGATCCTGTGTCATGACTCTCACACCCCAATCTCACGGCTTACGGACGGCCCTGGTGCCCGCGATAGTCCCGCTCAGCAGCCGGCACAGCCGACCTGAGTGTCCCACCGATCACCCTAGATTTCCGCCCCTCACGATCCACTCCTCGATACTACCCCGACAGTTTGCAAAACAATCGGTCGCTGGTAACTGAATGTTTCTGTTGCGCAGACAACCGCCCACTAGGTCACTTTTTCCGACTAATTCGATTTGGAAGAATGGGACGATGCGCGCTGACCGGATTCTCCTCTGAAAAACTTTCGCATTGGTGAATCGCCCTAAGAATTGGTCTCAGAGAGGCGGCACTATCTCAGCGAGGACTGTGCCGCACGCCCTCACAGAGGTCCAAAATCGCCCTCCGCGCGAACCAAGCCGCTGAGCGCATCGCCGCACTTCGGGCGATGGGCTCTGATAGACACCTCCTCCAATGAGCACCGCGCCCACTCGACATCGCACCGTGCGACGCATCGGTGTCGTGGTGGGCGTGCTGGCGCTCGCGGCGCTGCTCATCTACGCGCTCAGCCGACTGAATCTCCCGCGCGTCGGACACGCGTTGATCTCGGCGAGCCCAGGCTGGCTGGTGCTGGCGCTGGCGCTGATGATGCTCTCGTTGCTCGCGCGCTCGGTCTCCTGGCATGGCGATCCTGCGCGCCGCGCTTCCCGACCAGCGGCTGCGGTGGGCACCGGTCGTGCGCGCCACCATGATCGGCGTGATGGCCTCCGCGGTCTTCCCCGGACGAATCGGCGAGCCCACACGCGTGCTCGTGCTGAGCCGTCGTCTGCAGGGTCCCACGACCCGCACGATCCCGGTGGTCGCCGGCACCGTCTTCTCGCAGACACTCATCAACCTGGTCGCGCTCGGGATCCTCGCCGCCGTGACCTTCTCGAGCGTGCCGCTGCTGCGAGGCCACGCTTCCGCCCTGGAGGCGGTGCTGGCGGCGCCCGTGTTCGTCGCGCTGTTCGTGTTCGGCGTCCCTCCCCTGTTGCGCCTCGCCCAACGTTCGCGCAGCGCGCGCATTCGCGCCGGTGCGATCGCCTTCGCCGGACTGCTGCGCCTCGGACGCCAGGGCCTCAGGGCCTTCGCAAGACCGCGCTATGGAATCCCCGCGGTGGGCGCGCAGCTGCTCGCGTGGGCGCTGCAGTGGGGCTCCTGCTACATGGTCATCCTCGCGCTCGGCCTGAACCCGCAGGCCACGCCGGTGACGGCGGCAGCGATCCTGCTGGCCGTCAACGTCAGCGCCGTGCTGCCCGCCACCCCCTCGAACGTCGGCGTGTTCCAGGCCGCCTGCCTGGTGGTGCTCGCCGCCTACGGGGTCGGCGCCGGTCAGGGTCTCGCCTACGGCATCATCTTGCAGGCGATCGAGCTGCTCACGGCGCTGTCGCTCGGGATACCGGCATTGCTCGAGAGGGCATGACCTGGCAGGACATCCGTAGCCGGCGAGCGGAGAGCCGGACACCGACGCTGAGCAGCCGAGCATCCGCCGCAGTCGAGCCGGATGCGGGCTCTAGCCGACCAGCGCACGGACTGACTGGCGCAGCGAGTGCGTCGTCCTCAACACAGCCGTCGGCTCGTACCCGCAGTGGGCCATGCAGTTCTCACAGCGCGGGTCTTTGCCGCGACCGTACTTGCTCCAGTCGGTCGTTTCGATCAGCTCCTTGTAGGTCGCCGCATAGCCGTCTGACATCAGGTAGCAGGGACGCTGCCAGCCAAACAGCGAGTAGCTCGGGATGCCCCAGGCGGTGCAGTCGAATTCGGCTTTGCCTTCGAGGAAATCGAGGAACAGCGGACTGTGGTTCAGGCGCCACTTCTTGCGCCGGCCGTCCGCGAACGCCTCGCTGAACAGCTCGCGAGTCTGGCGCACGCCGAGGAAGTGCTCCTGGTCGGGCGCCTTCTCATACGCGTAGGCGGGCGAGATCATCATTTCGTCGACGCCGAGGTCGTCGTTGAGGAAGTCGAGCACGTCGCGCACCGTCTTGGGCGAGTCGTGCGTGAAGAACGTCGTGTTGGTCGTCACGCGAAAGCCGGCGGCCTTCGCGGCGCGAATCGCCGACACCGCCTTCTCGAAGACGCCCTCGCGTTCGACTGAGGCGTCGTGGCGCTCTTGCAGGCCGTCCATGTGGATCGCCCACGCGAAGTACGGGCTCGGCTCGAAGTCGGCGAGCTTGCGCTCCAGGAGGATCGCGTTGGTGCACAGGTACACGAAGCGCTTGCGCTTGATCAGCTCCGCGGCGATCGTGTGGATCTCCGGGTGGATCAACGGCTCACCGCCGGCGATCGACACCATCGGCGCGCCGCTCTCCTCGATCGCCCCGACAGCCTGCTCGACGGACATGCGTTGGCGCAGCACGTGCTCGGGCTGCTGGATCTTGCCGCAGCCCGCGCACGCGAGGTTGCACTGAAACAGCGGCTCCAGCTCCACGATCAGCGGGAACTTCTCGCGCCGCGCGAGACGCTGGCGCATCAAGTACCACCCCATCCTCGCGCCCTGCCTGGCTGGAACCGACATCGCTACCTCGCTTGCTCGCCATGGACCGTGGAGAGCGATCCACGGGACCCGATCGATCCGGTGCCGCCGAGCACGGCGTGCACTCCCTGCTCACGCACCAGCTCATCCAACACCGCCGCTACTCGACGCAACGATAGCGCCGCGCGCCCTGCTCCCACGAGTGTCAGCAGCGGACGCGTGACCTCGCGCGAAGGAGTGTCGGCAACCACGCGGATCACGGCAAACGGGCGACCGGCGCTTGCGGCGGCCAGCCAGGCCGACTCCATGTCCACGACGATCGCCCCCCGCTCGCGCAACTCCACGCGCTTCTCGCCGTGCGCGATGCGCGCGACCGACACCACCGTGCCGCTACGCACCGCGACACCGCGACGCTCGAGCGCCTCGGCCAGCGGCTGCGCCGATGGGCAGGCGAAGCGCACCGGCAGGCCCGCGTATGCCCCCTCACCATCCTCGCCGGCATCGGCGCCCTCGTGCTCCTTGCGCTCGCCGTCGAGCAGCTCGTCGGCGATCACGACATCGCCTGGCTCACAACCATCGTCCAGTCCACCGCACACGCCCATCACAACGAGCGCTGCCGCCGGATCGCCGCGCAACTCCGGGACCGCGGCGTGCGAGCGAGCGCGACCCATTCCGGTCTTCTGGACGCGCAGTCGCCGTGCACCCGCCTTGATCGCAAGCGCCTCCAGGCGCAGGGGTGCGGCTACCAGCACGTCGCTCATGCGATCAACGCCTCGCGCGCCGCGGCGTGACCGCTGAGCACCGCACCCTCGAGCGTCGCCGGCCAGCCAGTGTCCGTCCACGCGCCCGCGAGCACGAGCCCGGGCACGCGCGTGCGCGCGGCGGGACGTAGCATCTGCGCTCCAGGGCCCGCGCGGAATGTGGCCGCGTGCTCGCGGCTGATGTGCACGCTTCGCACCCGCGCGTCGCGCGCCCGCGGAAACAGCTCCGCCAGAGCGCCCACGTAGCGCTCGCGCAGCTCCTCGGAGGAGCGTCGCATGTCCTGCTCGGCGCCCGACAGCGAGATCGCCAGGCACTGCCCGTCGGTGCCTGCCGCACCCCAGCGTGTGTCCCCGTACGGGGGAGCCCGGCCGCGTCGGTGCGATCGAACACGTACTGCACAGGCGTTCCCACACCCGCCGCGAACCCCAGCTCACACACACGCCGGTCGTACACGACGTGCACATTAACGATCGGCGACTCTCCCAGCGCGGTCCAGCTGCTCGCCTGCTCACCGAGCAACGGCTCGAGCAATGTGGCGGCACGCTGGTGGGGAATCGCGGAGACGACCGCGTCGGCCCGAAGTTCCGCGCCGTTCGCATTCACCCGCAACCCCCCCTCCTCACTTTGCGCCACGCGCTCTGCGCGCACGCCGAGCCGCACGTCCACCCCCGCCTGCGCCAGAGCACGCTCAGCCGGCTCGCCCAGTGTCTCGCTGAGCGGACGCATGTGAAAGCCGATGTCGCCCGCGTCGGCCCGTTTCAGCAGGCCGGTGCGCAACACAAACGCACCGAGCACCAGCGAGCCCTCCGCGGCCGGGAGGTTCAGGGTCGGCAGGGCGATCAAGTCCCACAGCGCCGCTACTGACTCCGGTCCCTGACCGTGCTCTGCCAGCCAATCCCCGAGCGTGCCCGGCGCCGGAGAGGGCTCGCGCTGCCCACTCGGCGGCTGTTCGGGCATCGCTGCCGCGACACGCTCCAACTCAAGCGCTACCCGCGGGTCCAGTCGCCCGAGCGCGAGCGCCGCGCGCGCCGCGCTCAAGCGTTGGCCGAGAGTGAGATGCGGGTAGCGCAGTAGCGCTCCGGCGAGGTGCAACGGCGCCGGCAGCCTGCCGCGTCGCAACATCGCCGGTTTGACGCCAGGGCTCAGCACCGGGATCTCCAGGCGCGCTTGCACGTTCACGCGCCCGCTGCTGCCCAGGCGCTCGAGCAGCGCACGATAGGCGGTGCAGCAGCGCAGGAACACGTGCTGGCCGTTGTCAAGGCGCAAGCCGTCGCGCTCGAACGAGTACGCGGCGCCCCCGAGGCGCGGACGTACCTCCAGCAGGCTCACGCGCGCGCCGGCGTCCGCACAGTCGAGCGCCGCGACGATCCCCGCCAGACCGCCGCCCAGCACGATCACATGCGCGTCTCGCTCAACGGGCGGCCGCCGCCAGGCTGCGCGTCGCCACCCACGCCTTCTCCCACTTCGCCAGCGACACCCGGTTTGTGCGCGAGAGCTCCGGGTCGCCTTGGATCCGTGCGAGCACGCGGCGGTAGATGCCGCTCATCGCAAGCACGCACGCCGCGCTGCGCTTGTCGAGCAACCCCACCAGCTCGATGCTCTGATCGAACCATTCGCCGGCGCGGCGCACCTGAAAACGCGTGAATGCATCCAGCTGTCCCTCCTCGCCCTCATAGCGTCCGTCGGTGCTCAGGTGGTAGCGCACGAGATCCTCACGCGGCATGTACACGCGACCGTTCTCGGCGTCTTCGCGCAGGTCGCGCAAGATGTTGGTGAGCTGCATCGCCACCCCGAGATCGTCGGCGAGCCCTACCGCCCGCTCGTATTCGCGCGCGCCGAAGATCGCCACGCACAGCCGCCCGATCGAGCCGGCCACCCGCCGGCAGTACACGAGCAACTCGTCAAAGCTCTCATAGCGTAGTGCCGTCCACATCCATCCTCACGCCCGCGATCAGGTCTCCGCAGCGCGCCGATCGGCAGCGCGAAGCGCGGCTGGGAATCGGCCAACGCGACGATCACCGGATCGATGCTCGCCGTGGAGAGCCCGTCGAGCGCGCGCGCGGCCGCATCGAGCAGCTCGAGCTTCTCGCGCGAGTCGATCTGCCCGTCGCCGATGTCGTCGACCCTGCGCGCAAACGCGTACACGGCGCACATCGCCTGACGCTTCTCGCGCGGCAACAGGCGGATCCCGTAATAGAAGTTGGCCGCCGCGGTCCTCGTGAGCGACTCGCAGTGCTCGTAGGCGTCGTGGGGATTCATGGGCCCTCGACGCTCACGCGCGACTCTCAACCAGCACGCCCGCCAGCGCCCGCAAACGCCTCGCACTGCTTGCTTGGGCGACGCCGCCGAGCACCTCAAAGCGCGCGCGCGCGATCCCATCGAGCGCGGCGCGCCCGCCCGCCACGAACGCCGCCAGGGCAAGCTTCGGACGTCCGCTCACACCCGCCACGAGCGGCACACCCGCGAGCAGCAGCTCCCTCCCGCGCGCGACCTCAAACGAAATCGCTTCGCGCAGGCGATCGGCGGTGCGTCTGAAATCCTCACCCTGAGCGGGCGAACCCGCGGGCACGCCCCGCAAATCCAAACCCAAACCGGCGCGCGCGCCAAGCCGGGCAAGCTGCTCCCCAGAGCAGCCGAACCGTGCAAGATCGGCCTCGGGCAGGTACACGCGCCCGCGCGCCAGATCCTCCCCCACGTCCTGCAGGTGCTCGGCCAATTGCAGAGCTGTGCACACTTGGTCGGAGAGCGCGATCCGCTCGGGGGTGGCGAGGCCGAACACCGCAAGCACGAGCTCGCCCACCGGGTTGGCCGACAGCTCGCAGTAACCGCGCAGCTGCTCCCAGGTCTGATATCGCACCACACGCTGGTCGAGACGATTGGCCTCGATCAGGCGCACGAAGGGCTCGCGCGGCAACGCGCACTCGGCGAGCGTGGCCTGCAAGCGCACCAGCAAGGGGTGGCGGGCCTCACCAGCGTATGCGCGGTTCAGTTCGTGCTCCAGCCAGTCGAGAGCCGCCAGCCGATCGCCCTCCAGCTCATCGCCAAGCTCGTCGGCAAGCCGTGCGAACCCGTACACCGCCAGCAGTCGGCGGCGGTCAGAGCGCGCCAGCACGCGCATCGCAACGGGAAAGTTCTCGCCGCCCGCGCGCTCCATCACCGCTTGCGCGCTTGGGCCCGCGGGCGGTGAGAGCTCGAGCGGCACCGCGCGCATCATCCGAGCCGCGCGGGTGGGGTGGGCAGGGTGGGCGGGTCTAGAAGACAACGACCGAGCGCCATCACGGGAAACACGAGCCGGTACAGGTGATAGTTGATGTAGTAGTCGGACGGGAAGCCGGTGCCGGTGTACTGCGGCTCATCCCAACTGCCGTCCGGGCGCTGGGTCTCAACCAGCCAGCGCACGCCCCTACCCGCCGGCCCACCACGGTGCTCGCCGGCGGCGTGCAGCGCAAGCAGCGCCCACGCCGTTTGCGAGGCGGTGCTCTGCCCACGTCCAATCCACTCTGGACTGTCGTAGGAGCGCGTGTCCTCACCCCAGCCGCCGTCCTCGTTCTGATGCTCGCACAACCAGCGCACCGCACGGCGCACGCACGGCTCCGACGGCGACACCCCGGCCGCGATCAGTGCCGGCAGCACCGCACCGGTGCCATACACGTGATTGACCCCCCAGCGCCCAAACCACGAGCCGGCCGACTCCTGCTGGGCGATCAGCCAGCGCACCGCCTCGCGCGCAGGCCGCCCCTCGGCACGACCGAGCACGGCCAGCATCTCCAGGGCATGCGCGGTCACGTCCGCGCTGGGCTCGTCGATCACCTCGCCGAAGTCCAGGAACGGCAGCTCGCGCACGAGCGAGCGCGTGTTGTCGGCGTCGAATGCCCCCCATGCCCCACCGGCGCTCTGCATGCCCTCGGTCCAACTCACGCCACGGTCGATCGCGCGCCGCACGCGTCGCCGGTCCTCCGCGTCCGACGTGCGCACCCGTCGCAGCGCGAGCACCACCTCGGCGGTGTCATCGACGTCCGGGTAGTTGACATTGGCGAACTCAAACGCCCACCCCCCGGTATGCAGGTCGGGACGCGGCGCACGCCAATCGCCGGGCACCGTGACCTCCTCTCCCACCAGCCACAGGGCGGCGCGCACAAGCGCGGGATCGTCCTCGCGGACACCCGCATCGCGGAGCGCGATGATGCTGAGCGCCGTGTCCCATACCGGCGACTGGCACGCCTCCAGGCGGCGGCTGGGACCGGCGGGAGCACCGACGCCCAGGGGATCGTCGTTCTCCTCCACCATGAAGCGGTCGAGCCCTTCGATCCCGCGCGCCATCACCGGGTGTTCGAGCGCATAACCCCCCAGATGCAACGCCATCAGCGAGTACACCCACGGCGGCTGAATCCCGCCCCACGAGCCATCGGCCTCCTGGCGGCGCACGATCCAGCGCTCGGCGCGGCCCATCGCGATCCGTCGCAGCACGCGCGGCGGGCGACGCTCGTAGACGCGCAGCGCACGGTCCAAGCGTGCGAGCCAGCGTCCACGCGCGCTGCTGGGAACATTCGGCTGCCACGGCTTGGGGCCATGTAGCTCGTTCAACTCGAACGGCAGCTCGTGACGCGGCCGGTGGGCCATCACCAGCGACAGCGCCACGATCGTCTGGCGCGCCCAGCAAGCGAAGTCGTAGATGTTGAGCGCCACCCAGCGTGGCAGCAACACGATCTCCGGTGGCAGCGCCGGCACCTGATCCCACGACCACAGCCCGAACAGCGCGAGCCACACGTGCGTGAACACTCGCGCGCACTCGATCCCGCCCTGCGCGCGCACGAACTCGGCGGCGGCGCGCATGTGCTCGGCCTGTGGATCGTCGCCGGCCAGGCGCAGCGCCCAGTAGGCCTCGATCGTGGTCGACAGCTCGCCGGGGCCACCGTGAGAATTCGCCCATGTTCCATCCGCGCGCTGCTGTGAGCGGATCCACGCGGCCGAGCGCTCGGTCTCATCCTCGCGGCGAATACCGAGGAACTCGCGCAACAGCATGTCCTCGGCGTCCATCGTCACGTTCGTCTGCAGCTCGCCCTTCCACCAGCCGGCATCGTCCTGCAGGGCAAGCAGGCGCTCGCGGGCTCGCTCCAGTGTCACCTGCGCCTCGCTGATGCTCTGCACGGTCTGCGATGACATGGCGGTGGAGGCTAGTGCGTTTTTACTGAGGATGCCGTGGGACGAGGACCTCTGCACGGGATTCTTCAGTGATCGCACCGTCCAGCAGGGCTTCGGCGGAAATCCTGACAGGCGTGGTGGATGTGAAGCGGTACACGATCAACCCGTGGACATCTTTGCGCTCCGATAGATGAAAACCTGGCGCCGGCGGGTTTTCCGAGCCCTTGCGCAGCGGCGCGTAGCCGACCTCGTCGATCTCGCTCACCCGCACCGGCGTGCCGGGCGCGAGCTCGCGCAGAGCTGGTAGGTAATACTCGAGCGGCGCCGAGCCGAGCTGCGCCGTGACGATCGCGCTGCCGGCGGTGGTGGCGCCGGCAGGCGCGCCCGTGGATGCTCCGGGTGCAGGCGCCGGTGGGCGCAACACACTCGCCACGCCCGACCAGTCGCCGCGCTGCAAGCGCGGGCTGAGGTCGATGTCGATCGTGAGCGCCAGGAACGCGAGCGCCGCGAGTGCCGCGAGCGCCGCCCCCACGCGACCCGTGCGCTGGGCGACGATCACGATCGCAAGCAGCGCGCTCAGCGGAACCATTGCGGCCACCAGGTTGCGCGGCGCCAGGTAGTCAACCCCCACGAGCGCAAGCACGACCGGGATCAGCACGCCGCCCGCCAGCACCGTGAGCGCGATCAGCGCGCCCCGCTCCTCGCGCGGGGTAAGCGCGCACCACAGGCCGTAGGCGAACCCCGCTAGCAGCACGAGCGCCACCAGCAGCTCGATGCCATGCCCGAGCGCGGCGCCGGTGTAGCCGGTCAGGTAGTACTGCGGGATCGCTTCCAGGCGGCTGCCAAGCGCCCATTCGCCGATCCACTGGGTGCCATGACCGCCCTGGGTGAGAATCAGCGGGATCAAAGCCAGCCCGACGAGTGCGGGAACGGCGACGGCGATCAGCATGCGTGAGAGATTTTTTGGATTTGCTGGGCGTGCCCTCGGTGTGTCCTCGCGGTGTGAGCCTGTCGGCGCCGCGCTCCACAACAGCCACAGCGCCATCGGGATCAACAGGAACACCGCGAAATAGTGGCTCAGCAGCGCGAGCGAGGCCGC
Organism: uncultured Solirubrobacterales bacterium; assembly: GCA_963725165.1. Taxonomy (GTDB): domain Bacteria; phylum Actinomycetota; class Thermoleophilia; order Solirubrobacterales; family Solirubrobacteraceae; genus Palsa-744. Next base: position 56,544 of record CAVRXK010000002.1, read on the forward strand.
GATCGCGAACTCGGCCAGATGTCGCGTGCCAGGATCGCGTAGCGCACGCAGGAAGCACAGCAGCGCCAGCGAGGCCGCCAGGACGAATAGCCCGTAGGCGCGTGCCTCCTGGGAGTACCACACAAACAGTGGGTTCACCGCCACGAACGTGGCCGTCGCGATCGCGGCGCGGCGGCTTGCCAGCTCGCGGCCGATCAGCCATGCCACCGGCACCATCGCGATCCCCGCGAGCGCCGAGAGCAGCCGCAGCGCAACCACACCGGTGCCGAGCGCACGCGATACCGCCCACTCCAGCACGTACCACAGCGGCGGCGTATTCTCGGTGTGCACGACGTTGTGCAGCGTCGTGATCAGACCGGAGCGCAGCACATGCACGGGCGTGAACGCCTCGTCGTACCAGAAGCTCTGCTCGCCGAGCGTGCTCAGGCGCAGGATCGCCGCGAGGATCGTGATCGCGGCAAGCGGCCACCATGGCGGCAGTGCGCTCGTGGTGCTTGCTCGCGTGGCGCCCGGCTGGGTTGCTCCTCCGAGCGCCGCGGTGGGGCTGGAGGAGCCGCTCACGGGCGACCCGTGGGCAGGGCCGGATCCGGCGGCGAGCCCGCGGGAGCGGCGGTGAGGCCGCACAGGCTCTGCTGCTTTGCCAGTCCGAAGCATGCGTAGCGATTGCCGTACAGGTTGGGGTGATACGCCGGCAGGTAGAAGCCGCCAGTGACCGTCCTCACCCCTGAGACGACTGGTCCCACAACGTTCAGGCAGATCTGCGCGCGTTCACCCGGAGCACCCGGCGAGACGTTGCCGCAAACGGTGTCGCGCGTGGTGTAGGTCTTGATGTCCTGCTCGGTGTCGACGTTCACGTAGTCGTGGCCGGTCGCCGTGCGCCATGTCGTCAGGTCGGCGCTCAGGCGATGGTTGACGTGTGTTTGCAGCACCACGTCGTTGACGGTCGCGACTGCTAGGAACAGGCCGATCAGGATCAGGATCGTCGACTCGGCAAGCCGTCTGCTACCCAGGCCGTGGCGCTCTTTATCGAGCGGACGGGCCCACTCGGGCAGGCGCGCCCAGATGCCCTCGGTGGGTGTGGCTGGCGCCTCGCTCATGAGACAGGCGCCACCAGCGGCGCGAGCTGGTGGACGATGAACAGGCCCTGCACCGCGAACGTCGCATACAGCAGACGACGATCACGGCTGATCGCGGCGAGCGGCAACGCCCACAGTGTGTACCAGGCGAGCAGCCACGTGCTCGCGACCACGATCGCAAGCAACGCCCAACCGGAGGCCGCGACCCAGTCATAGCCGCGCCATGTACGCCACAGCAGATGCAACACGATCAGCACGAGCGCAGCCTCCAGCAGGTCATGGTCGATCGGGAACACCCCAGGCTTGCCAAACAGGTGCGCGATCTCGGTCGGGAAGGCGTCGCTTGAGACGAACGCCGAGTCGCGGTTGAGCGCCGAGACGATGTCAACGCCGTGGATGCCAAACACCGCGTACGCCACGATCGCGCACCCCACGCCCGCCACGACGACACCGATCAGCGGCGCGAGACGACGGCGGCTGAGCAGGATGAACGGCAGCAGCACGATCCCGGTGGCCTTCACCAGGGTCGCGCCGAGCACGGCGGCACCAGCAAACATTTCATCGCGCGAGCCGCGCTCGCCCGCGAGTGTGAGCGTCACCGCGCCCATCAACAGCAGCGTCATGATCAGGTCGTTGTGGGCACCCCCCAGGCCGTAGATCACCCACAGTGGATTCACACCCACCGCGATCAACGCGAACTTCGGGTCAAGGCCACGCATCCGCGCGCAGCGCCACGTCAGCGCGAGCGTGCCGGCGCTCGCCAGCAGCGCCTCCAGCTTCATCCCCCACAGCGCTCCGGCGACGCCGAGCGGAGCCAATGGATAGGACAGCAGCGTGTAGAGCGGCCCGTAGGCGGTCGCCACCTTGATCCAGTCCTTGCCGACATAGCGATACACCGGATCGCCGGAGATCGAGATCGGGCCGTGCAGGTAGGGGTTGACACCGTGTTCCACCCCCATGCGCGCGTAGGCGATGTAGCTGAACACGTCGGTCGAGATCAGGATCGGACCGGCAAACACGATCAGTTGCAGCGCCGCGGTGAGCGCGATCGCCCAGCGCGTGGAGATCTGCCGCGCGAGCACCACCATCCCCACGAACGCACCCGTGTAAGCGAGCAGCGCGATCAGGAACACGCGGTAGCCGAGGCGCTCGCCGATGCCGACCATCCATTTGGTTGTGCTCGGCTGCTTGGGGATCAGCGCTGAGTGGCCGAGCGCCGCGTCGAGCACGATCTCAAGGGTGGCGGCAAGCAGCACCAGACTGAGCGCGCTCGCAAGCAGCGTCCAGCGACGCTCTCTGCCGCTGGAGAGCGCGCGGCTGATGGCGGCCGGCTGTTGTTCGGCGATCGAGCTCACAAGGCCCGAGCGGTTCTCGCCGTCAAAGCTCGAAGCGCAGCACGTCGAGCGCCCCCGTCAGTTCAAACACTCTTTGCACCGGCTCCTGGCCTGGTATCAGCACGAACTCATAGCCGTGTTCGCCGGCCCGCTCGTCGGCGATCAACAACGTTCGCAGGCCGCTCGAGTCGATGAACGCGAGCCCGCGGAGATCGACCACCACGCGCGATGGACGCTGCTCGTCGATCGACGCGAAGCGCTCTTCCATCCGACGAACGGAGGACAGGTCAAGCTCACCTTGCAGGGAGACCGTGACGGCGCCGTCGAGAAGCGCACTGGATATCTCAAGGCTCCCGGGCTTCAGACCGTGCCCGTTCATATGCGGGACTTTAGCGGGGACTCGTGACCCCCGTGAGCCTTCTTCGCGGACGCCACCAACGGGCTCAGCCGAGTGCCGTCCACACGGTCTTCGTCTCCAGGTAGGCACTGAGCCCATCGTGACCGTGCTCGCGTCCCACGCCCGATGCCTTGAAGCCTCCGAATGGCGCCGCCGGATCGACCAGCCCCCACTGGTTTATGTATACCGAGCCGGCGCGCAGCAGCGCCGCGAGGCGGTGCGCCTTGCCCACGTCGCGCGTCCACACCCCTGCCGCCAGGCCGTACTCGGTGGCGTTGGCGCGCTCGGCAACCTCCTCGAGCGTGTCGTAAGGCGAGGCCACCAACACCGGCCCAAAGATCTCCTCGCGCACGATGCTGAGATCCTCCGAGGCCGTGCTGAACAGGGTCGGCTCGACAAACCAGCCGCCGCTGTCGGCAAGCGCCACACCACCGCCCGTGACTAGCTCCGCGCCCTGCTCGCGACCGGCGTCGATGTAGGACATCACGCGGTCGCGCTGCTCGGCGGACACCAGCGGCCCGAGCTGGGTCTGCGGATCCAGGCCGGCCCCCAGGCGAGTTGCTTTCGCACTGTCGGCAAGCGCCCCCACGACCTCATCGAAGTGTGCCGCCGGTACGAACAGCCGCGAGCCCGCGTTGCACGCCTGGCCGGAGTTGAAGTAGATCGCCTGATAGGAACCCTTCACCGCCGCCTCGATGTCGGCGTCCTCGAGAATGATGTTGGGTGACTTGCCACCGAGCTCGAGCGTCACGCGCTTCAGTGCACGTCCGGCCTTCGCGCCGATCTCGCGTCCGACCGCGGTGGAGCCCGTGAACGCGATCTTGTCGACTCCGGGATCGTCCACGAGCGCGGCGCCTGTCTCGCCGTCGCCGGTGAGCACGTTCAGCACGCCCGGCGGGAACCCGACCTCCAGCGCCAGCTCACCGAGACGCAGTGCGCTCAGCGGGGTCTGCTCGGCGGGCTTCAGCACGATCGTGCAGCCGGCGGCCAGCGCCGGGGCGATCTTCCAGGAGGCCATCATCAGCGGGAAGTTCCACGGCACGATCTGCCCACACACCCCGACCGCTTCGCGGCGCGTGTAGCAGAGCATGTCCGGCGCGGTCACCGGCAGCACGCTGCCCTCGATCTTCGTGGGCCAGCCCGCGTAGTAGCGCAAGTGGGCGATCGTGCCGCGCACGTCCACATACTGGGCGAGCTTCACCGGCTTGCCGTTGTCAAGCGACTCGATCTGCGCCAGCTCCTCCTGGTTTGCCTCGATCGCATCGGCCAGCGCCCCGATCAGCCGCGAGCGCTCGGACGGGGGCAGCGTCTTCCACGTGCCCTCGAACGCCGCGCGAGCCGCGGCGACCGCACGCGCCACGTCCTCGGCGCCCGCCTGGGCAACGGTCGCGATCTCGCGACCACTTGACGGGTCGAGCGTGACGAACGTGCGGCCGTCGGCGGCAGGCACACGATCGGCGCCGATCAGCAGATGGTGCTCCTTGGCGATGAAGTCCCGCGCGGCGTCACTGAGCGCGTCGGGAAGAGTTGGTTGTGTAGCGGTGCTCATCGAAAGCTCCTTTGAAACGCGGTCTTAGGGCGTCAGGACGATCTTCAGCGCCTCGCGGCGGTCATATAGAGCGTACGCCTCCGGCGCGTCCTCCAGCTTCATGTGGTGGGTCACGAGCGGCGTCGGGTCGAGCAATCCCGCTGACATCATCGCCAGCACCCGGTCAACGTGGCCGATCACGTTGGCGTGGCCGGCGCACACGTGCAGCGACTTGATCCACAACAGGCCCATGTGGACCTCCGCGCGCTCGGCGTACACCCCCACTGCCTGCACCGTGCCGCACTTGCGTGTGAGCTTCAGCGCGAGATCGAACGCCTGCGGGTGGCCTACAGCGTCAATGCACACATCCACACCCCGTCCTTCAGTGGCCTCGCGCACCGCGGCACGGGGATCCCCCTCGCTCAGATGGACAGCTTGCGCGCCGAAGCTCTCAGCCACCGCGAGGCGCTCTGCCACCGTGTCGATCGCGATCACGTGCGCCGCCCCGCACGCCCTCGCCGCCTGCACGGCACACAGCCCCACCGGCCCCAGCCCGAGCACGGCGGCGACGTCACCGGGACGCAGTCCGCTGTCCACCACGGCATGAAAGCCGGTGCCCATCACGTCGCCGGCGAACAGCGCGGTGTCGTCGCTCATACCGGCCGGGACCTTGCGCAACACCAGCTCGGCGCTTGGAACCAGCGCCCGCTCGGCCTGGGTGCCCTGCAGCGAGCCGAGCGCCGCGCCATGGCCGAACGTGCGCGAGGAGTCGCACTTGTGAAACCAGCCTCGCCGGCAGAAGTAGCAGTGCCCGCAAGCCGTCTGAAAGCAGCCGAGCACACGGTCGCCGACCGCCACGCTGTGCACCGCATCGCCGACCGCGAGCACCGTGCCCACATACTCGTGGCCGATCGTGAAACCGGGCTCGATCTTCACGCGGCCGTGGTAGATGTGCAGATCCGAGCCGCACACCCCGGTCGCCTCGATCTGGACGATCGCATCGCCGGGATCTGAGATCTCGGGCTCTGGGACATCCGCTACGAGCACCTCGCCGGGCGCCTGGAAAGTGACGGCACGCATCGAGACGGCAGCCTAGAGGATGAGACGCGTACCTGCGCGATCAACCCGCGCCGAGCGCAATCGCACCGAGCGCCGCATTCCGTATGCTGCGCAGATGTCCGACGGCGCGTCCAAGGCGGTCCTGATCACCGGATGCTCCTCGGGAATCGGCGAGGCCACCGCGCGGCGCCTGGCGGGCCATGGCTGGAAGGTCTACGCCAGCGCGCAGGCGGCCCGAGTCGATCGAGCACCTGGCGGAGGCCGGCTGCGAGCTGTTGCAACTCGACGTCTGCGACGAGCAGTCGATGCGCGCGGCGGTCGAGACCGTGGAGCGCGAGCATGGCGCGGTCGGCGTGCTCGTCAACAACGCCGGCTACTCGCAGGGCGGGCCGATCGAGCAGGTGCCGCTGGAGGCGGTGCGCCGCCAGTTCGAGACGAACGTGTTCGGCCTGATTGCGCTCACCCAGATGGTGCTGCCGGCGATGCGCTCACAGCATTGGGGCAAGGTCGTCAACGTCGGCTCGATGGGCGGGCGACTGACACTGCCGGGCGGTGGGCTCTACCACGCCACCAAGCATGCCCTGGAGGCGATCAGTGACGCGCTGCGCTTCGAGGTGCGGGGCTTCGGTGTGGACGTGGTGCTGATCGAGCCCGGACTGATCACGACCGAGTTCGGCAAGACCGCGGCCGCCACCGTTGGCGAGGCGGGAGCTGGTTCAGCGCCGCACGAGTGGCCCGGTATGACCCGCAGCAGTTCAACACGAAGCTGGCGGCGATGACACGCGAGGTGTATGAGGGTCCGATGCGCCATCTCGGCGGCGGACCGGATGTCGTGGCGAAGGCGATCGAGAAGGCGATCTCGCGCCGGCGTCCTCCGTCGCGAATGCTGCTCACCGCTTCAGCCCACCTGACGGTGCTCCAGCGCAAACTGCTGCCGGACAGGGCTTGGGACGCGATACTGCGTACGCAGATACCCGAGCCGCGCTGAGAGACCAGAAACCAGTCTGGCGCGACCAGGAACCTGTTCGGCTCTAGACGGCCTGCGCGAACGCCTCGACCTGGCCGCAGGGACGTCCGACCTCAAATCCCTGCGCGTAGTCGACGCCGTAGTCGCGCAGTAAGCACATCGTGGGCTCATCGCCCACGTACTCGGCGATCGTCTGCTTGCCCATTCCCTGGGCCAGGCCGACGAGCGCCTGCACTACCAGCTGATCCTTGTGGGAGCTTGGCAGCGTGCGGATGAAATCGCCGTCGATCTTCAGGTAGCGGAAAGGCAGATGCTTGAGGTACTGAAAGGAGCCGAAGCCGGCGCCGAAGTCATCGAGCGCAACCGAGCTGCCGAGTGTGTGCACGCCTTCGCAGAAAGTTTGGGCGCGGCCCATGTCGCTGATCGCGGCCGTCTCGGTGACCTCGACAACAAGTCGCTCGGGATCGACCTGGCGGCGGATCAGCTCGTGCTCGATGTGAGCGAGCATGCCCCGGTCGGTGATCGACAGGGCGGAGAGGTTGAGCGCCACCCGCGCTTCGCTAGCCGATCCCCGATCGGTGGCCAGCTCATCGCCGATCAGGGCGACGACCTTGCTTACGACCATCCGGTCGATCTCCTGGATCAGACCGTAGCGCTCGGCGGCGGGAAGGAAGTCACACGGTGGCGTCAGCCGCCCGTCGGGGTCGTCAGCGAGGCGGATCAGCGCCTCGTAGTGGGACACGGTGCCCTGCCGCAGCGAGACGATCGGCTGGTAGTGCAACACGAACAGGTCCTCGCGCAGCGCACGGCGCAAGCGTCCCAGCCATGGCCGTTGGTGCAATCCCGCGGATGAGGAGAAGTCACCCCCGATCGGTCCTGGATAGCGCCTACGACGGTCCTCCCCGGTGCGCGTGTCGCGCGCCCGGACAACGATGCTCGAGGTGGTGTCTGTTGTTGAGGTTGGCATCGCGGCAGATATTCGTCGATGGGCACGCCAAGCGGCGGGGACTCACGACTATGTGGAGGTTTTCGACCAAAACCCGCAACGAACCTGCTCGAAACTACCCAAACCGACACATTTACGCCCAATATGTGGCTCTAACGGCGTCACTGGAGCGCTCGTTCGAGTGCGCCACGGCGCGAAGAGCGACTCAGCGCGATGACGAATAGGGCCTGCGCGCGCGATCTGAGATCACGAGCAGCAGGGCGAGCAGCACGAAGTTCATCACCACCGAGGAGCCACCGTAGGCGACAAACGGCAGCGTGACACCCGTGAGCGGGATCACACGCGTGACGCCACCGACGATCACGAACACCTGCATCGCGACCACGAACGACAGCCCTACCGCGAGCAGCTTGGAGAACGAGTCGCGTGCGAGCATCGCCGTCTTCAGGCCACGCGCGACGAACAACAGGTACGTGAGCAGCAGCGCCGCGGCGCCCACGAGCCCGAGCTCGTTGACGATCACCGCGTAGATCATGTCGCTTTCAGGCACCGGCAGAATCGGCTGGCGCGTGTGGGGAAGCACCAGCAGCGACTGATCGAAGCCCGTCCCGAGCAAGCCTCCATCGGCCTGCGCGAACAGCGACTGGGCCAGCTGGTAGCTGCCTCCTTCCGCGTAGTACAGAGACTTCTCGAAGGGATGTTCCCAGGCGAGCACACGGCTGTGGACGTGGCCGACGTGCGTCGCGACGAACCACGCGCCAAGCCCGAACAGTACGAGCCCGATCAGCGGGAAGGAGAAGCGTCCGGTAGCTACATACAACAGCGCGAGGAACGCGCCGTAGAACATCAGTGATGTGCCGAGCTCGCGCGTGAGCAGCAACGTCGCCATCGCCGCGCCCCAAACCACCAGCATCGGTCCGAACTGCTTCATCGGCGGGAACGTGAGGCCGAGGATGCGTCTTCCCGCCGTCACGAGAATCTGGCGGTTGTCGCGCAGGTAGCTGGCCAGGAAGATCACGATCGCGACCTTCGCGAGCTCGGCCGGCTGGAAGGAGAGCGAGCCGAAATGGATGTCCAGATACGCACCGTTGACCTGCTCGCCGATCACCGGAAAGCGCGGCAGCACAGCCATCACGATCCCCACCGCGGCGATCGTGTAGCGGTAGCGCTCGAGCACGCCCACCCCCCTGCGTCTCAGCCACACGATCGTGACGGCAAACAGGACCAGCCCGACAATCATCCACAACGCCTGCTGGCGCGCCAGCGACGGGTTGATCCGGTAGATCATCACGATCCCGACGCTCGCAAGCGCCGCGGCCAGCGGGAACAGGTAGGGATCGGCGTCGGGCAGCGCGAAGCGAATCACCAGATGCGCGGCCAGACACAGGCCCAGAAACAGCGCGCCGTATGTCAGCGACAGATTCGAGGCATGGTTGAGCGTGACATTGGTCGAGGCGCTCGTTGAGTTGTTCTGCTGCTGGACGAAGATCGCGGTGAAGCCGGCGGTGACGAGCAGCGCCGCGGGAATCAGACCTAGTAGCTCGCGGTTGCGGGGCCCAAGCACTGGCCGAGCCTAGCGACACCCGCGGCGCGCGTGGGCCGATGCCGGGCCGCTGCGATCGATCCGCGTTGCGCCACATCGAGCCAGAGCGCCCACCGTCAATCGAGAGCGCCCGAGCGACGCCGGCCGCCTCAGTTCCTCGCGCCGGCCGCGGCGCCGTCAAGCGCTGCGTTGACGAGCGCGTCGGCGTGCGCGTTCTGCGCGCGCGGAACCGAGCGGATCTTCCACGTGCCAAAGCCACGCAAAGCCGCCATCGCCTCGCTGTGGAGCGGGCGCATCGCGGCATGCTTGACCTTGTAGAGCCCCTGCACCTGCTTGGCGATCAGCTCGGAGTCGTTGACGACCTCGACCTCGGTCGCTCCAAGCGCCCCCGCACGCGCCAGGCCAAGCAGCAAGGCGCGATACTCGGCGACATTGTTGGTGACGGTGCCAAGCAGCTCAGACGCCTCGTCCAGGACCTCCCCTGATGGTGCCGAGACGACACTTGCGGCGGCGGCCGGCCCAGGGTTACCACGCGATCCGCCGTCGACGTGTACGACAACCTTCATGTGGAAGCTTAGGAGCCGTCAGCGAGCGGCGGCAGATCCCCAGGCACGCGAGCGCGGCGGCGGTCACGAATCACGCGACGTTGCAAGTCGGCCTCGGAGGCCTTCGAGCCACGCGCGCGACGGTCTGACTCGCGGCGATCGATTATGACCGTCACGTTCTCATCGTTCTCATAGTGCTTGACGAGCTTCGGGTAGAGCTCGTCGGCCAGAGGCTTGGGCACGACGCAATAGATCATCGTGCGTAGATCGTACTGCGCCTCGAATGCTCAGCGAATCTCGACCAGCGGCGTGAGCTCGCCGTGCTCGTCGGTGGCCACGTTTCCGAGCCTGTCCTCCTCGGGAAGCTCATCTAGCTCCATCCCCTGCGCGATGAGCCGCGATCCGGCTGCCTCATCGCCAAGATCGACCTCATAGCGGTACCAGCACAGCTCCCAGGCGACCACGATCGCAACGGTGCTACCGGACTCCTCCAAAGCTCGCGCGGTGACCGACGGAGCGCCAAGCGAGCGGGCGACACCCGCGACACGTCGCGGCTGCTCGCCCGCGTTGAAGACCTCGAGCGCCCGAGCAACCTTCAATTCGCCGCTCGTGACAGCGACATGCGCCGGCTCATCCGCGTACGCGGACCAGCTCTGATCGAGATCGTGAGCTCGCGGCTCGGAGCCGTCCTGGACAAAGCCGTCGGGCTCTACGCTCCACGCGCTCGGCGTTTGACTCGCCGGCGGGCGCGGAATCGATGTACAGCTCCTGCTCATATGGCTCGGCGCGCTCGATCGCACCGCCGTCCAGAAACTCGTAGAGACCGTCATCTCGTGGCGCGCTGTCCTCGGCGCCAGCGGCGCCGGGAGCCGGATGAGTCGTCTCACGACGCAGCGGCGCCTCCACCGGCTCGCGCCGTTGGCGCAGCCGTCCGAACAGCGAGCCCGCACGCCGTCCGCGGGTCGGGCGAACGCTGGAATCGTGGCTGTCGGCCTCACGCAGCCAACCCTCCGCGGCGGCCCGTGGGACGCACAGCTCGCACACGGTGCGGCGCTGGCCGCCGGCGAGAAACACGTCAGGGCTCTCACCCCGGAGCAGGCTCCTGCCGCATACGTCGCAGGCGACCACGGGGTGCGAGGTGACTATCGCGCGAGCGGCCATCCGTCTTCTAGGTTAGCCGGACGGGCGCGACGGCGCGGCGCGGCCTACTCGTCAAACGAGCCGTCTTGCATGTGCCCACGCAGTCGCAGCACGGCCTTCGTGTGAAGCTGGGAGATGCGCGACTCGGTGACGCCGAGGACCTCGCCGATCTCGCGCAGCGTCAGATTCTCGTAGTAGTAGAGCGCGATCACGAGCTTCTCGCGCTCGGGGAGCGAGGCGATCGAGTCGGCGATGCGATCCTTCAAGTCGCCGACGTCGAGCGCACGCGAAGGATCGGGCGCATTGGGATCCACGATCGTGTCCATCAGCGAGACCTGGTCGCCGCTGGAATCCGAGACGGTCCACAGCTCATCCAGCGCCGCCACCGAGGAATGGGAGATCGCGAGCAGCGACTCGTGGAACTCGGGCACCGTGAGGCTCAACTCGGCGGCCATCTCTTCGTCGTTGGGACTGCGCTGCAGACCGGTGCTCGAGCTTGGTGTTGGCCCGCTCGATCTCACGCGCACGAGCGCGCACGCTACGGGGAACCCAGTCGATCGAGCGCAGCTCGTCGATGATCGCGCCCTTGATGCGCGTGATCGCGTAGGTCTCGAACTTGATCTCCCGCGAGATGTCGAAGCGCTCGATCGCCGAGATCAGCCCGACGAGCCCGTAGGAGACCAGGTCGGCCTCCTCGACATGCGGAGGCAGGCCGGCCGCTGTGCGACCGGCCACGTACTTGACCAGCGGCGAGTAGGCGACAACCAACCGCTCGCGGGCGCGAGGGTCGTTCTCGGACTTATAGCGCCGCCACAGTTCGCGCAGCTCGATCGCTTTGACGTTCGTCTCCAGGGTCTTCTCCCGCCGATCAGGCCCGAGGGTGACTGCGCGCATAGGCGCTTCTGAGTCTGGCGGACTCTACCCGAGTGTAGACCTGCGTGGTAGAGATGCTCGAATGTCCGAGCAGCTCTTGGATCGTGCGCAGGTCCGCGCCACCGTCGAGCAGGTGGGTAGCAAAGCTGTGGCGCAGCGCGTGCGGGGATAGTCCGCCCTGCACTCCCGCCCGCGTCGACCAGGCGCGCAGAGCGTCGGCGCACGTCGCTGGTGGAGAGCCGCCGGCCGGTGCGGCTGAGAAACAGAGCGGCCTGCTCGCGGTCGGCTCCGGGCGAGCGCCTGAGGCTCACTTCCCCATTCGCGGCGCCGGCTGTAGGAGTGCGAGCGAGCGCGGGGCGGGCAAGCGCGGGACGAGCGCGCTCCAGATACGCCCGCACCGCACCCAGCGCAACCTCACCGGCAGGGACAAAGCGGGTCTTTGAGCCCTTGCCCTCGACGCGCAGTTGCTCGGCCTCGTGGTCGACGTCGGAGAGGTCCAATGAAACGATCTCCTCGGCGCGCAGACCGCACGCGTAGGCCAGCTCGAACAGCGCACGATCGCGTAGGTTCAATGGTCCGCCATCTCCGCCGGCGGGGATGCTGTCGAGCAAGCGGCCCATCTCCGGCGCCTTCAGCACACGCGGCAGGTAGGAGCCGCGGCGAGGTGTCGAGAGCAGATCGGCGGGACTCTGCTCGATGTGCCCGTGCTCGCGCTGGCTGCGAAACAGCGCTCGGATCGCGGCGAGCTTGCGAGCGGTGGTGGTGGCCGAGAGGCCCCGCTCGGAGAGGTGAGCGATATAGCGGCGAATGTCGCGCACACCGACACCCGCGGGCGCCAGCTCGCGTGCGTCTGCCCATGCACCGAACTGCAGAGTGTCGATCGCGTATGCCCGACGTGTGCGGGGAGCGGCGTTGGTGCGACGCAGATCCTCATCGAGCTGGGCCAGCGCGTCCATCCACGACGCGCTGAGCCGCGGAGCTTGCTCTGCGCTCGCGGCGCTCATCGTGACTCCCGCCGCGCTTCTGGGCTGATTGCTCGTTTGGGCACGACCTAAAGTTCGCCATCGCAGGCCCTGCGCCCTGCCAGGACGCAGCCGGACCCGCTTAGCGGTTGCCGGCGAGCGTCGACGAATCGACCGTCGCAAGAACGGGCTCCAGCAGCCGCGCGAGCTCAATCCAGTCGTGAGCGGCGATGACATCCTCAACCTCACAAAGCTCCGCGTTCCAGGGGTGCAGGATCGTGGCGGGCGCGATGCCACACTCGATCGCCGCGCTGATGTTGAGTGGGCTGTCGTCGATCAAGATGTCGATGTCGAGTTCCACACAACGACTCACCTTGTCGAAGGAGCAGCAAAGATCATCGAAGGGAAGCCCCAGCTTCTGAAGCCACGCGGCGGTGGACGCGGCGCACGCGCTGGAGCGGTGGCTCGTTATGTGGATGAAATGTCCCTGCTCGCTCCACGCGCGAATCGTGTCGACCGCGTCCGGATAGGGGCGACCGGCAAGGATCGTCTCCTCGCTGTGGCTCTCCTCGATGCACAGCTGCAGCTGGTCGGGGCGCAGACGCGTGATGCCCCATGTGAACTGCTCCTCATAGGGCAGCTCGATGCCAAAGCGGCGCCTGGAGATCTCCGAGAGGACATCCCAGTAGTGGTGCAGAGTCGAGTCGACATCGATGGCGATGCGCATTGGCGAGTAGATTATTGGTTGATGAGCACGGTTGACACTCCGCCCGAGGAGGACCTGCTGCCGGTCCTACGGACCGGAGGGACGCTCGAGCTGGCTGGACGTCGACTGGCGCGAGCATCAGCGCTGGGTGACAGTGGCCGGCACACCAGTCAACACGATCGACATGGGCGAAGGTCCCGCGATCGTGTTCGTGCACGGCCTGTCGGGCTCTTGGCCGAACTGGCTCGAGCAGCTGCCCGTGTTTGCGGCCGAAACGGGGATGCTGGCCGAAGGCCAGTGTCTCCCGGCTCGGTGATCATCGGGTGATCGCGATGGACCTGCCGGGCTTCGGCCACTCGCCGATGCCGCACGAGAAGATCACGATCTCCGCGTACGCGCGCATACTCGACGGGCTGCTGGAGACGCTTGGCGTGAGCGCGGCGACGGTGGTCGGCAACTCGATGGGCGGGTTCGTCTCCACCGAGCTTGCGATCGCCTTTCCCCAGCGCGTAGAGCGCCTGGTGCTGGTGTCGGCGGCCGGGATCAGCACCTACCGCCACCGCGGGGTCGAACGGATCGAGCCCTACCTGCGCCGGCTGGCGCCAATGGTGGCGTTGTACACCGGATGGACCGCCGCGCAATCAGACTGGGTGACACGCCGGCCGGGACTGCGCAACCTGACGCTCGGGCTCGTCACACGCCATCCAGACCGGCTGCCGGCGGCGCTTGCGGCCGAGCAGTTGCGCGGGGCGGGCAAGCCCGGTTTCATGCAGGCGCTGCAGGCCAACATCGACTACCCGATCAAGGAACGTCTGCCTGAGATCGCCTGCCCGACGCTGATCGTGTGGGGCGCGGAAGACAAGGTGATCCCGGTAGCGGACGCGAGCGTGTTCGAGGAGCTGATCCCGAATTCGCGCAAGGTGATCTTCGAGGACACCGGCCACGTGGCGATGCTCGAGCGTCCCGCGTCGTTCAACGAGCTGCTGAGCGAGTTCGTCGCCGAGTAGCTCAGCGGTGGTCGCGCCTTCAGCGGCGAAGCACACCGGCTTTGCGCGCGGCTCAGCTTGTGACGGCGCCTTCGGCGGCCGAGCCCACGAGCTTCGCGTACTTGCGGATCGCCACGTCGATGTGCTCGTCCGCGCGCGGCGGCTGTTTGTAGGCCGAGAGCCGCTCGGCGATCTGCGCGTCTGTGAGCGCGACGTCGATGCGACGTGCTTCGACGTCGATCGTGATCTCATCGCCGTCGGCAAGCGCACCGATCGGCCCGCCGCGAACCGCCTCTGGGGCGACGTGGGCAGCCATGAAACCATGCGTCGCACCGGAGAAGCGCCCGTCGGTGATCAGCGCGACGCTCTCTCCCAGCCCCTCGCCGACGATCGCGGCGGTGACGGACAGCATCTCGCGCATACCGGGACCGCCGGCGGGACCCTCGCCGCGGATCACGACCACGTCTCCCTCGGATATCTCGTGGGCGAGCACCGCGGCCATCGCGGCCTCCTCGCCGTCGAACACGCGCGCGGGACCGACGTGATGACGACGCTCGTGGCCGGCGAGCTTGACCACGCAGCCATCCGGTGCGACGTTGCCACGCAGGATCGCAAAGCCGCCCGTGGGCTTCAGCGGATCGGAGAGCGGCCGCACGACGCGCTGTCCGGGCGTCTCCCGCGCCTCGGCGGCGTGCTCGGCGATCGTGCGCCCGGTGACGGTGATCGCCTCGCCGCGCAGGACGCCGACTTCCTGTAGGCGGCGGATCACGAGCGGCACGCCACCGGCCTCATACAGGTCGGTCGCCACATAGTGGCCACCGGGCTGCAGGTCGCACAGCAACGGGGTCGCGTCGGAGATCCGGTCGAACTCCTCGATCGACAGCGGCACACCCATTTCGCGGGCGACGGCCAGCAGGTGCAGCACGATGTTGGTGGAGCCGCCGCTCGTCGCGCCCGCCGCGATCGCGTTCTCGAGCGCCGGCTTTGTGATGATCTGGCTGGGGAGCAACCCTCTGCGCAGGACATCCATCACCAGCTCGCCGCACTGCACCGCCACCTGCAGCTTGCGCCCGTCCTCGGCCGGCACCATCGAGGAGCCCGCCGGCGAGATGCCGAGCACCTCGAAGGCCATCGCCATCGTGTTGGCGGTGAACTGCCCGCCGCACGCGCCCGCGCCCGGCGAGGCGACCTCCTCCAGGTCGTGCAGCTCCTGCTCGGTGATCTTGCCCGCGGCATAAGCCCCGACGGCCTCGAACACCTGCTGGATCGTCACGTCCTGGCCCTTGTAGTGGCCGGGGCGGATCGAGCCGCCGTAGAGCATCAGCCCTGGTATGTCCAGGCGCGCGAGCGCCATCACCGCGCCGGGGATCGTCTTGTCGCAACCGGAGATGACCACCAGCGCGTCGAACGCGTGCGCGGAGGCGACCAGCTCGATCGAGTCGGCGATCAGCTCGCGGGAGACGAGCGAGGCGCGCATCCCCGAGGTGCCCATCGTGATGCCGTCGGAGATCGCGATCGTGTTGAGCTCCATCGGCGTGCCACCGGCCGCGCGGATGCCCTCCTTGACCTTCGCGGCGAGCACGCGATTGTTGAAGTTGCATGGCATCGTCTCGATCCACGAGTGAGCGACCCCGACGATCGGCTTGGCCAGGTCCTCGGCGGTGTAGCCGATCCCGTGCAGATAGGCGCGCGCGGCGGCACGCTCGGGACCCTCGGTGAGCGCGCGCGAGCGGTGCTTGACGTCGAAGGGGCCTTCAGTACTCACAGCGCCGGAACACTACCGGCGTGCAGCGAAGCGCGCTCGCGCGGCGCGGCGCGCTGGGGTGGCTCCTCCGCCGCGCCGGTGCCGGCGCGCTCACGCTCCCAACAGGACAGACGCGTGAGATCGCGACGTACCCGCACGAGGCTGATCTGACGACCGGGCAGGTGCATGTTGGCCTGCTCGATCAGCGAGCGCTCATCCGCGGTGAGGGCCATCCACTTGGCGAGCACGTCGTCCGCGTCCGGCAACATCGAGTTGCCGTAGGGACGCGTGCGATCGGGAAACTCGACGCAGTACTCGCCCAGCACCTGCTCGGAGCGCGGATCATAGGCGAGGATCGGCTCGTGAGGGTAGAGGAGGTATGCGTACGGGTTCCCCGCAACAGCCCCCGTTACGCGCAGGAAGCCGAGCTCGCTGTACATCGCCCACTCCTCCTCGTTGACGCACGAGCGCAGCAGCGCTCTGGCACGCTGCTCGGCGCGCAGTTCGCGACCGGGGTCATAGCCGTCTGCGAGCGACCGGCTCGGATCGAGCCCCGATACGCGCAAGGAGCGCCCGTCGCACCCGCGGGACCGATTCCCGCAGAACGGGAAGAGCGATCACCCACAACAGCGCGACCAGCACGAGCCCGGAGGTGCCGAGAGCGAGCGGCATGGACGCTAGGAGGTCGAGCCCCGCGATACAGCGGGGTCGCCTGGTCGTGCCTTCTGAGCGCTCAGGAGTCGAGGCCATCAGCGCCCGCCCGCGGCGCGAGGAAAGAAGATCACACGCTCGGCGTCCGCGGGGATCTCCTCGAAGGTTTTGACGAGCTCCGCCTCGCGACGCCCCGCGGCGCTGCTCGTAGGCACGGCGGCCCACATGCCCGCGTCGAGCTCACGACGGAACGCGGCGAGCAGCTCGGCGTGCTGCTCAGGCACGGACACGTCGCCCTCGGCGAGCACCACATCGCCATGTCCGGGCTTGACGCGCAGCAACTTCATCGCCATCGATTATGGCAAACCCGCCAAGCGCAACCAAATGCCTCGGCGCGGCTCGCGTGCGGCGATCGCATGGGCGCGGAGCCCGGCGCGTTCGATGCTCTCGCCCGTGTCCCGACACACGTGCTCAGGACACGCCTCGGCGTCCCCTATCGACGGCGCAGGCCCTCCAAGCCGATCACGTCCACCGGGCCCGAGCCCTGGCCGATGTCGCGCAACCCGCCGGCGACCGCCGCGCCGGTGATAGCGCGCGCGGCGAACGCGGCCTGCAGCGGGGCGCGGCCGAGCGCGAGCTGGGCGGCCAGCACCGAGGAATGGGTGCACCCGGAGCCGTGTGCGGCGCCATCGGGGTGGCGCTCCCCGGGATGCTCGTGATCTGCTCTGGGGACTCGGAGTCGATGAACAGGTCGACCGCCTGTGCACGGTGACCGCCGGTGAGCACGACGATGCGCGGTCCCAGCGCAAGCACAGCACGAGCAAGCTCCTGAGCTTCCAGCTCATCCCCGCCATCCTCGATCCTGGTGGCATGCCCATCCTCGCGGCTTGGCGGCTTGCACATGGGCTTGACCGGCGAGCGCACGCGCCTCGGGGACGTTCGGGGTGAGGACGGTGGCGCGCGGCAATATCTCGGCGATCAGCGCACTCTGAGCTTCGGGGTCCAACAACCGCGCACCGGACTCCGCGACCATCACCGGATCGACCACCACGGGCGTACCCGCGGGAAGCTCATCGAGCGCTTGCGCCACGGCGTGAGACGATCTCGCTGCCGGCAAGCATCCCGACCTTGACGGCGTCGACGCCGATGTCCTCGACCACCGCCCGCACCTGCGCGAGGACGACCTCGGCGGGAATCGGGTGGATCGCGCTCACGCCGAGCGTGTTTTGGGCGGTGATCGCGGTGATCGCGCTCATCCCATGCACGCCGCAGCGGGCGAACGCCTTCAGGTCGGCCTGGATGCCGGCCCCACCGCCCGAGTCCGATCCGGCGATCGTGAGCGCGCGTGGTGTGTGGGTGAGATCAGGCATGACGGCTATCCAGGTGGTGAGCACGGCGCGGCTGGTCGATCCGCGAGCGCTCAGAACATTCTTGCGCTCGACACGCATTGACCGACCGTGGCCGGCCCACGACACTGTGCGTCAGCCCGCCGGTGGACGCTTGCGCGCGGGGAAGATCGCGTAGCTGCCGACCGCGGTGACGAGCAGACGGCCGTCCTCGTGGCGCACCTCGCCGCGCAGCACCGCGTTCGAGCGGTTGCGTCGATCCAGTGTGCACTTGCACACGATCTCGCCCTCGGACGGCGGTCTGGATGTAGTTGATCGCGATGTTGATCGTCGCGATGTGCTCCTCCTCGGTGGTCTGCACCCACAGCGTCGAGCCCATGCAGTAGTCGATCAGCGCATAGGTGACCACGCCGGAGAGCAGGCCACCGGCGTTGATCAGCTCCGGCCTGATCTCAAGGCGAACGGTGTCGGCACTGTCCCAGTGCATCCCCATGAAGCCGCTGACGCCGTCGATGCCAAGCTGTTCCAGCCCTCACTCGCGTGTGTGCCTTCCGAGTCCGATCGGCTCGGACGCTGCTGGCGGTTTCACTCGACATCGGCGCGAAGGCTATGGCAGCGAGGCCCGGCGTGCAGCGCTCCCCGATCCCCACGACCAAGAATCTCTTATCGCACAGGACTGCAAATTGGCACATTTGTGTGCTTTACGGCACATTTTTTGTCGTAGATTCGCGACATGTCTGCCGCGAGCTCCGCCTCCCCCGGCGTTCCCTTCCCCGGCGACGGCCGCCGCGTCTTGGGCAAACTTGGTGAGGATCTCGCCGTCGGTCATTTCCGCCGACTGGGGTTCGTCGTGGTGGCGCGCAACGTGCGTACCCGCCACGGTGAGATCGACCTGATCGCATTCGACGGGCGAGCGCTCGTCTTCGCGGAGATCAAGACAAGACGCGCAAGCAACCGCCGCAGGGGCCTGTGCCCGGAGGATCAACCGTTGGCATGGCTGAAGTTCAGCCAGCGCGCACGTCTGAGGCAGACTGGCGTGCGCGTGGCTATATGAGAACACCCACGCGCGCCCAAAGGCCCACACGATCCGCTTCGACGCCGTCGGAGTGATCGTCGACGGCGCCGACAAGCTGCTGCGCCTCGATCACATCGAGGGGGCTTGGTGAGCCGGCGGTGGAAAGGAGTATAAAAACGAACATGGAGTACCGGACCTGGACATCTGTCGCCGATATGCCATTCAGCGACGAAGCCAAGTGGTTGCCGCTCACGAGACAGCTGGAGCGCGCACATCCCGAGTTGGGTCCAGTCTTCTCCTGGGAGGATGACGGAGCAATGGTAGTAATCCTCGCGAGCGACGAGCCAGACCCTGCCACTGCCGCGGAGGCGGCAACGCGTGTCGTCAGCGCAGGCCTGCATGCAAGTGGTCTCGCCGACCGCTTCCCGACCGTCTTCCAGGGCGAGCCAGCCGCCGATCTACTGTCTGTTTAGCGCGCCAACGCCCGCACAGGTCAGAGCGCGAGCTGGCGGTAGGCCGTCGACTGGAAGGACATGCGGTGCAGCGGAGAGACGCCCTGGCGTCCGATCGCTTCGCGGTGCACTGGCGTCGAGTAGCCGACGTGCTCGGCAAAGCTCCAACCGGGATGCAGCTCATCGGCGTGGTGCATGTAGCGGTCACGCGTGACCTTCGCGACGATCGAAGCGGCCGCGATCGCGGCGCTAGTGGCATCGCCGCCCACGATCGGTCGCTGCGGACGCTCGAACTGTGGCACAGCGAAGCCGTCGATCAGACACTCGACCTCCCCGTCGACATCGCGCGTGACACCGCGTATCGCGTCACGCAACGCCGCAAGATTCGTCTTGTGCAGCCCGCGCGAGTCGATCCCGCTCACACAACGCGAGACAACCGTCACCCGCATCGCGGTGCAGAGCACGAGCGGATACAGCTGCTCGCGCGCCAGTGCGGTGTGCTGCTTGGAGTCGTTGAGCGCTCCGAGAGCACGCAGCTCGCGAGTGGTGAGCCGGTCGTAGTCGAACAGCACTCCCGCGGCGACGAGCGGACCCGCCAAGCAGCCACGACCGGCCTCATCCGCACCCGCGACAAGTGGCACGCCGAAGCCGCCGGTCGAAGGCGAACAGGCGCTGCCCGCTCGAGCCCGCGCGCTTCCGACGACGCGCCGAGCGCTTTGAGTACGGCGCCCTGGAGACCGCCGCCGGGGGCGAGGAGCCCTCAGAGGGAGCCGATGCGATCGGGAGGCCAGTAGGTGAAGAAGGCCTGTCCGATGATCCAGCTTGTGGGGACGGGTCCCCAGAACCTACTGTCGTCCGATTCGCCACGGTTGTCCCCCATCATGAACCAGTGACCGGCGGGAATCTTGATCGGCGTCGGGAAGTTGCACTCTGAGCTGCTTCCGCAGGGAGTGATGTAGGAATCGCTCTCACGCTTGCCGTTGACATACGCGTGACCTTCCTTGATGTACAGCGTGTCGCCCGGACCGGCCACCACCCGCTTGATGAAGTTCACGCTCGCCTCTTGCGGGCTCCGGCGCATCGCAGGCGGCGCCTCCAGGAGTGACCATGTGGGGCGCCGGCCCGCACACCTGCTGTTCGGCGTCCTTCGGCGGATGGAACACCATGACCTCACCGATTTTCGGTTCGCTGAAGTGCATCCCGATGCGATCCACAAGCACCCTTTGGCCGACCTTCAGCGTCGGTTCCATCGAGCGGCTCGGGAATCTTGTAGGGCTTGACGATGAACGCTTGGATGCCGAGCGCGAGTCCGACGCGCCACCAGCACTATCACCACCAACTCGACGATCGAGTTGAGTCTCGACTTCGGAAGATCCTTGTCCTCAGCGCCCTTGGCCGAGGGGCTGGCGGGTGTCACGCCGGCGAATCGCCAGCGGAAGCGTCGCCGGCGTCGGAGGGGGAATCGGCCTCATCGGTGGCCTCAGGGGATGTGCTGGCGCCATCTCCAGCCTCATCCTGCGTCGCTGACGCATCCGCGCCGTCGGGTCCCCCCTCGCCCGGCTCGGACAGTGACGCGGCAGGCGCCGAGGACTCATCCCCGCCCTCCTGCCGAATCTCAGTGCTCTCGGCATCGACGCTCACGGCAGACTCCGTGCCCTCCGCGTCGAGGATCGTCTCCTCAGCTGTCGCGCCGTCCGCATCGGTCGCACCCGTAGGCTCGTACAACAGCCCAGACTCGACGATCTGCTCAGGACCGGTGTAGCGACGCTCGCGCACACGTGCACGCTTACCGACGCGATCACGCAGGTAGTAGAGCTTGGCGCGGCGCACATCTCCCCTGGCCGCCACCTCGATCCGCTCGATCTTCGGCGAGTGCACGGGGAACATACGCTCGACCCCCACTCCGAAGGACTGCTTGCGCACGGTGAACGTCTCGCGCGCCCCATGCCCCTGACGCTTGATCACAACGCCCTCGAAAACCTGGATGCGGCGACGGGTGCCCTCAATCACTTGGAAATGC
Source organism: uncultured Solirubrobacterales bacterium (assembly GCA_963725165.1). Lineage (GTDB taxonomy): Bacteria > Actinomycetota > Thermoleophilia > Solirubrobacterales > Solirubrobacteraceae > Palsa-744. The sequence goes on from CAVRXK010000002.1 coordinate 77,834, forward strand.
ACCTTCACGCGATCGCCCGGCGCGAAGTCGGGGACGCGGCGCAGTTGCGCACGCTCGATGCTTTCGATAACGGTGCTCATGGCAAAAGGAAGGCGTCGTGTGAGCGGGAGTCGCTGCACAGACCGACGCGCCCGCGAATGGTAGCGAACACCGCTGTCTTAGGCGCAGCCACCCTCCCCACGTAGTTTGCTTTGCTGAGCACGCCACTTGCGTATGTGCTCGTGATGGCCCGAGAGCAGGATCTCCGGCACCTGCCAGCCGCGATACTCGGCGGGGCGCGTGTAGTGGGGATACTCGGGATCGCCGTCGAGCGCCTCGCTGAAGGACTCCTCCACGACCGACTCGACGTGCCCGAGCGCTCCGGGGAGCTTGCGTAGAACCGCGTCGCACACGACCATCGCCGCGGGCTCCCCACCGGAAAGCACGTAGCGCCCGATCGAGAGGGTCTCGCTTGCGAAGTGCTCGATGATCCGCTCGTCAAAGCCCTCATAGCGCCCACACAGCAGGGTCAGCGCCGGCTCGCTCGCCAGTTCACGCACATACTGCTCATCCAGCACTCGTCCACCGGGCGCGAGTGCGATCACGCGACGGTCCTCGCGCACACGCGTGGCGTCAACCCCGTAATGGGTGCTCAACGCGGCGTCCATCACATCGACACGCAACACCATGCCGGCCCCTCCCCCGAATGGCGTGTCGTCTACCTGCCCGGCGCCGAGCGGGGTGTGATCGCGGAAGTTCACGCATTGCACACGCGAGCCGCTGTCGAGCACGTTGCGTACGTGGCGCTGGACCTTGAACCACTCGAACCACTCGGGGAACAGCGTGAAGATGTCGATTTCCACGACTACTCAACCAAGAAGCTCATGTCGACATCGATCCGTCGGCTGGCAACATCGACTTGACGGATCGCGTCGCGCACCATCGGCACAAGTAGATCGCCCGCTGGGCGCCCCGCATCATCGGCGCCGGGGGTTTCGAGTCTCACTTCCAAGGCCTCGCACGATGGCAGCTCTATGAGCCGCACAACGCGCCCGACGTGGCGCTTACCGTCCACCACCTCACACCCCTCCAACTCACTCGCCCACCACTCTCCCTCGGCGAGCAACGGAGCGCCGGCGAGATCGACCATCATGTCGAGTCCGCGCATCGCCTCCGCCGCGCCGCGATCCTCTATCCCATTAAGGCGCACGATCGGATGCCCATCGGTCCCGGCACGCCTGACAACCTCCGCTGTGCGACCGGCCACCACGACGGTGGTCCCGAGTGTGAGCAAGCGCGAGCGAGCGCCGGTCACATAGAAGCTCCCGTCGAGACCGTGGGCGCGACCCACGCGACCCGCCGACACCGCATTGGCGTCGCTGCCGCTCCCCTGCGGAGGCTCACCCGCCGCCTCGCTCACCTCAATCAACTATGTCGATGAGCACACGGCGCTTCTCGTTCACAGCCGCGGCCTTCACGACCGTTCGCAGCGCGTGTGCTGTACGGCCACCTCGGCCAATCACTTGGCCGTAATCGCCATCGGCCACGCACAGCTCGAGCACGATCGTCCCGTCGTCCTCCTCGAACTGCTCCACCGACACATCTTCGGGGTGGTCGACCAGTCCCTGCGCCAAATACTCCAGAAGCTCTCTCATGGTCTCGGAGGACATCCGCTACAGCCCCTGCGATCACACTCTTGCGTCACAAGCGTCCAGGGGGGTCGATGAGCATGCTGGCCGATCGGAGATCCCGTCGATCTCCGATCGGTAAGGACGCAGCGAGTGCAGTGTGCTGTGCACATAAGCGAGCGAGGACGCAGACCGATCGATGACCAAGATGCGCTCACCGATCGGCCAGCACCGCTCAGCGGCCACCCTGGCTGATGCCCTGGATACGCAGCAGCTTGGCAACCGTGTTCGACGGCTGGGCGCCACGCGCAAGCCAGCTCTTTGCCCGCTCCTCATCGATCACGATCGTGGAGGGGTTCGTCTGAGCGTTGTAGTGGCCGATCGTCTCGATCACGCGACCATCGCGGGGAGAGCGCTGATCGGCGACGACGACGCGCCACACGGGGTTCTTCCTTGCGCCCACTCGCGTGAGCCTAAGCCTTACCGACACGGTTTCCTCTCTGAGTGCTTACGAATCCAGCTAAAGAGCTTAGAGGGTGGCGCAGCCGGACGCAGCCCAGCTGGCCGAAACGGGGATGCGAGCCGCAGGCGAGTGTCTCCCGGCTTCGGTCGGGCCCCTCGATTTTCGATACCAGGTGGCGCAGCCAAGCGCAGCCCGGCGAGCCGGGGACCTCGATTGTCGATCACAGGGTCGCCCATCAGCGTGCCTGACGCATGAGGGCGCCTACGTCTGGCATCTTGCCGCGACCGACCTGCTTCATCACCTTGCGCATCTGGCCGAACTGCTTGACGAGTTGGTTGACCTGCTGCACATTGGTCCCCGAGCCTCGGGCGATCCGAAGCCTGCGCGAACCCTTGATCAGCTCCGGGCGGCTTCGCTCCTCGGCGGTCATCGAGAGGATGATCGCCTGGATGCGGTCGAGCTCACGCTCATCCACCTTCAAGTTTTTTAGCTGAGCGCCCGCAAAACCAGGGATCATGCCGAGCACGTTTGTGAGCGGACCCATCTTGCGCACTGTCTTGAGCTGGTCCAGGAAATCATCGAGACCGAACTCGTTGCGGCGAAGCTTGCGCTCCAGTTCTACCGCCTGGGTCTCGTCAAACTGACGCTCGGCCTGCTCGATCAGGCTCATCACGTCACCCATGCCGAGGATCCGTTGGGCCATGCGGTCGGGATGGAAACGCTCGAACTGGTCGAGCTTCTCTCCTGTGGAGGCGAACAGGATCGGCTTGCCCGTGACCGCCTTGACCGACAGCGCCGCGCCACCGCGAGCGTCGCCGTCGAGCTTGCTCATCACCACGCCGTCGAACTGCACCGCGGCGGCAAACTGCTCGGCGACGTTGACCGCGTCCTGGCCTGTCATCGAGTCCACCACGAGCAGCACGTTGTGCGGTTTGACGGCATCGCGAATGTTCACCAGCTCAGCCATCAACACCTCATCGACGTGCAGGCGTCCGCTGGTGTCGACTATCAGCACGTCCTTGCCCTCTTCGCGAGCGCGCTCCAAGGCCCAGGCGGCGATCTCCACCGGGTCGCGGTCGGGGTGGGTGGGATCTCGGTGATATACCGAAGCGCCCGCTTGAGCGCCGACCTTCACAAGCTGGTCAACCGCCGCAGGGCGATACACGTCGCAAGCTGCCAGCGCCACCGAGGAGGAGTGCTCCTCGCGCAGGTAGCGCGCCAGCTTCGCTGTGGCCGTCGTCTTGCCCGAGCCTTGTAGGCCGGCCATCAGGATCACCGTGGGAGGTCGCGGTGAGAAGCTCAGGCCACCCGCGGCGCCGCCCATCAATTCGGTTAGCTCATCGGCGATGATCTTTACGACCTGCTGGCCGGGGTTGAGCTTGCCGACGATCTCTGCGCCCAGGCAGCGGTCCTTCACGTCGCTGGTGAAGCGCTTGACAACCTTGAAGTTGACGTCTGCCTCCAGCAGCGCGAGGCGGATCTCGCGCATCGCGGCGTCGATGTCTTTCTCGGTGAGCGTGCCGCGCTGGCGTACATCGCCCAGCGTGGCCTGCAGCTTCTCGGCGAGGGAGTCGAACATCAGATCGTCAATTCTCGCAGCCAAACGCGCAAGCGCAGCGCGAACGCTCGCGCACTGCCGCGGCGGAGCGCGCCTGCACCTGTCTCAGCAGCGTCAATCGCGCTCTGCGACGCCAGTGGACGGCGGTTGCTGCCCAGAGCGTCGCGCAAGCGCATCGCCGATCCCACCGAACGCCTCGGCGAACTCCGAGGGGATCACGAACACCTTGTTGGAGTCACCTTCGGCGAGCGAGGGCAGCATCTGCAGGTATTCGTAGCTGAGCAGCTCGCGCGAGGGTTTGCCCTCGTGGATCGCTTTGAACACCGTGTCGATCGCCTTGGCTTCGCCCTCGGCGCGTAGCACCGCGGCCTGACGGTCGCCCTCCGCGCGCAGCACCACGGCCTGCTGTTGACCTTCGGCGGTCAGGACCTGAGCCTGCTTCTCCCCTTCGGCGGTGAGGATCGCCGCGCGACGGTCGCGCTCGGCGCGCATCTGCTTCTCCATTGCCGCTCTGATGTCCTGAGGCGGGTCGACCGACTTGATCTCCACACGGTTGATGCGGATGCCCCACTTGCCTGTCGCCTCGTCGAGCACCACCCGCAGCTCGGTGTTGACGCTCTCTCGCGCGGTGAGCGTCGCCTCGAGCGAAAGCCCACCGATTACGTTGCGCAGCGTGGTGACGGTCAGCTGCTCGATGGCCTGCAATGGATTGGCGATTTCATAGGTCGCGGAGCGCGGGTCGGTGATCGTGAAGTAGAGCACCGTCTCGATTCCCACGACGACGTTGTCTTCGGTGATGACCGACTGGGGCGCGAAGTTGACGACCTGCTCGCGCAGGTCCACGAGCGGCTTCACGCGATCGATGAACGGGGTGACGATCGTGAGACCCGGCTCGAGCGTGCGGCTGTAGCGACCGAGCCGCTCCACCACGCCCGCCCGTGCCTGCGGGATCACGCGAATCGTGCGCGCCGCCACGATCAGCGCGAACACGACCACTACGACTATGACGATGAGAGCGACCATAAGGGTTGGTTCTTCCTTTCTATTGCAATCTCCCTCAGAGGTTACCTGTGTCCGCTCAGCGCCTGAGGGGTCGATGGTCGAGCGGGGCTAGGTTCATATGCCCGCCCACCCGCGAAGTGTGCTTGGCACACGTGCTGGCCGATTGGAGATCCCGATGATCTCCAATCGGTAGGACAACGCCTCGCGAAGCGCCAGCGACCTCTCAGTGCATGACCAGCGCTGTCGCGCCCCTTATTTCGACCACTTCGACTCGTTCGCCCGCGTCGAAGACCTGATCTTCATCAAAGCTGCGCGCCGTCCACACCTCACCGTCGATCTTCACGCAGCCGACACCCTCGTCGTTGGCGATCCGCTCGAGCACGATCGCCTTGCGCCCGACGAGTGCCGCCGCGCCCGTCCTGATCGCCGGCGGCAGCCTGCGATGGCGACGCGCAACGGGTCGCAACGTCCCGAACACGATCCCTGAAGCGATCAGAAACACGATCACCGACAGCAGCGCACCGACGCCCAGCAGGCTCACAATCGCGGCCAACGCCGCCCCCGCGGCAAACGGCGCCAGGTAGAAACCCCCCTGGTGCATCTCGCCCACGCCAAGACCACAGGCGACCACCAACCATACGATCCAAGCATCCATAGCTCTGATTATCGCTCAGATACGAGGGCGCGGGCGAAATCTTCAGGATCGAACGGCCGCAGGTCCTCCAGTTGCTCGCCGATCCCGATCAGCTTCACCGGCAAATCGAGCTCGCGGGCGATCGCGATCGCGATCCCGCCGCGCGCGGTGCCGTCGAGCTTGGTGAGCACGATCCCGCTCACGCCCGCGGACTCGGCAAACATCTGCGCCTGGCGCAACCCGTTTTGCCCGGTCGTCGCATCGACAGTCAGCAGCGTCTCGTGCGGCGCCCCCTCCAGTTGTCTTGCGATCACGCGCCGCACCTTCGCAAGCTCTCCCATCAGGTCGTCCTGGGTGTGCAGTCGCCCGGCGGTGTCGATAATCACCACGTCGATGTCCTTCGCCCGCGCCTGAGCGACCGCCTCAAAGGCGACAGAACCCGGATCTGAGCCTTCCGGGCCGGTGACGATCTCACAGCCCGCGCGAGCCGACCATCCTTCAAGTTGCTCGGTGGCCGCCGCGCGGAATGTGTCCGCGGCGGCGAGCAGCACGCTCACCCCCAGTTCCTTGCGCAGATGCCAGGCGAGCTTGCCGATCGTGGTCGTCTTGCCGGTGCCGTTGACACCCACCGCCATGATCACGGTCGGCTTCGCACGGATGTCGATACGGTCGCGCTCGCTGCGCGCCGTGTCGGCCAGTAGCTCGATCAGCCGCTCGGACAGTGCCTCACCGCTGGTCAGGTCGCCTTCGGTGGCTTCGCGCTCGAGCGTCTCCACGACCGAGGCTGTGGCGCTCGCGCCCACATCGGCCATGATCAGCGCCTCCTCCAGGCGTTCCCAAGTGTGCTCGTCCAGCGTCGCAAACAACGTCGCCTGGATCTCCGACCCAAGCGCTTGCCGCGTCTTGGAAAGGTTTTCCCGCAAGCGCTTGAACAAACCACGACGACGCTCGCCCCCCTCCACGACCTGCTCGCGCCCGTCAGGGTGCGCCTGTGAACCCTCCGGCGCCTGCCCGTTGGCGATGAACAGCTCAGACCAGTCGCGTGGCATGGCTGCCTATCCGACCGGAGCGACTTGCGGCGGCTCCTCCACCGGAGCCACCGGAGATGCGAGCTCCTCCTTGGGGAGCCGCCGTGAGAGCACCTTGGAGACACCGTTTTCGGCCATCGAGACGCCATATAGCCAGTCGGCGGCCTCCATCGTGCGCTTCTGGTGGGTGATCACGATGAACTGGGCGCGATTGGCATAGCGACGCAGCAGCGTGAGGAAGCGATCGAGATTCAGATCGTCAAGCGCCGCCTCGACCTCATCGAGCACATAGAAGGGGCACGGGCGCGCCAGGAACACTGAGAACATGAACGCGAGCGCGGTCATCGACTTCTCCCCGCCGGAGAGCAATGACAGCCGCTTGGTGGACTTGCCGGCCGGGGTGATCTCGATCTCGACTCCCAGCATCTCCTCGGCCTCCTGCTCGGCGGCCTCGTCCTCGAGCTCCGCGGCGGCCTCCGCGTCTGGGCCCTCGCCGTCCTTGGGTGCCGGCTCACCGCCGAGCACCGCCCTTGGCGTCTGCTCATCCTTGACGAGCCGCAACCGTCCGCTACCCCCTGGGAACACGTCGCCGACGAGCTCCTCGAAGTTGCGTGCCGCCGCGCTGAAGGTCTCGCTGAACGTCTCGTGGATCTGACGGTCTGTTTCGCGGATCACCGCCCGTAGCTCGCGCAGCGCGGTCTCCAGGTCGGTGCGTCGCTCCTCGAGCTCCTCGACGTGCGCGATCGCCTCCGCATACTCCTGCTGGGCCAGCGGGTTCACCGGCCCGAGCTGCTCGCGGCGACGAGCCAGACGCTCCAAGCGCGACCGGAGTGCCTGCTGCTGCTCCTCGGCGAGCTGCTCGACCTCAGCCTCATCCGGCCCCAGCTCAAGGCGCTCAGAAACCTCTCGTAGCTCCTCGTGAGCCTCGGCCGCCTGGTCGCGCAGGCGCTGCGCGGCTACCTCAGCTCCCGTAACCGCCTCGCCCTCGACCCGCAGCGCTGCCTGGATCTCGGCCTCCTCACGTGCGCACTCGCGCAGCTCGGCCGATACCTGCTCGCCCGCCGCGCGATCCTCGCTCAACAACGCCTCTAGCTGGGCCAGTAGCCCTGCGATCCCCTCACCCGCGCTCGTGAGTGCCAAGGCAAGACGCTCGGCGCGCGGAGCAAGCTGTAGATCCGCCGCGCGCTGAGCCCGCAAGCGCTCTATCCGTCTGGCGCGTTCAACGCGTTCGATCTCCCTACGCTCGGCTTGCCTGCGCTCAGCCGCAAGCTCACCCTGGAGCTCGGCGCGACGTACCGCCAAGGGGCCCTGCTCGGGCGCGGCCTTGCGCTGCTCGATCAACCACGCCGCTTTGCGCTGTGCCTCGCGCGCCTCGCCGAGGTGACGATCGCTTTCGCGCAGCGCCCCGTCAGCCCGGTCGCGCGCCTCATTGGCCCCGCGCAAGCGCTCCAGCGCTTGCTCGACCAGTGCCCTCGTCGCATACTCGCCCGCCACCGCCTGCTCGCTCTGCTCGATCAGCCGATCGCGCTCGTTGCGACGTGCGAGCACCCGCTCGGCGCCGCCTTCGGTGACCTGGCGCAACTCGCCCCACTGAGCGAACAGCACCCGCCCAGAGCGTGTGCTCGCAACCCCTTGGAAATCCTCGCTCAGATCCTCCAGGCGCTCGACCACCCATGCGTCAGCGAGCAGTTTTCCGGCCAGCTCGAGTACCGCTGTCGATCCCACGAGAAGATCGATGAGCCTGATCGCCTCCGCCGCCGGCGGCTTCTCTGCGCTCGCGTGCTTCGCGCCCTGCCCGTCCTCCTTGCCTTGCCCAACGGGCTGCTCCGCCTCGCTCGCGGCCTCACCGGCCAGCAGCGCCACCCCACCGTCCGGTCCCGCTCCGTCGAGCAGCACACGGGCGCCGTCCATGTCGCGCACAAGCGCCCCGTCGAGGCGACCGCCGAGCGCTGCTGCAAGCGCGAGCTCATAGCCGGGCTTTACTTGCAAAGCCTCGCTGAGTGCGCGCGGCGCGCCGGCACCCGAGGGGCGGACGGAATCCGAATTCGCGTGGCTGCGTAGGAACTGATTGGCGGCCGCGAGCTCCGCGCCGACCTTCGCTGCCTCACGCCGCGCCGCCTCTGCCTCAGCTTCGGCCTCTCGTAGCGCCACGCGCGCCTGCTCGGAGGACGCATCGGCCCGCTCGCGCGCCTCGCGCGCCGCCTGCGCTTGCTGCTCGAGCTCACCCACGCGCTGCACGGCCTGCTCGCGCTCCGCTTCGAGCCCCTCAATCTCATGCTCCAGCTCCTGCTCGCGTTCGCGATCGAGGCCTGCCAGCTCAGCTTCCAACACGCGCACGCGATCTTCGCTGGCCGCCTCATCGGTCCCGAGCGAATCGGCGCCACCGGAGCCGTCTGAGAAAGCGCGCTCGAGCGCTCCCAGCTCGATCTCGATACGGCTCGCGCGCTGGGCGACGGTCGCGGCCGTAGCGGCCGCCTGCTCGCCTCGCATCTGCAGCCGCTCGCGGGCCGAGCGCGCCTCGTACACGCGTCGCGCCAGCGCGTCGTGGCGCTCGGTGCGCTCGGCCAGAGCGCTCTCCGCCGCTCCGCGCCGCTGCACGACCGCTCGCAAGCGCGACTCGATCTGCTCGCGTGCGGCCCTGGCCGCCTGCACGCCTTCCTCGGCTTGCGCGAGCTGCTCGCGCGTGGCCCTGACCGCCTCGCGGGCGAGCTCGAAGCGGGCTTGCAGCATCTGGTGCTCGAGGCGCTCGTGTAGCTCGGCCGCCTCGGCCTGGCGCTTGAGCGGACGCAGGCGGGTGCGCGCCTCGCGCTCCACGTCAAGCGCGCGATCCAGGTTCTCCTGGGTGCGCTCGAGCTTCAGCTGCGCGCGGCGACGGCGCTTGCGATGCTTGCCCAGGCCGGCCGCCTCCTCGATCAACAGTCGCCGGTCGCGAGGCTTTGAGGTCACGATCGCCTCCACGCGCCCTTGGGAGATGACCGAGTGGGTCTCCTTGCCGAGGCCCGTGTCGGAGAGCACCTCGATCACGTCCACCAGCCGGCAGCGGGCGCCATTGAGTCGATACTCCCCCTCGCCTGAGCGATCGAGCCGTCGCACGATCGAGATCTCCGAGAGCGGCAGGTCAACGGTTTCATCGGAGTTGTCGAGCACGATCTCGACCTCCGCGGAGCCGCGCGCCTGCACGCCGCGTCCGCCACCGAAGATCACGTCCTGCATCGACTGGCCCCTGATCGCGAGCGGCGACTGCTCGCCCATCGCCCACAAGAGCGCGTCGGTGACGTTGGACTTGCCCGAGCCGTTGGGTCCCACCACCACGCTCACACCCGGCCCGAAGTCGAGTTTGGTGCGGTCGGGGAACGACTTGAACCCCTTCATCGTGAGCGACTTCAGGTGCATCGATCGACCCTACCCCTTGTGCGATTCGCTCGAACACCATTCATGTGCTGTGCGGCTCATGGCTTGGCGAGACCCTCCAGCGCCTCGTTTGCCGCCTGCTGCTCGGCGTGCTTCTTGCTGCGTCCACTGCCGCTGCCGAGCACCCTGCCTTCCACCGATGCCGCCACCACGAACGTGCGGTCGTGCGGTGGTCCGTGCTCCTCGGTGACCTCGTAGGAGATCGTCTCGCCTCGTCTTGCGAGCATCTCCTGAAGCGCCGACTTGAAGTCCAGCGGATGCTTCAGCGCGTGCTCGATCTCCGGCGCGAACGCTTGCACCACCGCCTCCGCGGTGCGCTCGTAGCCGGCCTGCAGGTAGCACGCTCCGATCACCGCCTCGATCACCGAGGCGAGCACCCGCTCGGTCTGCAGCGACCCCACCGACTTGCCGTCCCCGCTCTCCGGCGCCGCGGCGCGCATGCGCTCCTCCACGTGCAGGCGTTCGGCCACCACCCGGCACGAGCGTCCCGACACGGCTTGCGCACGGATCTTCGTGAGCCGCCCGGCGCCGAAGCGCTCCGCTTCCAAACGTGGATACAGATGGGTGGTGACGGCCAGAGCGAGCACGCTGTCGCCGAGGAACGCGAGCCGTGTGTAGGAGTCGCTGCGCCGCTCCGTCCACGAGGCGTGCGTGAACACTTGCCGCGCCAAATCCTCCGGCAGCTCCTCGAGCAACGACTGCAGCAGCTCTACCCCACACCGACTGTCCCCGTCATCCATCGTTTGAGTTTGCCACCACGAAATCCACAGCTTGGGCGACCGTCAGGATCTCAGACGCCCGCTCGTCTGAGATCTGCACTCCGTAGGTGTCCTCCAGCTCTTGTACAAGCGTGTACAGGTCCAGCGAATCAGCCCCGAGATCGTCCTTGAAACGGGTCTGCTCCCCGATCTGATCGGGATCGAGGTCCAACTCGTCGGCCAAATGGGCCTGAATCAGGACGAACACTTGCTCGCGGGTCATTCGTCTGCCAGGCTAGCCGGATCGGCGGACACAGGGACCTTCCTCAATGCCCCGGCGTCACTCAGCGCCGCGTAGGTCCTGCCCACCACGTCTTCACGTGCCCCCCGCTCGGCTCGCACGATCGCCTGAGCGAATCCGCGCCTGCCGAAGCGCCCGTGCGGGACTACCGCGAGGCGACGCAAACCCAACAGGTACGCCCCACCCGCTGTTTCGGGGTCGATCTCCGCACGGAAGCCCCCAAGCGCCGGGCGCAGCAGCATGCCGCCGAGCTTGCCCCTGGGCGAGGAGAGCGCCGCGTCCCTGACGGCGCCGAGAATCGTCTGGGAGACACCCTCCATCAGCTTCAGCGCGATGTTGCCGGTGAATCCGTCGGTCACGACCACATCGGCTGCCCCGTTCACGATGTCGCCGCCCTCGACGTTGCCGAGGAACCGCAACGCGCCATCCCCGCAGCGTTCGGTCAACTCCGCGCCGGCGCGCACGACCAGCTCGCTGCCGCGCTCGGCCTCCTCGCCGTTTGAGAGCAGACCGACGCGCGGACGCTCCACCCCGAGCACGACACTCGCAAACGCGGCCCCCATGAACGCGAACTGCACCAGGTGCTCACTGCGTGCCTGCGCGCTCGCACCAACGTCGAGCAGCGTGACGGCGGGGGTGGGTGGGGATCCTGGAATCGGTATCGGCAGCGCGAGGGCTGGACGGTGCACACCGCGTGCGCGCTTGATGTTGAACAGCCCCGCCGCCAGCGCGGCTCCGGTCCCTCCGGCGCACACGAGCGCCTGCGCGCGATCTTCGGAGACTGCCCTGGCTGCTTGCACGATCGACGCTTGCGGAGTCGAGCGAACCGCACGCGCGGGGTCCGCGCTCTTGGCAACCGACACCGGTGCATCGACCAGCTCCACACCCGACCCCACGGGTAGGTGGGTTCCGAGCTCCTTGGCCGGGCCGAACAGCAGCACGCGCACGCCCTGCTCGGCCGCGAGCATCGCACCCGCGGCAACCTCCGCTGGGCCCATGTCGCTGCCGTTGGCGTCAACCGCCACAACCAGGCGCACGTCCGCGCTGGCGGTCGGCGTCGCGCGGCCGTCAGCCGAGCTGCTCACGCGCGGGACTACTCGTGATCGTGATCGTGGCCGTGCGCTTCGTGAGCCACGATCTCGCGCCCGGCGTAGGTCCCGCACACAGGGCACACGCGATGCGGCCTGCGCGGACTGTGGCAGCGCGGACACTCGTTGACCGTGGGCGCGTCGATCTTGTGGTTGGCACGACGTAGCGAGGTGCGACTGTGCGACTGCTTTTTCTTGGGAACCGCCATTGGACGGGGAAGGGTACCAGGGCAGCGGCGGACTAGCCGCGTTGGAACCAGCCGTGTCGAGATCGGACACGCTCGCACAATGGCCGCGACTACTCGAGCTTCAGCTCGCCCAGCTTCGCCCAGCGCGGGTCGGGCGCGCGCTCGTGCGCATGTTCGGGACCAGCCTCGTTCAGATCGATCGCGCACACCGCACACAGCCCCGCACAATCCTCGCGACACAGCACTTGCGCTGGTAGCGCGAGAACGAGTGCATCCCGAGCCCAGGATGACAAGTCAAGCGTCTCCTCCTCCATGTACGGGCTCGAGAGCTCCTCGCCGCCGCCAGGGCGCTCCACCTCGCGCGCATCCACCTCGACTTCTGGCGCCGCGTCCTTCAGGCAGCGCATGCAAGCTCCCTCGATGCTCGCGCGCAAGCGCAAGCGCAGCGCATATCCATTGCCGGTCATGCGCGACACCTCGAGCTTCACCGGCACCGCCGCCGGCGCCACCTCGTAGGGCTCGCCACCAAGCGTGAGCGGCTGGATGTGCACCTCCAGCTCGAAGCGCCGGCCCTCACCCGCGCTCAAGCGCAACCCACCGAGGTCAAGGAAGTCCGTCACACCAGACATCCCTTCAGATTAGTAAGAGGCGCGTATCAGCCGATCTCGTGCAGCTCGCGCTTGAGCACCTTGCCGGTCGCGTTGCGCGGCAACTGTTCCAGGAACACGACTTCTCGCGGGACCTTATAGCGCGCGAGGTTGTGCTTGATGTACTCCTGCACGTCCTCCTCGCTCAGCTCGAAGCCGTCGCGCAGGACGACGAACGCCTTCAGGCGCTGGCCGAACTTGTCGTCCTCGACGCCGATCACGGCGGCCTCCTCGATCGCCTCGTGGTCAGCCAACAGGTCCTCGACCTCGCGCGGGAACACGTTCTCGCCACCGGAGACGATCATCTCGTCGTCGCGCCCATCGACGAACAGGCGCCCGCCCGTGTCGAAGCGGCCGACGTCGCCGGTGCTCATCAGCCCCTCGATGATCTCCTTGCCGCCGCCACCGGTGTAGCCCTCGAACACCATCTCGTTGGCGACGAAGATGCGCCCGGTCTGCCCCTGGGGCACCTCGCGGCCGGCGTCGTCGAGCAGCTTGACGACAGTTCCCATCGGGGGCTGTCCGGCGGTGCCGGGCGCGGCGCGCAGGTCGGCGGGCGTGGCGATCGACGCCCATGCCACCTCGGTGGAGCCGTACAGGTTGTAGAGCACGTCGCCGAAGAGGTCCATCGCCCGCGTCGCCAGCTCGCCCGGCAGCGCCGAGCCGCTGGCGGCGATGATCTTCAGGGCATGCAGGTCGAACGCGTCGATCTGCTCGCGCGGCAGCTCGAGCATGCGTTGCAGCATCACGGGCACGACCGCCAGCGCGGTGGCGCGGTGTTCGGCTACCGCACGGATCGTGTCGAGCGGGTCGAAGCGGCGGCGTAGCACGAGCGTCGAGGAAAGCGGCAGGGCGAGGGTGAAGTGCGCATAACCCCATGAGTGGAACATGGGCGCGGCGATCATCGTCGTCTCGCGCGCCTTCAACGGGATCTTCGAGAACAGCGCGGCGGCCGGCTCGAGCGAATCGGGCTGTTTGCGCGAAGCGCCCTTCGGCGTGCCTGTAGTGCCGGAGGTGAGGATCACCACGCGGCCGCTTTCGGCGGGCGGCACCAGTTCAGAGGTGCTGCCGCGCGCGATCAGCTCCTCGAGCAGCGGTCCGGCGGCCTGTTCGCCCGGCTCGGCCCAACCGACGAAGTGGGCGCGTCCCTCGATGCCCTCGCCGACAAGGTTGGCGAACTCCTGGTCGTAGACGACGGCGGCGGGATCCTCGCGACGTACGACATCGGCGATCTGCGGTCCGGCAAACGCCGTGTTCAGGTACAGCGCGTTGGCGCCGAGCTTGGAGCAGGCGACAGTCGCCTCGATGAAACCGCGGTGATTGCGACACATGATCGCCACCCCGTCTCCAGCCTTGACGCCGGCGGCACGCATTTCGTTGGCGAGCGCATTGGTGCGCAGGTGCACCTCTTCAAAGGTGAGCGTGCCACGCTCATCCACGATCGCCGCACGGCCCGGAAAGCGCGCGGCCGAGCCGGTGTAGGCGGCGGCCGGTGTCGCTCCCCAGCGCTTGAGCGCGGCTATGGAACGCACGGCGCGGTCGGGCCGCACGGGCGTGATCATGCCGGTCCCGAGCAGTACCTTGGCGACCTCCAAACGGTGCTTAAGCGGTGAGCTCACCGGCGCACCCTACCCAAAAACACGCTGAGTCAGGAAACTTCGGCGGGTTCGTCCTTGCCCTGCAGGCGCTCGCGGCCACGCTGCACCGCGGCGATGAACTTCGAAAGGTTGACCTCGAGCGTGCCCAGGATCTCATCGGCGTAGTCCTCGGCGCCGAGTCTGATCTCACGCTCGCGTGCCCGCGCGTCCTCAACGATGTCCTCGGCGGCGCGCTCGGCCTGCTTGGTGACCTCCTCATCGCCCACCAGCTTCTCCTGGCGCTCGCGCGCCTCCTTGACGATGCGCTCGGCCTCCTTCTTGGCCTCCGCGAGCATCTCCTGGCGCTCCTTGACGATCCAGCGCGCCTGCTTGATCTCCTCGGGGATCGTCGCGCGCATCTGGTCGAGCAGATCGTAGATCTCCTCCTTGTCGACCCTCACCTGGTCGGTCATCGGCACGGACTTGGCGTTGTGCACCAGGTCGTCGAGCTTGTCGATCAGCACGAGAACGTCCATCAGCACTTACCTCCAGGAGGCACGCGGTCGCGAGAGTTATGAGCAAGATTGGTCATCACGTCACAAAAGTTCGTCAGCGCGCCAACTCTTCCTGCAAGCGCGCCGCCACCTCCTGGGGCACCAGATCGTCGATTCTCCCACCAAACGTCGCCAGCTCCTTGACTCCACTCGATGACAGGAAACTGTACTGCGGGCTGGCCATCAGATACACCGACTCTATCTCGGGATCCTGGCGCCGATTGAGCTGGTTCATCTCGAACTCGTACTCGAAGTCGGAGATCGCGCGCAATCCCTTGACGATCGCCTTTGCGCCAACGCTCCGGGCGAACTCCACCACCAGCGTGTTGAACGGCTGTGCGCTCACCCCCCGCAGATCCTTGATCGCGCTGGTGATGAAGCTCATCCGCTCCTCGATCCCGAACAGCGTGCTGTCCTTGCGCACCGAACGATTGACGACCGCCACCACAACCTCGTCATACAGAGCCGCCGCCCGCTGGATCACGTCCAGGTGGCCGTTGGTGATCGGGTCATAGGAGCCCGGGCATACCGCTATCGACTTCTCAACGCTCATTGTGGTCCTTACTCGAGGTCTTCCGCCTCTGCACGGTATCCGTCCTTCCCCTCTGCGGGGACCCGGTGGATTGTGATCGTCGTATCTCCATAGCGTCGCCGCGTGATCACCTCGAGCGCCAACTCCGCCGGGGCCCGCCGATCGCTCTCGACCACCACGCGCGCCGCGGGACTGAGCAGCGCCGGCAACAGTGCCGACAGCGCACCCTGAAGCTCGCTCGCATGCCTGTAGGGAGGATCGATGAACACGAGATCGTATGTCTCGTCGCGCGCTCGTGCGGCGCGCAGCGATCCCAACGCGTCGCCGACACGCACCGTCGCCTCCTCCTCACCGAGTCCAAGCGCTGCCAGGTTTGCCCTGAGCGTCGCCACCGCGCTCGCGTCGCGCTCCACGAACACGACCCGCTCGGCGCCCCTGGAGAGTGCCTCTATCCCAAGCGCTCCGCTACCCGCGAACAGGTCCAGCGCGACGACCCTATCGAGCTCGCCGAGCATCGAGAACAGCGCCTCGCGCACCCGATCTGAAGTCGGACGGGTCGTGCGACCCTTCGGTGCGCTGAGGCGCCTACCGCCCAGGCGCCCGGCGATCACTCTCATGCCGGGATCGGCGCCAGCGCCTGTGCTCCAAACGCGTCCTGGAGCGCTTCTCCGAGCAATGCGTGCAGCGGACCGCGCAGCGTGGGGTCCTCGGCGAGGATCGCCTCGGCGTGCACGCGGGCTCGCTCGAGCAGATCCCCGTCCTCCGGGAGCGAGGCGAACTTGAACTGGCCGAGCCCCGATTGGCGGGTGCCCACCAGCTCGCCTTCCTTGCGCAGACGCAGATCGATCTCGGCGAGCTTAAAGCCCGTCCGCGTGCTTCACCAGCGCGCGCAAGCGCTGTGAGCTCGGCGGGGGTGGGTGGGACGTCAAAAGAAGGCACGTCGAGCGGTGCTCTCCACGACCTACCCGTCCGCGCAGCTGGTGAAGTTGGGAGATCCCGAATCGCTCGGCGTTCTCGACCAGCATCACCGTCGCGTTGGGCACGTCCACGCCGACCTCGATCACAGTGGTTGCAACCAGCACGTCCGCCTCTCCTGACACAAACGCCTCCATCGCCTGCTGCTTCTCGCGCGGGCGCATTTGACCATGCAACAGCTCCACACGACGACCTGCAAGCTCGCCGCGGCGCAACCGCTCGAACTCGGCGGTCGCCGCGCGCGCATCCCCAGCCTGCTCCCCGCCCTCTTGCTCGTCTTCCACCAGCGGGCACACCACATAGCCCTGCCGACCGGCATCGAGCTGCTCGCGCAGTAGCCGGTATGCCTCAACGCGACCATCCTCCCCAGCCACGATGCGTGTGTCGATCGCCTGACGCCCGCGCGGCAACTCGCGGAGAACACTGCGATCCAAGTCGCCGTGTCGCGCGAGCGCGAGCGTCCTTGGGATCGGAGTGGCGGTCATGTGCAGCATGTGCGGTGGTTTCGCAGAGTCCTGGCTTTCAAGCGCGGCACGCTGACGCACCCCGAAGCGGTGCTGCTCGTCCACGACGGCCACCGCCAATTCACAGAAGCGCACCCCCGGCTCGATCAGCGCGTGCGTGCCCACGATCAATGACAGCTCGCCGCTTCCCAGACGTCCGACTATCTCAGCCTTGCGCCGTCCGGGAGTGGAGCCGGTTAGCAGCTCGCAGCGCACGTTCTCGGCGCCCAGCAATCGTTGCAGGGTCGCGAAGTGCTGTTCGGCAAGCGTCTCGGTCGGGGCCATCAGCGCAGCCTGGGCTCCGTGCTCGACCGCGCGCAGCATCGCGTGCAGCGCCACCACCGTCTTGCCGCTGCCAACGTCTCCCATCAACAGCCGCTGCATCGGACGGTCCCGTTCCAGCTCGCGCGCAATTGTCGCGATCGCCCTGCGCTGATCGCCGGTCAGTTCAAACGGCAGCCCCTGCTCCAACCATCGCGCGCTGAGCGTCGGCGAGTCGCACAGTGCCCGTGCATGGGCTTGTTCGGCGCGGCGCCCACGACGCAGCAAGAAAACGAGCTGGGTCAGCAGCAGCTCATCGAAGGCGAGCCGTCTGAGGCCATCGCGTGGCACGTCTCCCGCACCACCGAAATGCATCGCGCCAAGCGCCGCGCCTCGCTCCGGCAAATCCTCGGCCACCCGGATGGTGGCTGGCAATGGCTCCAGCACATCCCCCAGACCATCGCGAGCCTCGTGCACGAGGGTGAGGATCTGAGTCGAGCTGACGCCCTCGGCCGCGGGATAGTGCGCGACCGAACGAGTCTCCCCCGAGCCTACGTCTGAGCCGACCGCGTGATGGGACACACGGAAGCGCCCGCCCGCGTCGGCCTTGCCATGTAGCACCAGACGAGTGCCGGGCGGGTAGTTCTTCACTAGCCATGGCTGATTGAAGAAGGTCGCTCGCATCGAGCCCGTGTGGTCGAACACGGCCGCCTCCACCAGACCGCGCATCCCGCGGCGGCGCACCTGCCTGCCTGCAATCGAGCGCACCTGCACCGTGACCGTCGCCTGCTCTCCGACGCGCAGCCCAGCGACAGTGCGTGCCTCGCGATGGTCGCGCGGCAGATGCTCGAGCAGCTCGCCAAGTGTGCCCACTTCGAGTGCCGCCAGACCGTCTGTGAGCTTTTTGGTGGGAAGCTCAAGTGCGGCCCGCAGGCGCGAGGGTCGCGGCCAACGCACCGGCGCGGCCAGCAGCTGCGCACGCGTCAGCGATCCGTTGCCGGCGAAGGCCGTCAGGGCGGACTCGTCGTCGCTACTCGGCGGCGAGCAGCCACCAATAGGCCGGCTGGCCACCGTCGCGAAGCTCGAGCTCGACATGACTGTCCATGATGCCCTCCAGCTCAGACAGCTCCAGTGGCGCGCCGACGCCGGCGAGCACGCTGATCAACTCCGCGTCGGCGGCAAGCGCGCGCAGTACCGCCAACAGCGTCTCCCGCGGCTCACCCCACGCGATCATCTGCTCCTCCACGAAGCCGACCGCGTCGCCTTGCTCGAAGCGGCCCTGTGCGTCCGCGCGGGCGGCCTGCGCCACCGAGCCGGTACGCAGCGCGCCGAGCGCTTCCTCCATGACGCGCGCGTTCTCCTGTACACCGCGATCGCCCTGCAGCGCCACAGCCGCCGCAAGTCCGGCCTGCTGGCTCAGCGATGGCACGACCAACACCTGCTTGTCCGACAGTTCGGCCGCACGCTCGGCGGCCATCACGACGTTCGCGCTCCCGGGCAACACCACGACCTCCTCTGCGGGTACCTCGTGGATACCCGCAAGCAGCTCATACGTGGAGGGGTTCAACGTCGGTCCGCCGTCGATCGTGTGCACATCCAGCTCCCTGTACAGCCGCGCAAGCCCGTCCCCGTTGACTACCGCGAGCGCACCGCAGCGCGGCCGCCGCGGACCGCCTTGGCCGTCTGGGGCACCCGCACCACGCACTCCTGACCCGTCGGTCGTACCTCGCGCGCCGTTTGCCCAACCGCCGCCGTTTACCGACGCCGCCCCGTTTGTCAACGCCTCACCGTTTGTCGGTGCCCCGCCGTTTGTCACGTCAGCCATCGCAAGGCGCTGGTCACGCTCAGCAACCTGCGCTCGCATGTCTGCCACATCGAGGTGCGACACCTCCCCCACGCCGTCGAACAGCGCCGTCGCAAGCCCGGGCTTGTCGGTGTGCAGGTGCACCTTCAGCGTGGTGGGATCCCCCACCACCAGTATCGAGTCGCCGAGCCCCTCCAGCGCCGCGCTGAAGCGCGACGCTTGCAGATCGTGGCCGGTGACCGCGAAATTTGTGCAGTAGCGGTAGGTGCTCGAGCTGTGCTCGGGATGGGTGATCTTTGCGGGCGCATAGTGCTCAAGCTCAGGAGGCTCCTGGCCCCGCAGCACCGCGACAACCCCCGCGAAGATGATCGTCGAGGGCATGTCCGCCGGCATCCACGACACCCGCGTTGCGTAGCTCTGCCAGCAACTCCGGCCCCCGCTTGACCGACTCCTGGCCGGCCGATACGGCCCGTTCGAGCGTCTCGGCGATCGCGAGATCCTGCTCGCGCGGCTCGGTCGCCGGCGCAAGCCTTCCGCCCTCCTGGCTGTGGGCAACGTCGGCCACGATGCTGTGGGCCATCGCACGCGCCACCGTCAGAATCGTGCCCTCGGCCGGTTCGCGCACCGAGGTGTAGGCGCGGTCGGCGGCGTTTGCGAGCGCCGCGCCGATCAAGGTCGCGTCGATCAGCTGCCCAGGGCGGCTGACGAGCTCCTCCGCGGCGCCTCGGATCAGCTGGGAGAGGATCACTCCCGAGTTGCCCCTTGCGCCGAGCAGCGCGGCGCGGGCGACCGACTGGACGATCTCCTCGCGGCCGATCTCATCGATCGTCTTTGACGAGTCGCTGCCCTGCAGGCGGTCCAGCTCGCCCAGCACGGCCTTCAGCGTGAGCACCATGTTGTCGCCCGTGTCGCCGTCGGCGACCGGGAACACGTTCAGATCGTTGACCTCCTCGCGGCGCGACTCGAGGTGCGCCAAGCGCACCCGCCACGGCGGCTCTGAAGCGGATCAGATTCGTGTCGGTCACCGGCTCGGCTCCATCGCGCGCGCCCCCTCAGGCGCTCTCAAGTCGATGCTCACAGCCTCCTAATACACCACTACAGCCGGTCGTTACCGAATCACAAGAAGCGCCTGTAGGGTCGAGAGGCAAGTCAGGCAAGAACTGACGAGCCCACCCACCCCGCGAAATGTGCTTCGCACATGTGCTGGCCGATCGGGAATCCCGCTGCGTGCCCGAATGGGGTATCGATTCACGATCGGTAGGACGCAGCCTGACGCCGCCTATCGGCCCTACAGGGCCTTGGTGACCTTGCCGGCCTTCAGGCAACGCGTGCACACGTACACACGACGGGGCGCCTTGCCAACGAGGATCTTGACCTTCTGCAGGTTGGGGTCGAAGCGCCGCTTGGTCGCGACCATCGAGTGACTGCGGCTGTTGCCGAACGCGGGACCCTTCCCGCAGCTGTGACATACCTTGGCCATAAGGATGCGCAGTCTAGCCGCTCTGAAGCTCCGAGCGCAATGCGGCCATCCTCAACACCGCTCTCAGCGGCATGGGCGCCTTGATCGCGCTTGCCTCCGCCGGTGCGGGCCAGGGCCTGCTCCATCGTCTCGCACGTGAGCACCCCAAACGCACACGGCACGCCGGTGCTCAGCGACACATGCTGGATCCCGCGGGCCGCCTCGGCGCAAACGTAGTCGTAGTGACTGGTCTCCCCTCGGATCACCGCCCCAAGGCACGCCACACCTGCGAAACGGCCTGACTGCGCCGCGTAGCTGGCCGCCAGCGGCAGCTCGAAGGCGCCGGGCACGTCGAACACCTCGACGTCGCTGTGCCCGGCCCGCGCGAATGCGTCGAGCGCACCTTTCTCCAGGCGCTCGGCGAGGTCCTCGTAGAAGCGCCCGATCGCGATCGCGTAGCTCATTTGTCGCGCTCACGATCGTGCTCACGCTCGGAGTGCAGAAGCTCCGCGTCGAGATTGAGCCCCTGGTGGTGCAGGATGTGGCCCATCCGCTGGGCCTTGGTGCGCAGGTAGGCCTCGTTGTGCTCGTTGGGCGCGTGCTCGATCGGGATCTGCGCGCTGACCGACAGCCCGTAGCCCTCCAGTCCCTTGATCTTCTTGGGGTTGTTGGTGAGGATCCGAATCGAGCTGAGGCCGAGATCGACGAGGATCTGCGCCCCGATCCCGTAGTCGCGCAGGTCGGCGGGCAGGCCGAGACGCTCGTTCGCTTCGACGGTGTCCAGGCCGTCCTCCTGCAGGCGATACGCGCGCAGCTTGTTGAGCAATCCGATGCCTCTGCCCTCCTGGGAGAGGTACAGCAGCACGCCCTCTCCCTCGTGCTCGATCATCGCCAGCGCGGAGGCGAGCTGCTCGCCACAGTCGCAGCGCAGGGAATGGAACACGTCGCCGGTGAGGCACTCCGAGTGCACCCGCACGAGCACGTCCTCGCGCCCGGCGACCTCGCCCTTGACGAGCGCCACGTGGTGCTTGTCGTCCACCAGCGAGCGGTACCCGACCGCCTCGAAGTCGCCGAAGGCGGTCGGCAGGCGTGTCGAGACGACCCGCTCGACGAGCTTGTCGTGGCGGCGCCGGTAGGCGATCAGGTCGGCGACGGTGATCATCTTCAGCCCGTGGCGAGCGCAGTAGTCGACCAGATCGCCCACGCGGGCCATCGTGCCGTCGTCGTTCATCACCTCGCAGATCACCCCGGCCGGGTTCAGACCCGCCAGACGCGCGAGGTCGACCGCCGCCTCGGTCTGTCCGGCTCGCTCGAGCACGCCGCCGCCGCGACTCTTCAGTGGAAACACGTGACCTGGCTGGACGAGATCGCGCGGCGCGCTCTCAGGGTCGATCGCGACCTGGATGGTGTGAGCGCGATCGTGTGCCGAGATGCCCGTGGTGACACCCTCGCGCGCCTCGACCGACACGGTGAACGGCGTTTCGAACGACGACTCGTTCTTGGCGGCCATCAGATCGAGCCCAAGCTCATCGCAACGCTCGGGCGTGAGGGAAAGACAGATCAGTCCACGACCCTCCTTGGCCATGAAGTTGATCGCCTCGGGAGTGGCGAATTGCGCGGCCATCGTGAGGTCGCCCTCGTTCTCGCGGTCCTCGTCGTCGCAGACGACGACCATCTTGCCCTGCCTGATCTCCTCGATCGCCTCCTCGACGGTGGCGAACGGGGTCTTTGTCTTGGGCTGGCTCATGTGCGGGCCTCCGTCTCGATGAGTCTCTCAACGTGCTTGGCGAGTATGTCCGCCTCGATGTTGACCCGATCCCCGACCTGCGCTTCCCCGAGGTTCGTGCGAGTGAGCGTCTCGGGAATCAGCGATACCGAGAAGCTCTCCTCGTGAACCTCGCTCACGGTCAAGCTCACCCCGTCCACGGTCACCGAGCCCTTCTCCACCAGATAGCGGGCCAACCGGGGGGCGAGTTCGATCTCCAGCACGCGTGCGAACCCCTCCTCGCGCTGTCCGGCGATCGTGCCCGTCCCGTCCACATGACCCTGCACGATATGTCCGCCGAGGCGTCCGTCGGCACGCAGCGCAAGCTCCAGGTTCACGCGCGAGCCTGGTTGCAGCCGCTCAAGCGAGGAGCGTCTCAGCGTCTCCTGCATCGCCTGCGCGCGAAAGGCGCCATCGTGGACGGCGGTGGCGGTCAGACACACGCCGTTGACCGCCACGGAGTCGCCCTCGGCAAGCTCGCCGGCAAGCGCTGTCGATATCTCAATCGTGGCCCCGTCAGCATCGCGCTCGACGCTCGCGACACTCCCGAGATCGGCAATCAGTCCGGTGAACATTCCTTCAGCTCATCCTTCTCGATTGACTCATACACGGATTCTCTTCCAAAACTCCAGCCGCTGAGAGGCACGTAGGGCAAGCTGGGCAAGGACGCAGGGAGTGAAGTGTGCTCTGCACACGAACGACCGAGGACGCCGTCCAGCGCAGCCATACGTGCCTCTCAGCTACCACTCGCGCAGACGGGCGGATATCAACAGGTCATCACCAACGCGGTCACAGTCGAATGTGAGCGCCCGCAACGCGTCGGATATGCGCTCGACGCCCTCGCCCTCCAGCGGGTCGCGCGCGGTGCGCCCGCCGAGCAGGATCGGGGCGAGAAACAGTCGTATCTCATCGATCTCGCCCGCGTCAAGAAACGCACCGGCGAGATGTGGCCCACCCTCAAGCAGTACAGATGCGATCCCGTTCGCACCGAGCTGGTCGAGCGCGGAGCGCACGCGTGCGGGCTCGTTTTCGCCAGGCGCAACGAGCACCTGCGCTCCAGCGGCCTCCAGCGCGTCGGCGTCGGCGCGTGCCGCGGCCCGCGAGACGACGACGGTCAACGGAACGCTGTCGGCGGCGGCAACCAGCTGCGAGCTGATCGGCAGCCGCGCGAGCGAATCGAACACGACGCGGCGCGGCTGGCGCGGAGTCTCGGTCGGCACTCCGTCAGGCCGTGCGGTCAGCTGCGGGTCGTCGGCCAACGCGGTGCCGATACCAACGACCACGGCGTCCACCGACGCGCGCCAGGTGTGCGCCAGCAGCCGGCTTTCCTCGCCGCTGATCCACTGCGAATCGCCCGCCCGAGTGGCGACCTTCCCGTCGAGCGTCATCGCCGACTTGAACAAGACCCATGGTCGCCCCACGCGCGCGTGCTTGCGGAACGCCTGGTTGAGCAGGCGCGCGCGAGCGGCGAGCTCACCGTCGGCGATCACGACCTCCACGCCCTCGTCGCGCAGGATTCCAAGACCTCGCCCTGACGCCTTCTCGGTGGGATCGTCCGAGCCGACTACCACCCGCTCGATGCCGGCGCGCAGGATCGCATCGGTGCACGGTGGCGTGTTGCCCTCGTGACAGCACGGCTCAAGCGACACGTACAGGGTCGCGCCGGTCAGCTCGATCGGCCCGCAGTTCTCGATCGCGTTGACCTCGGCGTGAGCACCGCCGTAGCGCTCGTGCCAGCCTTCGCCGAGGATCTGCCCGTCACGGGCGACGACAGCCCCCACGCGCGGGTTGGGCTTGACCTCGCCGGCGCCCTGCTGGGCCAGCTCGATCGCACGCGCAAGGTGTGCTCTGTCGGTGTCGGTGGTAATCGCCATCGCCCTGACCAGGATAAGGGGCCTCGCGGGGAACACCGGAAAATCGAGCCCACGGATCGTGCGTGAGAGCGCCCGGTCCCAGGACGCCTGCGCCTAACCGGTGGCCCGAGCGCAGCGTCCGCCACGTAGGCGATACACAGTCATTTCCGGCCCTGGGCGCTCGTAGGAGAGCGGGTAGTAGTCAAAGGACCAGTCGAAGCTGAACCTTGGCGGGCTGCTCCCCTGGGAGTAGGGCGAGATGCGGTAGGCGACTTCGGCCTGGGTGGTGAGCGCGTGGTAGTAGGCGCTTGCGAACGGGGCGGCGCGCGGATCGGCAAGCGCGCGACCGGACTCGGTGGAGCCGACCACTACCCAGCAATAGCCCAGGCGCTCGTACCAGCCGATCAACGCCGGGCTGAGCGTGGTCTCATAGTCTTCGAGCGTCACTTCGTGGATCGCTGCCGGATCGATGCTCCCGTCGGGCGCGATCACCGATTGCAGCGCCTCGTACTTCAGCCAGCGCTCAGAGCGCGAGGCGCCCGCGCCTTCTTCGATCCACGAGTCCAGCACGACCGGCTCGACCACGATCGGCGTGCCCCTTGGCACGTGCGCGACCATCCAGGCACGCGTGACGTTGCGAGTGTCGGCGCGCGAGAGCACGAGATCGTTGTGGACGCTGTAGAGAACGCCTTGCGCCAGCAGCAGGACCACGACCAGCGCTGACACTCCACCAACGGCGATCCACCCGGCCCGCGATCGCGCCTGAGCGGTGGCCGCCGCCGAAGCACCTTCCGAGGGATTGTCCGACTCGTGCCGGCTGGGTTTGGCGCCTCGCACACGGTCGGCAATCGCGCACGCGAGTGTCAGCCCGAAGAAGGCCGCGAGCAGACACGCGATCGGGAAGATCGGCAGTAGCCAGCGACCAAAGTAGCGGTCCTGCAATCCCATGAACGCCAGGAACAGGATCGCCGCGGGCACGAGCAGCCAACCGATGCGAGCGTGGCGACGCCAGATCGTGATCGCCCCACCGAGGGCCGCCAACGCCGGCACCCAACCAAGTCCCCACGAGAACGACCACAGGTAGTAGAGGATCCCGATCTCCTTCGGCGCGCCAAGCTTTCCCTGTGCTTCGTCGGAGAGGTTCGACTGGTGAACCAGTTCTGAGTAGAACAGTTTGAAGTCGAGCAGCGCATAGGGATTTGCGATCAAGAACGAGCCAAGCGCACACACGCCCGCGAATAGGACACCGACCACCACCGGACGACCGGGGTGGGTGGTACTCGAGCGGCCGGGTGGACCGTCGATCGCATCGAGGTAGTGCGCGGCGGCGGCGGCGGCAAACGGCACGATTGCGATCCCGGCCGTGTACTTGCTCGCACATGCCAGGCCAAGGCCGATCCCGGCGAGCGCGTAATCGCGCCTGCGTCCGAAGCGCATCACGCCGGCGCTGCCGAAGAGCGAGAGCGTCAGCGGTAGCAGCGTGACCGCGTCGTTGAGCGCAAGGTGCCCGTAGGAGACTGGCAGGAACGCAACGGCCTCGATCGCGGCGGCCAGCAGGCCGACACGACGGTCGAACAGGCGCGCGCCGAGTAGATAAAGCATCCACACGGCGGCGGTGCCAAGCAGCGCGACCGTGACCCGCGCCACGAGGAACACTTCCCCTGGGTGCAGCTCGTATTCGCGTCTCACCCCGTGAGCACCACCGAACCACACGTCGAACACGAGGTGCAGCACGTAGGTGAGCGCGGGCGGGTTGACGAAGTAGCGCGGGTTCAACCCTTCGGAGAACATCTTTACGGCCTTCGGCACGAAATGGCCCGCCTCATCGATGTTGTAGACGTAGGGCAAGCCCTCCTTGATGCCCCACAGGCGCAGGCCGAGCGCTACGAGCAGTACGAGCGCGAGCCCGCACCAGGCCAACAGCCGCGCGGAGCTTGGCGACCGGCCTGTTGCGGACCCCGAAGAAGCTCCGGCTTCGGTGGCCGTGCCCGCGGGCTCAGCGACGGTCATCTGGCCGGCTCAGCAGTTGGCATACACGGCGTAGTAGCGACTCGTGTAGACGCGTTTGAATCCGGTCGGCGGCACCTGATCGCGCGGATCGTCCCCGACATCGACAATCGCATCCACGAACACGGCTTCGCCTAGCGGATACACCGCGACGCTCCCACGGTTGATGCGATTCTGCAGTGCGTAGTCCTTCTCGGCCGCCTGAGCGCTTGCCTGACTGCGCGCGACAATGTTGTTTTGGCCCACGCTGCCGAGGATCCAGCGCGCGTCCGGTATCAGCTTGTTGTTGGGCAGCGACAGCAGCGGGCAATGCTGTAGTTGGGCTTTGACCGCGGGGTTGTGAAGCGCGGCGGCAAGGCCCTCGTGGAAGTTCTCATGGTCGGCAAGCGTGGTGCGCAGGCTCGTGAGACTGAGCGTGCTCGCCGCCGAGGCAACCCCGTAGAGGAGCAGCACCGCCGCGCCCGCGATCCAAACGCGCCGCAGTGCGGTACCGGGCTCGAGCATCGACCAGCCGCCGATCGCAAGCGCACAGAACATGAGCATCACGATCGAGGCGCCGACCATGTAGCGGTCGACCACCGAGGCGCCCGCGGCGCCCTCGGCGATGAACACGAACAGCAGGCAGCCGAGTACCGCCAGTGGCACGAGCATCCGTCGCGGGGTAAGCCACAGCCCGATCGCCGCCCCGATGATGCTGCCGAGCACCACCGGCAGCTTGTCGATCCGCACCGCGTAATTCCAAGTAGCCGAGAAAACGCCCGAGAGGCCCTGGGTGCGACCGAGTTCGGCTGCCAGTTCGGAGGTGGAGTGAAGTGAGTAGAGCGGGTTGCCCGTGACCACGGCGTCGACGCCGACCCACAGCACGGGCGCGATCGCGGCAAGCGCCAGGTAGCGCAGGCGTGTGGGCGTGTCTGCACGCCACGAGCACCACACCCAGTAGACCCCGCTCAGCACCCACGCGTCGGGGCGAAGCAGGCCGGCGGCCGCCAGCAGGCCGAACACCAGCGGCCCGCGCCGCGGACGTTCGATCTCAAGCGCCGTGGCCCATACGACAAGCGCTACATAGGAGATGTCGAGGTAGCCCTGCGCGGCGAGGTTCTCAACGAAGAAGCGGCTGAGCACGAGCAACCCCGCGAACGCCCCCACGACCGGCCCGAAGCACAGCCGCCCGAGCCGGTACATGCCGGCGACGAGCGCCACGAAGGAGGCGATCGAGCCGAGCACCATCAAGCGCGCGCCGCCCTGACCGAAGATCGAGCAGAAGGCTCCGAAGGCGATCGCCAGCGGATGCTCGGTGGGCGCGCGATACACGCGGAAGTCGGGCATGTGCAGGTGCAGCAAGTCGCGCCCCCACAGCAGTGCGTAGAAGGAGTCATACGTCGGGTAGGTCGGGAACGCGAAGTAGCCCACGAGCGCCAGCGCGCACATCGCGCCGAAAGCGAGCTTCGCCCACGAAGACGCTTCGATCGTGCGCAGCCTCTGGAATCGCACAGGAGTCGGTCCGCCGGGTTGGGCGTGAGCATTCAACATCGCGCTTGGGGTCGCCATCCGGCGCAGAGCCTATCTGCGTGGACCTCGCCGCCTGTGCAGCAGGCACCGGGGATGCACGCACGCGTGACGCGCAAAGAGCCGCGGCCGGACGGGATAGGCTTTCGGCGGTGAAGGTCATCATCCAGATCCCCTGCTTCAACGAGGCCGAGCAGCTGCCCGCGACGCTGGCGGACCTGCCGCGCGCGATCGATGGCGTCGATGTCGTGGAGTGGCTGGTGATCGACGACGGCTCCACCGATGAGACGATCGCGGTGGCACGCGCGCACGGCGTGCACCACATCGTGCGCCTGACCAACAACAAGGGACTGGCGGCCGGCTTTCAGGCCGGACTGGACGCGTGCCTGAAGCTCGGGGCCGATGTGATCGTGAACACCGACGCCGACAATCAGTACTACGGCCCGGACGTGGTCAAGCTCGTGCAGCCGATCCTCGAAGGTCATGCCGACATGGTTGTGGGCGACCGCGAGGTGAGCAACATCGCGCACTTCTCGCCGTTGAAGAAGACGCTGCAGCGACTGGGCTCGTGGGTTGTGCGCCAGGCCTCCTCCACGAGTGTGCCGGACACGACCTCGGGCTTCAGGGCATACAACCGTGAGGCGGCGATCCAGATGTTGGTCGTCTCGAAGTTCACTTACACGCTGGAGACGATCATTCAGGCGGGCAAGCAGCTCGTGGCGATCGACCACGTCGCGATCCGCACGAATCCCAAGACGCGCGAGTCGCGCCTGTTTCCCTCGATGGGCGCGTATGTGAGGCGCAACTCGATCTCGATCTTCCGCATTTACGCCCAGTACGAGCCGCTGCGTGTGTTCTGGAGTCTTGCCGCGGTGATCGGCGTGGCCGCTCTGGCCGTGTGGGTCCGCTTTGTGATCGCTTACGCCGAAGGCAACGGCAAGGGCCATGTGCAGTCGCTGATCCTCGGTGCGGTGCTGTTCATTGCAGCGGTGGTGTTGTGGGCGCTGGGGGTGATCGGCGACCTGCTGGCCGCCCAGCGCGTGATGACCCAGAAGACTTTCGAGCGCGTGCGCCGCATCGAGCTGCAACTCGGGGTGGAGCCGTCTCATTACGAACCCGGCCAAGCACCGGAGCGCAACCCAGCTGGCGCGGCCGAGAGGATCAAGGTATGAGCGGCGGCGTCACGGTTTCAGACGAGGGGATTGTCACCGGCAATACGTATGACAAGTACGGCTCGACCAACCCGCTGGTGAGGCGCATGATGGCCGGCTTTGAGCGCACGCTCGACGAGCTGTTCGCGGCCGCCGGCCCCACATCGCTGCTGGATGTGGGTTGTGGCGAGGGTGTGCTCGTGCACAAGTGGGCCCAACAATTGGAGCCTGCGCGCGTCGTGGGAATCGATCTGGAGGAGCCCTCGATCCAGGCGGGCTGGGCCGAGCGCCAGGCGCCGAACCTCGAATACCGCGTGATGCACGCGGAGAACCTGCCGTTTGCCGAGAACGAGTTCGACACTGCTACCGCGATCGAGGTGCTCGAGCACGTGCCCGACCCTGAGCACACGATCTCAGAGATGGCGCGCTGCGCGAAGCGCCACCTGCTCGTGTCGGTGCCACGAGAGCCGTTGTGGCGGATGCTCAACATGGCCCGTGGCGCCTACCTGTCCGATCTGGGCAACACTCCCGGACACCTCAACCACTGGTCCAGACGCTCGTTCGTGAACCTGCTTTCACGCCACGGAGAGGTCGTGGAGACCCGCTCGCCGTTCCCCTGGACGATGCTGCTTGTCCGTCTCTAGGGCAGCGACCGGCCGGGCCTCGCAGTCAGACGGCCAGCCCGGCCCGAGCACCACGAAGCCGGCCCGCTCCTATGGCAGCGGCGCGCGCATCCTCTCGATCGGGATCGCTTCGACCGGCATCCTGACGTTCGCGTATTTCTCGATCGCAAGCCATGTGCTCGGCGAAGTCGCGGCCAAGCGCGTGGACCTGTTGTGGTCGATCATGTTCGTGATCATCTCGGTGATCTATCGGCCGATCGAACAGCTGCTGAGCCGCACGATCGCCGACCGTCGCGCACGCGGGCACGAGCAGCACTCGGTGCGCGTACCGATCGCGATCCAAGCGAGCTTCGCGCTGGTGTTCTTGATCCTCGCGCTGGCGCTCCACGAAGTGCTGATCGACAGTGTGTTCGACCACTACTCGGCTCTGTACTGGGTACTGGTCGTGGGCACGCTGGCGTATGCCGCCAGCTATTTCGCGCGTGGCTGGCTGGCGGGACACGAATTCTTCGGGCTGTTTGGTGGTCTGGTGCTGATCGAATCGCTCTCGCGCCTGTGCTTCGCGCTGGCGGTTGCGCTTGGCATCAC
Organism: uncultured Solirubrobacterales bacterium; assembly: GCA_963725165.1. Lineage (GTDB taxonomy): Bacteria > Actinomycetota > Thermoleophilia > Solirubrobacterales > Solirubrobacteraceae > Palsa-744. Next base: position 107,617 of record CAVRXK010000002.1, read on the forward strand.
CCACGGCCAGACGGCGGTCGTGCTGGGAATTGCCGCTGCGCCGTTCGTGTCGCTCGTTGTGGTGCCGGTGGCGTTTGCACGGCGCTCCGCCGAGCCCCAGGGTGCACCTGAGATGGAGGAGCTGGACGCGGCATTGGCCGGTCCAGGAACCGAGGGCGTCGAGGAGGCGGTCTCCGCTGATGAGCTGTCGCTCCGTGGCGGCTCTGGCTTCGCGTTTGCCGTCTCAGGCGTGATGCTCTCCGAGCAGACGTTGTTGAACGCGGCGGTGCTGACGGTGGACATCACCTCGACCAACGTGGCACTGGCCGGGATCGTGTTCAACGTGCTGCTGATCGCGCGGGCGCCGCTGCAACTGTTCCAGGCGATCCAGACCTCGCTGCTGCCGCACCTGACGGGTCTCGAGGCAACTGAGGGGCACGAGGCGTTCGCAAAGGCGATCCGGGTGACGGTCATGGCGATCGCGGCATTCGCGCTGGCGACGGCGCTCGGATTGCTGGCGATCGGCCCACCGGTGATGAAAGCGCTGTTTGGCCAGAGCTTTGAATACGGCCGTGTCGGTCTTGCACTGATTGGGTTGGGTATGGGGATGCACCTGACATCCGGGGCGCTGAACCAGGCAGCGCTGGCGCGCAACCAGGCGCGCACGGCGGCGAGCTGTTGGATCGTGGCGGCGGTCGTGTTTGTCGTGTGGATGCTGGTGCCGGTGATATCCGAAGAATTGCTGCGCACCGAGATCGGCTATCTCGGCGCCACGAGCCTGCTGGCGCTGATGCTTGGCGTGGTGTATCGACGCGGAACACGCGCTCCTCAGATGGAGCCCGCATCAGCCTGATCGCGCCGGCGCGAACGTTCGACTCGGTCGCGTTGCGCGTCTGGACTCAGACAGCGCCGGCGGCGTCCGCGATCGCGCGGTAGGCCGCGGCGGGATCGGGCTCGCCGAAGATAGCCGAGCCGGCGACGAGCAGGTTGGCGCCGACCGCGCGGCAGATGGGCGCTGTGTGTGGGTCGATGCCCCCGTCCACCTCCAGCGCCGCGCCGTCGGCGAGGATGTGGCGCAAGCGCTCGATCTTCTGGGGTGAGTGCTCGATGAACGTCTGTCCCCCCCAGCCAGGGTTGACGGTCATGCACAGCGCGAGGTCGATCGCCTCGGCCACCTCCGCCACCGCGCCCACAGGGGTAGCGGGGTTGATCGCGACCCCTACGGTGGCGCCGCCTTCGCGCACGAGGCTCGCGGTGTAGGCGATGTGCGGCGTGGCCTCGGCATGGAAAGTGATCGAATCGGCGCCGGCCGCAAGGAACTCGGGGATCTGGCGCTCGGGCCGCTCGATCATGAGGTGCACGTCGAGCATGCCCCCGACCTCCTCTACCTGCTCGCGCAGCGCGGAGACGACCAGCGGCCCGACGGTGATCGGCGGCACGAAGTGGCCGTCCATCACGTCCACGTGAATCACCCGCGCACCTGCGTCGAGGACCTCGCGGACCTGCGCTCTCAACGCTCCGAAGTCGGCGGAGAGGATCGAGGGCGCAACGCGCACCTCGCGCAGTAGATCTCCACCGGACATGCTCAAATCATCTCAGTCCATGCCCTCAGATGGGCATCAGCATGGAATCTCCGCAATTGTTGCACTTGAGAATCGCGGTGGAGGACATCCGCACGATCGTGGAGTGCTCGCCGCAATTGGGGCATACCGAAGCCAGCTCAAAGCGGTGCAAACAGTAGACGCAGCGATATCTCCCGGGTAGGTTGGTCGGGCGCAGCCACGGCTCCGAGCAGTTCGGGCAGGCCGGTCCGAGATCGACCTTGTCTTTGGACGGCGCGTCCTCCATCCTCACAACCTACCCGTAGGTGGGTCGCCCATTCGCCGCATCCGTGCAATGAAGAAGCCGGCGGTGTGGTCGCGGTGGGGCATTGTCAAGAGGGTCTTGGGCGCCCGTGGATGGGTATGGATTTGCTGTTCGTGCATGAGGTCATCGAGCGCGAAGTCGGAGTTCTGATTCAAGAACAGTTCGATCTGTTGCTCATTCTCGACCGCCGAGAGCGTACATGTCGAGTACACAAGCACGCCACCCGGACGGAGTGCGCGGGCACCCGCCGCAAGGATGCGCCCCTGGATCGCTGCCAGCTGCTCGACGTGCCGCGGCGTGACCCGCCAACGCAGGTCGGGGCGGGCCTGCAACGTACCGAGCCCTGAGCATGGCGGGTCGACCAGCACCCGATCGAACACCGCGCCCTCCAGGCGCGGCAACGCGGCGTCGGCGAGCTCGACACGGACGCAGTGCGTGTGCAGTCGGCTGGCCGTGTCGCTCAGCTCTTTGGCTCGCGCGGGGTTGCGCTCCACGGCGAGCACTTCGCCCTGATTGCCCATCAGCGCCGCCAAATGCGTGCTCTTGCCTCCGGGGGCGGCACACAGATCCAACACGCGCTCGCCAGGCTGAGGATCGAGCGTGCGTGCAACGAGCATCGCGGCGCGCGATTGGGCGAGGATCTCCCCCGCGCCCCACGCCGGTGCCCGGTGAACGTCAAGCGGGCCCGCCAGCACGAGCGCCTCGCTGAGCTCGGGGTCGGTGTGTGTGGCCACCCCCAGCTCCCTCGCAACCGCGGCGGGCTCCGCACACAACGTGTTGACGCGCAGCGCAAGCTCACCTGGCTCGTTGTCGGCGGCCATCAGCGCGCGCGCGTCCGCCGGACCCAGCTCGCTCCACCACAGCCGCGCAAGCCACAGTGGATGGGAGTGCGCGATCGCGGCGCGATCGGGCGTGTCCTCGCGCAGGTCACCGAGCAAAGTGGCGGCCCCTTCGCGTGCAGCGCGGCGCAGGACGGCGTTGACGAGATTGTGGCCTGAGCCCCGCTGTGTCTTTGCCAGCTCGACGCAGTCGGCGACGACCGCGCGATCCGGCGCGCCGTCGAGGTACAGCAGCTCATAGAGACCGAGCCGCAGAGCGCCAAGCACTGGGGCGTCGAGTCGCGTGGGCGCGCGGCCGGCGAGACGTTCGATCAGATGGTCAAGCGTGCCTCGGCGCTGCACCGCGCCGTAGGACAGACGCATGGCGAGCGCGCGGTCACGCGCGTCGAGATCCTCGGCCTCCGACTGAAGCGCGCGGTCGGCGTAGGCGCCCTGCTCGAACACGCGTCTTATCACCGCGTATGCACACCGCCGGGCAGGTGCGACGCGCATGCTAGCGGCGCCAACCCGTCCCGCGACACCCTTCGCGCGCCCACGCTCGCGCCCACCGGCCCGCGCCATCACGCGCCCGGCAGCCCATGGCCACGCAGGAAGGCAGCGGCGTCCATCGGTCGCTTGCCGGACGGCTGGACGACCAACAGCTCGAGCGTGCCGGTCGCGCACGCGAGCAGCAGACGGCCATCGTTTGCGTATGGTCCCGTGCCGCGCGGGTCCGCGCTACCCGAGCTCTGCGGGTCCGCGAGCGCGGCACGATCGACCCCCAGCAGCGCTCCGCCAGCGAGCGCGACGCGCGCGCCGATGTGAGGGTGCAGGGCACGCACTGTGCGCTCCAACTCGACCGCGGGCCGGCTTGGATCGAGCAGCCGGTCGGCCGAGCCGATCTTCTCCGCGTAGCTCACCTGGCTCTCGTCCTGCTCGGCGAACGCCAGTTGCTCGCCACGCTGGAGCGTGTCGAGCGCATCGATGAGCAGCCGCCCACCGGATCGCTCGAGCTTCGCGGCAAGCGACCCATAGGTGTCCTCGGCCGAGATCGACTCGCCCGCGGTGAGGCACACCGGGCCACTGTCGAGACCCGCGGTGAGACGCATGATCGATACGCCCGTGCGCTCGTCACCGGCCATGATCGAGCGCTCGATCGGAGCGGCGCCGCGCCAGCGCGGGAGCAGCGAAGGGTGCACGTTGAGCATCTGGAAGTCCGAGAGCAGCGGCTCCTTGATGAGCGCGCCGAACGCGCACACGACCACCGCGTCGGGCTCGGCGCTCGCGATCAGCGCACGCGTGTCGGGGTCGTTGACGCTATCCGGCTGGGCAAGCTCCAGTCCGAGCGTACGGGCAGCCTCGGCGACCGGCGGCGAGGAGAGCTTGCGTCCGCGCCCGGCGGGACGGTCGGGGCGCGTGATCACCAGCGTCGGGCGGTGCGGAGCACGAGTGCCGGCCTCACCCGACAGGCATCCGAGCACGCTTGCGGCGAACTCCGATGTGCCGAGGAAAACAGTGCGCACTACGCGGCGCTGGCGGCGGTGACCGCTTCGCGCATCTCGCGCATCGCCTGCTTGCGCGCCTCGCGCGGGATCCGGTCAAGGATCAGGATGCCGTCGAGATGGTCGATCTCGTGTTGGATGATGCGCGCCTCCAAGCCCTCGACCTCGACCACGATCTCCTCGCCGTGCGCGTCGCGTCCGCGGGCGCGCAGTCGCGCGGCGCGCTCAACCTCGACGTGCACTCCTGGCAGGCTGAGACACCCCTCCTCGGCGGCCTCGAGCTCCTCGCTTGACCACTCGATCACGGGGTTCACGAGCGCGGTGAGCGGATCGTCGGTGTAGGCGCGATAGACGAGCACGCGGTGCAGCACACCCAGCTGGGTGGCGGCGAGACCTACGCCGAGCGCGTCGTGCATCAGCTCCCCCATCCGCTCGATCTCATCTACGAGATCCTCGTCGAAGCGCTCGACGAGCAAAGCGGTCGTGCGCAGCACCGGATCGCCGAACTTGCGCACATGGCGCAGAGCCGCGTCGCGACGTGCTCGGGTCTCGGGATCGAGCTCGGCGGCCGTCGGCGCGCCCTCCTCGGGCTCGACCTCTGCGTCCATTGCCTCCTCGTCGCTCATCGAGGCAAAGTGTAGTTCCCGCCTTGGGCCACCGGCGATTTGGTGTCGCTCGCGCTGGCGCGCTCTGGATTGCCGCCGGCATGCCGCAGATTGAGCCGCCGTGCTGCTCTACTGCGGGTCTACGTCCACGCTGAAGGCAACGCCACTGTGCGCGCGTGCCGCCGCGGCACGCTGAACGGCATCGCCGATGCAACGGATCACCGCCGAGCGATTTGCGGGCGGTGCCTTGACCACCAGTTGACGGCGCTCGCGTCCGCGCAACCTAAAGAGCGAAGCCGGACCCAGCGCACTCGCCTGCGCGGTTGAGATGCCGCTCAGCACAGCCTCGGCCGCAACCTGTGCGCGGGTTGCGCTCTCGGCGGCACACACGATCCTGATCAGGCTCGAGTACGGCGGGTAGCCGAGCGCTTGACGGCGCTGCAGCTCTCCTGCTAGGAAGCCGTCGCTGTCGTGGGAGGCGGCGTGCACGATTGAGCGCGCGTCCGGCGCGATCGTCTGCACCAGCACGCGTCCATCATTGCCTCGTCCGACGCGTCCCGCCAATTGCGTGACGAGCGCGAACGTGCGCTCCTCGGCGCGAAAGTCCGGGAAGCGCAGCGTCGCGTCGGCGTCGAGCACCACGCCGAGCGTGACATCGGGAAAATCGTGGCCCTTGGCAACCATCTGCGTGCCGATCAGCACGCCGGCGGGCGCCGCCTCGAAACGACTCAGCAGCGCGCCCACGTCGCTGCCGGGGCGGGCGGGACCTGATCCACCGTCAACCGTGTCGGCATCCAGGCGGAACACCGGAAAATCGCCATCGTCGAGCGCCGCGCTGAGATCGTGCTGCATACGCTCGGTACCGGCTCCGTGGCGGGCCACCGAGGTCGAGCCGCACGCGCAACGACTGGGTGCGGGCTCGGAGTGCCCGCAGTGATGGCATGACATGAACCCGCTCGCCCGATGTAGCACCAATGCCACATCGCACTGCGGACAGCCCCACACGCGCCCGCACGAACGGCAGGTCAGGAAGTTCGACCAACCGCGACGGTTGAGCAGCACGATCGCCTTGCCGCGGGCGGCGCGCACGTCGCCAAGCGCCCGCGTGGTGAGCGGATGCAGCGCGTGCGTGTGCTTGCGCATGTCGAGCACCTCGACCTGTGGCAGCGGCCTGCCGTCCACGCGGCGCGAAAGACGCAGCGGACGAGCAGCGTCGTGGACGCTCTCAGGGCGGGGAGTGGCACTGCCGAGCAGCAGCAGCGCGCCACAGTCGCTCGCGCGGCGAGCGGCAACGGTGCGAGCGTCATAGCGCGGGTCGCCCTCGTGCTTGTAGGAGGAGTCGTGCTCCTCGTCAACGACGATCAAACCAAGACGCTCGATTGGGGCGAACACAGCCGAGCGCGGGCCCACGCAGACCCGTGCCTCCCCGACGCGCAGGCGCCGCCACTCCTCACGCCGTTGGGCGACCGTCAGACGCGAGTGAAGCACCGCGACCGTCTCACCGAAGCGCTCAATGAAGCGCCCAACTATCTGTGGGGTGAGCGCGATCTCAGGGACCAGCACGATCGCACCGCGACCGCGCTGCAGCGCCTCGGCCGCTATGCGCACGTAGACCTCGGTCTTACCCGAGCCTGTGATCCCCGCAAGCAGTCGCGTCTGGGCCCCGGCGTGCTCGAGCGCGCTGGTCAGGTCCTCGAGCGCCTCGGCCTGCTCGGCGGTGAGGACAGGCGGCTGGAGCGTGCGCGCACCGAGCCGGATGTGCTCGGGGCGGGCGGGCGCGACCCGGCGTTTGCGTCCGCTCAGGCGACGTGTGGCCGCGGGCGGCAACACGAGCGAGAGTGCGCGGGCAAGCGTTGAGCAGTACTCCTCGGCGAGCCACTCGGCAAGCGCGACGAGATCGATCGGGACGCCGAGCTCGAGTGCGCGTAGCGGCGCCAGCAGCTTCTCCTCGGAGACCTCGCTGTGCTCTGAAAGAGCAGTGACCACGCCGAGGATCTCGCGTCGTCCGAACGGCACGACAAGCATCGAGCCAACGGTCACCTCGGCACGCAACTCCGGCGGCAGAAGGTAGTCAAACGGCCCACGCAACGCGCGGGCCGTCGTCATCGGCTCGACTTGGGCGATCGCAGACACCGCCCCACACTATCTGTGGGTCAGGCGGTGACCCCGGTGGCGGTGAGCCCAGCCGCGGCACGCAAAGCGTCGGCCTTGTCGGTCTTCTCCCAGGTGAAATCGTGGTCGTCACGACCGAAGTGGCCGTAGGCCGCGGTCTTCTGGTAGATCGGACGGTGTAGTTTCAGCTCCTCGCGGAACGCGCCGGGACGCAGGTCGAAGTGCCCGTCAACCAGCTCCGCGATCTTTGAGCGACCGATCTTCTCGGTGCCGAACGTCTCGACCATCACCGACACGGGGTGGGCGACTCCGATCGCGTAGGCGACCTGCACCTCTGCGCGGTCGGCGAGTCCCGCCGCAACGATGTTCTTGGCAACCCAGCGTGCGGCGTAAGCGGCAGAACGATCGACCTTTGAGGGGTCCTTGCCGGAGAACGCACCGCCACCGTGACGGGCCATACCACCGTAGGTGTCGACGATGATCTTGCGCCCGGTGAGGCCGCAGTCGCCCATCGGCCCACCGATCACGAAGCGTCCCGTCGGGTTCACGAGGAAGTTCTTCGTGAGCTTCTTCTCGTCGTACAGCTCAACCGGCAGCACGGGGCGCAGTACGTGCTCGAACAGGTCGGGCTTGATCAGCGTCTCGGAGTCGATTCCGTCGGCGTGTTGTGTGGAGATCAGGATCTTTTCGATCTCCACCGGACGCCCATCCTTGTAGCGAACCGTGACCTGCGTCTTGCCGTCGGGGCGCAGATAGGGCAGCACCTCGCCCTTGCGCACCTCGGCGAGGCGCTTTGAGAGCTTGTGCGCGAGGGCGATCGGCAGCGGCATCAGCTCCTCGGTCTCGTTCGAGGCGTAGCCGAACATCATTCCCTGATCGCCCGCGCCCGCAATGTCGAGCTCGTCCTCGTCGGCGGGGTCGTGGCGTGTCTCATACGCCGCATCGACACCCTGGGCGATGTCCGGCGACTGCTTGTCGATCGCGTTGATGACCGCGCAGGTGTCGCAATCAAAGCCGTAGGCGGCGTTGTCGTAGCCGATCTTGCGCACCGTCTCGCGGGCGACCAGCGGGATGTCGACGTAGGTGTTGGTGGAGATCTCACCGGAGACGACGATCAGGCCTGTGTTGACGAGCGTCTCGCAGGCGACGCGGCCGTAGGGGTCGTCGGTGAGCACCGCGTCGAGCACGCCGTCTGAGATCTGATCGGCGATCTTGTCGGGGTGGCCCTCCGTGACCGACTCGGAGGTGAACAGGAACTCTGTATCGGAATGTTGGCTCATGGCTGGGGATCGGCTCCGTGCGTCGCTTGAAAAGTGGACAGCAGTCTATGCGGCTTGCGTGCGTGTGCGGGTGCCACGCTCAACAAAATCGATGATCAACGGCACTCCGTCCATCCCATAGCGGGCGCGCAGACGGTTCTCGATGAAGTACGCGTAGTCGCGCGTGACTCGTGCGCGCGAGTTGACCTGGATCGCAAAGCGCGGCGGGCGCTCCTCGATTTGGGTCATGTAGATCAGCTTCAGTCGATGCTGACTTGAGCCGCGGCGCGTGCCGACAGGAGGCTGGCGGGCCTGCACGGCCTCGGCGAGAAAGCGGTTGAGCTCGGGCGTGGGAATACGCCCACGGCGGCGGTCGCCGAGCGCCAGCGCCTCGGCGATCAGGCGCGAGACGTTGCGACCTGTCTTCGCGCTCGCGGTCAGCACGCGCGGGCGCAATCGCAGCTTTTCGGCAACACGCGCGCGCTCGTGGTCGAGGTCCTTCTCGGTGCCTTCGTGAAGGTCCCACTTGTTGAGCACGATCGCGGTAGCACAACCGGTCTTCATCGCAAGCTCGGCGACACGCAAGTCCTGCGCGGTGACCCCATCTCGTGCGTCGCACACGACCAGCGCCACGTCGGCGCGCTCGGCCGCGCGCTGGGAGCGCAGGGTTGTGTAGTACTCGACCGAGTCGGACACCTTGGACTGGCGGCGCATGCCGGCCGTGTCGATCAGCACGAGCCGCCGTCCATCCACCTCGAGCGGCGTGTCGATCGCGTCGCGTGTGGTGCCCGCGACCTCCGAGACGATCACGCGCTCTTCGCCGAGGAAGCGGTTGACAAGCGAGGACTTACCGACATTCGGGCGGCCGATCAGCGCAAGGCGGATTTCCTCCTCGTCGGCGATGGCGTCCTGCCCGAGCGGCAGCAGCCCGACGATCCGGTCGAGCAGGTCTCCCGTGCCAAGGCCCTGGGCGGCGGAGACCGCGAGCGGCTCGCCGAGACCGAGGCGATGGAAGTCGGCGGCCAGCGGCAGGTCGGCGACCCCGTCGCACTTGTTCGCGGCGACGATGCTCGGCAAGGGCGAGCGGCGCAACAGCTCTGCCATCTCCTCGTCGCCCGGCCGTGTGCCCGCCTTCGCGTCCACGACCAGCACCGCGACCTGCGCGTCGGCCAATCCTGCGCGCGCCTGCTCGCGGATCGAGCCCGACAGCGGGTCCTCGTCCTGGAAGTCCACGCCGCCCGTGTCGATCAGCGTGAAGGTGTGCCCGCCCCACTCGCACTCGATCTCGTTGCGATCGCGCGTGATCCCCGGCCGCTCGTGCACGACGGCCTCGCGCGAGCCCGCCAAGCGGTTCACAAGCGAGGACTTGCCCACGTTCGGATAGCCGACTATCGCCACCTTCTGCATCAGGGGAGTATGACCGGCGGGAAGCGCAGTCCCCGCCTGCCTTTCAACTCAATCTCGATATCGACGTGCACAAGGACTAAATTGAGAGCATGAGTGAGCTTGCACGAGCGCGACTGAGCGTAGATGAGCGAGCGTTGCTGGAGCGCTTTGCCTCGGAGTTGAGCTCCCAGTACGACGACGACTCCCAAGCCGTCTGGCTCTTTGGATCTCGCGCTCGCGGGGAGAAGACCAGCGAGGACTCCGACATTGACGTGCTGGTGCTCACCGAGGATGCCTCCTGGCAGAACAAGATGCGGATACACGCGGCGTTGCAGACGGCTGCCCGCACACTCGGGCTAGAGGGACTCACATGGTCCTTCTCGATCCACGTGAACACACCCACTTGGCTAGAGCAGCGTCGCCAAGTGCATTCGTTCTTCATCGCCGAGGTAGACCGCGACAAGATATCGCTGTCGGGCTCAGTGTGAAGCCACGCTCAACCGAGTTCCTGGATGCAGCACGACGACGGCTGACAGCCGCCTCTGTGGTCCTCGATGAGGACCCTTCCACCGCACTCAGCGCGGCATACTACGCGATGCTGTACGCGGCGCGGGCAGCACTCAGTGAGCGTGACGTATACGCCAAGACCCACAGAGGCACATGGCACGAGCTTCGTCGTCTTTACGTTGACGGCGATGAACTGGACGCCGAACTCGCAGCGTCAGTTCAGAAGATCCAGCCTGAGCGCGAGCAAGCCGACTATGACGCCTGGACCGCCCCAACAGACGAGGCACGACACGCAATTGAGCTCGCCAAGACCTTCGTCGACGCTGTGGATCGGCTTCTGATACCTCAGCAGCCTCAGCCTGATTCCCATAACCCTCAGGTCAACTGATCGGCCGCCCGCGCAAGCTCCACGATGCGCTCGACCACCTGCTCGATGCTCATGCCGGTCGTATCGAGCACCACGGCGCCGGGAGCGGCTTGTAGCGGGCTGTGGGCGCGCGTGAAGTCACGCTGGTCGCGCAGCGTCTGCTCTGCCATGACGGTCACCTGATCGCCGCCCAGTTCGACCGCGCGGCGACGGGCTCGCTCGGCGGGATCGGCTGTCAGGTACACCTTCAGCTCGGCATCCGGCGCGACAACTGTGCCGATATCGCGTCCCTCCGCCACACAGTCGCCACTGGAGATCAGCTCACGCTGCTTTGCCACAAGTGCCTTGCGCACACCCGGATCGGCTGCGACACGCGAGGCGGCCTCGGAGACCTCGGGCGCACGGATCGCCTCGCTGACGTCGCGCCCGTTGAGCAGCACTCGACGAAGCGCGGGATCGGCACCCTCCGCGAGCTCGATGCGAGCGGAGTCCGCGAGCGCGACCGGAGACTGGTCGGGAGCATCGAGCGCGAGCAGCCCCACACAGCGATACATCGCACCGCTGTCGAGATAGGTGAAGCCGAGCCGCTCCGCGAGAGCGCGTGCCACGGTTGACTTGCCGGCGCCGGCGGGGCCGTCGATCGCTATCAGCATTTAGGGGGAGAGAGTTCGCGAAGGTCCGCGAGGTCCTGCTCGCGACCGGCCGCCCGCTTCATCGCACGCAGGTGCTCGATCCCGCAGACGCTGATCCCTATGTCGCGAAACCGCACTGTGAGCGCTTCCTTGGCCAGCTCGGGATATGCCTGGTCTGCCTCGATACCCGAGACCCATTGCAGGATGTCGAGCGGCCCGTGACTGGTCACCAGGCGAAAGTTGGCGCCTTCGGCGAGCTGTGCCGGGTCAGTGGGGTCATAGGGAAACTCCTCGGGCGAGAAATCCTCGAGACCGACATGCTGAGCGTCGATCTCCGCGAGCAGGTGAGCGAGGCGCGTCAGATTCTCAGGAGTGGGATCGGGAACGATGTCGAGATCCTTTGTCGCGCGGACGAAGCCGTGCACACCGACCGCCACTCCCCCGATAACGACAAACTCGACGTTCGCGGCCGTCAGCGAGAGGAGCAGGTCATCCGGCTCGAACATCGTCCGGTAGACCTTGCCTGAGCTCGCTTATGAAGCGACTGAGACGCAGTGTCTCCTCCAAGCGCTCCTCGGGGGTCTGTTCGCGACTTTGTCGCGCGCGAATCTCGCGAACGCGCTCCTCCCGCCGACGCTCCTCGCGTGTCCAATCGGACGGTCGCTTGTTGGTGGCGGCCATACGGTCAAGGCTACCAGCGTGTCAGGCCGGCTATTTGAGACCGTGCCCTCTTACGTGCGCTCACCCTGCTCCGCGATCGCGCGCTGCACGCTCCAGCCGCGCTCGGTGAGACCCCATGCGTTTGGGGCGCCGCGTGCGGCTGCCGAGCGAGTGTTTTGGACCAGCTCCAAGCGTTGCAGGCGGGCGAGCAACTTTGAGATCTGGCCCTGGTCCTCCAAGCCGGCGCCGCGGCCGACCTCGCGGTTGGAAGCGCTCGGGTTCTCAGCTACGGAGGTGAGCACGCGCATGGTGCGGTAGGTGAGCCGCATACCCACGCCGCGCAGGGGATCGCCTGGGTTGGCATGGGCTAGTGCGCGTCGCTCTGGCACGGGGCGGACGAACTCCTTGCGCGCGGCGGCGGGGCCAAGGTAGGGCAGCACGATCATGCTCATCAGCGCGCCGGTCAGCTCGCGTGGTGAATCGCCTAGGTGGTCCCCGCCACGTGGGTCCCCATTTACGGGAGGCGGGGGGGCAAGCAGCCGCGAGTGCAGCACCGACAGAGCGCCGCCAACAACACCCTCGGCGGTCAGCGGCGGCAGTTCGGCGCCGGCTTTTGACTCGTTGCGACCTTCGTCTATGAGAGCACTTATTTGGGCGATGCAGCGCTGGCGGCGCTCGATCGCGTGGTGGCCCGCGCCGAGCGAACCGACAATCAAGAGCTGCCCGGCGCTGCGGTCGACTTCGAGGAACTCGAGCAGCATGACCAGCGCGCTCCTGACGCGCTCCACCCAGCGAGCCCCGGGGTCATACCCGTCGAGCACGTAGCGCGAGGCGCGCGCGATCGCGTCGTCAAACGCGGCCAGGAAGCACTCCTCACGGTCGGCGAACAGCTCATAGAACGTACGTCGGGAGACGCCCGCGCGCTGAACCACGTGTGCGACCGTGACATTCGCGGCGCCTCGCTCGGCGCTGATCTCGAATAGTGCCGCGAGCAGACGCGCGCGCTGGATCTCGATCACACGTTCGCGGCCCAGCTCGCGCGCCGCGTCGCTGTCCTCGCGGATTATCCCGTTGGGCGCCGCCGGCTTCGATGGTGCCTTCGCCTTGCCGGCCATCTCTCATTTCTTCTTCCCGTGCGATTTCCCCTTGTGGTGCTTGCTCGGCTTCTTGGCCTTCTTCTTGACCTTTGGGCAGCTTGTCACGCCGATCTTCGTGCTCTCGTGGATCACAGCGCCGTTCTGCGCGACGAACGCTGTCGGCATCGCCAGCTTGCTCTTACACAGGTTGCCGTTGGCCGCGAGCGCGGAGTATTTGCCTTGCGGCAACTTCAGTTCGAAACTGCCGACGGGAGCGTCGGGGACCGTATGGAACGTGCTGCTCGTGATCCCAGCTTTGCTGATGAACGTTTCCCCATGCAGGTCGAGCGTCACACCATACCCCTGCAGCACGACCACGAGTTCGGGGAACTTCGCGCCACCGTAGGACACGAAATACGCCGGGCCCGTCAAAGGCACTGGGATCAAAGGCGTGATCGCAGTCGCATGCCCCACGATCGAGTCCGCCGGACATCCGGCGGGGTTTGCTTCGAACGTTTTCGCCGGACACGCCTTCTGCAATGTCGTCAGCCTCGACGGCAACTGCTTGGGCAAATCCACCTTGACCGACTTGATGTTCGCCTGCGACCCGAACGGTGCTTTGGGATACGTCAATTTCACGTTCAGGCTCGCACCGTTCGCGCGTGATGTTTTCCCAGACGTGGAGACTTTGAATCCCGGTTTGAAGCCCAAGACCGCACAGTTGGTGACCTGGAACGGCACGTCGATGGTGTCTGTGGAGCCTTCGCTTGAATGGATCGTCCCAGTGACCTGCATCTCGTTGCAGTTCGTCGGATTGAACTGGAAGTCCCCACGCGTCGTGATCGCGTTCACATGCTGGATTTCCAAGGGGATCCCTTCGATGCTCGTCGGGATCGAATCGGGGGTACCGGGCGGGTTGCTCGTGATCGTGATCGCCGCGGTGATCGGATTGACTTCGATCTTCCCGCGGACGATCACACAGTCGCAGGGATCCTCGCCGGCTGGGTTCGCACTGTTGCGCTTTAGATCGAACGGACCGGCCTTCGCGGGAACCTCGAAGGTGATACCGAACGGTGCGCACCCCGCTTGCCCCACGGTGCAAGCGCCACTGCCGTTATAGGGGCCGGTTAGATAGAACTTGCCGCCGGAGACGGTGTAGGGCTGATTGCCGACACCGACGCTGATCGTCGATTCGCCGATCAAACTGTTCGCAGGACACTCGCCAAGGTTGGCCTGCGGTTCGGGACACAGTTCGATGTTCGAAAGGATCCCCGACAGTCCCGGCGGCAAATGCGCTTCCACCGACTGCAGGTTCTGTTCCCCGTCCTTACGAGTCATCGTCAGCGTGAACGGACTGAACGCGCCCGCGTTGACATTCGTCGCACCGCCCGTCAAGGACGGATTGAACGGTAGGCCCGCACCGGGACACGGACCGCCACCCGGACCGTGTTCGATTTTGAACGAAGATTCAGCGTTTACGGGCCCGTTGCCGTCCCACGGCACGAACGTCGCCGTCGTCGTATACGTACCGCAACGCGACGGTGTCGCAAGCGGAGCGCGTTCTCCGCCGAAGAAGTGCAGTTCGAGGTTTTCAAACGGCACGTCGGGAGTGTTCTTGAACGTCGTGACGATCTGCCCCGTAGCCGGGTCCAATGACACTTCGCCCGCGAGCTTGATCAAACTCCCCGAATACGGGTCTTCCGCCACCAGATACATCGCCAGAAGACTCCCGAACGGATTGTTGTTCTGCGCCGCCAGGTACACAGCACCTTCCAGTTCGTGTTCCAGCAACGGCGTCTTTATCTTCACGGTCCCGACCTTCGACCCGTTCGGGCAGAAGTTCACGCCCGGATCCTCAGGACTCGCCAGTTCCGAGGTGAACGTATTCCAGTTCACGCCCGGTTCGTATTCTTTGTTCAGTTCTTCCTGGCCCTTGTAGCCGATCTGATCGCCGGGGCTCCCGAGCGCGCCTTCGGGCAACGCGCTCGCATCGGACGAGCACGCTTCAAGGCCTTCAGAACCCGAAGGGTTGATCGCCACGCCCTTGGGCAGCGCCACTGTCGTGTCACGCAACGAGGACTCCGCCAAGCCGTCGGGGTTGAACGCGGCGTTCTGTGGGACATGAACATTTACCGTCAAGCCCGAGGACGTGCTCGCGTCCGTCGTATCCGGTGCGACGGTGATTTCCGGGGGGAACTTGAGCTTCGAGCAACCCGTAAGCGACACAGGCGTACCGGCGCCGTTGCGCGTGACCGTGCTCTTCTTCGCCCATTGGCCCGGTTCCGCCCACGAATCGGCTTCAATTGTCGAGCGCAAAGGACCGTGACAGCCGGTCGGCAGGGTCAGGAACGGTTTGCGGTTAACCCCTTCGCCCACGACGCCGGAGACCACCGTCTTGCTTTGGATGATGGGCGCCGTCGTCGGCGCAGCGGTCACCGTCGCTTGCACGGGGTAATCGCCGCCGGCGAGCACCCCATTGTTGATATACAGCAGGGGATAGAAGAAAGTGCCGCCGAGCTGCAAAGCCACGCCGCGCGGAGGCACCATGTTGAAGATCCACTCCCCAATTTCATTTTGACGAGGCTGTGCGTCTGACCACTTCAGGTACAGATGACCCACGCGCGATTCCGGTTGACAGGCCTCTCCTAGAGTAATCAGTTCCTGTCCGGTGCACTTCTTGGGGGTCGCATTGGGGTCGCCGACGAAGCCGGGAGGCAGATCGACCTTGACATCCCGCAAGACACCCTCGGGGAGACGAATGTAAGGTGAATCGGCGTTTGATTCTTGACGCTCGAAGTGCGAATTCAGTTCGAACCGGTCGACGAACTGGTATGGATGCGATCCCGCCTGCGTGTCGGGCGTGCCGTCTTCGTTCTGGAAGCTGATTTCATAGCTCTTGATGCCGAAGCCTTCGCCCAGCGTCGCGAGCATACCGCTGCCCTCCCCCGCGCCGCTGACGTTGCTCGCGACGAGACGGAAATGGTAGAGTTCGCCGGCCTGGAGGCCTTCCAGCCGCGCGGAGACAGCCACCGGACCGTTTTCCGCTCCGATCTCGCCCGGCGTCTGCTCGCAGGGCACGCTTTGGTCGTAGGGACCGTTGCCGAATTCGTCGGTGAGACCGTATTCGAACTTGCATTCGCCGATAGCGGCGCCACGTGGATCGACCGTGCCGCTCAGGCTCGCGTCTTGCATGCTCACGCCCATCGGTTCGCCGACTGTTACGGCCGGGGCGTCGCTACCGAACACGTAAACCTTGCCTTCGCCCGGATTGCCTTCGCCGGGGTTTGAGACGTAGATCTCCCCGCTCTTGCCGTTCACCGCGATCCCACCGTGGCCCGAAGTCCCCGAAAGCTCGCCCGAGCCAAAGCGCGCGACGAGCGTACCGGCGGCTACATCGACCAGCCTGGTGTTGATATCGCGTCCGCTGTTGCGGTTCATCGCGCCCGTGTCCCACTCGGCCACCGAGGACTGATCGTCCGCATAGAGGTGGCCGGTCGCGGGATCGACGGCCACCGCGACATCGCCCACTTCTTCGCCACCGTCCACGCTGCCAAGCACGGAAAGCTTCTGCCCGAACTTGACCGTACACGAACACGACGGTTCATAGACCGGATAATCGTCGCCCGTGGCGGAGACGGCGAAGCCGTCGGTCTGGTGTTTTTTGGGCACGCCCGTCGTTGATACGCTCGTTTCTGACTCGGCCCCAAACAGGAACGGTTCAGTCCATTCCTGGCGAGCGATATTCACGCCCATGCCGTCGAATTCGTCGATCAGCAGTATGTTGGACCCCGATGTGCTCAGGTCGACGTGCACGGTGCCGCTACCGTCGACGCCTAGCCCCAACAGTTCCCCTTCGGCGGAGCCGGTGGAGGGGGTGAAGCCACCGATCTGGCTCAGATACCTGCCTTCAGGACTGAACTTGTCGATCACACCATGGCCCCCATCCATCACGTACAAATCGCCGGCGGAAGGATCGAATTCTTCACAGGCTTTGCCGGTGAGTACAGGGGTGTGCTGTACGCAAGCGTTATCGACCGCGATCGCCGCGGAGGTGCCGTATAGCGAGGGGAATGAGAACGATTTGGCTTCCGTGGCGGTGCCCGTCAGGACGTTTGAGCCTAGCGCCGCGAAGTCGAGCGGGTTGCCGTTCGCGTCGAACTTGTAGACCGTGTCGGTACCCATATCGGCGACGTACACGTCACCAGTCGATTCGTCGACCGCGATCCCGTTCGGGTTGGAGAACGTGTCAGTTTCAAAGCCGGTGTGTTCGATCTGCGGGTGGGGTTCACCGGCGGCCAGCGCCGGGGAGGAGCCCGCTCCCAGCGCCACGATCACAGCGGCCGCGAGCGACAGTGCTATGGGGGTTCCCCTTGAGCGCATTATTTACCCCTCCTGTTGGCACGGGCGGACTTCTTGGCCTTCTTCGCCCTCTTTTTCACACACTTGCCCTTCCTCTTGACGAAGCCCTTCTTGCACTTCACGGGCTTTGCCTTCGGCTTGGCCTTCGGCTTGGCTTCCGGCGGCGCAAGATTGCCCGGACCGGAGAATGTTTGGCTCGACGGCGCCCCGTAGATCGATGGCAGTGGCGAGACCGGCGTGCGGCAAGCGTCGGCCGTCGTGCACGGCGGCGGAGAGGGCTGTTCGGGAAAGCCACCGGCGACGCGTGCGTCGTAGATGACGATCTCTCCTTCCTGGTTGTCTTGCGGCACCAGCTGCTGGTTTGATCTGAAGAACACGTCATCGCCGCTTTCGCTTACATCCTCCAGGTTCGATTCGAACGAGCTCGTGCCGCTGGAGATCAGGTACACGCCGCCGTCCTCGTACTCGTAGACGTCGAGCTGACCGTTCGTATCAGAGGGCAACAGTGCGTCCTTGGTTTCGAAGAACACCTGGCCGGCGTCCGTGAGCAGGTTCCGACTCTGGAAGGCATCGTCGGCGTCATTGGCTGCTTCTTCGCTGGTCGTTTTGCGCTGCACCACACCGCCTTCTTCGACTGGAGCTTCACCGGTGGGGTTGCAGGAGGCGCAGACTAGCTGCCCTGTGGCGGCGCTGTACAGGAAGAGCTCGTTGATCGGATATTGGGTCGGCGGTTGGACGAAGTCATAACCGGTCAGGCCCTTTTGCGATTCGAACGAGAGCCACTTGCCGTCGGGCGAGGTCTGCTCGTCGCCGCGCCGACCGTTGTTAGAGACACCTGTGGCGATGAACGTCGTCTTTTCCCCGTTCCACAAATACAGGTTTTCCTTCCCGGCTTCCGCGCCTTCGACGACGGTCTTGCCTTCGCTGTTCGTGAATTCCCTTGTGTTGGACGCCAGCACGCCCTCGGCGACGAAGTACACGTAGGAGCTGTCATGGGAGCCGAGCGGCGTGACGCGCAGCACGTCGGCGTGTTCGCCCCCCGCGGCGACCGTGAGGTCGCTCAATTCGCATTTGCTCGCGCCTTCGGGCAGCGTGCACTCGTACAGGTCGGGTTCGCCTGCGGCCGCTGTCGAGTCGGCCGTCAGCTTGCTTTCGTCGAGAAAGAAGACTTTTGAACCGTCGGAGGTCGCGGCCTTGAGGGAGCCGCCGCCGCTGGGACCTGACCTACCCTGTTTTTCGTCGATCTGGATGGTACGTTGCCCGTCGATGCGATCGTAGAGAGCGCCACCGTAGGTAAAGAGGACGCGCGAACCATCACTGGAAACCACACCTTTGTACTCGGGTCCATCCAAATATTCTTTTGCCGGAAGCGATCCGGGGACCGCCGTGCCGTCCGGCAGCACGCTCACCAGCCGCACCGCGCCTTCGTCCCATTCGTACAGGTTTTCCACGCCGTACCGCGCCCCTTCGGCCAAGGGCGAGGTCTCGGTGAAGATCACGTGGCTGAGATCGGCGGAGGCTGCCTGGAAGTGAGTGTCGGCCGGTGTCGCGCCCGCCGGCGTGACGTTGACAAGTCGGTAGGTGCCGGTCGCGTTGTCGCGCACCAGCAGGTTTTCATAGCCCACCGGTTCGCCGCTCACGACCTGGCGGCCTTCGGGGTTGCACGATTCCGGGTTTTCCGGGTTATCGGGAATGGGCCCGGTCGCGGAAGCGCGTGACTCTGCGCCAGCCCGCATCACATCCTTGGTGAGCTGTTCCGAGTAGGCATACACGTATTGGTATTCCTGACAGCCCACCCCGTCATAGGATTCCAACGGCATGACGTCTTCCGCGACCCAGCCACCTGCGCCACGCGTCGCCACGTAGTGTCCGCCGGCGGTGGGCGCGCCCGGCCGCGGTTCCCGGGCCCTAAGCGTGAGCGCATCGCCATCCGCGGCGGCCATGCTCGCGTACGCAATTTCTGGCCGGGCATCGAACTGGGATGAGCTCTCGACCGGCGGCGTCACCAACTCGTAGGCGCGACAGTCGGGCAACCTCCCGGCGAAGCCGCCCCGCAGCTGTTCGTTGGGACACGCCACCTCCTCGGCGCTCAACGTGGTGAAGGTTTGATCGGGGCCGTAGACCGTTCCCACTTCGTTGGTCGCAACGACACGGTAGTGGTAGGTGCTCCCGGGCGCGAGGCCGCTTGCGGCCGCCCACACCGCATGCGACCCCAACCCTTCACCAACGCTTCCTTCCGGGAACGGGATCGAGCTGCCGTACGCGCCGGTAGGACCGTATTCAAAACGGTAGGTCGTCGGTATGCCACCAGGGCTCACGAGCGCGCCGAGCTTCGCTTCGGAGACGCCGACTTCGGAAGTCAGCTCCCTACCAATCACAGGCACAGTTGGAGGCCCGAATACCCAGACGAGGCCTTTGAGGCCGTCGGTCACGTATACACGCCCGCTCGCTTGATTCACCGCAACCATGCTGAGAAAGCGAGGCCCGCCGAAACCGCCGGCCTCCACATCGGCGAGCTGCCTGCCTTCCGAGCTGTACTCGACGAGATGGACGCAGGGGGAGCCGACTTCGCCGCACGGGTCCGCACTGTTTTCGACGAGCGCGAACACGTCCCCATGCCCGTCGAGTGCCACCGACCACACGCCTTCGCTCTTGATTTCCACGGGCTTGCCACC
This sequence comes from uncultured Solirubrobacterales bacterium, assembly GCA_963725165.1. Taxonomy (GTDB): domain Bacteria; phylum Actinomycetota; class Thermoleophilia; order Solirubrobacterales; family Solirubrobacteraceae; genus Palsa-744. The sequence continues at coordinate 127,420 of CAVRXK010000002.1, forward strand.
CACTTCCACGGGCGCACCGCTGGAATCGAGCTCCACGATCCTGTTGTTACCGGCGTCGGCCACCCACAGGTTGCCGGAGGAGTCGATCGCGACTGCAGTCGGTTCCTTGAGCGCGCCGGCACCGGAACCCGTGAACGTCTTCAGCAGCGTGCCCGTAGAGCTGTACTCGAGCACCTCGTTTTCCGCGACATTTGGCACATACGCGTCGCCGGCCGAGTCGGCGGCGATCTGTACGATTGTGAGAATGCCGTTGAAATTGCGTGACGCCGACACTTCAAACGAAGACACGAGCGCGCCCGTGTTGGGATCGTAGATGAAGATCGTCGCGGGCGTAGCCGGAGTGGTGAAGCCTCCTTCTTCGCCGAGCACGTACACGTCGCCGTTCGTCGGGTCCACCGAAACACCCGAGTAGTGCGCAGACCCAAACGCGCCCGGCGGCGAGAGCAAGTTGCCCGAAGGATCGAGCTTGACGACCGTCGAGGGTTCGTGGAGGAACCCTTCAAAGAGACCCGACACGAACAGGTCGCCAGAGCCTTCCACAGCCACACCAGACGCATATTCCTCGTGCGTGCTGAACGATCCGTAGGAGATCAGCTTGGGAGGTTCGGCCTGGGCGAGACCGGGGGTTAGCGCGCTCTGAAGGGCACAAGCGAGCACGGCAGCGTTACTCAGCGCGAGCACGGTGAAAGTGCGGCCGCGAGCGCGCTCACCGTCAGCGCCTCGTCCAACGGCGAGCACGCTGCACAGCCGGACAAGATTCCTCAACACAGACCGATAAGCACCCACGTTCACATCCCCTCCTCAAAGAGACCCGGACAACAAGACCCGACCGCCTGCCCTCGCATGGGTGAGCCTGGGCAGCACAAGGCCGCCGCGGACACACGACCCACGGCGGTCAAAGAACAAGCAGCTGAAAGCGCGCCTACAGCGCGCGAGTACCCATACGGGTGCGAAAAACCAAGCCGGGCCTTCTGCCCGGCAAGACGACGGGACCGACCAAGACTTAGCTGGTGAGCGGCCCGGCCAGAGAGAGAGAGAGAGAGAGAGACGCGTCAGCGACGCTGACGCGTCCTATTACGCCAGCACCGTGAGCACACGGACTCCCAAGCACGTTATCCCCAAAAGAAACCACGCGAAAAACAACTCCCTCTCGTTGCGACCCGGTCCCTCTCCCAAGGTCCCCGTCAAAACTGTTAATGGTCGACCACGAAGACCGACCCAAACCCGACCTTATGTTTGCCAGTCCCCACATCAGGGTGCGTCCCCCATGCGGAGAACACCTGGACATGGCTCCTTTATACTTGACCTACCGGCTGTTGTCAAGCCCAGATGAGAAAAGTTCAGGGAGTGGCTCCACTGACCATGCCCCAGCCGGCTCCGCGCCGGCTCTTGCCCTCTCAAGAAAGCGCGCCGACGTCCCGCAAGAAACCCGGATAGGACACGGCCGCGGCCTCCATCCAGTCCTCGTGACCCCCACGAATGGCTCGCGCACCGGATTCCGTCCCACCCCGTGAGGATGATCGACGAATGCTTTCAAACGAGATCGCCGACCTGAGCTACGACGCCGCCATGCGCGCCCTTGACTTGCAGGAGCGCGCCGTCGAGCAGCTGCGTACTCGCGCCGGCATGCTGCTCACGGCGTCGTGGTTGGCGGCGTCGTTCCTCGGCGCCGAGACGATCCAGCGTGGACGCGAACTCGGACCGCTTGTGGCACTGGCCCTTACGGCCTTGATGTTTTCGGTCGTGCTCTGCGTTTATGTGCTGTTGCCCAAGCGTGGACTTGCCTTTGGTCTTCGAGCGGTCGACATCTACTCGCGTCTGGTCGAGATCGGCGGCAACAATGACGAAGTACGGCGACGACTCGTCTATTGGCTCGACCGGTTCTGGGAAAGAAACCAGCGCCAGCTCGACGGCCTCGATCGCTGTTATGTCGGTGCCGCGCTCGCACTTATCGTTCAGCTGGCGCTCTGGTCCGCCGCGCTATTGAGTACAATTCACTACAGATGACCGCATCGACGCCCAAACCCAAACGAGACCCATTTGCCGGGTTCGGCCCGCCGCCTCCCGGTATAGAGCTGCCCGAGACACTCGGTGGCCTTGGCTTTCTGAACGGCAAAGTCCGCCCCTGGCCGTCGCTGGGTTCGCGCCGTGTCGAAGAGGAAGCCAAGACTCAGCGCAAGGCCGCCAAGTCCTCCAAGAAGCCCGGGTAGGACACGTCCGCCGCCTCCATCCCGCGCACGAGAACCCCCTCGCGCGAGGCCAGCCCGGCCACAGCACCCATCATCGCCAGGCGGTGGTCGCCGGCGGCGTCGATCTCCCCGCCCTTCAGTCCGCCGGCGTGCGCGCCGCGGGGGCTGCCGCGCACGGCAAAGCCGTCCTCGGTCGCCTCGATCTCGGCGCCGAGGCCGCGCAGGCCCTCGACCACCGTGGCGATCCTGTCAGACTCCTTCAGGCGTAGCTCTCCGGCGCCGCGCACCACGGTTTCCCCCTCGGCAAAACAGCCGAGCAGCGCGACCAGCGGCAGCTCGTCGATCGCGAGCGGGACCTCCTCGGCCTCCACGGTCGTTCCCTCGAGCGCTCCGTGGGCGACGTCGAGGTCGCAGATCGGCTCCTCAGCCACTAGCTCGCCACTCTCGTCCTCGAGATCCCCCAACACGATCCCTCTCATGCGCTGCAGGATGCGCAGGAAACCCGTGCGTGTCCAGTTGGCGCCCACCTTGCGGATCAGCAGGCGCGAGCCGGGGACGAGCACACCGGCGGTGATCGCGAATGCCGCCGAGCTGGGGTCGCCTGGCACGATCACCCGGTCGAGCACCAGCTCGTCGGCGTTGACGACCGTGACGTGCTTGCCGTTGCGGTGGATGTTGACTCCGGCGCGCAGCAGCATCCGCTCGGTGTGATCGCGGCTGCGTGCGGGCTCGCCCACTGTTGTCGCACCGTCGGCCGCGAGCGCCGCGAGCAGCACGCACGACTTCACCTGGGCGCTTGCGACCGGCAGCTCGTAGGCGATCGAGCGCAGACGTGCACCGTGAATCCGAAACGGTGCGAAGCGATCCTCGCGTGCGTCGATGGTGGCGCCCATCAAGCGCAGTGGCTCGGCAATCCGGTCCACCGGGCGGCGGCGGATCGACTCGTCGCCGTCAAGCGTGAACGAGCGTCCTTCCTGGGAGGCAAGCCAACCTGGTAGCAGGCGCAATAGCGTGCCGGCGTTACCGACGTCGATCGGGCCATCTGGGACTCGCGCCTCGCGCAGTCCGGTTCCCCGTAGCGTGATCGTGCCGTCGCGCTCGTCCACGAGCGCGCCCAGCGCCCTGACCGCTGCAAGCGTTGAGTCCGTGTCGGCCGCGTGAAGATAATTTTCGATGCGGGTCGGCTCGGAAGCCATCGCGCCAAGCAGTGCCGCGCGATGGGAGATCGACTTGTCCGGCGGAGCGGTCAGCTCGCCATGCAACCCCTTGGAGGGCTCGAAGCGCACATCCATCGCGTCCTACCCTACGAGCCCGAGGCGAGGCCTGCTTGCTGGAGCTGTTGGCGCGCCGCGCGCGCCTGCTCGTTCCATGCGGCAAGCTCGTCCTCGTCGGAGTCGGCGAGCGCGGTGCGCACCTGACCGAGCCGCTCGATCGCGTCGTCTATCGCCTCGATCACCGCGTCGCGATTTGACATGTAGATGTCAGTCCAGATCGCCGTGTTGGCACCCGCCACGCGCGTGGCGTCGCGAAAGCTCGGACCGGAGCCCAGCCCTCCGCTGTGTGCCTCGATGTCCTTTCTCTGGAGCGCATCGATTGCGTGGGCGACGAGCACGTTCGCAAACACGTGCGGCAGATGCGAGACACTTGCCATCAGGCGGTCGTGGGCATCGGGGTCGATCGCGACCGGTCGCGCCCCGATCCGCTCGATCAGCCCGCGCAGCCGCTCGACCGCCCATGGAGCCGCATCGACGGGACCCTGCGTCTCGCTCGGATCGGCTGCCCCTGTTGGTGCTCCCGCGGCCACGCCCGGCTTGGCGGGAGAGGAGGCGCCAGCAGCCCGCCATCCCGCTCCAGCGAGCGGAGTCAGGTACCACACCGCGCCCTCAAACAGATCCTCGCGTGCATTGCCCACCCCGGCCGTCTCCGCGCCGGCGAGCGGATGAGCGCCTACGAAGCGCGGATCGGAGATCGCGCCCACGATCGCGCGCTTGGTGGAGCCGACGTCGCTGACGACGCACTCAGGCCCCGCGGCCTCTAGCGCGAGACGCGCGGTCTCCGTCGCTACCCCCACCGGGGTGGCCACGAACACGATGTCGGCGTCGCGCACGGCGTCGGCGAGCTCGAAGGCCGGCTCGTCGATCGCGCCGAGCTCGACCGCCGCTGACAGCGCCTCCGCGTATGGGTCATAGCCGACGACGCGCGCACCCGCGCGACGGCGAGCCGCCATGCCGATGGAGCCCCCGATCAGCCCGACCCCGAGCACCGCCACCTTCATATGTTTCGATTGACCCTCAAGCGGTAGTGAATACCTTCCCAGCGAGCGCCGCGGCACTCTGCACGGCGGCCGCGTAATCGGCGAACTCGTCCGCGATCAGCGCCTGTGGCCCGTCGCAGATCGCCTCGTCGGGGTTCGGGTGCACCTCGACGATGATCCCATCCGCCCCGGCGGCAGCAGCCGCGAGCGACAGCGGCAGCACGAGGTCACGTCTGCCTGCCGCATGGCTCGGGTCCACGATTACCGGCAGGTGCGAGAGCTCCTTGAGCACCGGCACCGCCATCAGATCGAGTGTGAAGCGGTAGGCCGTCTCGAACGTGCGGATACCACGCTCGCACAGCATCACGTTCGGGTTGCCTTCCTTGAGGATGTACTCGGCGGCCATCAGCAGCTCATCGAGCGTCGAGGAGAGCCCACGCTTGAGCAGAGCCGGGCGCCCAGAGCGGCCGACCTCGGCCAGCAGCGGGTAGTTCTGCATGTTGCGCGCGCCGATCTGCACGACGTCGGCCACCTCGAGCACCGGCTCCAGGTCGCGCATGTCCATCAGCTCTGTGACGATCGGCAGCCCGCTCTGCTCCTTCGCCTCGGCCAGCAGGCGCAGACCCTCTTGGCCGAGCCCCTGGAAGGCGTACGGGGAGGTACGCGGCTTGTATGCGCCCCCGCGGAACAGCGCGGCGCCGGCATCCTTGACGACCTCGGCGGTCGTGAGCGTCTGCTCGCGTGTCTCGATCGTGCAGGGACCGGCGATCAGCGCGAAATGCTCGCCACCGATCTTGCGTCCCTCGATATCGAGCACGGTGCGCTCGCCGTGGCGCATCTGGGAGGAGGCGAGCTTGTAGGGCTTGAGGATCGGCACTACGCGATCCACGCCGGGCTGGCCCTCGAGGCCCAGGCTCTCGACGCTCGCGTCCTGCTCCACATCGCCGATCGCGCCGATTATGGTCACGCGCGCGCCCTGGCTGCGGTGGGCGAGCGCGCCGGCTCGCTCGATCTTCTCTACGACCGAGCCGATCTGATCCTCGGTGGCCGACTCCTTCATGACGATCATCATTCGTTCATCCTTTCAAGTACGAGAGTTGGGTGCTTCAACGGGTCCCGTGAACGAGGCGGTGGATTGGCGAGCCTTGGCGACCCGCCTCTACGGCGCTCGGCCCCGCGTGGGACCCTGTGCGGCCTGGGTGGCCTCCGCTCACGGACGGAGGCACGGCCGAAGCGCCTAGCTAAATCGCCAGGCGCAGCGAAACGACCAATACGACGTGGGCGCACATGTGTGCGCGAGAGCTGATGTCGTAGCGGTCGTGTGCATGATCCTCTAATAGGTTTGTAGCAGACACCCGAGCGGCAGTCCAGATGTGAAAGGTGACCGTCTCTGACTTTTCACAGCACTTCGGCGAGCGCGTCAAGGAAGATCGCGTTCTCCTGCGGCGTGCCATAGGTGACTCGCAGCGCACCGGGCCTGCCGAGCGCGCCTCCTCCACGCACGAGCACTCCACGCTCCGTCAAGCCTCGCATCACGTCCTGTTCGCGTTCCGCGGCCTGCTCGGAATCTCCGCCGCCGAGACCGAACCAGCAGAAGTTCGTTTGAGAGGCTGCCGGCGCGATTCCCAGGGCCCGCAGGCGCTCGTCTATCGAGATCCGCTCGGCGATCGTGCGTGTCACGCGGTCGGTCACGGCGTCCTGATGGGAGAGCGCCTCCACCGCGGCTGCCTGGGCGACCGCATTGCAGAAGAACGGCTGGCGAAGCTGGTCGACCGCGCGCGGCAGGTCCTCCGAGCCGCACAGAGCGAAGCCGACGCGCAGGCCGCACAGCCCGTAGACCTTCGAGAAGGTGCGCAGCAGCACGAGGTTCGGATGGTGGGCGAGCAGCTCGACCGACGCGTCTGGGTCATCGAGCAGGCTGAACTCGCAGTAGGCCTCATCGACGATCACGCACACATGCTTGGGGACTTCGGCAATGAAGTCCGCGATCTCCGCGAGCGGCAGCGCGGTGCTCGTGGGGTTGTTCGGGTTGCACACGATCGCAAGACGCGTGGCGACCGTGATCTCCCTCAGCATCGCGCCCAGGTCATGACAATCGTTTGCGTCGAGCGGCACGGTGACCGCGCGCGCTCCCGAGGCGGCGCTCAGGTGTGGGTAGACCGAGAACGACGGCCACGCGTACACGAGCTCCGCGCCGGGCTCCAATAGCGCCTCACCTGCCGCCAGCAGGATGTCGCACGAGCCGTTGCCGATCGCGATCCGCGCGACGGGCACGTCGTAGCGCTCGGACAGACGCTCGCGTAGCAGCGCATTGGTGGGGTCCGGGTAGCGGTTGAGCGTTGGCAGCGCTCCTTGAATCGCCTCGATCACCGCCGGCAGTGGTGGCCAGGGCGACTCGTTGGAGGCGAGTCGTACCTTCGGCGCGCGCTGGGCGTAGCCGCCCGCCGCCGGATAGGAGGGAATGCGGGCGATTCGCTCTGAGAACTCGAGTGCCATCGTGGCCTATTGTGGCGCACCGCCCGCGGCGCCAGCCGCCACCCCCGATGCTCGACGTACTACCGTACGCCTCCGCTCGGGTTTGGCGTCTGGCATCCACGGGACGAAGGACGCCAGCCGCTCGACCCCTACTGAGCGGCTTGCAGGTCGGCGCGCAATGTGGCCGCCTCGCGCAGGTACACGTGTCTGGACTCGTGGTCATCGTCGGCGTAATAGTGGATCAGCACGCGGATCACTTTCGCTAAGGAGCCCGGCACCGGGATCTCGCGTGCGCACAACAGCGGTACGCGCTCGAAGCCAAGCGCGCGCGCCGCGACCGCCGGGAACTCCGCTGTGAGGTCGTCGGTGACGGTGAAGATGCAGCTCACCACCTGCTCGGGGACGAGCGTGTTGCGCTGCATGATCTCGCTCATCAGCTCGGTCGTGGCGCTCAAAATCTCCTGTGCGTCGTCGCGAGACGCCGAGATCGCGCCCCGCAGGGCGTAGAGACGTTGCGACATCGCCGGCGATTCTGTCAGAACCGGCTTCAAAACAGGCTACGCAGCAATTCAACCTCGCTATCGCTCAAACGCCGATATGAGCCTGGCGTGAGCTCTCCCAGCTTCAGCGGCCCGAACGCAATGCGTCGAAGCTCGGCCACCGGATGTCCGACCGCCTCGCACATGCGCCGCACCTGGCGGTTGCGGCCCTCGTGGATCGTCAGATCGAGCACACCCCGCCCGACGCGGCGCACGCGCGCCGGTGCGGTCATCCCGTCCTCGAGGCTCACGCCCTCACGCAACAGGCGTAGTGCGGCGTCCCCCACCGGCCCTCCGCTGACACGCGCTCGGTAGGTCTTCTGAACCTCAAAGCTGGGATGGGTGAGGCCGTGCGCGAGCGCGCCGTCGTTGGTGAGCAGGATCAGTCCGCTCGAGTCCGCGTCCAGGCGTCCTACCGGGTAGAGGCGTGAGCGCTCGTCTGCGATCAGTGCGACGACGGTCGGGCGACCGTGGGTGTCCTTCGCGGTGCTGAGCACTCCCAGCGGCTTGTTGAGCGCGTACACGACGTGCGCCTGCGGCCCGTCGAGCGGGCGCCCGTCAGCCGTGACCACGCTGTGCTCGTCCACGTCAAGCGCGGGATCGAGCACGATCTCCCCGGCGACGGTCACCCGACCGTCGCGGATCATCGTCTCGGCGGCACGACGCGAGGCTACCCCCGCGTGGGCCAAAAACTTGCTTAGGCGCATTGGCTGCAACGATAGGGCTGTGGATCTGGAACTTCTCGATCAAACGCTCACCGCGGCGGGCCAACCCGCTTTCCGTGCGCGTCAGGTGTGGGAGTGGGCGGCGAAGGGCGCCGCGGGGTATGAGCAGATGACCAACCTGCCCGCCCCGTTGCGTGAGTGGCTGGGCGAGAACGTGCCGTTCTCCAGCTTGGAGTTGCGCGAGCAGCGCCACGCCAGCGATGGCACGGTCAAGGCGCTCCTCACCACCGCTGACGGGCGGCCGTTGGAGGCTGTGCTGATGCGCTATCGCGATACCCGAAAGGGCACAGGCGGGCGCAACTCGATCTGTGTGTCCTCGCAGTCGGGCTGTCCGCTCACGTGCACGTTTTGCGCGACCGGGCAGATGAAGTTCGGACGCAACCTCACGGCTTCTGAGATCGTCGATCAGGCGCTTCATTTCCGTCGCACGGCCGCGATCGACCATTGTGTGTTCATGGGTATGGGTGAGCCGATGCTCAACCTCGACTCCGTGCTCGCCGCGTGCGAGCGGCTCCCGGACATTGGGATCACCCACCGTCGCACAGCGATCTCTACGGTCGGCTGGATTCCTGGGATCGAACGGCTCACCGAGTGCGAGATGCCGTTGCGCCTGGCGCTCTCGCTGCACGCGGCTGACGAAGCGCTGCGCAGCGAGCTGATGCCCGTCAACGAGCGCTATCCGCTGCCCGATGTGATCGACGCCTGCCGTGCTTTCTACGAGCGCAAGCGCAGACGAGTGTTTGTGGAGTATGTGATGTTGGCGGGGGTCAACGACCGCTACGAGCAGGCGGTGGCGCTCGCCAAGATGCTCGGTCCGCGCGGCTCAGGCGAGCAGCCGCGCATGTTCAAGGTCAACCTGATCCCGTTCAACCCGACGGATTCTGCGTATGAGGGCTCCAGCCGCGATTCGATCGCCGCATTCAAGGGCGCGTTGGAAGCGCGTGGCATCCAGGCGACGGTGCGTCTCACTCGCGGGCGCGACATCGACGCCGCATGCGGACAGCTGGCGGCCCGCGCGGCGTAGACGACCAGCCCCCCATAGGTGTCGATGAGCAAGCGAGGCCAGGACGCAGGGAGCGTGGCGTGCTACGGCACGCGTGCTGGCCGATCGGAGATCCCACCGATCTCCGATCGGTAGGACGCAGCCTCGCGCCGCTCAGCGGCACCTATGGGCCGGTGCGGGCCTCGCCTGCTCGAAGCAACCGGTCGCGCAACTCGGATTGCTCCTCGGGCGTGGGATCCCACTGGGCCACGTCGGGCAGCTCATCGATGCTCTTTAGGCCGAACAGCTTCAGGAACTGGGTGGTGGTGCGATACATCACCGCACCGAACTGCGAGCGCCCGGACTCCTCCACCAGACCACGCTCCAAGAGCGTCGAGGCGGCCGAGTCGGCGCTGACACCGCGAATCCGGGTGATCTCTGGGCGCGAGACGGGTTGCAGGTAGGCCACGATCGCAAGCGTCTCCGCCTGGGCGGGGGTCAGGACCGAAGCGCGCGGACGGCTGAACAGGCGCCGTGCGGACTCCTCGGTGTCGGGGTCGCTGGCGAAGGTGAAGCCGCCGCCAAGCTCACGCAAATGGATGCCGCTGCGACCTGGTGCGTAGCGTTCTGCCAGCTCCACCAGTCCCGCGATCACCGCGAGCTCCTCGGTCTGTGCCGCGTCAGCCAGCTCTTGCGGGCTCAATGGATCGGGCGCCAGGAACAGCAGCGCCTCGATCGTGTGGACGACCGCGGGGTCGGGGTCGGGCAGCCCCTCGATATCCAGCGCGCTGGCAACAGCGTCGACTTGGACCTGCTCGGCATCCTCGGGCTCGGTGCCCTCGCTGAGACCGCCTAGCTGCTCTGACTCGACGTCGGTGGCAAGCACATCTCCTTGATCGGCAGGCATCTGCCGATCCTCAAGCGGTGACTGATCCTGCCCCGACTGCTCGTTCAACCCGCAAGCCCTCCGGCACGGGCCTGACTTGGTTCAGCGTTGGCGACCGCGTGAACCGCGATCTCGCCGAAGCTCTCATCCTGCTCCCACCATGCTTCTCCACGCTTGTACAGCTCGAGCAGCGCGAACACGGTGACGGCGACCGTCATGCGGTCCTCGCCGCGCACCGCCTCATCGAAGCTGAAGCGCCCGCGGCGCAACAATCCACGCAGATGGTCCAGGCGCTCGGCGACCGTCACGCGCTGAGTCGAGATGTGGCGCAGGTTGATCGTGGGCGGCATCCGTAGCAGCCTCCCGATCGCGCCGCCGAGTACCGCCGCGTCCTGTGAGCCGTCGGTCGGCTCGGCGACCGTCTTGCGCAAGTGGGCGGGCGGCGGCACGCTGCGAAAGCGCACGCCCCGCTCGCGCTTGAACAGCTCCAGCAGATGCGTTGAGGCTGAGCGATAGCGGCGTGCCTGCAGCATCCGCTCCAGCAGCTCCTCGGCCGCCTCGCCGGGCTCGAGGTCGAGCAGCTCCTCGCTGTCCTCGGCGAGCATCAGACGCGACTTCAGTTCCAAGAGCGCCGCGATCAGCACGATGAATTCGGTGGCGGTCTCGAGGTCCAGCTCGCCGCGACCCTCCAGGTGGTCCAGGTAGGCGAGCACCACATCGGCCAGCTCGAGGTCGAGCAAGTCCACCTCCTCGCGAAGAATCAGCGCGAGGAGCAGGTCGAACGGGCCGCTGAAGATCTCGAGGTCGAGGTCAAGCGCGGGAAGCGTCACGGAGCTACCGTACCGATCGCTCCCGACGGCGCGGGCCACAAAGTGCGTCCTCTAGCGAGATATCCCGCAAATCGGCACTTTCGAGTGCTCACGACGAGCGATTTGGCGGGCCGACCCCCATGCGCTCGCGCACATCGGCAAGCGTCCCGGCAGCGATCGCGCCAGCCCGCTCGGCGCCGTCGGCCAGCACGCTCTCAAGCGCCTGCTCGTCGCTGCGCAGTTGCACGTAGCGCTCCCGCACAGGCGCGAGCATCTCTGTGACCGCCTCGGCTACCGCGATCTTCAGATCTCCGTAGCCACGCGCCTCGCGCATGTCCGCTTCGACCTGCTCGGGCGTCGTCTCGCGCGCGACAGCGAGGATTTCGATCAGGTTGGACACCCCAGGCTTCTCGGATGAGCGCTCGATCTCACGGCCCGAATCGGTGACGGCGCTCTTGAACTTCTTGAGGATCGCGGCGGGTTCGTCGAGCACGTACACGGTTCCCTGCTCAGAGCCACTGGTGGTGGACATCTTGCGCGTGGGGTCCTGCAGGTCCATGATGCGCGCGCCCACCTCGGGGATGCGGTGCTCGGGCACGACCAGCACGTCCTTGCCAGAGCCGAAGCGGGAATTGAAGCGCCGCGCCACGTCGCGCATCAGCTCCAGGTGCTCACGCTGGTCCTCGCCGACGGGCACCTCGTGCGCGCGGTAGGCAAGCACGTCGGCGGCCTGCAGCACCGGATACACGAGCAACCCGGCGGACACCAGCTCGCGCTGCTGCTGAGACTTGTCGCGGAACTGGTGCATGCGCTGCAGACGACCCAACTCGGTAACCGAGCACAAAAGCCAGCACAGCTCGCTGTGCTCGGGCACGTCGCCCTGGCGAAACAGGATGCAGCGCGCCGGGTCGAGGCCTGAGGCGAGCAGCAGCGCCGTGAGGTCATACAGGCTGCGGCGCAGCGCCTCGGGCTCATAGGCGACGGTGATCGCGTGCAGGTCGACGATGCAATACAGCGCCTCGCCGCGATCCTGACCGGCGACGTACTGGCGGATCGCGCCGATGTAGTTGCCGAGGTGCTTGGTGCCCGTGGGCTGGATGCCTGAGAAGATGCGCACGGCGAGCCAGGCTACAGGGAAGCCGGCCGATCGGGCAATGGCACGAGCGTGAGCGTCAAAGCGCTTGGCGGATGACCGGATTCTTGGCCGCGCCGACCTCGTCCAGCCGCCGCACAGGTGTGGTGTAAGGCGCGTTCAGTGCGATCTCAGGATCCTCGGCGGCCTCACGCAATAGCTCGGCAAGCGCCTCGGCGAAACCGTCCAGCGTCTCCTTGGTCTCGGTCTCCGTCGGCTCCACCATCAAGGCCTCCTCGACGAGCAGCGGGAAGTAGACGGTCGGCGGGTGATAGCCGTAGTCGAGCAGACGCTTGGCCAGGTCGAGCGTCTTGATCTTCAGGTTGCGCTTCATCGGGCCGCCGGATAGAACGAACTCGTGCAAGCACAGCTCGCCGTAGGCCAGCGGCAAGTGCTCGCTCACTCCGAGCTGGCGCAGGCGCGCGAGCAGATAGTTGGCGTTGAGCACAGCCGTCTCGGAAGCATCCTTCAGTCCGGGCGCGCCGAGCGAGCGGATGTAGGCGTAGGAGCGCACGAAGCAGCCGTAGTTGCCCTGAAAGCCGCGCAGACGGCCGATCGACTTGGCGCCGGGCCAGTCCTCAACCAGATCGAACCGGGGGCCGGATCCGTTGGAGCCCTCGCGGCGCACGATCCGTGGGACCGGCAGGAACGGCTCGATCCGGTCGGACACCGCGATCGGCCCGGAGCCCGGTCCCCCTCCCCCGTGCGGCTGGGTGAAGGACTTGTGCAGATTGAAGTGCACGATGTCAAAGCCCATGTCCCCGGGTCGGGAGAGACCCATGACCGCGTTGAGGTTGGCGCCGTCGTAGTAGAGCGTCGCGCCTACCTCGTGCACGATCCGCGCGATCTCCTGGATGTTCGGGTCGAACAGACCGAGCGTGTTGGGGTTGGTGAGCATCAGACAGGCCACATCCGTGTCGGCCTTGGCGCGTAGGTCCTCGAGGTCCACACCCCCGTCGGGGTTGGTGGCGATCTTCACCACCTCGAAGCCCGCCATCGTGACGGTCGCGGGGTTGGTGCCGTGGGCGGTGTCGGGTGTGAGCACCTTGTGGCGTGTCTCCCCGCGTGCCTCGTGGTAGGCGCGTGTGAGCAGCACTCCCGCCAACTCACCGTGGGAGCCGGCGGAGGGTTGCAGGCACACGTGCGGCAGACCCGACACCTCGCTCAGCGCCCGTTCGAGGTTCCACATCAGCTCGAGCGCTCCCTGCGCGCGCTCGGGGTCTTGCAGCGGGTGCAGACGCGCGTGGCCGGGGAGCGCCGCGACGCGCTCGTGCAAACGGGGGTTGTGCTTCATCGTGCAGGAGCCGAGCGGGTAGAAGCCGGAGTCCAGGTCGAAGTTGCGCTTGGACAGGCGCACGTAGTGGCGCACGATCTCTGGCTCTGAGACCTCTGGCAGTCGTGGCGGTGTCGCACGCCGCAGATGGGCGGGCAAGAGCTCATCGAGCGATACGTCGGGGACATCGAGCTGAGGGCACTGGAACGCGCGGCGGCCGGGCGCGCCGCGCTCGAAGATCGTGACCGCCGGCTCGCGTTGCAGCGCGGTATCGGTGGTGCTAGTGGGTGGTCTCATGAGCGCACTCCCACCTCAAGCGGGCGGCCTTCCTCATCGCCGTCTTGCCTGCTTGTGCCCTCTGGGGTGCGCCTCTCCGCGTTCGCCCCGTCCTCGGGTGCCTGCCGCTCGGCGGCAACAGCCTCTCCCAGCACCTCGGCCAGACGGTCGATGTCGGCGCGCGAGCGCCGCTCGGTGATCGCGACAAGCAGGCCCCCACGGTCCTCATCGCGCCCGGTGAGCGCGTGCAGGTCCGCGCCGGGATTGACGCCCGCGGCGGCGCAACGACGGCGCACGGCGGCAACATCCACGTCGAGGCGCACCGCGAACTCGCGCACGACCGGCCGTGAATGCAGTGGCGAGACGCCATCCAGCGCGCACAGCGCCTCGCGCGCGTAGTGGGTGCGCCTCAGCAGCAGCTCCCCCAGCTCCACGAACCCCTGCCGCCCGAGCCACGACAGGTAGACGACCCCCGCCAGCGCGTTGAGCGCCTGGGAGGTGCAGATGTTGGAAGTGGCCTTCTCGCGGCGGATGTGCTGCTCGCGAGTTTGCAAGGTGAGCACGAAGCCGCGACGGCCGTCCACGTCGGTGGTCTCCCCCGCGATGCGGCCGGGCATACGCCGCAGATAGGCCTCGCGCGCCGCGAAGAAGCCAAACGAGGGGCCGCCGAAGTCGAGGTGATTGCCGAGCGACTGGCCCTCTCCCACGGCCACATCCACTCCGCACTCCCCTGGCGGGGCGAGCACGCCGAGCACGATCGGGTCGACCTGGGCGATCGTGACGAGCTGCTCTCCACCCGCGGCCTTGGCGGCGGCGGATAGGGCGGCGGCGTCCTCGACGGCGCCATAGAAGTTGGGCTGGGCGAAGATGGCGGCGCTGGTGTCATCGTCGATCGCCTCGGCCCACGCCTCTGGATCGGTGACACCGCCTGAGAGGGGAACCTCCACCACCTCGATGCCGTACCCGTGCGCGTAGGTGCGCAGCGTGGCGAGCGTGTGGGGGTGAAGGCCCGCGGAGACCACGAACCTAGAGCGGTTGTTGTGGAGCTTTGCGAGATAACCGGCGGAGGCGACCGCGCTCGGCCCCTCGTACACCGAGGCGTTGGACACGGGCAGGCCGGTGAGCTCGCAGATGGCGGTTTGATACTCGAACATCACCTGCAGCCCGCCCTGGGAGATCTCGGGCTGGTAGGGCGTGTAGGGGGTGAGGAACTCCGAGCGCTCCATCAGCATGTCGACGATCGCGGGCACGTAGTGGTCGTACATCCCCGCGCCGAGGAAGCACAGCTCGTCCTCGGCGCTGGTGTTGCGGGCGGCGAGCGCGCGCAGGTGCTCGTAGACGTCCTGCTCGCTCTGGCCGTCGGGCAACTCGAGTGGGCGTCCGAGGCGGACGTCCCGCGGGATCTGGCGGTCGAAGATCTCCTGCACGGAGGAGACCCCGATCGCCGCGAGCATCGCGGCGAGGTCGCTGTCGGTGACTGACGTGTACTGGGTCAAGTGAGGAGAGCCTAGCCGCTTGGCGCGACAGCTCCGCTAGCCAAGGGTGGCGCTGTAGGCGTCGGCGTCGAGCAACGCTTCGCGCTCGGTGGGATCGGACATGCGCACCTTCACGAGCCAGCCCACGCCGTAGGGGTCCTCGTTGATCGCATCGGGACTGTCAGCGAGCTTCTCGTTGACCTCGACGATCTCTCCGGACAGCGGCGCGACGACATCGGAGACCGCCTTGACGGACTCGACCTCGGCATAGGGCTCGTCCTTGTGCACGATCGTGCCGGGTGAGGGCGGGTCGAAGAACACGACCTCACCGAGCGCGTCCTGGGCGAACCAGGTGATGCCGAGCACCGCGACGTCGGGGTCCTCGGCGTCGATCCGCGCCCAGTCGTGCTCGGGGTGGTACAGCAGGTCATCTGGATAGCTCACCTCGGCCATCGGCGCGGCTCCTCGTCTCGGCGTTGTTCTCGGACGGACAAGATATTCGCTTTGTGGGACGGTTCTCAGTCCGCCGCGTCAGACTGACATGCCAGCCTGACGTGCCGAGCATCAGGGACCGAGCAGCGCGGCGGGAATCACGGCTATGCCATCGCGGCGACGGTATGCCTCCTGGCCTGTGGTGATGACGATCGCGTCGAGCAGCTCGTCTCCGATCCGCTCGGCCAGCCACTTCAGATGGCGTGTGTCGTGCTCGCCGATGTCGCGTGCGAGCTTTACCTCGATCGCGAGCACGCCGCCGTTTGAGCGCTCCACGATCAGGTCCACCTCGTGCGCGCCCGCGATGGTGCGAAAGTGACTCACGCTCGCCTCGGCCGCCTGCGCGTAGATGCGCACCGACAGAGTCACAAGCGACTCGAACAGCGCGCCGAGCAGCGTGCCATCGCCTGGAATCGGTGGGCTCACGGCAGACGCTTTCAGGAGGCCGTCCAGGTTGACGCGGAGCAATCGCGCCGCAAGCGCGGGATCGACGAGCTGATGCTTGGGTGGGGCGGAGAGTCGCGCGATGCGGTTGCGGCTCGGCAGCCAGGCCGTGACCGGGTCGAGTATCCACAGGCGCTCGAGCGCGTCCCTATAGGGAACCGTGGTGCTCTTCGCAGGCTTCTCTGAGTGTCCGGCGCTGGCCGCGTCGCGGATCTTCTCGAACGACGTGCTCGTCGAGGACGCCGCGGCGTAGGCTCTCATCCAACGTTCAAGCGCCGCCGGGTTGCGGATCGAATGGCCCAGTTCTGGGAAGTCGCGATCGACGATGTGCCTCAGATAGCCGTCGAGCTGGGTACGCAGCGCGCGGCCGTCGAAGCCGCGCAAGCCCGGAAAGCCCGATGCCAGGATCTCCCTTGCGTAGTCCTCCAGCCTGCGGTCTGTGTGGCCCGTCACGGCGGGCTTCGTGCCGGTCAGGAGCTCGCGCAGGCTTACGCTGGGTGTGAACTCGCCGCGCTCGGCCAGTGCCAGCGGGCGCATGCGCACGCTCACGATACGCCCGGCCCCCGAATGGGTCTCGGGCTTGGCGGGCGTCGTCGATCCTGTAAGCAGGAAGCTACCCGGCGAAGCGCCCGCGTCGACCGCTCTGCGCACCAAGTCCCACGACTCCGGCACGTACTGCCACTCGTCGATCAAGGTCGTGCCCTGGTCGCCCAGCAGTCGCGCCGGGTCGGCCCTTGAGATGTCGCGTTGCTGGGGATCGTCCAAGCCGTGCACAACCGCCGCGCGACGCGACGCCGTGGCGGTCTTGCCGACCCCCTTTGCACCCTCGATCAGGAGAGCGGGCAGGCTCGCCATGAGCTCGTCAAGCTCGTCGTCCACTATGCGCGGCTGGTACGGGGCGGAGCCTTTCGATGTGGGTGTGTCGACGTTCGTTGGCATGAGTCTACACTACCATTAAGCAGCAATGTAGACTACCATTTCGCAACATGTTACGCTACCGTTTCGCAACGATCCGGGCCGCCGAACTTGAGCATCCGCAAATCTAGCTACTTCCGCTAGACCTGCTTAGACTTTCCAAGACTCCCATGGGCTCTGAGAAACCACGATAGGCCGATGGGACTCTTTCAGCGCTTCGCCACGAACGGCTTCGAGTGCACCGTCGCGTCGCGCATACGCCCGCGCACATCGATCTGCAAGAGCGTGCCTACGGCAGCATGCTCGGCAGGCACATAGGCCATGCCAATGCCCACGTTGAGGCAGGGCGAGTGCGTGCCACTGGTGACCACGCCTCCTCCGAGGATGGGATTGCTTTGGCGTGCTATGCCTGGACCGTCGAGCTTGAAGGCGACCAGCTTCTCGGGAGGACCGGTCGTGCGTGCGGTGCGGATCGGCCCCGCCCCGATGAAATCGGTGTCCTCGCGACAGCACCAGCCGAGACCCGCTTCGATCGGGTTGCGATCGAGCGAGAGGTCGTTGCCGTACAGGTGAAAGCAGGCCTCCAGGCGCAGCGTGTCGCGGGCGGCAAGGCCACAGGGCACCGCGCCGCGGTGGACCAGCTCGTCCCAGAGGGCCGGAGCGTCGGTGGGGTCGGCGAGCAGCTCGACCCCGTCCTCACCGGTGTAGCCGGTGCCGCACACGAGCACCTCCACGCCGGCAAGACGACGCGTGGCGGCCGTCATGCGCGCGGGCAAGGGCGCATCGGAGATCGCCTGGACGATCTCGCGCGCGAGCGGTCCCTGCACTGCGAGCATCGCGTAGTCGTCGATGCGGTCGTGCAACTCGACATCGAAGTCGCCGGCGTGCGAGCGAAACCAGGCGAGGTCGCGCTCGTGGTTGGAGGCATTGGTGACCGTGAGGTAGCGGTCTGCCTCCAGGCGGTAGGTGAAGAGATCGTCGAGCACACCACCGCTCTGCTCGCAAAGCACGCTGTACTGCGCGCCGCCGACGGGGATCTTCGCGACATCGTTTGAGAGCAGTCGTTGCAAGCAGCGCCTCGGCCCCTGACCCATAGGTTTCGATCTCGCCCATGTGCGAGACGTCGAAGATGCCGCAGCGCTCGCGTACGGCCATGTGCTCGGCGCGCACCCCGTGGGGTACTGCACGGGCATCTCCCAACCGGCGAAGTCCACGAGCTTCGCGCCGGCGGCGACGTGGCGGTCGTACAGAGAGGTGCGACGCACGCGCGCAGTATTGCTGTTCGGGGACGTACATGTGCGTCCCCGCGACAAGCCGCATGCGGCTTGTCGTCCGATGGCGCATGCGCCATCGGCACCCCCGCACATGTGCGGGGGTGAACTACATCAACGTCAACGCAGAAACGGCGGAACGTCGATGTCGTCGTCGGAGATCTCCAGCGAGGAGCGCTGACGGTCATCGATACGCGGGCCGCTATCGGGTCGCCCGCCCGTCGCGACGCTTGCGATCTCCGCGCACGGCGCGTCCGGGCCGATGGTCGAAGCCGGTGCCGATCACGGTCACGCGCACCTCGTCGCCCATCGCCTCGTCGATCACCGCGCCGAAGATGATGTTGGCGTTGGGGTCGGCGGCGTTCTGGATGATCTCGGCGGCATCGTTGACCTCGAACAGGCCGAGGTCCTTGCCGCCGGTGATGTTCAACAGGATGCCGGTGGCGCCGTCCACGGACTCTTCCAGGAGCGGTGAGGAGATCGCCGCGCGCGCGGCGTCGGCGCAGCGCGCCTCTCCCCCGCCGGTGCCGATCCCCATCAGCGCCGAGCCGGCGTCGTGCATGATCGTGCGCACGTCGGCAAAGTCGAGATTGATCAGTCCGGGGATCGTGATCAGGTCGGTGATTCCCTGCACGCCCTGGCGCAGCACGTTGTCGGCCTCGCGGAAAGCGTCGAGCATCGAGGTGCGCCGCTCCACTACCGCCAGCAGCTTCTCGTTGGGGATCACGATCAGGGTGTCTACGACCTCGCGCAAACGCTCGATCCCCTCAACCGCCTGGCGTCCACGCTGGGAGCCCTCGAAGTCGAAGGGCCTGGTGACCACGCCGACGGTCAGCGCGCCGATCTCGTTCTTGGCGATCTCGGCGATCACGGGCGCCGCGCCGGTGCCGGTGCCACCGCCCTCGCCGGCGGTCACGAACACCATGTCGGCGCCCTTCAGCGCCTCCTTGATGTCATCGCGCGACTCGGCCGCGGCGGCAAAGCCGACCTCGGGGTTGGCGCCCGCGCCAAGGCCCTTGGTGGACTCGTGTCCGATGTTGAGCTTGATGTCGGCGTCGCACATCGCGAGCGCCTGGTTGTCTGTGTTGGCGGCGATGAACTCGACGCCGCGAAGCCCCGCGTCGACCATGCGACTGACCGCGTTGGTCCCGCCTCCGCCGACTCCCACGACCTTGATGACCGCCAGGTAACTGCCGCCGCTCTCCATGATGTCCGAAGCCTTCAGTAGGTGTTTAAGGTTTGCCCCGCGTGGCGGAGCTAGCCTTCAGAATACGCAAGTTATGCAGGGATCTTCGCCCTGTCAACGGCAACCCTCACTCTCGCAACATTCGTTGCAGAACCGCCAACCCTCGACCATCGCTTGAGAATTGGCTCCCCACCAGGCTTAGTCTCGAGTAGAAGTTGAGTGTTTGTCAGCCTCCGGCGGCGGGGGTCGGCGCGGCTTCGGCGGTCGACCCCGCAGGAGACACTTCGGGGGTGGTCGAGGAGCCCGACGCTTCGCTACCGGAGGAGGCGGAACCGGTTTCGGCGCCGCTCGCGGAGGACGCTTCGCCGCCAGTGGAAGCCGCGGCTTCGGCAGGGTTCGGTTCGGTGGGGCTCGCCGAGGCTGTGGAGCTTCCACCAATCGCCGCTTCAAGGCTGGCCGCGAGCGTCGCTGCAGTCTCATTCGAGGAGCCCACCGTCGAGCTCGAGGCGGGCGTGGAAGATGCGGATGAGAACCCCGCCGCCGGACGTTCGGGCAAGCGCACGTCCACGTAGGACGCCCCCGCCGCGCTCTGTGAGACGAGCACGCGCGTGAGCGACAGCCACTTGGCGTGTGGGCGGGTGGCGTTGCCGAAGTACACGAGCAACCCGTTGCGCATCGCCAGCGTAAGCCCTTCGGGACCCGTGTAGGCACGCACCACATAGCGCTCGAGCCGCGCCGGCGCGGCCGCAAGCACGGCGACCGCGGCAAGTGCCGAGGATTCGTGCAGACGCGCCCCCTGCGCGGGATCGATTGAGGCGTTGATCGTGGGCAGCGAGCTCGACAGCATGGCCGGCCCGAGCACGGTGCCGTCCGCCGCCACGGCCGTGCGCTGCCCGGAGCTGAGCAGTGCCGCGACGGGCGGACGCTCGGTCACCGCGATGGTAACCGTGTGCGGGAAGCTCGTGCGCACCCGCAGCGCGCCGACGATCGGATACTGGGCGACCGCGGGTCGCAGGGCGGCTGCGCTGAAGTCGAGCGTGGTCATGTGCGCGGCCGCATCGTCCAGAGCAGTGCGGATCTGGGCCCCATCGATGCCTTCGACGCCGGTTATGTGCACGTGACGGACAGACACGAGCGAGGAGTTGCGAAACCACAGCCACCCGCCGCCGAGCAGCGGCACCGCGATCAGCGCGCACAGGGCCGCGCGCAGCGCGAGCCGGTTGCCCACAAGCCACGCGAGCGGTCGCGGGGCCGTGTGACGCGCGCCTCGCTTCGACGCGGCGCCACGACGTGGCAACCGGCGTGACAGCGGCAGCGAGAGCTCCATCTGGGTCTGTTCGACCCCGCGGCGTGGTTCCCTTGTTCGACGGAGCGCAAAACCGCGGAGGCTCGATCGCTTGGACGAAACGGTGTGAAATATCCGGTTCGTCTATTTGAACCGTACGGGGAAACGACCAGCAGGTAGTAGAATCGCGTGGTCCATCTGTAGTCCATCACTTCCGTGGAGGGATGGGAAAGATGAGTAGGAGCCGACTCGCCGTGCGTCTGGCCCTGGTCGCGATATTCGCGGTCGGCCTCATCTGTGTGGGCATCGGCGCCGGTCTCGGCGGCCCCGAATTTCGTGCGACAAGCGCCTCGGACGCGGTCGGGATGCTGCCCGCTACGCGCCTGACCGCGATTCCCAACCGGGTTGTCACCGACGGCACCGCGCCGCTTCGCGTGAGGTTCTCCGGCGTGCCCGCTGCCTTCTCCCCCACGCCGGTGCTCAGCCCCGCGGTGCCGGGCACGTGGAGCAAGCGCGGTGACGCCGAGTACTTCACACCCACTGTCGCGCTCGAGCCCTGCTCGACCTACACCCTGTCGATCTCAGCCACCAGCACCACCAAGGGGCACTCGCCGCTCGGCACGCCCCAGAAGCTGGCGTTCAACGTCGCCTGCCCATCCGTGCAAGGCCTGCAGCAGACGCTCGCGCGGCTTGGCTATCTGCCCTATGAGCCGGCGCGGAGCGCGCCCACCACCAGCCGCGCCCAGCTCGCCGCCCAGGACGCGTTCGACCCACCCAAGCGCGCGCTGCGCCCCCGCTTTGAAGAAGTCCCCGCGCTCGCACCCGGCGAAATCGATGAGACCACCAAGGGCGCGCTGATGGTGTTCCAGTCAGAACACGGGATCGAAGCGACCGGCGAAGTGGAAAGCGCGACCTGGAAGGCGCTCTACAGCGCCGACGTGCACGACCAGCGCAACCCTGACCCATACACGTGGGTGACCGTCACCGAGTCACTGCCCGAGACGCTCGAGGTGCATCGCGACGGCCACGTGGTGTTCTCGACCCCCGCCAACACCGGCGTGCCAGGCGCCGAAACCGCCCAGGGCATCTTCCCGATCTACTCCCGCTTCATCTCCACCACGATGACCGGCACCGATGTCGACGGCACCAAATACACGGTGCCCGACGTGCCCTGGGTCAACTACTTCAACGGTGGCGACGCGGTGCACGGCTACCCTCGCGCTTCCTACGGCTTCCCGCAGTCCAACGGCTGTGTTGAGCTGCCGATCGAAGCCGCGGCGCAGGTCTACCCGATGCTCAAGATCGGGGATATCGTCGAGGTCGGCTAGCGCACCCATCACTACAAAGCCGACCTCGGGGTTCGACCGCCGGGGCCTTCAGTACCGCCAACGGGATTCGAACCCGTGTTACCGCCGTGAGAGGGCGGCGTCCTAGTCCCCTAGACGATGGCGGCTTGCCTAGTCGCCGTCGAGGCTAGCAAAGCGGAGGGTCGTACGGGGGTTGAGGCAGGAATGGGGCGGCCGTTTGGGCGAACCGAACGCTCGAACGTGCGCTCAGCCTCGGTGCGATATCGTCGCGTCCCCGACACGCGGATGTGGCGGAATTGGTAGACGCGCGGCGTTCAGGTCGCCGTGTCCGTAAGGACGTGGAGGTTCGAGTCCTCTCATCCGCATTTTCAGCGAGCTAGGCATTGCCGATCGAACTACGCACCGATGCACTGCAGCTCCTCTTCCGTACGTCCGATGACGCACAATCCTGGCATGGCGTCCAAGACCGAGCGACTGAGCCTTAGCCTGACCGGCAAGCAGGACGTGGTGCTGCGCCGCTCCCTTCTGGCCTTGTCGCTATTCAACCTTCACTAAGCCTCAGCACCACCGACCTCATCAGCGGCGACTCTGAGCAGCTCGAAGTAGAGGATTGCGGCCGCGATCACCGGGATCGGCGCCGCCAGGATCCCAACAAGGATCTTGGCAGCCAACGCGGGCCCACTGCCTGCTGCCACCCCACCCACCTCGATCATTCTCGCAGTGACACCGAGCGGGACACCGAGCAACGCGAGCGTGCCCAGCACCCGCCAGCGGTTGTGACGCACGAGCGCACGACTGCGAGCCAGTGCACCCAGCCCATGCGGACGCTCCAGCACGACCACTGGCGCCGCAACGGACCAATTCACTACGAGCCTCAGCGCCGGAGCCAGAAACACACCCATACCAATCACGATGCCCACGAGCACACTGGGGATCACGGAGCCGTGAGTCGCAGAGCCAACGCCTACCGCCGCTCCGACGACGAGCGCGAGCGCCACGAAAGATGCCGCGGACAGCAGCACGGTGATCGCGACGCCGGCAACCGTGCCTACCAGTAGGAGGGTGCCGAGTACAGGCCTCACGGCGCGCAGAACCCGTCCTATGCTCACATCCGAGCGTCCATCACGTGCTTCGACGACGATCTGGACGACCACGCCGGTGAACAGCGCCAGCGCGGCGACAGTCACAATCAGCCCAAGGAGCGCCAGTCCATGCGCGTGCTTGCTTGAAAGAGCCCCCACTACGCCAACGACCCCAACGAGGCAGACAGCGGCAGGCAGCAGACGAGACGCTTGGCGCGCATATAGATCGAAGGTGCGACACACAACCGCAGTAACGCTGATCGAACCGCTCATCGTGCCCTTCTGGTTATCAGCCAAGGATCCGCTTCTTCGCCTCGTCGGTACCGACCTGTCGTGTAGCCGCACGGTTGCGGTCCACATACAGATAAATCAGGAACGCATACCAGAAGAAAAATGCGAAGGACGTCTTGATACGGCCCACAAGGAACTGCTCATTGCGCCCGCGCGTGAGCCAGTAGTACGTACTGGTGCCGATGGCACCACCCACCATGATAAATCCAAATACAGCGCTCATAGGACCTCCTTTTGTTGTCGACTGACCGATCGCTCTTCAGTTTTTAGGCACCGA
This sequence comes from uncultured Solirubrobacterales bacterium, assembly GCA_963725165.1. GTDB lineage: Bacteria > Actinomycetota > Thermoleophilia > Solirubrobacterales > Solirubrobacteraceae > Palsa-744. The sequence goes on from CAVRXK010000002.1 coordinate 150,985, forward strand.
AGAAGCCCTCTCGCGGCCTGCTCCCGCCAGGGCTGAATCAGGCTGCCACTGCCACCTCGTGCATCGCCGGGACGACGGCCGTTTCATGAACAACACGGATCAGCACTTCAAGATCGTCCATGTCTCTCTGGGTTGCCCCACCGGCTATCGCCCAGCCTCCGAGCCCTCCCGACGCCACCTTGCCGATCAGATGCCACCCGACGTTCAGCGTCGTGCCGACTGCCCTGCCGTAGTGATAGCTCGGATAACGACGTAGGCGCTTTTCGATCGGCGTGAGAACCAAGAACAGCTGCATTTCCGCGCGAATGATGCCGCCGACGCGTTCCTCTGATATGTCAGCCGTCACGGGCACGCCACCGTCCTTTGCATACCTGACGACCGCACTCAGGTACGTCTCGGAATGCTCGTAAGCGTTCGGGATGTTCTCAGAGAACTGATCGAAGATGTTCTCGGCGTTGAAGTTTGCCATTACTACTCGCCCCCGTGCGAATTCGATCTGCAAGAAATGTGGGGGCAGACTACCGCTGTGAGAGTCAGGATGCATCCCGGTCACAACATCGATTCCAATGACTAGAGTGGGCGTGGACCTCGACCGGCCCTTGCATGACACACCTGGGCGCCTCGTGGTTCGACTGGCTCTTACCAGGCCCATCTCGAAGAATGACGTATGCTGGCGCCAAGCCAGCTACGCCCGATAGACGGAAGTGAGCCAATGATCAGGCAAGTAGTCGATCGACGCGAAGTGCAGAAGTACGTCGAGGCGGTGCGCGCGCGACTTGACGATCCTCGCCTACAGGACGCGGCGGCCCGCGCCGCGAGCACCTTTGGGGACCCGAGCGTGGATCCGGCGACCAAGCTGCGCGCGGCTCTGCCACCGGTGGAGCCCGAGCTCGCGTCCTCCGCGGCCGACGCCGCCAACGTTGCCCCATTCATGTCGCGCGATCCGATCCAGAGCCTGTTGCAGAGCGCGCTGGAGAGCAAGTTGCGCGAGCGTGGCGTGCGCGACGACGAATCAGTGCATCGTGGCCCGCTGGCCTGGCTGCTACACCTGATCGAGTCGATCCTGTACCCGGTGCGCTACGGCCCCGACGATCCCGACTGGGTGATCGACGTCGCGGCGTCGATGCTCGAGCGCCTGGCCGAAGGCACCCATCCGTTCAATCCGCTGCCGGCGGAGCACGAGGTCGCAGAGGATGCGCGCGTCGTGATCGTGGGCGATTGGGGGACGGGGATCGCGCGCGCCCAGAAGGTGGCAAAGGTCATGGCGGAAGAGGTGGCCGACGCGCTGGCCCACGGCCGCGAGGCGCACGTGGTGCACCTCGGCGATATCTATTACTCGGGTACCGAGGAGGAGGTTCGTCGTCATGTGCTCGCCGCGGGTATGTGGCCGGTAACCACAGAGCAGGCCAGCGCCGGCGTGACGTCGTGGTCGCTGAACGGCAACCACGATATGTACGGCGGCGGGTTTGGCTACTTCCAGACGCTGTTGGGCGACGAGCGCTTCGCCCGACAACGCTCGCCGGATGGCAAGCCGACGAGCTTCTTTCGGCTGCGCTCGCCGTCGTGGGACTTCGTGGCGCTCGACACCTCGTGGAATACCGACCCACTCTCGGCAGGCTTCGTGGGCGTGCTCGAAGATCCGCAAGCCGGCTTCGCCGAACGCGTGGCACGGGAATCCGAGCGCAAGCTGATGTTGCTCAGCCACCACCAGCCGGTCTCGGTTTACGACCCCGAGGACATCGGCACATTCCTACCTAAGAAGCTTGCGCCGGTACTTGACGGTGGGCGCGTGACCGCATGGCTGTGGGGCCACGAGCATCGCTGCATGGGCTTCGAGGAGCACCTCGAAGTGAAGTTCCCGCGCTGCCTCGGGCATGGGGGTGTGCCAGTGCTGATGGAGCATGAGCCAGACGAACACATCCCTCCCCCAGGCATATGGGAGGAACGTGGCTTCTCCCAATACGGAGGCGACCATTGGGGACGCATGGGATGCGCGATCCTCGACCTCTCCGGCGGACAGATCCACGTGCGCTATCGCGACGAAGAAGGAACGACCACGCGCGAAGAGACGATCACCTGACGCGGCGCAAGTCGGCACTCACGCAGCGTGATTGCCCGCACAACTGGCTACCCTTCACATCCGTGACCACCAGAAGACTCCTCACGTTCACATGCGCATTCGCGGCAATCGCGACCCCTGGCCTGGCCCTGACGAGCACGGCGGCCATGGCAACCACAGGCACCGCCACCCAGACCACCTCGGCGAGCACCACCCCGGCAACCCAGACCACGCCGAGCACACCCACGGGCCAAACGACACCGACGACACCCGCAACGCCCACGACTCCAAACACCCCCGCGACACCCACAAAGCCCGCGCCCGCTACGCGCCTGACGGGCCTGCCCTCCGGCGCGATCGCGAACGGGACCGCGCAGCTCGTGGTCCGCCTCTCCGCGCCCCCGGCGTTCGACTCGCCCAAGCCGATGCTCACCCCGGCGGTGGCGGGCACCTGGAAGACGAGCGGCGACTCGGAGACCTTCACGCCCGCCTCGACGCTCGAGCCCTGCTCCTCCTACACGCTGACCGTGTGGGCGGGTACCGACGCGCTCGGCCATCCACCGCTCGGCAAGAGCCGGCGCGAGACCCTGCGCGTTGGGTGCCCGTCTCTGCAAGGCCTGCAGCAGGCGCTTGCGCGCTTGCGCTACCTGCCTTACACGATCGACGCGGCACACGCACGCAACAGCGGCTCACGGCCCGAGGCGCGGGCAAGTGCGGCGCACTATGCCTTCGACCCGCCTGCCGCGAGGCTCGAGGCGGACGTACCCGACGCGCCAGGGCTGCGCTACGGATCGCTGGACCCCACCACGCGCGGAGCGCTGATGGTCTACCAGTCCGATCACGGATTGGCGGCAACAGGCGATCCCGACGGCTCGACCTGGGCGTCGCTGCTGGCGGCCGAGACGCTCGGCCACGGAGACCCCGAGCCGTACACGTTCGTGACCGTGAGCGAGTCGATCCCCGAGACGCTCGAGGTCCACCGGGGAAGTCATGTCGTGATCACGACCCCGGCGAACACGGGCGTGGCGGGAGCGGAAACCGAACTCGGCACGTTCCCGATCTATGCGCGGTACGTGTCCACGACGATGTCCGGCACCAACCCGGACGGCAGCAGCTACGTCGACCCCGGTGTGCCGTGGGTGAACTACTTCAACGGCGGCGACGCGGTGCACGGCTTCCCGCGCGCCTCATATGGCTTCCCGCAGTCAAACGGTTGCGTCGAGCTGCCGATCGGAACAGCGGCACAGGTGTACCCGCTGCTAGCGATCGGCGATCTCGTAATAGTCAGTTAGGCGGCCGATGGGCGGCGCAATACTGCGTCCTCCCTCCCTCATGTGCGAAAGCACACTACGGTCGGTGCGTCCTTGTCTTGCTTGCCCCTCAGCCGCCTAACGGCGTTGTGTCCTAACGACTCGTGTCTCTCCGGCTGCGCTGCGCCACCATGATCGACATACCGAGGCCCACCAGCAGCACGCCGGCGAGGACTACCCAGCGCAGGTCGAGGCCGGTGAACGGCAACGTCGTGGCCTTGGCTGTTGTCGTGCTCGGTTCAACTGCCGATTTGGCTGGTTCGGTAGTGCTGGTCGGCGTTGCTTTGGGCGTGCTCGACGTGCTCGACGGCGCTACCCCACCTTTGGGTGTGGATGTCGTTTCCGTTTTCGTCGCCGGTGTGGTGGTCGCCGTGGTTGTGACCGTGGTCGTGGTCGTGGTGGTCGGCGGTGGCGTGGTCTGGCTGTAGCCGGTGGTGGCTTCTGCCGCGAGGGCGCTGGCGCCCGGCGCAAGCAGCATCAGCGCGATCGGAAGCGCGAGCAGCCCGCGGAGCGCCACTCGGCGCCGACGCGCGCGTCCACGTCCGACTGGTGCTGCGGTTTGGGGCTGTGACCTCAGGGAGGCCTTCACGTCATGTCGCATATTTGCTGTCTCCCGCGTCCGTTGGTCGCTTGGGCCTCTTGGCGAGAGGCCCCTCATGTCCTTTTGAGAGCGTTGCCGATCGATCGGCGACGCCGCAATTGGGCAGTCTACTGAAGAACTCTTTTACTATTGGGCCCGATTCTCCTGCATGTTTGCCCATAAACCGGACGCTTCACTCGCAAGCGTCGACTGAGCGCGCTGTCGGGACTCGCCGCTGAGACGCCGCTAGGCGCCGACCTTGACGCGGCCGGGCAGCGTGCCGTCGCGTAGATCGCGGCGCAATACCTTCTTGTCGAACTTGCCGACACTCGTCTTGGGAACCTCCTTGAGGAACGCGAACTCATCGGGCAACCACCACTTGGCCACGCGCGGGCGCAGGTGCTCGAGCAGCTGTCCGGCGTCCACGGTGGCGCCCTCGCGCAGCACCACGCAACACAGCGGACGCTCGGCCCACTTCTCATCGGGCTTGGCGATCACGGCGGCCTCGATCACGTCGGGATGGGCCATCACCTCGTTCTCGAGCTCCACCGAGGAGATCCACTCTCCGCCGGACTTGATCACGTCCTTGGAGCGGTCGGTGATCTGGATGAACGCGTGCTCATCGATCGAGGCGATGTCGCCGGTGCGCAGCCAGCCCTCATCGAAGCGCTGCTCACCGGAGTCGTCGTTGAAGTAGCTGGCGAGGATCCACGGGCCGCGTACCTCGAGCTCCCCGGTGGACTCGCCATCCCAGGGGACCTCCCGGCCGTCGTCGTCAACCAGGCGCGTTTGCACCCACGGCAGGGGCTTGCCCTGCTTGGCGCGCATGTCCCAATAAGCATCGTCATGTCCGTCGCGCTCGTCCGGTCGCGAGTAGGAGGCGACCGGGCTGGTCTCGGTCATACCCCACGCTTGGAACATGTTCACCCCGTGGCGCTCCTCGTAGTCGCGCATCAGCTGGCGCGGCACCGCAGAGCCCCCGCAGGCGGCGTTGGTGAGCGAGGAGAGGTCCACCTCGTGGGAGTCGGCGTAGCGCAACAGCTCGGAGAAGATCGTGGGCACGCAGCCCATGATCGTGGGGCGCTCTGACTCGATCAGTTTCGCCAGCGGCTCAGCCTGCAGGAAGCGGTCGGGCAGAACCAGGTCGGCGCCGGCGAGCGCGGCTGCATGCGGGATCCCCCACGCGTTGACGTGGAACATCGGCACCACGAGCAGCGCACGGTCGCGCTGGGAGAGCCCGAGCGCGTCCTTCATCAGCGAGGCGGTCGAGTGCAGGCAGATCGAGCGGTGCGAGTAGAGCACGCCCTTGGGGTTGCCGGTGGTGCCGCTCGTGTAGCAGAGCGCGGCGGCCTGACGCTCGTCGATGTCGGGGTAGTCGTAAGGGCCGGCTCCGGCTTCCGCGAGCAGGTCCTCGTAGTGCAATGCGTTTGGCAGCGAGCCGGCCCAGCCCCGCGAGCCGTGAGCGGCGCCGTGGCGCTCGCCTGCCTGCGCCCCAGAGGGTGTGCCCTTGAGGGTGCCCATCACGACGTAGTGGCGCACGCCGGAGAAGGTGGGCGCAAGCTGCTCGAGAATCGGCACGAGCGACTCGTCTACGAAGATCACGCCGTCGTGGGCGTGGTTGACGATGTAGGTGAGCTGCTCGGCGAACAGGCGGATGTTGAGCGTGTGCAGCACCGCGCCAACGCAGGGCACCGCCATGTAGAGCTCGAAGTGGCGCTGGTTGTTCCAGGCGAACGTGCCCACGCAATCGCCCTGTTTGACATCGAGTCGCTGAAGCACGCGGGCGAGACGGTCGACGCGCTCGCACACCTGCCCATAGGTGGCGCGCACCGTGCCGGCGTCTGTGAGCGTGATGACCTCGGCCCGCGGGTGCACGCTGCGCATGCGGTGCAGCGGATGGTGCAGCGTTAGCTGGAAGTCGTCCTGCATCAACCCTTCGAGCATCTCCCCTACTCCCTCTTGGTGACTTCTCTGCGCGGTAGGACATCACTGTAGATCGCGCGCGTGCGATGTGCGATGTCGCTCCAGTCGAAGCGGAGGATGTGCTCGGAGGCCTCGGTGACCAGGCGGTCGCGCAGCTCGACGTCGATGAGCAGTCGTTCGATCATCACTCCCAGGTGCTCGGGGTCGCCGCCGTTGAAGCGCAACCCGACGCGCTCGCCGGCGGGCACCACCTCGCGCAGCCCGCCGGTGTCGGCCACGATGCACGGGCAACCGGATGCCATCGCCTCCAGCGCGACGAATCCGAACGGCTCATAGAGCGATGGCACCACACACAGGTCGGCGATGCGATAGAGAGAGTGCAGCGCATCGTCGCCGATCCAGCCGAGGAACGCACCGTGCTGCGAGAGGCCCAAGCGCTCGACCTGCGCCTTCAGCTCACCCTCGTGGGTGCCCGAGCCCGCGACCAGGAAGCGCACGCCCGGGACTTTCTCGATCACGTCGGGGAGCGCGTCGAGCGCCAGCTGGAAGCCCTTCTCGTAGACGAGACGTCCCACAAGCAACATGAGCTTCTCGTGCGGCTGGGCGAATTGCAGGCGCAGCGCGTCCAGGTCGTCCACGGGGCGCAGATCGCGCGGGTCGATGCCGTTGGGGATCACGGTGATGCGGCGCTCGTCGATGTCGTAGATGTCGGCGACGTGGCCGCGCATGTAGTGCGAGCAGGTGATGACCGAATCGGCGCGATGGGCCATCCAGCGCTCGATCGCATGGATGTCGGATTGCGGGGATTTGTCGACCCAACCCTGGTGGCGACCGTGCTCGGTGGCGTGGATCGTCGTGACGTAGGGAATGCCCAGTTGCTCGGCGAGCGCCGCGGAGGCGTGCGCGACGAGCCAGTCGTGACCGTGTATGAGGTCGTAGGAGTGATCCTCGGCGAGCGTGCTGCCGGCGGCAAGCATGTCGTCGTTCATCCGCGCCACCCATCCGAGGAAACGGTCGAGATCGAGTGGGAAGCGGGGCTCGCTCACACGGTAGACCGTGACCCCGCCCTGCTGTTCGTACGCCGGGGACTCGTCACGCCCGCGCGTGAGCACATCCACGGCGACTCCCTGAGCCACCAGCTCCTCGGCGAGCTTGCGCACGTGACGGGCAAGGCCACCCTCGATCACCGGGGGGTACTCCCAGGAGAGGATCAGGACGCGGTTGGTCACCGCCTAGACCCTATCTCGCGCGAGCGCCGTCCGCCTCCGACACTGGCCCTCTGGCCAAAGAGTCGCCGAAAGCGACCCTCTCAGCCGAGCTTCGCGGCAGTCCGCGAGACGACCGCGGGCAGGCGCGTGCGCATGATCTCGACCGCCTGCGGATTTGAGTCGATCAACACGTAGCGGCGGTCAAGCTGGGCGGCAACAGCGCCGAGCGTGCCGCTGCCGGCAAAGAAATCCAGGCACCAGTCGCCCGGTTGCGTAGAGGCGCTCACCATCCGCCGCACGATCCCCTCGGGCTTCTGCGTCGGATAGCCGGTCTTCTCCGCGCCGCGGGTGGGCACGATCGTGTGCCACCACACGTCGGTCGGCAGCTTTCCGCGCGCGGCCTTCTCGGGCGTGACGAGACCCGGCGCCATGTAGGGCTCGCGGTCGACCTCCTCGGCGTCGAAGTAGTAGGCGGCGGGGTCGCGCACATACACGAGGATCGTGTCGTGCTTGGAGGGCCAGCGCCGCCGCGAGCGCGCGCCATAGTCATACGCCCAGACGATCTCGTTGAGAAAGCACTCCCTGCCGAAGATCTCATCGAGCAGCAGCTTGCAGTAGTGGGCCTCGCGGTAGTCGATGTGGAAGTACAGCGTGCCCTCGCGCGCGAGCAGGCGGCGCGCGTGCTCCAGGCGCGGGGCGAGAAACGCGAGGTAGTCATCGAACGAGTCGCGGTAGCTGCTCTCGGCGAGCAGCCGGGTGGTGTAGCGCCGGCCTTGAAAGCCGGTCCTGTCTCCCTCCTCCCCTGAGACCGTGGCGATGGTGCGACGTGCCTGCGAGCGTCCCGTGTTGAACGGCGGGTCGATGTAGATCAACTGGAACGAGCCGTCGGCGAAACGCGGCAGCAGCTCCAGGCAGTCGCCGAGCAGGACTTCATCCTGCGTGGGGCGCTTCGCCGAGCCGCTCACGCAGTGCCTTCCGAAACAAGGAAGATCCCCACGAGCGTCGCCGCGCCGCCGTCGCCGGGGGCAAGGTCGGCACCGGGACGCGCGATCGTCAACGTGTGGCGACCTGCGCCAAGACGTGCGCGGAGTGGAGTGAGCGGATTGGCCACGAGCGAGTTGCCGTCGAGCTGCCCGCCGAGCCTACCGAGCGTGCGGCCGTCGATGCTGATCGTCAGCGCGCGCATCACATCGCCCTCCAGCCACAGTTCCCACAAGCCACCGTGGGGAACGCTGAACGTGGCGCTCAGGGTTCCCGCCCCGTTCATCACGATGCGTTTGCGCCACAGCGCCCAGCCGTGCGGACGGACGGCGCGCCTCAGCGGCACGCGCACGAGCGGGTGGCCGCGCGCTTCGGTGGATGCGCCTCGGCGCGAGCGAGCTCCCGGAGCGCGCCCCCACACCTGGTAGTACACGCCCCGCCACAGCAGCTTGTAGGCCGCCGGCGGGCGCACCGCGCTCGGGTCGCGGCGCGCGACGATCAGTGGGTATCCCAACAGCGCCGACGGTGCGATCCGATCCAGATCGACCGGCTTGCCGTGACCGCCCGCGCTGGCAAGCGCGGGCGGTGGGTAGACGAAGCTCGGACCACCGATGTCCATGTCGCGCAGCTCATACAACGCGTATTCGTCGAAGTCGTCAAACAGCGTTGGCCCCTGTCCGGCAAAACGCGTGTTTATCGACGCGAGTTCTTCATAGCGCGCGGTTGGCGCGAGGTTCGAGGCGTGGTACTGCAGCGCATCGGACACCAGCACCCCGCCCACCAGCAAGAAAGCCACGAGCGGGGCCGCAATACGAATGCGCGAAGCACGCAGGGCGGAGATTCCCGCCCACGCCATCAGCACGACCAGCGGCGAAGTGAGCATCAGGGTCTTTGCGTTCGCCCATGTGGTGGCGTAGGTGCTGAGCGCCAGCCACACGAGGATCGACAAACCGAACCAGCCGGCGAGCGCATACCAGCGGGCACGAACAGCATTTCCCACACCCACGACCGCGGCGGCGAGCACGAACGCGATCGCCACCGACGTGAGCGTCAGCAGGACGCCGGTGGGCGATTGCAGATAGCTGCCACCCAACCACACACCCAGCATTTGCCAGGCGCGCAAGGGGGTGTGGATGTTGCCGGGATTGGAGGTCGAGACGATCGCGTTGGCGACGTTCAGCGAGCCGCCCACTTTGGCCCAGGTCGGCCATGCGGCCGCCACCAGCACGAGCACGCCCACCGCGAACAGCTCAAGCAGGCCGCGGGGCGTGAGCAGGTGCCGCGCCGGCTCCTGCGAGGACCTCTGCGCGGGTGATCCAGCCTGCCGCGAGCCTCCACGCGCAAGCTCCGAAAGCGCCACCGCGCCGAGCACGAGCGCCGCGGCCGACGCCCACGCGCCGAACGCCACACCGAGCGCCGAGACACCCGCGGCAACAAGCAATCCGAACGGGATCGCCGCGCGTGCACCCGCGCCCAGCCAGCGCCGGTGTGAGACGACCAGCGCGCCCATGCTCAGGATCAGTGGCAACGAGGCGATCTCCTTCACCGAGCCGATCAGCTCGTAGGCATACACGAGCGCCGGCAGTGTCACTGTGAGCGTCGCCAGCGCGGCCCACGCGCCGTCGAGTCCCACGCGCTTCACGAGCACCCACGCCGGCCCCGCGGCCGTGGCGAGCATGAACGCCACGAACGGCTGGAAGCTCCAGATCAACGGCAGCCCCAACAGAAACGAGCTGCCTCCGTACAGCGTGTCGGCGCCGGAGGGGTAGCCGGAGGCGTAGTAGTTGTGCATGTACAGGCCGTATGAGTTGCGCAAGTCCAGGTGCGAGTAGTCCTGGCCGTGGCGAATCAGGAAATCGGCGCCCAGCATGTGCACGGCCGAGTCGGCCAGCGCCATGTAGGAGGAGAACGTGGCGCGCCCCGCGAGCAGCACCGGGGCGAGCGCCAGCAGGTAGGCCAGCGGACACATCAACAGCTGCAAGCGCGCACTGCGCGCCGCGAGCGCCAGCGCGCGTGCCCTCTTGCGACCGAGCACGAACCCTGCGAGCGCGACCGCAACCAGCAGGTAGGGCGTGGCCGGCGCGAGCGGCGTCGCATACGTGCTCAGCTGCGACACCGCGATCAACGCGGCCGCGCCCACCGCTCCCAACAGCATCGCCGCCAGCCAGCCACCGCTCACCCAGTCGACCAGCAACCCCGCGCCGACACACAGCAGCGCGAGCACAACCGGATATACCAGCGTGGTGAGCACGAACATCGGCGGCGGCCGATGCTACACACGGCCCGCGGCAAGCGTGCTCGCTCACCGCGCAGCCCTACTGCTCGGAGGTCTCGGCCATCACAAGTAGCCCGCGCGTGAACACCTCGGAGTCGATATTGCGCTCAGCTCGATCGAACCGTACGATCTCCGAGATGAGTTCGGCAAGCTACGCGGCGGATCTCACCCCAGCGCGAACACAAACGCTGTTCGGCAGGGTGATGGGGCTCGTGGCCCTCACCACCGGTTTCGCGACGCTCGGTGTGTACGTCGCCCGCGAAATGGGCGGTGCGGGTTGGTTCATCGCATGGATCGTCGCATTCGGGTGCCTGTTCGGCCTCAACGCCGCCAACGCCCGCGGCAATCACCGGCTCGCGCTCGTGCTTGCTGTTCGCCTTCGGCCTATTGCTCGGCGTGGGCGTGTCGAGCACCGTCAACTACTACTCCACGGCCGATCCCACCGCTGTACGTCAGGCGTTCGGCGCCACCGCGCTGTTCGTCGGCGGCCTCGGCGCGGGCGGCTACGCGATCCGGCGCGACCTCTCGTTCCTGTACCGCGCGCTGTTCTGGATGCTGCTCGGGTTGATCCTCGCCGGGATCGTGCTGATCTTCGTTCACATCGAGGCGCTTTACACCGCCTACGCGCTGGTTGGACTGGCGATCTTCGGTCTCTACACGGTGGTCGACTTCAACCGCCTGCGCCGCGCCGGCAACGAGGAAGCGATCCCGCTCGCCGCCGGGATCTTCCTCGACGTGCTCAACATCTTCCTGTTGTTCCTGCGGTTGTTCGCCCGGTCGTCTTAGGACTGACTCCCGGCAGCCGCGCCTTATGCGATCTATGCGACCGCGGGAGTGCTCACCGGCCTGTGTGACTCGATGACCCACTCCTCGCCATCGGGGCACACGAGCACCACAGCTCGATCTTCCCGTGCGTTCCGCGCAAGGATCTCGCCGAGGCCAGGAAGGTCGGCGCCCACGAACGCGGCTCCGTTTGGATATCGAGCCGGACGTTCCGCGATGCCATCCTCTATCGCGGCGTCGAACCGCTGTGAAGCAAGGATGCTGCCCGGTGTTCGAGTGTCTTTGCTTACCGTCGCCATGATTTGATCATCTCGCTATAGCCACATCGGACCGTCTCTATCGCGCTCTGTAGAGCCTCGCTCGCAGAGCCACCATGAAACGTCTCGGCCGGCTGCTTTTCGCCTTCCCGATTGTATCGGTGCATGTCGTTGATCTGGTGAGCGTTGTCGTAGAGGCGCACGTGTTGGAGGGCCGTCCGGCTAGCGAGCTGGCGGCGGCTCATGGGGCTGGTGACCATTTCCGCACCACAGGAACACGAGCACCGAGTTATTCATCGTCGAACGCTCGGCTAGCGGCTATCTTCCGGTCCGTCGCGTATCGTTCGACGACATGGAAAGGCAGAACGAAATCCTGCTTGGCGACAACCTTGAATTGCTGCCTCAGTTTGAGGACGGGTCGTTCCAGATGATCTATATCGATCCGCCGTTCAATACCGGAAAGCAGCAGAAGCGCAGGACTCTTGAGACGACGCCGGATCAAGACGGTGATCGCGTCGGCTTTCAGGGGCGACGATTCAAGACGAGACTGCTGGGCGAATCGTCCTACCTCGACATATTTGAGGACTATCTTGCGTTCCTCCAGCCGCGACTCCTGCACGCAAGCCGTCTCCTGCACGAGACAGGGACCCTCTACTTCCACATTGACTATCGCGAGGCTCATTACTGCAAGCTGTTGCTTGACGAGATCTTCGGACGAGAGTCATTCTTGAACGAGATCATCTGGGCATACGACTACGGCGCCCGCTCGAAGCGACGATGGCCGGCAAAGCACGACACCGTCCTCGTTTATGTCAAGGACCCGGCTCGCTACTTCTTTGACTCCGAGGAGGTGGACCGCGAGCCGTACATGGCACCTGGACTCGTCACGCCGGAGAAGGTCGCCAAGGGGAAGCTGCCGACCGATGTCTGGTGGCACACGATCGTCCCAACGAACGGGAGAGAGAAGACTGGCTATCCGACTCAGAAGCCCGAAGGCATCGTGCGTCGCATGGTCCAAGCTTCAACCCGCCCAGGAGATTGGTGCCTCGATTTCTTTGCTGGAAGCGGGACCCTGGGTGCGGTAGCCGCGAAGATGGGCCGCCGCTACGTGCTCATCGACTCGAGCGCCGAGGCTCACCGCGTGATGACCGAGCGACTCGGCGGACAGGATGTCATCGAGGACGAGCCCGCAGTCGCCGCGCTGTTCTAAGCCGATCATGACCGTCGTCTTTGAACTCAGCGCGGAGGAGACAGGCCTGGCAACAGAACTCTCCGACGCTACTTACGAGCACCATCGCCACCAGGCGGGGCACTATCGCAACCTACGCCGAAGTCATCTTCTGGGCAAGCTCGGCGAGGTTGCCGTCGACAAGTGGCTGACCACAGAGGGGTTCGAGACAGATCCGGCGTACAGGGACCCAGAGCGTGAACGCGATCCGGACGTGCTGGCCAACGGATATGGCATCGCCGTCAAGAGCTGGCGACCCGACACCTGGGTCGACTGGGGCAGGTGCGTCACGCCCGCACAGATGCCTGGGATGCAGAAGAAAGTCCTGGCCATTGTTTGGGTGGTGGTGGAGGACGAGCGCGTCCCGGTGCGAGCGGAGATCGCCGGCTGGTCGACACCAGGTGAGCTCGCCGCAAGCGAACCGCGTCCCACCGGACCCGACTATCGGCCGGTTATGAACCATCAGGTCGATATCGAGCAACTCCGCGAGCCGACCGATCTTTTCGAGCTGCTGCACAGCTGAGCAACGCTACAGCTCTAGGCAAGAGCGCACAGCGCGTTCAGCAGCTCCTCGTATGTGTATCTGAAGCCGGAGTAGACGTCAGTAGCGGTCCGCGACGGTAGGAACCACTTGGTGTCGCTCATCGCATGTTGGACAGTCACATGGCCGTCATCCATCATCTGTCCGGGCGCGGCCGCCGGGATCATCCAATACACCATGCTGTGAGGACGCGCTGACAGACACACGATGTAGTCATACTTCAACCCTCCGTCGGGGAGACGAGGATCGCGGACTTGCTGGAAGCGAGGCGGGTCCTCGGTCGAGAACTTGACCTCGCAGCGAGCATTGCCAACTCCGACGTCATACGCAACCGAGTCGGCCTTGCTCACGCTCAGTCCCGCTTGAGCGGCGTAGCGGGCGAGCAGCATCTCCCCAAGCTTGCCCCTGGTTCGGGGGGCAAGCATGAGGACGAAACTAACCGGACTCTCCGGTGGCCATTCTGCGATCTGTTTGAGCGTCCGCCGCAGCTCGAGTAGCGCCTCTCGCTCGCCCGCGGCGAACTCCATGTCGGTCTCGTCGGCCACGCTGGTGTGGTTCGCCAATGGCTGACCATCTCCTTGGCACGCAGCCGGCAAGTCGCGCTGGAGGTCGGAATTGAACCACGAGCGGGAATATCCATCCGTGTCTGGCGGCGCATCATCAGACACCCAGTGGCGAGCGACGTTTCGACACCAACCATGGGCATGCCCGTTGATTGGGGCAAGCGCGGCATTTAGCGGGACGGGCGCTGGCAACCAGGACACGACCGACTGGACCAATCCAGCCCAACAGACGACGGCAAACGTTGCGCCTACGCAGTCACGAGAGCGCCGGAGCGATGGCCTCAGCGTCGACGCGGACCACCTTGGGCACTGTGATCGTCACCTTCCCGTCTCGCTCGACCAGGCGCTTGGCACCCACAATCGTCACGCCCACCAGATTTCCATCGGCGTCGAAGCGCAGCGCATGACCCTCGGGCGACTCTTCGAAATCCACCGCCGTCGAGGGCTCGCCCATGTGCAGATAGAGCACGTCGGCCTCAGCGTCGTAGGAGACGTTGTCGAACGCGTAAGGACCGACGGAGACCTTCACGCAACCGCGATGACTGAGAACGTCGAGGCCTCCTGCGTCGCACGCAACTCATGCCGAACGGCCTCCCGACGAACACGCCTGCGTTCAGCCTTCTTGATCGCCGGCAGCTTCTGTGGCTTGCACAGCAGACATCCCGCTCGCCGCTGCTTCGGCCGCCTGCGCTTGTGGTTTGCCATGCCTATAAATTACAACAGTCGAGGGTGACTCGGCAAACTCTTGGTCCGGGCTGGCCTGAGAGCGCCCCCGGCAGGATTCGAACCTGCGACCCTCGGATTAGAAGTCCGACGCTCTATCCAGCTGAGCTACGGGGGCAATGTCTCCGTCTACGGTACGCCACGAGCAGGGCGGGTGGCGACTCGCGCCAAGTATTGTCGGAGCCGTTCGGGCGGCCTCCCGATCCGCCCTCACGATCTGCCCTCACGAGCTGCCTCGGCCCAGCGGGCATGGTCCTTAAGCAATCTTGAAGCAAAGTATGTAAAAGTTGCATCCATGAGCCCAGTGGAGCCAGAGTCCGACCTGACGCGCAAGCAGCGCCGCGAGCAGGCACGCGAGCAGCGCAAGGCGATCGAGGAAGCCGAGGCCAGCCAGGCCGCGCAGCGCAAGCGTCTGATCCAGCTCGGCGCGGTCGCGGGAGTGGTCGTGATCATCATCGCGATCATCCTGGTGGCCACCGGCACCGGCGGCTCGAAAAACGCGCCCGCTCCCAAAAGCGCGGCCGCGAACTCGGCGCTGGCGACCGTGACGACGATGTTGCAGGGCATTCCGCAGAAAGCGAACGTGCTCGGCAACCCCAACGCGCCCGTCACGATGCAGTACTTCGGCGACCTGGAGTGCCCGTTCTGCAAGCAGTTCACGGTCAGCACGCTGCCGACGATCATCCAAAAGTACGTTCGCACCGGCAAGCTGAAGATCGAATACAACTCGATGGAAACCGCCACGAAAGACCCTGAAGTCTTCCGCACCCAGCAGATCGCGGCCTACGCCGCCGGCAAGCAGAACCTCGCGTGGTACTTCATCGAGCTCTTCTACCACGAGCAGGGAGAAGAGGACAGCGGCTATGTCACCGAAAGCTACCTGCAGGGACTGGCCTCCCAGGTGCCTGGCCTGAACCTTTCTTCCTGGAGCGAAGCGCGCAACGATCCGGCATACGCCAACCAGGTGATCTCCGACGCACAGGCCGCCAACCAGAATGGCTTCACCGGCACCCCGTCGTTCCTGCTCGGTAAGAGCGGCGGCACGCTGCAGAAATTCGAATCCTCCTCGCTCACCGAAGCCGGTCCGTTCGAAGCGGCGATCGAAAAGCAGCTGAAAGCCTGAGTGCAGGCGCGATGAGCTCGCGTGCCCTCCGAATCACGATGATCGTGCTGGCGACGATCGGCTTGGGGGTGGCGAGCTACCTGACCTACGTTCACTACGCGGCCATCCATCCGGTGTGTACGTCAAGCAGCTGCTTGAAGGTGCAGACGTCGTCCTACTCGAAGCTCGCCGGCGTGCCCGTGGCCCTGATGGGCTTGATCGGCTACGTCGCGATCCTCGGCTCGCTGCTGATACCCGAAAGCGAGACCAGTCGTCTGGCGACGCTCGTGTTCACGCTCGCCGGGTTCGGATTCTCGGCGTACCTGACCTATCGCGAGCTGTTCTCGATCCACGCGGTCTGTGAGTGGTGTGCGTCGAGCGCTGGAATCATGACGATCCTCACGTGCCTCTCGGTGTGGCGCTTCTTGAGGGGAGAGCGCTCCGCTTACGAATCGCCACGATCAGGGCCCGTCGAGGGTCAGGCCACAGCGCAGGTGATTCCCAGCTAGGTGAACGACACCGAATGCCAGAAGCAGGCGGCGGGGCAAGCGGCGGCGGCGCTCGTGGTGGACAACTCGCGCGTGGGTCTGGGAACCGGCTCAACCGTCGCGCACCTGCTCCCAGCACTGGCCGCGCGTAGCCTGAGCCTGCGTTGCGCGGCTACCTCGCCCGCCACTGAGCGGGCAGCCCGTGAGCTGGGGCTCTCGGTGCACGAGCTCGACGAGCTCGGTCGGCTGGAGATCGCGATCGACGGTGCCGATCAGATCGATCCACGCGGGTGGCTGATCAAGGGCGGCGGCGGCGCCCACACACGCGAGAAGATCGTCGCGGCGGCCGCCACGCGGTTTGTGGTGATCGCATCCGCCGAGAAGGCCGTCGACGCACTGCGCCCGCCGGTTCCGCTTGAGATTTTGCGCTTTGGCGCCCATACGACGCTCACCGCGCTGGGCGAGGCGGTCTTGCGCGATGTCCCCCCCAGCCCCGACGACAACCTGCTCGCCTACTATCTCGGCCCGATCGAGGATCCGCGCGCGCTAAGCGAACGGTTGTCGGGCACGCCGGGCGTGGTCGATCACGGTCTGTTCGCCCCGGAGATGGTCAGCGACATCCTGATCGCCGGAAACGATGGTGTGGAGCATCGAGTGCTCGGCTAGTCAGGGCACCCGAACGCGTGTCTGCTTAGGACATGCCCCGAAAGGGAAATAGAGGAACACAAATTTTTACGCAATTTACGTAGAAAGCCGGAGGCCAGGATGCCATACATCTTTTGTGAGTTCTGCGGCGAGGGGTCATACAGCAACGTGACCAGCTGCGCCTGCTGCGGCAAGCCCGCTCGACTGGCACGTCCACGACGACTGATCGCACGCTCGTTCGAGCCCGAGGCATCCTCGCACGGTCGCGAAGAGATCGAGGTCGAGGTGCGCGAGCTGCTCTATGGGCGTCGTTCGCGAGCGGTGCGCTTGCGTCATAACTGAGTCTCGCCGCATTGCAGGAAAACCCCTACGCCGACATGCGGGATTGCACGCTTGCACAAAAACAAGCCCACGGTTAGCCTGCTGGCGTGAGCACCCCGGCCCCCGCCCCGCTTGGATCTCCGGCCCAGGGTTCGCTAGGACCCGCAAACCCCCACCCTTACCGCTGGCTGGTGCGCAGCCTGATCGGCGTGGCCACGGTGCTCGGGATCGTGGCGATCTTCGCCGTGTGGGCAAACCGGCAGTTGCTCGACAACGGCTATTGGAAGAGCACCAACACGAAGCTGATCGAGAGCCCCCCGATCCGCGAAGCGGTGTCGGGCTATCTCACAGAACAGCTCTACGCGAACGTAGACGTGGCAGGTGAACTGAAGAAAGAGCTGCCAAGCGAACTGCAGCCACTCGCTTCTCCCGCGGCTGGAGCGCTCAAAGACGTGGTGCAGAAAGGCATCAATCTGCTGCTCGAACGTCCAGAGGTACAGGAACTGTGGAGCAAGGCCAACGGCGTTGCCCACGCCGAGTTCGTGCGGTTGATCGAGAACAAAGGCAAGGTCGTGAAGCTGCCCGGCGGCGGCGAGGTGGTGCTCGACCTGCGTCCAATGCTCGGTGAAGTGGCGGAAAAGGTCGGTGCTCCGGCGAGCTTGGTGGAAAAGATCCCGCCGAAAGTTGCGCAGCTGCGGATCGTGAAGTCTGAACAGCTGAAGACGATGCAGGATGTCGTCAACCTGCTGCGCAGCCTCGCGCTCGTGCTGCCGTTGCTAGTGGTCGCGATGT
Organism: uncultured Solirubrobacterales bacterium; assembly: GCA_963725165.1. Lineage (GTDB taxonomy): Bacteria > Actinomycetota > Thermoleophilia > Solirubrobacterales > Solirubrobacteraceae > Palsa-744. The sequence goes on from CAVRXK010000002.1 coordinate 168,764, forward strand.
TCGCGCTCGCGATCTACCTGGCACGCGGACGACGCCGCCAGACCTTGATCGAGGTCGGCGCGGCGTTCGTCGGTGCGGGCCTGGCGGTTGTGGTGGTGCGCGGGATCGCCGGATCGAAGGTGGTCGACTCACTGGCAACCACCGAAGCGGTAAGACCCGCGGCGCAGGCGGCCTGGTCGATCGGGACGAGTGTGCTCGCGAATGTCGCATGGTCGACCGTGTTCATCGGCGTGGTCGTGATCCTCGCGGCGATGCTGGCGGGCCCCACGAGAATCGCCACGTTGCTTCGCCGTTTGACGGCGCCCTACATGCGCGACCGCCCCGACGTCACCTTCGGCGTGCTCGGCCTGCTGTTGCTGCTGCTGTTCGCATGGGGCCCGATCGAGACGACGAAATCGCTCACGGGGATCCTCATCATCATCGTGCTGGCGGTGTTCGGCACCGAGATGCTGCGCCGCCAAACAGCGCTGGAGTTTCCCGACGCGCATCTCACACACCACGCCCATGGTGGGCCTCCCCCACCCGCCGGCATACCGCCAAAGCCCGCGCCGTCGGCAACCCAATCGCCCCCACCGAGCCCGGGAGCGACCACCCCCGCTCCCCCATCCTCCGCGCCCGAGCGCGACCCTGACGAGAACCCAAGGAGCGGGACATGAGCGACGCCGAGACAGTCAAGCGACGCGAAGCCGAAGGCAAGGACGCACGTGCGCACACGCCGCGCTCCAGCCACGCCGAATGGAAGGCGCCTAAGGACCGCGAGGACCCCGTGGCGATCCTCGAAGGCCAGGCCGAGAGCCGCGTGGCCGAACTGGTGCCGATCCGCTATGAGCGCATGCTCGTCTCGCCCTTCACCTTCTACCGCGGCGCGGCGGCGATCATGGCGGCCGACCTTGCCCAGACCCCCGCCTCAGGCATGCGCGCGCAGTTGTGCGGCGACGCACACCTGTCGAACTTCGGCATCTTCGCCTCGCCCGAGCGCGAGATGCTGTTCGACATCAACGACTTCGACGAGACCTTGCCGGGTCCATGGGAGTGGGACGTAAAGCGGCTGGCAGTGAGCCTGTGCGTCGCCGGGCGCGACCGCAATTTGAGCAAGCAGGAGGTCGCCGACATCCTGGTGTGGACCGCACAGGCCTACAGGCAGTCGATGCGTGGCTTTGCCCAGATGAGCAATCTGGACGTGTGGTATGCGAGCCTGAACGCCGCGGACGTCCTGGACGTGGTGCGCGCACAGCGGATCGTCAAAGGCAAGCGCCTGCAGCAGATGGAAAAGCGCTTGGGCAAGGCGCGCGCGAAGAACAGCACGCGCGCGGTCCTCAAGCTCACCGAAGCGGTGGACGGGCAGCTGCGCTTCGTCAGCGAACCGCCTCTGATCGTGCCAGTGCAGGAGCTGTTGGGCCAAGCGGAGACTGAGGAGCTGCACAAGCGCCTGGAGGAGATGCTCGCCGACTACCGTGCCAGTCTCAGCGATGAGTATGGGGTGCTATTGGGCGACTACACCTTCCAGAGCATCGCCCGCAAGGTGGTGGGCGTGGGCAGCGTCGGCACGCGCGCGTGGGTGCTGCTGTTCATGGGGCGCGACGAGCAGGACCCGCTGGTCCTACAGGCCAAGGAAGCCCAGGCCTCGGTGCTCGAGCCATTCGCTGGTGCCTCCCAATACGCAAACCACGGCCAGCGCGTGGTCGAGGGCCAACGCCTGATGCAGGCCTCCGGTGACATCCTCTTGGGCTGGCTACCGGCCACGGGTATCGACGACGTCACGCGCGACTTCTATGTGCGTCAGCTATGGGACGGCAAGCTGAGCATTGAGATCGAGACGATGGACCACCGCATGCTGCGCTCCTATGGAGCGCTGTGCGCGTGGACGCTCGCACGTGCCCACGCGCGCACGGGCGACCGCATCGCGATCGCCTCCTATCTCGGTGCCGGCGGCGTCTTCGACCAGGCGCTTGTGGACTTCTCAGAGGCCTACGCCGATCAGAACGAACGCGACTATGACGCCCTCGTGCAGGCTGTAAAGTCGGGGCGCGTGCAGGCCGAGAGCGCCTGAAGCCGACAGCAAGGAGACCTGGAGATGAGTAACGCGACCGAGATGATCACGCGTGTTGACTTCGTGGCTGTGCCCACACACGACCTCCCCAGAGCGGTGGAGTTCTACGGCGAGACGCTCGGCCTGGAGCGTTCGGTCTACCTGGAAGAGCGCAACTACGCCGAGTTCGAGACCGGCAACCTGACGATCAGCGTGATCGACGCCGAGAAGATGGGTCTGGAACACGTGCCCATGCGCAGCGGGATCGCCCTGCACGTGGACGACGTGGCGAGCGCGCGTGCAACGCTTGAAGAGCGTGGTGTCAGCTTTCCCCAAGACACCTTCGACACGAGCGTCTGCCACATGGCGATCTTCGACGATCCCGACGGCAACCTCCTGATCCTGCACAACCGCTACGCGCCGCCCCCGCCGCGATCCTGACGCACCCCGCCGCGCTCCACCCGGGGGCCAACCCCGCTCATCGCAAACCACGCCGCGCTGACGGACCCCCGCCCGGCCACTGACTGAGCCAAACCGGGCGATCCGTCCGGGCGATAGCGCAGGATGCCGGGCTCTTGTCTGGAGCCCCCGTGACATCCCTGCGCGCCTGGCAGCGCGACGCGCTCGAGCGTCTGCACGGCTGGCAGGATGGCCCCTTCCTGATCTCGGCGGCGCCGGGAGCCGGCAAGACACGTCCGGCGCTCGAGCTGGCTCGGCGGATGCTCTCCGGCGGCGAGGTGAGCCGTGTGGCGGTGCTGTGCCCGACGACGCCGCTCACGCGCCAGTGGGCCGCAGCCGGTGCGCAACTGGGCGTGCAGCTGCAGCCCGATGCCCCCGGTCCGCTGCCGCCGCGCGACTTCCACGGCGTGGCCGTGACCTATGCGCGCGTCGCCTCCGACCCAAAGGGGTGGCGTGCGAAGGTCGCGCCGGACACGCTGGTGATCGTGGACGAGGCCCACCACCTCGGTGAGGAGCTCGCCTGGGGCAACGGCTTTCAGATGGCCTTCGCGGCGGCACCCCGCTGGCTGCTGCTGTCGGGGACCCCGTTTCGCTCCGATGCGACGCCGATCCCTGGCGTCAGCTACGACGCCGAAGGGGTCGCGGAACCGGACGTGTCCTACACCTACGCCCAGGCGGTGGCTGAGGGCATCTGCCGGCCGGTGGCGTTCGTGACCTTCGACGGCACGCTCTCCTGGCGCAGCGGCGAGGATGTGATCGAGTCCTCGTTTGAGACGGTGCTGAGCACACGCGAGGCCAGCCGCCGCTATCGCACCGCGATCTCTACAGAGCTGCCGGACGGGCTGCCGCGCATCCTGCGCGAGGCCGACACGAAGTTGCGCTCGCTGCGCGAGGAGGGCCATCGCGACGCCGGTGGTCTTGCCGTCGCGGCCGACGCTACGCACGCGCGCAAGATCGCGAAGCTGCTTGGCGAGGCCACCGGGAAGGCCCCGGTGGTCGTGTTGCACACCGAGGCTCGCGCCGCGCAGAAGCTCGCCGCCTTCAGAGAGTCGCGCGAGCCTTGGATCGTTGCGGTGAACATGGTCTCCGAGGGCGTGGACATTCCCCGCCTGCGCGTCGGCGTGTACGCCACCGCCGCGAAGACGCCGATGATCTTCAGGCAGATCGTGGGACGTTTCGTGCGCACGATTCCCGGCCGCCCGCCCGAGCCGAGCTGGGTCTATCTACCCGCCGAGCCGGTGCTACGAGCGCACGCCGCGCAGGTCGAGAGCGAGCTGCGCCACGCGTTGCGCCAGCGCGAGCAGGACGAAGGCTTGGACGAGCCACGTGAGCGGCGCGCGAGCGAGCGCTCGCCGGCCCTGGAGTTCGTGCCGTTGAGCGCCGAAGTGGCGCCGCAGATGACGCTGTTCGGACCAGCGCCCAGTGCCCCGAAGGCCAAGAGCGCCGCACCCGCTCCCCCCGAGCCCGCGCCGGTAGCCGCGTTCGAGCGCAGGACCCAGCTGCGTGAGGAGCGCCGCCGTCTGGTCGCCGACCTCGCTACGCGCAGCCGCAGTAGCCATCGCGAGATCAACGCCTGGATAAACCGCCAGGTTGGCGTCACGCGCGTGGAGTCAGCCAGCATCGAGCAGCTCGACCGCTCGGTGCGAGCGCTCGTGAAGGAGCTCACGCGCCAGAGCCGTCAGGCCGCATCCGGCTGAGCCGCGCCGGTGCCCTCGCGCTCGGTGGCGCCCGCGGCTTCGTGATCTCCGCCATGCGCGGACTGGGGGCGCAACACCGTCACAGACACACCAATGCCTGCTACGACAAGCGCGGCGGCGATCCAGAACGCCAGGTGGTATCCGCCGGTGAGCGCCGCCGCGGTTGAGCTTCCGTGAGCCAAAAGCTTGGTTGTATGAGAAGCCGAAAGAGTGGCCAAAACCGCCAGACCGACCGCTCCACCGACCTGAGCGGTGGTGTTGACAAGTCCTGAGGCCAAGCCCGCATCGCTTTGGGTGGCACCGGACATCGCAACGCCCATCAGCGCCGGGAAGCACACGCCGGCCCCGGTGCCCAACAGCAGCATTGAGGGTAGAAGACCCGTCAGGTAGCTTGCGTGAACCGGCGTCAAGGCGAGCAGGGCCAGCGCCAGCGCGATCATGGCCAGGCCAGGCGGCAAGAGAGTGCGAGCCCCGAAGCGCGTGATCAAAGGCTCTGAGAAGCGGATCGACATCGAGCCCATCGTGATCGTCACCGGCAGGAAGGCAAGCCCGATCTGCAAAGCGTCGTAGCCAAGCACCTTGCGCATGTAGAGAGCGCCCAGGAAGAACATCCCGAACATGCCCGCGACCGAGAAGATCTGGATCAGATTGGCGCCGCTGACGTTGCGCGAGCGGAAGATGCGAAGCGGCACGAGCGGGTTGCGTGCGGTCGCCTCTCGTGCCACAAAAGCAGCGAGCAGCAAGAGCGAGACGGCCCCAAGGCCAAGCGTAAGCCCTGCACCCCAGCCGTCTTCGGCGGCGGGCTTGACGATCGTGTAGACGCCGAGCATCAAGGCGCTTGTGATCAACACGGCGCCCGGTATGTCCGCACCCTCACCAAGACCGATCCCCTCGTCGCGATGCAACAGGCGCCTCGCGAAGAGGATCGTGGCGATCCCGATCGGCACATTCACAAAGAAGATCCAGTGCCAGTCCAGTGCCTGCGTGAGGACCCCGCCGGCCAGGAGCCCAACCGATCCACCGGCGGAGGCGACGAAGGCGTACACCCCAATGGCCTTGGCCTGCTCGCGCGGCTGGGGGAACATGGTGACGATCATTCCCAACACAACCGCCGAGGTCATAGCGCCGGCGACGCCCTGCACGAAGCGAGCGCAGACGAGCAGGGTCTGGGTCCAGGCGAGGCCGCACATCAAGGAGGCGCACGTGAATAGGGCTACACCGAGCAGGAACATTCGGCTTCGCCCCCACAGGTCTCCGAAGCGTCCCGCCAATAGCAGCAGTCCACCGAACGCGATCAGGTAGGCGTTCACGACCCACGCCAGGCTGGAGTTGGTGAAGTGAAGTTCTTCCTGGATCGAGGGCAGCGCGACGTTCACGACGGTCACGTCGAGCACGATCATCAGCACCCCGACGCACAGCACGTACAGCGCAACCCACCGCGAACGGTCTTCCGGGTGCTCGGCGGTTCGATTCGTTTGCGACTCGTTGTGCATCAGGAGGACTCCGTTCCCAGTGCCTTACCCAGGTTATCCAGCAGCACCCCTGTCCCGTGCTCGCGCTCGGCGGGCGTGTCGTGGCCATCGAGGAACACGCCCTGCTCGGTGAAAGTCAGCTTCGTGCCGGCGCCGTTTGGTTGGAACTCGATCGTCGCGAGCGAGACCGAGATGCGCGTTTGCCCGCGATACATGTCATACGCGTAGACGATCCGCTGCTCATCGACGATGTCCGCATAGCGACTGTCAAAGATGTAGGTGTCACCATCCGGCCCGCCAACCTCGAAGCGCTCACGCCCGCCGACCTGGAAGTCGAACTCGCGGCTCTCGTGCGGGAGGTTCGAGGGACCGAACCAGCTTGCCTTTGCTGCAGGCTCCGCCCACGCCTTGAACACGCGGGCGGGCGTTGCCTCGTAGGTGCGCTCGATCGCAAACGTTGCGTGGACTACCGAACTCTGGCTCATGGGTGGCTCCTTTGAGTTGTTTGTTGCGTTTGTTGCCCTGGGTGCTCGGGATGCTCGGCGAGGTACTCACCGAGCCGGTCGAGGCGCTCTTCCCAGCCGGTGCGCCGCTGGGAGATCCACTGCTCGGCGGTCTGCAGCGCGCTCGACTCGATGCTGCAGGTGCGCACCCGTCCCACCTTCTCAGAGCGAACAAGGCCGCTTGCTTCGAGCACATGCAGGTGTTGGATCACCGCCGGCAGCGACATCGCCAGCGGTCGAGCAAGCTGGCTTACCGAAGCCGGACCTTCACTCAGCTGATCGAGCATCGTCCGCCGTGTGACGTCGGCGAGCGCCTGAAAGGCGAGATCCAAGGGGATTGGGTTTGCAGAGACGCGTTGGTTAAGCACTCACTTAACTATTGCACAGGCCGGCGGCGGGTTCAAGCCTCTCCGCGGGCGAAGCCGACCTGAAAGCTCTCGTAAATCGCGCATAACTCATCGAGGATGGGGGTAGAGGACTCCTAATAGGTCGGCGACCCTGCCGGCGGCCACCGCAACCGGGGCAAGCCAAGGAGGAGATTGAGATGTCATCAGTCGCTGAAGTTGCGCCCAGCCCACGCTTCATTGGAAAAGACGACGACGATCCAGGTCAGCTGTTCATGCGCTGGCACCAGCACGACGACCAACTCGCCCGGGACGCGCTGGTGCTGCGGTTCATGCCGCTCGCGCGTAGCCTAGCGCGACGCTACAACCGCTCCTCGGAGCCTTTCGAAGACCTGCTGCAAGTAGCCTCGCTGGGACTGTTGAAGGCGCTCGATCGCTTCGATCCGGAGCGGGGCCACCCGTTCGCATCCTTTGCGGTGCCGACGATCCTCGGCGAGATGCGCCGTTACTTCCGCGATTGCGGCTGGTCGGTGCACGTGCCCCGCGGAGATCAGGAGCGTGCGCTGAAGGTGCGCGACGCCCAGGAGCGGTTTGCTCGCGAACGGGGCCGCGCGCCCACCGTCAACCAGCTGGCCGAGTACTTGGAGCTGGATACCGAACAGGTGATCAACGCACTGCAGGCGGTACAAGCGTACGAATCGCTGTCGCTGGATGCACCGCGCCCCGGCGCCGAAGACGGCATGATGACCTATGGCGACGCGGTTGGCGAGGAAGACGAGCGCTACGAACTGGTCGAGCTGGACGCCACTGTGGTCACCGCGCTCGAGCACATCCCGGCGCGGGAGCGGAAGATGTTGCACATGCGCTTCATCGAGGACCTGACCCAAACCGAGATAGCCGCTCGCGTCGGGATCTCCCAGATGCAGGTCTCACGGCTGTTGCGCCGCTCACTTGACCAGTTGCGAGCCCTCACCTAGGACGACCTCAAGGCGACTGCGACCCCCACCCGCACCGGTATCGTTTGTTTCAAACGATCGATATTCGCCGGACGATCCACGTCGGCCATCATCGATCGTGACACCCAATGGTTGAGCAACCAAACGTTCTCCTCAATGTCACCAACAAAGCGGAGAACGTGCTCGTCGTTCGCGAGATGCTGACCGGTGTCGCGCTGGCGCTGGCACTTGGTGAGAACGAGATCAACGACCTCTTGACCGCTGTCACAGAGGCGTGCAACAACGTCGTGCTGCACGCCTACGAAGGCGAGGAAGGGCCGCTGGAGGTCGAAGTCACACTCGCTCATTGCGCGCTCGAAGTCGTGGTGCGCGACCACGGAACCGGCATCAAGGCGCGATCTGCCACAGACGAGTCCACGCTTGGGATCGGATTGCCGGTGATTCAGGCACTCGTCCATCGGGTCGAGCTGCAAGACGGCCCACAGGGCGGAACAGAAGTGTGCATGGAGTTCGCCGCCCCAAGCAACGACGCTCTGGATGAGCTGCTCGATGCGGAGAAGGCCGAGCTTCTCCCTGTCGCAACCGACGCATCCGCGGGCACGAGCACAGTGACGATAACGCCGGTCGAGCTGGCGCGCCCGGTGCTGCCACGGATACTCAGCACGCTCGCGGCACGAGCCCATTTCTCCACAGACAGGATTTCCGACATGCAGTTGGTGACCGACGCGCTCGTCGCCCACGCGCGCAAATCGCTCGGCGCCGACCACCTCAGGATCGCGGTCAGCGTCGAGCCTCGCAACCTCGAACTGCGGATCGGACCGCTCGACGCCGGGCGAGCCCAGCAGCTGGTGGGCGACTCGAACCTGGATGGTCTCGGCCGGATCATCGAGAAGCTCGCCGACCGCCACAGCGTGGCGAGCACCGGCACTCACGAGACACTCACACTGGAACTGGCAGATCGACGCTAGCTCAAGCGCCGGGGCACGTCGGCAAATCGACATTGGGAGAAGTGCCAGGGCACATTTCGCGACGACGTCGTGCTCGTGGGCGCACGCGTATTGAATCAGGCGTCCCCGCGGCGCTAAAATACAGTGGTGTTGGCTGACCAGCATCTTCAGATCGATGTCCGCCACGAGCGAGACCGGATCGTGATCGGGCTCCACGGAGAACTGGATCTCCTTGGTGCGCCGCTGTTGCGGAGCGAGATCGAGAATCCCGAGATCGAGGGCACCGAGATGGTCGTGCTCGATCTGCGGGACTTGCGCTTCATCGACTCCGCGGGCCTGCGGGTGGTCCTCGCCGCGTACGAGCGCTCACAGCAGCGTGGGCAGGCGTTCGCTCTCAGTCGCGGCTCGACGCAGGTGCAGCGTCTGCTGAGCATCGCCGGCCTGGACGAGCACCTGCGGATCATCGAGTCGCCCGACGAACTACTCGTTTAGGGGCCGAGACCGCAAGCCTCTCGGCACTGCCCCGCAAACGCGGACCCATCCACGCGGGCGACCCATCAACGCCACGCCTTCAGCTCAGACCAGCACAGCCTCGACGGCCTCGCCCACCGGCGCCTGCGCGCCCGCGAACTCCATCACGCCGTCCTGGACCGAGCCCATCCGCAGGTTGACGATGTCAAGCGCGTAGTTCTGGTGCAGCCGCCACGGCGCCTTTGAACCCTGCTTGGGGAACCGCTCGATCGAGCGCTGCACGTAGCCGGAGGAAAAATCGATGAACGGCCGCTCGTGCACCGCGGGATCGCGGTTGCTTGGCGCGCATTGACGATAGCCGTGCTCGTCCATGTGGTTGAGCAGTCGGCACACGTATTCGCAGGTGAGATCGCACTTGAGCGTCCACGAAGCATTGGTGTAGCCCACCGAGAACGCCATGTTGGGTATGCCGCTGAGCATCATCCCCTTGTAGCTCATCGTCTCGCTGAGCACCACATCCTGGCCGTCCACACAGAACTCGAGCCCGCCGAGCGCCAACAGATTGAGCCCCGTTGCGGTGACGATCAGGTCGGCCTCCAGCTCAGCACCGGAGGCGAGCCTGATGCCCGTCTCTGTGAAGCTGTCGATGTGGTCGGTGACCACAGAGGCGCGACCCTCGCCGATCGCCTCGAACAGGTCGCCGTTGGGCACCAGGCACAGCCGCTGATCCCAGGGGTTGTAGCTGGGCTTGAAGTGCGTGTCGATGTCGTATCCGGCGGGAAGCTGGCGTTCGAGGCCCTTGCGAATCAGCGCCTTCATCGCCCGCGGACGCCGCCGCGAGAGCTGGAAGCTCGCCATCGTGAGCAGCACGTTCTTCCAGCGCATGATCGGATAGGCGACCTTCGCGGGCAGGAAGCGGCGCAGTGCCTTGGCGATCGGGTCTTCGGCGGGCAGCGACACGACGTAGCTGGGCGAGCGTTGCAGCATCGTCACATGTGCGGCACTGGCGGCCATCGAGGGCACGAGCGTGACCGCGGTGGCGCCACTGCCGATCACCACCACGCGCTTGCCGGCATAGTCGATGTCCTCGCTCCAATGCTGGGGATGCACGATCTGCCCGGCGAAGCGCTCGCTGCCGGGGAACTCGGGCGTGTAGCCCTCGTCGTAGCGGTAGTAGCCGCTGCACAGGAACAGGAAGCTGCAGCTCATCTGGACGCTCTCCCCCACCTGGCCGTCCTCGGCCTGACCGCGAAGCACCTCCACCGTCCAGCGCGCGTCCGCACTCGACCACTCGGCGCGCACGACGCGATGGTCGAAGCGGATCTTGCCCTCAACCCCGTTCTCCCTCGCGGTCTCGCGAACGTACTCGAGGATCGAGGAGCCGTCGGCGATCGACTTGGCCTCGGTCCACGGCTTGAACACATAGCCCAGCGTGTACATGTCCGAGTCCGAGCGGATCCCCGGGTATTTGAACAGGTCCCAGGTCCCCCCGATGCGATCGCGCGACTCGAGGATCGCATAGCTCTTGCCCGGACAGTTCGCCTGCAGGTGACAGGCGGCGCCGATCCCGGACAGGCCGGCGCCGACGATCAGCACGTCGACGTGCTCGAGGGGCTCGCTGCTGGCGGTCGAGGACTGCATCGCTCACGACGAGCTTACAGGGCCCTGGTGTGCTGTTCCTTTCGGCACACATGCGGAGGCTGTCACGCGCATGGCTTGAATTGCTGTTCCTGTCGGCGCATGCGCCGACAGGCGCCACCGCACATGTGCGGTGGCGGACCGCGCCGCATGCGGCGCGGTCTTCCGGTCGGTACATGTACCGACCGGGCCCATGCCACATGTGGCATGGGCAACCCGAAACGGATGTTGGATGATTGTCGAGAACCGAGCGACGGATCTTGTGCGCAAGTCCATAGGTCAGACGAACGGGCGCCGCGAAACTGGGACTCCATCCTCAGTAAGCGCCAAGCGAGAAAACCAACGATGCGATCCCGGATCCCTCAGATCGTCGCCCTTGGGGGCGGAGGGTTCTCGATGGAGAAAGACAACTCCACCCTCGATGACTACATATTGTCGCTGACCGCGGTAGGCAGGCCGCGGATCTGCTTCCTGCCGACCGCCTCCGGTGACGCCGATCACTATGTGGTGCGCTTCTACCGGCGCTTCTCGACGCACTGCGAGGCGAGCCACATCTCCCTGTTTCGCCGCGACCAGGGCGGGCAGGGAGTCGAGGACGACCTCGCCTCGCACCTGCTGGCCCAGGATCTGATCTATGTGGGCGGCGGCAACGTGGTGAGCATGCTCGGCGTGTGGCGCGCACACGGGCTCGATGAGATCCTGCGCCAGGCCTGGAGGCAGGGCATCGTGTTGTGCGGGCCCTCCGCCGGATCGCTGTGCTGGTTCGAGGAGGCCCTCAGCGCTTTCCATGGCCCACCGCGACGGGTTCGAGGGCTCGGGCTGTTGCCATACTCGAACTGTGTTCACTACAACGCCGAGCCGGCCCGGCGCGCCGAGTACCACACGCTCGTGGGCGACGGGATGCGCCCGGGGTTCGCGGTTGACGACGGCGTGGCACTGCACTTCCAGCACACGCGCCTGGAGCGGGTCGTGAGCTCACGACCGGACGGGGGCGCCTACCACGTCCAGCGGGTCGGCGATCGGATTGTCGAGGCCCAGTTGAGCGTGTCCTATCTCGGTACAGGCGCGGTCGCCGCGCTACCTCCAGACCACTCGGTCGCCGCCGCGTGATCCCGCCGTCGCCATCGCCTCACGGGGCGTGCGCGAGCGCGGCCCCATCACCCGACGGCTCGTGCGCGAGCACGACTCCCGCGAGATGAGCGCGTCAGACCCCTCCGAGGCGCGGCGGCGCTCGATCTTCGCGATGGGCGGAGGCGGCTTCACGATGGAGCCCACCAACCCCCTGCTTGACGATTTCGTGCTGTCGCTCTCCTCCGCGCGCGAGCCCCGCATCCTGTTCCTGCCCACCGCCTCCGGCGATACCACCACCCAGATCAACGCGTTCCATGCGAGATTCGGCGGGCGCGCGTGCACGCCGACACACATCTCGCTGTTTCGGCTCGCCGACCTTGAGGGCTCGCTCGAGGAGGTCGTGCTCGCCCAGGACATCGTGTACGTCGGGGGCGGCTCGATGCGCAACCTGCTCGCGCTGTGGCATGCGCACGAGCTCGATGAGATTCTCATCCGCGCGTGGGAGCAGGGCATCGTGCTCGCTGGGATCAGCGCCGGCGCCATGTGCTGGTTCGAAGGCGGAGTGACGCGCTCAAGTGGACCCCCGGAGCCGTTCCCAGGGCTCGGACTGCTGCCCGGATCGCTCACGGTTCACGCCGACGGTGAGCCCGAGCGGCTGCCGGTGTGGCTGGCAAGCGTGCGCGAGGGCACGCTCCCCGGGGGCTGGGCGGCCGATGACGGCGTGGGACTGCTGTTTGACGACAAGCAGCTGGTACGCGTGGTCAGCTCACGACCGGGCGCGAGCGCCCAACGGGTCGATGCGCTTGCCGGCGAGCTCGTGCGCCATCGCATCGAGCCGGAGCTGTTGGGCGCCGGCGAGCCCGACAGCCGACCCGCGCTCGATGATGACGTGCGCGAGCTTCGTCAGGTGCACCAGTTGCGCCGTGAGATGACCGGCGAGACGCCCCGCTTCCCTGACTCGTAGGAGCCACGGGCGAGCGCCGCCCCAGGCGGCTATGTTCATGGGACTCGGCGATTACCGAGGATCAAACCGGGCAAACGGGTATGCGGCGTCAGGCGCCGAACGAGCGAAGGAGCGGGCACATGAACACACGCAAGCTTGGAAACCAGGGATTGCAGGTGGCTCGGAGGAGGGGCTCGGCTGCATGGGCATGTCCGAGTTCTACGGGCGCGCCGACGAGGAGGAGGCGATCGCCACGATCCACCGCGCGCTCGAGCTCGGCGTGACGTTCCTGGACACCGCCGACATGTACGGCCCGTTCACCAACGAGCGGCTCGTCGGCCGCGCGATCGCAGACCGTCGCGAGCAGGTCGTGCTCGCCACCAAGTTCGGCAACGAGCGCAAAGAGGACGGCAGCTGGGTGGGGATCAACGGCAAGCCCGAGTACGTGCGCAGCGCCTGCGAAGCGTCGCTGCAGCGCCTCGGCGTCGATCACATCGACCTCTACTACCAGCACCGCGTCGACAAGAGCGTGCCGATCGAGGACACCGTCGGGGCGATGGCCGAGCTGGTGAGCGAGGGCAAGGTCCGCTATCTCGGCCTGTCCGAGGCCGCGCCGCAGACGATCCGCCGCGCGCACGCGGTGCACCCGATCTCGGCGCTGCAGACCGAGTACTCGCTGTGGTCGCGCGACCCCGAGGAGGCGATCCTGCCGACGGTGCGCGAGCTGGGCATCGGCTTCGTCGCCTACTCCCCGCTCGGGCGCGGGTTCCTCTCCGGCAAGTACAAGAAACCCGAGGATCTGCCCGAGGACGATTTCCGCCGCCACCACCCCCGCTTTCAGGGCGAGAACTTCCAGAAGAACCTCGACCTGGTGGCAGCGCATCGAGCAGATCGCCGCCGAGAAGCAGGTCACGGCGGGACAGCTCGCGCTCGCGTGGGTGCTCAGCCGCGGCGATGACATCGTGCCGATCCCCGGCACCAAGCGACGCTCCTATCTGGAGGAGAACGTCGCGGCCACCGAGATCGAGCTGTCAGAGGACGATCTCGTGCGCATCGACGAGGCCGCGCCGGTCGGAGCCACCGCCGGGGATCGCTACGCGAACATGGCGACTATCGACAGCTGAGTCAGGGCCAGGGCTTCCTCAGGACCTCTTGCCCCCAACGCGCAACTCACGGTTGCTGGCCCGCCAGCTCCACGCACAGCTGCTCCAACAGCTGGTGAACCTCGGGGAGCTGGTGGGTGGTGTCGTCGGCGAGCATCGCTCGCAGCTCGTCACGACGCGCGCTCAGCACCTGGTCGGCCATCGCGAGACCTGTGGGTGTGAGCAGTGGCCCATCCTCCCCGTCGGCGACGAGCCCCCGCTCACGCAGCTCGTGCACGACCGCCTCGATGCGCTCGTCCTCGATTGCCTGCTCGCTTGCCATCTCGCGTGTCCCCTGCACGCCGTAGCTGCCAAAGCGGGCGAGCGCCCAGATCGCTCCCGAGCTGAGATCGACGCTCGCGCGAGCGCCAACTCGTTCGTTGAACGCCTGTCGTCGCTCGCGGCTTACAAGCACGCCGAGAGCGCGGTCGAGCTCGGCGAGCGAGCTCGGGCTCTTGGGGGCCGCGAGCGCATCGTCGATTCCCTGACTTGTCGAAGCGGTCGCGCGCAGCGGCCGCTCGCGCAGGCGCAGGCTCAACAGGAACCCGACCGCGGCCACGCCCGCCGCGACCAGGAAGACCGGTTGCAGGGCGTGCGCGTAGGCGTTCTCATAGGCAAGTCGGGCCGCCGCCGGCAGGCTCTCGACCTGCGCGCCGGTGAGACGCGCGCCGCCGGCGACCTGCGCGCCGAGCACGCCACCGATCGCATCGTGCAGCTCGGAGCGCAGACGGCTGGAGAAGATCGTCCCGAATACGGCGGCGCCGATCGAGCCGCCGATGCCACGTGCCAGCGTGACGCCCGAGGTCGCTGCGCCGAGCACCGAATAGTCCATCGCATTCTGCACGGCGAGGACCAGCACTTGCATCACCATTCCCAAGCCCAGTCCGAGCACGAGCAGGTACAGGTCGGCGGCGGCCGAGCTGGTGTTGACATCCAGGCGCGAGAGCAGCACCAACCCCACCGTCATCACCGCGGTACCCGCGATCGGGAACATCTTGTAGTGCCCGGTGCGCGAGATCACTCGACCGGAGACGATCGAGGTCAGCACCAACCCGCCCATCAGCGGGATCAGCCGCAACCCCGCCCCGGTGGGACTGGAGTGAAACACCGTCTGAAAGAACAGCGGCAGAAACGTCACCGACCCGAACAAGGCGAAGCCGACGATCAGCGAGAGCAGACCGGCGATCCGAAACACATCGTCGCGCAACACCGAGATCGGCAGGACCGGCTCGCGCGCGCGCCGCTCGACCGCGAGGAACACGCCAAGCAGCATCACGCCCACGATCGCTACGAGCACGGTCTGCCCCGAGCCCCACGCCCACGTGGTGCCGCCGAGACTTGCGACCAGCACGATCGCGCTCAGTGCGGCCGCGAGCACTCCCGCGCCCAGATAGTCGATCGCGGGACGGCTGCGCGCGCCGGCCGCGGCGGGCAGGGTTGTTGCGATGACCGCCAGAGCCAGCAGACCGACGGGCAGGTTCACATAGAAGATCCAGCGCCACGACAGGTGCTCGACGATCACCCCGCCAAGCAGCGGGCCGGCGACGCTGGCGAGACCGAACACGGCGCCGAACAGGCCCTGGTAGCGCCCGCGCTCGCGCGGGGAGACGATGTCGCCGACGCTCGCCTGCACGAGCACGATCAGTCCTCCCGCCCCCAACCCCTGCAGCGCGCGAAACGCGATCAGCTCGGTCATCGACCGCGCCAGCCCGCACAGCCCTGAGCCCAGTAGGAACAGCACGATCGCGCTCTGCAGGACCCGCTTGCGCCCCAGCTGGTCGCCGAGCTTGCCGTACAGCGGCGTGACAGCCGTCTGTCCAAGCAGGTAGGCGCTCGTCACCCACGACAGCCGCTCCAGCCCGCCGAGATCCCCGACGATCGTCGGTAGCGCCGTCGCGACGATCGTCGAGTCGAGCGCCGCAAGCAGCATCACGAGCATCAAGCCGGCGAATATGACTCCTAGGCGAGAGGTCCTGTCGGAGCGGGGAACGGCAGAAGCTGCAGTGAGCGTGTTCACTTCAGTTGCTCCCTTTCATGGCCACTCGGGGCCAGAGCATCCTAGCGGTCGGAATGGCGCACCTCCAGGGCGTATCCCGCGCTAATGTGGCGGCATGGATCCGCGAACGCTGGGACGCACAGGTGTGCAAGTGAGCCCTCTCTGCCTCGGCGCGATGATGTTCGGAGCTTGGGGCGAGCCCGATCACGACGCCGGTATCCGCATCATCCACCGGGCGTTGGATGCGGGAATCAACTTCATCGACACCGCCGACGTGTACTCGCGCGGGGAGTCGGAGGAAATCGTCGGCAAGGCACTCAGCGGCGGGCGGCGCGAGAACGTGGTGCTCGCGACGAAGTTCCACGGCACGATGGGAGACGATCCCAACCAGGCGGGCAACTCCCGGCGCTGGATCATGCGCGAGGTCGAGAGCTCGCTCAAGCGCCTGCAGACAGATTGGATCGACCTCTACCAGGTGCACCGCTGGGACCCGTGGACCGATCACGAGGAGACCCTTGGCGCGCTCTCGGACCTCGTCACCCAGGGCAAGGTGCGCTACATCGGCTCCTCGACGTATCCGGCGGCACAGATCGTCAAGGCTCAGTGGGTCGCACGCGAGCGGGGCTATCAGCGCTTCGTGTGCGAGCAGCCGCCGTACTCGATTCTCGCGCGCGGGATCGAGGCCGATGTGCTGCCGAGCTGCCTGGAGCACGGAATGGGCGTGATCCCGTGGAGCCCACTGGCGGGAGGCTGGCTGTCGGGACGCTGGCGCAAGGGCGCGGACGACCTCACATCGCGACGCTCGGCGATGATCCCACAGCGCTACGACCTCTCGATACCCGCAAACCAGGCCAAGCTCGAGGCCGCCGACGCGCTCGGGCAACTCGCGGATGAGTCGGGCATATCCCTGATCCACATAGCGCTCGCGTTCGTGATCCGCCACCCCGCGGTAACGGCGGCGATCATCGGTCCGCGGACGATCGAGCAGCTCGAGTCGCAGTTGGGCGCCACCGAGGTTCAGCTGGACGCGGCGCTGCTCGACCGGATCGATGAGATCGTGGCGCCGGGGAGCACGATCAACCCGACTGACGCCGGCTGGGCCAACCCAGCACTGGCCGCGACCGCGCGACGCAGGTAGCGCGACTCCGTCGGGTAAACGCACTCTTCACGGCATGACCGTCGCCCTCGAGCAGCTGCGCGAGCGTCTCGCCGAGCTCACCGATCTCGCGTCGGTGGGAATGCTGCTCGAGTGGGACCAGATGGTGATGATGCCCGGCGATGGCTCGGGGGCGCGAGCCCACCAGCTTGGCGCGCTCGCGCGATTGACCCACGAGCGCGCCACCGGCGAGGAGATCGGGGGTTGGCTTGATGAGCTGGGTACGGCGGAGCTCGGAGAACTCGACCACGACATCGTGCGTCTGGCACGCCGTGACTGGGAGCGGGCTCGTCGCGTGCCCGACGAGCTGGCTGTGGAGCTTGCCCGCGCAAGCGCAGACGGTCAGGAGATCTGGCAGCGCGCTCGCGCAAACGACGACTTCGAAGCGTTTGCACCGGCGCTCGAGCGCAACGTGGAGCTCGCGCGAGCGTACGGCGGGTGCCTGGTCGAGGGCGAGCAGAGTGCGTATGAGGCGCTGCTGGGCGACTATGACTTCGGACTTCAAAGCGCGGAGCTGCAGCAGATCTTCGGTGCGCTCGCGCAAGCACTCGAGCCGCTGATCGCAGAGGCGAGCGTCCACTCGCCGGCACGGACGCTCGAGGTCCCCGTGGCCGCCCAGCAAGCAGCGGTGGCGGGCACGCTGCGCCGTCTCGGAGTCGATCAGGCGAGCTGGAGGGTCGACGTGTCCACCCACCCGTTCACGGCCTGGATGGGCAGCGGCGACACGCGCCTCACAACCCGCTACAGCGACGGCGACGTCGAGTCGCTGCTCAGCTCGCTGCACGAGTACGGCCATGCGCTGTATGAGCGCCAGATCGACCCTGCGCTTGACCGCACCAACCTCGGGGGCGGAACCTCGATGTCGATCCACGAGTCCCAGAGCAAGCTGTGGGAGAACCACGTGGCACGCAGCCCCGCCTTCGCGGAGGTCCTGGCGGCGGAACTGGCGGCCGGCGGATTTGCGCTTTCCCCTCTGAGCTACACGCCACCCTGGTCGGGGTCGAGCGCTCCCCAATACGGGTCTCGGCCGACCCACTCACCTATCCGCTGCACATCGTGCTGCGCTTCGAACTGGAGCAGGCGCTGATCGGCGGCGAGCTTGCCGTCTCTGACCTCCCCGCCGCCTGGCGTGAAGGGATGCGCCGCCTGCTCGGGGTCGAGGTCAGCTCCGATGCGCTCGGATGCCTACAAGACGTGCACTGGAGCGCGGGAAGCTTCGGCTACTTTCCGAGCTACGCGCTCGGCTGTTTGATTGCCGCGCAGCTGTGGGAGACGATGGAGGCCGAACTGGGCTCGCGCGAGCAGGATCTGCGCAATGGGGAGGTCGCGGCGATCCAGGGCTGGCTGGCTGAGCACGTGCATCGCTACGGGCGGCGCCTGGACACGATGCCCCTGGTCGTGAAGGCCACCGGACGCGCGCTGGAGATCGAGCCCTTCCTACGCTATGTGGCGCCGCTCGCCGAGGGCCGGCCAGGCCCATCGGAGTAGCCTGCACGTATGGGTGAGATCTCTCCAGCGCTGTACCGCGCCGGTTCCGGCGAGCCGCTGGTGCTGCTGCACGGGTTCACGGGCACCTGGCATCACTGGCGTCCTGTGCTGGGCGAGCTGGCCGCTCGCTACGAGGTGATCGCGCCGACGCTCGCGGGCCACGACGGCGGGCCGCCGTTTGACGTCGAGCGGCCCGTTGACGTTCGCCTCGAGCGCCGATCATCTCGAACGCCATCTCGACGAGATCGGAGTGGGTAGCGCGCATTTCGTGGGCAATTCGCTGGGTGGCGGCGCTCACGCTCGAGCTCGCCAAGCGTGGTCGGGCCCGGTCGGTCGTGGCGCTTGCCCCTGCCGGTGGCTGGATCGAAGGCGACGGCGAGGCCAAGCGACTCGCGCGCTTCTTCGCGCGCCAGCTGCGCATGACGCGCCTCAGCGCGCGATACATCGGCACCGTCATGAGACGGCCCGGGAGCAGGCGCCTGGCGATGCGCGATGTGATGCGCCACGGCGAGCTCGTCGCCCCCGCGGACGCCGTCGATCTTGCGCTGACGTCGGTGCGCTGCCCGGTGGCCGGCAAGGCGATCGAGGCGGCGACGCGCCGACAAAGGCCTGTCGCTGCAGGATCTCGACCGTATCGCCTGCCCCGTGCTGCTCGCCTCGCCCGAGTTCGATCGCATCCTGCCGGCGGAGCGTCACGCCCCGCGCTTCAGGCGTGAGATACCGGGCGTCGAGTCGCGCATGCTTCCCGGCTGTGGCCACGTGCCGATGTGGGATGACACGCGGCTCGTCGTGCGCACGATCAGCGAGTTCGTGGATCGGCACATCGAGCCGGCGGACTCCGTCGAGGCAGCGCAGACTGCGCCCGCTCTTTCAGGCACGTAAGCCGCCCGCGGATGCGACAACATCACCGGAGCGGGACCGTCGCTACCGCCGCATCCGGATTGAGGTAGAGCTACTTGCTCGTCGTGTCGATCGCGGGCCGACGCCCCCAGCGAAAGTAGCTTGCGCGCCGAGGGCATTCAGACACACGACGCGCCAGAGCAACTTGCTACCGCGCACCTGGTCGGCAGGACGACGCTGTATGTCGCGCTCACCGGCGGCGACAATCCCCAGCGATACAACGAAGACGACCGTGATCCACAGCCGCTTGGCGGGCGAGTATTCACCGAGCTTCTTCTTGGACTGTGACATGGCGGCATCCTACCCGCCATCGCAAATGCCGCAAACCTCGGAGGTTGACGGACCGCGGGCCATGTAGCCGCTTAGACAAGTACGCCGCTACGCTCGCATCGTGACACCGGAGGAGCTTGCCAACCTTGCGCATTTGCGCCGCGCCCGCGACCTGATGGACCGCGAGTATGCGCGCCCGCTCGACGTCGCCGCGCTCGCCCGCGCTGCGCTGATGTCGACTGCGCACTTCTCACGGCAGTTCCGCGCGACTTACGGGGAGACGCCCTACGCCTACCTGATGACGCGGCGAATCGAGCGGGCGAAGGCGCTGCTGCGCCACGATGACCTGTCGGTTACCGAGGTTTGCATGGCAGTCGGGTGTTTGTCGCTCGGCTCCTTCAGCGCCCGCTTCACCCAGCTGGTGGGCGAGACGCCGACGGCCTACCGGGCCCGTGACCACAGCAAGCTTGAGAGCGTGCCTGGCTGCGTCGCCAGAGACCTCACCCGTCCGAGCCGCAGGCCGAGCAGGATCGGAGAAGCGCGCAGGGCACTGGCTCGCTAGCGTTGGAAGCATGAATCTCACTCTTTCCCAATGCTTCGTCCTAGTTCATGACCCCGACCTCGCGCTGTCCTTCTATCGCGACACGCTCGGCCTCGAACTACGCAACGACGTCGCCAGGGAAGACTTCCGCTGGATCACCGTCGGCGCCGCCTCTCAGCCCGGCGTCGCGATCGTCCTCACGAACTACCTGAACGGCAGCCCCGCCGACAGCGACGCGCTCGCCGCCCTCCTCGCCAAGGGCGCCCTGAACGGCGTCCACTTCCACACCGAGGACCTCGACGCCACCTTCGAGAAGCTGCGCGCCTCGGACACCGAGATCGTGCAGGAGCCGACCGATCAGCCGTGGGGCACGCGGGACTGTGCCGTGCGTGACCCCTCTGGCAATCTGGTGCGCATCGACCAGCCACCTGCCGCGGGATCGTGACACGGCCGACGCGATCGGACCGCGTCGGCTGAGACCGCTGGCCAAGGGCGGGATCGAACCACCAACCGGCGATCATCTCCCCCACCTTGAGCGCAACCTTTTCGCGGTCGCAACGTCTAGACCATCCGACAAGCCCCGCGGGGGTCCCGAGTATCTTGGAAGGGAGTTTGGATGAGCTATGAGGAGACCCCACAGTCGTCGAGCGGTCAAGGGCCGCAGGAGGAAATGTTCGAGGAGCTCGTCAAGCTTCACCGGCGCGAGCTCACGCGGTACGCCGTCCGGCAGCTCGGCGAACACGCGAACCTGGCCGAGGACGTCGTCCAGGAGTCGTTCCTGAACGCCCACCGCGCGATCGTCGCGGGTGCCTGTCCTGAGCACCCGCGTGCATGGCTGTTCACGATCGTTCGAAACGCCGCCGTCAACGCGATTCGGGCAGTCAGGCCGACGGACGAAATCGAGGAGCGCCAGCACGGAACCGCCGACCAGACCGTGCCTGCGGCGGTGGAGCAGAGCGAGTGGATCGACTGGCTGATGGGGGCCGTGGGAGGGCTTCCCGCGCGCCAGCGCGATGCGCTCGTCGGTCATGCCTTCGAAGGACGCAGCTACCGCGAGATCGCCGCCCGCCAGCAGACGACAGCCGCGCGTCGCGGGCTCACACCGGCGTCATCGCCACGGCCGCAATGCTCCGTGACCGCTCATCCGCCTGAGATAGCTATGCCGGTCGGCCCGCGTTGCGGCCTCTAAGCACTAGCGACTAGCGCGCTGGGCGACGGTATTGCCGTCGGCGACGTACCGCCGCTTCGCACAAAGACCATCCGTCCGCGGCTTACGACAGTGGAAAAGCGGCTACCCGCTTTCCTCCACTTCCAATTTATACCGCACACGCGGCCTTCATGAAGCCTCGGGTTGTGCTGTAAAACCGCTGACCGAGACCAGAACCTACGGAGATGGGAGTCGCGAAATGTGTGTGTTGTTCTCGACGTATCCGACAGGAGTGTGGCTATGAGCGAGCATGCGGTGGTGATCGCCGGAGGCGGTCCGACGGGGATGATGCTGGCGGCTGAGTTGGCGTTGGCGAAGGTCGACGTCGCGGTCATCGAGCGGCGCCCCGATCATGTACTCGTCGGCTCACGAGCCGGTGGTTTTCACTCGCGCACGATCGAGGTGCTGGATCAGCGTGGGGTCGCTGATCGGTTCCTCGTGGAGGGTCAGGTGGCTCAGGCCGCGATGCTGGCCACGACCGTGTTGGACATGAGCGATTTCCCGACGCGTCATCCGTATTCGCTCGGGATCTGGCAGAACCAGATCGAGCGGATAATGGCCGCCTGGATCGCCGAGCTGCCAGTACGGATCTATTACGGATGTGAGGTGACGGGCTTCGCGCAGGACGACACCAACGTCGACGTCGAGCTGTCCGACGGCCAGTCGCTACGGGCGCAGTATCTCGTCGGGTGCGACGGAGGACGCAGCGTCATCCGTAAAGCAGCCGGCATCGAGTTCCCGGGGTGGGACGCGACGAGGAGCAACCTGATCGCCGAGGTCGAGGTGACCGAGCAGACGCCGCGGGGCATCCGCCACGACGCCACCGGCGTCCATGCCCTCCACACGATGGAGGACGGCAAGACCGTGCGGGTCATCGTGACCGAGCAGCAGCTCGGGCCCAGCAGCGAGCCCACCCTGCGCGATCTGAGCGAGGCGCTCATCACCGTGTACGGCACCGACTTCGGGATCCACAATCCCACGTGGATCTCCAGGTTCACCGACATGACACGCCAGGCCGCGGCCTACCGCGCGGGACGAGTGCTACTCGCCGGCGACTCGGCGCACGTGCATTACCCGGCCGGTGGACAGGCTGGACTCAACTGGTCCTCGCAACACCTTGATCATGGAGGTGTGCATGGGCAGGCCAGCTGGGTGGATGAGGGAGTTGACGGGCAGGGCGCCGATGAAGTCGCCGGGGCATCCGACGCATCGTCGGGAAGTCGAGCGGTCGTTCTGGCATGAGATCGTCAAGGGTCTGAGCAGCGAGGACGCTGCGGTCGCTGTCGGCGCGTCCTCGGCGGCTGGCAGCCGGTGGTTCAGGGAACGTGGCGGGATGCCAACTTTCATGCTCGACCCAATCTCAGGCCGGTACCTGTCGTTTCAGGAGCGCGAGGAGATCGCGATGCTCAAGGCGCAGGGCGCCGGGGTCAGGGAGATCGCTCGCCGGTTGGGGCGTTCCCCGTCGACGATCTCGCGGGAGTTGCGCCGCAACGCAGCTACTCGCGGCGGGAAGCTCGACTATCGCGCGTCGGTTGCGCAATGGAAGTCAGAGATGGTGGCGCGCCGTCCGAAGACAGCGAAGCTCACCACCAACGATCGACTCCGTGAGTACGTGCAGGAGCGGCTCTCCGGGCAGGTTCGCCGGCCCGACGGGACAGCGGTGCCAGGACCCAAGTCTGCGGCTTGGACGGGGCGGGGCAAGCCGCATCGCCAGGACCGCAAGTGGGCGACCGCTTGGAGCCCGGAGCAGATCTCTGCCCGACTGAAGGTCGATTTCCCCCATGATGAGTCGATGCGGATCTCGCACGAGGCGATCTACCAAGCGCTCTACGTGCAGAGCCGCGGCGCGCTGCGACGAGAGCTCACGGCATGCTTGCGCAGCGGCAGGGCGCTACGGGTCCCGAGAGCCCGCGTCCGTGGGCGCGGCAAGAGCTTCGTTACCGAGCAGATCATGATCAGCGAGCGTCCCGCCGAGGCCGAGGACAGAGCGATACCTGGCCACTGGGAGGGCGACCTCATCCTCGGCGCGGACCGCACCGCGATCGGGACACTGGTGGAGCGAAGCACCCGTTTCACGATGCTGCTTCACCTCCCCCCGATGCCCGGCCACGGCGGGCCGAGGGCAAAACATGGGCCGCCGCTCGCCGGTCGCGGCGCCGAAGCCGTGCGCGATGCGATCACAGAGCAGATCACGACGCTGCCCGAGCAGCTACGCCGCTCGCTCACCTGGGACCAAGGCGCTGAGATGTCACAACACGCGCAGCTGAAGATCGCAACCGGGCTTCACATCTATTTCTGTGACCCTCAAAGCCCCTGGCAGCGAGGCACGAATGAGAACACCAACGGCCTGCTCCGACAGTATTTCCCAAGAGGCACAAACCTCGCCAGACACACCGCCGAAGACCTCAACGCCGTCGCTGCCACGCTCAACAGCAGACCACGCAAGACCCTCGGCTGGCGCACACCCGCCGAGGCACTCGACGAGCATCTACGATCCCTCCAAACACAAACCGTTGCAACGACCGATTGAATCCGCCCAGGGTCTCAGCCTCGGTGTGCAGGATGCGGTGAATCTGGGATGGAAGCTGGCTCAGGTGGTCAACGGAACCTCCCCGGAGAGCCTCCTCGACACCTACCATGCCGAGCGCCACCCGGTCGCTGCCCGCGCGCTTCAGCACACGATGGCTCAGGCCGCGCTCCAGCGCCGCGACAAGCGCATGAAGGCCCTGGTCGATGTGGTGTCGGAGCTGGCGATCATGGAGGAGCCTCGCAAGCGGATCGCCGGGATCATCTCCGGGCTGGACATTCATTACGACCTCGGCGAGGGCCACCCCCTGCTCGGACGCCGCATGCCCGATCTGGACCTCGTGACCGCCGACGGCCCGCTGCGGGTCTTCGAGCTGCTGCACGACGCCAAGCCGGTGCTGCTCAACCTCGGTGAGCCCGGCGGCTTTGACATCGCTCCATGGGACGGGCGGGTCCAGCTGATCGATGCTGAATATGTCGGGGTGTGGGAGCTTCCGGTACTTGGCGCCGTCACGGCTCCTACTGCTGTGTTGATCCGGCCTGACGGGTACGTTGCCTGGGTGGGAGACGGAACCAACCTCGGGCTTCCTGAAGCGCTGACCACATGGTTCGGACCGCGTACCGCAGCGTAGTGCACCGGCCCGCAAGATCGATCTGCGAGAGTTCTGAAAAGTCGGCCACAAGCCGCGGGCTCGCCCGTCGGGTGGATGGCGTCGGACGCCGTCCGGCCCAAACGTCCGACCGCTGAAACCCCGCGAAATCGACGAAACAACTCATGCGATTCCCCCGTGTTTTCGGCATTTCTTGCCCATCTTCGCTGAGTTTCGCGGGACATGAACCTATCGGGGAGAACGGTTCAAGTTGGCTTTCCAATGCGGTTTTTGGGCGCCTTGCAAACGTCCCGCAAACGTCGTACCGCCGTCAGACCAGGGTTTTCGCTCGCTCGATTTGACCGTGCCGCATCGACCCGAGCTGGCACCGCGGGCTCCAGTGCGAGAGCGCCGAGATGAGGCCTACCGCCGGCCACGCGACGCACCTCAAGACGTCCCCGTGGGGGGCCGAGCTACTGCTCCTCGGCGTCTGAGCGCTTGAACCGCAGATTCAGGCGGTCGGCCGGGTCTTCGTCCGCCTTGGGCGGGTCGAACCGGCCTCGGGTCAGGGCGCGGATCGTGCCATCCTCGGGATACTCCACCAGCTCGGGCATCACCTTGTTGGACACCATCAGGTACCGCACCGGCTCGTCGGTTCGATTAGCCAGCGTGTGGCCGCCCCGGCGGCCCCGGGGGAAGGCGACGATGTCCCCGGGCGCGAGCTCGGACTCGCCCTCGAGCGTCCGTAGCGTCGGCCGGCCGGAGATCACGATGGCCAGCTCCTCCATTCCGTGGTGGATGTGCAGCGGGACGCCCTCGTAGCGCGGAGCCAGCTCGTACAGCGTGCCGCCGAGCAGCTCGCCCCCCGCGGCCCTCACGACCGGCTCGGCCCGCAGGCCGGAGCGCTCCCTGCTGAACCTCTCAGCGAAGACATTCGGCCGCGTGCCGCTCACGACAGCGATCATAAGGCGCTGTGACGCGAGGTGCGAGCACTGCTTGCTCGACACGGCTTGGGCGTCCTTCACTCAACTCGCTTCGCGCGGAACTCGGGCACGCCCTACCTCCGCTGGCGGTCACGTGGGTAGAAGCGGTGTAGCGGGCCTTCGGGTGGGGCGAGCACCGCGCTTGCAAACGTCCTGCAAACGCGTAGGGCTGCCGCTGCAAACATCCTGCAAACGTCGTACCGCCCGAAACCACGCGAAACCGGACGAAACGACCCACGCCGGTCCCGCGAACCTTCGGGGCGCTTCGCCCCCGTTCGCCAGCCTTCGCAGACAACTTAGCTACATCGGGGAGACAGGTTCAAAGTGGCGGACATGTCAGTGTTGACGGGCGTTTCGCCGAGCTGGTCCCCCGAGCGTCCCCCTATTGCGCTCGTTACCGTTGCCCTTGATCCCCCTATGTGGCGTGATGGTCCCGCCCGATCCCTCTCGATCGCATGATATAAGTCTTGACTTCTACAAGCTTTGGTTTATACTTGCGGGGTGTGGGAAGTCGAGTACACCGACACGTTTGGATCGTGGTGGGATGAGCTCTCAGCCGACGAGCAGGACCGGATCACCTCGGCGATTGAGCTGCTGGAGCAGAGCGGCCCCGCCCTCGGCCGTCCACTCGTGGACACCCTCAAAGGCTCCCGGCATCCAAACATGAAGGAGCTGCGTCCCCACGGCGGACACATGCGCGTGTTGTTCGCCTTCGACCCTCGCCGTATGGCGATCCTGCTCATGGGCGGCGACAAGAGCCACCGCTGGAGCAGCTGGTACGCCGAGGCGATCCCAGCCGCCGACGCCCTGTACGACGATCATCTTCAAACACTTCGCGACGAAGGAGCAATCCCATGAACCCCACCAACACCGCAAAGAGCCGCAAAAGCTTCGATGAGCTGCGCAAGCAGATCGACGCCGATCCTGCCCGCCGCGTAAACGTCGAGAGGCACAAGGCGGCGATGCTCGGCGAACTACGTCGTCGGCTCGACCTCACCCAGGCGATCGTCGCCGACCGACTCGACGTCACGCAGGAGAACGTCTCCCAGATCGAGCGCGGCGAGGCCGACGTACGACTGTCTACGCTGAACCGCTACGTAGAGGCACTCGGCGGACGCCTAGAGATTCGAGCCGCGTTTCCGCAGGAGACCGTCGCGCTCAGCGTCAGCAAGGCTGCAACCGTACGCCGCCGGCGCACCCGACCGGCATCTACCAAGACGCCTCGCAGTCGCAAGACCACGCGGGCAGGGAAGGCAGCCGCAGCAGGCGACGCCTGATTCACCTCGTCCATGAGGTAGACGTAAGTGCGCGACGTAAAGCCTGGGTGGGCCGTTTATAACGCATCACGCACAAGGACAGTGCAAACCTCCTGTCTCGTGCTCATGCGGGCGGCGCGGAAGGAAGCCACGAACATCCTTTCGGGCCGTAGATCAGCCATCACTCGTCCTCGTCGGGCACTTCCGGGAACAGTTGAGGCAGCCCGAGTCGGCCCGCCTCGTTTAGGACCATCGCCGAGGCGTCCGCGAGTCCCTGCCAGCGCGCTTCCCTCGCCGCACATGCTTCCTCAGCCCGCTGATCCAGAAGCTCTGCGAGCGTGTTGAGTGCCACGGCGACTGCCCACTGCTCCTTGGTAAGCGGCCTACGGGCCTCCAGCGGCGTGCCCACGGTGAACTCGCTGATGCTCGCGGCCCCGTCCATCGCGGAACCGAGATCAGCCTTTGATCTTCTCCGTGATCTCAGCCGCCACCTCTCGATCCTTGCTGAAGTCGGTCATCAGTGGACCCTAAGCCCTGCCACCCAAGAGTTGGCCACCGTCATGAGTGACCGCACGTCGATTCGTGGCGGTAGAGCGGCCAAAAACCAGGCACACGAAGGTCATTCCGACCGAGGCTCGTGGTACGCCATGTGACCGAGCAAACCCCAACTGAAGGAGCCTGCCTATGGAGGCGACGATCGAAACATTCACGCTCGCCCGCGACATCTTCGCCGGGATCGGCGCTTTCGGAACCGCTGGCGGGCTGGGATGGCGGGTTTATACATGGCGGCACGGACGGACTCCGCACGTCGAAGTCAAGATCTCCAATGGGTTCCCAACGTACGGCCCCAACAACGAACGACTCGGCGAGTGGTGCTTCCTAGTCACAGCGATCAATCGCGGTGAGCACCCTGCGCACGTCACGTCTGCCGGCTTCATCATGCCCAACGGGAACGACACCCTGGTCATCATGCACCAGCCTCATCCGGGCGCTCTGCCCCGGACGGTCCAGCCACGAGACTCCGGGCAGACCTGGGTTGAGCGCAGCGCCGCCGAAACTCAGGGGCTCGACGCAGTAGAGCGACCGCTGATCGGATGGGTAAACCTGTCTACTGGCGAGCGCTTCGAGTCAAAGCCGACGGTACTCGTCGCAGCAGATAAGCGAGCAGCACGCGCCGCCTGACCGTATGAACACCACGATCGCAGGAGGCTGGCTTATTGGCACCGGCTCACTCGTCATCTTCGCTGGACTCATATTTGGCAGCGAGCAGCCCTATCAGGGAATCAAGTTCCAAGGCCCATTCAATACACGCTCCCAGCGTCTACGGTTTGCCGTCGAGGGTGCCGGAGCGGGCTTGGTCGCGGTGGGCAGCGCGCTTCTCGCGGTCGAGCATCCACCGTCTCCATGGCTCCTGCTGGTGCTACCGACTGCCTACCTAGTAGTGCATTTGCTTATGGCGTGGAAGCTTCGACAGCTTTGGGTCGCACGTCGAGGGAAGATTGACGGACCGGACGCGATCCACATTCACTGGGCCGCTTGCGCGGCAGTCTGCGCGTCGTGGAAGTGGTGCCTGAAACACCCCTTCAACGACGAATACTGGCCGAAGGCCGTCATGGAGGCGGTTGCCCAAGACCAAGAGCCCCAACAACTCGCCGCGCCGCTGAGCACCGACCGGCTGTAGTCACGGCGGCCTATCGGCTGTACTCCGGCTGTAGTTTCGCCCAGCGCCAGCCGAAAACCCCTGCAAAACCACCCACGCCATGTTCGCGCTATTTCGCGGCGTTTCGCAAGCTCCCAAGCGGCATTTCGCGCTTCTGCGGCGTTCCTCTCGTGATCGGGGAGAAAGGTACAGGTTGGCTTTTTCATGCGGTTTTCAGGGGCCTCTGCGGTCTTTTTGCGGTCCCAATTCCGCCGTCCATACCACGGGCTGCGTGCCCCCTCGATCGACGGGTGCTCTGGCGCTGTTGCGCGATCCTCCACGAACTACAAACGTCGCTTTCAGAGGGCTCACGGTACTTGTGAGCGAAGGGCTATCCGGGTTGGTATGGCGGCGCCACTCCCCATCCCCAGCGCGGAACCGGCGCGTGTGCGCCCGTCCGCGCCGGCCTGGATCTGGCCGATCGTGTCCGCTGGATTCCATCCTCACCCACCTGGAGGCCATCGGGAAGATCCGCCGCATCGCCGGCGAGCCCCGAGCGCTGGCTGCATAATCCCCAGATGCGCATCGACCGCCTGGCCTCCTCCGGGCCGACGTTCTCCTTCGAGTTCTTCCCGCCCAAGACGGAAGCGGGGGAGGAGAACCTGCGCACGGCGCTCGCCGAGCTGCGCGGCCTGGACCCGTCGTTCGTGTCCGTCACCTACGGCGCCGGCGGCTCGGCCAAGGGCAAAACGATCGAGATCGTCAAGCGCATCCGCGAGCAGTACGGGCTGGAGGCGATGGCGCACTTCACCTGCGTGGGCGCCACCGTGGCGGAACTGCGCGCCACGCTCGACGAGATGCAGAGCGCGGGCATCGACAACGTGCTCGCGCTGCGCGGCGACCCGCCCGCGGGCCAGGAGCAGTGGCGCAAAACGGAGGGCGGCTTGGAGTACTCGCGCGAACTGGTGGAACTGATCGCCGCCGACTACCCCTTTGCGATCGGCGGCGCCTGCTTCCCCGAGACGCACATCCACGCAGTCAGCCCCGAGGAGGACCTGGAACATCTCGCGGAGAAGGTGGCCGCGGGCGTGCAGTTCCTAATCACACAGTTGTTCTTCGACAACGCCCTCTACTTCGACTTCGTCCAGCGCGCACGCGCGGCGGGCGTGAACGTGCCGATCATCCCCGGCGTCATGCCCATCACGCAGGTGGGGCAGGTCGAGCGCATGGCCAAGCTCTGCGGGGCCTCCATTCCCGACGGCCTGCGTCGCGAGCTGCACGCGCGCGGCGAGGACCCCGAGGCGGTGCTCGACTTCGGCGTCGCCTACGCCACGCTGCAGTGCGCGGAGCTGCTGCGCGAGGGCGTACCCGGCATCCACTTCATAACGCTCAACCGCTCCCCCGCCACGCGCGCGATTCTCAGCGCGCTGAGAATCGCAAAGCCGTGGTAGCCGGCAGGGCGCAGGCGCCGCGACACCGCAGGGCAGCACAGGTCTGACCCTCATCAACTGCATAGACTAACTCCCTTGATGGCGTTCATCGGCGACACAAATGACGCCGAGCGGATTCGTACGATCGGAACGTCGCGGCGCACTCGCCTCCCCGTGCCCCTTGCCGTCGCGCTCGCCACCGATCACTTTCCGAAGTCGGCGGAGTCCATAGCGGTATGTCGTCCATCCCAGAAAGGAAGCAGCGCATGACCTCACTGATCCTGAAGATGTCCGTCTCGCTCGACGGGTACGTCGCGCCGGCCGACGGGAGCTCCGGCTGGGAGGCCGCGGGACGCTCTCCCGACGGCGCCGAGTGGGTCCTCGACACCGTGAGCAACGCCCGCGCGCACCTCGTCGGTGCCACCACCTACGCGGGGTGGGCCGGCTTCTGGCCCGGTGCATCGGGGCCGTTCGCGGCGCCGATGAACGAGATCCCCAAGGTGGTGTTCTCGAAGTCGCTCACGTCCGCCGACTGGGGCGAGACGACGATCGCGACCGGAGACCTGGCCGACGCCGTCGCGCGTCTAAAGCGGGAGCGCTCAGGCGGATACCTGCTCGCGCAGGGCGGCGTCCGGTTTGCTCGATCGCTCGTCGAGACCGGGCTGATCGACGAGTACCGCCTCGTCGTCCACCCGGTCGTCCTCGGTGCGGGCGAGCGGCTGTTCACGCGCACCCCTCGCCATCGAGCCCGTAAGCACGACCGCCTTCAGCGGCGGAGCCGTCGCCCACGTCTTCACGGCGCACCCGTGATCGAGCCCGGCCGGCAACCAGAGAGCGGACGCTGTCACCTCGCGCCAGCGTAATTCCTCGACCCTCAAGATCGCGTAGGGACTCGACACGAAGGCCAGTGCCTTGTTGCAGGTTGGCGGGCTTGGGACCCATGCGTCCTTGCCGGGGGGACCGCAGGGGTGCTCCCTGCGGTCCTCTTGCGGTCCCGCGTGCCGAGAACAGGCGAGAACAGCCTTCCGCGATCCCCAGCGTTTGTGCGGTTTTATCGCTCCCGCTCGCGGATCTTCAAGGTTCTGAACCTACGACCGAAAGTCGGGGAGAACGGTTCAAGTTGGCTTAGATAAAGGGGTTTCGGCCTTCCTGCAAACGTTCTGCAAACGCCGTACCGCGCCCATACCCGGCTTCCCGCCCGTCGAGACCCGGTGTATGCCATGCCTAACGTGCGTATGTTGATCCGAGGAAGCACGGACAGCCTGGGGCGCTGGCGCCACGGGCGTTCAATCCGGGCTGAGGCCTTCGGCACGCCGAAAGAGCGCCCCGAGTTCGACGCCAAGCGCACGAGCCAGCCGAACTATCCGCTCGTAGGTCAGGGCTTTGTACTCGCCGGTCTCGATCGCGCGTATGCCTTTGAGCGATATGCCGCGTATTGAGTCGGCAAGCTCGCGGTCGGTTAGACCGCGTTCTTCGCGCAGCTCGCGGACTACTCGGCCAAGTTTGGCCTCGTCCTGCGCATCGCGGCGTTTCGTGTCGTCGTCCATCGCGGGCTCCTTTGCTCTGGGGGCGCGCGATCAGAGCAGAACCCACCGGCGATCTCAAGAGGCTGGTAGGAGTCGAGCACCGGGCGCGCGCAACCTCGCTAGTCGGGCCCATCGGCGCATCGTCCGACGGCGATGGCGACGCTGAGCAAGGACGATCCTTCATGCCCTACAAACGTCGTTTCCGAGCGGCTTACGGTACGGGCCGCGAAGCGCCGCGAACGGCCGCAGATGTTTCCGCCGTGGGCTCTGCTCTGATCGCTGGCGACCTAAAAATCAAGCGGCCGGGACGGGTGTTACTAGCACCCGCCCCGACCTTTTTAGCACCGAAGAACGCGCCTTCGATGCCACGCAGAACCGTAGCTCTTACGGCTATTTTGCCTTGCATGGATTGGTGCGCGCTTTTTTCGGTGCTTCGACCGAAAAGGAGTCTCGCATATGAGCCTGACCATCAATCGCACGGATCGGGATGCGCTGTACGACGGTGTTATGACCGACCTCTCCGGGGTCGGCGACATCTTCCTCAACCTGCACAACGAGGCGGTTATTCCGGCCAAGCGTCTACGCCGACGCTTCGAGGTCGAGCTGCGTCTACTCGACGACTTGGGCTGGGAGAAAGAGCCCGAGACGGAGCGCTTCGAGTTGACGATGCCGGCACGAGAACTCCGGCCGATCATCGAGCGCATCTTCTGGGGAAGCCTCAGCTCGATGAATCACGCGGACGAACTCATCGAGGAGGCCCGCCTCAACGTCGGTCACGCAGTCATGGCGTGCCCGGAGATACTCGCGAGGCTCGTGGAGGATGACCTCCTCGACCCCGAGGCACGGCAAGGCGCAGACATCGCCAGCTCCGAGGCGGCCTAGTGAGCATCCCCACGACGCGCGTCCAAAGTCCAGCACAGCTTGGTCAATAGTGCGCGCAAGGCGCCGCGAACTGCGACTGACGCAGGCCGCCGTCGCGGGCCTCGTGGGGCTCAATCGGGCCGTCGTAGGCCAGCTAGACACGGCAAGAGCACGGTTCAGTTTCGGATCGTGCTCTTGATCGTGCAGGTACTCGGCATGGACATCGAGCTTCGGAGGCGAGGATGAGCCGGCGCGGTCGTAGGCTGCAACGCCGGATTCGCGGCCGGCGCCCGATGAGAGTCGAATACGTCCTTACGAACTGGAAGCTGCGCCTCGCTTACCTCGTGGCCTCGGTCGGCATTGGAGCGTGGGAGGCGCTCATCTTCCACTGGCGCTACGCACTCGCCGTCATCGTCTCTGTAGCCGTCGCGCTCCTCAGGATTTGGGTGGAAGTCAGACAGCATGAGCCGCACGACTAGCGCCCGGCCACAAGGCACGACAATCCGACGGGCGCAGCTAGCCCTGAGCCGGCTGGCTGATCGACCCGTCGGTGCTCGGCTGCTGTTGGTGGTGCGGCATGACCGCTTCGGCCGCCTCGTCCGGCGTCAGGTCCGGGTAAAGCGCCCTCACCGCCAGGATCGCGCAG
This sequence comes from uncultured Solirubrobacterales bacterium, assembly GCA_963725165.1. GTDB lineage: Bacteria > Actinomycetota > Thermoleophilia > Solirubrobacterales > Solirubrobacteraceae > Palsa-744. The sequence continues at coordinate 201,451 of CAVRXK010000002.1, forward strand.
GCTCCGCCGACGAGTTGCGCCACGATGTAGACGGGCACGGACGCGGGCGCGATGCCGGCGAACGTGTTGGAGAACATGCGCCCGACGCTGATCGCCGGGTTGGCGAAGCTCGCCGAGCTGGTGAAGAAGTACGCGGCGCCGATGTACGCGCCGACGGCGGCGGAGCGATGTGTCCGCGTTTTGGTGCGCGCCAGGACGGTCCTCCACCTCGGCGCCGGTGGCGGCATCGACGTGCTGCTCTCAGCCAAGCGCGTCGGCCCGCCCGGCAAAGCGCGCGGCCTCGATATGACCGACGAGATGCTTGCCCTCGCCCGCGAGAACGCCCGCAAGGCCGGCGTCGAGAACGTCGAGTTTCACAAGGGCTACATCGAGTAGATGCCGCTCCCCGGCTCGCCAACCATCCGTGTTAACGGCCACGACATCGAACCCGGCGCGGAGGAGCGGACAGACTTCGGCATGAAGTGCCGTCTCTACCGGACGACCAGCGGGCTCGCACGTCAACTACCAGATGAGTCGTTGCAAGCAGCGATTCGCCGGGCTGGGCTGAGCTGACGACGCGCGGGTTGTGGAACCTGCTTGGATCGTAAACCGAGCACAACGTGAACGAGGAGGAAATACCCGTGAATATTGAGTTCCTCGCGACCGTGGCGGTGATCGCGCCCGATCCGCCTGCCAGTCGCAAGCTTTACGTCGAGACGCTTAGGCTGCCGCTCGAGAGCCAGGGCGGCGACTATCACCACAGCGAGCAGATCGACGGCTGTAAGTCCTTCGGGATCTGGCCGCTTTCACAAGCCGCTGAGGCGTGCTTCGGGACGCCGCAGTGGCCGACGGAGCGGCCGGTGCCGCAGGTCAGTATCGAGTTCGATGTCGCAGACGCCGCAGCGGTCGGACCGGCGGCACGAGAACTCGAACAGGCCGGCCACGAACTCCTGCACCCACCTCGCAAGGAGCCGTGGGGTCAGACGCTCGCCAGACTGCAATCGCCGGAGGGCGCGATCATCGGGATCTCCTACACGCCCGTGCTTCACGAACAAGACTGACTTCTCTGGCGAGGCGTTCTCGATCCCCTGGGATCGAGCGCTCGACCGGGCGCTGGTGGGGCAGCAACGATTAGTTTTTCGACGCGCGTCCCGGTCAATAGGCTGGCGAAAGAACCTGCTGCCCGCAACAGTCCGCCTACTGAGGAGAAAACGATGAGCAAGCTGAGGTGTCATATCTCGATCTCGCTGGACGGATGCGTCGCCGGCCCCAACCAGAGCGAGAAGAACCCGCTCGGCGAGGGCGGCGAGCACCTCCTGCTCGCGCTCGCGCTCGCTGGAGCGATCGGGTTCGCCGGCAACTGGCTGGCCGCCCAGGTACGCACTCGCGCCGAGCGCCGGCTCAACAGCCCCGCGCTGATCGCAGACGGCGATCACGCCCGCGTCGACGCATATGTCTCGCTCGCTGTCATCGCAAGCGCCGTAGCCATCGCCGCTGGCGTCCCGATCCTCGATCCGCTCATCGGCCTGGGTATGACGGTCGTGATCCTGCGGATCACCCGCGAGAGCTGGCGCACGGTACGCGGACACCCACACCACCACTAGGGGTTCTGCCGGCCGTCCAACGCGATGCTCTGCTCGTCTTGGACTTAGAGACGTTCTAACCGCCAGCCTCTTTGCTGCTCGCGTGTGCTCGCTCGACGGCTTGGGCGAGCTCGTTCAGGCTATATGCCGTCGGCGCGTGCCGGTTTGAGGGAGCCGAGCGTGACGCTGCGATAGCCGTGCTCGGCAAGTTGAGCGGCGCTCATCACGCGGAACTCCCAGTCCTCGATCTTGAGGGGGTCGTACTGCTCGGGCTCTCTGCAGGTGTGGATAGCGAACACGTACACCTCGGCGCGTAGTGTTCGATCGGCTGCCAACCATTTGTTTGTGCAGACCACTCCCGGCCGGTGAGACCCGAGAAGGTGATCGAGGAGAGCTTTCGCTGGTTCCAGGACTGCAGGTAGGCACTCGACTTGACCTCTACCTTTATGCCGGTCGCGGTGGTGAGATCCCAGTTGTCCCACGCCTCCCTCAATGGCGATGGATCGCCGACCGCTTGGGCCACGAGGTGGGCGCGAGATCGACGGCGAGGAACCGCTCGGCCCCTCGCCGGTCGGCGGACGGCGCTCTGCGCTGGCCAGGTTCACCTCCACGAACTTCAGGCAGATCGGGTCGGGCTCCAGCCAGTTGCCGGTGCTCAGGTGCTTGACGCCATCGTCAGGGAGTTGCGGCTCGCTCATGGCCTGGATCGTGCCAGTTGGATAGGACCGGATCGCCGGGGCGCGCGACGAGCCGTCGCTGGCTAGAGATGCCGCCTGTTCTGTAGAGGCAGAGGGTCGGAATTGGTCCGCACCCAGCTCTATAAAGGAGGCAAGCAACATGCCCATCGTCAATGGCCCAATCGACAATCGCTGGCGCCCGGACCTGGAGTCCAGCCAGCGACGTATCCGAGACGAGGAGCTTGAAGACCTGTCGCAGAAGGTCGTCTACAGCCGCGAGTTGTCGTTCGTGCCCGCGCGACGAAAGGCTTTTGAGCCGCACGACGCGCAGACTCGCGCGCTGATCCGCCGGCTACAGGAGCTGGAGCGTCTGCCGCATGGCGAGAAGGTCTCGGCGCTGCTGGACAAGTGGCAGTGGGTTGACCGGATGAACACCGCGGAGCAGAAGCAGCGCTTCCTTGAGCCGATGATCGAGGCAGCCCGCCGCGACCCTGCGAGCAATGAGCACCTGCTGATCTTCTTGATGCTCGTCTTCGAGCCGGTTAGGCGCAGCGTCAGCAAGGCGTTCGTCTCTGCGCACTTCGGCATGTCGCCCCAGGCACGCGATGTCAATTGGGCCAACCGCGAGGAGGCGCGACTGATCCATGTCGTCGAGCGCGAACGGCTGTACGACGTGACCAGGGAGGCAGCGCTGGAAGCGGTGTTCCGCTATCCGTCTGACCCGCCCGAGCGGTTCTTTCCATGGCTGCGGGAGACGATCGCCCATCGTGCTCTTGATCAGTTGCGGGGCGAGCTGCCGGAGGCTGAGACCTGCGGCGCCAGCGTGCCGGAGACCGAAGCGATGCAGGCGGCGCTCGCCGGGTTTGAGGGGGTCGACGCACCCGCGATGCGCGATCGGCGCGGGCTGGCGGAGTGGCGGGTGGGTATCCGTATGCGGGACGTGTTCGATGTGGTCGAGCAGTTCTTCGCCCACGACCCGGTGCGCGAGGCGTGCAAAACGGCAGTTGGGCGTCTGCCGCGAGTACAGCGGGAGGTCATCAACCGCTACTTCTTCGATGAAGAATCGGTGCCGGATATCGCCGAGAGTCGCAACGCGAGCCCCAGCACGATCTACAACCACAAGGCGGTTGCTCAGAAGACGATGCACGCCGACGACGTGTTCTTCTCAGCGCTGCACGGGATGAGCGTCGTCCGCGACCGGGCTCGCGCACAACAGATCGCGGAGACCTATCCCGATGGGGTCATGCCTGACGGTCGGCGGATCGTCGTCATCGCGGCGTAGGGGGAAAATCCAATGCTGGCGGACTTGGCGTTGATCGTGGCGATCGTCAACGGCTGCGCGACCCTGGCAAGTCGGTTCGCGGAGGTTCGGCTGCGGTGGCGAGGCCGAGGCGGGAGCGGACAGGACCGACTTCCATAGGCGTGATCGTTTCTCGGGCAAATCTGTTGGCCGGTTGGAGGCGTTGGGGGTCTGTATGGGCGTATGCAGGGACCAACGACAGAACAGCAGCCGGCGACCACGCTGAAGGAAGATCGACTCTTCGCCCTGAGCAGGCCGCGTGGTATCTGAACGTCAAGACGAGCTGGGTCTACGAGGCAGTGCGCAGCGGCCGGCTGCCGTGCCAGCGAGTAGGCCGACATATCCGCTTCACGCGCCCGATGCTCGACGAGTGGCTTGCCGAGCAACCACGGCATTAGCCGGAGCGCGCCCGAGACGGCGAGGTCAGTGACGAGGCTTGGAACGAGAGGTGTCATCTCGATTGCGGAGTTGTGGTTGAGGCGCATACGTCGTCTAGGACATCGGTTAGTGCCTGAATGCGTGGTAGGTGCTGGCGCGTGAGCGCCTCGAGTTGTACTTCTCCAGCAGCGGTGAGCTTCAGATGGAGCTGGCGATGGTCAGTCGTGTCTCGGGCGCGTTCGATCAAGCCGGCAGTCTCTGCGCGTTGGGCAAGCTCGACGGCGCTGTGGTGGCGGATGTGCAACGCCTCGGCCGCATCGCTGATCGTTGGTCCTTGTTCGGAGATGTGGCCGCGCACGACGAGCAGGAGCTGGTGCAGAGCTGGGGTGAGTCCGGCTGTTCTTGCGCTTTCTTCGCTCCATCGTGTGAAGGCTCGTAGCTCGCTGCGGAATGCGAGCAGGCGGCGGTAGTCGGAGTCCCGCAGTGAATGGCTAGCCGCTGTTGGGGTCATGGTGCTGGCTCGCGGACAGCCCGGAGTCTGGCGAGGCTCGTGGTCGCCTTGAGGGGGCGCAGGGGACGCTCGCGGTGGCGCTCCTCGATCAGGAGGCGCTCGTGTGCCTTGAGTAGGTCGAACTGGCTGACCATGCCGAGGAGTCGCGGCGGCTCTTGGTCATCGATGACAGGGAGCACGGTGTGGCCGGTGGCGACCATCCTGTCCGCTGTTTCGCGCAGTGTCTCACTGGGCCTTGCGACGAGTGGGCTGCGTGCCGTGGCGCCAGCGGTGGATGTGCTGCTCTGCGGGGCGCGAATGTCGGAGAGCGGGAGCACTCCGAGAAGGCGCTCGTCGTTGTCGAGCACCGGGTAGAGGCGTTGGCGGCGTAGCTCGGAGCCCTCGGGGAGCTGCTCGTAGAGCTCTGCGACGGTTGAGTCTGGAGCGACCGTGAGAACGTCGGTTTGCATCACGTCGCGGACGAGCAGCGCGTGCAGCGGGTCGACTTCGTACTCGCGGGTGACGTGGTAGCCGCGGCGGGCGATCTTCTCGGTGAGGATCGAGCGTCGCATTGTCAGGACGCTGATGAGGTGCGCGATCGTACAGGCGGCGAGGAGTGGCAGGAGCGCTCCGATGTCGTGGGTCAGCTCGAGTGCGAAGACGATGCTGGTGAAGGGCGAGCGCATCACGCCTGCCATTGCGGCGGCCATGCCGATCATGGCCCACGTTCCCTCGGTGGCGCCCGGCAGGACGGCGCCGAGTAGACCGCCGAGGGCGGCTCCGAGCATCAGCAGTGGTGCGAGGATGCCGCCGCTGGTGTTGGAGCCGAGCGCGGTTGCCCAGATCGTGAGCTTGACGATGAGCAGTACGGCGAGGGTGCTGAGAGCGAGCGTACCGGCGAGCTCGGCGCCGATCGTGTTGTAGCCGACGCCGAGCGCGCGTGGTTCGATCAGCCCGCCGATGCCGACCACGAGGCCGCCGATCGCGGGCCACCAAGACCAGTGCAGCGGCAGGCGTGCGAACAGATCCTCGGCGCCGTAGACGCAGCGGGTCATCACCCATGCCAGGCCGCCGCACGCTAGGCCGATGAGCAGCGCGCCGCCTGAGACGGAGGGCGCCAGGGTGGCGTGGGCGCTGACCGCGAACAGCGGTGCCTTGTGCAGGAGGCCGGCGTTGGCGAGGGCTTCTCGGGTTGCCTCGGCGGCGCAGGCGGCGAGTGCGACGGGGATCATTGAGCGTGGTCGCCACTCGAACAGCAGCAGCTCGACCGCGAGTAGCACTGCTGCGACGGGGGTGCCGAACACGGCGGTCATGCCGGCGGCTGCTCCGGCGACGAGTAGGCAGCGTCGCTCGGCAGCGGTGAGGTGCAGCAACTGGCCGAGGATGCTGCCGGTGGCGCCGCCGGTGACGATGATCGGGCCCTCGGCGCCGAACGGGCCGCCGGTGCCGATGCTGACTGCGCTTGAGATGGGCTTGAGCACGGCGAGGCGTGGCTCCATGCGGCTGCCGCGCAGGAGGATGGTTTCCATCGCCTCTGGGATGCCGTGGCCGCGGATGCGCTCAGAGCCGTAGCGAGCCATCAATCCCACGATGAGCCCGCCGGCGACCGGGACGAGCACGCTGAGCGGCCCGAGGACGCTGGTGTCTGGTGGGCCGAGCGTGGTCGAGATGGTGCCGGTGTAGGCGAGGTGCGTGATGAGCGCGATCAAGTCGAGTAGCGCGAGCGCGAGCAGCGCGACCACTGCACCGAGCGGTATGGCGCCGGCGAGCAGCGTGAGCACTCGTGGTGTGGTCGTGAAGTCGCCTAGCAGGCGCTCACTGCCGTGTGATCTTTGGTCGGGTGGGACTACGGCGTCGCTGGGGAACTGTTCTGCTGGGTTGGTGGCGCTCACGCAACGCGACTATATCGGGAGCCGATATGGTTTTTGTGGTCGCTGGGAGGCATGGCGAGTTGCCGACCTGCCGCCCACCGGAACGGCTTTGGTCTGAGCCGGTGGGTGGCGTTGGCAGCATCTGGACGGTAGAAAGGACAATCTGCAGGTATGGGTGGGCGGTTGAGCGAGGCGGTGCTGTGAGCAATCTGTGGCGAGCGGTGCTCTTTTTGCACTTGCTGGCGATGGCGTTCTTTGTCGGCGGCCAGCTAGTTTTGGCGGCTGCGGTAGTGCCGGTCGCCCGGCAAAGCGGTGACTTGACGCAGGTGCGTCGGGTCGCGCGCCGTTTCGGTTGGGGCACGCTGGTCGCGATCACGGTGCTGGCCGCGACGGGCAGCGCAATGGCTAGCCACTATCACCTGTGGGCGGAGGGCGAGCTGCATGTGAAGCTCGCGCTGGTCGGCGTAGTGTGCGTGCTGGTCGGCTGGCATCTGAAGCGCCCGACCATGCACGTGCTGGAGGCGGCGATCTTCTTGGTGTCGCTGGTCATCGTCTGGCTGGGCCTCAGCATCGCCCAGGGCTAGCGCGGCGGCTAGATCTGGGGATCGTCGCTCGGCGGGACGTCGCCCGCGAGCTCGGGGTCGCAGAAGGAAGGATCTCGTTCATCCCGCTGAGCTCGAACAGGCGCTGTACGTTCGCTGGGCCGGGGATGATCCGCAGCTCGTGGCCTCGTGCGATGCACTGTTCATGGCCTCCCATGAGTGCGCGTAGGCCGCTTGAGTCGATGAACGTGAGGTTTCTGAGGTCGACGACTATGCGTCGTGCTTCGCCTGTGGCAGCGTCTGCGAGGGCCGCTTCGATGTTGGGAGCGCCCAAGAGGTCCGCTTCGCCGTTCAGGGCGATGGCGCGAGCCTCCGGTGTACTCGTCACCTCGATGGTCAGGTAGGGATGCTGACTGTTCACCTTCACCCTCTGTGTTTGTGGTCGGGGAGGTTCTTCGGCCATGACGGGCGGTAGTAGTTGCTGGGGAAGTCTACTGCCCGTCCAGCTACGTTCCGCCGCGAGCGGGGCGGCTTCGGAAGCTGTGGTCAGGCGGAGGTAGTTCGGCCGCTTGCAGGGTGCGCGGCGGCCTGTCCCGGCGGGCGCTTGGCGGCCTCTTGCCGTGCCTCTGGGAGGCTTGGGTGGATGGCGATCGCATCGGACAGACCAACGATCGTGGCGAGGCGCTTTAGCTGTGAGGTGTCGGGGATCACGAGGATGAGCTTGGCGCGGCGGTGGTCGAGGCGGTCGCTGAGGCGTAGCAGCATGTCGATGCCTGCGCTGTCGAGGTAGCGCGTCTCGCTGAGGTCGATGATGAGGCTTGAGGCGTCGGGGCCGAGCGCGTCGGCCAGTTGCTGTTGGGTGACAGTGGCGTTGGCCGCGTCGATGTCTTCGTGGATGTGTGCGATGGGCACTCCGTCGATCCGTTCGATGTTGAGTGGGCTCATGCTTGGTGGGAGAGCCGCTTGGTGATGGTCACGACGGTTCCGTGTTGGTCGCTGTCGATGCTTCACGTCGTCCACGAGCGAGCGCATGATCTCGAGCCCCCGGCCGCCGCTTTGTGGGCGAGTCGTGCGCCATCGACCGACGTCGCGAACGGTGATCGTCGCCTGTCGGCCATCGTGTTCGCAGCGCACGGTAAAGGTGGCTTCGCGGGCGCCGTAGGCGTGCTCGATGGCGTTGGTGGCGGCCTCGGAGGCGGAGAGGGTGATGTCGAACAGCTCGTCCTCGCTGGCGCCGAAAGCTCGCAGCCAGCGGCCGAGTGTGTTGCGCAGGGCGCCGAGCACGTTGGGGCGTGCTGGGAGAGTCATTTCGAGGGTCTCTCCCAGCGGCATCGTCTCGATCGCCAAGAGCGCCACGTCGTCTTCGAGAAGGGTCTCGTCTAGCAGCGTGCGGTACACGCGGTCAGCGAGCGAGGAGTCGCTGCGCCTGGCTGCCGTCTCGGCGGCGGCGAGGAGTCGCTCGAAGCCTTGGTCGATGGGCTCGTCGCGGCGCTCGATCAGCCCGTCGGTATAGAGCAGGAGCCGGCTGCCGGTCGGGAACGGATAACAGAAGGCTTCGTAGGTCGTGTCCGATGCGCACGCCGACGGGCAGACCGTGCTTCTGCTCAAGTAGCCGGGCGTGGCCGTCTGGCTCGATCAGCAGTGGCGGCAGGTGCCCGGCGATGACGGCTTCGAGTTCTTCGGCTTCGGGATCGAGTTCCAGGATGCAGAGTGTGGCGCCGCGGTTGCTGCCCACCGAGACCAGCAGCTCGTTGAGCATCGAGACGACCTCGGTGAGCTTGTGTCCTTGCATCATGTAGGCGCGCAGGCTCGCGCGGATTTCGGCCATCACGGAGGCGGCGAGCACGCCCCGGCCGACGACATCGCCGATCACGAACGCGAGGCGTCCGTTGTGGAGTTGGAAGACGTCGTACCAGTCGCCGCCGATCTTGATGCCAGAGCCAGCGGGCAGGTACTTGGCGCTGAAGCGCATACCGGGTATCTGCGGCAGCGCATCGGGCAGCAGCGATCGCTGCATGATCGCGGTAACAGAGCGCTGCTCTGATAGGCGTGCGTTGTCGATTGCCAGCGCGGCGCGGTCGGCGGCGAGCTGCAGCAGCATCACGTCGTCCTCCTCGAAGGCACGCTTGACGAGCGTGCCGATGTGCATCACGCCGATGACGTGGCCTTGGACGTGGATAGGCACGCCGAGCATCGAACGGATGCCCCGCTGTCGGAGGATCGGGTTTACGACGTCGGCGTGGTCGAGATCCTCGATGATGATCGGACGTCCCTGGGCGGCGACGCGGCCAGCGAAACCACGGGCAAGCGGTATCTGCACGCCCTGGCGGACCTCCTCCTCCAGTCCTCGTGCGGCGCGTGCGACGAGGACCCCGCGATCCTCATCGAGCAGCAGCACCGCGGCGGTGTCGACTTCCAGGGCGCTGCGTATGCGCTCCAGAAGCTCGGAAAGCATGTCCTCCAGGGACATGTAGCCGAGCGCGGAGTCGGTGATGCTCAGCAGATGGCTGCGGCGACTCTCAGAGAC
>CAVRXK010000003.1:0-42801 GCA_963725165.1 uncultured Solirubrobacterales bacterium
GCAACGTCCTTTCGAGAACCACTTCAGATCAGAGCACGCCAATGTCCATGACAGACCCGATAGCCGATTTCCTCACGCGCATCCGCAACGCGATCCATGCCGCGCATGAGACCGTCGACATCCCCGCCTCCACGTTGAAGGCGGAGATCGCACGGATCCTCGCCGAGCAGGGCTACATCGACTCGTGGGAGGTGCTCCCGGCACGCGATGGCGCCGCCGGTCAGCTGATCGAGATTCGCCTGAAGTACACCGACGACCGCCGCTCCGCGATCTCAGGTCTCAAGCGCGTCTCGCGACCGGGACGGCGCACCTACGTGGAGGCCACACGCATCCCGAAGGTGCTCGGCGGCATGGGAACTTCGATCGTGTCCACCTCGCGCGGTGTGATGACCGGCCACGACGCACGCGCCGCGGGCGTCGGCGGCGAGGTCCTGGCGCAGGTCTGGTAGGTATCTGGAGATGTCAAGAATCGGTAGACAACCAATCCCCGTGCCCTCCGGCGTGACCGTCGCGATCGAGCCCGAGTCGGTGCGCGTGAAGGGCCCCAAGGGCGAGCTGTCCGAGCGCATCCCACGTGACATCAAAGTGGCCCAGGACGGCGAGCGACTGCTCGTCTCGCGTCCCACCGACCGCGGTGAGCACCGCGCGCTGCATGGCCTCACACGTTCGCTGGTGGCCAACATGGTTCAAGGCGTCACCGCCGGCTATGAGAAGCGCCTGGAGATCCAAGGCGTCGGGTATCGCGCGCAACTGAAGGGCAAGAACATCGAGCTCGCGGTTGGCTACTCCCATCCGGTGCCGATCGAGGCGCCTCCAGGCATCGAATTCGAGGTTCCCCAGCCCACGAGGATCGTTGTGAAGGGCATCTCCAAGCAGCAGGTCGGCGAGATTGCCGCGATCATCCGCAAGCAGCGCCCGCCGGAGCCCTACAAGGGCAAGGGCATCCGCTACGAGGGCGAGTACGTCCAGCGCAAGGTGGGCAAGCGCGCATGACCGTCCTTACCAAGGAGACACGTCGCCTCAAACGGCGTCGCCGCGTACGTGCAAAGGTGTCTGGCACAGCGGAGCGCCCGCGCGTGTCGGTGTTTCGCTCCAACCGCGGCCTCTCGGCGCAGCTGGTCGATGACGCGAGCGCTCGCACGCTGGCCGCCGTGCACTGGTATGAGCCCGAGTTGCGTAAGCTTGCGAGCCTCGAGCGGACCAAGCGCTCGGGAGAGCTGATCGCCGAGCGCGCGAAAGCGGCAGGTGTCTCGGAGGTTGTGTTCGATCGTGGCGGCTACCGCTACCACGGCCATGTGCGCGCGTTCGCCGAGGCGATCCGCGAGGCAGGCATAACGGTCTAGGCTCGTCTCCCCGCTACCCTCTCTCACTCTTATGAATTCAGATAGATCAGTCAACGCAGGCAGCCTCGACCTCCAGGAGCGCGTGGTGGAGATCAACCGCGTCGCCAAGGTGGTCAAGGGCGGTAGGCGCTTCTCCTTCACCGCGCTCGTCGTCGTCGGTGACGAACGCGAAGTGGTGGGCGTCGGCTACGGCAAGGCCAACGAGGTTCCGCTCGCGATCCAGAAGGGCGTGGAGCGCGCCAAGAAGGATCTGTTCCGCGTGCCCAAGCACGGCAGCACGATCACTCATCAGACCACCGGCATCTTCGGTTCCGGGCGCGTCCTCTTGAAGCCCGCCTCTCCGGGTACCGGCGTGATTGCCGGCGGGGGAGTGCGCGCGGTGCTCGAGCTCGCGGGCATCCACGACATTCTCTCCAAGAGTCTCGGGACCCAGAACCCGATCAATCTCGTCAAGGCGACAGTCGCCGGGCTACGCGGGCTGCGTACCCCGGCTGAGGTCGCCGAGCTGCGCGGGCTGTCGATCGCAAAGGTGCTCGGGTTGACCGAGCAGCCGACAAACGGCGCCGCGGAGACCGTTGAGGGCGCGGTCGTTGCTTCTGGAGATGACACGGCGGGTGGGGATACCTCCGCTGCCGTGGCCGAGTCGCCCGCGGTGACTGCCGCCGACGCCTCCGCGCAAGATGACAGTCCAGCGGATACGCCCGCTACTGAGCCGTCCGCCGACGCAACCGAGGCGCCCGCCTGATGGCGACTCTCCAGGTAACACAGAGGCGCTCCAGCAGCGGCTCCAACAAGCGTCAGCTCGACACGCTGCGCTCGCTCGGCCTGCGGCGCATCGGCCACACCGTCGAGGTCAAGGATTGCGATCAGGCGCGCGGGATGGTCCACGCGGTGCGTCATCTTGTCGAGGTTCAAGAGGAGCAGAGCTCGTGAGCCCTGCCGTCAAGAGCGCCGCCGCCAAGCAGGCCGAGGAGGCCAAGGACGAGCAGGAGCAGCGCGTCGGACTGCACTCGCTGAAGCCGGCTCCCGGCAGCCGTCGCCCGCGCAAGCGCGTGGGGCGTGGCGAAGGCTCCGGTACAGGCAAGACTGCCGGTAGGGGCCAGAAGGGCTACGGCTCGCGCTCGGGCGCCAAGAGCCGCGCACGCTTTGAGGGTGGGCAGATGCCGATTCACATGCGCATGCGCAAGCTCCGTGGGCCGCACATGAAGAAGTCGATGCCCTTTGAGATGTTCCGCACCCACACCCAGCCCGTGAATGTCTCTGACCTCGAGGCTCGCTTTGACGCCGGCACCGAGGTCACGATCGAGCTGATGCAGTCCAAGGGTCTGGCTACGCGCAAGGGCGTGCCGGTCAAGGTGCTTGCCAAGGGCGACTTGAGCAAGGCGCTCACGGTGCACGCCCACGGCTTCAGCGCCGCCGCGCGCGAGCGCATCGAGGGTGCCGGCGGCACCTGCACCCTCATCGAGAGCTAGAATCGCACGACCGGAGCGTGCGGGCATATCCCGCGTGACCGGCTAAACCAATGCTCTCGACGATTCTCAGCGCCTTCCAGGTTGCGGACATCCGCAAGAAGATCATGTTCACAGCAGGCATGCTGCTGATCTACAGGCTGGGCTCACACGTGCCCGTCCCGGGCGTGAACCTGACCGCCGTCAACAACCTGCAGAAGCAGTTCGGCGGCTCGGGCATCCTCAGCTATCTCAACCTGTTCTCCGGCGGCAGCCTCTCGCGCATCGCGATCTTCGCGCTCGGGATCATGCCCTACATCACCTCATCGATCATCCTGCAGCTGCTGCAGGTCGTGGTGCCATCGCTTGAGAAGCTCTCCAAGGAAGGCGAAGTGGGGCAGGCTCGGATCACCCAGTACACGCGCTACCTGACTGTCGGTCTCGCGTTCGCCCAGTCGATCGGCTACGTGTTCCTGTTCCACTCGCTGCAGGCAAGCGCCGGCGAATCGGTGATCACGCACTTCGACTTCGCCCACATCTTCCTGATCGTGATCTGCCTGACCGCCGGCTGTGTGCTGCTGATGTGGATCGGCGAGCTCATCACCCAGCGCGGGATCGGCAATGGCATCTCGCTGCTGATCTTCACCTCGATCCTCTCGCGTCTGCCCACCGGCCTTGAAGCGTGGTGGACGACCCAGGATCAGGTGTTCAAGGTGATGATGCCCTTCCTCGTGCTGTTGGTGGTCGCCGGGATCGTGTTCGTGCAGGAAGGCCAACGACGCATCCCCGTGCAATACGCCAAGCGCGTGATCGGCCGGCGCATGAGCGAGGGCGGGCAGACCTACCTGCCGCTGCGTGTGAACATGGCCGGCGTGATCCCCGTGATCTTCGCGGCGAGCATCATGGCGTTCCCGCCGACCGTCGGAGAGCTGATCCACACACCCTGGGCGAAAAGTGTCTCGGACTTCTTCACCCCCAACGGCTGGCACTACGTGCTGGGCGAGTCGATCTTCATCATCGTGTTCGCCTACTTCTACACAGCGGTCACCTTCAACCCGGTCGACCAGGCCGACAACCTGAAGAAGTACGGCGGGTTCATTCCGGGTGTGCGCCCCGGACGCCCCACGGCCGAATTCCTCGACCGGATCCTCGCGAGATTGACATTCCCCGGTGCGCTGTTCCTGGCGGCCGTGGCGGCACTGCCGGCGATCCTGTTCGCCCAGACCCACCAGAACTTCGACTTCGGCGGCACATCGATCCTGATTGTGATCGGAGTCGCGCTCGAAACGATGAAGCAGCTTGAGGCACAGCTAATGATGCGCAGCTACGAGGGATTTTTGAAGTGATGCGTCCTCGGGGGGTGGTCGGGAGGGGGGCTTGCCCCCATCCCGTTCGAGAGATGAAGCAGTTGGAGGCGCAGCTGATGATGCGCAGCTACGAGGGCTTCTTGAAGTAGCGCCTTGCCCCAGCGGGTAGGCTCACATGGCAGTGGTCGAGACGAATCTCATATTGCTGGGTCCCCCCGGCGCCGGCAAGGGCACGCAGGCAGAGCGCTTGAAGGCTGATTTCGCCCTCGCACACATATCCACGGGGGACATGCTGCGCGCTCAGGTCGCGCAGGGCACGGACCTCGGCCTGAAGGCGCAGAAGTTCATGAATGCCGGCGATCTGGTCCCCGACGAGGTGATCCTCGGGATGATCGGAGAGCGCATCGGCGAGCAGGATGCCCGCGAAGGATTTCTGCTCGACGGCTTCCCGCGCAACTCCAGTCAGGCCGACGCGCTCGGCAAGACACTCGAGAGCTCCGGACGTCGATTGATGGCCGCACTGCTGATCGAGGTGCCCGACGAGGAGGTGGTCAGACGGCTGGGTGGCCGGCGCGTGTGCTTGAAGAGCGGGCACGTCTACCACGTCGAGTTCGATCCACCCAAGCGCGAGGGAGTGTGCGATCAGGACGGCTCGCGGCTGATCCAGCGCGAGGATGACCAGGAGGACACGATCCGTCGGCGCCTGGAGGTGTATGCGCACCAGACCTCGCCGCTGATCGAGTACTACGAGAGCGCTGGACTGCTGCGTCGGTTCGACGGGCAGCGCAGCCCTGACGAGGTGCACGACCACATCCGCGCGACGGTTGCGACCCTGCGCATGGAGGACAAGCTCTAGCAAGAGCCTCTCCGTCTCGGGCGTCGGTGCAACGGTCTGCTGTGGCGAGCAGGAAAGATAAGCTCCTCTGGTGATCATCAAGAAGTCACCCGAGGAGATCGAGAAGATGGCTGCCGCCGGCGTCATCCAAGCCGCCGCGCTGGACCTGGTGGCCAGCAAGATCCGTCCCGGCGTGAGCACTGAGGAGCTCGACGCGGCCGTTGAGCGCTTCATTCGCTCACAGGGGGCGATCCCCACCTTCAAGGGGTATCGCGGCTTCCCCGGATCGATCTGCGCATCGCCTAACTCGATGGTCGTGCACGGAATCCCCGGTAGGTATCGGCTGCAGCGAGGCGACATCCTGTCGGTCGACATCGGCGTGACGCTCGACGGATGGGTGGCCGACGCGGCGCGCACCTTTGCGGTCGGTGATGTCACCCCGCTCGCCGAAAACCTTCTGAGCGCGACCGAGCAGGCGTTGTACGCCGGGGTGGAGCAGTCAAGGCCCGGCAATCGCATGGGCGATGTGTCGCATGCGATCCAGCGCGTCGCCGAGAGCGCGGGCCTGTCGGTCGTGCGATCGCTTGTGGGTCACGGAGTCGGCAAAGAGATGCACGAGGACCCGCAGGTGCCCAACTACGGGAAGCCCGGCAAGGGGCCGCTGCTGGAGGAGGGCATGGTGCTTGCGATCGAGCCGATGACTACTGCCGGACGCGCATCGGTGCGAGTGGCGGGCGACGGATGGGCGATCTTCTCCCAGGATGACTCGCTCGCGGCGCACTTCGAGTTCACCGTGGCGATCACGCGCGAAGGTCCCCGTGTGCTCACGCCCTGGCATCTTGGCGCAGACGAGCGCGGGTCCGGCGCGCACGGCAGGGAAGCCGCGACTTCAACCGGATAGTTGCTACCATCCGCTGTCCTGCTCGAACGCGCGAAGCTTGGCGTGTTAGAGCACAAACCACGACGCGGTAGCGGCAGCCGTCCCGGCGGCCAGAGCCGAGTCGCGGGGACCAGCCGAAAGGGATCATGAAGGTAAGACCGTCGGTCAAGCCGATGTGCGAGAAGTGCAGGATCATCCGCCGCCACAAAGCGGTTCTCGTCATCTGCCAGAACAAGCGTCATAAGCAGCGACAGGGCTAGCCGGCAGATGGCACGTATCGCCGGGGTCAACCTTCCCCTGAACAAGCGCTCGGAGATCGGGCTGACATACATCTATGGCATCGGTCGCTCGACTTCCAACAAGATCTTGAGCGAGGTGGGTGTGAGTCCCGAGACCTACATTCGCGACCTCACCGAGGACGAGGTCTCGCGCCTGCGGGACGCGATCGACCAGTCACTCACCGTCGAGGGCGATCTGCGCCGCGAGCGCTCGCAGGACATCAAGCGCCTGCAGGAGATCGCCTGCTATCGCGGTCTGCGCCATCGCCGCGGACTGCCGGTGCGCGGGCAGAAGACGAAGACCAACGCACGCACCCGCAAGGGTCCCAAGCGGATGCAGGTCGCGGGCAAGAAGAAGCTGAAGAAGTGATCGGCCGCGCGTTGAGATCGGAGGCTTGCTGATGGCTGCTCCCAAGCGCCCTGCCCGCGGTCGGCGCAGGCAGAAGAAGAACGTGCCGGTCGGCCAGGCGCACATCAAGACGTCGTTCAACAACACGATCGTGTCGCTCACCGACACCCAGGGCAACGTGCTCGCGTGGGAGTCGGCCGGCGGCGCAGGCTTCAAGGGTTCGCGCAAGTCGACGCCCTTCGCCGCGCAGGTGACCGCTGACGCGGCCGCCCGCAAGGGCATGGAGCAGGGGTTGCAGAAGGTCGAGGTCTACGTCAAGGGCCCGGGCTCGGGTCGCGAGACCGCGATCCGCTCGCTGCAGGCCGCTGGGCTCGAGGTGACCGGCGTAAAGGATGTGACTCCGCAGGCCCACAACGGATGTCGCCCGCGCAAGCGGCGACGGGTATAGGCAGCATCGCCTGATGGCGCGCACGACAACTTGACCACGGACGACCACCGCAGACACCGAACCGATCGCACAGAGAGCTAGGCAATGGCAAGAGACACAGGACCACAGTGCAAGCAGTGTCGCCGCGAGGGACAGAAGCTGTTCCTCAAGGGTGAGCGCTGCCTGACCGACAAGTGCGGCGTCGAGCGACGCTCCTATCCGCCGGGCGAGCACGGACGCGGTCGTCAGAAGCAGAGCGAGTACCGCCTGCAGCTGCGCGAGAAGCAGAAGGCCCGTCGCTACTACGGGGTGCTCGAGAAGCAGTTCCACGGCTACTACGAGAAGGCTTCGCGCCAGCCCGGCATCACCGGCGAGAATCTGCTCGCGCTGCTGGAGTGCCGTCTCGACAACGTGATGGTCCGCCTCGGATTCGCCGCCTCGCGCAGGCAGGCACGCCAGCTGATTCGCCACGGGCATTGGACGGTCAACGGCCGCCGAGTGGACATCCCCAGCTACCAGGTGCGTCCTGGCGATGTGATCGCGATCAAGGCGGACACCCCGGCGATGCAGGTGGTAAGGGATGCCACCGAGCTGACCGGACAGATCCCCGCGTGGCTCCAGGCCGACCATGAGTCGCTTACGGCCAAGGTGCTGCGCAAGCCGGAGCGGCGCGAGGTGGCCGCACCGGTGCAGGAGCAGCTCATCGTCGAGCTGTACTCGAAGTAGGCGCTTTCCCCGCGTCCGACCTCGCCTGATGGGGGGTTGCGACGCGCCAGAGCCGGTGCCAGTGGGCGCCGGTAGGACACCAAAACGACGTTAGGACCCTGATGCTCGACTTCCAAATCCCCCGGATCACCAGCGAGTCCGTGGAGCAGAACCGTGGCACGTTCACCATCGAGCCGCTCGACCGCGGATTCGGCTACACGTTTGGGAATTCTTTGAGGCGTGTGCTCCTCTCCTCGCTCGCCGGCGCCGCCGTTACGAGCGTGCGCATCGAGGGCGTGGCGCACGAGTTCTCCACCGTGGAGGGCGTCAAGGAGGACGTGACCGACATCGTGCTCAACCTGAAGGGCATCGTGTGCCGGATGCACTCCGACGCGAGCGAGGTCGAGGCGCCGCTCGTGGTGACCGGACCGGGGGAGATCACGGCCAAGGACATCGACCTGCCCGCCGGCGTTGAGATCCTCAACCCGAACGTGCACGTGGCGACGCTCGAGAAGAAGACGAAGCTCGAGCTCTACATGACAATCGGTCGCGGTCGTGGATACCGTCCGGCAGAGGAGAACAAGTCGGCCGACCAGCCGATCGGCGTGATCCCGATCGACTCGATCTTCTCGCCCGTGCGGCGTGTCGCCTACGCGGTTGAGCAGGCGCGTGTGGGGCAGAAGACGGACTTCGACAAGCTCACGCTCGACATCGAGACCGACGGCTCGATCGAGCCGCAGGCCGCGCTGCGCGAGGCTGCCGAGCTGCTGATCTCCCAGCTCGCGATCTTCACCGACGCGGACCGCATCCAGGAGCTGCGCGCCGTGCCCGGCGGTCAGCTCGACGGCCATGGCCTCGCGGTCGGTGGCGGTGGCGCTCCGGCGGCGCTGCAGGGCGAGGAGTGGAGCATCCTGATCGAGGAGCTGGAGCTTGGAGTGCGCTCCTATAACTGCCTGAAGCGCGCCGGCATCCAGACCGTCGGCGACTTGATCTCCAAGTCTGAGGGTGAGCTCAACGCGATCCCCAACTTCGGCAAGAAGTCGATCGATGAGGTAATCGAAACGCTGGAGGCGCGAGGACTGCACCTGCGCCAGGACTGAGCGGATGCCGCGAGAACGGTCAGCGCTCTAGACTGACCGTTCGCGCGCACGCCGGACGACCACACACAAGCCATGAGACACCAGAAGACACGCAACAAGCTCAGCCGCGACGCGGCGCATCGCAAGTCGCTGCTCATGAACCTCACCAAGGAGGTGCTCGAGCACGAGCGGATCAAGACCAGCGAAGCGAAGGCGAAGGCCGTGAAGCCCGAGATCGAGAAGCTGATCACGCTCGCCAAGCGCGGCGACCTGCACGCCCGTCGCCAGGCGCTGTCGGCGCTCGCGCAGGACAAGTTTGCTGTGCACAAGCTGTTCGAGGAGGTCGCTCCCCGCTATGCCGAGCGGCCAGGCGGATACACGCGCATCCTCAAGCTCGGTCCGCGTCGCAGTGACGCGACCGAGATGGTGTACCTCGAGCTGGTGTAGCGGCCGCCCGCGCGTCGCGCACCCCCGACGGGGCACAAGTGGTCTCAAAGCTCACGCTGCAATACGACGGCGCCGAGTTCGCGGGTTGGGCCAGTCAGCCAGACCTGCGCACCGTGCAGGGCGAGCTCGAGCGAGCGCTGCGGACGGTATTGGGCGAGCATGGCCACGACGGAGGGCCGCTGACGGTCACGGTGGCGGGTCGCACCGACCGGGGTGTGCACGCGTGGGGGCAGGTTGTGAGCTATCGCCACGAGGCGGTAGACCCGTTGCGTCTCAATTCGCTGCTTCCCAGAGATATGGCGGTGCTCGCTTGCGAGCCGGCCGAGGAGGAGTTTGACGCCAGACGCGACGCGATCAGCAGGACCTACTGCTATCGCGTGCTCGCGAGACGCACGCGCGACGTGTTCGAGCGCGGGCGCGCATTTTGGTGGCCGCGACCGCTCGATCGCTCGCTGCTGGAGCGGTGCGCCGAGCTGTTGCCCGGAGAGCACGACTTCACCGCGTTCACGCCCACCGAGACCGAACACGCGCGCTTCGAGCGCAACGTGCTGAGCGCAGAGTGGCGCGCGAGCGGGGATGTGCTCGAGTTGTGGATCGAGGCGGGCTCGTTCCTGCGGCACATGAACAGGGTGCTGGTGGGCACGATGCTCGAGGTCGCCGCCGGGCGTCGTGAGTTCGAGCAGTTTGCAGAGCTGCTGGAGGGCAGGCCACGCGGCCTCGCCGGACCGACGGCTCCCGCGCAGGGCCTCGCGCTCGCCTCCGTGCGGTACTAGAGCCGGGCCGGCGCCTATGCTGGAGGACGATGGACGTATTGCTCACCAACGACGACGGGATCGAGGCTGACGGCCTGCAGGCGCTGCGGCGCGCGCTGGTGGGGGTGCCTGGCGTGCGGCTGGTGACGATCGCGCCCGACGGCAACCGCTCGGCGATGGCGCGCTCGATCACCACGCGCCGGCCGTTGTGGGTGGAGGAGGTGTCGTTTGCCGACGGCACCGTTGGCTATGCGACCGACGGCACGCCGGTCGATTGCGTGCGCCTCGCACGGCTGGGGCTGGTCGAGGATTTCGACGCGCAGCTGGTGGTGGCGGGGATCAACCATGGTGCGAATCTCGGCGATGACATCACCTACTCGGGCACGGTCGCGGCCGCTTTGGAGGGCGTCGTACTGGGGTTGCCCGCGATTGCGGTGTCCCAGCAGTCGCGCGGGCGCGCGCTCGATTTCCGCTACGACGGCGGCTTTGACTTCGACGTGGCGGCCGGCTTCGTGGCGCGACTGGTGGAGCGCATCGAGGAGTTGCCGATGCCTACGGGAACACTGCTCAACGTGAACGTGCCCGCGGGCGAGCCCGACGGGGTGGAGGTGACGAGTCTCGGCAAGCGCATCTATCGCGACGAGCTGAAGGTGGTGCCGCACGAGGACGGCTCGCCCACACGCCAGCGCTACTGGATATATGGCTCCGATCCGGGTTTCCAGGACGAGCCGGGCACCGATCTGGCGGCAGTGGCCGAGGGGCGCATCGCGGTGACGCCGATCCACTTCGACCTCACCCATCGCGGTGGTCTGGAGGTGCTGCGCGGCTTTGATCTGCAGGCGTTGCTCGCGCCCGTGCTCGACGGCGGGAGCGCGTGAGCGGGCCGTCAAAGCGACCTCCGCGTGAGCAATCCGCCGCGCGGGACACCCCCAGCGGGAGTCCCTCCGAGCAGACGCGTGCGCGCGCCGCCGAGCTGCGCAAGCAGCTCGAGTATCACGGCCACCGCTACTACGTGCTCGATGACCCTGAGATAGGCGACGACGCATACGACGCGCTGCTGGACGAGCTGAGGGCACTGGAGGGCGAGTACCCGCAGCTGCAGACGCCTGACTCCCCGACGCAGCGCGTCGGGGGCGAGCCGGTGGGGCGCCTTGAAAAGGTGCAGCACCTGGAGCCGATGCTCTCGCTTGGCAATGTGCGCAGCGAGGAGGAGCTGCGCGCGTGGGTGGAGCGGATGAAGGCGCATCTGGGACGCGAAGGGATCGTGCGCACGCGCTTTGAGTACGTGGTCGAGCCGAAGGTGGACGGGCTGGCGGTGAGCTTGTTGTATCGCGACGGGACGCTCGAGCGTGGCGCCACGCGCGGAAACGGTGAGGTGGGAGAGGACGTGACGCACAACCTGCGCACGATCGGACAGATCCCGCTGCACATCGAGGACGCCCCGCCATTGCTGGAGGTGCGTGGCGAGGTGTACATGTCGCTGAAGGATTTCGCGGAGGTCAACGAGCGCCGCGCGGAGGAGGGACTGTCGACGTTCATGAACCCGCGCAACTCGGCCTCCGGTGGGGTGCGCCAGCTCGATCCCGCGCTGATGGCCGAGCGTCCGCTGTCGATGTGGGCCTACCAGGTCGGGGTGGCGCCAGATCTCAAATTCGAGACGCACTGGCAGGCGCTCGAGTGGTTGCGCGAGCACGGCTTTCGCGTGAACCGCGACATCAAGCGCCTGAAGAGCGAGGACGAGGTGGTTGCGCAGTGTTTGCGCTGGCAGGAGCGTCGCGGCGAGCTGGACTTCGAGATCGACGGCGTGGTGATCAAGGTGTCCGACCTGCAGCTCCAGCGTCGCCTAGGCTCGGTCGGTCGCGATCCGCGCTGGGCGGTGGCGTGGAAGTTTCCGCCAACCACAGCGCTCACGCGCCTGAACAAGGTGATGTGGAACGTGGGGAAGTTCGGCGACCTGCGCCCCTACGCGGTGCTCGAGCCGGTTCCCGTGGGAGGGGTGGTGATCAAGCTCGCGACGCTGCACAACGAGGAGGACATCGTGCGCAAGGACATCCGCGCGGGCGAGGACGTGATCGTGCTGCGCGCGGGCGACGTGATCCCGCAGGTGGTCTCACCCGCGCCGCACGTGGTCGAGCACAAGGATCGCCCGTCCGTGACGCGCCCGCCGGCGCGCTGTCCTTTCTGCAACACGCCGACGGTCAAGCCGAAGGACTCGGTGTTCACTATGTGCCCCAACCGCGATTGTCCAGAGCGGGCGTGGCAGCTGCTGAAGCACTTCGTGGGGCGTGCCGCGATGGACATCGACGGGCTCGGGGAGAAGCAGGTGGCGTTGCTTCAACAGCAGGGCCTGGTGAGGACCGCCGCCGACTACTACCGTTTGCACGAGCATCGCGAGGAGCTGCTGGAGTTGGAGGGGTTCGGTGAGCTGTCGGTGGCCGCGCTGCTCGACGCGATCGAGGCCTCCAAGCAGCGACCGTTCGGGCGCGTGCTGTTTGCGCTCGGGATCGAGGAGGTGGGCGAGGTCACGGGGCGCAACCTGGCGATGCGCTTTCGCAACATCGTGACGCTGCTGGACGCGAGCGCTGAGGAACTGGCCGAGACCCCTGGGATCGGCGAGAAGATGAGCGCCTCGATCCACGCGCAGTTGCACGACGAGCGGATGCTCGCGCTGATCGCCGACCTGCGCGTGATCGGGCTGCGCTTTGCCGAAGCCGGCCCGGCGCCCACCAGCGGCCCGCTGGCGGGCAAGACGGTGGTGCTGACAGGCACGCTGCCGACGCTCTCGCGCGAGCAGGCCACCGAGCGCATCCAGGCGGCGGGAGGGCGCGTGACGAGCGCGGTGTCGAAGAAGACCCACTTTCTCGTGGCGGGCGAGGGGCCGGGCTCGAAGCTCGAGAAGGCGGAGCGCCTGCACGTGCGGGTGCTCGACGAGCGTGGTCTGCTGGACCTGTTGGGGGACGGCTGAAGGCCGGCTGTTTTCTTGGATCTGCGGGGCGTGCCCGCGATCTTCGGGCGCTGAGCGCCATCACGGGGCGGGCGTGCCCGCGGTGTGATCGCGGCGGCGGTCAGTAGCTTGCGAGTGTGACCGTCATCCGATCCTGAACAACGTGTGCGGCTTCGGTTGCGATGCCGTCGTTGAAGATCGCGAACGCGATGATGTTGCCGTTGGCGGCCTGGCAGTAGCCCGCGAGGTTCGACGCGCCGGTGAGCGTGCCGGTCTTTGCCTGGCAGTGTCCGGCGGCGGGGGTGCCGCGCATTCTTTCGGAGAGAGTGCCGCTCTCCCCGGCGACAGCGAGATCTTTGCGAAGCGTGGTGCCGAGCGGACTGCGGGAGAGGTCACTCAGCAACGTCACGATCTGCTCGGGTGAGGTGTGGTCTGAGCGCGACAGTCCCGAGCCGTCGACCACGCTCGGGTACAGCCCGAAGTGGGAGGCGAGAGTGCTGCGCACCACGGCTGCTCCAGCAGCGGTGGTACCGGCGCCGCCGTAGCGCGCGCCGAGATCCTTGATGAGGGTCTCGGCGAAGAAGTTGTCAGAGGGAGGAAGCATCAGGCCGAGCAGCGTCGAGAGCGGAGGCGAGGCGGCGGTGGCGAGTAGCGTCGCACCGACGGGTGTGGTCGCGGCGTCACCGCCGTGGACGGTGTCGCCCTCGGCACGCAGTGCGCCCCGCAGCTGTAGCGCCGCGTATTCGGCGGGAGCGTGCGGTCCTTTCTCAGAGCCGGTTTCGCCGCGGTTGAACGACGAGGCCGCTGAGGACGCCTTCCAGGTAGGGGTCGAACTGGTAGTCGCTGGAGGGCTCGCCGCGCAGCGAGTCGAGATAGGACTCGTCGCCGTCGATCGTGCCGGTGACGCTGCGGATTCCGTCGGTCTTGACGAGCTGCTCGGCGAGCGTGGACACCGAGGCGCCCTGGCCGTAGTAGTGGCTGTCGATGAACGAGGTGCTGCCGAACGTGGGATCGCCGCCCCCGCGCAGGTACAGATTCCCGTCCCACACGCCGTTTGCGCCTAGGTGTCCCGTGCCGAGCACGGTGGTGGCGAGCGTGGCCGTCGGGCCCATCAGCTCCAGGGCGGTGGTGGAGGTGTAGAGCTTCTCGACCGAGGCGGGCGGGCGCGTGACTTCGGCGCGCTCGGCGAACAGCGGCGTCGAGGTCGTCAGGTCGTACGCATAAGCTCCCGACTGTGATCCAGCAGCAGACAGCTCGTGGCTCAACTGACTGCTCAGCGCGCTCTGAGCGCCGTTTGCGCTTGATGCGGCCGACACCGAGGCTGTTGAGAGGCCGGCGCACGTGATGACTGTGAGCGTCGCGAGCGCGACGGGAAGCTTTGGGAATCTCATGTGGTCCGGTAACCCTACGTACAATCAGTGGTTATGGGCGAGGTTGTCAACTTGAAGGCGGCCGCTAAGGGCGGCTCGCGCACTACAACACGGACTACCGCCAAGCGGAGCGCTAAGGCGGGCACGAACCGGCGGCGCAAGCCGCAATCCAAGAAGACGGCACTGGTACTCGGCGGAGGTGGGTTCACCGGAGGCGTGTATGAGATCGGGGCATTGCGTGCGCTCGACTTGCTTGCCGCCAACCGCACGATCAACCAGTTCGACGTGTACGTGGGCACCAGCGCGGGTGCATTTGTGGCGTCGCTGTGCGCTAACGGCGTGACCCCCGAGGAGATGATGCGAGTCGTCACCCACCAGGGTCCGCAGGCCTTCAGGGACATCGATCTGGGCGACTTGTTGCGCCTGAACCTGCCTGGTCTTGCACGCACAGGCGCGCGGCTGCCGCTGCGGATGGCGTTACTGGCGCGCCAGATGATTCCCCAGCTCGGCCAGGTGTCGTTGATTGACATCCTGCTCGGGATCGCCGAGATACTGCCGAGCGGCGCCTACACGGGTGCGGGCATCGAGCGCTATATGCGCAGAGTGCTCGAAGAGGACGGGCGCCACGACGATTTCCGCGAGCTCGCCCACGAGCTGTATCTGGTCGCGACTGATCTGGATTCGTGCGAGCGGATCGTGTTTGGCTCGAAGGGCTTTGACGACGTGCCGATCTCAACCGCTGTGCGCGCGTCGGGTGCCCTGCCGATGGTCTACGCCCCGGTGCGTGTGGGGGACCGCGAGCTGATCGACGGTGGGATCGTGTCGACCACCAACCTCGACATCGCGGTGGAAGCGGGCGCGTCGCTGGTGATCGTGATCAACCCGATCGTGCCGTATGTCAACGATCGCAGCGATGACGGGAGTGGGCGGCCGGCGCGGCGGATCTCCGACGGGGGCTTCTCGAAGATCGGCTATCAGGCGTTCAAGCTGCTCGGCCACCGTCGCCTGCACGAGCTGGCGAGCATGTGGGAGGAGCGCTATCCGGGTGTGGACATCGTGTTGATCGAGCCCGAGCCCACCGACGAGCTGATGTTCGAGACCTCGATCATGAGCTTCGCCTCGCGCATCGAGATAGCCCGCCATGGCTTCCAGTCGGTCACCTATCACCTACTGGACGAATACGAGCGCTACAGCGAGATCTGGGCGCGTCACGGCATCCATATCTCAGAGCGGCGCGTGCGCAAAGTGGTCGGCCACTTCGAGGCAGAGGAAGAGCAGGTCGGCGCGTGGCGCAAAATCCTCGAAGGCACCACTGGCGCGCTGTTGCGCCAGTCGGGCTCCGGGTAGAGCCACCGCCAGGCCGCCCACCGTGCGGCTACCTCAAACAGCTGTTCCCGCCGCTTGAGCAATGCTTGAGCGGCGGCCGGCGTGCGGCCGGGATGTGAGTCAGGCAAGTACGCGGTCGATCGCGCTGAGCAAGCGAGTCGAGGCGGCCTCGTCGTGGATCGAGATCCTCACGTGGCGCGGCTCGCCGAGCGCGTCGCCCGCGGCAACAAGCACACCCGAGTGCGCGAGACGCGCCGCCAGTTCGCCGCCATCGAGACTCTGATGGGCGACCCACAGGAAGTTGGCCTGGCTGTCGGACACTTCGAAGTTGCGTTGACGCAGAGCGGTCGTGAGGCTGGTGCGCTCTTGTGCGACCCGCGCGACGCGCTTGGCAAGCTGCTCGGGGAAGATGCGCAGCGCCTCCAGAGCGCCTGCCTGGGAGATCTCGCTCACGCCGAGATCGGGTTCGAGCTCAGCCAGCAGGTCCTCGGCGCCCGGTCCCCCGACCGCGTAGCCGCAGCGCAAGCCCGCGAGTCCCCATGCCTTTGAGAAGCTGCGAAACACCAGTAGCTGAGAGTGGTTCTCAAGCAGCTGGAGCGACGAGCCGATCGCCTGCGCGTCGGCGAACTCGACCAGCGACTCGTCCAGCAGCACCGCAACTCCCTCCGGGAGCTCCGCGAGCAGTCGCTGTAGCTCGCTGGTAGCCAGCAGCTCGCCGGTGGGGTCGTTGGGGCTTGCGAGCGCCACGACCCGCGTGTCGGTGCCCACCGCCTCCAGAATCGCATCCACACCGCCGCCGTTTACGGGCACCGCGCGACCGTGGGCGCGACGCGCCATGATCGGGAACAGGGGGTATGAGGGCCAGGAAGTGATCAGCTCCTGACCCGGCTCGATCAGCGCGCGCGTGGCGGCGCTCAGCAGCTCGGCGGAGCCGTTGCCGATGATCACGCGCCCGGGCTCCACGTTGTGGAGCTGGGCGAGCTTCGTGCGCAATTGCGAGCCGCGCATGTGCGGGTAGCGCTGCATGCCGCGACGCGCAACGAATGTGATCGCGCTCACGATCTCGGAGTGGGGCAGATCCGGCCAGGTGGTCTGGGAGAGGTCGAGCGTGACCACACGCGTGAGCGCCTTGCGCTTGCGCTCAGCGGCCTCCTCGCGCAGGCCGCTGTTGACCTCCTCCTCGCTCATGCCCTCGAACTGCTTGTAGTAGTCGAGCAGGCCCACGACTAGTCTCCGGTGGCGGCGTTTGTGTAGGTAGCTCGACTCACGGCCGGTTGCCGGAGCTGACGGTTTGCCCCGGGCCGTGGAGTACGACGAACCACAATGCGAACACCATTGCGCACGCGGCGGCGGTTGCGCCAAACACACGGTTGAGCGCACCCAGGCGCTGGTCGTAGCCGGCGGCGCGACGCACGAGGATCCACGCGTTGTCCATGCGCCTCAAGATCATCAGCGCGCCAAACAGCAGCACGCCCAGCGATATGAGCCCCAGCAGCACGCCGATGCTCACGCTGCCGGTGAGGTAGTTGACCTGCGCGCTCACCCATAGGCACGCGATCGGGATCGGCCCCCAACACAGCAGGCTGCCAACCACCATCCCGACAAACAGCCAGTTGGCCAGATAGCGGTCGATCCGCTGGCGGGAGTCGCTGCCGCGCTCGGGCAGCGCGCGGAAGCGGATCGGCGCCGTGCCGGGTCTACGGCCTACAAACAGCCCACCGTTATCGCTGGGATCGGAGCGCATCTGACTCTATGTTCGCAGCTAAGCGCCCGTCTTCGTGCAAGAAGATGATTTTGAGCGCACACTTATGGGATTGCGGGTGGAGTCGGGTGTCTGCGCCAGTCGTGATCGGAGTCTTTCGCGGCGTGATCGCCGTCGCCTGATGGTGTGTTCGGGAAGGTGGTCGATGTTCATGTTTGGCCCCCAGCCGCAATCTCCGGTCGCGCTATGTAGTGCCATCGTCAGCTGGCTGACGATGGCCACTTGCATCGCTGTCGAGTAAGAAGCTACCGTAGTAGGAAGATGTCCGCAAGCTCCCCCCCTGTGCGCACGACTCTCCGTCCTCGCGCGGCCCATCTCGGACCTGAGCGGCGAAGGCCGCTGATCCTCGACGTCGCGCTTGAACTGTTCATTGAGCGTGGCTACAAGGGAACCTCGATGGACGCGGTGGCCAGCGCCGCGGGGGTCACCAAGCCAGTTGTGTACTACTGCTTCGCAAGCAAGGCGGAGTTGTTTGGAGCCTTGCTGGACAGGGAGGAGCAACGTATGCTCGCGCAGTTCAGCGCCGCGCTCGCACTGGGTGCGCGCTCGGGAGACTTGCAGGCCACGCTCGTGGCGGGGTTTACATCGATGTTGCGCGCCGTGATGGACACGCCACAGTCCTACAGGATTGCCCTGCTCGGCGACGGTGACGCGGCCGCGGTCATTGAGGCCAGGGTGCGGCATGGACGGGACCGGCAGACAAGCGCGATTGCCGATGTCGCGCGCGTGTGGTTGCGCGAGCAGGTTCCTGCCGACCGGCTCGACGCGGCTGCCCAGTTCGCCGGGCAAACGCTTGTGGGCATCGGCGAGGCGGGTGTGCGCACGATGCTTGCCGCGCCCGGCCAATGGAGCCCTGAGACGCTCGGTCGCGCGCTTGGAGAACTAGCGGCGGGCGGCTACGCGTCGATGTCCTGGACATAGCAGGCGGTATACCCGCCGGTCTGTCCTCAGAGCTACCCTGGCTCGCCTACAACACGCGTGGCTCTCGTAAAGCGTGCATGCTGTATGCAGCGGTGGCGTTGTGTGCAATACGTGTGGTTGCGACTGCGCGCGGTGCGTGTGTGACAGCGCTCAGCTCGCGTACAGTGCGTCGAGCACGTCCGCGTACTTCGTGGCGACCACGTTGCGCTTGACCTTCAGGGTGGGCGTCAGCTCGCCCGTCTCCTGGGTGAGATCGTGCGGCAGGATCACGAACTTCTTGACCTGCTCGACAGGCGCATAGCGGCGGTTGGCGCGCTCCACCTGCTCGCCGATCATCTCGCGCACCGAGGACTCCTCGCACAGCTTGGAGGTGTCCTCGGGGAGGTTGTGCTCGCGCGCGTAGGTCGCGATCTCTTCCTCATCGAGGGTGATCAGCACGACCGGGTAGGGCCGCTGATCGCCGTGCATCACCGCTTGGGAGATCCAGCGACACTGCTTGAGGTCGTTCTCGAGGTTCGCGGGCGTGATGTTCTTGCCGCCCGCGGTGATGATGATGTCCTTCTTGCGGCCCGTGATCGACAGGTAACCGTCCTCGTCGACCGATCCGAGATCGCCGGTGTGCAGCCAGCCGTCCTCGACTGAGCCGAAGCTGGCGTCGGCGTTGTTGTGGTAGCCCTGGAAGATGTTGGGACCCTTGATCAGCACCTCGCCGTCCTCGGCGATCTTGATCTCGACACCAGGGAACGGCCTGCCGACCGTGCCGAACTTGTGGTCCTCGACCGTGCACACCGTAGCGGCGGTGGCGGTCTCGGTCATCCCGTAGCCCTCGAGCACCGGCACGCCGGCGGCCCAGAAGAATTCGAGGATCTCCTTGGCGATCGGCGCCGCGCCGGTGACCGCGTGGCGCACGTTGCCGCCGAAGATCGCGCGCACGTTCTTGAACAGCTGCTCGTCGGCCTCCTCGAAGGGCTTCATCAGCTCCGCCGGCACCTCTTCGCCGTTGGCCTGCATGGTGCGCACCTTCATGCCGAGCGCGATCGCCTTGACGGCCTGCTCGCGCTCCTCGGGCGGCTTCGCTTCGATCGTGACGTTAGCGAGCGTGTAGATCTTCTCGAAGATACGCGGCACCGAGGGGAGATAGGTGGGTTTGACCTCCATCAGCTCGCCCACGATCTGCTTGGTGTCGCCGCCGAAGTAGGC
Source organism: uncultured Solirubrobacterales bacterium (assembly GCA_963725165.1). GTDB lineage: Bacteria > Actinomycetota > Thermoleophilia > Solirubrobacterales > Solirubrobacteraceae > Palsa-744. Next base: position 19,374 of record CAVRXK010000003.1, read on the forward strand.
GACCGTGGCGCCCAGGTCGAACGCGCCCAGCTGGATCAAGAGCGCGAACGCGTGCGCGAGCGGCAGGTAGAGGTAGATCACCTCGTCGTCCTCGATCTGGCCTACCCCACGCAGCATCTGCATCATCGAGGCGTAGTTGCCGTGGCTCAGCACGCACCCCTTGGGCGGGCCGGTGGTGCCGGAGGTGTAGATGAACGTGAACGGGTCCTCTGGCTTCACCGCGTCGCGTCGCGCCTGAAGCTCGGCGGCGTCGCGGGTGCGACCGCGCTCGCGCACCTCCTCCAGCGTGATCGCGGGGATCGGCGGCTCGCCGGCGGAGGGGTCCATCACGATCACGGTGCGCAGGTTGGGCACCTGCTCGCGGATCTCGCGCGATCTTCGCGAGCTGCTCGTCGTCCTCGCACACGATCGCGGTGGCGCCCGAGTCGGAGATCACCCACAGGCACTCCTCGGGCGAGTTGGTCTGGTAGATCGGCACCACCACCGCGCCGGTGGCGGTGATCGCCATGTCCGCGTAGGACCACTCGGGGCGGGTGTTCGCGAGAATGCACACCCGCTCGCCGGCCTGCACGCCGAGGTCGATCAACCCAAGGCCGATCTCCTGCACGATGTCGGCGAACTGCGCGTAGCTGACGTCCCGCCACTCGCCGTCGCGCTTATAGCGGATGGCCGCGTGCTCAGGATGCTCGCTGGCCGAGCGCGGGATCAGATCGGCGATCGTGCTCGATCCGGTGGTCGACTCTGGTGCGCTGGCCTCCATTAGCTGACTCTCCTCCTCGATGACCCCGACGACAACATGGATCTTAGGGCCTTTGCGAAAGGGTTTGTGGCCAGCTGGCCAGGAAACCAGTTCCGGCGAGTGTCAGGCGAGCGGTCAGCTATCGGCGGAAGCGGTGCGTCGCGTGGGCGCACTCTGGCGCAGGCTCGCCATGAACAGGCTCTTGTCGATGCGGCCCTTGAAGATCGGCACGCCGTGCTCGAGGCACTTCGAGAGCACTTCTTTGCGCTCCAAACCGGCTTCGTGGGCGAGCTCGCTCGGCGTGAGATGGTTAGCCATCGGAAGAACCTCCTATCGGTGTGGTCGCTGGCGTAGATATACCCGTGTGACCGGACGCAAACAACACGGGTTTGCTCTAGATGGGGTTGGGCACGTCGATGAACACGTGCTCCAAGCTGAAGCGCTCGCTGAGATGTTCGCCGAGGCGCCGCACGCCGAACGTCTCGGTGGCGTAGTGGCCAGCCGCGATGAAATGGATGGCGGCCTCCTGGGATTCGCTCATCACGCGCTCCGCGGGCTCGCCCGTGAGGAACGCGTCGGCGCCCGCGGCGATCGCATCGGGCAGGTAGTTGGCGCCCGCGCCTGACACGATCGCCACGCTGCGGACCCGCTCGGGTCCAGCGTCGAAGATCAGCGGTGTGCGCGCCGTGAGCTCCGCCACGCGCGCGAACAGAATGCTGGCCTCGAGGCTCTCGTCGGGAAAGCGCGCGAGGAAGCCGATCGACTCGCGGTCGTGCATGGCGAAGGGCTCGAGCACAGTGGCGCCGAGCGCGCGGGCGATCAGCGCGTTGTTGCCTACCTCTGGATGCGCATCGAGCGGTAGGTGGTAGGCGGCGAGGCTCATGTCAGCGTCGAACAGCAGCTTCAGGCGACGCTTCATGCGCGGGTCGATCGGTGCGGGTGTGGAACCCCAGAAGAGGCCATGGTGGACGAGGAGCAGGTCGGCGCGTTCGGCGATCGCTTGCTCGAACAGCTCGGCGCTGGCGGTTACGCCGGTGGCCAGCCTGGTGACGTTGGCGCGGCCGGGTACCTGCAGGCCGTTGGGGCAATAGTCGCGGAAGCGATCTGGCTGGAGCAGGCTGTTGAGCTCGCCGATGACCTCTTGCAGCTTGCAGGGCATCGCGCGAGGGTAGCGGTGCGCGAGGGCGTGGTGCATCGCGGGCTTTGCGCTCGTGACCGACGTGCCCGAAGCGCCTCGCCGAGCCGACGGGCGCCGTATGGGATACTTATGCCTGCGTCGGGGCGTGGCGCAGCCTGGTAGCGCGCGCCGTTCGGGTCGGCGAGGTCCCCGGTTCGAATCCGGGCGCCCCGATATGACAGTTGTCTGCGAATAGGTGCGAACGTGAGCGCATGAAAGCGAACAGACGCGAACTCGCGAGCGCTACTTGGAGGCCACAGGTCCTTGGCGGATCAGGCGTCTCTCGTGGGTGAGTCGTAGCGGTCGTGTAGCCAGATCTCGACCTCTGAGATGCGGTAGCGGTTCATGCCGCCGGTGTGTAGGTGTGGGAGGCCAAGCTGTTGCTGGGACTCGATCCAGCGGCAGGTCACGCTCAAGTGGTTTGCGAGCCGCTGCTTGGTCACCCATGGCTCGGGCGGCCGATACTCGTTTGCTTCGCCGAACATTGAGCGCGATCAGAGCAGATCACGGGCGTGATCTCAAGGCGAAGTCCGTTGGGCGTGTAGCTCAGACCGGTGGGTGGCATTAGTGCCGGACAATGCAATACGTCGGACTAAAAAGAGGAGCCCGCCGTGGCGGGCTCCTCAAGGAACTTCGTGTCGTCTGCGACTCACGCCGCAGGACGCCTGACTTTCCAGATGGAAATATAGTCGGCCCGGGCGTCGATTTGCTTTAGTTGGGGGGCTGGGACTCGAACCCAGATAACCAGATGGAAAGTCAGGCGTCCTGCCAGTTGGACGACCCCCCAATGGGTGCGAGAGGGTTCTGATCAGTCGCGGCCTCCGACTTTGCGTCGGCTGGATTCCCGCAGATACTCCTCGAGCTTAGGTTCGCGCTGACCGTAGTAGCGGACCCGCTCGATCAACCCGGTCGGCGGCGCGCCGGTGCTGATTGGCTGCGCAGGAACCGAAGACGCGAGCTTCACGGGCGTACCCCATCGGACGCGAACGCGTGGCCCGAAGAGCGTCAGGTTCGTACTACCGGGTAGCGCAGCCGAAGGCGCGAGCACACCTCGCGCGTTGTGGCTTACAAGCCATCGGGCCTCGGCTTGACAGCGCTCGTAATCGTCACTAACGAGAGCTTCGGGATCGAAGCCGGCCCCCTCCGCCAGCTCGAACGTGCTGTAGTCGACGATTGCTCCCGAGTCCACCTGCAATTGCCAGATGGTCGTCCTGTAGTGCGAGGCATCTGACTCGGATCGTAGATTCTCGTGGCGGAGCATCTCTGCGAAGGGTGCTTCTGCATCGAGCGACATGTACTGTGCGATCGGCTCTTGGTTGGCGATGTTCCATCGTCCCTCGCGGCGATTCGGGCTGACCCATACAGGCACGTCGTATGACGTCGCGCGATAGGCGATCACGACTTGATCTACGAAGGCAGGCGGCCTACGTGCCATATTGGTTCCGCCCAGAGCGCGCCGCGCCGATCAGCGCATCCTCCCAATTGGGATCATCCAACACCGACGCTGGCCTGCGTCCGTCGAGGTCGCGGCGCGGCCGGTTGAACCACGCCATGATGCCCTCGGCGTCCCAATTGTGCCGAAGAATCGCCACAAGATGGGCAAAAACGCGAAGTCCGCGGCGAGGTTGGGTAGCCTGGCCTCGCCAGCGCGACAGTGTGCGTCTATCCACGCCGAGGACGTCCGCAATCGCCTGATCTGGCACGCGCTCCAGCCATCGGCCCAGATCGCCCATCACCATTCCGACATCACCCGGCACGCCCGTCACGTGCTCGTCGAGTGCGTCTCGAACGACGTGGCGAATGCGCTCAAGCACGATCATCAGCTGATCGCAGATATCAAGGTTGTTTCGTGGGTCTTCCTCGAGCAGGTCCCGCATGTCCAAGAGCGCCGTAGCGAGCGTCGCGAGCTGGTCCTTGTCGAAGTCCTCGGCATTGATCTCGTCGCGAAGCCCCTTCATCCGCTTTGCAATGTCTTCCCAATGGTCTTCGAAGGAGCAATCGGCCTCTGGTGTTTGACGGAGATGCTCGATGGCTTCTAGGAACCCGTCCTGCAGATCTTCGACCCTTTTGTCAAGTTGTCCGAGTCTCTGTTCATATGTCTGCACAGCCGTCATGTCTCCTCACTGTCTCTGGTACGGGACATTATAGCGACATTATGGGAGGCCGGACGGACGGTATCCACCCGTCGACGGGATTACGAGCTGATCTTTAGCCGACAAGGGCGAGCGAGATCTGCTGCCGGCACACTCTTGCTAGCCACATTAACGTACGAACGTCTTGTATGGCATACGCCCGGCACGGGTGGGTGCGATGCCTGGTATGGGCGGGGTTAGGCCGTTGCAAACCCGTTGCAAACGCTGCGAAAATGGCTCATCTAAGGCAACTTGAACCGTTCGCCCCGATATGACAGTTGTCTGCGAAGGTGCGCGAATATATGTGCATCAGCGCGAATAGAGGCGAAAGCTCGCGTGGCCGCGCGGCCACGCTTTGCCCGCTTGTCTGGGCTCAGGCGCCTCGTGTAGGGGTGCCGTAGCGCTCCCTCAGCCACGCCTCGATCTCTGAGATGCGGTAGCGATTCATCCCACCGGTGTGCAGGTGCGGGAGGCCGAGCTGTTGCTGGGACTCGATCCAGCGGCGGGTCACGCCCAAGTGGTCGGCGAGTCGCTGCTTGGTCACCCAGGGCTTGGGCTGTCGGAACTCGGCATCGGTGCTCATAGTGGCGCGATCAGGTCAGATCGCCAGCGTGATCTCAAGGGCGGTGGGTGTTAGGCGCTGTTGGTGCTAGCCGGCTTCGTGCTCGGCCATAGAGCCGTCGCCGGCACCTGGGGCAGGCTGTGCAGGGCGAGGTGTCTCTACCTGTGCTTCGCCAGCGGTTTTTTCCTCGGGTTGGGCCCAATCCTCGGGTGGTTCAATCTTGGCCGTAATCCCCGCGTGTTCTTCGAGGAGGTAGAGCAGGTTGCTGCCGCTCAGCAGCTCGAGTGGCTTGTTCTGCGCGAACTCGAATGAGGCTTTGCCGTATCCGCTCGTGGTGACGAGGATGCCCTTGCTGGCTCCTTCGTTTTGCATCGTTCCGAACAAGTCGCGAACTGCGCTCACTCCGACCGTGTTCTTGTAGCGCTTCGCTTGGATGACGACCTTTCCGCCGAATATGGGCCGCGGATCGTAAGCGACGCAGTCAACCCCGCCGTCACGGGAGGCTTGCGTCAATCGCGTCTCCAAGCCCATCTTCTCGAACAGATTCGTGATCAACGTCTCGAACTCGCCAGGTGTCAGCTCCATGAGGTTTGGTCGGTGGTCGATCGAAGAAAGGACGTCGGTGTCCTCGACGAAGCGTGGATCGACCATGCTGAATTCGAGAACGGGGCGCACGGGGGCAAGCTCCGCTGGGTTACGGGAGATCGATGCGTTGAGTCCCTGTAGGCAGGCACCAGGCTCGACCCGCGCGAGGTCAAGGCTGTCAAAGAGATCACGGGTTGTGCGGAGCGTGATCAGGCAGGGATGCGTGGGCTGTCCTGTCCGAGGGTCGATGGTATCGACGTGTCCGTTGAAGACGATGGACTCGATGTGGCCGGCTCGATCCGCTCGAAACATCTCGGAGACGGACCGCAGCGTCATTTGCGCCACGACGTTTGCGTAGAGCGTCCTGTTCTGGGTCGCTGGTCGTGCTTTGGAAGTAATCTCATCTTTGGCTTTGACGTAGCGATACTCGGCCACGTCTGGCACGACGTCGAAGGTCGGTAGGTCCATCTCGATGACGAGCTGTCGTGACTCTGGCACGTACGCCACCTTGTGTTGCTGGGGAAACCCGTCTGGGTATCGGCTCGCGGCGAGCACCATGGAGCAGTAGGTGACGACCGAGTCTGGATCACGCGCCTCATAGCCGGCCTTGAACGTGGCGACCTCCTTGTTCTGGGTTGCTATTCGCTCGGCCTCGGCATGCACGCGTGCTTCGTGGTCGCGCTCGGCGGCGGTCAGCGCCGTCTGCCGGCTGCCCTCGGCCTGAACGGCCTGGGCGAGCTCCTCCGCGTAGCGCGCCTCAGCCTCCGTCACAGCCTGTGCTTGCTTCGCCTTTGCTCCGGGCAAAAGTTTCTGCAGGCCAGACGGCGGTGGAGGTAGTTGCTTGACGGGAGGCTTGATTGGGATTGCAAGCTCGCCAGGGTCGAACGGGATCGTGGCCGGCTGCTCCTTCAGCGTCTGGATCTCGAATGATGTGTCTGCAGACAAGGAGACAGCTAGGAGTCCATCGAGCTGGTCGACGCGTTCTTTGATCTCCCGAGTCAGCCGCTCAGCTTCGTGCGTGCGTTGCTCGGCGTAGAGTCGCTTCTGCTCTTTCTCGTCGTGCGCGCGCCGGCGGGCTGCTTCTTTCACCTGGCGCTGTCGCTCGCTCTCGAGTGCTCGAGCCGCTCTCTCAGCTTCACGCCGACGGCGCTCGGCTTCGCGCTGCATCTGTACCCAAACGCTACGGCGTGCCATCTTGTCATCCCTCTTTGTGTGGCGGCTCCAAACTGCCCTGATCCTAGTGTCTTGAACTTGTGCCCGCCAGGGGCTGACCGGCGCACCCGAACATGTTCTGGATTCGGCCGCCTTTGAGGAAAGTCGACTCCTAGCGCCTAACCCCCACCGTCCGTCGAGATATGAAAGTTGTTGTCTGTGACGGGCGGGCGAATTGCGGCTAGCTTGGCAGGGTCGACGCGGCGCGCTCGAGGTCGCGGCGGTCAATGATGCGCTCTACGAGGTAGCCAGCTTGCTCGTTGGCGTTCATGGCTCTTACCTCGGCCTGCGTGAGTGGCCTGTAGATGATGCGATGCTCGCCGTGACGAAGGCGCAGCCACGGTACGCGGCCGGTCAGCGCCTTGATGTCGAGGTTCGGTGGCTGGGGCTCGGCGGCAAGGCCATCTTCGAGTAGGTCGAGTAGGCGTTTGCGGCTCTTGTGGTCGATCCGTCGCAGGTCACGCAGCGCACGCTTGGACAGCTCGACGCGATACATTCAGCGAGATCCCTGCTGCATCTACCGATTGCTTGGCGACTCGTCTGCTTCGAGTTCTGTGCGCATGTCGGCGAGGGACACTGTTTCGCCGGCTGCTAGCTCGCTGTCGGCGGCGGCCATGCCCTCGATGAACTGAGGAGCGTGGGCGAGCACGAAGTCCTCGAACTCCGCCGAGTCGACAGGGAGCATGTAGACGACAGGCCGACCACGACGCGTGATTAGCGCTGGCTCCTTGTTCTGCTCAATGTCGTTGATGATGGAGCTTGCGTGCCTTGCAAGCTCACGGACGCCGATCGTGCTCACAGCGATCTCCTTAGATGTGCGTATCAATGTACGTACAAATATAGCACCTGAGTTGGTTTTGTCTGCACGACAGCTTCCTGTACGCACGTTAGGCATGGCATACGGATGGTCTGAGTCGTGATTGAGTTCGGCCGCGATGCGGTACAGCCGTTGCAAACCCGTTGCAGAGGTCGGAAAAACCGCATTGGAAAGGCAACTTGAACCGGTCGCCCCGATTGCCATAGAGAACCGCGAACAGCCGCGAATATGGGCGAAAGACCGCGAAGACGCTGAGACGCGCGGGAGGCTGTTCGCTTGTGTTCGTGTCTGTTCGTGGCACTCGGGACCGCAAAGGGACCGCAGTGGCATCCGAAACGGACCGCAAATGGACCGCAGCTTTGTCGATGTTCGAGTCGAGAAGCTCGCCGAAATACCAATGAAATACCGAAGCGCTTCGGGGAAGCGCCGGCTACGGCCTCGCTACGAAAGACACGCGGCACTACTACAGTCCGATGCCTCATGACTGATGACTTTGCACCATGGCGCGGAGTGCTCGGTGAGAGCGGCCAGCTCACCTACCATTACACTAACAGGGCGGCGGCTTTCGAGCATATCCTCCCGACGAAGCTCCTACGACTGGGCAGCTTGGCGACGATGCGGGATCCGCTTGAGAATAAGGAGCGCGCAGAACATTTGTTCACCCCGGCCTCGTGGCCAGAGAGGGATGTTGAGAAGCTGCGCGCGCTTGAGCGCGACGCGCTCGCTAACACCAAGATTCTCAGCCTCACCGTCGATCGACCACATGATCCCGGCGTTTCCGAGGCCCATGCCTGGGGCTATGCGAGACCACGTATGTGGGAGCAATACGCCGAGAATCACGCTGGGGTGTGTCTCGTGTTCGACCGAGACCACATCCACCAGCAAGCGCTTGACCACCTCCAAGCGATCAATACCACTGCTTGGGGCGAGGTCATATATAGCGATCTGCCGCTCGTTGGTTATCCCCACGCTCGCACGCTCGACGCCACGACACTCACGGTAACGGGCGACGGGGACACCGCACGTGGCTATCGCGCCCATCTCCAACAGAACGCCGAGGAGCTGTTCTTTAGGAAGGTCGAGGACTGGGCTTCCGAGCGCGAGCTCCGGTACGTCCTACTCGACGATAACGACGGCGAAGTCGTCGTGCCTTACAAGCAACTCCGCGCGTTGATCCTTGGCGAGCAGTTCCCGCATTGGCAACTACCTGGAGCTGCGGCCCTTTGCCAAGTGGCCGACGCGACGCTCCTCAAGATGGCGTGGAGCGGTCTGCCAGCCTTGACCGCACGAGCTGAGAGTTAGGGAGTCTCGTCCTACCCGGCCTGGCGTTCCCGCCACCATTCGTCAAAGGTGGCGGCGGCAGCGTTGTCTTTCTGACGACGTGCCTCGGCCGTCTCGGCTTCGCGCGAGACCGCCGTCTGTTCCTCCTCGATGACCGCAGCGCTGATTTGCTCGATCTGGTCGGCAACGAGGTCGAGAATGGGCTTTAGCGCGTCTGGCGCAAGTCCCGGCAGCCATATACGGTCCCCATCTAGGCGTGGGTGGTAGGGGGGGCGAAGTCGTGAATCCAACGACGCCCAATCGACCTCGCTGAATCGGGTCGACCAGAGCAGGGACGGAGGCGAAGTTAGAGGAAGTATCCAAGGGAATCCGACCCGGGCTTGTTCGGCCCTTATTGGCGGTCCAGAGATTTCTATTCTGCTCGATGCCACGGTCTCAGCCTATCGCTGTTCGGGCTCGGGAGCTTGTGGGCCTTATCGTCAGGGTTCTCCGGAGCCAGCGTACATGTGTACGGGATGACATACGGCGGGTCTCGACGGGCGTGAAGTCTGGTATGGGCGCGGTATGAGGACCGCAATGGGACCGCAGGCGGGCGAAATCTCCCGTGTTTGCTGGTTCTCTAACCGTTCGCCCCGATTGCCAGAACCCCCACCGATAGGGGGTTTTCGGCGTTTTGGGGGTCGTCAAGGTTCCAATGAGGTTCCGTTTGGGAGCGTCGCGTGCGCTAGACCCGCTGTTGTGCGGGTGTGCGCCATTCGCGCGCGAGCATGGCGTAGACGGCCTGGTCTACATAGCGGTCGCCGACAAGCTCGGCCTCGCGCAGGACACCCTCCTGTCGGAATTCGAGACGTTCGGGAATTGACCGGCTGCGGGTGTTCTCTACGCCCGCCCGAATCTCCACGCGATTGAGTCGCCAGGTCTCAAATGCGTGATCTGTGAGCGATTGAGCGGCGCGAGTCATAACGCCATTGCCCTGTGCCGACTCGGACAGCCAGTATCCGATCATCGTTGAGCGGTGCTGCCATGAGACGCCGACAAAGCCGACCATTCCGACGATTTTGCCGTCATCAGTGATGGTTGTTTGAAAACCGTCGTTGTTCGTCATCTGCTCGCGTGTGCGCCGGATGAACGCCAAGGTGTCCTCAAGAGTTTGGTTGGCGGCCCAGGGGAGCCAGCGTGCGAGGTAGTCGCGGTTGGCATCAATGACGGCATACAACTCCTCGGCGTCTGACTCCTTGAGCAACCGGAGCTTTTGGCCATCAGGAAGTTGAAGCTGCGACACGGTGAGAAGTATGCGCCGTGGCGTGCTGGTTTGTGGCCACCGTCGTCATCGTTCGATGTCCATCGCGAGGTCGGGCGCTTCTCGCTCGGTCTCGTGTGTGAGCTTGTCCAAGTCCTGAATCATCTCATCGGTGCGAAGCGGGTTGCGTGTGGGATCCCAAGCAGGATCGGACACCTCTCGGTAGGCGATGGATGGCGTGTGTGCTCGGCTGTCGCTCATGCGCTCCTGCTGGACACGAGCAGCCAACCAAGGTTTTCAACCCAGGCTTTCGCAGCTCGTCGTGGGTGTCGCGCAAACCCGGGCTCCGTCCGAGCGGTTTAAGACTATTCATGGCATGGCTATGAACTTCTTGGCGTGTGATCGTGAGCAGACGTTTCTGATGGCGCCGGACCCGCGGGATTGGCTGCCGGAGGGCCATTTGGCGTGGTTTGTGTTGGCGTCGGTGGAGGAGATGGACCTCGGCGCGTTTTATGGTTCCTATCGCCTGGATGGTTGGGGTCGCGCGGCGTTTGAGCCGTCGATGATGGTGGCGCTGTTGATGTACTCCTATGCACGTGGTGAGCGCTCTTCGCGGGGGATTGAGCGTCGCTGTGTGGAGGATGTCGCCTACCGCGTGATCGCGGCGCAGCAGACGCCTGATCACGCGACGATCGCAAGGTTTCGTGTGCGGCATGAGGCTGCGCTGGCGGGCTTGTTCAGCGAGGTACTCGGGCTCTGCCGGGAGTCCGGCCTGGTGAAGGTCGGCGTGATCGCGATCGACGGGACGAAGGTACACGCGAACGCCTCGCACCACTCAAACCTCGACTATGAGCAGCTCGCGCGAGAGATCTTGAAGGAGGCGGGCGAGGTTGACGCTGCTGAGGACGCGCTCTACGGCGATGCGCGTGGCGATGAGCTGCCCGAGCATCTGCGCACGCATGAGGGCAGGCGCGCTGCGTTGCGTGCGGCCAAGGAGAAGCTCGCGCAGGGGCGCGAAGATACGCGAGACGGGAAGGCCGAGGCGCATGGTGTGGAGCTCAAGCTCGATCCGGACGCGATCGTCGCCCGGGCTGATGGGCGTGAGGGATGGTTGCGTGAGGCGCGCCGTCAGCTCGAGGAGCATCGTCGGATGGCGGCGGACCCAGTCCCGCGCTCGCGGGCGGAGCGGTTGCTTGAGTGCGAGCGTCGCTTGCAGGAGAACCTGCGGGTCGAGCGCGAGGCGAACGAGGCCTATGAGCACTACCGCGCGCACGGGCGCGACACCCAAGGCCGACGGCTCAGTCGCCCACCGAGCCCTTATGAGCCACCGGAGATACCCGCCGGGAAGATCAACACGACCGACCTGGACTCGCGCAACGTGAAGACGCCGCGCAGCTACACCCAGGGTTACAACGTGCAGGCCGTCGTGAGCGAGCAGCAGATCGTGGTGGCGGCCGAGGTCACGCTCAGCTCCCCGGACTTCGGCCAGCTCGAGCCGATGATCACAGCAACCCTGCGAGAGCTAGAGCAGATCGGTGTGAGCGACACACCGGCGGTAGCGCTCGCTGACACCGGTTACTGGCATGAGCAGCAGATCGACGAAGTAGTGAATACAGGCACCCAGGTGTTGATCCCGCCCGACGCCGGCAAGCATGAAAAACCTCGCCGCGGCTGGACCGGCGGGCGCTATGCCTTTATGCGCACCGTTCTCGCTGGTGACCTCGGCGGCGGGCTCTACCGAAAACGCAAGGCCATGGTCGAGCCGGTGTTCGCTCAAACCAAGCACAACCGGCGCATCACGCAGTTCCAGCGGCGAGGCAGATCCGCCGCACGCTCCGAATGGCGGCTGATCACCGCGACTCACAACCTAATGAAGCTCCACAAGCACCACTTGGCCGCCCAGACGGCCTGAAAGGCCCCCACACGACAGCGACGGTCAACTTGCCGCGCAGAAACCGATCTCTCAGAGACGCGCGGCCAACACCACGGGCACAGGCCCACCACCCCCGGCCACTTTGAGCGACACCCACCGTCCTGAGCGCAAGCGGCGTGTGCCTGTGCAGGGATGCCTCCTCCAACGTGGATGCGAGCGCATCGGCGGAGGAGCTTCGTTAGGTCGGCAGCCTCGCGTTTCGTTTCGCGCTTGTCGCTGCGGTGACGGCCGAAGAACATGAAACTCGTGATCGACGGAACCCACGTAGATGCACGCGGTCAGATCGCGCCGACCTTCAATCGTGGTCGGGAGATGCGCGTGAGCGGAAACTACCGCGGCCCTTCCAGGTGGGTGCTCGTGGCCAGCGCTGTCGCAGCGCTCGGCGAGCGTTCTCGATACCTTGATGAGCATATGGATACTTCGGATATCGCAATGGACCACGAGGTCGTCGTGATCGGTGCCGGCTTCTCGGGCATCGGGGCGGCGATCAAGCTCGACCAGGCCGGCTTCCACGACTTCGTCGTGCTCGAGGCCGGGGACGGTGTCGGGGGCGCCTGGCACTGGAACACCTACCCGGGAATAGCGGTCGACATCCCGTCCTTCAGCTACCAGTTCTCCTTCGAGAAGCACAGCGACTGGTCGCGCGTGTACGCGCCGGGGACGGAGCTCAAGGCCTACGCGGAGCACTGCGTGGACAAGTACGGGGTGCGCGATCGCATCCAGCTGAACACCAAGGTGGTCGGGGCGAGGTTCGACGAGGACGCCCACGCGTGGCGCATCCAGACCGCGAACGGCGAGCAGATCACCGCGCGATACGTGGTCGGCGCGACAGGCGTGTTCAGCCAGCCCAAACCGCCCGAGATCGAGGGCCTCGACTCCTTCGCCGGCACGACCATGCACACGGCGCGCTGGGATCACTCGGTCGACCTGCGCGGCAAGCGCGTCGGGGTGATCGGCACGGGTGCCTCGGCGATCCAGCTCATCCCCGCGATCGCCCCTGAAGTCGAGCAGGTCACCGTCTTCCAGCGCACTCCCATTTGGTGCCTACCCAAGCTCGACGCGCCGATGAGCCCGCGCGTGCGCCGGGCACTGCGCTCGGTGCCCGGCGCCGAGCTCGCCACACGCTGGGCCAGTCAGGCCTTCGTGGAGCTCACCTTCGTGCTCGCCGCCCACTTCGCCGGCCAGTTCCCGAGCCTCACTGCCCGCGGCGAAGCCACCGCTCGCAAAATGCTCCGCGAGGTCAAGGATCCCGTCGTGCGCGAGAAGCTCACGCCTAAGTACTCCCTCGGGTGCAAGCGCCCGAGCTTCTCCAATGAGTACATCCCCGTCTTCAACCGGGAGAACGTGCTGCTCGAAACCACCTCCATTGAGGCGATCACCGAGACGGGCGTTCGTATGAGCGACGGGGTCGAGCATCCTCTCGACGTGCTCGTCCTTGCAACCGGGTTCAAGGTGTTCGACTCCGGAAATTTGCCGGCATTCGAGATGCTGGGCGTGGGTGGTGTTGACCTCGAGGAGTGGTGGGATGCCAACCGGTTGCAGGCCTATGAGGGCGTGAGCGTCCCCGGCTTTCCGAACTCGTTCTCGATCCTCGGTCCCTACGGGTTCAACGGCCAGTCCTACTTCGGTCTGATCGAGACCCAGATGCGCCACATCGTGCGCTGCCTGAAGCGGGCGCGCAGCGAAGGCGCCACGCGAGTGGAGATCACGCCCGAGGCCAACCGTCGCTACTTCGAGTCGATGCTCGGGCGCCGCCACAACCAGGTCTTCTTCCGGGGTGCCTGCTCGAACGCGAACAGCTACTACTTCGACAAGCACGGCGACGCGCCGTTCCGGCCCAGCCTCTCGCTCGAGGCGGCCTGGCGCAGCGCCCGCTTCAACCTCGACGACTACGCGTTCGTACGATGACCCGTTTGACGCGTGCAGAGTCCCAGGCGCGAACCCGAGCGCTGATCGTCGACGCGGCCACCCGCCTGTTTCTGCGCGATGGCTTCCAGGTCACCTCTCTCGAGCAGATCGGCGAGGACGCGGGGTTCACCCGCGGCGCGGTCTACTCCAACTTCCCCAGCAAGACCGCGATGGGGATCGCCGTGATCGATGAGCTGTACGAGCGCATGGCGCGCGATCTCAGACATTCACTCGAGGAGACAGGCAGCCTCGATGAGTGGTTTGACGCGCTCGCTGCGTGGGCGCAGGACACCATCGGCGAACCGCAGTGGACGCGCTTTGAGATAGAGCTTGCGGCATTCAGTGCTCACGACGACACCTACAAGGCCGCCACCGCCGCTCGCCACGCGCGCCTTCGCGCGGGCTGGGCCGAAGTAATCGCTGCGCGGCTCGGCGAGGACTTCCCGATCGACCCCGAGGCGCTGAGCACCATCATCCTCGCGCTCGGACTCGGCACCGGGGTACAGCGTGCCGTCGAGCCCGACCTTCCCGGGTCGGGCTGGGTAGAGCTCTTGCGCGTACTCGCCGGATCGATCGTCGCGGGTGCCCAATGAAGGTCGTGAACTGTAAAGGAGGCCAGTTGACGGTCATCGATCTGCCGACGCCGGCCCCCGAAAGGGGGCAGGTATTGATCGATGTCCTTCGCTGTGGCATCTGCGGATCAGACCTTCATGCTCGCCATCACTGCAACGAGATGGCAGACGTGGCTCTGGAGACCGGCTATGCGGACTTCATGCGCTCCGACCAGGACGTTGTGATGGGGCACGAGTTCTGCGGTGAGATCGTCGAACACGGCCCCTCCTGCCGGCGGTCGGTGCCGACGGGGACGACGGTGGTCTCGTTGCCTCTACTGCGTGTCGGGAAGGACGTCCACGCCACCGGTCTGTCGGTGGCGGCTCCCGGTGCCTATGCGGAGCAGATGCTCGTGCAGGAGTCTCTTACCGTTCCCGTGCCCAATGGCCTCGCGCCCGGAGTCGCCGTGCTGACCGAGCCGATGGCTGTCGGCTGGCACGCTGTACGCCGAGGTGAGGTCAAGAAGCGCACCGTCGCGGTCGTCATCGGCTGCGGGCCGATCGGCCTGTCGGTGATCTGCATGCTCAAGGCACACGGTGTGCGCACCGTCATCGCGAGCGACTTCTCCGCGGGGCGTCGCGCGTTGGCGAGGGCATGCGGCGCTGACGTCGTCGTCGACCCAGCACACGAATCGCCCCACGCCTCAGCCGAGAAGCACGGGCACCTCACCGCGGTTCCCGCCGCCCTCGACCTCGCAGTTGACGGTATGGGCAAGATGCAGCGGCTGCCGATTCCCTGGCATCACACCTGGCGCGCGGCCGAAGCGCTCGGCCTGGCTAAGCCCAAGAGCCCCGTGATCTTTGAATGCGTGGGCGTGCCTGGGGTGCTCGACCAGGTGATCACGAGTGCGCCTCTGTTCTCCCGCGTGGTCGTCGTCGGCGTGTGTATGGGTACTGACAAGATCAGGCCGGCAATGGCGATCAACAAGGAAATCGACCTGCGCTTCGTCCTCGGTTACACCCCCGTCGAGTTCCGCGACACGCTTCACATGCTCGCCGAGGGAAAGGTGAACCCCGGTCCTCTTGTCACCGGCACCGTGGGACTCGACGGCGTCGATGGGGCCTTCGAGGCGCTCGGAGATCCCGAGACCCACGCGAAGATCCTGGTCGACCCAAAGAGCACCGCGGCCGCGCCTTAGCGCAAAGCGAGCGCATCAATCGACCGCTCCGACACTCGTGCAAAGGACGATTTCCGGGTGCGGGGACTGAGGATCGGTATGCGCCCGCTCGTGCGAGCAAAGCGGAAGCCCTTGCCTTTGCCGCACCTCCGACCTGATCCTTGTCCAAACCGGGAGGGGAGGGCTCCCACCGATGTGCTCGCATCCACGTAGGAACAATGGCCTTGACAAAAACTCAGTATCTCGATAGAGTTTATGCACAATTTTGGATCTCGCATACATTCACCGGCGGAACAGCGACGCTCAGCAGTGTTCCGTCACCGGCGTCGCGGCGGCGGATGACCGTGTGCTCGAACGCTGCTGTCGTAACTGACGTTTCCCCTCTCCTCGCGTCTGGTGAGGTGCTCCCGCCCTCCCCGGGACGTCCCTCTCAGAGGCCTCGCTTTCCATTCGCGGATGCCTTGCCTATCACGTCCCCGTCAAGTCTCGAGAAGGAGCTTCGGATGCCAAGAATCATCATCACCACAGACCCATCCCCCTTGCCCGCCGACACGTCCGTCTGGCTCGATGAGCGCGTCCAGTCGGTGCACCTGAGCACCGACCATGCGGCAGCCCAGTTCATCGAGCGGGTTGCCTGGGCGATCAGCGACGCAGAGGACGCCGACGGCGAGCACACCGGTCCTCGCGAGCGACCCAGTCCAAGGCGGCGCGGAAGCGGTATCGCCACGCGCTCCCCCAGCCGAGCCCGCGTGCGCGCCTGAACAGGCGCGCACCCCAGGGCGCGACCCATACCCACAAAGGACGAACCTGCAAGCGTTCCGACTGAGGGCGGGCACACGCACGCTTGCGGCCTGGCGAAGCAGGAGCGCGCGCCGACGGCCTGCCCGACCCTCGTCTTCGTCCCGCAGTCCTCTGCACCAGGTTTGACCGGGACATGCTTGCCAGTCAAGCTTTTCTGGGGTGAGCGCGAGTCCTTCGACTTTGCCGGCGGCGTGGAGGCGGCGGTCCCAGGTGGCGAGTAGGAGGTCCTCGCGGGGGAGTATGAGGGCGGCGGCGAGGTGCAGAGCGTCCATGCTGCGCAGTTCGCGGTCGACTGCGAGTCTGGCGACGTCTTCGACTAGGCGCTGGTCTACTTCGATCACGCCGAAGGCGGGCTACTCTTCGCGTACGGCCCCTGTGGCTGCTTGGCCTGTGCTCAGGTCGACAGCGCGGATGTCTCTACGAGGCAGGCCGACCCGGCACATGAACCAGCCCTCGCGCTGTCCATAATGTCGCGGACAGTGTCGCTGCCGGGTTCGGTGATGTAGCGCTTGACCAGCGCGCTCGCATCGAGGTAGAGGTTCAGCGTTCGGCTTCCCGCTCGGCCAGCACCAAACCCGACGCGCCGCGATTGCTCTTTACAGGTTTGGGTGCCCGTCTCGGTCGCGCGTGAGCGGGCGCCACCAGCCGCCCTTGGGCTACCAGCTGGCGCAGTCGATCGTCGTTGGTTGAGGCGGCGGCTGGGACGATGTCGGCCAGTGGCTGTCCGCGGAGCGTCACGCGCATCTGTTGGCCTCGAGCGACGGCGCGCAGTGTCTGGCTGAGTGTCCTCTTCATCTCGCGGACTCCAATCTCGCGCATGTGACCACCCTATCGGCCGTGAGGCCGCAAGATGGGACAGTCAGTCAATTGCACCCGGCAGGCACTTGGTGTCGGCCCCTATGGTCTTTCGAGACATCTGGATTGCCGCGAAACGATTGCCGCGAACGTGCACCTACAAGCGCTAAACGTATACCTCGTCTGAGCTTAGTAGTACGTTTAGTGGTATGGGTAGCTTTGATGATCTGGCGCGGCACTTCGGCGCGCTCCCTCCCGATACCGTCGCGGCGCTGACGAGCATCGCAGAGGCCAAGGGAAGGGCGGAGCTTTATCGGCAGCAGAACCCAACGGGCCTTGAGACTTTGCGCAAGGTTGCGCTGGTCCAGAGCACTGAGGCCTCGAACGCGATCGAGAACATACGCGCCCCGCTCGCGCGCATCGAAGCGCTTGTCGCCGAGAAGACCACGCCGCAGACTCGATCCGAGCAGGAGATCGCCGGCTACCGGGACGTATTGGCGACCATTCACTCTAACGGCGCCGACATACCGTTCGAGCCCCGGTACGTGCAGCAGTTGCACAGCTATCTCCACCGATATGTCGGCGACCGCGACGCGGGACAGTGGAAGAGGATCGACAACGAGGTCGAGGAACGACTGCCTGACGGCACGAGGATTGTCCGCTTCAAACCCGTGGCGGCGTTCCTAACACCCAAGGCGATGGATGACCTGCACAGCGAGTTTCGTCGCGCACTCGACTCCGGACCCTATTCGTCGTTGTTGCTGTGTGCCGCGTACGTACTCGACTTCACGGTTATCCACCCGTTCCGGGACGGCAACGGCCGTATGTCACGGCTGATCACGCTCTGGCTGCTCTACATCGTCGGGCACGACGTCGGTCGCTACATCAGCATCGAGAAGCTGATCGACGCAAGCCGGGAGACCTACTACGAAGCGCTTGGCAGCTCGACCCGTGGATGGCACCAGGGCGAGCACAGCCTGGAGCCTTGGACGAGCTACTTCCTCGGGATCCTGCTCGCCGCTTACAAGGAGTTTGAGAGTCGCACCGGAGCGCTCGCGGGGCGGGGCCCCAAGCGGGCTCTCATCACGAGCTTTATCGACTCCTTGATGGTTGACGAGTTCACAATTGCCGATGTCCGCCAAGCCGCCCCCGGGGTGAGCGACGGCTACATCAACAGGGTGCTCAGCCAACTGAAGGATGAGGACCGAATCAAGTCGCTCGGCACCGGCAGGAGCGCCCGCTGGCGGCGCCTGAGCAGAGACTGACGCCACGCCGATGCCGCGACGACATCGCGTTCGCCGCGATGGCCCACGATCGTCCGCCACGCCGGCCGGTATCATGTATACGAGGCGTGCATCAGATCGTCGCCGAGCGTACCCGGCATGTACATGACGTTTGCAAAACGTTTGCAGGGCCTCCAGATCCCTAGTATTGGAGCCAAATTAAACCGTTCGCCCCGATTGTCTTAGAGAACCGCGAACAGCAGCGAATATGGGCGAAAGGGTACGAAAGCGCTGAGGCTCGTGGGAGCCTGTTCGCTGGTGTTCGTGCCTGCTCGTGCTACTCGGGACCGCAAACGGATCGCAGCGATAGCTGAAACGGACCGCAAAGAGTCGGCGGAGCCTCTTAGTACGTTGCACCAGCAGCACACGCTGACCCGGTTCGAGGATTCCCACACCACTTTCCTCCGACAGAACGTTCGCAAGCCGTCGCTAGCCATGCGTTGGTCGCTGGTAGCGTCCAGGCGTATTGCGGCGTGGGGGCGCTGGTCTGTCGGTGCGCCGGGCTGCCTCGTTCAGCTGACGTCCCGGCGCGCGACCAGCGGCAGGCCTATCAGCGCAAGCACGACCACCCATGCAACCAGCACAAGCCCGCCGGCGGCAGGCGAAAGCAGGTGTTCGGTCTTCAGCCCGATCAGCGCGTCCTGTGCGCGCGTCGGCATGAAGCGACCGACCGACGGGACCAGGCCGAACAGCAGGTTGTCAACGATGAAGCCCCAAGCGAGCAGGCCGATCACCGCGCCGACCTGGTTGCGCACGATCGCGCCGAAGCCCACGCCGAGCGCTGCCCACAGGGCGGTTGCAGCGAGCGTCCCCAGCAGCAGCAGCGCGACTTCGCCGCCGCTCAACACAAACGTGATGCCGCGCGCGTCGATGATCAGATAGCCGATCGCAAAGCCCACGCCCTCGCCGACAACGCCGAACACGAGGCCCGCAAGCAGGCCCGCGATCAGCTTCGCGCCGAGCACACGCGAGCGCACAGGCGTGAACAGGAACGTCGGGCGGATCGTGCCAAAGCGAAACTCGCTGGTCACCAGCAGCACGCCCGCAAGCGCCGAGAAGATCCCCGCAATGCTGCCCAAGCTGAGCGTCGTGCGCTGGTCTTCGGTCGTGGACAGGCCGCTGATTTTGCTCAGCAGCCCCGTCAGCAGCGCAAACAGCAGGATCAGCGCGATCATCCCCAGCACCAGGCCGAGCGTGGTGCGCGTCGAGCGCACCTTCAAGAGCTCTGCTTTGACCTGTGCGATCACGGCTTCGCCTCGGGGGGGACGGCGGCGCTCGGGGTCGCACCGCTGACAGCGCTGCCGTCTCCACCGGTCAGCTCGAGGAAGATCTGCTCCAGCGAGGAGCCTTCGGTGACGAGCTCATGCACCGGCACCCCTGCAGCGAGCGCGACGTCGCCGACGTGCTCGCTGGTGGTGCCGTGCACGAGCAGCACATGCTCGTTGCTTGCCGTCGTCTGCAGCTGCTCGCGCTCGAGCGCTTGGCGCAGCTGCTCGACGCCCGGCGTGCGCACGCGCACCGCGCCGCCGACCTGCGCTGTCAGCTGCTCCAGCGAGGACTCCACAACGAGCCGCCCGCGGTTGATGATCAGCACCTGGTCGACCGTCTGTGCGACCTCTGCCAGCACATGGCTCGAGATCAGCACCGTACGCCCCCCAGAGGCAAACGCGCGCAGGAAGTCACGCAGCCAGCGCACGCCCTCGGGGTCGAGGCCGTTGGCAGGCTCGTCCAGCACCAGCAGCTCGGGATCGCCAAGCAGCGCCGCTGCAAGCCCCAGCCGCTGGCGCATGCCCAGCGAGTAGCCCTTCACGCGGCGTTTGGCAGCGTCCTTCAGTTCTACCAGCGCCAGCACCTCGTCGGTGCGCGAGTCGGGCAGGCCGGCAGCAAGGCCGAGTGTGCGCAGATGGTCGCGGCCCGAGCGGCCAGGGTGGAAGTCAGTGGCCTCGAGCACCGCGCCGATCCGCAGCGCCGGCTGTTGCAGCTGCGCATAGAGCTGGTCGAACACGAGCGCGCGGCCACTCGTCGGCACCGCCAAGCCGAGCAGCATCCGCAGCGTCGTCGTCTTGCCTGCGCCGTTGGGGCCCAGAAAGCCCGTGATCGTGCCCGCGGCGAGCTCGAACGACAGGTCCTCGACTGCTGTCAGCCTGCCAAAGCGCTTCGACAGCGACTCTGCGCGAACGATTGCCGTCACGCGCTCATCGCTTCGTCGGGCGCCAGCTCACGCGCGGATCGCCTTGCCCCACGCCAGCCACGCGCACATCGCTTCGCCCGCAGGCAGCCGATCGTTCACGCTGGCAGAGTAGTTCACGCATCGGCATCCTCAGCACGATCGCGATCCGCCAGGCGCGCTCTGGCAGCGCTGCGCTCGACACCGAGCGCAGCCAGCAGCTCGACCGCGGGGTCCGGCGCCGGCAGCTCGAGGATCCCCGCGAGCACATGCCGCGGGCCTGGATGCGAGTGCCCGCGGCGCATCGACCTGGAGGACTCGCTGAGCACTTTCTTCGCGCAAGGCGTGAGCCGCAGGTGTTTGCGCAGCACCATCCTGATCGTCGGCCGCGCAGGCACAGCGCTTGGATCGAGTGCCGGCAGCTGCGGCAAGGCGGGCGGCGGGTCCATGCCGATCGCGACCAGCGCTTCGTTGTCCATCGCCTCGAGCGCCGCGCGCGCATGCTCTGCTGTCAGGCCGCCGCGGGCAGCGCGTCGAGCATCGCTTTGAGCTCGTCGACGGACTGATAGTCCAACCCGAGCAGATGGTCGTGACGGGCGCGGACGATGCCCTGCTCGTCGATCACGATCACCGCGCGCTTGATCCCGAGCCGAGACGAGAACGCGCTGTAACTGATCGAGACCTGCCGATCGACGTCGGAGAGCAGCGGCACGTTGAGCGAGTGCTTGGCGATGAAACCCTCGTGGGAGGCGAGATCCTGCGAGGAGATCCCAACCACGGTCGCGTCGAGCGCGGCGAAGTCGTCGGCGCGATCGCGATAGGAGCAGAACTGTTTCGTACAGACCATCGTGTTGTCGCCCGGATAGAACAAGAGCACGACGCGCTCGCCACGGTGCGCGGAGAGCTTGAACGTTCCATCCGTGCCCGGCAGCTCGAAATCGGGGGCCTGCTCGCCCACCTGCGGAGTCTTTGCCATCGTGGCCCAGCATATCTTCTTGCTTGGCTGACGGGCATGCGAGCGCTAGCCTCTTCTAGATCATGGAGGAATCGCTCTGCGGCCAGCTGCTGCTCGCCTCGCCGGCGCTGATGGACCCCAACTTCAAGCGCGCGGTGATCCTCGTCGGTGTGCACAGCGAGGAGGGCGCGATGGGCGTCGTGCTGAACCGCCCGTCGGAGGTGACGGTCAGCGAGGCGGTGCCGCAGCTCGAGCAGACCGTCGCCGAGCAGGAGCCGGTATACGTCGGCGGCCCGGTGCAGCCGAGCTCGATCGTGTTCCTGGCCGAGTTCCTCGACCCGGCCCCGGCCGGCTTGCTGGTGGTCGGCCGGATCGGCTTCCCCGCGCCGGACGCCGGCATCGACGAGCTGACCGAGGCGACCGCGCGCCGGCGCGTGTTCGCCGGCTACGCGGGCTGGGGCGAAGGCCAGCTCGACGCCGAGCTCGACCACGGCGACTGGATCGCCCACAGCGCCGTACCCGACGACGTCTTCTGCGAGACGCCCGAGGACCTCTGGAGCAGCGTGCTCACGCGCATGGGCGGTAGCTACGCGCTGATCGCGCGGATGCCACCGGACCCGAGCGTCAACTGATATGGCGTGGGTTTTGTCAAGTGGCAGGTGGAATTGCCTCGCGTCGGCGGGGCTTTTCTTTTGGTCGGGAGAGCGGGGCGCCGGGCTCGGTGTCGGCGTTGCCAGTCTGATGATGCGGGGATTGGTGACCCCAGGGCCCGGTTTCGTGCTGCCAGCGTGAGCGGTCTAGGAGCGGGCGTGGCACTCCGTCTGGGGTGCTGCCCATAGTTGAATCGCTCGTGCTGGCCGCTGATGGCCCGGCGCCCCGGTCTCCCGGCCGGTAGAGCTTGTTCGCTGGGTTTTAGTCGGCGGTCGCGGCTGCCCAGAGGAAGCACGAGAGCTCGCGGGCGCAAGCGACGGCGGTCACGTTGTGCGGCTTGCCGCGCTCGCGCATCCGGCGATAGATCCGGTGCAACCGTTGCTGCGCCCGATTAGCGATTTGCAGGACATGATCGGGCTGTCCGGCTTGACGGTTTTCCAATGTCGCGCCGATCCGGGGTTGGCGCCCGTAATGCCAGGCTGACTCGACGAGTAGCCGCCGCGCGAACGTCGAGCCGGTCTTGGTGATCGAGCCTTGGCGGGATGACTCACCCGACTGGTGCATTGACGGGACGAGCCCGAGCCAGGCACTCAGCGCATTCGCCCGCGCGAAGCGCTCCCAGTCACCGCCGAGCTCGAGATGCAACGCGAACGCGGTCAGCGTGTCGACGCCCCGGAAGCACCTCAGTCTCGCGACGGTCGGCCACCACTGCTCATCTTGGGCCAGGCGCGAGAGGCGCTCCGCGATCGCTGCCTTGCGTGCTGTCAGGCCATCGATGGCGGCGATCAGGTCCGCGAACACAAGCTCGCTCGCGGGCTCCTCGAACTGCTGACGCGAGAGCCATCGCCGATGCTCGATAGTCCATGTTGAAGGCCGCGGGTAGACCTGGCCATGGCGCAGCAGCATCTTGGAGACCCGGTGACGAGCTGTCATCAGATCACGCCGGCACGCGTCATGAGCGCGCATCAGCTCCCGGGCGGCCTCGACCTGGACCGGCGGCACCACAACGCTCGTCAATGAGCCTGCCAGCAACAAACGCGCGAGCAGCTCGGCGTCCTTGCGATCGGTCTTCACCCTGTCCGATGGGCCCCTTGGTGTCTTGCCCGGAGCGATCACCTCAACGGCCACCCCAGCCGCGCTCGCGGCGCGATAGAGCCCGAACCCGGTCGGCCCAGCCTCATAGCAAGCACGTACCGGACCAGGCAGACCCACAAGCCACGCGACAGGCTCCTCGATTCCCGGCCCGAACCTCGCACGCACCAGCTCACCCGTCGAAGCGTCGATCGCCGCAGCATGCGTCGAACGCGCATGGACATCAAGACCTGCCCACGTCACAATTCCGGTCATGGCCGGACCTCCTCATTTTCTGGGGTCAGCCGGAGCCATTCTCCGGCCAGACAAACCCCCGCGAGGAGTGTCCGGCCTACTAACTCCGACGGTCAACCCAACGGGCGACCCACG
>CAVRXK010000004.1:0-165373 GCA_963725165.1 uncultured Solirubrobacterales bacterium
CCCGGCTCGTTCTCCGAGGCAACCGCAAGGGCCATATGCTGCCGGTCGGCTCGCCGCTGGACAAGGCACACCTGCTGCGCCGGTTCCGTCGTGCGTTGAAGGCCGCTCAGGTCGCGCAGCCAAAGCTCAAGTTCCATGAGCTCCGGCACACCTTCGGGACGCAGATGGCCGCCCACGGCGTGCCGATGCGGACGCTTCAGGAGTGGATGGGCCACCGCGACATCAAGACCACCGAACGCTACGTCCACTATGCGCCGAAGACGCGCGACGCGCAGATCGTCGCTGCTGCGTTCAGCCAGGATTCTGCGCCGATGTCGATGCCGGCACCGTCCGAGGCACCAATCGAGGTAACAAACTGAGCGAATCTCAGAACATCTCAGCGAACCTGGAGCACCGGATTTACTGAGGAAGGCCCCGGTCGGGGGGGTGGGTGCGGTTTCGAGCCCAGTATCGCCCATCGTTTGGATTTGGCTTTAGGGCAGGGGAATCACGCCTTGAAGCCCTCGCCTTGGTAGCAATTTGGTAACAATCCTCTGGACCGTCGGATGTGCCGATGAAGCTGCACGAAGCCATAGACGCCGTGCTGGCCGACAGGCCCGCCGGTATGAGCACGCGTGAACTGGCTGACGAGATTGAGCGGAGAGGGCTCTACCTCAAACGCGACGGCAAGCCTGCCTCGGCTGGACAGGTCAACGCTCGGGTCGGTAACAAGACCTACAGGAATCGCTACCGCAAAGACCATCTGGGCCGCATCTACCTCGCGTAGCTCCGCCGGTCGAGCGGGTATCGTTTGCCACGTACATACGTTCGATCTCTTGGAGGAGTGATGCCAGGACAACGAAGGCACGTCACGCAGAGGCCAGACGGCCAGTGGGCGGACAAAGCCGAGGGGGCAGAGCGTGCGGCTGGTCTGCACAACACGCAGGCCGAGGCCCAGGCAGCCGCTACCGAGCACCTTCGGAACCATCCAGGCGGCGGTGAGGTCGTGATCCACCGACCTGACGGCCAGATCCGCAACTCAAACACGATCAACAGGCCCGACCCAGATCCACCACGCGACACGCGTCACTGATCGTGGCGGCACGGGGACGGTGACGTGATTCGAGTCCGCTATTCAGGGGGTATTCGGGGGGCGCACATGCTGTCGCGTCAGCTTTCCGACGCTGGCCTCGAAGTGGCGTTCCCTCCGCCTATGGAGCAGCGCGGAGTCGGACGGGATGTCGTCCACGTCACAATGGAAATCGGCTCGGCGGCGACAGACGGCCTGGTGGGGTACGCAGCCGTCGAGGCTGTCAAGCGCATCGTGGGTGCCTTCAGAGAGCGCCACCCCGGCGTCGAGGCAGACCTAGAGTCCGACGAGGACGAGTAGTTCCGCCCATCGTTCTAGCCGCTGAGCGGTGGAACCCGAGACTCAAACGAAAGGAACGAGCGATGGCGACAATCAGGAACGAGCTTCGTCAGAACGAGCAGGGCGAGCCCGAAGTCTGGGCGAACCTCGGCGACATTCTCGACTGGCTCGGCACGCTGCCCTCGAACGCCAACCATCCCGCCGCAGCCGGTGCCGCACTGGAGATCAAGCAGATGCTGCTCCATCAGTTCGGCAACGCAACCGTGGTGCAAGGCGAGTAGCGGGGACCACGGGCGGGTTTCGCAGTTTCTTTGCCCAAACGGCCCTCACGGGCAAAGGGCTCTCGATCTTGAGGTAGGCCGGTTTTGGCCGGAGCTGCGGATACCGCGCCCATAGCGGTCTAGGATTCGTGTATGGGCTTCCAGTACCACCATCTCGATGAGGCGGATGTCCGCGCCGAGATGGTTGGTGCTTGGCAAGAGGAGTGGGCCGATCTCTCAGCGAACTGGCCGCGGGCTCAGTGCTACGGCAAGCAGCTCACCGACGCTGGGTGGGCCAAGTTTGAGCAGGTGATGCCTGAGGCGCTCGCCATCCATGATGACGACTGGCTCACCGGTCAAATGGCTCCAGCCGAGTATTGGCAGGACACGTTGACGCGACCTGCGAAAGGCGGCGGCGTGACAATCGTCGAATACAACAAGCGAGACGCGCTTGAAAAGCTTTGCTTCGGCGAGTTCAACATCGCGTACATTCGAGGCCTCGCGAAAGCGCTGCTAGCACGAGGCGAGACGACGTGCACGGTGTACCGCGCCAACCCCGCGTACGTCCCCCGCGGCGAATGCTCCGACTGGGAGGGCCAGGCGTTCCCAGTTGCTGATGTCATTGCCGGTCACCGCGCTCGCTACCATCCGCCACCGGGCGATCGACACGCGTTTTCGGTTCCGAGCGGACCTCACTGCCATCACAGCATCCAGGCAGTCACGCTACTGGACGCCTAGTCGCGGATCCCGGCCGAGCAAGCCCGCCCGCTGCTTGATACCACGGCCGCATCGACGACGCCGCGAGAAGGCCGCGGGAGCACAGCAGTAGGTCGTCCGATGGAGTACGTATCGTCGGTGGGCTATGTCGGTGCCTGCATACATGCTGACCGTTAAGAACGTGCCGGGTGTGTTTGGCGCAGTCCGCGACGCGGGCGTCCCGGATCGGTTCACACACAGTTTTCTGAAGCAGCTCGGGTTCGCTTCCTCGACCGACCGCGGAGTCATCAACGTGATGAAGTCCCTGCGCTTCTTGGATGAGTCCAGCGTGCCGACCGAGCGGTACAAGCGCTATCGCGATCCGGCACTCTCACGGGCCGTGATGGCCGAAGCGCTTCGCGATGCCTACAGCGACCTTTTCACGGTCAGCGAGAAGGCTAACGCGATGTCCCCGACCCAGCTCAAGGGCGCCTTCAAGAGGATTAGCGGCAAGGGTGATTCCGCTGCCGACAAGATGTCGGCTACCTTTCGGGCGCTTGCTGGACTAGCCGACTGGGACGCCACGGCGACAGCGGCATCGGCGGCCAAGCCAGCCGACGAGGTACAGCCTGCGGAGCCGGCTCACAAGCCAACAGCGCGGACTCCGCGGCAATCACCGGACGTAGGGCAGGAGCGCGGCTTCGTTCCGACCTTGCGCCATGACATCCACGTCCACCTTCCACCAACCCAGGACGTCAAGGTGTACGACGCGATATTCCGAAGCCTGCGCGAGCACTTTGGCTAGTGCCAGGCGACGATCAGGTACAGGCGTTCCTGTTCCGTGCAGCGACGACGAACGGTCGCGTTCAGGAGATGATCGAGCGCGGCGAGCTTCTGGAGCCGACTTCCCCGGCGGCTCTGACCGTTCCGACACTACTGGATGACTTCAGCTTCGCGATTCGGCTGGAGGCGAAGCGAATGGCGGACGTGTATCAGTTGCTGTTCTGCTTCGAGAACTCTGTGCGGGAGCTGATTGAGGACCGGCTCAAGGAGGCCTACTCAGTCGAGACCTGGTGGGAGGAGGGCGTACCCGAGCACATCCGGGATGGTGCCGAGAAGCTCAAGGTCAAAGAGAAGAAGACACCATGGCACGGTCCGCGAGGCGGCACCATGCTTGCGTTCGTCGACTTCCCGGTACTGGCCGACGTCATCATCGGATCCTGGGAGCACTTCGAAGATCTCCTTGGCAAGCGAGAGTGGGTCACGAGTCTGTTCGACGAGATGAACCAGAGTCGGCGTGCCGTCGCGCACACTGGTGTGCTCAGCCAGTTTGACGGCGAACGTATGGAGCTACGCGTCAACGACTGGTTGAGAGCAGTCGGCTAGGGCATCATTCGGGCACGGGCGCCAGCGTCCCGCTAGATAGCCGCGCCCGGTGTTGCAGCCGCTAGAAAGCGAGACTGCGGCGCTATGCTGCCCCAATGTCCACTGATCTGAATGATGTCGATGGCTTGATCGCGAACTTGGTCGATGCGTTCCGCAAAGCGGTCATCAAAGGCGTGCATGTGCGCGTGGGCGAGAGCGGGGAGATGATCGTCAAGCACGGAGGCGCAGAGCGCGCCCATGTCTCGGCGACCGGGGTAGTCGCGGAAATCGATGGCGAGAAGATGAGGTCGAAGCCGCCGCTGTCGGACCTCCTGACTCACGCGGGCGAGTCGCACGCTGAGGCGAAGCGGCGCGTGCTTGGCGACGACCGTGGAACCTGAGCCGGTTTTAAGGCGGATCGGTGTCAATAACTGATCGGTCCGCCTGGGCGTAGCAGGGGTACAGTTCCAGCCCGTCCAAGCGCGTTCCTGATCGAAACCCGCTGCTTGCGCTTCGAGCGGGATGCGAGCGTCTCCGGAGGCGCCCAGTTCATTGCTGCTCTGGACGAAGAGCGACGTGCCAGCGACCTATCGCCAAGGCCGCGAATCGATAAGCAAGTTCGGGAACGCTGCGCTAGTCAGCGTCCACGTCCAACGCTGTGGTCGGGCGTGTCGCGGGATGGCTGTCGCGTGAGCCAGTGGGCGGGCCGCAGGATGTGTCGCAGTCGTAGGGGGTTTCGGCTGGGTTGCCAGCCGAGGTCGGTGGCCTCTCGGTAGTCGAGTGATGGTGTCTGCCTGCGGCTGTGGCTCATGTTCTGGGCGAGTCGTTTGATGCGGTCGGCGTCTTGTCCGTCGTCGCCGAGTTGGTCGCGGGCGATGTACCAGTCGGTGCCGTGGCGGGCGCGCGTGGCCTCGACGTAGGCGGTCTCTTTGCTGGTTTGCCAGCCGCCGGTGACGACGATGGAGCGCTCGACGGTCGCGCCCTGCTGGCGGTAGACGTGTTGGGCGTAGGCCAGCCGTAGCGAGTCGAGGTGCTCGCTCGCGAGCTGAACTCGTCGCCCTGATCCGTCGAGCGTGATCGTCACGCCGTGTTCGTGGACGTGGGTGACTTGGCCGCGTGTGCCGTTCTCGATCCTGGGTTGTCCGCGTGGCCTGTGCTGGGCGGTGAACGCGATGAGGTCGCCGTCGCGCAGGCCGTAGTGGACGTTGGGGAGGGCGATCTCTTGGTGGCCGAGTTCGCCGCGTTCGGCTCGTAGGTGCTGCGCGCGGGCGTTGAGGCGGTCGATCTCCTGGTTTGAGGCGTCCGCGATCAGCGCCACCGAACGGATGTCGTCGTGTTCGCTGGTGAGCTGCCCCCATGCTTGGACGGCGTTCTCGGCTGCTTGGTCGCGGGTGTCCGCGAGGTGCAGCCGTCCACGGGAGTGGTAGTGCGCCATCGCGCGCTCGGGTTCGCCGGCGCGTAGCGCTCTCCAGGCTTTCTGCTCGCCTGCGTCGCTGGTGCGGTGGATGTCCGCGAGTTCGGCGGTCGGTGCGTGGCCGGTGAGCCTGTCGAACATGCCTCCAGGGCCGATCGAGGGGAGCTGCTTGCCGTCACCGACCGCGATCAGCTTCGCGCTGGAGCGCTCGACAAGCTCGGTCAACGCATCGAGCCGAGCGTGATCGACCATCCCGGCCTCGTCCAAGACGATCGTCGTGTCCCGGTCGATCTCGACTGTCCCGGTGTTGGCGCGGGCGACCAGAGCGTCGAGCGTGAGCGTGTGTCCAGTGAGGGCCGGGCTGTCCGCTCCAAGGCGCTCGGCTGTAGACCCGGACACGGCTATGCCGATCGTGTGGTGGCCGGCGTGTTGCTCGGCGCGAGCAGCGGCGTCGATCACGACGCCCTTCCCGGTGCCGGCAGGGCCGACGAGGACGGCAAGGCGCTCCGGTCCGGTGAGCACCTCCAGAGCGGCGCTTTGCTCGGTGCTCAATGGTGCGCCGATGCGCTCGGCGACTTCGCGTGTGGCGGCGGCGCGTGTTCGCTCGCCGATGTCTCGGCCGGCTGGCTGGGCGAGCAGCTCGGCGCGGCGTTCGATCGCCTGCTCCTGCGCGCGCACGGCGAGCGTGGTCATTCGCCCGCCCTCCAGCGTGAGGACTCGCCGGTCGCGGATCATCTCTCTCGCCACGGTGAGCGCCTGATCGGGTGCCATCTCTCCCGCGGTCTGCTCCAGCGCGACGGCGTGCAGGTCGCGTGCGTGGAACACGGCGTGCTGCTCTGTGAGCCGCGCCTCGATCCGGTTCTCGATCGGCCGCTCAACATTCGGCCGCTCGGGTGCCCCGATCAGGCGCACGGCCTCGTCGGGGCCGAAGTCGTGACGACGGCCCGTCTCGCTCCACGCACGTTGCAGGTCGCCGCGTGTGGTCAGCTTCTTCGCCCGGCGGTTCTCGAGCGCGAGGTTGCGCAGCTCCCCGCGTTCCGGTGCACGGCCGTAGCGGGCACGAAACCGCTCGGCCGCCCTGGCGACCTCACGCGAGCGGCCAGAGAACTCCTCGATCAGTGTTCGTGGCACGCCGGCGATCTCGAAGTAGCGGCCGTCCTTGCCTGTGCCTCGCTCGATCTCATAGCCGTCGCTGGCCAGCTCCTCGGCGAGCGCGGAGCGGTAGAACGCGCCCAGCTCGCGGGCTGACCGGAAGATCGGCCGCGAAGCGACCGCGACGATCCGCTCGTCGTCCCTTATCGCGCCACTGATGACGACGTGACTGTGCAGCTGAGGGTCGGGCGCCCGCGCACCGCTGACGCCTCGCGCGGTGGTGTGCCGGTACTCGGCGGCGATCACGTCCTTGGCGTGCTCCTCTACGACCTGGCCGTCATAACGACGACGCACGACCGGCACCTGCTCGCGCAGATACTGGACGGTGCTCTCGACGGCTCTGGCGTGCGCGGCCTCGATCTGCTCGCGCTGCCACGGATCACCGAGCGCCCAAACCGTCGAGACGGACTTCGGGGCGCTGAACGTCACATCGATCCCGCCACCCCGACCGCCGCCCGCGCCCTCCGGACGCAGCCACCTGCCCGTGCCTGGATGGCGACCATCCATCAACGCGATGAAGTCCGCGCCCTCGACCGGCTCGCCGGCCCGCACCCCCAGCCGATCCAGCGTCTCCGGGTCCGCGAGCCAACGGCCAGGGGCCTGCGTCATCTCCCCGTCCGGGGTCAGGTAGTAGTCGCCTCGCTCGGGCGCGACGGTCTTGCTCTCCAAGTAGCGCGCGTAGCCGCCACCACCCGACGCAGGGATGCTCGATGCCGTCATCACATAAGTGATGACCCTGAGCGGCCCAAAGCGGCCAACGACTTACACAGCGTTCGCACACCCCACGCACACCCGTGCATATCGTCTGTACTGGCAGTTGGAGCGGCCGGGCAGGGCCGCGATGTCGAGGTCGGGCCTGGCCTGGTTGCGGCCGCGTGACTTCTCTGCGGTGTCGATCTCGGTGCGAAGTCGTCGATGCTTGCCTCGACGGCGTCGGACGCGGAGTCTGAGAGGATGGACGCGCCGATTTGATCGGCCGTCTGCACGGTCCTGTGGTTGGTGTACGGAAATTCGTTGGCCGCTTTTCGCGGCTCGGGGTCATTAACCATGATGGCAGCCACAAAGCCACCACAGGACGCGCCCGCGCCAGCAGCCGCGCCTCTCTCGCCCCTCCTTGATGCGACGGAGGCTGGGCGGTTGCTGTCGGTACCCGCGTCGTGGGTACTCGCTGAGGCACGAGCGAACCGGATTCCGCATGTGCGGCTCGGTCGCTATGTGCGGTTCAGCGCGGACGATCTGGAGGAATGGTGGCGAGCGCGGATGCGGGGGCCGTGGCGTACACGAGGTGCAGCCTCGCGTACAGCGCGCTCGCTGCTTGTCGATCGACAGGCAGAGCAAGGGAGGCGTCCTGACTAACGAGACGACTATCGCGTTGAAGCAGCCGCAGCGACCGCTACCTTGGGCGGCCGATGGTGGTGCGCGATCAGGGAGACGATGAGTGATGGCGACAGCTAGGAAGATGCCCCGACGGCCTTACGGCGCTGGCTCGCTCTACGCGCGTGGGGGCGTCTGGTATGCGCATTGGCGTGCGGACGGTGGCCGGCAGGTCAAGCGTCGTGTCGGCCCGATGCGCGTCGAGGGCTCGCGTGATGGCCTGACACGCAGCCAGGCCGAGGCAGAGCTGCGACGCCTGATCGCGGAGACGAAGCCCGCCCGGATGACGACTGGCGATGCGCTGACGATGGCCGAGCTGGGACGCCGTTACCTCGCGAACCTGGAACGTCAGAGCCGCAAGAAGGCGACGACGACGGCTGTGGAGTCGATCCTGCGCGTTTGGCTTGAGCCGTTCTTTGCGGAGCGCGATCTACGCCGGATCACGGCCCAGGACGTTCAGGATTTGATGACGATGATGGAGAAGGGCGAGAGGCCCGGACCGAAGGCGAAGGGGGACCGTCGCTATGGGCGTCCTGTCGGCGCGAAGTCCGTTCGCAACTACATCGGCTACCTCTCGGCGCTGCTCGGTTTCGCCGAGCGCAAGGGGTGGCTGCCGGTGAACGTCGCCCGGCATATCGAGCTGCCCGGCAAGCCCGAGAGCGCCGAGATCAGGTTCCTTGAGCCGCTTGAGGTGCGAGCGCTCGCTGACGCCGCCGTCGATGGGCCTTACCGCGAGATCGACCGTGCGATGTATCTCACGGCGGCGATGACCGGTCTGCGGCAAGGTGAGCTGGTGGCGCTCCGCTGGCGCGACGTGGATTGGACCGCTGGTCGGATCAGGGTCCGCCAGAACTACGTGCTGGGTGAGTTCGGCACTCCGAAGTCGCGTCGCTCGACGCGCAGTGTTCCGATGGCCGACGAGGTCGCGGGGGAGCTTGACCGCCTCAGCAGCACGGTGGGGGAGAGCAGTGGCGATGCTCTCGTATTCGCCGATCCCCACGCGACCGGGCCGCTCGACAAGGCGGCGATCCTGCGGCGCTTCCGCCGGGCGCTCAAGGCTGCGCAGCTTGAGCAGTCGCACCGCTTCCACGATCTGCGCCACACGTTCGGTACGGCGATGGCTGGCACTGGCGTTCCCATCCGGACCTTGCAGGAGTGGATGGGGCATCGGGACATCGAGACGACGCAGCGCTACGCGGATTATTCGCCGAGCGCGCACGAGTCGGCATTTGTAGAGGCCGCCTTTGGTCGGGTGGCACCGGCGGACCGGCTTGCAGCGCAGACGACGTGACGGCGCTCAAAGATGCCTAAGGATCGGACTCGACGCCGCTTCCTGGCTTCCGATGTGCAGCTCGTGATTGAGCGTTCGAGCGAGCACCCCGTCGAGTACGCGATCGTGCTCCTCGTGTTGCGGGATGGCCGCTGGCGCACGGTGCGCACGTTCGACAACGCCCACGATCCGAGCGAGCACCACGAGCACACATACGTCGGCCTGGAGAAGCAGTCTCCCACCGTCACGTATGGTGCGGCGAACGATGCGATGTATACCGCCGAACTCAAGCTGCTGCGCGACTGGCGCGATATCGTTCACGGCTGGGAGCACATGCAATGAGCGAGATCACGGACAAGACCGACGAGCTGTTCATGGCGGCGTCGCATAGCGACGATGATCTCGGCTACCCGGCGGATGTCGCGTTCGTTCCCAGCGATGAGGAGTGGACCGACGATGTTCTCTGGCGCAACCTGATCGACGGGCAGGCGACCGTCCTTGTCGGCGAGGACACCGAGCTGCTGTTGGTGCCGTTGCGCCGCGGGGTGATCGATCGACTCAGGGGTCGTGTGCCCGTCAGCGTCGCGCCCCGAACGCATGGGCACCCCTCGTCCTACGCGACGTTGAGTCGTCTGGGGCGTCACCCGGTGCGCCAAATGCGCGCCCTCGCGCACGCCTGACCCTCGGCGCGCACGGACAGGAGAGCGTTCGCAACCGCGTGCGCGTGGAGTTGTCGCGCCCTCGATTGCTCGCTCGGTGAGACGCCACGGCGGTCCGACGTTATCTTCGTGCTAGCTGTCGCCGCGGAGTCGGGTGACCAGTTCGATCATTGCGTCAAGCGCGGCCTCTAGCGGCTTGGTGTCGCGTTTAACCTGAGTTAGGAGCAGGCCGCCTTGCAGGGCGGCTAGCAGTGCGAGGGCGAGGGTGTCGGGGTCGGTGTCAGGCGGGAGCTCGCCTCGTGCGTGCATCTCTCGTAGACCGCTCTGGATCGTGGCTTCCCAGCGTTTGAAGCCCTCGGCGACGTGGCCTCTCGCGTCGGGATCGGTCTCGGCTAGCTGGCCTCCGAGAGAGCCGATTGGGCAGCCGCCGATGCAGTGGTGCTCGCGCTGGGCCGCGATCACGAAGTCGCGCCAGGCTCGGAGGCCCTCCAGGGTGCTGAAATCGAACATCTCCTGCCCGCCGACCATTGTCTCGGACTGGTGGTCGACCACGGCGCGGACCAGGGCCGGCTTGTCGTCGAAGTAGTGGTAGAGCTGCGAGCTTGAGACGTCCGCGGCCGCGCGTACGTCCTCGATCGTCGTGTGGGCGACGCCTTGCCGGAAGATCAAGCCGGCCGCCGCGTCGACGATGCGCTGCCGGGTCTCTTGGCCCTTGCGCGTCAGCGGGCGAGAGGAGGAGCTAGTCGTGCTCATAGTGGAGATTCTACCAACAGAATGGAGTGAGCTATCCATTCTGTGTTAGAGTGGAACGCGCGCTCCATTTACGGGTCGCGACAACCACTCAAGGGAGAACGCGATACATGTCACTTCAAGGCAAGACCACCCTTATCACCGGTGGCACCTCCGGGATGGGTATCGCCGTCGCACTGTCGATGGCCGAAAAGGGCGCGTCGGTGATCATCACCGGCCGCGATGAGACCCGCGGCGCGAGCACCGTGGAGGAGATCCGGGCGGGTGGACACGATGCGCAGTTCATCGCCGCTGATTTCTCTGAGATGTCCGAGGTGGGGCGCGTTGCCGACGCGGCAGGGGAGATCGATGTTCTGGTCAACTGTGCAGGCGTTGCGGCCATGGGCCCGACGGTTGACACCGACGAGGCGGCGTTCGACGGTATGTTCCAGATCAACGTCAAGGTGCCGTTCTTCCTCGTCGCCGCGCTCGCCCCGAAGATCGCTGCCCGCGGCGGCGGATCGATCATCAACGTCTCCACGATGGTCGCGAGCTACGGCCAGCCGGGCTTGGGTGCCTACGGCGCCTCGCGTGCGGCGATCGAGCTGCTCACCAAGGCTTGGGCTGCCGAATTCGGGCCGCAGAACGTGCGCGTCAACGCGGTCGCGCCCGGTCCGACGTTGACCCCGGCGGTGGAGCCGAGGTTGGAGATGGCCAAGGAGTTTGCCAAGACGATTCCGCTCCGCCGCGTCGCTGAAGTGCACGAGCTATCCGACGTCATCACATTCCTCGCGACCCCCGCGGCCGGCTACATCAACGGCGCGATTATCCACGTCGACGGCGGCCGCACTGCGGTCTGAGAGGGCAGGAGATGACTCAAATGCAAACCACCGCAGGAAAGACAATCCTCATCACGGGCGCCAATACCGGCCTCGGTAAGGAGACGGCGAGGCAGCTGGCGCTGCACGATGATTTCGAGCGGATCTACCTCGGCTGCCGCAATCCGGAGAAGGCGGAGCGCGCAAAGGAGGACCTGGAGAAGGTCAGCGGGCGCAAGATCTTCGAGGTAGTGATCATCGACCTGGAAGACCTTGCGTCGGTACGTGCTGCGGTGGCCGCGATCGCCGCTCCCTTGAACGCGCTCGCAATGATCGCCGGCGGCATCGGCGGCCGCACGCCAGCATCGTTGACACAAGACGGGGTGACTGAGCTATTCGCCCAGAACCTGCTCGGTCACGTGGCTCTACTCGAGAATCTGCTGGCAGCCGGGCTGCTCACGGACGTCGCGGTCCTCGCAGGCAGCGAGGGGGCGCGCGGAATCCCGAAGCTGCGGATCGCCCGACCAAGGTTCACCGATCACAGCTCACAGGAGTTCGCGTCGGTGATCGACGGCTCGTTCTTCGGAGGCGGCAAGTTCGACATGATGCTCTCCTACAGCCAGATCAAGTACCTTGGCGCGCTGTGGATGGGCGCGATGGCCCGCATGCACCCCGAGCTCAGGTTCATCACGATGTCGCCGGGAAACACCGCGGGAACCGACGTGCTGCGCGACCAGCCCGCGCCCGTGCGGATCATCGCCAGCCGGATCGTGCTCCCATACGTCCTGCCTGCCCTTCGCATCGGGCACAAGCTGGACGTCGGGGCCGAGCGATTCGTCAAAGCCCTCACGGACGAGTCACTGCAGAGCGGCGTCTTCTACGCAAGCGCCGCCAAGACGATCACCGGACCGGTCATCGACCAGGCCGAGATCGTTCCCGACTTCCGCGACCCTGAGATCCAAGACCACGCATACGAGGCGATCCAGCGGTTCGTACCGAGGCCCGCCGCGACTTGACGCTGTGCGCGCCGGCCGAGTAACACCAAACCAGAATCAAGACCCGCCGACCGCAACATAGCCGTCCTGAGATTCGCCCAATTGCAGGGCCGCGGCGCTTGCTTCCCTTGACGAGAGGTAGCCGCCGTCGGCGCTGATGGCGTCGCTGCTTGAGGACGAACAGGAGGCGTGCGAGCGATCCTTACCAGCGCCGCGAACGGCGCGGACTTGGTAGCAATTTTGGTAGCAATTTGAGCGAACCTGAGCTGATCTGAGAGCACCGTAGGCCAATAAAACCGGGCTATATGGCCTTACCTGGGCGCCAGAGGCGAGTTCGAGCCCAGTATCGCCCATCGCCCAAATCCCCTTTACTGGAGCGGGGTTTCTGGCATCGCCAACGCCGCCGGGGGAGAGGCTTCAATAGGGCCGCGTCCTCCTGGCGTCCTCCAAAGCTCGCGCGTCGGGACGCCGCCGCCTATCGCGCTAGGAAGGTCTAGCGGAACGGCATGCACCAACGCTGATACCTATAGGTGTTTGACAGGTGACCTACAGGTGCCTATAGTGACTCGGGATGACGCCCATAACTTTCACGATCACCGGCGAACTCTCGGAGCAAGGGCTGCTGAACGCCAAGGCGGAATTGGAAGAGCTGCTAGCCCGGCAGGGACTCCCGGCCATCGTTGGCAACCCCGAGGAGGTCGCCGCTCGTAAGGCGCGTGCTCTTGCGGAGCGTTCGGGCGACATGACGTGGCGATTCGTTAGTCGCGTCGCCCACGGCCACGAGCCGGGGCAGGAGTTCACGTTCGAGGACCTGCGCTACGTTTTTAGCGTCACTGTGGAGAGCGTCAAGTCGTGGCACCGCAACATGGCGCGTACGGCGAAAAGCATCGATGAAGAGATGGGTGCAGAACCCCGCTTCTTCGAGGCCCGTTGGGACGGCGCCCGGCAGCATTACTGGCTGACAGATGTCATGCGCGAGGCCCTACTGGCTGCTGACGTAAAGCGTCAAGCGAACCGCCTGTAGCGGGTCGCCTCCCCGGCATCAGCGACGGCGGGCCGCGTTCACCAATGAGCAACGTGATTCCTGTCGGTGTGCTGTGGATGCAGTCGAGGAGGACCCGTGCGCATACCCGGTCCCTGTCGTAATGCCTCCGGACGTGCCGACGACGCTTCGCGGCTCTAAGACTCGACATGGCGCAGCGGCGTTGGTGCGTCTGCGTTGCCGAAGGTGGGCGACTTCGACCCCGATTCGGGAAGTGCTACTGCTCGTCGGTCGTCGCCTGGTCTTCAGGGACAGGGTCAGAGACTGGTTCTGAGTGCTTATCGGTGATTGCCTGCTCGGCCCACTGCCTCACGGCGGCTACCGTCGCCAGCGCCCCGGCGCGGTCGAGTGGGTTGGGTGCGAAGGGGTCGGCGTATCGAAACTCGACGGCCCACGGAGTCAGAGAGACAGCGGCCTTCAAGTCATCTGTGAGGTCCAGTCCGTCGTCCTCGATCAAGCCGCATAGGTAGTCGATGTCGTGGCTACGCTCGAAGCGGATCCCGCGCGCTGTGAGGACTGCCTTGAGGGACTTCTCGATTGCCTGCTGTGCGAGGAACCCTACGACGTGGTCGGGCACGTCACTATGGTCTGCGAGCGCGTGTAGTCCCGCTTCGTCGCCAGCGGCCTTGGCGAGCAGCGCGTTGGCTACATCGAGTTCGTCACGCTTCGACAAGCACCCATCCCTCGGTGAGTGCGGCGTGGAGCGCGGTACCGGGTGCGTCGCCCCATTCCTCGACCTGTGCGTCGCTGTAGACCAGAACGTCGATCGGTCTGCGCAGGTCATGCAGGGCGCTGCGGAGGCGCACCATCTCTGCGTGCCGGTCGGGCACGTTAGGCTCGATCACGAGGAAGTCCAGGTCACTTCCCGAGCGCGCTTCGTTACGAGCGTGAGATCCAAAGAGGATCACACGTACGGGCGAGCCCGCCGTCTCGGCGAGCTTCCGCGCAGCTTGCTCTATGTCCATGCTCGTGTCCACGAAAGGGACGCTAGCGGAAGAAGCCGACACCTCGTGGGCGAGCAAGGGCCTTGGGAAGCCCGTTCGATGGGAGGCCGCGATGATGCCGCGTCCTTCTCGCGTCCTCCATCCAGCGGATTCGAGCGGGTTTTTGTGGTTCCGCACGGTCGGCAGCAGGCACCAGCTTCTCCATGCTAAATTGCTGATTTCCGTCCGTTTACAGGGGATTTCCGCCGACTCACCAGACGAATCGACAAGGCGGAGGTCACTGGTTCGAGCCAGTATCGCCCATAGAAAAGAGCCGTGACAACGCGTCGGGGCGACTTGCCCGAGCGCATGCCGCGTGATTGATGGCGCACGCACCATCGACGATTTGAGCAAGGGTCGCTCTATGCGTGTGCGAGGTCGCGGCCCTCACGCTTGACGACCCCGAGGCGAGCGCCCAGTGGGGCCAGCAGGGCGGCGAGTGTGCTTGCGGTCGGGTTGGTCTGACCGCGCTCGATCCTCGAGATCTCCGCCTGGTTGACGCCGGAGGCAGCGGCGAGCTGCTTCTGTGTCAGGTGGTGCTCCTTGCGTAGCTCGCGGACCTCTCGGGCCATGGCGAAGTGGGCGTTGAAGGCGTCCCAGCGTGCGACCGACTCCGGGCCGCCGACCTTGGCCCTCTCCTCGACCTCGAGGATGTAGTTATCGAACTTGGTGGGCATCACAGACTCCTGATTGGCCGGCGGGATTCTTATGCAATATACCGCATATTTTCAAGACTTGCCGCGGCGGCGCTTGCCCGTCTTCTGGCGGCCCTTCCAGCGCGTCAGGCGTTGCTTGGCTCGCCGGATCTCTGCGTTTTGGCGCTTGGCGCTCGGCTCCTTGCCCTTGTCGTATGCGGCGAGCAGCAGAACGATCGCCTGACCGTGTGCGTGGCAGAAGACGCGCAGCAGGATGTTGCCTTGCGCAGTGTTCAGGTTTGCCGGAACGGGTAGGCCACGCTCGCGCAAGATGGTGGCCGCGTCGTGACGCACTCGAAACTCGAAGATGCCCGGCGCTCCTTGAATCCACTTCCCCCACGACGACCCGCACACCCCGATCCCCTCATATGCCAGGACGTTGCGCAGTGCGGCGACCAACGCTTGCTCCTTGACTTCATCCAAGCCACGCAGGAAGTCGAGGACTGGCTCACGGTCATCCTCTTCGTAGAACTCAAGAGTCCAGGTTGGACCGGCGACGGCCAGCATGTAGCGTATTGTACGCAGTGGTCGGACGCGTCGAGCTCCGCGCGCGCTCAGGGACGATTGCCTACAGACGCCCTACCCCAAGCTTCCATTCCGAGCAAACCCCAGCACGTCCAAAGGATCCGCGATCGTCGGGCGGACGCCTACGGCTCAACATCCGTAGGCTTACGCCAGGCCCGACCATCGGGCGATTTCGGATTAGCAGGAGGAGGCGGGATGACCGAGGTGACACCGACCGAGGGGCGCAACAACGCAAACCTGGCAATCGCGCTGGTGGCGCTCATCGCAGCGCTAGCCGGAGTGGCACTCTCGATTGTGGCTCTGAATAAAAAGACCGCGGCGCAAAAGGTCAACCTCGGGCAGGTGACGGCGCTCACGAGCGAAGCGCAGGCCCTTAAGACTGAAGTCGCGAGGCTGCACGAACTAGTGGCCAAGAGCGACGCGACCGTTGCGAAGCTCACGACCTGCGTGCCGGAAGTGACGGGCCAGATCAACGGCCTCAGGGTGGAAACAGGCACACTAACGGTAGGTGAAAGAACGTTTCTAACCAGCGCCTATCTTAAGCCAGGAAAGCAGGTTTCAACCTATTGCCAACCAACGCTGGAACCTGACGCTGGGATACGGTAAGTGATCCAGTTTCTATGGCTCGTGACTTTCGTTCGACTTCGGCGGGGCCCCGCCGAAGTCGGTTAGTCCGCATGACACTACCTGACGAAAGGAGGAACCGTTATGCGTAATTCATGCACTGCGATCGTCGCCGGTCTGGCGTTGTTCGCTGTCACCGGTAACTCGACGACAGCCGAGTCCGCGACAGGGCACATCGCCTGTACTCACGACGTATCGGCGATCATTGGCGGACACCATAAGTGCCTCGGCGCAGGCGAGTACTGCGCGACTCGCTATGAGCGCCAGTACGAACACTATGGTTTCGTGTGCAGCACGCGCTATAAACCGGCAAGGCTCGTCCGGAATTAGGCGCTGGCTAGAGCGACGCAGCGTTGCCGGCAGTTCGAAGCTCGCAAAACGTCGTACCTCAAATCCGCAGGTCAGCTCGCAGCGAGGGCGTCGGCGACTATGAGCGCGTGGTCAAAAGCCAGCTCGGGCAGGCTGTCCACGGCAAACCAGCGTGCGTCCTCCGCGTCGTCGGCGCCCGTGACAGTCGCCTCGCTACCGGCGAGCACCACTACGTCGACGGTCAGCATTGGGCGCGGATAGGCGCCGCTGTCCTCAGCTCCTGCCACCGCCACTCACCTTACCCGGTGGCTCGTCCGAGTCAGGTCACGGCACAGCGCGGCTGTACTCGCTTGCGGTCTTCGGGGTCCATCGTATGTTGGTCTAGCAGGGGTGGGTATACATGAGTTGATTTGCCGATGCGGTCGATGTCGATCTTGTTGAGCAATCAGATATCGCTACGCGTCGGGTTTGCGGTCTTGGCCCTTGCATCGCTGTCCCCGCTGGTCGGCTCGGTCGGCTGGGCCGGCGCACGCTCGGCTATGCCCGACTCGGCTAGTGCGAGCTCGACCCAATACTGCGCCCAGATCCCGATCGTAGGCGGGATCCCGCCATGGGGCTTTCACACGGGCTCGCCGATCACAGGCGCGACCGGAAGCTTCGCTCGCGGTCATGGCGACATCAACCTGACCGCCAACACCGTCTCCGGGATCCTGTGTCAGGTCGACCGGGTTCGCCACGAGCCGGACCGGCTGATCATCATGACCGTGGAGCGCCACTTGGTCTACCACTCGCACTACGCGGTGATGTGGGGCGTGCCCGGGAACATCATGAAGATCGTCGTTCGCGTGCAGAGCAGCACCGACCCGCGATGTGAAGCGGGAACTGTCGGTCACGTGACCCTATTCGCGAGCTACAACGGCGTGCGCAGTGACAGCGTTCAGTTCAGATTCCCGGCTGCTTGCAGCGATCACGACCACCTGTATCACGGACCGCAGGTCAACAACCAGGTACCGCCGCTATAGCTTGGTTTCCCGTCGGGCTGGTCTAACCGCCCAGCCCCTTGTTCTCCGGGACGAACTGGCTTGCGATGAACGTCGCCCCTTGCGGATCACTGATAACAGCCATCCTGACCCAGGGAGCATCGAACGGCGCGACGATCACCTGCCCGCCTAGCTCTGTGGCCGTCGCGGCCGTCGCGTCGGCGTCATCCACCGCGAACGTCACGCTCCAGTGGGCGGGAGTATCGGGTTGGTCATCCGCGATCGGATTGAGTGTCGCCACCACGTCCTCGAAGCCATCCGGAGCGCCGCTTTCCGCCATGCGCTCGCGCAGCCCTGGATCGCTCTTTTCCAGGAAGGCGCCGTAGCCGGGCAACCGCCACATTTGGACACCGCCGTCGAGGCCGAGCGCCTCCCACCCGAACAGCGAGCCATAGAAGGACTGAGCGCCTTGCATGTTGCGTGTGTTCAGGCCGTTGAAGTTGAGCGAGCCGGGTTCGTTGACGATCTGCGCGCCCTTGTGCCGCATTGCCTGCCACACGCAGAACGCGGCTCCCTCGGGGTCGGTGAGCACGGCCATCCGGCCGGCGTCAAATACATCGAAGGGGTCGGCCACGACGCGTCCGCCTGCATCACGCGCCTTCGCGGCTGCCTCGTCGGCATTGTCGACCCAGACGTAGGTGTTCCACGTGGCCGTCGGCGGCCCGTCCTCGGGCTGCGAGCCCACCGCGGCCACGCTGCCGCCACGCAGGCTCGCGATGAAATATTTGCCGGCTGAGCCCGGCGGCATCGCGTCCTTGAAATCCCATCCAAAGAGGCCGCTGTAGAAAGCGACTGCGGCCTCCGGATCAGGCTGGCTGGTATCAACCCAGCATGGGACGCCTGGCGGATATCCGTCTCGCTCGGGCATTTGGTGCTCCCTTCTGGCTCTGTTGACATCGCGACTGCATCGAGCGGGCGCCCACGACCCCGCCCAGCTTCTGAGTGGCATGATCTTGGGAAGACGCTCGCAGACAGCTTCCAGGAAACCACATCCCCGAGGAGGAATCGATGGGCTTCGACCAATATCACGAGCCGCCGCAGGAGCTCCCCGAGCAGACGCGGACGTTCGCACGGCTGTGCGCGTCGCTGACCGAGGAGGCGGAGGCGATCGGCTGGTACGAGCAGCGCCTGGCGGTCGAGCGTGATCCCGAAGCGCGGGGCGTGATGGCTGATGCGGTCGGCGAGGAGTACAAGCACTTCTGCATGGACCTCGAGTTCCTGCTTCGCCGCAAGCCGAAGTGGCGAGAAATCGCCGAAGGAGTGCTCTTCCAGAAGGGGGACATCGTCGAGCACGGCGAGGCGGCGGAGGCCGCCGCGGGGAGCGCCGCTCGGCGGAGGGTCTCAGCGGAGGGCTCTCGCTCTGAGTCGCGTGAGCTCGCCGGCTCACTGGGTATAGGAAGCCTCAAGGAGGGACGATGAGCCATCTACTGCGCGAGCACGCGCCGATCACGCGAGGCCGGCTGGAAGACGATCGACGACGAGGCGCGCGAGCGCCTGCTACCCGGGCTCGCCGGCCGGCGGCTGGTCGATTTCTCCGGACCTCACGGCTGGGAGCACTCGGCTACCAACCTCGGTCGTGTCGAGGACGTCGACGTGAGCCCGGTCAAGGGCGTGGAGGCAAATCGCCGCGTCGTCCTGCCGCTCGTCGAGTTGCGCGCACGATTCACCGTCTCTCGCGAGGAGCTCAGAGCCGGCGACCGTGGCGCCGAGGACATCGACTTCGACGCGCTCGACGTCGCCGCTCAAAGCATCGTCGAAGCCGAGAACCTTGCCGTGTTCCACTCCTGGCCAAAGGCGGGAATCGATGGGATCGGCGAGCGCTCACCCCATGGCGCGATCAAGAGTGGGGGAGGCGTCGAGAAGTATCCCGAGCATGTCGCCCGCGCCGTGGAGCTGCTGTTGCGCAAAGGGATCGCCGGACCGTACGGCTTGGCGCTCGGGCGCGAGGAATACACGCGCGTCGTGGAGAGCGCCGAGCACGGCGGCTACCCGCTGCTCGATCACCTGCGCAAGATCCTCGAGGGCCCGATCGTGTGGGCGCCGGGCGTGAAGGGAGCGGTCGTGTTGAGCATGCGCGGCGGCGACTTCAGCTTCGAGTCCGGCCAGGATCTGTCGGTCGGCTACGAGTCTCACGACAGCGACGTGGTCACGCTCTATCTGGAGGAGTCCTTCAGCTTCCGCGTGCTCACGCCGGAGGCCGCCGTCCCCATCTCGCCACTGAAGAGCTAACGTCGTCCCGCGGTAGCCGCCCGAGGCCTGCTGAGGAGCTAGCGTCGTCCGAGCGACGAGTTCGTCGTCGCGCTTTTCAAGCAGTTTGAGCCAGATCTCGCTACGGGTTGGGAAGGCGGGGACTGCTTCCCAGAGACGCTCGGCAGGGACTTA
Source organism: uncultured Solirubrobacterales bacterium (assembly GCA_963725165.1). Classification (GTDB taxonomy): domain Bacteria; phylum Actinomycetota; class Thermoleophilia; order Solirubrobacterales; family Solirubrobacteraceae; genus Palsa-744. The sequence goes on from CAVRXK010000004.1 coordinate 19,681, forward strand.
CGCCTGCGATCGCGATCGTCGCGGCGTGCACCCACTCGGCGACGTCCACACCCGTGAACGTCGCGCCGACGATCACAGCGCGGTCCTCGTCGAACACCAAGCGCGATGTCCCAGGTGTGTCGTGCCCGTAAAAGCTCGCCCCAGCGGTACCCGAGCTGGACACATCGTAGGCGCGCGCATCGATTCCCTGCTCCCGAGCTCCCTGCAGCGTGAAACCCACCGCGGCCACCTGCGGTTCGGTGAACACCACCCGCGGCGTGATCGCGGCTTCACGGGTCGCGCGGGCGTCTCCGCCTTCGATGACCGTCGAGACGACGCGGGCCTGGTACTTGCCCATGTGGGTGAGCAGGGAGCGTCCGTTGACGTCGCCGATCGCAAACAACCACGGCATGCTCCTTCACTCGCAGCGTGTCGTCTACCGCGATCGACTTGCCCGGCTCCAGGCCGACGCTCTCGAGTCCCAGATCGTCGGTCAGCGGATCGGCGCCCCACCGCGACGAGGATCTCCTCAGCTCCGATGCGCTCACCGTCGTCCAGGGTGACGGTGACACCCTGATCGTCCCGGTGGACGGCCTTCGCCTTGGCTCCCAGGTGAATCTCCACACCACGCTCAAGCAGGGCATCGCGCAACTCGTCGCCTGCGAACGGCTCCTCGCGTGACAGCAGACGCTGCTCTGCCTCGACCAGCGTCACCTTGGCGCCGAGCGAGCTGTAGGCCTGCGCCATCTCGACGCCGACCGCGCTCCCGCCAAGTATCGCCAGGCTGCCAGGTACGTCGTGTGCGGTCGTGACCTCTCGATTCGTCCAAGGCTTGGCCTCGGCCAGGCCTGGGATGGCAGGCACCGCGGCCTTGCTGCCCACGGCGATGACCACGGCCTTGCGCGCCTCGTAGGTCTGATCATCCACGCGCACGCGTCGCTCACCGTCGAGCCGACCGTGGCCACGTATCAGCGTGATCTCCTGGTCTTCGAGCCAGGGAAGCTGCTGCGAGTCATCCAGATTATGGATCACCTCGTCGCGGCGCCTCAGAACAGCATCCACGTCAAGCGCGCCCGTGACAGCCTGTGCGGCGCCCGGAACCCGGCGCGCCTCAGCCAGCGCCTCGGCCGGGCGCAACAGTGCCTTGGAGGGCATGCAGGCATAGAAGGCGCATTCGCCTCCAACCAGCTGAGACTCGATCAAGGCGACCTCGTTGCCGCGTCCAGCGAGACGTCCTGCCACCACCTCGCCCGCGGGACCGGCGCCGATCACGATCACGTCGAACATCCGCACTGTCGGCGCCGTCATCCGCGTGGACATTACCCGTAGGGGAGGTTCACAAGCTGATCCGTCCATAGGCTGAGCTGAGCATCAGCTCGAGCTCGGCCAGGACGTCGAGGTGTCGGCGTGCCCACGCAATCGCAAGTCCTGGCTGCAACAAATCACCGCTATCCACGTGCTCGAGTACGACGGCGCCGGTTGGAGTGTGCGCTTCGTCGCGCCCACATCTGCTCAGCTCAGGATTGGGTGAAGACGCCGCCTGCGCGATGGCTTTCCCGAACGACTCGTACCACCCGCAGCGGGCCCGTCGTTCGGCGTCGAGGGCGTCGCGGGCGCTGGCCAGCCGCGGCAGTGCGTCGTCGATCGGCGCCAGAGCGCATGAACGAGTGGGCGTCCTGCAGCAGGCGCGCGACTCTGCGCACGCGGCCGGCGCCGGTGGCGAGCAGCGTGAGATCGTTGATGCGCCTGCGCGCTGAGCCACGGTTGGCGAGGTAGTCGCGCATCGCCGCGTCGAGCAACTGCGCGGTATCGAACGCTTCGCGGGCGGCGCGGCTCGAGTGCGCCTGCTCGCCGTCGCCAAGCAGCGCCGTGATCGTCGCGTCGAGGTAGCGGGCGGCGCCGTCGTAGGCCGCGCCGATCGCGCCGCGTAGGATCGTGGTCGCACCGCGCGGCCAGAGCAGGAGGCCGACGAGCAGGCTGACGCCGGCGCCGACCGCGACGTCCTCGACGCGCACCAGATCCAACCCTCCAACCGGCGGGGTGGATCAGGTTGAACAGCACGAGCACGACGATCGTGAAGGCGCCCTGGCCGGCCGCGAAGGAAATCGCCTGAGGCGCATATGCGGCCAGCAGCACGGCAAATGGCAGCACCGCCCAGAGCACGCCGCGATCGCCGCCGACCGCGACCACGATCAGCCCGCCGAGAACTATGCCCGCCAGCGTTCCCGAGCAACGCCGAGGCGATCGTTGCGCTCGTCGAGAGCGCGCTCGAGCGCAGCACCGACATCGTGCCGAGCACGATCCAGAACGAGTTCTGCAGGTCGGCGAGCTGCCCGACCAGGACGGCGAGTGCCAGTCCCACGGCCCAGCGCAGGCTGTTGCGCAGCCACACCGACCTCGTGCTCGTGTGCGCCCGTATCAGTCGGCGAGCAGTGTCGATGCGCGTGCGCAGCGTCTGCTCCGGCGTCGCCTTGGCGCGATCCTCACAGGCTTGCAGTGTGTCTTGGCCTGCCTGTAGGACCCCAAAGGAGAGTGCGCGCAACCGGTAGGCCTCGTCCAGCTCGATCTCCGCCTCGGCCTCGTCGCGGTCGGGTTGCATGTGCTCGAAGTGCTCCAGCTGAGCCCGTCCGAAGACATCGTGCGCCTCTCTCAGCCGGGCCAGCTCGAGTGGCAGGTCTCGACTCCGCCGCCCTCCAGGCGCGCCGCGATCACCACGCAACGCGGTGGCCGCCGCCGTCTCGATCTCGCCGCGCTCGGCGGGACACGGAGCCGCTGTGCTCGCGAGGGCCGGCGGGCGCTCGGCGATTCGCAGCACCCAGCCAAGGTCATCGATCAGGCGAGCGAGCGCGGCGGTCGGACCGGTGGTCCCACTTGGGCGTTGTGTCATCGAGACGAAGCGACTGCGCACGGTGACCGTCGCCGTGTGCGTGCTCTGCGCGGCGGTGTCGGCAGCGGGGCGATCGCCTCGGGACATCGCCTCCACCAGACTCGGCCAGCGACTGTGCCACCTGTGCGACTTCTCGACGCAGCACGCTGCGCGGGCGAGCGGGCCACAACAGCAGCGCCGCCGGAATGCAAAGTGCTCCCGCAAGACCCCAGCCGGCCAATCGTGTGGGGATCTCTGCTGCGTCCGCCGGCACCATCACGGGCAGCACGAACGTCAGCGTCACAGCCGCACGCGCGGCCACGACATAGTCGTCGAGCACGCCCGCGAACAGGATCGCGAAGGCGACCAGGCCCATCGCGATCGTCGCGAGCCAGGGTCGAGCGCGAGCAGAGCGTTCCGAGCACGATCAATACGGCGCCGGCCGTCATCAGCAGCAGATAGGCGCGCAGACGTGCACGTCGGGAGCCGCCGAAGTCGCGAAAACGAGCAGCGCCATCGAGCCGAACGCCGCAAACAGAGCCATCTGCTTGCTGTCTATGACCACGAGCGACAGCGCAAAGGCGAGCGGCGTCACTATCGCCGCTCGCAGGGCGCTCTTGAGCACGAACATCCCCGGGTCGCGCCGCACGGGCGACGCGAAGCGGGCTGGATTCGCATCGATTCTGGCATGCGGCGTGCTCATCCGGCCGAAGAGAGATCGCTCGATGAGCGTACAGTCCCTGTGGCATGCGGATCGTCAGCCTCGTCCCTCACGCCACGGAGCTGCTGTTCGCGCTCGGGCTTGGCCCTGAGGTGGTGGCGGTCACACACGAGTGCGACTACCCACCTGCCGCGACCGTGCTCGAGCAGGTCACGCGCGACGTGCTGCCCGCCGGTCTCAGTGCCGCGGAGATCGACGTAGCTGTGCGCGAGCGCACGCAGCGCGGCGAGGCGATCTACGAGCTCGACGGCGATGCGCTCGCGGCGCTCGAGCCCGACCTGATCGTCACACAGGCTCTGTGCCCAGTCTGCGCGGTCTCCTACACCGAGGTGGCGGAGCTTGCCAAGGAGATCCCGTCCTGTCCCCAAGTCATCTCGCTCGACCCCCACACTTTGGGCGAAACCCTGGAGGACGTTCACACGCTCGCGGAGGCCACCAATCGTCGCGAGCGTGGAGCAGAGTTGGTGGGTGAACTCACCGCGCGAATCGAGCGCATTGAGCGGGCGGTGCAGGACCGGCCGCGCCGGCGCGTCGCTGCGCTGGAGTGGCTCGACCCGGTTTACATCGCCGGTCACTGGACCCCCGAGCTCGTGGAGTTGGCCGGCGGAGACAGATGTGCTGGGCTCACCTGGCGCGCCCTCGGTCACGGTCTCCTGGGAGGCGCTCGCCGCCACGCAGCCGGAGGTCGTGGTGGCGATGCCCTGCGGCTATGAGGCCGAGCGGGCTCATGGCGAGGCTCTGGCCTACTCGAGCGAACTGGCGACCCTTGGCGCAGAGCGAGTCGTTGCCGTGAACGCCTCCGCATACTTCTCTCGTCCCGGTCCACGACTGATCGATGGCTTGGAGCTGCTCGCTCACATCCTGCATCCCGAGGAGGTTCCACACGCTCCCGCTGTCGTGCTGACCGTCGAGCTGGCACCCGCAGGTGTGCTCGCGTCTCGTATTCCCTGAAGAGTCTTTGAACCGGACGGTGCATGCACCGTCCGGCCGGGCCGCGCATGCGCGGCCCGGTGACAGGGCCGCATGCGGCCCTGTCGACAGTGGCGCATGCGCCACTGTCCTCTAGGAGAAACTCAACTAGCAGGCGGCTCGAGGATGCTCAATGCTCAGTCGATCAGTCGCTTGCCCAACCGCCAGATCGCAAGCCGCCACATCGCAAGCGCGAACGCAATCAACACCGCGGCATGCCCGATGTCGGCGACGCCAAGGTTCCCGAGCGAAGCGTCGCGCACGAGCTGCACGCAGTAGTACAGCGGGTTGAACTTCGCGATCGTGCGCAGCACGGCCGGCAGTTGCGATATGGGGAAGAACGTGCCGGCGACAAGGAACATCGGTGTGAGCACCGCGCTGGTTATGTAGTTGAAGTTGTCGATCGTCTTCGCCACCGCCGCGACGGTCACGCCGAACCCGGCGAATCCGAAACCCGCGACGAAGCCGATGAGGGGCACCAGCAGCATTCCCGCGTTTGGCTTCAACCCGAAGGCGAATCCCACCAGCAGCGGCGCCATCCCGTACACGCCGGCCCTGATCGAGATCCACAACATCTCCGCGGTGATCAGCTCCTCGACGTCTACCGGTGCGGCGAGTACAGCGTCGTAGGTGCGCTGGAACTGCCAGCGGATGAACGTGTTGAACATGCCCGGGAAGGCAGAGGAGAACAGCACGGCGGTCGCCACGACGCCGGTCGCCACGTACTGCTCGTACTTCAACCCGGCTACATGGGGTATGAGCGAGCCGAAGCCGAGCCCGAACGCGAGCAGGTAGATCGTGGGCTGCACGATCGAGGAGAACGTGGTCGCCTTCCAGTAGCGCCCGAAGATGGCAACGTCGCGGCTCATCACGCCGGCAAGCGCCGCCGGTTCGAGCCGGCGGATGCGGCGCGGCTCCTCCGTCCCGGCTCTCCCGCGTTGCGGCTGGGCCGGCTGTGCCTGGGCGCTCATTCGATCTCCTCGCCGGTCAACGCCACGAACGCGTCCTCCAGGTTCGCGGGACGTCGCACGCCCTCCGGGGCCATCCCGTCGAGCGTCTCGGCGCGCATGATCGCCACCGCCGGACCGCTGCGCCGGCTCGACCAGCCGTTGCTGTTGGCGAGCTCGCTCACCTGCGCGAGATGCTCGGGTGGGCCGTACACCTCCACCACCTGCTCGCCGGCGTACTGACGCACCAGCTCCGCGGGGGTTCCCTGGGCGACGATCTTCCCGTGGTCCATCACCGCCACCGTGTCCGCGAGCCGCTCGGCCTCCTCGATGTAGTGCGTGCTCATCAGCGCCGTCACGCCGCTGGAGCGCAGCTCGTCGATCAGCGACCACAGCTCCTGGCGCACCTGCGGGTCGAGCCCGACCGTCGGCTCGTCCAGCAGCACCAGCCGCGGCTGGTGGATCAGCCCACGCGCGACCAGCAGCCTCCGGCGCATCCCGCCCGAGAGGTCGCGCACGATCGTGTCCGCGCGCGGCACGAGGTTCGCGATCTCGAGCGCCCGCTCCACAGCCGCCGGTCGCTCCCCGCGCGGCACGCGATACAACCGCGCGTACACCGTCAGGATCTGCCTGCACGTCAGCTCCACGTCGAGGTTGTCCAGCTGGGGCACCACGCCCATCTCCAGGCGCGACTGCTTGGATTCCCGCGGCAGCTCATAGCCGAGCACCGACAGCTCGCCAACGTCTGCGATCGTCTGCGCGGTGAGCATCCGCATCGTGGTCGACTTCCCCGCGCCGTTCGGCCCGAGCAGCCCGAAGCAGATGCCCGGGGAGACCTCGAGGTCGAGCCCGTTCACCGCCACGATCTCGCCATAGCGCTTCACCACGCCGCGCAGCGAGATCGCCGGTTGACCGGCCTGCGCATCTGACCGCGCGCTCACATCGCGCGCGCCCATGTTCTCTTGTAGGTCTCCCATCCCCGACACCTTACGGAGATGGTCGACTCGGCCTAGGTCACGCTCACGGTCTGTGACTGTCCGAGCGCTGCGCCGGCGGCGTCGAGCGCGCGCACGGCGAAGTACGGTCCGCCCGAGGCGGCGCGCAAAGCGCTCTCGAACCCCTGCGATGGGGTGCTCGACACGGGGGTGAGGCTGCTTTCCTGCGCGCCCCCCAACAACTGCCAGGTCTCCACGCCGGTCGCGCCGTTCCAGCTCGCATAAACGGTGAGGTCGCGACCGTCGCGGACCGTCGCGATCGCCGGGGCTTCGGCGGGCGTCCCGCTCCAAGGGAGGCGGAAGGCTCTGTATGACTGGTACTGCTTGCCGAGCACCGCATCGAACACCAGCCGGCCTGAGCGTTCGAACTCCGAGACACGAGGGATTTCGCCCCAGCCGATGAACACGTTCCCGTTCGCCAGCGGCTGCATGCTGCCCTGACTGCCGGAGAGGATCTTCGGATGCGTGTACTGGCGCCGCAGGCTCGCGGTCATCGCGTGCTCGTCGATGTCGAGGATCAGCCCGCGTGAGAGCTTCTCCACCGCCGGTGTCGCGCCGTTGTCGAACAGCGTCATCGTTCCGTCGGGCTGTCGGCGGACGTGGTGCTGCCAGGCGAAATTGCTCCCTGACGCCATCTCGAAATCGCTGTGCTTGCCGCCCAGCCGCCACATGATCGTCCCCGAGTGACGATCGAGCTTGTACACGGTGTGGGTGCTCCGTGAGGACACCAGCAGGTTGCCGTCGTTGTCGAGATCCACCGAGTTGATGTGAAAGAAGTCCCAGTAGTTCGCTTCCACCGGCGCGTAGGACTCCTCGAAGGGGTATCCGATCGAGGCTGTGCCACTCGAGCAGCACCTGCCCGCTCGCGAGGTCGATCTCCTGGAAGATCGCGTCTTGGATCGTGCCTTTGCGTGGGCCGCCCACCGAGGACAGGTTGGCGTGCGTGATCACATAGCTCGTCAGCAGCGCCGTGTCTGCGGGGGGTGATCACGAACTCGTGCAAGTCGCCGCGTAGCCCGTTCGCTGCCTGCACGCGGCGAACCGTGCGATAGCTGGAGTCCGCGATCACGTATTCGCCCACCCCGTGCCCGTATTCGATCAGCCCCTCCCACCAGGTGAGCACCGGCGCGCCGCGGTATTGCTGCACACGGAAGTTGGTCGTCACCTTCCCGGCGATCGGGTTCTCCCAGATCGGCTGCCCGCTGTTGTCGGCGATCACCGCCCCCACCTGACCGGTGGGGGAGTTGTAGGGGGCGATGAAGATCGGGTCGCTCGAGACTCCCTGCTCGCTGCGGGTGACGGTCAGGGAGGGGATCTGCAGATCGGGGCGCGTGCGCCACCGTCGGCGGCGCCGGCGGAGCGGGGTTGCGTGACGCCAGCGCGCCCGAGACGATCTCGCCCAACACGCCGCTCAGGCCGAGTCCCACCGCTCCCACTCCCGCGGAGCGCAACAACTGTCTGCGAGTGAGCGTTCGACTCATCACCACTCAGGAAAGCGCATTCTGGGAAGAACACTCGAAGACTTCCTCGAGCCGAGCTCAAGAGCAGTGCGGAGCACCGCTGCCGGAAGGGACTCGCGGGCCCGTCATACACTCTCGGGATGGGCGCAGCGAGCATCGACGGAACAACACCCGCGCAGCCGGCGGGGGCGGATGTCCGCACCGCGCCAAGCGCGGACGTCGACGCCGAGGTGATCCGCACCGTGGCGCTCACGAAGGTCTATGAGGGCACCGACTTCGCGGCTGTCGACGGCCTCGATCTGACGGTGCGCGCCGGTGAGATCTTCGGTCTGCTCGGTCCCAACGGCGCCGGCAAGACCACCACCGCCGGAATGCTCACAACGCGCGTGATCCCAAGCTCCGGGCAGGCGTGGATCGGCGAGGTGGACGTGATCTCAAGTCCGGCGCTCGCCAAGCAGCTGATCGGGATGGTCTCCCAACAGAACACGCTCGACCGTCAGCTCACGGTGTGGGAGAACCTGTATTTCCACGGACGCCTGTTCGGCGTCAGCGCCGCCGACTCGACGCGGATCGCCGATGAGCTGCTGGAGCAGTTCCAGCTCTCCAAGTGGGCCAAGGCGTCGGTGTTCGCGCTCTCCGGCGGAATGGCCCAGCGCCTGATGGTGGCGCGCGCGATCTTCCACCGCCCGGCCGTGCTGTTCCTGGACGAGCCGACCGCGGGCCTTGACCCGCAGAGCCGCCTCGCGCTGTGGGAGATCCTGGGCGAGCTCAACCGCGAGGGGCAGACGATCCTGCTCACGACCCACTACATGGAGGAGGCCGACCAGCTGTGCGGCCGCGTGGCGATCATGGACCACGGCAAGATCCTCGCGCTCGACACTCCCGCGAACCTCAAGCGGTCGGTCGGCGCCGACACGATCGTCACCGTCAAGGCAACCGGGGAGATGGACGCCCTTGCCGGCGCGCTCGCCGCCGGAATCGAGGGAGCCACACGCACACGCGTGGTCGACGGCGGCGTCGAGCTGCACGTGCAGGGCGCCACGCGGCTCGTGCCGCGCGTGGTCGACATCGCCGAGCAGGGTGGCTTTGAAGTGGCCGACCTGTCGGTCGCCGAACCGAGCCTCGAGACCGTGTTCATCAACCTCACCGGCAAGGAGCTGCGCGACTGATGCCCACGCCTGTAAGCGCTCCCGCCGAGCCAATCGCGGTGCCCGCCGGCCACGCGCCGATCACGCTGAAGCCCACGCGCTCGACCGCCGCGGCGAGTCGCACGGCGCTGCGCGCGCTGATCCTGCGCGACCTGGTCGTCTTGCGCAAGAACTTCGGCGAATTCGTGGTGCGCACGATCATCCAGCCGTTCCTGCTCGTGTTCGTGTTCCTCTACGTGTTCCCCTCGATCGGCCAGGGCGTCGGCGGGGGTGGGGGGAAGGTGGCCGAGTCCGCGTTCGCCACGGTGCTCGTGCCGGGTGTCGTCGCGATCTCGATCATGTTCCAAGGCATCCAGGCGGTGGCGCTACAGCTCTCAACCGAGTTCGGATACACGCGCGAGATCGAGGATCGCGTGCAGGCGCCTTGCCCGATCTGGCTGGTGGCCGTCTCCAAGGTGCTCTCCGGCGCGGTGCAAGGGGCGCTGGCGGCGGTGATCGTGTTTCCGATCGCCGCGGTCATCCATGCGCCGGGAGTGCACGCGCACCTGACCGTCGACTGGCCGGTGCTGCTGACCTTGATCCCGCTCGCCTGTGTGGCGATGACCTCGCTCGGGCTGCTGCTCGGCACGATCTTCGAGCCGCGCAACATCGGTCTGATGTTCGGCTTCGTCGTGCTCCCGCTCACATTCCTCGGCGGCACCTACTACCAGTGGACCAAGCTCGCTCCCGTGCAGGTCGACGGCATCCACTGGCTACAGATAATCGTGCTCGTCAACCCGCTGATCTACGTGGCTGAGGGGATGCGTGCCGCGCTCACTCCCATACACCACATGTCGTTGTGGGCCGTCTACCCGGTGCTCGTGGCATTCTGCGCGGGCTTTCTCACGCTCGGACTGCGCAGCTTTCGCAAACGGGTGCTCGTGTGAGCGCGGTCAAGATCACCCACTTCAGCGACCCCTGCTGCCCGTGGGCGTACTCGGCGAGCCCCGCGCTGGCGGTGCTGCGCTGGCGCTATGGCTCACAGCTGGAGTGGCAGCTGGTGACGATCGGCCTCACCGAGTCCGCCGAGCAGTACTCAAGCCGCGGCTACACGCCCACACGCGCGGCGCTCGGCTACATGCGCTTCCGGCGCTTCGGGATGCCGTTTGCCACCGCGCCACGAGCGCGAATCTCCGCCACCGCGCGTGCCTGCCGTGCGATCGTGGCCACGCGACTGCTCGACCCGCGGCGCGAACACGAGGTGTTCAGGGCGCTGCAGTTCGCCCAGTTCACGAGCACGCTCGTGCTGGACGATTCCACCGACATTGCCACGGCGCTCGAGCGAGTGAGCGGGTTGGATGCGCAGGCGGTTGTGGACGCGCTCGACAGCGAGCAGGTCAACGCAGCGTATGAGGCCGATCGCGCGCTCGCGCGCACCGCCGCCGGCGGTCCCACCGAGTTCCAGGGCAAGGCCGCGCAGAGCGACGGCCCGGTGCGCTACACCGCCCCGTCGCTGATCCTGCGCTCGGGCGAGCGCACGCTCGAGGGGGGCGGCTTTCAACCTGTGGAGGCCTACGACGTGCTGATCGCCAATCTCGACCCGACGCTTCAGCGCGAGCCGCCACCGGAGAGCCCGCTGGATGCGCTCGAGCGCTTTCCCGAAGGGCTCGTCACACAGGAGGTCGCGGCGATCATGACAAGCGGCAACGATGCGTCCGACCGCTCGGCCGCGGAGAGCGCGCTGATCGAGCTGGCGGGAGAAGGTAGGGCACGCCGTGTAACGCTCGGCGATGACGCTCTGTGGCTCGCGAGTAGCTGAGACCGACGGCGTCGCGCGCGCCAGGGGTTAGCCTGATGCATGCCGGAGGCTGGAGCCGGCCTCGCGCGGACGTGGGTGCCGGAGGCTGGACCTGACCTCGTGCGGACGTGGGCAATCGACCTCGGAGATGTAGCCTCTCTTGAGATGTCCGTCACCGTGACACTTCCCGATGGCAAAGCGCTCGAGCTCCCCGACGGCGCCACAGGTACTGACGCCGCCGCGGCGATCGGACCGGGTCTCGCCAAAGCAGCCCTTGCGATTGAACTGAGCCCAGGTGGGGAGGAGTCTGAGGTTCGAGACCTTGCACGCCGGCTGCCGGACGGCGCACGGATCGCGATCCTCACCGCCAAGAGCGGCGATCCCTCGCTCGCGCTGGTTCGCCATGACGCGGCGCACGTGCTCGCGAGCGCCGTGATGGAACTGTGGCCCGGTGTGAAGATCTCGATTGGCCCGTCGATCGAGAACGGCTTCTACTACGACTTCGAGTTCCCCGATGGTGTCTCCATCTCCGATCAGGACTTCCCCGCGATCGAAGCGAAGATGGCCGAGCATGTGCGGGCGGCTGAGCCGTTCGTGCGTGAGGACGTCTCGGTGCAGAGCGCACGCGAGCGCTTCGTCGGCGAGAGCCAGGACTACAAGGTCGAGCTGATCGACGATCTCCTGGAGGCGGCGCCGGCCGAGCAGCCGCTGCAAACCGTCTCGCTGTACACCAACGGACCGTTCACAGACCTGTGCCGCGGCCCGCACGCGCCCACCACCAAGACGGTGGGCGCCTTCAAGCTGCAATCGGTCGCCGGCGCGTACTGGCGCGGGGACTCGACGCGCACGATGCTCACCCGCATCTATGGCACCGCGTTTCACACCAATGCTCAGCTCGGCGAGTACCTGGAGCGCCTCGAGCAGGCCGCCCAGCGTGACCACCGCAAGCTCGGACGCGAGCTCGGGCTGTTTCACTTCTCCGACGTGTCTCCGGGCGCCGCGTTCTGGCTGCCCGCCGGCACCGGCATGTACAACGCGCTCGTGTCGCTCTCGCGCGAGATGGGCTCCGAGCGCGGCTACAGCGAGGTGAAGACTCCGCTGATCTACGACGCCGAGCTGTGGAAGATCTCCGGGCACTGGGGCAAGTACAAGGAGAACATGTTCACCGTGCAGGTCGAGGAGCGCGAGATGGGCGTCAAGCCGATGAACTGCCCCGGGCACGCCCATCTGTTCAATAGCAGCCGCCACTCTTATCGCGACCTGCCCGTGCGCTACTCAGAGCCCGGTCTGCTGCACCGCAACGAGGCCTCGGGCGTGCTGCACGGACTGCTGCGCGTCCGACACTTCGCACAGGACGACGCTCACATCTTCTGTAGCGAGGATCAGATCCAGGATGAGGTGGCGGGCTGCCTGGAGTTCGCCTTTGCCACCTATCGCCTGTTCGACTTCGACGTGCGCCTGGAGCTCTCCACGCGACCTGAGCAGCGTGTGGGCTCAGACGAGCTGTGGGATCGCGCCGAGGAAGCGCTCTCAAGCGCACTCGACTCCCAAGGTCTCAGCTATGAGCTCAATCCCGGCGACGGCGCCTTCTACGGGCCGAAGATCGACATGCACATGACCGACTCGCTCGGGCGCTCCTGGCAGCTCGGCACGGTGCAGCTCGACTACAACATGCCGGAGCGCTTCGGGCTCAGCTATACAGGCGCCGACAACGCCGAGCACCAGCCCGTGATGATCCACCGCGCGCTGTTCGGCTCCTACGAGCGCTTCATCGGCATCATGATCGAGCACTACGGGGGTGAGTTCCCACTGTGGCTCGCGCCAGTGCAGGCGATCGTGCTACCGATCTCCGAGCGCCTGAACGATTACGCCGAGAGTGTGCGTGAGCGCTTGCGGGCAGCCGGCTTGCGCGTCGAGCTGGACGATCGCGGCGAGTCGATCGGGCGCAAGATCCGCGAGGCCGAGCTGCGCAAGATCCCCAACATGCTGATCGTGGGCGACCGCGAGGCCGCCGATGGAGCGGTGTCGGTTCGCGAGCACCGCAAGGGCGACGTGGGCAATCTTTCCGTAGAGGAGTTCATCCAGCTATACTTGGGGGCCTTGAAGGCTCCGAATCCATTCACGGCGCAGCGCGTAGTCTCGACTTGACGCGCACCCCCACAAGCTAGTGGCCGTTCCACGCAGGTTCGACCGTCGGCCTCCCGAGCGGGATCTCACAAGGATCAACGAGCGCATCCGCGTGCCGGAGGTGCGCGTGATCGACGACGAGGGCAACCAGGTCGGGATGATGAAGACCCCCGACGCGGTCAAGTTCGCCCAGGAACGCGACCTCGATCTCGTGGAGGTTGCGCCCGAGGCCAAACCGCCCGTGTGCCGGGTGCTCGACTACTCCAAGTACAAGTACGAGCAGGCCCAGAAGGTCAAGCAGGCGCGCAAGCACCAGCAGCAGATCACGATCCGCGAGATCAAGTTCCGCCCGAAGATCGCCCAGCACGACTACGACACCAAGAAGCACCACGTCGAACGCTTCCTGCGCCACAAGGACAAGGTCAAGATCACGATCATGTTCCGCGGACGCGAGGTCACCCATCCCGAGCGCGGCGTGATGATCCTCGACCGTCTCGCGGAAGAGCTCTCAGAGCTCTGTATCGTCGAGCAGCGCCCCACCCAGGACGGGCGCAACATGACGATGATGCTCGGCCCCTCCAAGGCGGTGCTCGCCGGCAAAGCCGACGGCACCGTCGAGGACGACCACGCGGACGGCGCGGTTGCGCCGGTCGCGACCGATGCTTCGCCCAACGGCGCCGGCGATTCGCCCGATAGCGACGCCTCGGCACAGGACGCCGAGCAGAGCGCAAACGGCGCGGACGGCGTGCCGGACAGCGTCGTGTCATAATCATCGGCTCGAGGGTGGCGCAGGCGACCGCGGGTCGGCGAGCCGGGACCCTCGATCTCCAATTCTTATGCCCAAGATGAAGACCCACAGCGGCGCGAAGAAGCGCTTCAAGGTGACCGGCTCCGGCAAGGTGCGGGCCAGGCACTCCTACTCGAGCCACATTCTCGAGAAGAAGTCGCCCAAGCGCAAGCGCACGCTCGCCAAACCCGTGATCCTCTCCGATCACGACACGCCACGCGTAAAGCGACTGCTTGGAGTGGGCAAATGACGCGTGTGAAGCGGTCTGTAGCCGCCCGCAAGAAGCGCAAGGCGACGCTCGAGCTGACGAAGGGCTTCCGCGGCGAGGCGCACTCCAACTACAGACGCGCCAAGGAGGCGCTGATGAAGGCGGACGCCTACGCCTACCGCGACAGGCGCAACCGCAAGCGCGACTTCCGCAGGCTGTGGATCACGCGCATCAACGCCGCCGCACGCCAGAACGGGATGAGCTACTCCCAGTTCATGCACGGCCTCTCGCTCGCCGGGATCGAGCTGGACCGCAAGGTGCTGGCCGACATCGCCGTGCGCGACGCCGACACATTCCGACGTTTTGCCGAGACCGCCCGCGAGGCGTCGGCTGCCTGACCGGCAAACACCGACATCGCAAGCCTCTCGGGCGTCGCTCCTTCTCAGGACGGCGCCTTTTTTTGTGTCTGAGGGGTGGCGGGACCGAGAGCCGTCCCAAACAACAATCACAATTTGACTTTGACCCGATGACCACCATCACTTCCTCCCACAATCCCCGCTTGAAGGATCTGCGCAAGCTGCAGCGGCGTCGCGAGCGCGACCGTCGTGGCCTGTTCATCGCCGAGGGCGAGGACCTCATCACAGCCGCGACCGCCGCGGGCAGGCCGGCCGTGCACGGGTATCGCGCGGCCGGGACCACGATCGGCGTCGGCTTCGAGGATGTCGATGAGAGCGTGATGGCCGGCCTCTCCACCCTCGGCTCAGGCACGCGTGCGATCGGTGTGTACGAGCAGCGCTTCACAAAGCCCGTTGGTCCCTTGTGCATATACCTGCATGGTGTCGGCGATCCCGGCAATGTCGGCGCGGTGCTGCGTAGCGCGCTTGCCTTCGGTGCATCATGCGTGGCGCTCGGGCCGGATTGCGCGGACCCGCACTCGCCGAAGGCTGTGCGCGCCAGCATGGGCGCGATCTTCGCCGTCGCGCTCGCGCGAGTGGGAGACGTGAGCGAGCTGCCGGGTGAGAAGGTTGCGCTCGTGGCGCACGAGGGCGAGCCAATCTCAGCAGTGGCGGGGCGCGCCGGCGATGTGACAGCCGGCGAGCATGGCGGCACCCTGGATGGCGGCTCGGATGGTGGCGTGATACCCGCGCTCACATTGCTGGTGGGCGCTGAGCGCGAGGGACTGCCGGCGGACGTCGTGCAGGCGTGTGAGCGGGTGGCCCACATTCCGATCGCCTCGGAGTCACTGAACGCGGCGATGGCGGCGACGGTGGCGCTGTACGAGATGTCGCGCTCCTCGACGCGATTGATAGATAGAGGGGCCCGGCTTGCCGGCCTGCGGCCGGCTGCGCCACCCTCTAGGGTGCCCACGTCATGATCGAGCGGATAGAAGAGCTGCGCGAGCAAGCCGGGCAGGAGATCGCGGCCGCAACCGACAGCGAGACGGTGGAGCAGCTGCGGGTGCGCTATCTGGGGCGCAAGGCTGAGCTGCCGCAGATGCTGCGTGGGGTCGCGGCGCTCGAGCCCGAGCAGCGCGGGGTGGTCGGCAAAGCCGCCAACGAAGCCAGGCGGGCGCTGGAGCAATTGATCGAGGCGCGTGCCGCGCAGCTTGACGCGAACGAGCTGGACGAGCGGTTGCGGGCGGACACGGTTGACGTGACGCTGCCCGGCACCCCGCCACAGCCGGTTGGGCGGCTGCACGTGTTGACGGCAACGACGCGCGAACTGGAAGACATCTTCCTGGGACTCGGGTTCACGGTGCTGGAGGGTCAGGAGGTCGAGACCGTGCACTACAACTTCGACGCGCTCAACCACAGCCCCACGCATCCCGCACGGGCACGCACCGACACGTTCTACGTGTCCGAGGGAGTGGTGCTGCGCACCCACACTTCACCGATGCAGATCCGCGCGATGGAGGCCCACCCGCCGCCGCTGTATGTGGTGATCCCCGGACGCGTGTACCGCCCCGACAGCGATGCCACCCACACGCCCCAGTTTCACCAGATCGAGGGGCTTGCCGTCGACGAGGACATAACGCTTGCCGATCTGAAGGGCACGTTGCTCGCGTTCGCGCGCACCGTGTTCGGCGAAGATCGCGACGTGCGTCTGCGCCCGCACTTCTTCCCGTTCACCGAGCCGAGCGTGGAGGTGGACGTCTCCTGCTTTCACTGCTCTGGCGAGGGATTCATGAAAGACGGTTCGCGCTGCCCGTTGTGCAAGGGCGAGGGCTGGCTGGAGGTGCTGGGCGCCGGCGAGGTTGATCCCAACGTTTACTCATATGTGCCCACCACCGAGCGCAACACTCCGGGATATGACCCGGAGAAGGTGCGGGGTTACGCGTGGGGGATGGGCGTCGAGCGGATCGCGATGCTCAAGCACGGCATCCCCGATCTACGGCTTTATTACGAAAATGACATGCGTTTTCTGGAGCAGTTCGGATGAAGGTTCCCCTGAACTGGCTGCGCGAATATTGCGATCCCGCACTCGACACCGCGGCGATAGAGGAGCGGCTGACGATGACCGGCACGAAGGTCGAGACGATCCTCCACCATGGTGTGAGCTCGACCGAGTATTTCGTTGTGGGCCGCGTACTCACCGCCGAGCCCCACCCCGACGCGGACCGACTGAAAGTGTGCACGGTGGACGTGGGGGAGGGCGAGCCGGCCGGGATCGTGTGTGGAGCGCCGAACGTGGCCGCCGGCCAGACGGTGGCCGTGGCGTTGCCTGGTGCGAGGATGCCGGATGGCATGAAGATCAAGGCGGCGAAGCTGCGCGGCGTGCCCTCCAACGGGATGATTCTCGCCGCCGACGAGCTCGAGATCGACTCCGACCACAGCGGGATCATGGTGCTCGATGAGCTTTTGCCCGGCGCCGAGCTTGCGCCAGGCACGTCATTGTCGGAGGTGCTCGCGATTTCCACCGACGTGCTGGAGCTTGAGATCACGCCCAACCGTCCTGACTGTCTGGGCGTGTACGGGGTGGCGCGCGAGCTGCACGCCGCCACCGGCGCGCCGCTCACACCCGAGCCGTGGCGCGAGGACCCCGGCAGCACTGGGCCGCTCGCGGTCGCGCAAGTGACAGTTGAGTGCCCAGATCTGTGCAAGCGTTTCACCGCGCGCGCGTTTGAGAACGTCACGATCGGCCCCTCGCCACCATGGTTGAAGGCGCGCCTGTCGGCGGCCGGCCAGCGGCCGATCAACAACGTGGTTGACATCACCAACTATGTGATGCTCACCTGTGCGCAACCGCTGCACGCGTTCGACCTGGATCGCGTGGCCGGCTCGAAGCTCACTGTCAGGCGTGCGCGCGAGGGCGAGCAGGTGGCCACGCTCGACGGTCAAACCCGCACGCTCGACACCGAGATGGTGGTGATCGACGACGCACAGGGCCCAACTTCGATCGCGGGAATCATGGGTGGCGAGCGCTCAGAGGTGCAGCCGGAGACGACGCGCGTGCTGATGGAGGTCGCCAACTGGAGCGGTCCCAACATCCATCGCACCTCATGGGCGCTTGGTCTGCGCAGCGAGGCCTCCTCGCGCTTCGAGAAGGGACTGGCGCCCGAGCAATGCGACTATGCGCAGGCGCTTGCCAGCAGACTGATGATCGAGCTGTGCGGCGCCACACTCATGTCCGGCACGATCGACATCGCAGCCGACTCCGCGCCCCCACAGACGATCCGCCTGCGCGAGCGGCGCGTGCGGGAGATCCTCGGCATGCCGGTGGCGCGCGCACGTCAAGCCGAGATCCTGACCGCGCTTGGTTTCGAGGTATCTGACGTCGAGTCTTCCTCTGCTGATCAGACGAGCCCATCCGCGGGGGAGGGTGCACTCGAGGTGACCGTGCCGCCGGCGCGGCGCGACGACGTGACACGCGAGGCCGACCTGATCGAGGAGGTGGCGCGCATCCACGGGCTCGCCGCGCTCCCCGCGACACTGCCCGCGCGCCGTGGTGCCTACGGCAGGCTCTCGCCGACCCAGCGGTTGCGCCGTCGCGCGATCGACGCGCTCGTCGGGCGGGGACTGTGCGAGGTGGTGGGCTGGACGTTCACCGCGCCCACGCTGCATGACAAGCTGCGGTTGCCCAAGGACGATCCACGGCGGGGCGCGCCGGTGCTGGAGAACCCGCTCTCAGAGGATCAGTCGCTGCTACGCACCACATTGCTGGGTTCGCTGCTGGACGTGGCCTCCCACAACTCAGCGCGCGGAATGGCGGACTTGAGCATCTTTGAGATGGGGACGCTGTTCGTGCTGGATGGTGACAGCGAGGCCGGTGACGGCTGCGCCGGCCAGACCGGCGTGCACGAGCGCCGGGCGCTTGCCGTGCTGCTGAGTGGCAGGATCGCGCCGCCGACCTGGGGCGCTCCCGAGCCCGCGCGTGCCGACGTGTTTGCGATCAAGGGTGTGCTCGAAGCGCTCGGTTCCGCGCTGCGCGTCGAGTTCGAGTGCCGCTCGGCTGCCCAGCCGTTCCTGCATCCGGGGCGCTCGGCGGAAGTGCTGTGCGATGGCGAGCCGCTGGGTTGGCTGGGGGAGCTGCACCCGCTGGTCGCGCGCGAGTGGGACATCGACGGCGCGGCGGTGATGGAGCTGGAGCTGGACCGGCTGCTTGAGATCGCAAGCGCGGAGCACGCCTATCGCGACGTGATCTCCTACCCGTCGCTCAGCCAGGACATAGCCGTGGTGCTCTCCGAGGAGGTGCCGGCGGCGAGGGTACTCGAGGTGGTGCGCGCGGCCGCGGGAGATCTGCTCGACGGTGTCGGCGTGTTCGACGTATACAGCGGCCCGCAGGTGGGGGAGGGCAGGCGTTCGCTGGCGCTCTCGCTGTCCTTCAGGGCGCCCGATCGCACGCTCACCGACGAGGATGTCGCGCCGCCGCGCGCGCGGATCGTCGCGGCGCTCGGTGAGCTGGGGGGTGAGTTGCGTGGCTGAGCAGCGGTTCGCATCGGGCTCCCCACGCGTGCTGGTCGCGGGCGCCGGCGGTTTTGCGGGTGCGCTTGCCGCGCATCTGCTGTGGCGCCATCCCCGCTTTGAGTTGCGCACGGTCACCGCACGCGCCGACGCCGGCCGGCGCTTTGACGATTTGTACCCGCGCTACCGGGTGCCCTTGGAGCTGCAAGAGCTGGACCTCGACCGTCATAGCGACGTGGAGGCGGCGGTGGTCGCATACCCCCATGCCGCCTCGGCTCCGGTCGTGGCGGCGTTGCGCGCCCGCGGCGTGCGCGTGGTCGATCTCAGCGCGGACTTCCGCCTGGCGGAGCTCTCCACCTACGAAGAGTGGTACGGCCCGCACCCGCACCCAGAGCTGCTCGAAGACGCCTCCTACGGGCTCTCAGAGCTTCACCGCGAGGCGATCGCCGCCGCGGATCTTGTCGCGACTCCAGGCTGTTACCCGACGGCGTCGCTACTGGGCCTGGCCCCGTTGGCCCGCGTCGGGCTGATCGCAGACCTTGTGATAGACGCCAAGCAGGGTCTCTCAGGCGCGGGTCGCTCGGCGACCTGGCAGACGCACTTCTCCAACAGCGGCGAGAACATCCTTCCTTACAACATCGTCCATCACCGCCACACGCCGGAGATCGAGCAGCAACTGGACGATCTCGACCCCACCCATCCGGGTTTGCGAGTGCAGTTCACACCTCATCTCGTGCCGATCGACCAGGGAGAGCTGGTCAACTGTTATGTGACGCCCACTCGACCGATCGAGCAGGACGAGCTGGACGTGATGTACGAGGACGCCTACGCGGGCGAGCCGTTTGTCGAGCTGGCGCCCGCCCCGGCGGAGGTGCGCGACGTGCGCGAGACGAACATCTGCCGGGTCCACGTTGCGGTGAGCCGGCACACCGGCAAGGTTGTGGTGCTCTCGGCGATCGACAACCTGTGGAAGGGCACCTCCTCACAGGCGGTCCAGAACCTCAATTTGATGTTTGGCTTCGTCGAGACAGAAGGCTTGCTGTGAGGCAAATCAAGCAAATCGACCACGTTCGGGGGACGCAGCCGTGAGCGCCGGTAAAGACGTGTGGGGCGATCGGGTCGCCGCGGGGCCACCGCGGCCGTTCTTTCACTCGCGCTGGGTGGAGATCCCCGAGTGTGTACGCGAGCTCGGGCCCGACGCAGGTCTGCCCGCGGGCTTTCGCGCCGCCGGTGTCGCATGCGGGATCAAGCCGTCTGGCAACCCCGACCTCGCACTGCTCGTGTGCGACTCGACCCGCCCGGTGAGCGCCGCGCGCTTTGCCGACACCGGCACGCCCGCCGCGCCCGTGCTGCTCTCCCAGGAGCGCTGCACGCTCTCGGGGCTGCGCACGATCCTCGCCAACTCCGGTTGTGCCAACGCCGCAACCGGACGTCGTGGCCTGGAAGACGCCGCCAAGACCCAGGGCGCCGCGGCGATGGCGGTGGGGGTGGAGCCAGAGCAGGTGCTGCTCGGCTCGACCGGCGGCATCTCCCAATACCTTCCGGTTGAGAACATGCTGCGCGGCATCCGCGATGCCCAAGCACAGCTGCGTCGTGAGGGCGACACCGACTTCCAGCAGGCGATCCAGACCACCGACGCGTTCGAGAAGCGCGCGAACCTGCAGGTCGAGCTTCCCTCCGGTTCCGTGCGGCTCTCGGCGCAGTGCAAGGGCGCCGGGATGATCTCGCCGCGCTTTGCCACGATGTTCTGCTTCGTGGAGACCGATGCCGCGCTCGCGCCCGAGACAGCCGAGCTGCTGCTGTCGGTGTGCCTCAAGCGCTCGTTCGATCGTTGCAGCGTCGACGGGCAGCTCTCGACAAACGACGCGGCGGTGCTGATCGCCTCGGGTGAGAGCGGCGTGAAGATCGCCCCCGAGAGCGAGGACGAGCTGCGCTTCGGCGAGGCATTGGACGCACTGATGCGCCAGCTCGCGATCCTGATGGTCGCCGACGGCGAGGGCGCCGGGAGGATCGCGCGACTGGTGGTGCACGGCGGTAGCCAGGAGACGGTTGAGCTTGCCGCGCGCGCGGTCGCCAACTCGCCGCTCGTGAAGACGGCGCTGCACGGGGCGGATCCCAACTGGGGGCGGATCGTGCAGGCGGTGGGCGGTGTGCTGGGAGCGGGGTTCGCGCCGCTGGCGATGGATATCGCCCTGCAGGGCACACAGGTCTGCTCGGCGAGCGTCGCGGTCCCCTACGACGAGACCGCGCTCACCAAGGAGCTTGCGGGCCGTGAAATCGACTACGAGGTAACGCTTCCGGGTGACGGTGCGGAAACGGAGATCTTCTTCTCCGACCTCTCGCACGAGTACGTGACCATCAACGCCGACTACACAACGTGAGGACCCCATGCGCGACGTAGCCACGCTCCTCGAGGCGCTTCCCTACATACGGGAGTTCCACGGCAAGACGGTAGTGATCAAGTACGGCGGCGCGGCGATGGAGGACGAGGCGCTGCGCGAGGAGTTCGCGCGCGATGTGGTGCTGCTGAAGTACGTGGGACTCAACCCGATCGTGGTGCACGGTGGCGGCCCCGACATCACCGCCTACATGGAGCGTCTCGGTCTGCCCGTCAAGTTCATCGGCGGGCTGCGTGTGTCCGATCCGGCCACGGTCGAGGTCGCCAAGATGGTGCTCGTCGGCAAGGTCAACAAGGAAATCGTGTTGCGTCTCGGCCGCCACGGCCAGCCCGCCGTGGGGCTTTGCGGGGATGACGGCTCGCTTTTCAAGGTCGCCCGCCGCGAGGGTCCGGGGGGTGAGGACATCGGCTTCGTCGGTGCGATCGAGCACGTCAACGTCGACGTGCTCCATCACATCGCGCGCGACTACATCCCGGTGATCGCCTCGGTTGGCGCCGACCGCGAGGGCAACTCCTACAACGTCAACGCCGACGAGGCCGCCGGCGCGGTGGCGGGCGCGCTCGGAGCGCAGAAGGTCGTGTTCCTAACCGACGTCGCCGGCTGGCTTGCCGACGCCGGCGACCCCGCATCGTTGATCGGCCAGGCAAGCACCGCGGAAGTCAAGGCACGTATCGCCGACCTGCGGGGCGGGATGCGCCCGAAGCTAGCCGCCTGCGTGGAGGCGATCGACCGAGGCGTCACCTCCGCGCACATCATCGACGGGCGCATTCCCCATTCGTTGCTGTTGGAGCTATTTACAGATGCGGGGATCGGCACCAAGATCGAGGCTTCCGCATGAACACGCATGGCGGCGCTGGGCGGCGTCCTCGGTCGCTCGCGTGCTTAGCACGCCACGCTCCCTGCGTCCTTGCCCAGCTTGCCCTGCGTGTCCATGCGGAGCCGGTGGTGAAAACATGAGTCTCTCGGAGTTGCGGGAGATCGAGCGCGACAGCGTGATCCCCTCCTATGCGCGCTTTCCTGTCGAGTTCGTGCGCGGCGAGGGCTCGTGGTTGTGGGACAGCGAAGGGGAGCGCTATCTCGACTTCCTGTGCGGCATTTCGGTCACGAGTCTCGGCCATTGCCACCCGCGTGTGGTGGCGGCCGCGCGCGAGCAGGTAGGGGTGCTGATGCACACGAGCAACCTGTTCTACACCGAGCCCGCGATGCGCCTCGCCGAGCGCCTGTCGGCGTCGAGTCTCGGCGGCAAGGTGTATTTCTGTAACTCTGGCGCGGAGGCGAATGAGGCCGCGATCAAGCTCGCGCGCAAGGCCCGGCCGCGCGGCGATGTGGTTGTCGTGCTGGGTGCGTTTCACGGCCGCACCTACGGTGCGCTGTCGGCCACTCCGCAGGAGTCAAAGCAGGCGCCGTTCGCGCCGCTGGTCCCCGGCTTTCGTGCGGTTCCCTCAGATCCCGATGCGCTGGCCTCCGCGATCGACGAGCACACCGCCGCGGTGCTGATCGAGCCGATCCAGGGCGAGACAGGTGTCAACGTGATGAGCGAGGAGCTGCTGCAAGCAGCCCGCGCCGCCTGTGACGAGCACGGCGCCGCGCTGATCTTCGACGAGATCCAGACGGGAATGGGCCGCACCGGCACTCTGTGGGCCTACGAGCAGACCGGTGTGATCCCCGACGCAATCACGACCGCCAAGGCGCTCGGCGGAGGGTTGCCGATCGGCGCGCTCGTCACCGGCCCGCGTCTCGCAGACGTGCTGCAGCCCGGCGATCACGGCTCCACGTTCGCCGGAGGCCCGGTGGTCGCCGCCGCCGCGCTCGCGGCGCTGGAGCTGACCGATGAGCCGAGCCTGCTTGCTTCCGTGCACTCGCTCGGCGCACGTCTGGCCGAGGGCCTCTCAAGTCTTCCGCACGTGCTTGCGGTACGCGGACGCGGGTTGATGCTTGCGTGTGAGATCGACCTCTCCGCGCCGAAGGTCGTGCGCCAGGCGCTGCTGGAGCAGCATCTGATCGCCAACGCCACCGGGCCCACCACGGTGCGGCTGCTGCCGCCGCTCACGATCTCGCCCGAGGACCTCGATGATGGCATCGCCCGCCTCGGCCGGGCGCTCGGCGGATAAGGTTCCGCGCCGTGACCGACTCCGCGCAGCGCTTCCCACCGCCCACGGCTTCCTATGAGGCCGATCCCGAGCACGTCCACCGTGTGCTGTTGCTCTACTCGGGCGGGCTCGACACGAGCGTGATGCTCAAGTGGATCCAGGACCAGTACAACGCCGAGGTCGTGTGCCTCACAGTGAACCTCGGCCAGCCCGGCGAGGACTATGAGGTGATCGAGGGCAAGGCGCGGATGCTCGGCGCGCTCGAATGCCATGTGGTGGACGCCCGCGAGGAGTTCGCGCGCGACTACGTAGCGCCCGCGATCAAGGCCAACGCGCTCTACGGCGGCGGCTATCCCTTGTTCACCGCGCTCGGGCGTCCGTTGATCGCCAAGCTCGCGGTCGACTACGCGCGTAGCTCCGGTTGCGACACGATCGCCCACGGTTGCACCGGCAAGGGTAACGACCAGGTGCGTATCGAGGCCACCATCGCCACTCTGGCGCCCGAGCTGAAGGTGATCGCGCCCGTGCGCTCCTGGCAGATGGGCCGCGAGGAGGAGATCGCTTACGCCCGCGAGCACGGTATCCCGATTAAGGGGTCCCACCCACCCGGAACCGAGGTAGCCCCCTACTCGATCGACGACAACCTCTGGGGACGCTCCTCGGAGGGACGCTGGATCGAGGAGCTCGACCACGCGCCCGAGGACGACGTGTTTCAGCTCGTCACTCGCCCGGAGCTGGCGCCTGAGGAGCCCGAGACAGTGCAGGTCGAGTTCGAGCGGGGTGTGCCCGTCGGGCTGAACGGCGAGCGCATGGGGCTGGTAGACCTGATCGAACGCGCCGCTGAGATCGCCGCGCGCCACGGTGTGGGCATCGTCGATCACATCGAGGACCGCATCGTCGGCTTGAAGGTGCGCGACATCTACGAGGCTCCCGCCGCCGCGATCCTCCTGCCGGCCCATCAGGAGCTCGAGAAGCTCGTCTGCACGATCCACCAGAACCAGTTCAAGTCCGGCCTTGACCGCCAGTGGGCATATCTCGTCTACGCCGGCTTGTGGTGGGAGCCGCTACGTCTGGACCTCGATGCCTACATGGACTCGGTGAACGCCCAGGTCACAGGCACAATCGGGCTGAAGCTCTACAAGGGCCACGCGCGTGTCGTCACGCGCTCCTCGGCGGGCGCCGTGTACGACCAGGCGCTCGCCTCTTTCGGCGAGTCCGGTGGGCTGTTCTCGCAGACCGCCTCGCCGGGCTTCATCGAGCTGTGGTCGCTGCAGTCGCGCATGGCCTGGCGTCTGCGCAACAGCTAACGCACGCGACGCGGACGCTTCGAGCGCCTCAGTCGAGGAGTCCCGACACGTCCGAGCCCACCTCTAGGGTCCTGGCCAATGATGATCGAGGAGAGCGAGACTCCAGGCGTGGGCTCACAGCCGGATGGGGGCGCGGACGTCCTTGCCGAGCGTCGCGCACGCCACGCCGACCCAGCGGTCATCCGCAGAGCCGAGGCTGCCGAGGCGGCTGTGCGCAACCTGGAGACTCACCTCGCGGCGCTCGAGCAGCGCCTGGAGGAGGTCGGTCGCGAGCGCGAGCGGATATCCCAACAGCTGACCGAGCGCGAATCCGACGTGCGCGAGGTCAAGCAACGCGAGTACGCCGAGCAACAGCTTCGTGTCGAAGCCGAAGAACGCGCCGAGCGCATCCAGCAGGAGCTGCGCGTCGAAATCCAGGAGCTGGGCCACCGGATCGACGACACCGAACGTCAGGCCCGCGAGCTCAGCGCGGAGCTTGATCATCTCCGCGAACGCGACGCCAAGCTCGCGCCGATCGTGGGCGAGCTGATGGGTGTGGCCACCAAGCTGCGCTCCGGCTTCGAACGCGAGTTCACCGCGCTTCGAGAGGAGTTTCAGCGACAGGTCATCTGGGAGCGCGAGACCTATGTGCGTGAGCTCACCGCGATGGGCGCTCGCATGGAGGACCTGCGCTTTGAGCTGACCCGCACCGCTGATGACCTGCGCGCGCAGCTCGCCGCCGAGCCCGCGGGCTCCTCGCTGCTCGAGCACACCACCGCGCCCGCGTCAGAGCGCGAGGCCGCCCATCGTCGCGAGATGGCCGACGCGCTGGTCGCTGCCGTTGAGCGCCTGCGGGAGCGTGTCGCGGAGGTCAAGGAGGCCGAGGCCGTCGAGGCGATACAGCCTCCCGTGGTCGAGCCGCCGGTCGTCGAGTCACCCGTAGCGGCCTCTCCTCCGATTGCCGAGCCCGTGATCGAGGAGCCTGTGCTTGACGAGCCTGTGCTCGTCGAGCCCCCGGGGGATGCGCAGGCCGGGCCGGCGTACACGGGCTACAAACCGCTCGAGGAGGATCCCGTCGCAGAGGCCCCCACGGTGGAGCCGCCGATCGAGGAGGCACAGACTGAGCCGGTGTTCACTGGCTATCTTCCCGCCAAACGGCCCGTGGAGGAGCCCCTCGCCGAGGCGCCGTCGGTGGGGAACTACACCGGGTACCGCCCGGCGGAGGATCCCCTCGTAGAGGTGTCGCCCGCCGATGAGGAGCCTGTCGCTGAGGAGTCTCCGGCAGAGAAACCTCTGGTAGACGTGTCCGCTGCCGAGGAGCCATCAGCGGGTGAGTTGCTGATCGATGAGCCCGAGCTCGCCGTCGATGCGCTTGCCGTCGATGAGCCTGAGGCCGAGGAACTTGCTGTCGAGCAGCCCATCGCCGAGGAGCCCGTGACAGAGGATCCCATAGCCGATGAGGACCCCGTAGAGGGGGCCGCTGCCGAGCAGCCAGAGGTGCAGGCTTCGTCGGTGGTGGAGTCGCCCGCGGAGGACATCGGTCTCGGTGGAGTCCACAGGGAGCAGCCGCCCGTGTTGGAGTCGCCGCTCAGTGGCCTCGGACCAAGCGCAACGGTCAGCGCCAAAATCGTCACCTCCGAGCCGGTTGCGCTGCAGCCGCGGCTGCTGTCGGTGCCCGAGAAGCGGACCTCCTGGCTGGCTCCCGCCATTCGCAGGCTTGCCGCGCAGCGCGATGCAAAGCTCGCGGCCGAACTCGTGATCGAGCTGCTGCCCGCTCAACGGCAGATTGTTGAGGGTCAGCTCAACTACGAGATCAAGATCAACGAGCTCGGCGCGTTCTATGTCGCGCTCGATCCCGCCAGCGCCGTCATCTCCCGCGAACCCCGCGGCGAGGTCGAGTTCTCGTTGGAGGGCTCCGTCGCCGCCTTCAGCGAGCTTGCCGCCGGGGGCGCCTCGCGCAGGCATCGCGGCCTGCGCATACGCAAAGGCAGAAGCCGAGCCCGAGGACTCCTGAAGGCGCGGCGTGAGCCGATCGCGCTCGCCGACCTTGCTGCCGCGGAGGTCGATGTCTGGCCCGGCCTGCTACTGCTGGTAATGGCCGAGGCGATGGACCCGTCCTGGACAACTGGGCGCCGCTTCGAGCTTGCCTTCGACGTCAAGGACGCCTCTGGAGTGGTGATCTATATCCGCGTGTGCGACGGTGAGCCGATCCTCGTGAGCCGCACCGCGGTGGGACAGCCGATAGCCACGATCTCGCTCAGTGCGCACGCGCTCATCTGTCTGCTCGCAGGGACCCAAGCGCCTGCCGAGCACCGAGCGATGGTGACCGGCGACGCGACCTCCGTGGACATGTTCCTGCAGTGGACAGCCCGTGCCCAGGGTCTGTCCGTCGCGACCTCCTGAGAGCAACCTCGAGCCGTTCCTGGGTCCGGCGGCCATCCGCCGGTTTGGGAGTTAGCATCCAGCATCGGTGAGTACCCCGTCCTGCGCCCATCTGCACGTCCACTCCGAGTACTCGCTGCTCGACGGAGCCTGCAGGATCGAGGCTCTGGCCCAGCGTGCCGCCGAATTCGGCCAGCCGGCACTCGGTCTGACCGATCACGGCGTGATGAACGGCATGGTCGAGCTGCACAAGGCATGCTCCAAGCACAACGTGAAGCCGATCTTCGGCTGCGAGATCTACCTTGTCGAGGATCACGCCGCCAGGGGGGTGGGAGGGCCCGGTAAAAAGGAGCGCAACCACCTCACACTGCTGGCAAGCAGCGACACGGGCTACCGCAACCTCGTGCAACTGTCCTCCTCCGGCTTCCTTGAGGGACTGCACAGAGGCAAGCCCACGCTCGACCTCGCTCAGATCGAGCAGCGCTCGGAGGGCATCATCGCCCTCACAGGCTGTCTCGCCTCGCGTTTCTGCCAACGCCTGCTGGACGACCGCCCAGACGACGCGCGCGCGCATGCCGATGACCTCGTGCGCATCTTCGGCCAGGAGAACGTCTACTTCGAGGTCCAGAAGAACGGCCTTGCCGCCCAGGACAAGTGCAACGAGGGAATCGTCAGGATCGCAGGTGAGATGGGCGGCAGCCTCGTCGGCACAGGTGACGTCCACTACCTGCGCCGCGAGGACTACGACCATCACACAGCGCTTTTGTGCGTGCAGACCAAGAGCACGCTCGCGGCTCCCAAGATGACCTTTGAGACCAACGAGTTCTACCTGCGTGACAGCGCCGAGATGGCAAGCGCGTTCGCCGAGTGGCCTGAGGCGATCTCGAGCACGCTGGAGATCGCCGAGCGTTGCTCGGTGCAGCTCGAGCTCGACAAGCAGCTGATCCCCAAATACCCCACGCCAGAGGGTGTCTCCGAGCGCGAGCACCTACGCTCCCAGGTGGAGCTTGGTCTGCGTGCCCGCTACGGCGACCCGCCGCCTGCCGAGGCTCTGGCGCGAATGGAGATGGAGCTCGGGGTGATCGACCGGATGGGCTTCAACGCCTACTTCCTGATCGTGTGGGACTTCGTGAAGTTCGCCAAGGAGAACGGCATCGCGGTCGGACCCGGACGCGGCTCGGCCGCCGGCTCGATCGTCTCCTACTGTCTGGCGATCACCGACGTGGACCCGCTGCGCTATGACCTGCTGTTCGAGCGCTTCCTCAACCCCGAGCGCGTATCGATGCCGGATATCGACATCGACTTCTCCGTGCGCGGGCGCGAGCGCGTGATGCGCTACGTCACCGAGAAGTACGGCCGCGAGTCGGTTGCCCAGATCGTCACGTTCGGCAAGATGTTCCCGCGCGCCGCCACCCGCGACGCCGCACGCGTGCTCGGCTACGACTACGGTGCCGGAGACCGGCTTGCGAAGTTGATTCCCGACCCGATTATGGGTCGCGCGCCGTCGTTCGATGACTGCATGAAATCCGGTGAACCGTTGCGCAAGGCCTACGACGAGGAGCCCGATGCGCGCCGCATCGTGGACGTCGCCAAGGGCCTCGAGGGGATCGTGCGCAACTCCTCGATCCACGCCGCCGCCGTGGTGATCGCCGACCGTCCACTCACCGACATCGTGCCGCTGCAGCTCGCCGACGCCGGCACCGGCGAGGATGGCGAGCGCTCCTATCGCACGGTCACACAGTTCTCGATGAAGCCAATCGAGGAAATCGGTCTTTTGAAGATGGACTTCCTGGGCCTGCGCAACCTCGATGTGATCGAGGATGCACTGGACATCATCGAGCGCTCCAGCGGTACGCGCCCGGACATGTCAACGCTGCCGCTCGACGACCCGGCCACGTATGAGATGCTCACCAAGGGCGACTCGATCGGCGTGTTCCAGTTCGAGTCCGAGGGAATGCGCGAGGCGCTAAAGAAGGTGCGTCCCGACGAGTTCAACGATCTGGTGGCGCTGAACGCGCTGTACCGGCCGGGAGCCATGGACCAGATCCCGGTGTACGCCAGGGGCAAGCACAACCCCGAGGCGATCTCCTACCCCGACGAGCGGCTGCGCTCGATCCTCGAGTCCTCCAATGGCGTGATCCTCTACCAGGAGCAGGCGATGCAGATCTCCAAGGAGATCGCCGGCTTCTCCGGTGCCAAGGCCGACGATTTGCGCAAGGCGATCGGCAAGAAGAACCGCCAGGCGATGGCCGCGCTGAAGCCAGAGTTCGTCGAGGGCTGTCGGGCGTCGGGAACGCGCCCAGAGGTGATTGATCTCCTCTGGCAGACCAACGAAAAATCAGCCGACTACTCGTTCAACAAGTCCCACGCCGCCTGCTACGGACTGATTGCCTACCGGACCGCGTGGCTGAAGGCAAACCACACCGCCGAGTACATGGCGGCATTGATCTCCTCGGTGATGTCTACCAAGGACAAGGTCCCGTTCTTCGTCGCGCGCTGCGAGGAGATGGGGATCGAGATCCTGCCGCCCGATGTCAACCTCTCAGACCACGAGTTCACGGTTGTGGATCGCAACATCCGCTTCGGCCTCGACGCGGTGAAGGGCGTCGGCTATCAGGCCGTCGAGGCGATCAAGTCTGCTCGCGAGGAGAGTGAGCCGTTCGCGTCGCTGTGGGACTTCTGCGAGCGCGTCGACAGTCGTGCTGTCAACAAGAAGGCGATCGAGGCCTTGATCAAGTGTGGCGCGCTCGGCTCCACGGGCGCCACGCGCATGGGAATGCTCGCGGTGCTCGAAGCCGCCCAGTCAGCAGGCCAGAAGGCCCAGCAAGATGCACTCGTGGGCCAAGGCTCGATCTTCGATCTCGCCCCACCGCCGCCCGCCTCCGGCGAGGCTGCGCCCGGAGCGGGACTGCTCAAGTTGAGCCACCCGCCGATCCCAAGCGAGGAGTTCGACCAGCCACAACTGCTCGCCGTGGAGAAGGAAGCGATCGGCCTGTTCATCTCCGCGCATCCGCTCAAGCCGATGCGCGAGGCTTTGCGGGCACGTGCGGACTGTCCACTGGCCGCGCTTGCCAACCGCCGTGACAAGGACTGGGTGACCGTCGGGGGGATCATCACCGAGGCCAAGCGCATTCGCACGCGCAACGGCGATCACATGATGTTCGCCACGCTTGATGACCTCGAAGGCACAGTCGAGATCCTTGTGTTCGGCAAGGCGCTCGCCGAGCACGAGGCAGCCCTGGCCGTAGACCAGGTAGTGCTCGTCCGTGGCCGCGTCGACCACAAGGAGGCCGGCAAGACCTGCGTCGTCGTGCAATCGGTCGACACGTTCGAGCCCACCGAGCAGGAGATCGAGCGCGCCGACAGCAACGCCAGAGCGAGCTCGGTGGCACAGGCCGCCGCGGCCCAACCCGTGCACTTGCAGGTTCACGCCGCGCACCTGCCCGCGAGCGCGATCGAAGACGTCAAGGACATCATCGAGACCAACCGGGGGCCCGCGGAGGTCGTGCTGGAGATGGTCACAAGCGCAGGCACTCGCCTGCTGCGCCTCGGTGAGGCCTACCGTGTCCAACACACTCCAGGGGTGCGCGCCGAGCTGGAAGCCGCATTGGCGCCGTCTGCCGCGTTGGCTGCCACCGCCTAGCGCTTCTTCTTCCGCTCCTTCACGCCCTGCTCGTGCAGCTTCACGGCGAGCCGCACCTCCTCGAGCGTCGCGCCGGAGCGGTTCACCCCAGGGGTCTCAAGGATGCACGGGAGATCCTGTAGCGGCGGGGATGCCAAGAACGCCTTGCAACCCTCCTCGCCCAGCTCTCCCTCGCCTACGTTCGCGTGCCGGTCGCGGTTGGAGCCGAGCGGGGTCTGCGAGTCGTTGAGGTGCAGCGACCCAACACGCTCCAGCCCGATCTTCCGCTTGATCTCGCCGGTGAGGTCATCCATCCCGGCGTGCGAGCGAATGTCATAGCCCGAAGCAAACAGGTGGCAGGAGTCAAGACACAATCCCAGCCGCTCGCCACCACCGGAAGCCTCCAGCAGCGCCGCCAGCTCATCGATCGAGCGTCCCAGCGTGCCGCCCGCGCCGGCGGTGTTCTCAAGATGAAGCGAGCACCCCTCGCTGTCGGCCAGCGCCTCGCGGATCGTCTCGCCGGCACGCTTCACCGCGGCGGCAGGATCACCGGTCTTGGCCGAGCCGGGATGCAACACCACGCCGTGCGCGCCGATCTCGTGCCCAACGCGCAACGACTGGGTCAGAGACAGCAGCGACTTCTCGCGAATGTCTGGATCGTCGCTTGCGCAGTTGAGCAGATACACCGCGTGGATCAACACCGCGTCGATCTGACTGGCGGCCATCGCCTCTCTGAACGCCGCCACGTCCTGCTCGCGAAAGGCCGTCGGACGCCACATGCGCGGCGACTGGTTGAAAATCTGGATCGCGCGACAGTCGCGCTGCACACCCCGCTCGATCGCGTTCGGCAAGCCGCCCGCCGGGGATACGTGCGCTCCGATTAGCATGGGGCGATGGATCCTATGAGAGTTCGCTTCGCACCATCGCCCACCGGCGCGCTTCACATCGGTGGCGCCCGCACAGCGCTGTTCAACTGGCTGCTGGCCAGACACAGCGGCGGCACGCTGCTGCTGCGCATCGAGGACACCGACCGCGAGCGCTCGACTCCAGAGAACGTCGAGCAGATCCTCGACGCGCTGCGCTGGCTCGAGCTCGACTGGGACGAGGGCCCGGTCTTCCAAACCGAGAGAGCCTCCCGCCACCAGGAAGCGCTGCAGGCGCTGCTTGAGAGTGGACACGCCTATCGCTCCACCGCCACCGCCACCGATGTGGCCGCCTACAAGCAGTTGCACGGTGCCGAGCGTGGATTCCGCGGTGAGGGGTGGGTGGGAACTCAGAAAGAGGGCGCCGTGCGGCTGCACGTGCCCGCTGGAGGCTCGACCGTCGTGCACGACGTGATCCGTGGCGACACCAACTTCGAACACGTCCATCTGGACGATCCCGTGATCGCGCGCGCAGACGGCTCAGTGCTCTACAACTTCGCGGTCGCGATCGACGATCTGGATGCGGGAATCACGCACGTCGTGCGTGGTGAGGACCACCTCTCGAACACGCCCAAGCAGCTGCTCGTGCTCGAAGCCGCGCGCGCGGCCGGTTTTGGCGCCGATGCTCCCGAGCCGCTCTACGCGCACCTGCCGCTGCTGCATGGCCCTGACGGCAAGAAGCTCTCAAAGCGTCATGGCGCGGCCTCGGTGCAGGAGCTGCGCGATGCGGGCTACCTGCCGGAGGCTGTGCGCAACTACCTTGCGCTGCTCGGCTGGGGCTCAGGCGACGATGAGACGGTGATGTCCACCGAGGATCTCGTGCGACGCTTCGAACTGGCGCGCGTCAGTCGCAATCCCGCCCGCTTTGACGAGACCAAGCTGCGCTGGCTCGACGGGATCTACATCCGCGAGCTGTCTGTCTCACAGCTCTCTGAGCGCGTTCTGGAATACCTGAGAGCCACCGACCCACCCGCGGCGAAGGCCGCTGAGCGCGACCATGAGCTGCTCGAAGGTGCAGTGGCGATCAGTCAAGAGAAGATCCAGACGCTCGCCGACTTCTGGCCGCTGACGCGCTTCTTCTTCTCTGAGGTCGCGCCTGATGACTCCGCGCGTGAGCGCTGGTTGGGCGAGCGGGGGCTCGCGGTGTTGGGTGACGCGCGCACGAAGCTCTCAGACTCAGACAGCTTTGACGTCGCGGGCGTCCAGAATGCGCTTGTGAGCATCGTGGAGCATCGCGCTGTGAAGCCCCGTGAGGTCTACCAGCCGGTGCGTGTTGCGATCGCCGGCACCACGATCTCACCCGGCATCTTCGAGAGCGTCGCGCTGCTTGGCCGTGCAGAGACCCTGCGGCGCATCGATCTCGCGCTCGCTGTCGCCGGCTAGATCAAGCAAGTCGGCGCCCAGACTCGGCGACACTCAACAAACCGTGTGGAGCTGCCGATAGGACCATGACGACCACATGGACCGGCTCGGATGCCGTCCACGTCAAGAGGTGTCATGGGCACGCAAGCAACAGTGACAAAGCCAACGCACGGAAGCGACTCCGCGGACTCTACCTCGCTCGGGCGACGCCCGAGCAGCACGAGCGGGTCGGGCGAGCGCCACCAGAACGAGGGCCACGGCCGCCGTCTGATGCTCGCCTTCGAGGCGCTTGACGCATATCCAGCTTTGTCGGAGTCCCGTACTCGCCTGCTGGCGATTGTCTCCAAGGACAACGTCGCCACCGCCGACATCGTGACCGCGGTCGAGTCGGATGTCGCGCTGATCATCGCTGTGATGCGTCTCGCTAACGCGGCGCAAAGCTCTGGCGATCGTGTCGAGACGGTCGTGGGCGCAGTCGAGCGTCTTACACCCGCGGCTGTGCTGTCGATCGCCAGCCGGGTGCGCACTTTCGATTTCTTCGAGCGCTCTAAAGGATGGGACGCCGAGCCCGAGCGTTTCCGCCTGCACGCGCTCGCCACCCAACACGCCGCGGATCGTCTCGCGGCCGAGGTCGGCTACGAGCATCGCGATCGACTGACCGTCACGAGCCTGCTGCACGACGTCGGCAAGCTCGTGCTGATGCACGCCTATCCGGGCTATGTAGCCCAAGTCAAAAAAGACAGCCAAACGCCGGAGAAGCGCATCCATCAGGAACGTCGCGAGCTCGGCGTGGACCATGCGCTCGTGGGCGGCGTGCTGGCTCGTCGCTGGGGATTGCCCGCAAGCATCGCCACGGCGATCGAGCGTCACCACAACGCCGACGCGAGCGGCGAGGCCGCGTTTGTGCGTCTCGCCGACATGCTCGCCCACTACGCTCACGGCGCGCCCGTCGCGCCCGCGGAGATGCTCTCCTGCGCGCGCACGCTCGGACTCGGGCCGGAGGAGCTGCGGCGGGTGATGTACGAGATGCCAAGCGCCTCAGCCCAACGCCAGCGCATGGTCGATCCCTGCCCGCTGTCAGGTCGCGAGCTCGGGGTTCTGCAACGGCTGGCCGAGGGCAAGGTCTATAAGCAGATCGCCCACGAGCTCACGCTGTCCACGAGCACCGTGCGCACGCACCTGCACAACATCTACGGCAAGCTCGGCGCGGTCGATCGCGCTCAGGCTGTCCTCATCGCCACTGAGCGCGGCTGGCTCTAAAGGCCCCGTAGGGTCGCGGATGCGGCGGGTTGCGTAGCATCGCGGGTGACCCGCGATGATCTCGATAACAAGCAAGTCCCCGTATGCGGTGGCCGCGCTGGCCGAGCTCGGCCGTGCAAGCGGCACCGCGCCTGTGCCGATTGGCGAGCTCGCCCGCCGTCGCGAGATGCCGGTGCAGTTCCTCGAGCAGCTGTTCGCGGTGCTCCGACGCGCTGGCGTGGTCAGCTCACAGCGTGGGGTGAAGGGTGGCTACCGCTTTGCTCGCGATCCTTCGGAGGTGAGCGTGCTCGAGGTGGTGGAGCTGCTCGATGGTCCACTCGGCCGCGACGCGCAAGGCGTGTTCGGCGATGCCGCAAAGGCCGCCCGTGACGTGCTCGAGGCCACCACGATCGCCGATGTGATCGAGCGCGAATCGCGCGAGGCCGGCGCGAGCATGTACCACATCTAGGGACGGGTCAGCGGCAGAGTCGGATTTGGCTCTGCCATGCGGATTTCAACCGTCCGGCAACCGCTGAGGATCGCTGGGATACGGCGCTCTACGGTGTGGCGCTGCGTCCCGCCGCGGCCGTTTGCGCGACATCTTCGAGGTGCGCGTTCAGATGCTCGAAGCGTAGTCGGCCAGAGTTGGTCTCTGTGGCCAGCTTTCCGAAGATCTCGTCCGCGAACGAGGGGGACATCGTAACCACGCCGTCGAGATCGACTACTACATCGACGCCACTGTGAAGCTTGCGTTCGATCTCCTGGCGCACGGTCATTGCTTGCAAACGACCCGCGAGCACGGGTCCGAAGCGATCAGCAAGGCTAATCATTCGCTGGGCGGAGTTGGCGGAGCAGAGTGGGCACATCGTTCAAAGCTGCTGTTAGTTGGTTCCATGCACGGGCGAAATCGAATGGCTGGTCGGTGCGGATTCTGAGGCCAACGATAGTCCCTGGTAGATGGTCATCCTCGATTATGGTCATCCTCGATTTTATCGACCACGCGTGCTCCACGTTGAACGTGTCCGTACCCGGAACGGACAATCAAACGACCGCCGTTGAGCGCGAGCAAGAACTGCGTAAATGCCAATCCATAACCAGAGTTGCGTTGCGGCGTCGCGGTGACCGTCGGGACGAGTGCGAGTTTGATGGCTGCGAGATCGTCATTGGCGTCAGCATGGTAGGCCGGGTTCTTCGACAGGCTCTTGCGGATTCCTACGCCAAGGTCAACGATCGCGAGCTCCATCTCTCTGCTCTTCGGAAGAGCCTGTGCGGCCGCCACGCCTCCCAATGGAGCTTCCGCGTGGTAGTGGACGTTCTCGGCTAGCTCGGTGAGACACGTATACAGTGACTGGCTCGAAAGTTCATCTACGATCACCCGCTCATGCGCGCTGTCGGCCAGCGCCTTTGCGGTCTCGTGGCACTCTTCCTCGGAGACGAACCGACGACACTCACGGAAGCCCTTGGTGTCGTTGCGCTCGGACAAATCGCCCGCAAAGTGTGGGTCATCGAGGACCAACCGCAGGAAGTCCATCCTATGGAGGTAGCGGTGGATGCCGGGAGCCTCTGGGGCAACGATCACGCTGCCTTCGGTTGGCAGCGAGTGATGGCGGACCTTATGCAGCGTTGCGGCCGTCAAGGCAAGTGCGGCTGGCCCCATGAAAGTCAACTGGCTCATGTCGATTGTGATCTTCGCCGGCTCTCGGAGCGTGAGCAACGGTTGTAGGTCGCGAATGATGCGAGTCAACGTGTGGAAGTAATAGCCTCCAGCAAGCCGTAGTTGGATCTCTTGTCCCACGCGGGCATCGTTCCATTCTCGGCGCTTCGACGGAGCGCGACCTCGGAGTGTCCGCCAGTTCAACATCTAAACCGCTGCCCACAGGGGTCTGCCTGCCGGCTTGTCGGTGGCAAAGTGGCTCCCGTCGCTTCACGCCTTGGAGCAGCCCACTATTGTCGTGAGCGATATGGGGTCAATCCCGATCAACATTGCAGAGCTTGTCGGCAACACGCCGATCCTGCGGTTGCGGCGACTGCTCGAAGGCACGCCGGCGGAGCACAACAGCACAGAGCTGTACGCGAAGCTGGAGGCGTTCAATCCGGGGGGTAGCGTCAAGGACCGGATCGGCGTGGCGATGATCGAGGCCGCCGAGGCCGAAGGGCGCATCGAGCCGGGGCGCAGCACGATCGTGGAGGCCACCAGTGGCAACACCGGTATCGCGCTTGCGTTCGTGTGCGCGGCTAAGGGCTATGACTTGGTGCTGACGCTTCCGCAGGGGATGAGTCGCGAGCGCGAGATCCTGCTGAAGCTGTATGGCGCAAGCGTGCAGATCACCGAGTCACTTGGCGGGATGAGCGAGGCGGTGCAGGCAGCACGGGAGATGGCACGCGATCCTGACGTGTTCCTGCCCGACCAGTTCTCCAATCCGGCAAACCCTGAGGCCCACAGGCGCACGACCGGTCCGGAGATCGAGCGAGCACTCGATGGACGAGTGGACGTGCTTGTGGCGGGCGTGGGCACCGGCGGCACGATTACCGGTGTCGGGGAATATTTGCGTCGTGGCAACCCGGGACTGCGGATCGTCGCGGTCGAGCCACAGAGCTCCGCGGTTCTCTCCGGCGCGCCACCGGGACCGCATCGCATCCAGGGGATCGGAGCGGGATTCGTGCCGCCCGTGCTCAACCGCGAGCTGATTGACGAGGTGATTCCCGTCTCCGACGACGACGCCATCCAAACGGCATGGAGTGCCGCCAAGCGTGAGGGCCTGCTCGCCGGTATTTCCTGTGGTGCGGCGCTATGGGCGAGCTTGCGGGTGGCGGGACGGCCCGAGTGCAAGGGCAAGCGGATCGTCACGATCATGCCCGACTCGGGTGAGCGCTACGTCTCGCAAGCGTTTTTCGCTCCGTCGTGAGCCCGCTACGCTTTGAATATGTTTGGCATCGGCACCATCGCACGGGTCGCCAAGGAGCTTCGTCGCGACGTGGAGGTCGCACGCGATCGTGATCCCGCCGCATGTGGAGTGGCGCCTGTGGAGATCGTCGCGACCTGGCCCGGCATCCAGGCACTGCTGTCCCATCGTGTGGCACACGCGCTGCACACCTCGGAGGTGCCACTGCTGCCGCGCGCGATCGCGCTCTTCTCGCGGGCGCTGACCGGGATCGAGATCCATCCGGCCGCCACTATCGGCAAGGGTCTGTTCATCGACCACGGCTCCGGCGTGGTGATCGGCGAGACCGCCGAGATCGGCGATGACGTCACGCTGTATCAGGGCGTAACGCTCGGCGGCACGGGTTTTGTCACCGGCAAGCGCCATCCCACCGTGCAAGACAACGTGACGATCGGATCCGGCGCCAAGCTGCTCGGCCCGATAACGATCGGCCATGGCGCGAAGATCGGCGCCAACAGTGTCGTGATCACCGACGTGCCGCCCAACTCCACGGTCGTCGGCAACCCGGGTCACCCGGTGCGAGTCGACGGTCGCCGCCCGGAGGGCCCCGACGCGGACTGGATCCATCTCCCCGACCCGATCGCCGAGGCGATCCAGGGCCTTGCCAGTCGCATCGGCGCGCTCGAGCGCGCGGTCGCGGAGCTCTCTGGCGAGGACACTCAGCCGCCTGCCGATGTTCGGCCGCTACGGACGGTCAGGGCGCCGAACCCGGCCGGAGGGTAATAGGTGTCGCCACGCTGGTCGACGGGTGGTGGAGGGCGTCACACTCGCTGTGAGACAAGGTAGCCCCGAAACCTTCCTCGGCGATCAATAGAAGACGGTGCGGCAGCGGTGGCGTGGGCGCGCCTTGTACTGAAATCCCCGCCCACCCGCTTGCCCGCGCGTCCACAACCAGGTGTCGATCGCTCGCGCCGGCACGCCCGTGCGCTGTGAGATCAACTCACATGCGTGCAGTGCACACGCACGGATCTCGCGCTCTGCGCCCCCGAGCGTGAGGCGCTCGCCGCTATCGATACGCGCCGCCAGCTCGTCGTCGTACACAAGCACGCCGTCGCAGCGCAGCACGTGTGGCACGAGGTTGTCGGCAAAGATCGTCAGGCGGTCGAGATCGGAGAACTCGGCCACACCGGCGAGCGCGAGGTCATTGGCGACGATCTGAGCACGCTTGTAGAAGCCGCGATCGTCGAACATCGCCATGCCACGTGCGAGCATCTCGGCGAGCCGCACGGCCGAGCCGCCTGCTTCCTCCACCAGGTCGAGCGCCCGACGCGCGTGGCGCGTGGGTCGGGTTGGCCCGGCCGGAGAGCCGAGGGAGGCACTGCCGAGAAGACGGCCCCCAGCGTCAGGAGACGCGCCAAGGAAACGCCCCAGCGCGCGCAAGGCCTGTGCATAAAGGCTCATCAGCTCGTGGTCCGGGCGCTGGCCGAGGATCGCGGCGATCTCAACCGTGCCCACCTGCGAGAGCCACGCGGAGTTGGGCGGCCCGTGGGCGCGCACGTGGTCGGCAAGCGCCCACGACACCGTGAAGTACCCGCTCACAGGCTTGCCGTCGGCGGTGCGCTTGCGCAGCGTCGGAAACCAGCCCGAGCCGAAGTTGATCGCGTCGAGCGCGAGCATGTAGTCGGCCACGTCGGCCGGCTCGCCCTCGAGGTAGTGGCGCTCGGCGTCGAGTGTGGGGGCCTCCGTTGGGGCTACCACGGCAGCTGCCGCGTCGAGGTCGATCCGCACCGAGCGGGCATCGGCGGCGATCTGAGCGCAGGATTCGCGGACCTCGTCGGTGATGTTCACGCGGCGAACGTTACGGCGCAAAGCCCGCGCAGTCCCACTCGATACGTCGGCGCTCGAGTCGTGGCTGATGGCCGACCCCGCTTCTATGCTCCAACGGATGGCCGAGAACAACCGCTCCGAGTCCGTGCAGGTCTCGCCAGAGGACCATTCCGAGCGGGTGCGGTCGCTGCTCGATGGCCTCAACGAGCCCCAGCGCGAGGCGGTGACCCACGGCGAGGGGCCGCTGTTGATCCTCGCGGGGGCGGGCAGCGGCAAGACACGCGTCTTGACCCATCGCGTGGCGTTTTTGATCTTTACCGAGCAGGCGCACCCGAGCGAGATCCTCGCGATCACGTTCACCAACAAGGCGGCCCAGGAGATGCGCGGGCGCGTCGAGCGGTTGCTCGGCGGCAGCATGCGACGCATGTGGCTGATGACCTTCCATGCCGCCTGTGCGCGCATCATGCGCGCACACGCCGAGCGCCTTGGCTACACCTCGCGCTTTACGATCTACGACCAGGCCGACTCGCGGCGGATGGTCAAGCGCTGCATCGAAGAGGTCGGTGTCGACCCCAAGCGCTTCGCGCCCGCGGCGATCCACGGCCAGATCTCCCAGGCCAAGAACAAACTGCTCGCCGCCTCAGACCTTGCGGAGGCGATCGGCTCGCCGTTCGAGCAGGTGCTCGCCGAGGTG
Source organism: uncultured Solirubrobacterales bacterium (assembly GCA_963725165.1). GTDB lineage: Bacteria > Actinomycetota > Thermoleophilia > Solirubrobacterales > Solirubrobacteraceae > Palsa-744. The sequence goes on from CAVRXK010000004.1 coordinate 59,272, forward strand.
TATCAGCTGTATGAGAGCGAACTGCTGCGCATGAACGCGATGGACTTCGACGACCTCCTGTTCCGCACGGTGAACCTGCTCGAGCTGTTCGAGGATGTGCGCACCCACTACGCGCAGAGCTTCAAGCACGTGCTGGTGGACGAGTATCAGGACACCAACCACGCCCAGTACAGGCTGTTGCAGTTGCTCGTCGGTGGCGGGCGCGCCAAGCCCACGCGGGGAGAGCGCGTAAACATCCCTGGGCACCGCAACCTGGCGGTGGTGGGAGACGATTCACAGTCAATTTACAGCTTCCGTGGAGCCGACGTATCCAATATATTGGACTTCACGGACGACTTCCCCGACGCGCGGGTGGTCAAGCTGGAGCAGAACTATCGCTCCACGCAGACGATCCTGTCCGCCGCCAACGCGGTGATCGCCAACAACCGCGGCGGGATCGCCAAGCGGCTGTGGAGCGAGAAGGGCCAGGGCAGCCCGATCAGGGTGCACGGCCTGGAGGACGAGCACGCCGAGGCGCGCTTCGTGGTGGGCGAGGTCGAGCGACTCGTGGACGAGGGCGCCTCGCGTTCGGAGGTCGCGGTCTTCTACCGCACCAACGCGATGTCGCGCGTGATCGAGGACACGCTCGTGCGACGCGAGATCGCCTATCAGGTGATCGGCGGCACCAAGTTCTACGAGCGCGCGGAGATCAAGGACACGATCGCCTACCTGACGTGGATCGCCAACCCGTTCGACGTGGTGAGCTTCCAGCGTGTCGCCAATTCACCCAGGCGCGGGCTCGGGCAGACCTCGCTGTCGCGGATCGTCGCTCACTCAGCCAGCGTTGGCGAATCGGTGTGGGAGGTGGTGGCGGCCGCCGATCGCATTCCCGGTCTCGGCGCCGCCGCGATCAAGTCGCTCAAGCGTTTCATGATGACGATGGCGGATCTTGCGACATTGGCCGCGGATACCCTGAAGGGCACGGGCGGCATCCCGGTGGGGGACATGATGGAGGCGGTGCTTGCACGCACCGGCTACGTGGAAGCGCTTGAAGCGGAGTCGGTCGGTCATGGCGAAAAGGCGTTCGAGGCGCAGGGGCGCATCGAAAACCTGCAGCAGCTCGTGGAGGTGGCGCATGAGTTCGACGCCAACACAAGCGCAGAGGGCGACACGCTGGAGCTGTTCTTGCAGGAGATCGCGCTGAAGGCCGACAGCGACTCACGCCGCGACGACGAGGGACTGGTGACGCTGATGACCTTGCACAACGCCAAGGGTCTCGAGTACCCGATCGTGTTCGTAGCCGGCTGTGAGGAGGGCGTGTTCCCACATCAGCGCGCGCTTGACGAAGGCGGCCTGGAGGAGGAGCGCCGGCTTTTCTATGTCGCTGTGACGCGCGCGATGCGCGAGCTGTACCTGACCTACGCGCGTCGTCGCTCGGTGTTCGGAGCTTCGACCTATGGTCTCGCGAGTCGGTTCCTCGACGAGATTCCCGCCGAGCTCTGCCAGCGCGAGGAGCTGCCGGTGCCGCGGCCGGGAGGCGTGCGCGTCGGCGCCGGTGTAAGCGGCTTTGCCACGGTCGGCAGCGGGGGCGGAAGTGGCTGGTCCTCGGGTTCGCGCCAGGCCGCTCCCACGGTTTCATACCGGCTCGGCGACGACATCGTGCACGCCGCGTTCGGCGAGGGCGTCGTCACCGGCGTCGAGCCGGACGGGATCATCGTGGTGCGCTTCGCCGGCGACGGCTCGGAGCGCAAGTTGATGGCCGACTACGCGCCGGTCAGCCGCCGGGGGTAGGTTCGGTGTTCTGCTGTTCCGACCGGTACATGTACCGGTCGGCCTGACAGTGCATGCACTGTCAGGGACCGGACCGCATGCGGTCCGGTCTTCTCATAAGAATCACCTTGATGGCCGCAACGATCATCGACGGCAAGGCAATCGCCGCGCGCGTGCGTGCCGATGTGGCGCGCGACGTCGCCGAGCTGGTGGCGCAGGGTGCGCCGGCGCCCGGGCTCGCGACGGTGCTCGTCGGAGAGGACCCCGCCTCGGCCGTGTACGTCGGGGGCAAGCAGCGCGCGTGCGTCGAGGTCGGGATGACGCCGTACGACGAACGACTGCCGGCGGACGCCACGCATGAGCAGGTCGCGGGTCGCCTGCAAGCGCTCAACGACGATCCCGCCGTCAGCGGGATCTTGCTGCAACTGCCGCTGCCCGACCACCTCGACGGGCCAAGCCTCACCGGCTTGATCGATGCGCGCAAGGACGTTGACGGCCTCACGCCCGTCAACGCCGGTCTGCTCTCGCTCGGCCGGCCTGGTCTGCGGCCATGCACCCCCTCGGGTGTGTTGGAGTTGCTCGCGAGCGTCGACGCGAAGCTCGAAGGCGCCGAGGCGGTTGTCGTGGGACGCTCCAACCTGTTCGGCAAGCCGATGGCGCAGCTGCTGTTGGAGGCCAACGCCACGGTCACCGTGTGCCACTCGCGCACGCGCGATCTGCGCGAGGTGTGCTCACGCGCGGACATCCTGATCGCGGCTGTCGGCCGTGCGCGACTGATCGAGCGCGACTTCGTGAAGCCCGGCGCGGTCGTGATCGACGTCGGCATGAACCGCCTCACACCAGAGCAGGCGAGCACCAAGAGCGGGCTGGTGGGCGACGTGGACTTCGACGCGGTCCGCGAGGTCGCCTCCGCGATCACGCCCGTGCCCGGAGGCGTCGGGCCGATGACGATCGCGATGCTGCTCGCCAACACCGTGAAGGCCGCGCGGGCGCGGCATGAGGGTGCGATCCCCTCATCGAGCGCAACCGCCACGGAAGAGGCTCGATGAAGCTCACGCGGATGCGCGCGGGAGAGCTGGCGGCGTTGGCCGGTGCGGTGTGCGTGATCGTGGCGCTGACGCTGCCGTGGTATGAAAACCTCGAAGGCAAGCTCAGCGCGTGGAGCACGTTCGGTCCGGCGGTCGTGCTGCTGATGCTCGCCGCGCTCGCCGCGCTCGTGTTGGTGCTGAGCACCCTCACCGAGCGCTCGACCGCGCTGCCGGTTGCCGCGGCGGTGTGGAGCACCCTGTTCGGAGCAGTCGGCGTGGTAGCCGCCGTGGTGCGTGTGCTGGAGCGACCCGACAACGCGCACATGCTGTGCGCGGGCGCGTGGCTTGCGCTCGTCGGCGCCGTCCTGATCCTCGGAGGCTCGTGGCAGTCGATACGCGATGAACGCACATCGCGCTATCCGCCCGTCACGCCCGAGCCGCGCAAACTCGCCGCGTAGAATGCGCCGTCGATGATCGACCGCGATGAGGTTCTCCACGTAGCGCGCCTGGCGCGCCTGCGGCTCGCAGAGGATGAGATCGAGCCGATGGCCCGCGAGCTCTCGGCGGTGCTGGACCATGTCGCGAAGATCGGCGAGCTGGACCTCGACGGGGTTCCCGTTACCACGCATGTCGCCGAGGTGACCGGCCGGCTACGGGCCGATGAGCCGCGCGAGTCGCTCCCGCGCGAGGTCGTGCTCGCGCAGGCACCGGATGTCAGTGGCGACGGCTTTCTCGTCCCGAGCCCGCAGGCATAGCGATGGGTCACCCGTTCAAGGGCCGGCTCGCATGAGCACCGGCGAGCTGCTGGAGCTGACGGCCGCTGCCGCTTCGCGAGCGCTCGCCGCGGGCGAGCTCGGCTCAGACGAGCTGTTCGAGGCATACCGCGCACGTGCTCGCGCCGACGAGCTGAACTGTTTCACCTGGGTCGCCGAGGATGACGGACCGCCGGCGCCCTCGGGCTCCTCGCTCGGCGGCGTCCCGCTTGCGGTCAAGGACCTGTTCTGCACCGAGGGCATACCAAGCCAGTCAGGCTCGCGCATCCTCGAGGGTTACCGGCCGCCCTACACCGCCACCGTCGTTCAGCGGCTCCAGCAAGCCGGCGCGAGGTTGCTCGCGAAGACCAATCAGGACGAGTTCGCGATGGGCTCCTCCAATGAGAACTCCGCCTACGGCCCAGTGCTGAACCCGTGGGATCGCACCCGCGTGCCAGGTGGCTCCTCCGGCGGCAGCGCCGCCGCCGTGGCAGCGGGCCTCGCGCCGTGGGCGCTCGGCACCGACACGGGCGGCTCGATCCGCCAGCCCGCGGCACTGTGCGGCATCGTGGGACTCAAGCCCACCTACGGCGCGCTCTCGCGCTACGGGATGATCGCTTTCGCCTCCTCGCTCGACCAGGCCGGCCCGCTCACGCGCGACGTGACCGACGCCGCGCTGATGCTGCGTCACATGGTCGGTCGCGACGAGTGCGACGCCACCTCGCTTCACTTCCCGCACGAGATCGCGCTGCCAAGCGCCGAAAGCCTCGCGGGTATTCGGCTCGGCGTGCCCGAGGAGTTGACGGGGGAGGGCATCGACGCAGGTGTGCTCGCGGCGTTCACAGCGGCGCTTGAGCAGGCCGAGCGACTGGGCGCAAGCATCGAGCAGGTGCGTCTCCCGCACGCGCCGCACGCGCTGTCGGCCTACTACGTGATCGCGCCGGCGGAGGCTTCCTCGAACCTCGCGCGCTTCGACGGTGTGCGCTACGGGCTGCGTGCCTCGGGCGCCGAGGATCTGATCGGCATGTACACGCGCACGCGCCACGACGGCTTCGGCGCGGAGGTCAAGCGGCGGATCATGCTCGGCACCTACGCGCTCTCCTCCGGCTACTACGACGCCTTCTACGGTCGCGCCCAGCGGGTGCGCACCAAGATCGTCGAGGACTTCCGCTCCGTGTTCGAGCGCGTCGACTTCGTGGTCACGCCCACGAGTCCCAGCGTGGCCTTCGAGCTGGGCGCCAAGACCGGCGATCCGCTCTCGATGTATCTCAACGACTTCTGCACAGTGCCGATGTCCCTTGCTGGCATCCCCGCGATCTCGATCCCGTGCGGGCTGAGCGAAGGTCTCCCCGTCGGGTTGCAACTCGCCGGGCCCGCCTTCAGCGAGAACGCTCTGCTCGACGCGGCGTACGCGCTGGAGCGGACGATCGGCTTCGACTCGAGGGCCGCACGCTGCATGACCGAGCGGGTGCAGGATCGCCGAGCGGCCAGGAGCGTGGTGCGCATGACCGACTACGAGCCCGTGATCGGCCTGGAGATCCACATCCAGCTGGCCACCCGCACGAAGATGTTCTGCGGTTGCGAGCTGTCCTTCGGCGAGCCTCCCAACACGCGCACCTGTCCCGTATGCCTGGGCCTCCCCGGAGCGCTGCCGGTGGCAAACGCGCGTGCGATCCATTTCGGCCTGATGATCGGCATGGCGGTCGGCTCACAGCTCGCGCCGCGCTCGATCTTCCACCGCAAGAACTACTTCTATCCCGACCTCCCCAAGGGGTACCAGATCTCCCAGTACGACGAGCCACTGTGCCTTGGCGGACAGCTGGCCGATGTGCGCATCCACCGCGTCCACCTGGAGGAGGACGCCGCCAAGCTCGTGCACGTCGGCTCGAGCGGTCGGATCCACGCCTCCGATGCGTCGATTGTCGACTTCAACCGTGGCGGCACCCCGCTCGCTGAGATCGTCACCGAGCCCGACCTGCGCTCGGCCGAGCAGGCAGGCGAGTGGCTGCGGCTGTTGCGCACCACGATGCGCCAGCTCGGCGTCTCAGACGTCAACATGGAGGAGGGCTCGTTGCGCTGCGACGCCAACATCTCCGTGCGTCCCGCGGGCACGAGCGAGCTGGGCACGAAGACCGAGCTGAAGAACATGAACTCCTTCCGCTTCATCGAACGCGGGATCCGCGCGGAGATCGCCCGCCAGGAAGAGATCTTGAACGGCGGCGGTCGCGTCGCGCAGGAGACGCTGCACTACGACCCCGACTCCGGCCGGATCACCTCGCTTCGCTCAAAGGAGCAGGCGCACGACTACCGCTACTTCCCCGAGCCCGACCTCGTGCCGGTGGCCGTCGAGCCAGGAGATGCTCGATACCGCCGCCGCCGCGATGCCAGAGTTGCCGGCGGCTCGCGCCGAGCGCTTCGAGCAGCTCGGCCTGAGCGCCGACAGCGCGCGCAGACTCGCGTTCAGCGCCGAGCTCGGCGACTACTTCGAGCAGGCGCTCGCCGCCGAGGTGGATCCCGCGCCCGCGCCGCAGATGCTTGCCAACTGGATCGTCGCCGACCTGCTCTCACGTCTGGGTGACGATGTGAGGGTCGGGTGGGGATCCCAATCTTTCGCGTGTCACGCCGGACCGCGCTGGCCACACTTTGCGGGATGGTCGGCGCCAAGCGCGTCAGCGTGGGCGCCGCGCGCCAGGTGCTCGACCGGCTCGTGGCCGACGGGGGAGACCCGGTTGCGATCGTCGAGGCCGAGGGTCTCGCCGCGCTCGACGGCGCAGACGATCTCGCCGCCGTCGTGGCCGCGGCGCTCGAGGCCAACGCGGATGCCGCCGAGCGGGTGAGGGGTGGCAACGCCAAGGCGATCGGCCCGATCGTGGGCTATGTGATGCGCGAGACCAAGGGTCGCGCCGACGGCGGCGAGGTCACGCGGCTCGTGAACGAGCAGCTCGGCATCTGACGACTTATCGGAATCGTCCCGCGGACTGCGGGATCTCCGCACTCCCAACACACGCCAGCGCCACATTTTGGACGTTAGGCCAAACACAACCAGCCGGTCCAGCGCCAATATGTTCGTCATGAACAGGCCGATCTCAAACTCGATGGCAACTCCTCCTCGGCGGTTTCTCCTGCTGCCAGAGGACGCCACGGACGTTCCAGGTCAGGGGCCGCGCATCCGACGCTACCGGCTCACCAGCGTCGGACGCTCCCATGGGTTGGATCGCCCACCGGCGCCGTGTTCGGGGAACGTGCCGCGGGTCCCGTAGTCAAGCGGACGGTAAGTAGGGCCAAGAAGGGCCAAGCCTCACCTCGAGTCCCCTCCTCGCGGTGAACGGAGCGCCGCCGGGCAGGGTTTCTGAGCCTGCCCGGCGGCGCCCAGACGCCACCTGGTGTAGACGACCACTGATTGAGGTACGCTCTAAGTATGGATCAGTCGCATACAGAGCCTGAGTCACGCGCGGGAGGGTTTGGCAAGCACGTCCTCGCGGTCTTGGTGCTGCTGCTCGCGGCTGTGGATCGTGGTGAAGCTCGTCATCGGAATCGTGACGGCGCTCTTCGTCCCAATCCTCGTCATCGCGGCGGTAGTGGCCCTGATCTGGGCATGGCGCGTCCTGTTCTAGCCAGCCGTTTCGCGATGAGCTGCCTGAAACCGAGCAGATGGCCTATCTAGTCATCGCTTTCTGCTTCGGCCTGGCCGGTGGGATCGTCGGCAAGATCAAGGGCAGCTCGTTCATGCTGTGGTTCCTGATCTCGGCGGTCGTGCCTTTCATCGGTCTGATGGCCGCGATCGCCTACCGCTTCGAGCGCGACGAGCCGCGCCGCCAATGCCCCAAATGCGGTCGGGTCACCAAGGTCTACGACGCGCTCTGCACCCGCTGCGGCGAGGAGCTCGAGTTCCCCGAGGAAGTGCTCATATCCGAGGCGGTCGAGCGCGAAATCGCCGCGCGCGCACGCTGATCCGTCGGCTTTCCTGATTTCGTTCAGCTTGCCCCAACTTCGGCTTGCCTAAGCCGATTTCGGCCGCCCTAAGTCGGCTGTTCGCATACGCTGTCGTGTATGTCCGTAACCACAGAGCGAGCCGCCGCGGCATGCCGAGCGAATCGCTGATAGTGCGCCTGATCCATCGCGCCGGTTTCGAAGAGCGAGCGCTCGTTCGTGCTGCGCGTCGTGCAGCCCGCGCTCGTGGGCATGATCGACGGCACCGTCTCCTCGATCGCGCCGATCTTCGCGGCGGCGGTCTCCTCGAACTCGCACACGGCGTTCGTCGTCGGCCTCTCGACCGCGCTCGGCGCCGGGATCAGCATGGGCATCTCCGAGGCGCTCTCGGACACCGGCGAGAGCACGGGTCGCGGCTCGCCGATCGTGCGCGGCACGATCACCGGCGGTATGACCGCGCTCGGCGGCATCTTCCACACGCTTCCGTTCCTGATCGCCGACACGCACAGGGCGCTGATCGTCGCCGGCATCGTGGTGGCGGTCGAGCTGTTCGTGATCGCCTGGGTACGTCAGCGCTTCCTCGACGTCTCGCTGCGCTCCTCGCTGATCGTGGTCACGCTCGCGGGCGCGATCGTGCTCGCATCGGCGTCGCGATCGGCAGCTCCTGAGTCGCCATCGCTGCGGGAAAACCCGCTGGTAGACTTGGTGCTTTATCGGCTAAGGCGAGGGACCAGCTCAGGAGGTCCTCGTCGTCTTCGTCAATCCCGCGACTCTGAACGGAAAGGAGGTCGGTGCAATGCGTGCAGTTGACGCGGTGATGGAATGCCTGAAGGCGGAGGGCGTGGACGTCGTCTTCGGTCTGCCCGGTGGCGCCAACCTCCCGACCTACGACGCGTTCGTCGACGGCGGTCTGCGCCACATCCTGGTGCGCCACGAGGCCGGCGGCGGACACGCGGCCGAGGGCTACGCCAAGGCCACCGGCAAGGTGGGCGTGGCGTTCGCCACGAGCGGTCCCGGCGCGACCAACCTGATCACGCCGATCTGCGACGCGATGATGGACTCGGTGCCGGTCGTGTTCATCACCGGCCAGGTGCGCACCGAGCTGCTCGGCACCGACGGCTTCCAGGAGGCCGACACGATCGGCATCACGATGCCGATCGTCAAGCACTCCTTCATGATCCAGGACCCGCTGGAAATCCCGCGCGCGATCCACGAGGCGTTCTTCCTCGCGCGCAGCGGTCGTCCCGGCCCGGTGCTGGTGGACATTCCGCAGGATCTCTCCCGAGCCGAGATCCCCTATGAGCCGGTCGCCGACGTGCGCCTGCCCGGCTATCAGCCGACGCTCGAGGGCAACCAGAAGCAGATCCGCCAGGCGGCAAAGGCGCTTGCGGCGGCCCATCGTCCGGTGATCTACGCGGGCGGTGGCGTCGTCAACGCGAACGCCTCCGGGGAGCTGATCGAGTTCGCCACCGCCGACCGCTTCCCCGTGACGTGCACCCTGATGGGACTGGGCGCGTTCCCGGCGCCACATCCCCAATGGCTGGGGATGCTCGGCATGCACGGCACCCGCGCCGCCAACTACGCGATGGACGAGGCCGACCTGATCTGCGCCGTGGGCGCTCGCTTCGACGATCGCGTGACCGGCAAGCTCTCCGAGTTCGCGCCCCACGCCAAGTTCATCCACATCGACGTCGATCCGGCCGAGATCTCGAAGAACATTCCCGCGCACATCCCGATCGTGGGCGACGCCAAGCACGTGCTCGCCAAGCTGCTGGTCGAGTACCGCGCGCTGAGCGCCCCCAGCGACCGCCTGAACGAGTGGTGGGAGCGGATCGAAGGCTGGCGCGAGAAGTATCCGCTCACCTTCGAGGACTCCACCGACACCGAGATCAAGCCGCAGTACATGATCCAGGCGCTGTACGAGGCCACCGGGGGCGAGGCGATCGTCACAAGCGACGTCGGCCAGCACCAGATGTGGGCCGCCCAGTACTACGACTTCCCCGCGCCGCGCCGCTGGATCAACTCCGGTGGCCTCGGCACGATGGGCTTCGGCCTGCCCGCGGCGATGGGCGCGGCCGTCGGCTGTCCCGAGCAGGACGGTCTGCTGCATCGCCGGCGACGGCTCGGTGCAGATGAACGCCCAGGAGCTCGCCACCTGCGCTCAGGAGAAAATCCCGATCAAGGTGTTCATCATGAACAACGGCTACCTCGGCATGGTGCGCCAGTGGCAGGAGCTGTTCTGGGACGGTCGCTACAGCCACGTCGAGGTTGGCGACTACCCCGACTTCGTCAAGCTCGCCGAGGCCTACGGTGCGACCGGCATGCGCTTCGACGACAAGACCACGCTCGTGGAGGACATGAAGCGCGCGATCGCCACCGACGGCCCAGTGGTGGTCGACGTGAAGGTCACGCGCGAGGAGAACACCTATCCGATGATCCCGGCCGGGCAAGCCGCCCGCGAGATGGTGGGATGAGCGGATTCGTGGCGAGCGAACCGGCCACCAAGGAACCACTGAGCCTGGAGGGCGCTGCAGGCCTCCGGCAACCTGCGCTCGGGACGCAAGCACGTCCTCTCGATTCTCGTGGAGAACAAGTCCGGTGTGCTCACTCGCATCGCCGGGCTGTTCGCACGGCGCGGCTTCAACATCGACACGCTCACCGTCGGGCCGACCGACGACGATCACATCTCGCGCGTCACGCTCACCGTCGACGGCGCGATCCATCCGATCGACCAGGTCACGAAGCAGCTGCACAAGCTCGTCAACGTGCTGAAGATCAGCGATCTCGAGCCGACCGACACGGTCGCGCGCGAGCTCGCCCTGTTCAAGATCTCCGCCGACGGCGCCCAGCGTGGCGAGCTGATGCAGATCACCGAGATATTCCGCGGCAAGGTCGTCGACGTGACCAAGCGCTCGGTGATCGTCGAGGTCACGGGCACCACCGAGAAGGTCGAGGCGTTCGAGAGCATGGTGCGGCCGTTCGGCCTGATCGAGATGATGCGCACCGGCGAGATAGCGATCGCGCGCGGTAGGGCTGAGACATAGGAGTGCTCCAGACCGGCGAGCGCTCACCTTTCGCGCTCAGCGAGTCAGACCGCGAACGGCCTGCGTGCGCGGCTCGAGCTCGCGCTACAGCGCGCACGCCGCTCGGGCAGGCCGACGCTCGCGACGATCACCCGCGCGCTGCCCGATGACATCGATCCGTCCGCCGTCGTGTGCGCCTCGCGACGCGCCGGCGAGCCATGGTTCGTCTTCGAGCAGCCCGACCGCGGTGGCTCTGCGCTCGCGGCGCTCGGCCAGGTGGTGTGCCTGGAGGACTCCGGTCCCGATCGCTTCGCCGCGGTCGCCGACCGCTGGCGCGTCGCTGTCGGCAGCGGCGGTCGCCGACCCGCCCGGGCGATCCGGGGGGCGGGGGGCCAGTCGCGGTCGGTGGCTTCGCCTTCGATCCCGACGGTGGCGTCCTCGCCGGCGTGGAGCGGCTTTCGAGCCCGCGTCGCTGCTCGTCCCCGAAGTCGCGCTCGTCGCGCGAGCAGCGCGATGGCGAGCGTCACGTGCGGCTCACGCTGGCCGCGCTCGCTCAGCCCGACGACACCAGCGAGGATCTGCTCGCGCCGCCTGAGCGGTCGCCTGGAGGAGCTCTCGGTCGCCACCGCTGCCGCTGCTCGATCCCGCGCCGACCGGGCGCTTTCAGGTCTCGAGCGGCATGCCCCCCGAGCACTACGAGGCCGCGGTCGGCCGCGCCGTCGAGATGATCCGCGCGGGCGCATCCAGAAGATCGTGCTCGCCCGCGAGGTGCAGGTGCACGCGCCGAGCGACTACGACCCCGCGGCCCTGTTCGGCGTGTTGCGCGACGCGTTTCCCTCCTGCTTCGTCTTCTGCGTCGGGCGCGGCGACGCGACATTGATCGCCGCGAGCCCCGAGCTGCTGGTGCGTCGCGAGGGCCAGCGCGTCAGCACGATCGCGCTCGCCGGCTCCACCCGGCGCAGCGCCGATCCCGCCGTCGACGCCCATCTTGGCGAGCGACTGATGCGCGACGAGAGCTACCGCGAGGAGCACGCGATCGTCGCACGGCGGATCGAGCGCACGCTCAACCGCTACGCGATCTGGGTCGCCGCCGCTCCCGAGCCCACGCTCGTGCGGATCGCCAACATCCAACATCTCGCGACCCCGATCCGCGCGCAGCTCGCCGCGCCGGTGGAGGCGATCGAGCTCGCCGGGCTGCTGCATCCCACCCCGGCGGTCGGCGGCGAGCCCGCGGCGCCGGCGCTCGACTTGATCCCGGCGCTCGAGGGTCTCGACCGTGGCTGGTACACGGGCCCGGTCGGCTGGACCGACGCCACCGGCGACGGCGAGTTCTGTGTCGCTCTGCGCTGTGCGCTCTTGCGCGGCAACGTCGCCCGCTGCTACGCCGGCAACGGGATCGTGCGTGGCTCCGATCCCGGCGCCGAGCTGGTGGAGACCGAGATCAAGCTGCAGGCGCTGCTGCCGCTGCTCACGGGTTGAGCGTTCCGCTCACGGCGCTCCACACGCGTCGATGCAGCTCCACGTTCGCATCTCGCTCGGTGCGCACTTCGACGATCGTCGAGCCAGCTCGCCGCGAGCGCCCGCTCGAGCGCCGCGCGCAAGCCGCTGACATCCGTGACGGTCTCGTGGCCCAGACCCGTACAGCGCGGCCGCCTTGGCGAAGTCAAGACCCGTCGGCGTGGCGATGTGACGGGTGTAGATGTCCGGTCGGCGTCCGCTGCTGTCCACGGCCTCGGCAGATAGCGAGCGCGCGCCATGCCGGTGCCTGGCGACCGGCAGGAAATCGAAGATCCCACCGCCTTCGTTGTTGAGCAGGACGATCGTGAGCTTCAGATCGAGCCGGCGGGCGGCGAGCAGGGCGCTGATGTCATATGCGAGCGCCACGTCGCCGATCAGCAGCACCACCGGGGCACGGCTTGCGGCGGCCGCACCGAGGGCGCTTGAGACCGTTCCGTCGATCCCGTTGGCGCCGCGATTGCACAGCACGCGCGGGGGGTCTGCTCGTGCCGGCCAGAACGTCTCGATGTCGCGCACCGGCATCGAGGAGGCCACGAACAGCGTCGCCTCCTCTGGCAGCAGGACGCCCAGCTCGGCGGCAACCGAGGGCTCGCTCAGGCCACTCTCGGCAAGCGTCGCCGAGGATCGCCTCGCCGCACGCTCGTCCGCGCTGCGCCAGCCAGCCAGCCAGCTCGGCGTTGTCGGCCCCCGGGTCGGCGCCTTGATCGTCCACTTGCCGTCGCCTGGTCGTGCCACATCCGCGCCAGCGCATCGAGTGTCGCCGCCGGCTCGGCCGAGAGCGAGTCCGACACCGACGCTCGCCGGGTCCTGCCACGCGCCCTCGGGGTCGAGTGCGATCTGGGGCGTGTCCGTGAGGCCCGCGAGCCACGTGCGCAACGGCTTTGACACGGGCAGGTCGCCCACTCTGAGGACGATCTCGGGTGCGTGCTCGCGTGAGAAACCCGGCTCGCGCAGCAGCGCGTCGTAGTGGGCGATCGCCGCGTCCCCGCGTCGCGCGCCGGACATCGGGTCGGCGAGCAGTGGCCAGCCGGCCCGCTCGCAGAACCTCGCCGCGCTCTGCCCAAGCGGCGTCGCGCGCTCGTGCCGGCCGGCCACGAGCACGCCGCGTCGAGCGGTCCCGATCAGCTCGATCAACGTGCCGCCGCGACGCTTGGATCGGAGGGTTGCGCGGGTCGGCTCACGAACGGACGGCCATCAGGTCGTCCCTCCCCGGTAGGGAGTGGAGCCTCGTCGCACACCAGCGGCTCGCGCAGCGGGAAGTTGAGGTGCACCACGCCGGGTCGGCCCTCCAAGGCGGTCCAGAACGCGCGGCAGGCAAGCGCACGCATCCAGCGCACACGCTCGCTGTCGGCCTCGTGGGTGCCCACCTCGAAGAACCACTTCGCGAAGCCGCCGAAGATCTCGAGCTGGTCGATCGTCTGCCCGGCGCCGACCTCGCGCAGCTCGGGCGGGCGGTCGGCGCTCAGCACGATCAGCGGAACGCGCGCCTCGTGTGCCTCGACGACCGCGGGCAGCAGCTCGGCGACGGCCGTGCCCGAGGTGCACGTGATCGCCACCGGCAGCGCCGAGGCCTTCGCGAGTCCCAGCGCGAAGAATCCCGAGCAGCGCTCGTCGATGTGCGAGTGGCAGCGCAATCGCTGCTCGCGCGCGAGCGTAAGCACGAGCGGCGTGCAGCGCGACCCCGGCGAGGTGCACGCGTCGCGCATCCCGCAGCGCGCCAGCTCGTCCACGAATGCGCCCAGCAGGGTGTAGGTGTCGGTGGCGGTGCTCATATGTGGATGGGGCAGCTCATAAGATCCTAGGCGTGAGTGAGAATGTTGTCCTGTTGCACGGGTTCGCCGGGACACGCCGTACCTGGGAGGGGGTTGAGAGGCATCTGCCGGTGGAACGCTATCGAGCGCTGGCGCTCGACCTCCAGGGACACGGCGAGCTGGCCGATGCGCCTCGTCCGATCACGTTCGACGGGTGCGTGCGGAGCGTGTTGGAGCGCAGTCCCGAGCGCTTCGTGCTCGCGGGCTATTCGATGGGCGGGCGTGTCGCGTTGCATATGGCCCTGGCCGCCCCAGAGCGGATCGTGCGGCTCGTGTTGATATCGACTACGGCGGGCATCGACAATCCCGTAGAGCGCGCCGAGCGCCGCGACGCCGACCGCGGCCTGGCAGACGAAGTCGAACACGGCACGATCGGAGACTTCGTGGACCGCTGGCGTTCGCAACCGATGTTCGCCGAAGACCCGCCGGAGGTGGGCGCGCTCGCTCGCGCCGACCAGTCGCGCAATTGCCCGGACAGCGTGGCCGCCGTGCTGCGCGGAATCGGAACGGGCGAGATGCAACCGCTGTGGCGGCGGCTGGGTGAGCTGAGGATGCCGGCCACTGTCCTCGTCGGCGCCCGCGATGTCAAGTTCCAAGTGCTCGGCGAGCGCATGGCCGGCCTCCTTCCCGACGCCAGGCTGCTCGTCGTGCCGGGCGGCCATGGTCTTCCGTTCGAGAATCCCGTTGCTGTCGCGAGGGCAATTGTCTTGGCATGAGGGCGCGAGGTAAAGCCGGAACGGAAGGCACCCCTTATGCGGCAGCTAAAACAAAGATTGAGGTGTGTTCGTCTCGAAGTCGTTGGGAGTCAGCTCAGGCTCTGCCTCGGCCGCTTGAAAGATTCGTCGCTGCTCGTCAGTGATGAGCCCTGTCGAGAGCCCCTTGAGGACGACGTATGGCTGAAAGATCGGATCGGAAAATCGATAGAAGTATCGTCTGGATGAGCCCTCGCGTTGGAGGACTGCGCCTCGCTCTGGTTCGAGGAACTGACTCAGATGATTTGAGAAGGCAGGTATGTCGATCTTGCGGCCTGCGATGACCTCAAGTGGGGGTCGGATTGATCCTGACGTGAAGAATCCCAGTTGATTCTTTGGTGCGAGAGCACACGCCAAGAGAACCTCTGCGAACAGTGCATCCTTCCGAGCGCTTCGGGTGGCCTGCTGGTACTCGTTGAGGATCGTGTGTCTATCGACTGCCTTCGGGATGGCTCGCCGGACATCTTCTAGCGTGATCTCGGTGCGGTCGTCCTGGACGGCGCGCTGTCCAGCATGTAGCCCAAGCAGATGCGTGTAGTGAGGTAGTCCCTCCGACAATGTTGTGATCTCTTCGACGGTAGATGGGGTCGGATCGAGCCCGGCCTGTGCGCAGCCCTTGGAGAGAATCTCGGCCAACTCGGTGGTCGACATGCGTGGCATCTCGATCTGGACCAAAGCACGAACGATGGAGGCATGCTCTCCGACAAGTTCGCCAATAGACCGAGCAACTCCAACGAGTACCAGCGTCGACGAAACAGCATGATCAGAAAGGGTCTTGATGGTGTCTGCCAGGGCAGTGAGCGCGCTGTCGTCCTCCAAGCGATCGAGCTCGTCGAGCACGATCAGTGCTGGGGGATCGAGCTGTTCCAGGTGGCGGCGGACGATCTCTGGGGATAGCTCTTGATCTGTGACCTGGTGGTCTTTGATGTCTAGCTCGGCAAAGACGTTCTGCCACAGCGTCGTGAAGTTGTCATCGGTAGAGCAGTTGACTCGAACCGCCAGAAAATGTGACCGGAGTTGTGCGCTGTCAAAGAACTCCGCGAGGACATTGGCAAGCGAAGTCTTCCCCACGCCACGCTCTCCGTAGAGACCAACATGTTGGCCCGTCATGGATACGGCGCTCACGATGTCGGTCATTTGATGCATACGTCCCGCGAGCATGTCGAGTTGCCCGACTGGTGCCCCAGGCGTAAATGCGCGTGCGACCGCTGCAATTCGCTCGATCTTCGCCATATCCGTCATATAAACACCAAGGGAGTTAGAACAATAGCACGATGATATGAACTATAGAGTGATCTTCCGCCCGCAATCCGCTGTAGTCAAAGGCGAGGACAAGCGGCGAGCATCAGTACGGACCGACCCCGAGGCCGGGTCCCACCGGCACAAGGATCGCCCCGTCCACCACAGCAAGCGGGTTCTCCAGGCCCTCGAACATCCCAAGCGTCGCCAGGCCACAGGCCGGCAGTGGTCCGCGTGAGGCCAGCGCGGCGGCCGCGTGCACCCCGGCGGCGATCCCGAGCGGCCCGTCGAGCGTCGAGGCCACGTAGACCTCCGCGCCTGAGGCTCGTACGAGCGAGGCGGCCGCGAGCAGCCCGGAGATGCCGCCGCAGCGGGAGATCTTCAGGCAGACGGCGTCTGCCACGCCGGCGGTGAGCGCTCCGTGCTCGGCGGCGGTCTCGTCGATCGCCACGCGCGTGGCCACGCGCTCGCGCACTTCACGCACTCGTGTCGAGGCCGTGCACCGGCTCCTCTACGAGCTCCAGTCCGGCGGGGGACAGCGCTTCGATGTCGCGCACCGCCTGCTCAACGCTCCACGCGCCGTTTGCGTCCACGCGCAACGCCACGTGCGGTCCGGCTGCTGCCCTGACGGCGGCGATCCGTCCCGCGTCGTCGCCGCTGCCGACCTTCACCTTCAGACAGCCAAACCCGCGCTCCACGGCCAGCGCCGCCTGCTCCGCGGCTCCCCGGCGGTCGAGCGCCGAGAGCGTCGCGTTCAGCGGCACCCGCGTCGCGGGCGTGTCGGTCAGCAGTGAGGCCACCGCACGTCCGCTGCGGCGCCCGGCGCGGTCCCACAGCGCGAGGTCGATCGCCGCGAACGCCTCCGGCAGATCGTCCGCGCGGCGGCACGCATCGACGATCTCGGCGCCGTTCATACCCGCAGAGCGCTCCAGCACCGGCCGGTAGCGCTCGAGCGCCTGCTCCACGCGTGCGAGGCTCACGCCGTCGTACGGCTGCAGCGGGGCGGCTTCGCCGTAGCCGGTCAACCCCGTCGTCGTCGGTCAGCGCCACCGCCAGCAGCTCGCGCTCGCCCACCGCTCCATAGGAGCTCTCGAAGCGGCTCGGACAGGCGCAGAGAGTGTCGCTGCACGACCATCCTCATGACATGTCGCTCAGAGCGTCGGGCGAGGATCGCTCAAGATCAGATCCCGCCGCTTGCGAGGATGCCTGCCGCGAACAGCAGGCAGAACACGAGCTGGAGCGCTCCGGTCTTCGCGAGGGCGCCGTTCAGCGAAGGACCATCCACGCGGGTTCTGACGATCTTCACCAACGGCACCGCGAGCGGGATCGCAAGCCACGGCAGCAGCAGCCACGCGCTCATCGAGCCGAGCACCCACGGCAGCGGCACGAGCACGAACGCGCCCGCCACCATCGCCGTGTAGAGGGCGCGTGTGCGTGAGCGTCCGAGGCGCACCGCGAGCGTGCGCTTGCCGGCACGCCGGTCGGTCTCCAGGTCGCGCACGTTGTTGACCACGAGGATCGCGCTCGCCAGCAGACCAACCGGCACCGCACACGCAAACGCTTGCCACGGCAGCTCTTGCACCTGCACGAAGTACGAGCCGCTCACAGCCACGATCCCGAAGAACAAGAACACGAACAGCTCGCCCAGGCCCTCATACCCGTAGGGTCGTGGGCCGCCGGTGTAGAGCACGCCCGCGAGGATCGACGCGGCTCCGACCGCGATCAGCTCCCAGCCGGCGACCGCCACCAGGTACACGCCGCACAACACCGCCAGCCCGAACGTCACGTAGGTCGCCAGCAGCACCGTGTTGGGGGGCACCAGCCCACCCGCGGTCACCCGCACCGGGCCGAGGCGATCCTCGGTGTCGGCGCCCCGGCGCGCATCGGAATAGTCGTTTGACAGGTTGGTCCCCACCTGGATGAACACCGCCCCGAGCAGTGCCGCGACGAACGCGAGCGGATGGAAGTGCCCGCCGCCGAGCGCGAGCGAGGTGCCCACGAGCACCGGTGCCACGGCCGCCGGCAGCGTGCGCAGGCGCGCGGCCATCAACCAGATGTGCACCGTGCTCGACGCTTTGCTCGTGGGTGGGCCGGCGTGCGCCGGCGCGGCGAGGGTTCGCGGAGGGCTCATGCCCGGCGCGGGAAGCGCGCGAAGTCCGGATCGCGCTTTTGCTTGTAGGCCTCGCGGCCCTCTTTGGCCTCCTCGCTGCCGTAGAACAGCAGGTTGGCGTCGTGCGCGAGCTGCTGGATGCCGCTCAACCCGTCCTCGGCGGCGTTGAAGCTCGCCTTCAGCAGCGCAGCGCGAACGGCGAGAGCTCGAGCATCTCACGGCACCACTGCACCGTCTCCTCCTCCAGCCGCTCGAGCGGCACCACCGTGTTCACGAGGCCCATCTCAAGTGCCTGCTGCGCGTCGTACTGGCGACACAGAAACCAGATCTCCTTCGCCTTCTTCACGCCGACGATGTTCGCGAGCAGCCCGGCGCCGAAACCCCCGTCGAAGGAGCCCACGCGCGGTCCTGTCTGCCCGAAGCGCGCGTTGTCCGCGGCGATCGTGAGATCGCACACCAGCTGCAGCACCTGCCCGCCGCCGACCGCATAGCCGGCGACCATCGCCACGACCGGCTTGGGCAGCCGGCGGATCTGCACGTGCAGATCGGTCACGTGGAAGCGGCCGGGGCGGGTGGGATCCGCATTACCCGCCTCGTCCTCGGCGAGATAGCCCGAGTCGCCGCGCACGCGCTGATCGCCGCCTGAGCAGAACGCGAGCGGGCCCTCGCCGCAGAGCACGATCGCGCCCACCTCGCTGTCCTCGCGCGCCGCTTCCAACGCCTGGGAGATCTCCACGACCGTCAGTGGGCGAAAAGCGTTTCTGACCTCTGGGCGGTTGATCGTGATCTTCGCGATGCGAGGCGCGGGCTCGGATCCGAGCCCGGCGGACTTCTCATAGCGGATGTCTGTGTAGCTGCCTGCTGCGATCCACGTGGTCGTCAATATCTCAAGCTCCTGTCTGGGCCTCAGGGCGCGCGCCGCGGGGGAGCGCGCGCCAACGATTCAACGCGAAGGCTAGCCTGTGAGCGATGCAGGTCGAAGCATGGCTGCAGCGCGCCGCCCGCTCGGCGCCGAAGCTCACCGCGATCCAGACGCCGGACGCGCGACTGTCCTACGGCGAGCTGTGGTCCGCGGCGCGCAGCGGAGCCGCCGAACTGGCCGAGCGCGGTGTGCGCCCGGCGGATCGTGTCGCGATCGCTCTGGCGCCCGGGATCGCGTTCGCGCAGGCTCTGCACGCGTGCATGTTGCTCGGCGCGGTTGCCGTCCCGGTGGACCTGCGTCTCACCGCCGCCGAGCGCGAGCGGATCGTCGAGGGCGTCGCCGCGGTCGTCGAGGAGCCGTTGCGCGCGGGGCCGCCCGAGGGCTCACGCGAGGACACCGATGCGCTCGACTTGCCAGGCGCAGGTTTGGCCGAGCAGCTCGCGCCGACCGACTCAGCGGGCAGGCGAGTGGCGTTTTCCACGACCTCGACGCGGTGTGCGCGGTGATCCACACCTCCGGCACGACCTCGGCGCCGCGACCGGTGGAGCTGAGCTACGGCAACTTCCTGTGGAGCGCGCTCGGCTCGGGTGTCGCGCTCGGCGTCGACCCACAGGAGCGCTGGCTGTGCGCGCTGCCGGTCTCCCACGTGGGCGGCCTGTCGATCCTCGTGCGCAGCGCGATCTACGCGACCACCGCGGTGATCCACGAGCGATTCGACACCGAGCGCTGTGCTGGGCACGCTGCAACGGGATCGCATCACGCTCGTGTCGCTCGTCTCAACGACGCTCGCACGCCTGCTCGACGCGGGCTTGCGCGAGCCTCCGCACTGCGCTGCGCGCTCACCGGCGGCGGGCCGGTCCCCGATGCGCTCGTAAGCCGTGCGCGCGAGGCCGGCGTGCCGGTGATCGAGACCTACGGGCTCACCGAGTGCTGCTCGCAGGCAGCCACCGCTCCGCTCGCGGTGCTCGACGCGGCGCATTCCCTACGACGCGGGTGCGGGCGTGCCGCTGTTCTGCACGCGCACCGAGATCGCGCCTGACGGGGAGATCGTGCTCTCGGGACCGACCGTCGCGCGCGGGTCGCAGTCAGCCGATGGTCGCCTGCACACCGGCGATCTCGGCCACATCGACGCCGACGGCTTCCTGCACGTGAGCGGTCGCAAGGCCGACACGATCGTCACCGGCGGGGAGAACGTCGCGCCGAGCGAGGTCGAGGCGGTGCTCGAAGCGCACCCGGCGGTGCTCGAGGCGGCGGTGCTCGGACGCGAGGATCCGCGCTGGGGGGAGGCCGTCACCGCGATCGTCGTCCTGGTCGCGCGATGCCAGTGTGGAGGAGGGCGCTTTGCGCGAGCACTGCTCGCGGCGGCTGGCTCCGTTCAAGGTTCCCAAGCGCGTGGAATTCAGCTCGGCGCCGCTCCCGCGCACGCGCTCTGGCAAGCTGTTGCGAAGGGATCTGGAAGGGGAGTCTGCAATGGGCACTGTCAGGACGCTGTGATGAGCACTGTTCAACCTGAGGAAGGGCAAGGCAGCGACGACGCACGCGGCTCGCTCGGCGAGCGCAGTGGGGAGGCCGCGCGCAAGCATCGCGAGGCGAGCCTCACCCATTGGGAAGAGGCCGCGGCCGGCTGGGTGGCGCGCCAGGCGACCTTGCGCGAGCTCTCCGCGCCGGTCTCCCACTGGATGATCGACGCGGCCGATCCGCAGCCCGGTCAGCGCGTGCTGGAGCTGGCCGCGGGGCTCGGTGAGACCGGCTTTCTCGCCGCCGAGATGGTGGCTCCCGTCGGCGGGGTCATCACCAGCGATCAGGCCGACGCGATGCTCGACGGCGCGCGCAAGCGCGCGGGTGAGCTCAACCTCACGAACGTCGAGTTCCAGGTGCTCAACGCCGAATGGATCGATCTGCCCGTGGCAAGCGTTGACGTCGTGTTCTGTCGCTGGGGCTACATGCTGATGGCCGACCCCGCCGCCGCGCTTGCTGAGACGCGGCGCGTGTTGCGACCTGAAGGGCACGTGGCGCTCGCGGTGTGGGATGCGATCGAGCACAACCCGTGGGCGCTGCTGCCCGGCGCCGAGCTGCTCGAGCGCGGGCTGATCGAGCCTCCTCCCGAGGGTGCACCCGGGCCGTTCGCGCTCGGCGAGAAGCAGCGTGTGCGCGACCTGCTCGAACATGCCGGATTTGACGAGGTGTGGGTCGAGCGAGTCGACCTGATCCAGCGCGCGGCGAGCTTCGACGAGTTCTGGGAGACCACGCTCGACATCGCACGCGTGTTCCACGACGCGGTGCTCGCGCGTCCCGCCTCGGAGATCGCCGAGATCCGCGCCAGTGTCGCCGCCCGCTTTGAGCCATTCACCGCCGCGGACGGGTCGCTCGAGATACCGATGCGCACACTCTGCGGAGTCGGCACCGCCTGAGGCGTCGCGGCGGCGCGCCACCAAGGTGCTTGGCGAACCGAGCCTCCGTCGGGTGCGGCGCATCCCATCCACGGACCGGCCCCCAGTGGGATACGCTGCCAGCGCCATGCTCTATGACGACGACGCAGATCTCACGCTCCTTACCGAAGCCGGGGGACACTCGCCTTCGGCTCGCATCCCCGTTTCGGCCGGCAAGACCGTCGCGATCATCGGCTACGGCTCACAAGGCCACGCCCACGCTCTGAACCTCAAGGACTCCGGCGTCAGCGTCGTGGTCGGCCTGCGCGAGGACTCCGCCTCTGCCGCGAAAGCACGCGCGGACGGCTTTGAGGTGCTCTCGCCGGTCGAGGCCGCCTCGCGCGGAGACCTCGTGATGATGCTCGTCCCCGACGAGCTGCACCACCAGGTTTGGGATGAAATCTCAGACGGCATCGCCGAGGGCAACGAGCTGCTGTTCGGCCACGGCTTCTCGATCCACTACGGCGAGGTCGTGCCGCCCCCCGGCGTGGACGTCGCGATGGTCGCCCCCAAGGGCCCCGGCCATCTCGTGCGCCGCCAGTTCACCGAGGGCAGCGGCGTGCCTGGCTTGATCGCGGTCGCCCAGGACGCGAGCGGCAAAGCCCGCGAGCTGGCGCTTGCCTACGCCAAGGGCATCGGCTGCACGCGCGGCGGAGTGATCGAGACGACCTTCAAGGACGAGACCGAGACCGATCTGTTCGGCGAGCAGGCGGTGCTGTGCGGCGGCGCCTCCGAGCTGGTGCAGGCCGGTTTCCAGACGCTCGTCGACGCTGGCTATGACCCGGAGATGGCCTATTTCGAGTGCATGCACGAGCTCAAGCTGATCGTGGACCTGATGTACGAGAAGGGGCTCGCGGGAATGCGCTACTCGATCTCCAACACCGCCGAGTACGGCGACTACACGCGCGGCAAGCGCGTCATCACCGAGGAGACGCGCGAGAAAATGCGCCAGATCCTCAAGGAGATCCAGGACGGCGACTTCGCGCGCGAGTGGATCGCCGAGAACCGCGCCGGGCAGGAGAACTTCAAGCGGATGCGCGCCGAGCAGGCCGACACGCAGGTCGAGCGGGTGGGTGGCGAGTTGCGTTCGCACATGGATTGGATCAAGCCCTCCTTCTGAGGGGCGCGGCGGTCGCGATGGTTGACCGCGTGATGGACGAGGAGCTTGCAAGCGGGGCGTTTCTGCGCCAGCGAAGCCGTTTTCGCGACTGGGTCGGGATCGATCCGCGCACCGGGACCGCGAGTGAGTTTGCGGTCGAGTCCGGGCGCTATCACCTGTATGTGTCACTTGCCTGTCCGTGGTGTCACCGCGCCGTGATCGTGCACGAGCTCGCGGGTCTCGGTGATGCGCTCGGGGTCTCCTACGCGGCCCCGTTTCGCGACGAGCGCGGGTGGGCGTTCAACGGCGAGCGCTTCGAGGTGACTGGCGACAGCTCAGAGCCCTGGGTCGGCGAGTACGTCGATCGCGTGCACGGCTGGGAGCTGATGTCCGAGGCCTACAGCGCGAGCGACCCGGACTTCGAGGGGCGCATCACGGTGCCCGTGCTGTGGGACACCGGCAAGGGACGGATCGTCAACAACGAGTCGAGTGAGATCATCCGCATGCTTGCCGACCCCGACTCGCTCGGCGCGCTCGGCAAGCACAAGCTCGACCTCTATCCGCAGGCGCTGCGGGCCGAGATCGACGATCTCGGCGAGCGGATCTACAGCGACGTCAACAACGGCGTCTACAGCGCCGGCTTCGCCCGCCGTCAGCATTCCTACGAGCGCGCCTTCAAGAAGCTGTTCGAGGCCTTCGCGTGGCTCGAGGAGATGCTCGGCAAGCGGCGCTACCTCGCGGGGGATCGCATCACCGAGGCCGACTGGCGATTGTTTCCGACCCTCGTGCGCTTCGACGAGGTCTACCACGTGCACTTCCGCTGCAACTATCGACGAGTCGTCGAGTATCCCAACCTGTGGGCCTACACGCGTGAGCTGTACCAGTGGCCGGGGGTCGCGCGCACGGTCGCGATGGACCAGATCAAGCGCCACTACTACACCACGCACGACGAACTGAATCCCAAGCACATCATCCCCGTCGGGCCCGCGCCGGATTGGGACGAGCCGCATGGGCGGGGCTAGAGCGATGAGCTGGTGTCCGACCACGGTGGCGTGTGCGCGCGCGGGCGCGGGTAGCCGGCGGTTCGCTACACTCGCCTCTGTCGTCGCGACTGGCGCACTAGGTGGAGTTCACCACCGGGAAGCGACGAGCATCAACGCCGCGCGCCTGGGCATCCTTCGATCTCCGATACTCCGCGAGGAAGCCCCATGACGACCAGCTCTCAAGCGCAGCCCGACCAACTCACGATCCCCGATCAGCTGAAGCCCGCCGACGGGCGCTTCGGCTGCGGTCCCTCCAAGGTGCGCCCCGACGCGCTCGCGCGGCTCGTCTCAGACGGTGGCGCCCTGATGGGCACATCCCACCGCCAGAAGCCCGTCAAGGGTCTCGTGGGCGAGATCCGCTCCGGCCTTCGCGAGCTGTTCTCATTGCCCGCCGGCTACGAGGTGGCGCTCGGCAACGGTGGCGCCACCGCCTTCTGGGACGCCGCCGCGTTCGGCCTGATCGAGCGGCGCGCCCTGCACCTCGCCTTCGGCGAGTTCTCCCAGAAGTTCGCCACCGTCACCGCCGAGGCACCGTTCCTCGAGGATCCTACGGTGATCAAGGCCGAGCCCGGTACCGCCCCCGGCGCTGAGGAGCTCGAGGCGGCGCTTGTCGCAGCCGGTGGCGAGGGTGGAGACGACGCGGTGGACGCGATCGCGTGGGCCCACAACGAGACATCTACCGGCGTCATGACCCCGATCCTGCGTCCCGCAAGCGCCGGTGACGCGCTCGTGCTGATCGACGCCACCTCCGGCGCGGGTGGGCTTCCGCTCGATGTCTCCCAAGCCGACGCCTATTACTTCGCCCCGCAGAAGTGCTTTGCCGGGGATGGGGGGCTCTGGGCCGTGCTGCTCAGCCCCGCCGCGTTGGAGCGGATCGCGCGAATCGGATCCTCCGGGCGCTTTACGCCCGCGTCGCTCTCGCTCCCGATTGCACTCGAAAACTCAACGAAGGACCAGACCTACAACACCCCGGCGGTGGCCACCCTGTTCCTGCTCGCCGACCAGCTCCGCTGGATGCTCGAGCAGGGAGGACTCGACTGGTGCGTCGCGCGCACCACCGAGTCCTCCTCTCACCTGTATGAGTGGGCCGAGCGCAGCGACTACGCCACACCGTTCGTCGGCGCGCCCGCCAACCGCTCGCTGGTGGTCGGCACGATCGACTTCGACGATCGCATCGACGCGGCCGCGGTCGCAAAGACGCTGCGCACCAACGGGATCGTTGACGTCGAGCCATACCGCAAGCTCGGGCGCAATCAGCTGCGTGTGGGCATGTTCCCCGCGGTCGAGCCCGACGACGTCCGTGCGCTCACCGCGTGTATCGACTGGGTCCTAGAGAGGAGCGCCGCATGAACGCGTATGGCGGCGCCGGATCGGCGTCCTCGGTCGCTCGCGTGCCTAGCACGCCACGCTCCCTGCGTCCTTGTCCGGCTTGCCCTACGCGTCCATGCGGAGGTGAGTGGGTATGACAAGCGAGGAGGAGCGTATGAAGGTGTTGGTCAAGGAGAAGGTAGGCGACTCCGGTGTCAAATTGCTGCAGCAGCACTTCGACGTGGACCTCGGCATCGACTGGTCGGATGAGGAGCTGGCCGAGAAGATCGGCGAGTACCACGGCATCCTGATCCGCTCAGCCACGAAGATGACCGCCGAGCTGATCGGCAAGGCCACCAACCTGCGCGTGATCGGACGTGCCGGGGTTGGAGTCGACAACGTGGACGTCGAGGCCGCCACGCAGCGCGGGATCGTCGTCGCCAACGCGCCGCAGTCCAATGTGGTGACCGCCGCCGAGCACACGATGGCACTGCTGCTCGCGCTCGCCCGCAACGTTCCCCAGGCCTACGCGTCGCTCACCAGCGGCAAGTGGGAGCGCTCGAAGTTCTCCGGCGTCGAGCTGTACGAGAAGACACTCGGGATCCTCGGCTTCGGTCGCATCGGCCAGCTCGTGGCCGCACGCGCACGCGGCTTCGGGATGCGCGTGCTCGCGTTTGACCCCTACGTCAGCGCCGAGCGCTACCGCGAGCTCGGAGTCGAGAAGGCCGAGAACAGCGAGGAGATCTACGCGCAGGCCGACTTCATCACGATCCATCTGCCCAAGACGCCCGAGACCGCCGATTGGATCGACGCTGAGGCGTTCGCGAAGATGCGCGACGGTGTGCGCGTCCTCAACGTTGCACGCGGAGGGCTGATCAACGACCAGGCGCTCCAGGACGCGCTCGACTCGGGCAAGGTCGGCGGCGCCGCCCTGGACGTGTTTCCCTCCGAGCCGATCACCGACTACCCCTTGTTCCAGGGCTACCCGCAAGTCGTCGTCACCCCGCACCTCGGGGCCTCCACCGCCGAGGCGACCGATCGCGCCGGCTTCCAGAGCGCCGAGCAGGTTGTCGCGGCGCTCACCGGAGGCGTTGTGTCGACCGCCGTCAACATCCCCGCGATCGGCGCCGAGGACATGGAGGTGCTCGGGCCGTTCCTGCCGCTTGCCCGTCGCCTCGGGCGCCTTGCGATGGCGCTCGCGGAGGGCAGCTCGGTCGAGCGCATCGAGGCGGCCTTCATGGGTCGCATCGCCGACTTCGACACGCGCCTGCTCACGCTCGCCGTGATCGAGGGGGCGCTGGAGGGACGCACGGAGGAGCAGGTCAACCTCGTCAATGCTCCATCGATGGCCCAGCAGCGTGGGATCGTGGTGGAGGAGAAGTCCGTCACCGAGGCCCAGGACTTCAACGAGCTGATCCGTGTCACCGTCGTCGCGGGTGGGGAGAAGGTCGCGGTCGCCGGTACCGGCATCGGGCCCAACCGCGTGCCGCACCTCGTTGAGGTGCAGGGCCGACGCCTCACAATCGAGCTCACGCCCAACGTGTGCGTGTTCCGCTACGCCGACCTCCCCGGCATGATCGGGCGTGTCGGCACGATCTTCGGTGCGCACGGCATCAACATCTCCTCCGCCGCGATCGGTCACACTCCGGATGGCGATGAGCAACGGTTGGCCGCGATGGTCGTCACCACCGACGCCCAGGTGCCCGCGGAGGTCGTGGATGAGATCGTCGCCTCAGAGGGCTTCGTCGCCGGCTGGGCGGTCGTGCTCAGCTGAGCATTCGGGATCAGTCGCTCGGCTGAGGACCACAACGTCGGCTTAGACCAGCGGGCACGCCCACGCAATCCCAACTAATGGCGTAGTCTCATCCGTTATGCACGCGGTCGAGATCACCAAGCACGGTGGACCGGACGTACTGAAAGTGGTCGAGCGCGCCGATCCCGCGCTGCGCCCCGGTTGGGTGCGCATCGAGGTGGCTGCCGCCGGCATCAACTTCGCCGACATCATGGCCCGCATCGGCGTCTACCCCGACGCGCCCAAACCGCCGTGCATCATCGGCTACGAGGTTGCCGGCACCGTCGTCGCGCTCGGCGACGGGGTCGAGGAGCTGACGCACGGACAGCGCGTGATCGCGGGCACGCAGTTCGGCGGCTACGCCACGCAAGTGACCGTCCCCGAGCACGACTGCGTAGTGCTGCCCGAGCGGTTCACTTTCGAGCAGGGCGCCGCGATCCCCGTCAACTACGCCACCGCGTGGGCCGCGCTCGTCGGCTACGGCAACTTGCAACCCGGCGAGCGGGTGCTGATTCACTCCGTCGGCGGCGGCGTGGGGATCGCCGCGGTGCAGCTCGCGCGGCGCTTCGGCGCGAAGGACATCTACGGCACCGCCTCCCCCTACAAGCACCGGCGCGTGGAGCCGCTTGGCACCGACTATCTGCTCGACTATCGCCAGGCCACCAAGAAAGGTGGGGTGTCCGGCTTCGATGTGATCCTCGACCCGTTCGCCGGCTCGAGCCTGCGCCGCAGCTATGAGATGCTGCGCCCCGGCGGGCGGCTGATCGCCTTCGGTGCTTCCGGCATCGTTGCCGGAGGCAAACGCAAACCCGTTCGTGCTCTGCGCACGATCGCGCGCACGCCGCGCTTCTCCGCCCTCAAGCAGATGTCCGAATCCAAGACGGTGATCGGCCTCAACTTGCTCACGCTGTGGCGCAGTCATGAGACGCTCGCGCCGTGGATCGAGCCGCTCAGCGAGCTGCTCGAGGACGGCACGATCCAACCCGTGATGGAGGCCGCGTTCGATTTTGCCGAAGCCGGCACCGCGCAGGAAATCCTCACCAAGCGGCGCAATATCGGCAAGGTCGTGCTGATCCCCGAGGGGCTCTAGAGGCTCCTCGGGCCTCGAATCAACTGCTACGCTGCACTCAGCATGTCGTTCCAGCTCTCACTCGCACTTCTCCTGCTCCCCCCTCGGGGGGAATAGTGCGTGGCGGCCGCGTAGCCGCAAACCAAAAGGAGAAGCGCAAAAGCGAGAGAACTGGAGAAGTGAGGACATGAGCACAGCAACGACAAGAGACGAGCGCGATCGCGTACGAGTATTCGACACGACCCTGCGCGACGGAGAGCAGTCGCCAGGGATCGCGTTGAACCAGCAGGAGAAGCTGGAGATCGCCCAGCAACTGGCGCGGCTGGGAGTCGACATCATCGAGGCCGGCTTCCCGATCACCTCTCCTGGTGACTTCGAATCCGTGCAAGCGATCGCGCGAGCGGATTTGGGCCCCACCCACCCCGTGATCTGCGGTCTGGCGCGCACCTCCGCACAGGACATCGACGCCGCCTGGGAGGCGGTACGCGACTCCGAGCGCCCCCGCATTCACACGTTCATCGCGACCTCCGACATTCACATCGAGCGCAAGTTGCAAACCACGCGCGAGGACGTCAAGGGTCAGGTGCGCGCCGCGGTAGCGCACGCCAAGAGTTTCACCGATGACGTCGAGTTCTCACCCGAGGACGGCGCGCGCTCAGACGTGCAGTACATGGCCGAGGTGATCCAGATCGCGCTGGACGAGGGCGCCACCACGATCAACGTGCCCGACACCGTCGGCTACACGATGCCCGATGAGTACGCCGCGATGTTCACAGAGCTGTACCGCCTGGTGCCCGGCTTGCGTGATGTTGTCGTCTCCGTTCACTGTCACGACGATCTGGGCTTGGCGGTCGCCAACTCGCTGGCCGGTGTGCAGGCCGGCTGCCGGCAAGTGGAGTGCGCCATCAACGGCATCGGTGAGCGCGCCGGCAACGCCTCGCTGGAGGAGATCGTGATGCTGCTGCACACGCGCGAGCCCGCCCTGGGCTTGTGGACCGGAATCGAGACGACCGAGATCGCCCGCACCTCGCGGCTGGTCTCGCGCCTAACCGGCTACCCGGTGCAGCCCAACAAGGCAATCGTGGGACGCAACGCGTTCGCGCATGAGGCCGGGATTCACCAGGACGGCGTGCTGAAGGAGCGCGCCACCTACGAGATCATGGACGCCACCACCGTCGGCTTGAAAAGCAACTCGATCGTGCTGGGCAAGCACTCCGGTCGCCACGCGTTGAGCAAGGCGTTGGAGGAGATGGGCTTCAAGGTCGAGGGCCAAGCGCTCAACACCGCCTTCAAGCGCTTCAAGGAGATCGCCGACCGCAAGAAGAACGTCACCGCAATGGACCTGGAGGCACTGGTCACCGAGGAGCTGCGCGGCGATGACATCGCCACATATTCGTTCATCGACTTCGAGGTCGCCGCATCCTCAGCGAGCCCCCCGATGGCGCGCGTCAACGTGAGCGTCGAGGACGGGGCAGTCAAGACCGGCGAGTCCTCTGGCGACGGTCCGGTCGATGCGATCTTCCGTGCGATCAACGCCGCCACCGGTGTCGATGCCGCTCTGCGTGAGTTCCGCGTGGATGCCGTCACCGAGGGCCAGGACGCGCTGGGCGAGGTCTCGGTGGTCGTCGAGGTCGAAGGTCAGACCGGCGCCGGGCAGGGCGTCTCCACGGACATCATCGACGCGGCCGCGCGGGCTTATGTGCGGGCGGTGTCGATCGGTGTTGTGCGCGCGCGTGAAGGCGAGCGTGGGGTTGGGCTGCCCGAGCCCGCTGCGTAGGGCGTCCGTGGCGGGGAGTCGCCCGCACCTCAGTGCGTCTGAGACCGGTTGCCTGGAGCGTAAGTCCCCCAATTACTGGGCTTTGGGGGTGGCACGGTCGGCTCCGGACCACCGCGCTGAGGTATATATCCGCCGCGCGTCTTGATGGCGCGTGGGGGTTCTTCGGGGATCCATCGACGCCAGAGAGTTTCGATGCGCTTATGTAGCTTTTTATACACAAGATTATGATAGCTAACTCTCATGCCGATCCCTTTCTCTCGATGTCATGGGTTGAGGTCGATACATCTCGACGGAAATGATGTGCTGGCGGGGAACCCAAACGCCCATGCTCGCCAAGACCACCGAGATCTACCGCCACTATGCCCTCGATCCGACCCACGGTGCCTCGTTCGTCGAGCGGGCGTTTGGTGGCGGTGCGTCGAGCTGACCGGATACGAAGGCGCGATCATTGGCCGATCCATAGGAATCCGTTGACAGGAATGATTTGGCAGTCAGGTAGCTCGTTATAGCCTCGGTGTGCAAAGGTTGTGGGATGTCTGCGATGGACCTGATCGCCGGGGAGGCGCGAAACAACCGCACAGTGTTTCTCGATGCCTACGAGAAGGACGGCTCGCGCGAGAGCCGGGAGATCGAGCCGTATAGCGTCCGACCAGGCAAGGAACAACCCCGATTGATGTTCTTTTGTTTGGAGCGCAACGACTGGCGCAGCGTCCTTCTCGGGAACATCGTGTCGGCGACGCCCACGGGTCGATCATTCGTGCCGCGATATCCGGTCGAGCTCTGAGTCATGCGTCTACAGCAGGTGCGGATCGAGGGTTACCGCTGCCTCGAGGACGTGACCGTCGATTTCGGGGCCCTCACAATGCTGCTGGGCAGCAACAGTACGGGTAAGTCTTCAGTGCTGAAGGCGCTCCGGTTCTTCTTCGAGGGGGAGGCACTCACGGTCGATGACATCTTCAGTCAACGCGAGGACAATTATGTCTCGGTTCAGGCGACCTTCGACAACCTCTCGTCGGCGGATCGTGACGTATTCGGCGTCTACGCGTTGGGCGAGCAAATGGTCCTGAGGCGCGCTTGGCAGGACGGATCAATCAAGCTCACTGGGCGTGGTTTGAGATACCCGGGTTTTGAGGACGTTCGTGCCCTGTCGGGCGTTGCGCGACGCACTGGATATAAGAAACTACGAAGCGATCAGCCACAGCTCGATCTTCCGGATGTCTCGCGGATCGACGAGGCGGATACTGAGATGCTGAAGTGGGAGATGGCCAATCCTGAGCAGTGCATTGCGTCAGATCAGGACGCAAGTCATCTCTTTGGCTATCAGAGCGTCGGGCAGCGTAAGCTCGCCGATCGTTTCAAGTTCGTCTTTGTGCCCGGCTTGCAGGATGCCGCAGACGAGGCAGTCGAGCGAAAGGGCAGCATTCTGGAGCGTCTGCTTGCGGCGATCGCGGATCAGCGCGCTGAAGCGCGGGAGGGTCTATCTGCGCTTGAGGACCGCTTTCGTGAGGAGTACACAAGCCTCGTTGAGAGCACTCACCGCCCGACATTGGATGGCCTTGCCAACAGCCTCGGCGAGCAAATGCGCCGCTACGTACCGAGCGCAGAGATCCGCCTGGAACCAGTCGCGCAGCAACTCGCCATCGCCCCACCACGAGTGCTCCTACGAGGTGGCGAGGAGCACCATCTCACGGATCTCGGTCGCCAAGGTCACGGCTTCCAGAGGACGTTCATCATCGCTGCACTTGAGTATCTGGCTGCGACACAGGATGTCGCAGATGGCGACCGCCCCACGCTGTTTCTCGGCATTGAGGAGCCTGAGCTGTACCAGCATCCGCCGCGGGCTATGCACTTCGCTGCCACGTTGCGCGAGCTGACTTCAGCCGAGGGTGCGAGCGTTCAGGTCTGTTACGCGACCCACTCGCCATACTTCGTTACCCCGAGCGAGTTTGGCAGTGTCCGGATCTGTCGACGTGCCGCGCACCCCGATGGCGAAAGCGCATCGCCGACCACAATTACGGCAGCCGACGTGAGCAAGGTTGGCGCCCTTCTTCCGGACGACGATCAAAAGAAGGTACATCGTCGCCTGTCGACCACGCTGCGAGCCTCCTTCCGTGAGACGTTCTTCGCGCGGGCTGTGTTGCTTGTCGAGGGGGAGACCGACATCGCCGTCTTTACCCACTCGGCTCATCTATTGGGGATAGATCTAAATAGCCACGGTGTTGTTGCGGCCGCTGTGAGCAAGTCGGTCGTACCGGTCGCTCAAGCTATTCTCATGAGCCTCGAGATCCCGACCTACGTGGTCTTCGATGGCGATCATCACCAAGACGCGAGAGAGCCGTGCGAGCACTGCGGTCGTGGAGCACGAGACGCAAGCAACGACGCGAAGTTGAACCGAGCCATCCTCACGACCGTCGGTGCTTCTGCTGAGGATTTCCCCAGCACGCAACGTCACCAGACATGGGCATGCTTTGATATCGACTTGGAGCATTATCTGGCCGATACGGTCGATGACTTCAACGCCACAGTGCAGGCTATAGCGCAGGCTCTCAGTTGGAAGAGCAAGTCGCCCGAGGTGTACGTGGAGCTTCTGGATCGTCTCGGGCCAGATGGTCTCCCGGAGATGCTGGTCGAGATCCCTAAGGTTGCACTAGCTCTCGGCGATCAGGCAGCAGGCTAGACCCTATGGCGGTCAACCCCACGGGCTAAGCGCCATAGGGTCTAGCCGCGAGGCCACAGCCCTACACGGTGCGAATTTCAATCCAAGGCAAGCGAGGCTTGACCACAAGGCGGCCGCAGTGAGGATGCACGCTTTCCTTGCCGCGACCCGTCGTGCGAGATCGGTTCCTCGACGCTGGGGCGGCCTGCGTCAACGTTCGTCGCGAAAGCCATGCAAAAACTCTCGTACAGTTGCCACAGCCTCCTGTCGCAGACGCGCTCTCTCGTCGTCGTTGTCCGGAGAGGCGAGAAACAAGCCGTAAGCGCTCGGTCCGTCCTGTTCGGCATCAGCAAATCGCTCCTCAAGCAGCGCGAGCGCGTCGGTTACGTGCTTGTGCATCGCGATCGGACTGGACGCTGCAGCGATTCCTGCGTCTCGGGGGTCCATCTTCGCGTGCAGCAGCGTGAATATGAGGTCGTAGGCGTCCTTGTTCTCGTGACGCTCTTGGAAAGCAAAGATCTTCAACACCGTATACGGGAGCAGATTGGTGACGCGTACAGTGACGCGCGAGAAGCCGCCATTATCGAGCCGCTCGCCTTGAAGCTCCCGCTCGACAAAATCCTCGCAAACCAGGTGTGCTCCACGAATGTTGAGAGCACCCAACTTGGACCCGATATGCTCGCCTTTCGGGCGGAAGATGCGGCCCGCCTCGACTTGGTCGGTTTCGCACAGAAACTCGACTATGACCGAAACGTCATCAACCTTGCGTCCCCAACGGAAGCTGGAGTCCAACTTCCTAAATAGGGCCTTTTCAAGGTTCGTCTGCAGAGTTCGGTACGTCTCGGGCGTCTCATCGCCGAGGGCGAGGCCAATCACGAGGTCCACGTCAGTCGTACCCACGTGGGCGTGCACGTTGTCGGGGAGCTGGCCGACGATGTAGCGAGGGGCAAGGCCACCGGCCAGGTAGACCCGCTCTCTCCAAGGCCCCAGGTCGCCAAGCAGCGTAACGAGTGCGCGTTCGCAGCGGGCGGTTGTCGCGTCGTCGTAGTCCGTGTGGTGGGCTTTGCTCAAAACCCGAGCACCTCGCTACGAAGATGCCTCGCCTGCTCTGCGCCTCGCCGCGGATCAGCAAGAAGGTCGGCATACACACGGAACCGGTTTGCGATCCAAATGCCGTCCACGTTCTCGCGAAACGCTAGCGGGCTGTCGTGCTTAGCCTGCAAGAAGACAACATTCTGGCCACTTTCGACTGGCTCCGCACCGGCCGCGCTGAACAGATCGTCGGGCATCGCGTTCGCGGTCGTCCAAACATCGACTACTGGCACTGCTGTCACAAACGGGGCGAGCAGGCTGGCCGCGCCAGCACCACTGATGGCGTATTGGATGTTGCTATCGGTCAGGTGCTTGCCCAGCTTCTCGATGAGCTGTTGGGGTGATCGTGCAAGTAGGTGTCCGGTTGTCCGTGTTGCTCGCGGTCGGTCCTCTTCGGCCCAAAGGTCCAGCAGTGCGGTTGGGTTTGTCACGCGCCGTACACGCTGGGGACCGGTGCCTTTGGTACTTGTAACGCCTTCCCGGTCGAGGCGGGCGACCACGCGGTGTGCGAGACCGCTGGATACATGCGCCCGCTCAGCGAGGTCCTTGACTTGCCAGGTGCGCTCCGGATCGAGGAGAAGCACTTGCGCTACGGTTCCAGCCTTGCCGCCCAGTCGGGCCGGCGGCGTGCTCTCGGCTTTGCGTTTGTCGCCTTGCAGGTGGAGCAGCAACCCTGGAAGTTCGATATGTGCGTTCCCGAGTCCATCGACCACGGCTATGCCATGCTCGCCCATAATCGACCTCGCCTCTGCAGTCGTCTCGTCGGCGATCAGTAGTAGGGGGGCGTCAGGTAGCTCTTGAGCATAGTGAACGAGCTGCCAAGCGGTCGCGGCATTGGCACGTGTCTTGACCTCTACGAGGACCTCCACCTCTGTACCCCCAAACCGCACAATGGCGTCGGCCCAGCGATCCGCACCGTGGGGTTCCTGGAGAGCAATCGTGATGCCCGGGATGTTCTGTAGAACTCGGAGAGCCGCAGCCTCAAGGGTGAGGCCCTTATTTACTGGATCATGGATATTCACAACGGCTGTAAATATAGCAGGTGCCGTGAATTTCCAGAGTGCCAGGCGGCGACGGGATGTTTGTGATAACATACGCTCGTATGTCGCCTGTAAAGGCAAAGTCGTCCGCCGATGGCGCCGCTTCAGACCCTCGTTGGGAGGCGTTTGACTCCGCGGTGATCGGGGTGCGGGTGAAGGCGCTGCGCGAGGCATCCTCCTTGTCCCTGCGTGATCTGGCTGAGCGCAGTGGGGTCAGTGCTCCGATGCTCTCGCAAGTGGAGCGGGGGGAGACAAGCCCCACGTTGACCGTTGCCGCGCGGATCGCCTCGGGGCTCGATCTGCGGCTCTCACAGCTTCTGCGCCTCGACGAGAGCGGGGCGGTCACGATCGTGCGCGCCGGTGAACGCGGCGGTGGAGGCAACACCAAGCGCGGACACCGCTTCGAGGTGATGACCGCCGCCCAGCCTGGGCAGCGCTCAGAGCTCTCGCGCCACACGCTTGCGCCCGGCGGCGCCACCGGGGCCGCTGACGATCCGCCGATGCACGAGCCCGGCAGCCGCGAGACCGCGCTTGTCGAGCAAGGCGCCGTGGTACTTGTCTGCGACGGTCAGCACTACGAGCTGGCCGCGGGCGACTGTGTGACTTTCGACGCCGACCTGCCCCACCATTTCGAGAACCCGACCGACAAGGCGGCGGCCTTCCTGGCCGTCGTGAGCGCCGGTCTCAGACGTAGCTAACGATCCCTGTCCGACCAAGAGAGAACGCGATGAGCACACCAAAGACGATGTTCGACAAGATCTGGGAGGCCCACGAGGTTGGCTCTGCTGAACCGGACCCACCCGCCCTGCTGTATATCGACCTGCACCTGGTGCATGAGGTCACTAGCCCGCAGGCGTTCGAGAGCCTGCGCCTGGCGGAGCGTGCCGTGCGCCGGCCCGACCGCACGCTGGCCACCGCCGATCACAACACGCCCACCGACGGCACGCCCATCGCCGCGCGCATCAAGGACGAGCTCTCACGCGTGCAGGTCGAGACCCTCGAGCGCAACTGCGCCGAGTTCGACGTGCCTCTTTACTCGCTAGGCTCCGACCGTCAAGGGATCGTGCACGTGATCGGCCCCGAGCTGGGGGTCACCCAGCCCGGCATGACGATCGTGTGCGGGGACTCCCACACCGCCACCCACGGCGCGTTCGGGGCGCTCGCCTTCGGGATCGGCACCAGCGAGGTCGAGCACGTACTCGCCACGCAGTGCATGGTCCAACACAAGCCGCGCTCGATGCGCATCCGCTACGACGGCGCGCTCGGCTTCGGCGTCACCGCCAAGGACCTGATCCTCGGCACGATCGGGCAGATTGGCGTAGGCGGCGCCACCGGCCACGTCGTCGAGTATGTCGGCCCCGCGATCGAGGCACTCAACATGGAGGGCCGCATGACCGTCTGCAACATGACGATCGAGGCGGGCGGACGCGCGGGGATGATCGCTCCCGACGACACCACCTTCGCGTGGTTCGCAGAGCCCGATGAGCGCTTCCCCGACGGTCGGGTGGGTGGGCGTCCCGGATCTCCCAAGGGCGCCGAGCTCGAGGCGGCGATCGAGCGCTGGCGCTCTTTGCGCAGCGACGACGGCGGCTGGTATGACAGCGACGTGGTGGTCGACGCCGCCGCACTGTCCCCGCAGGTGACGTGGGGCACCACTCCCGGAATGGTTGCGCCCGTCAGTGCGCGGGTGCCATCGCCCGATGAATTCGACAGCCCCGCCGACCGAGAGGCGACCGAGCGCGCTCTCACCTACATGGACCTGGAGCCCGGCACCCCGATTGAGGAGATCTCACTCGACCGCGTGTTCATCGGCTCGTGCACCAACTCGCGCATCGGCGACCTGCGCGCCGCCGCAGAGGTTATCGCCGGTCGCAAAGTCGCCTCTCACGTCAACGCGATGGTCGTGCCCGGCTCCCAGCAGGTCAAGGCGCAAGCCGAGGCTGAGGGTCTCGATCGCATTTTCCGCGACGCCGGTTTCGATTGGCGCGTCGCGGGCTGCTCGATGTGCCTGGGTATGAACCCCGACATCCTCGCGCCCGGCGAGCGCTGCGCCTCGACGTCCAACCGTAACTTCGAGGGGCGTCAGGGGCGGGGGGGACGCACGCATCTCGTCTCACCGCAGATGGCCGCCGCCGCCGCGATCGAGGGGCACTTCACCGACATCCGCGATTGGAGCTGAGCATGGAGCCGATAAACACGATCTCAGGCAAGGTCACGCATCTGGACCGTGCCGACGTCGACACCGACCAGATCATGCCCAAGCAGTTCCTCAAGCGCGTCGAGCGCACCGGCTTCGGAGAGTTCCTGTTCTACGATTGGGCCAAGGAGCCCGGCTGGGAGCTGCCCGCCAATCCGATCCTCGTCGCGGGTCGCAACTTCGGTTGCGGCTCCTCGCGCGAGCATGCTCCATGGGGCTTGCAGGACTACGGCTTCCAGGCGGTCGTCGCGCCGAGCTTCGCCGACATCTTCTATTCCAACTGCACCAAGATCGGGTTGCTGCCGGTCGTGTTGAGCGAGGAGGACTGTCAGGCGCTTGCGCACGCGGGGGAGGGGGTCGTCGACCTCGACGCCCAGGAGGTTCGCTTCGCCGAGCGCGAAGTCGCGTTTGAGATCGACCACGAGATCCGCCGCCGGCTGCTGGCGGGACTCGACGACATCGGCGTCACGCTCACCCACGAGGATCAGATATCGGGCTATGAGCGGGAGCTCGAGCGGTTCGGTCCGGTAACCACCGCTCTTTAGAGGAGACACATGGCACACCACATCGTCACCCTTCCCGGCGACGGGATCGGTCCTGAGATCCTCGCCCCGACGCTCGAGGTGCTGCGCGCCGTCGGCGACTTCCAGTTCGAGTCCCACGCCTTCGGCGGAGCCTCGATCGACCTGCACGGCACCGCGCTCACCGACGAGACGCTCACGGCATGCCGCGGCGCCGACGCGGTTCTGCTCGCCGCCGTGGGCGGGCCGAAGTGGGACACCACCGACCCGCACGCGCCGCGACCCGAGCAGGGCCTGCTCGGGTTGCGCAAGGGGCTCGGGCTGTACGCCAACCTGCAGGCCCGTCAAGCCCCTGCCGGCGCTGTACGACTCCTCGCCGCTGCGGCGCGAGCGGATCGAAGGCACCGACCTGCTCGTCGTGCGCGAGCTCACCGGTGGGATCTACTTCGGTGAGAAGACCCGCACCGCGGATTACGCATCCGACGTGTGCGCCTACTCGCGCGAGGAGATCGAGCGGATCGCACGCACCGCTTTCGGCGCGGCGCGCGCGAAGGTCGCAAGCGTCGACAAGGCCAACGTGCTCGAGACCTCGCGGCTGTGGCGCGAGGTGGTCATCGGAGTGCACTCCGCCGAGTTTCCCCACATCGAGCTGGAACACGTGCTCGTCGACAACGCCGCGATGCAGCTTGTCGCGGCGCCGCGTCACTTCGACACGATCCTCACCGAGAACATGTTCGGCGACATCCTCAGCGACGAGGCCGCGATGATCACCGGCTCGATCGGGATGCTGCCAAGCGCCTCGCTTGGAGCGGATGGTCCGGGGCTGTTCGAGCCCGTCCACGGCTCCGCGCCGGACATCACCGGGCGCGGCATCGCCAACCCGCTTGCGATGTTCCTCTCGGCCGCGCTGATGCTGCGTCACGGCCTGCATTTGGAAAGCGAGGCAGCGGCCGTGGAATCGGCTGTTGAACAGGCGCTCGAGCGCGGCCTGCGCACTCCCGATCTCGGGGGAGACGCAGGCACCGCGGAGGCGACGCGGGCGGTGCTCGAGCACCTCTAGCGACAAACTTGCAGGACTTGCAATACTTGCGTTGCGTGCGGTATGCTGCTCCTATGGCTACCATTCGAATATCCGCGCGGGCCAATTCTGTTCGTACGCTTCCCACCTATCAGGAAGCAGCGGAACTCATTGAAATCCATCCTTCAGGTATCACAAGGTCGGTGGCTCGACTTGGCATTGTGCCTCAGCTTTGGGGTGGCAGTGAGAAGCATCTGCAGGTGACTGACGTACTGAGGATTGCGGCGCAGGCCCGTCGTGCGTCGGTCGAAGAGGTGGCTGGAGGACTGCTAGAGCGTGCATCTGACGATCCTCATCGACAGGAAACGGTTCGCGCTGAGATCGACCGTTACTTCGCTGAGGTTCATCAGCCCGCGCAGCCGGCGTCACAGGACTCGTTCCTGGGCGAACTGCGCCAGGCGTTGCCCGAGAAGTACGCCAAGCAGGCCGAGCGTATCTATCGGCGCTACGTCGAGAGCTCGTAGTAAGCCTGGTTTGCGTATCCACCATGCTTGGTGGATGGGCCTTTGCGTAGACCGAGTGCATGCAATTCGTCTGGTGTGAGAATGATCCCGTTGTCGGCGATCACGCCGATCCGGCGCCGATTGACAGTCCGGTGATCGATCGCGGCGACGATCAGCAACAGGTACCAGAGCATCACCGTATATTCGCCATGCAACGCCCCTGCCGCATCGCGTCGGACCACCATGCTGGTCACGAGGTGCGGCCGTAGACGCTTGCTACGGCTGCGTTTGTGCTCGATGTCCTCATACGGCCCCTGCTCGAAATGCCATGCGAGCACGGCCGCAACGTGACCTGCGTCGAGATCGCGGACAAGTAGTCGGCGCCCCTTGTTTGCGTCAGCCCGGTGAAACTCTTTGAGAGCATTCGCTGGCGCCGGGAAGCCATAAAGATGCGGTGGCTTCGCGGTAAGCACTCGCCACCGAGCGTCCACGTCGTCGTCCGCGACGGAGCCCTTGGGCACCGTGAATGTCGGGAGCAGACGATCGACGTGGACGATGGTTTGAGGGTCTCCGCCCCAGCGTGCCTCGGAGATCATCAGGCAAGCGGCGAGGTCATCGATGAACTTGCCGCGACGTGGGAGGAGACCGCCTATGACATCTCTCGGATCCATGAGTAATCTCTTCGCTGACTCCGTGCCAGTGTCTGTCTCGTCTACGTAACCGGCTCGACTGAGCGTTACAAGTGCGACCGATCTGAAATCCGCCAGCCCTCGACCAGGCAGTGGTCCGGTTCCAGCCTGCGCCGCACCGCTGTGATTACCGTCGCATGAGCTGCTTGAGCTGATGTGAGCATGCGCCGACGGTAGCCAATGCTTAGGACGGCAATGGACTTTTGGTCCTCTATAGGCGATGAACTCCGAGTAGTAGGCTCGACGCGGTGGCTTGGTGCAGCACGGTGATACACTTAGGTCGTGCCGACCACTCGCCCACGTCACACGATCACCGAGACGCCTCCTGTGCAAGAGGCGCTTGACGAGCTGCGCTCGAAGCTCGAGGAGGGTGAGCGCATCGATTTTGCCGAGCTGGTCGAGCTGGGCGCGCGTGTGAAGGCGCGTCGGATGCACTCCGAAGATGTCGCGACCAGTGCGGCTCGCAAGCGCCTCGCCGACATGATCCGCACGCGCTCGCTTGCCGTCCATGTCGACGTTGCGGCAGCGGATGAGGTCAAGCATCTCGGGCTCATTCCCAAATACGAGTAAGCGTGCTGCTGCTCGACAACTCGGCGTGGTCGCGCATTCTCAACGGCGCCGTTGACGAGGAGCGCGCCGAGACGGTCGCCGGATGGATCGAGCGGCGCTACCTTGCAACCTCTCTTCCCTTTCTGCTCGAGGCCGGTTACTCAGCTCGATCCGCCGCCGATCATCAAGCGCTGATGGCGCAGCTCGATCTCCTGCCGCGTATCCATATCGGACGCGACACGGAGAGATTGGCGCTTCAAGCTCAGCGCGAACTGGCGCTTGTCGGTCATCATCGGCTCCCTCCAATCGATCTCCTGATCGCCGCCTGTGCGCACGACGTCGGCGCGGGGGTGCTCCACTACGACAGCGACTACGACAGCATCGCTGCTCGTACATGTCTCCAGTTTGAGAGCGAGTGGCTAGCGCCTTCGGGGACGCTTTAGGCGCAGAGGGAATGCTGAGAGCAGTCCGCGAGTCAAAACCGCGGGCACCGTAAACCAAAGCTTTGGAACACAAGCCGGTGCCTGTAGAATCGGCTGTCAAACCTTGCAGTGCTAACCAGGAGACGACAACGTGGACACAAGCGATCTCATATGGATGAACGGAGAGTTCCTCGCCTGGGAGGACGCCAAGGTCCATGTCCTCACGCACGGCCTGCACTACGGCACCGGCGTCTTTGAGGGAGTCCGCTGCTACGACACCGAGATCGGCCCGGCCGTGTTCCGCAACGCCGAGCACATGGAGCGGCTGCTGCGCTCCGCCGAGCTGTACTACATGCCCGTGCCCTACAGCGCTCAGGAGCTGCAAGCGGCCACGCGCGAGCTGGTGGCACGCAACAAACTGAGCTCCTGCTACATCCGCCCGATCGTCTATCGCGGCTACGGCTCGATGGGGCTGAACCCAATGGACGCTCCCGTGGACGTGACGATCGCTTGCTGGGAGTGGGCCACCTACCTCGGCGAGGAGGGTATGCGCAACGGCATCCGCGCGAAGGTGTCCTCGTGGCGGCGGATCAGCCCCGACTCGTTGATCCCCCACGCGAAGGCCTCCGGTCAATACCTCAACAACGTGCTCGCCAAGATCGAGTCACTGAAGGCCGGCTACCAGGAGGCGATCCTGCTCGACGAGGCCGGCCACGTGTGCGAGGGCACCGGTGAGAACATCTACATCGTCACCGGCGGGGAGATCGTCACGCCCGGACATCACAACTCGATCCTCGACGGGATCACACGCCGCTCGGTGATGCAACTTGCCTCCGATCTTGGCTACACGGTGGTGGAGCGCAACATCGCGCGCGCTGAGACCTACATGGCCGATGAGGTGTTCATGTCCGGTACCGCCGCTGAGCTGGTGCCGGTGGTGGAGGTTGACGACCACAAGATCGGCACCGGCAAGCCCGGCGAGGTCACGCGTCTGCTGCAAGGCGCGTTCGACGACGCGATCCACGGTCGCTCAGAGCGCTACCGCGAATGGCTCGACCCGATCAACGCCGGCGTGAGCGCGCCCCTGGCGCCGCCTGCCCCGACTCCCACAGGCTGATGAGCCACATAGAGCTCTACGACGCCACCCTGCGCGACGGCATGGGGGGAGGCGGCATGAGCCTCACCGCCGAGGAGAAGCTGCGGGTCGTGCACGCGCTCGATGCGCTCGGGGTGCACATGATCGAGGCCGGCTTCCCCGCATCCAACCCCAAGGAGCTCGCGCTGTTCGAGCTGCTCGAGGCAGAGACGCTCTCGGTCTCTGAGATCGTCGCGTTCGGGATGACTCGCCGCCGCGACAGCGCCGCCGAGGACGACGAGGGGCTGCGCGTGCTCGCGCAGTCGTTCGTGCCGATCTGCACGCTTGTCGGCAAGAGCTCGGTCCTGCATGTGGAGAAGGTCGTGCGCGTCTCGCGCGAGGAGAACCTCGCGATGATCTCCGATTCCATTGCTTTCCTGCTCTCTCAGGGCAAGCGCGTGCTGTTCGACGCCGAGCACTTCTTCGATGGTTACGCGCTCGATCCGGGCTATGCGCTCGAGACTCTCCGCGCGGCCGCGGGCGCCGGTGCCGAGCGGGTCGTGCTGTGTGACACCAACGGCGGCTCGCTCCCCGGCAGGGTGCGCGCGGTCGTCGAGGCCGTGCGCTCAGAGCTGCCCGACGTCGCCTTTGGGATCCACACACACGACGACGGCGGTTGCGCGGTCGCCAACACGCTCGTTGCCGTTGAAGCCGGCGCGACACAGGTGCAGGGCACCATCAACGGCATCGGCGAGCGCACCGGCAACGCCAATCTCGTCACGATCATCGCCGACCTGCAGTTGAAGATGGGCTACGACGCGCTCCCCCCAGAGCGACTCGCGCGTCTCACCGAGACCGCACACCTGGTGGACGAGCTGCTCAACCGCACCCCCAACCCGGCACAACCGTACGTCGGCAAGCACGCCTTCGCCCACAAGGCCGGTCTGCACGCCGCCGGTATTCGCGCCGACGTCGCCACGTTCGAGCACACCGACCCGGAGCTGGTCGGCAACGCACGCGAGGTGCTCGTCTCAGAGCTGTCCGGGCGCGCCACCGTGATCGAGAAGGCTGTCGAGGCCGGTATCGAGCTTGACGACGCCGCCGCCGCCCGTACCGTCGAGCATGTCAAGCAGCTCGAGCACGAGGGCTTT
The DNA here is from genome assembly GCA_963725165.1 of uncultured Solirubrobacterales bacterium. Taxonomy (GTDB): domain Bacteria; phylum Actinomycetota; class Thermoleophilia; order Solirubrobacterales; family Solirubrobacteraceae; genus Palsa-744. The sequence continues at coordinate 101,536 of CAVRXK010000004.1, forward strand.
CAGTTCGAGGCCGCCGACGGCTCGTTCGAGCTTCTGATGCGCCGCGAGGCCGGCGACTACGAGCCGTTGTTTCGCCTGGAGTCATGGCGGGTGATCGTCGAGAAGCGCGCTGACGGCAATGTCGAGACGGAGGCCACGATCAAGATCTGGGCGCCTCCGGGGCCCGACGAGCGCCGCTACGTTTGCACCGCGGAGGGCAATGGTCCCGTGCACGCGCTCGACCGCGCGCTGCGCGAGGCGATCGGTGAGACCCACCCGCATCTGCGCGATGTCGATCTCGTCAACTTCAAGGTTCGGATACTCGATGAGGCCAAGGGGACTGGGGCTGTCACTCGGGTTCTGATCGATGCTTCCGACGGCGCTCGGCTTTGGGGGTCCATTGGGGTTTCTGAGAATTTGATCGCTGCTTCTTGGGATGCGCTTGTGGACTCTTTGGAGTATGGCGTGCAGCCTCGTACACGGCCCGCGGAGACGACGTCGATTCGCTCGGCGGGCGAGACCGGCTTGCCGTGTCTTGAGCGAGGAGGTCATTCCGCTGGCTCAGCCGGTTGTCGGGGCGCTTGAGGAGAAGCTGGTTGCTGAGGTGTTGCGGTCCGGGCAGCTTTCGCTTGGGCCTCGCGTTGTTGAGTTCGAGCGGCGGTTTGCCTCGGTTGTCGGCAGCCCGTTTGCCTCGGCCGTGTCCAGCGGCACTGCTGGGCTTCATCTTGCGCTGCGGGCTGTTGGCGTCTCAGATGGGGATGAGGTGATCACCAGTCCGTTTTCTTTTGTGGCCTCGGCGAACGTGGCGCTCTATGAGCGGGCTCGGCCCGTTTTTGCGGACATCGATCCGGTCACGCTCAACCTCGATCCTCGGGCTGCCGAGGCGGCTGTCACCGAGCGCACTCGGGCGCTGCTTCCGGTGCATATCTTTGGCTATCCCGCCGCCATGGGCGCGTTTGAGGCTATTGCCGCTCGACATGGGCTTGGGGTGGTGGAGGACGCTTGTGAGGCGCTTGGGGCCGTTCATGGGGACGGCACTCCTGTGGGTGGGCGGGGGAATCCGGCTGTGTTCGGGTTCTATGCCAACAAGCAGATCACCACGGGGGAGGGGGGATGGTCACGCTTGGCTCGGAGGCGCTCAAGGCACGGATCGACTCCGAGCGCAACCAGGGGCGCGCGCCCGACATGGGCTGGTTGGATCACGACCGGCTTGGGTTCAACTATCGGCTGTCGGACATCGCCTGTGCGGTTGGGCTTGGTCAGCTGCAGCGCTTGGAGGGGATGCTCGAGGTTCGCGCGCGGCTTGCCGAGAGCTACCGCGAGGCGTTGGGTGGGATCGAGGGGCTCGAGCTGCCCTGCGAGGACCGCGAAGGGGAGCGGCGCGGGTGGTTTGTGTTCGTCGTGCAGCTACCGCGCGGGGTCGATCGCGATGAGACGGTCCGTGCGCTCGCGCGAGAAGGGCATCCAGAGCAAGCCTTACTTGCCGGCGATCCACCTGATGAGCTTCTACCGCGAGCGGTTCGGGCATCGCGAGGGCGAGTTCCCGGTTTGTGAGGATGTGGCGGCTCGCTCGCTGGCGCTGCCGTTCTATCCGGGGCTTGACGCAGAGCGGGTCCAACGCGTGGCCGGCGCGTTGCGCTTGGCGCTCGGTCGCTAGCGGGCGCGATCTTCGGCTCGAACGTCTACGCGGACGCGCGGCGCTCGATTCATTCGTCCAGTCCAGGAATTGTCTCCGACTTTCTCGAGTCGTGGTCTATGCCGGCGGAAAGGCCGCGTGCTGCAGGCGAAAAGGTAGTTTGCGCCCTCTCTAGACGAGTTCCGTTCATAGGGATCTTTGGCTCTGTGGAAAGATTCGGATTACACGGCAGTCGATGAACTCTGATAAGACTTCACGCGGTCCCTGCCAACCAAGGGAACCGAATGGGCAAGGTCTAGGGTCGGGGCGCTCCCCCAAGGCGCCCCGACTCAGGCCTAACAGCTCCGGTCCGACGCGGGTTCTGTCGGAACCGCGCCGGCTACACTTCACGCTTGTGATCGCATGACTCCTCCCACGTTCTTGACGCTCGGCCCGACCGGCACATGCCACGAGAACGCGTTGCTGCGCTACCTGGAGTTTCAGGGGCTCGATGACAGCGCGCATAGAGCTGTTCGACGATTTCCTGGACGGTCTCGGAGCGAGTTCGCGAGCTGCCGAACGCGTTCCTGATGCAGTGCAGCTCCCATCCGCTGGTGCACGTCGTCACCGAGCGCTACCGCCAGGAGGTGTTCGTGGTGGACACGTTCATGTATCCGGCCAAGGAAATGGCGCTGCTCGTGCGCCGTGATGTCGCTGAGCCGAAGAGCCTCGGGATCGTGGCGGCGGCACGCGGCTATCCGGACCTCACTCGCTGGGAGAGCGTCACCGAGGAGTCCGCCAATCCGGTCGTGGCGCGCAACCTGCTAGAAGGGCAGCTACGACGCGGGCGTGACGCTCGCCGAATACGCAGACCAGCATCCCGACGCTCTGCGCGTGCTACGAGCGCTACGGCGAGGTCGACACCACCTGGCTCGTGTACGGGCGGCGGCGGCGCTACCAGGGCGAGCTGATCGGCCATCGAATCCCGTGGCTGTTCACTGAGGAGCCGGTGCCGGCGTGAGCACCACGCGCCCCGAGGTCGTCGTCGGCGAGGGCTACTCGATCGGTCACATCGACGCTCTCGGCGAGGGGTACGGCTTTCGCAAAGTTCGCAAAGCCATGGACGTCACGGCGTTTGGCGTCAACGCGCTCGTGCGCCCTGAGGGATATGAGACGAAATGGCACTATCACGACATTCAAGAGGAGCTGTATTTCGTCCACCGCGGCGCGATCGAGATGGAGTTCGGCGACGGCACGGTCCACCGCCTGGAGGAGGGCACGTTCGCGCGGGTCGATGCCCCGACTGTGCGCAAAATCAGGGTGCTTGGACCTGGCGACACGGTCTATGTGTGCGCAGGCGGTAAGGGCGGCTACGTCGGGCACGACGGACGCACGCCGGATGGCATGTAGCGCATAACGGGGGGAGGGGTCGATGGATCTGGAGCTTCAGGGGAAGGTCTTCCTGGTCACGGGCGGCTCGAGTGGGCTGGGCCGGGCGCTTGCCGAGCAGCTCGTCGGCGCCGGAGCCGCCGTGGCTCTGATGGCGCGCGGAGTCGAGCGACTTGCAGAGACCGCCTGGCGCGCTGCGCGACGGCGGGGGCGAAGTGCTCGACTTTGCCGGCGATGTGAGGCGACTGGAGGATCTCACCCGCTTCGCCGAGCTGGCCAGGCGCACGCTGGGGGCGGATCGACGGCGTCGCCAACAACGCCGGTGAGCTGTCCGGCGGATCTTTTGCCGAGCACGACGACTCGGTATGGGAGGAAGATCTCGAGCTGAAGCTGATGGGCGCGGTACGACTCACCCGCCTCGCGCTGCCCGCTCTGCGCGAGAGTCGCGGAGCGGTGCTCAACACGCTCGCGATCTCCGGCAAGGCGCCCGATGCCTTTACGCACTCCCACCTCGGTCTCTCGTGCGGCCGGCCTCGCTCTCACGAAGGCGCTGTCCAGGGAGCTCGCGCCAGAGGGCATTCGTGTCAACGCGGTGCTGATCGGCGTCGTGGAAAGCGGGCAACTGGAACGCTACGCCGCCGCGGCTGGGATCACGCCTCAGGCTTATTACGAGCGCATGGTCGCCACCAGCGGCATTCCGCTTGGCCGCGTCGGCGAGCCACACGAGTTCGCCGATCTCGCGTCGTTTCTGCTCTCCCCGCGGGCTTCCTACGTCACCGGCGCCGCCATCAATCTCGATGGTGGTCTCTGTCCGGTGGTGTAGGACATGGATGATCGGTCGGTGCAGCTAGGGCTCAAGACGAGCACGACGGCCTGCCAGCCAGTACAGTTCTCCCGATAGTTGGGATTCTTGCTACGATCCGCTTTGAGGAAGTCACAGTCGGGGAATCGGAGACGTTTCAAAATGAAGCTGCTGTTTGTGTTGCTCACGATAGCGCTGCTCAGCGGTGGCGTTGCTGCATGTGGTGGGTCAGGCAAAGGCACGGGGTCGGTATCCCAGGCGTCTTTCGGCGCCGTTGCGAGTGCAAGTGGCCCTACAGGGCCAGTATCGACAGGCGCTACGAGTACGACCACGACCGGCAAGGAACAGGGTGCTTTGGCTCGCAAGCCTTATGAAACCGCCGGTGTTGCGGCGAGCAGGGCCAATAGGCAGGCGATCACGGCTTTGGTCAAGGACTACTATGCGGCGGCCCTCGCCGGCGATGGCGCGCGGGCCTGTTCGCTGCTCCACCGCCAGCTTGCCGATTCGGTCGCCGAAGACTACGGCAACCAGGCCAGTTCGCCGGAACTACGCGGCAAGACCTGTCCCGTGGTTATGTCGAAGGTGTTCAGGTACCGTCGCGGACAGCCTACCAGCGATATCGCCGGGATCGAAGTGACGGGCGTGCGTATCGTGGACGGCGATATGGCGATCGCGCTGCTGCGCTCACCGACGATGGCTGTGGGTGAGACCTCGCTGCAGCGCGAAGGCGGTATCTGGAGGATGGATCAGCTGCTCGGCAGCTCACTGCATTAGCCGGATCACTCATCCCGGCGTATGATTTTGTCGGCTTGTAATTGTTCGCCGCATGTGGAACGATTCTATGAGATCCAATATCGAGTAAACAGGTGGAGGATCGGAAGAGTACGGTCGAGGTAGGCCGGGCGCCCAATAAAATGGGTCCTCGGGCCGGATCCGACCCGTGCGCGGACAGTTCTGCAGTGCATCGGGGCCGGACATCGCGCGCTATGAGTTTGGGCGAGTGCTCTGCCCGGTCGTATCAAGCCTCAGAAGAGGTCAACCAGGCCTCTGATGAGGGAAAGGTAGATCAAGATAATGAGGAAGATTCATATACCGATGATCGCATTGATCGCAGTGTTCGCGTTCAGCGTGGTTGCTGTATCGTCGGCGTTTGCGGCGACAGAAGCTGCGTTATGGTTAGTCAAAGCAGAAGAGGTACCGGCTGCTGGAGTGTCGATCGACCTGGAAGTCGTGTCGACACACAAGCTGGTATTGGAAGATATGGAAGCCGGGCCACTCAAACAGGCGACGTCTGTCGAATGTGGGGGTACCGGCACGGGGCTAGTCTTACCTGAAGGGTTAGACGAACAGCTCACATTCACTCCAGAAGGCTGTGTAAGGAAGACGGGCGGTGCCTGTGAGACGCTTGAGAGTATCGAGGCGGTGAATCTGCCGTGGAAGACGGAAGTGCTACAGGTAACGGGTTCGTCACCGGAATTATTCGAAGATGCGATCGTCTCAGGGACCGGTGGTAACCCGGGATGGTTAATTGAATGCGAAACCCTCCTTGGGAAAAAGGACGATACCTGCACTACTGATACTAGTAAAATACCATTGGTGAACGAATCATCCGGTGAAGTACTGGGGACTTTCGAGAATAGGGCAGGCGAAGAAGCCAGTTGTACTGAAGGTACTTCTAAATCGGGGTTAGTCACCGGTGAGTTTTGGTTACATGCGTTAATTGGTGTGTCAGTGACTCTGGCTGTCAGTTTACCTTAGTGTTCTCGTGAGAGACTGAGGTGAGGATCAAGTAGCAAGAGTAGGTAGGGATCGGTGGCATGGGGTACGTTATGAGTACCCCATGCCCCGTTTCGCGAGCGCCAGGCGTGCGGTATAGCGGATGAGGGAGGGGTGGGAATGAGGTTTGGGCAGAGTAAGCGTAATCGCCGATGCGGAGTGGTGTGCCGTAGTTGCCGATCGGGTGATCGAAGACACACGGGCGCTGTGAGGGCGAGTTGGACCTGTTGGGAACGGGAGTGCTTTGGCCCTTTCTCGAGGATACCTGTGGGCGAGACTGGACTGCTGTGCGAGGGCGGTGTCCGGAGGATGGGTTGGCTGCTCGGCATCTTGCTGTGCCTTTGGAGTCAGAAACAATGGCTGGTTTTGGCCTTGACAACCTAGACCAACTTTGCAAGAGTTCGTGATAGGCCCGATATTCGGAATTTTGGAGGATGAGCGAGGCCGGGTTTGACGGGGGTTTTGTTTCGCGGTTTCGTCCGCGGGATTGGAGAGCCTGTCGTTATGCCCAGACCGAGGAAGTATCCAGTGGAGTTGATCGAGCGTGGTGTGCGTCTCGCGCTTGAGAGTGGTCGTCCGATCGCGCATGTCGCTGCTGATCTGGGGATGCGCCCGGAAACGCTTCGTGTGCATGTCCGCCGGGCGGAAGCTGATTCGGGGGACCGTAAGGACGTGTTGAGCACTCAGGAGCGGGAGGAGATCAAGAAGCTGCGCAGGGAGAACTTCGAGTTGCGCCGCGCGAACGAGATCTTGAAGTCCGCGAGCGTGTTTTTCGCGAAGGAGCTCGACGCAGACCGAACGAAGTGAGCCGCTACATCGATGAGCATCGCGGCCGCTTCGGCGTTGAGCCCATATGCAGTGTCCTGGGCGTGTCGGCGTCCGCGTATTATCAGCGAGCCACGGGCCAGCGTTCAGCCCGCAGGATCGAGGACGAGCGGCTGCTCGCCCGGATCCGTGAGGTCCACCAAGCCAACTACTGCGCTTACGGTTACCGACGGACGTGGAAGGCGCTGTTGCGTGCCGGTGAGCGAGTGCCACGCTGCCAGGTGCAGAGGCTGATGCGTGATCACGGGATCCAGGGCGCCAAGCGCCGCGGCAAGCCGTGGCGGACCACCACGCCCGATCCCGACGCGCGCCGGCGGCCGGATCTCGTAAACCGAGACTTCACCGCGAACCGGCCTAACGAGCTATGGGTCGCCGATTTCTCCTATCTGCGGTGTTGGGAGGGCCTGGTGTTCTTCAGTTTCGTGATCGACGTTCACAGCCGAATGGTCGTCGGGTGGCAGTTCGCGTCGCACATGCGCACCACGCTCGTCCTCGACGCGCTACGGATGGCGCTCACTACCAGGGAACGAGTCCGAGAGGTCAGGCTCGTTCACCACTCAGACCGTGGCAGTCAGGCTGGACTCAACTGGTCGTCGCAACCCTTGATCATGGAGGTGTGCATGGGCAGGCCGGCTGGGTGGATGAGGGAGTTGACGGGCAGGGCGCCGATGAAGTCGCCGGGGCATCCGACGCATCGTCGGGATGTCGAGCGGTTGTTCTGGCATGAGATCGTCAAGGGTCTGAGCAGCGAGGACGCGGCGGTCGCTGTGGGCGCGTCGCTCGGCGGCTGGCAGCCGGTGGTTCCGGGAACGTGGCGGGATGCCAACGTTCATGCTCGCCCCGCTCTCGGGCCGGTATCTGTCGTTTCAGGAGCGGGAGGAGATCGCGATGTTGAGGGCGCAGGGCGCCGGGGTCAGGGAGATCGCTCGGCGGCTCGGGAGTTCGCCGTCGACGGTCTCGAGGGAGTTGCGTCGCAACGCGGCTACTCGCGGCGGGAAGCTCGACTATCGCGCGTCGGTTGCGCAGTGGAAGGCAGAGACTGATGGCGCGCCGTCCGAAGGCAGCGAAGCTCGCCGTCAACGATCGGTTGCGTGAGTACGTGCAGGAGCGGCTCTCCGGTCAGGTTCGTCGGCCGGACGGGACAGCGGTGCCGGGACCCAAGCGCGGCCGTGGACGGGGCGGAACAAGCCGCGGCGCCAGGACCGCAGGTGGGCGACGGCGTGGAGCCCGGAGCAGATTTCCGCTCGGCTGAAGGTTGAGTTCCCCGATGATGAGTCGATGCGGATCTCGCACGAGGCGATCTACCAAGCGCTCTACGTGCAGGGCCGCGGCGCGCTCAACGGGAGCTCGTCGCGTGCCTGCGAACGCGGCCGGGCGCTGCGGGTCCCCAGGGCCCGGGTCCGTGCGCGCGGCAAGAGCTTCGTGACCGAGGAGATCATGATCAGCGAGCGGCCCGCCGAGGCTGAGGACCGAGCCGTACCGGGCCACTGGGAAGGCGACCTGATCCTCGGGGCCGACCACTCCGCGATCGGCACGCTGGTGGAGCGCTCGAGCCGTTTCACGATGCTGCTGCACCTCCCCCCGATGCCCGGCCACGGCAGGCCGAGGGCAAAACGGGCCGCCGGTCTCCGGGCACGGCGCCGAAGCGGTGCGCGACGCGATCGCCGAGCGATCATGACGCTGCCCGAGCAGCTGCGCCGCTCGCTGACCTGGGACCAAGGCGCTGAGATGGCCCAGCACGCGCAGCTGCGGATCGACACCGGTCTGCAGGTCTACTTCTGCGACCCGCAGAGCCCCTGGCAGCGAGGCACGAACGAGAACACCAACGGCCTGCTGCGCCAGTACTTCCCAAGAGGCACCGACCTCGCCCGACACAACGCCGAGGACCTCGCCGCGGTCGCTGCCACGCTCAACAGCCGACCACGCAAGACACTCGGCTGGCGCACACCCGCCGAGGCCCTCGACGAGCATCTACGATCCCTCCAAACACAAACCGTTGCAACGACCGATTGAATCCGCCCAATACGTCAGCGGTGACTACACCCAGACGCTCGACGATCACGACGTTCTCGCGTCGGTCGGCAGCATCGGCGACGCCTATGACAATTGCATGGCCGAGAGCTTCGTCGACACGTTCAAGACCGAGCTGATCGTTGACCGTGTCTGGCGCACCCGCTCACAAATGGAGATCGCGATCGTCGAGTACATCAGCTGGTTCAACAACGAGCCGTCTGCACGAAAACCTCGACGACCGTCCACCACGAGAGATCGAAGAACTCTACGCTCTGAAGAACAGGACCCCGACCACCCACAACACGAATCAAAGAACCTACTAACCCGCTCCCCGCGAAAGCCGGTCCGGCTCAGCTGGTTCCAACGCTTCGCCGCGGATGGGTCGCTGGAGGAGATCTGGGCGTATCTGATCACCGAGTGCGGGGAGCTCGATGGTGTGTGCTGGGAGTGGCAGGCCGCTGACGGGGTCATGGGCAAGAGCCGGGAGTGTCAGATTAACGGTGGATCCGCTTGGTGGTTTTAGTTGATTCTTCCTTCGAACGCTATCGCGAACGCGTTTAGGGCGGGCTTCCATCTCATTGCCCAGCGTGCTCTGCCTCGCCCGGTGGGGTCCAGTGCTCTGGTGGCGAGGTAGAGGCACTTCAGCGCGGCGTGTCGTTGGGGAAATGTCCACGGGCTCGGACGGCGCGTCGGTAGCGGGCGTTGAGCGACTCGATCGCGTTCGTGCTGCAGATCACGCGCCGGATCTCGACGTCGTAGTCAAGGAACGGTATGAACTCGCTCCAGGCGTTCTCCCAGAGCTTGCTGATCGCCGGGTACTGTTTGCCCCACTTCGCGTTGAACTCCGCGAAGCGCTCTCTTGCGGCAGCCTCTGACGGCGCCGTGTAGACGGGTCTGAGGTCGCGGCTCATCTCATCCCAGTACTTGCGCGAGGCGAACCGGAATGTGTTGCGGATCAGGTGGATCACGCACGCCTGGACGGTCGCGAGCTCCCACGTCGTCGTGATCGCCTCCGGCAGACCCTTCAGCCCGTCACAGACAGCGATGCAGACGTCATCGACGCCGCGGTTCTTGATCTCGGTGAACACGCTCAACCAGAACTTCGCGCCCTCCCCGCCATCACCGGCCCAGAGGCCGAGGATGTCGCGCTCACCGTTGACGGTCACGCCGATCACGACATAGACAGGCTTGTTCATCACCTGTCCGTCGCGGACCTTGACGACCATCGCGTCGATGAAGATCACGGGATAGACGCGATCGAGCGGACGGGTCAACCATTCCGTCATCTCGCCCGTGACCTTCTCGGTGATCCGGCTGATCGTGTCCTTGGAGACCCGGGCACCATAGACCTCCCCGAAGTGAGCAGCGATCTCCCCAGTCGTCAACCCACGCGCAGTCAGCGACAGGACGATCTCATCAACACCGGTGAGCCTGCGCTGGCGCTTCTTGACGATCTGCGGCTCGAACGTCGACTCGGTATCCCGCGGCACCTCGATCTCGACCGGGCCGATCTCCGTCAGCACCGTCTTGGCGCGTGTCCCGTTACGCGAATTCCCGCTGTTACGGCCCGCCGGGTCGTGCTTCTCATAGCCGAGGTGCTCGCTCATCTCCGCGTCAAGCGCGGTCTCAAGCACGCTTCTTGGTCAGCTGGCCCAACAGCCCGTCAGGGCCGACCAGCTCAATGTTCTGCTCCTTCGCCTGCTCCAAGAGCTGCTCAGCCAACTGCTTCTGATCAACGATATCTGTAGTCATAGACCCGATCATCTCCTCCTGATCGGTCAGACCGACTATCTCCGTCATGGTCCATCCCTTCGCTCAGACCAAGCCAGATCCACCGTTCATCAGACAGACCCACGTGGGCAGGACAATTAGCTACTCGGCATCTTGCTGTGCCCCCTGTCCGCTCTTGGGGCGCATCTGGGGGCTGTGCCTTCGGAGTCAGAAACATTAGCTGATGCTGGCCTTGACAACCTAGACCAACTTTGCAAGAGTTCGTGATAGGCCCGATATTCAGAACTTTGATGGAGGGTCAAATGAGTATGGCCGACTGGCCCGGAAGTCTTGCAGATTGGGGCTGCTGTGCCGGTTCGTGTCGCCCTGATAGGGACGCTTGGTGGAGGACGGAAGGAGGTTGGGCTGAGGATGGGCATGCCGTGTGGAGCGATCTTAGAGCGCCGCGCTAGCTTGCTTGTGGAATCGGTACGACCTCGAATGGGAAACACTTCTGGATTTTCGCTAGGCGCTCTGTCAGGATGCTCTGTGAGTTGCGGGGAGGGTTCGCGTCTAAACCGCAGCTTGAGTAGTACATGCAAGTAAATCGGGGCCGGTCTCGGTGCTCTCTGACCTTGGACGAGTGCTCTATCCGGCCGTGTCAAGCCTCGGAAGAGGTTCAACCAGGCCTCGGATGAGGGAAAGGTAGATCGATATTAATGAGGAAGATCCAAGTTATATTGCTTGCGTTGGTCGCGGTGTTCGCGCTCAGCGTGGTTGCTGCGTCGTCGGCGTTTGCGGCGACAGAAGCTGCGTTATGGTTAGTCAGTGGTGCAGAAGTACCGGCCGCTGGAGTGCCAACTAATCTGGAAGTCGTGTCAACAAAAAAGCTGGTGTTGGAAGACATGGAAGCCGGACCACTCAAACAGGCGACGTCTGTCGAATGTGGGGGTACCGGCACGGGGAATGTCTTACCTGAAGGGTTAGACGAACAGCTCACAGCAACGCCAGAAGGTTGTGTAAGGAAGACGGACGGTGCCTGTGAGACGCTCGAGAGCGTCGCAGCGGTGAATCTGCCGTGGAAGACGGAAGTGCTGCAGGTAACGGGTTCGTCTCCGGAATTATTCGAAGATGCGCTCGTCTCAGGTACCGGTGGTAACCCGGGATGGTTAGTTGAATGTGAAACCCTCCTCGGGAAAAAGAATGATGTGTGCACTACTAATGCTGGTAAGACGCCGTTGGTGAACGAATCGTCCGGTGAAGTGCTGGGGACTTTCGAAACTAGGTCAGGCGAAGAAGCCAGTTGTACTGAAGGTACTTCTAAATCGGGGTTAGTCTCCGGTCAGGTTTTGGCTCATGCGTTAGTGAGTGGTGTGTTAGAGACTCTGGCTGCAAGTTTACCTTAGTGTTCTCGTGAGAGACTGAGGTGAGGATCAAGTAGCAAGAGTAGGTAGGGATCGGTGGCATGGGGTACGTTATGCGTACCCCATGCCCCGTTTTGTGAGCGTCAGGCGTGCGGTGTGGTGGATGAGGGAGGGGTAGGAAATGATATTCGGTCAGGGTGGGCGTAATGTTAGGTTTGGTCGGACGTTTGGTTGTGTGGCTCGCGGTCTGGTGGTTGTGGTTGTCACTGTTGTGATGGGTTTTGGGCTGTTTGTGTGTCCGTCGGCCTTGGCTGCTTCTACGCGTTCCTTCCGGTGTCAGCTCGAGGGTACCCCTACCGGACCTGGAGGTTCCATGGTTCCGTTTGCCATCGGTGGGCCCGGTGGGGTCGCGGTCGATGCCGCGGGTAACCTGTGGGTCGGCGAAACTGGGTTGGAACAGCTCGATTCGTTTGATTCTTCCTGTGGTTTTATTGGTCCCGAGCCGGTGCAGCTCAAAGGAGGCACAGGGTCTCCTCCGCTGGGGCCCACTGCTCCTGCGAGCCTGTCGATCGATTATTCGACCGGGCAGTTCGATGTCATCGGTACCGCGTCCAAGGGAGGATATTCTCCGCATGTCGAAGTATTTGACGGTACGGGGACGCTTGTCAAGCAGTGGGAGATCTTTGGTCAGCCCGCGCATGTCGCGGTTGATAATTCGTGTTCTTTGCATAAACCGGTTTTGACCGAACTGACGTTGCTGACGTGCAAAGAATTCGATGCTTCCAATGGTTCTGTCTATGTTTCGCACGGTACGGAAAGCCGTGGTGGCGACGGGTTGCCGAAAGGAATCGAGAAGTTCAGTATCGATGCGGCGGGTGAACCGCAGGCTGTTCCTTTCACTGTTTCCGAGAGTTACATAGAGGGCAATCAGATTGTCGGGACCCCGGAAGGAACTTTCGAACACGCTGGTGAAGCGGCTCCTGTGAACGTCACGATCGACTCGCAGGGGGATATTTACGCGATCGGGAGTATCGAAAATAAAAAAGGCACGATAGAGCCTGGGGAGGTGTACGAGTACAGGCCGGACGGCGAATTTGTCCAAGCTTTCGCTGGAGCGGGGACGGCTGGCTTGGCGGGGAGTGTGGAAGCAGGGGGTTGGGGTGGCGATCTGAATGGTGTCACTGTCGATTCCTCCAGCGATCATCTGCTTGTCTCGGTCAGTAAAGGTGTGGTGGAAGGTGCGACGATCAAAGGGGAAGGCGCGGTCGACGAATTTGATATCGTCACCGGGAAGTTTCTTGGGCAGATCATGGAGACTTCGACCGGGGAACACTTGCATCATCCTGAAGAAATGACGGTCGATCCGAGCGGTGATCTGTACGTGGTGGACCACACTATTCCCGGCGAAAGCGAACCGGTGCATGTGGTGGATGAGTATGGTCCTGCTGGTGCGGAAAGGCCGAGTGTAAAGGTCGGTGAAGCGAGCGAACGTACGTCATCAAGCGCGGTGGTGAGTGGGTCGGTTGATCCCGAAGATCTCGCGTTGAGCGCGTGTGGTTTCCAGTATGTGACCGAGGAAACGTTCAGCAGGGAAGGTTTCTCCGCTCCCAATATCGGTGAAGTCGAATGTGAACCCGCGGCGAGCAATGTTCCTGTCGATGATGTGTTTCACGCGGTCCATGCCAAGCTTACTGGTCTTATCTCTGGTACTGCTTATCGGTATCGTCTGGTCGCAACCACGTTGGGTGGTGGTGAGGCGGAGAGCGGGTCGTTTGAATTCACGACGCCGGGTGCTCCGCGAATCGTTTCGGCTTCGGCTTCGAATATTTCCTCGGCGTTTGCGGAATTGCGTGCCGTGATAGATCCGGTCGGCTCTTCTACTTCTTATCGTTTCGAATACGACACGAGTCCCTATACGAATGGTGAACCGCATGGTGTCAGTGTTCCGATTCCGGATGAAGGGGTCGGCTCGGGTGGATCTACGGGTGGTGTGGAGGCGAGTGTCGTGCAGCAGGTGGGTGGTCTTGTTCCGGGCACGACATACTATTATCGTGTGGTAGCCAGTAATGCGGAAGGCGTTGCACAGGGAGCTGGTTTGGGAAATGGTGTGGAGCGGCGGGAAGCTACGTTCACGACCCTGTCATATGCTGTTCCTGGGTTGTTGCCCGATAATCGCGCCTATGAGCTTGTGACACCTCCGAACAAGGGTGGTGCTGAAGATATGTTCGCCTCGATCAGTGATGGTGAACTTGGTGATTTTGTGAATGATAGTCGTGGTTATCCTGCGGAATCGGGTAATGGGTTTCTGCTTGAAACGCTCTCAGCATTCGAATCGTTTCCTGTTCGGGGGATCTCTCCCGCGTCGGGGAATAACGTGTATGTCTTCAAACGTGGGGAAGTCGAGCCTGGAGAAACTGGTTGGCAGACGGTTCCGCTGGCTTCGCGATCGTTGGGTGTTCAGGGGATTTTTGCTTCTGTGTTCGAACCGTTTGAAATGTCGCGCGTCGGTTTTGAAGATCGGGTGGGGTCGGCGGGAAGCGAAGACGGCTTGCGCCCGGAGAGTATTGTCGGTTCGCCCAGGGGCTCTTATACGACGTTGAGCGTCGGTCTTCCCGAGTCGTCTCTGGAAGGATCGAGCGGAGCCGAAACGGAGATCGTGGGTGCCTCGCACGATCTTGGTCATGTCGTGCTCGAGAGCGCTAACCACACGCTGGCGCCCGGCACTGAGGAGGAAGGGCTGGACGAAGGCAGCGAAGCTCTCTATGAATGGGACGGTGGCGGTGAATGCACGCCGGAGACGTCGAATTGCACGCTCATAGACGTGAACAGCGAAGGATCGCTGCTCAGCAAGTGTGGTGCGGTTCTCGGAGAGGGCAATTTTCAGGGTGGCAGTCACGAGGCTGTCTCGGCGGATGGTTCGAAGATTTTCTTGACTGCGCCCGATCCGGCGAATGGTGTGGAAGAGAATGGTGTGGGTGTCTCGGGTTTGCACGCACGACCTATTGTGCATAGCGAAGGTTGTTGGAACCCGGATACGAATGAAAATACGCCGCAGCTATACATGCGTTCCGAGGGGGAAACCGTCGAAGTCTCTGCGCCGGAAGCTAGCGTCGTGGAAGGGGGAGGGTCGCCTGTGCGGTATCCCGCGATCTATGTTGGGGCCGCTGAAGACGGTTCGGAGGTCTTCTTTATCTCGGAAGGGTGGCTGACTGAAGATCATCCGGCGGGGCACGATCGCGAGTTGTATGAGTACAACACCGAAACCAAAAGATTGACTCTTGTCTCGGCAGGCGAACCTGGCAGTCCGAGCGCCGCCGGCGCGGGTGCTGCTGTCTACACGGTACCGGCGGTTTCCGCGAGCGGGTCGGTCGTCTACTTCACGGCGCTCGGGCAGCTTACCTCTAACGCGCCGGAACCCGGTAGTAGCGGGGTCAACCTGTACCATTACGAAACTGCGACACACACGACGACGTACGTGGCTACCGTGAACCGAGTTGACTATCCCAGCACGGACCTAACATCATACTATGGTGGGAAAAACCCATTTGAAACTGGTGATAATCCGGGCGAGATCGCCTTGGATCCAGAAGCGAACTGGTATACGACGCCTGACGGCGACTATCTCTTGTTCGGTTCTGTCGCATCGCTCACGGGCTATGACAATGCTGTGGGTGGTTCTGGGCATTGTCCTCTCTTGAAAATCGCCGGGGGGTCCACGGCCGCGACTGGTGTGTGCAGCGAGGTATACCGTTATCGTTATGAATCGGGTGGTTCGTCGGGTGGGAGTATCGTTTGCGTGTCGTGTGATCGGAGCGGGGAACGGCCGGTGTCGAACGCTTTCTTTGGTGATACTACGGGTGGCGAAAGGCCGGCGGACGGTCCGGTGAGCGCGATCTCCGATGGCGGGGAATATGTTTTCTTTGATTCGGCTGATCCGCTGGTGCCCGCGGCCGATAATGGTACGCTCGATGTGTATGAGTGGGAGGCGCAGGGTAGGGGTGGCTGCGAACTTGTGCAGGGTTGTGTGCACTTGATCAGCTCGGGTGAAGATCCGGCTCCGTCCTTTTTCTTGGGGGAGAGTCCGTATTTCACGTCCAGCGGCGAAAAGATCGAAGCCGGGAACGTGTTCTTCGGTACGCACGCTAAACTCGTACCGCAGGATACTGATACCGCTGGCGATCTTTACGATGCTCGTGTCTGTGAGCCAGAAAAGGGCGATCCCTGTATCCAGGCGCCGTCGGGGCGTACTGGTCAGTGCGAAGGTGCCGCATGCCAGAACCAGCCGTCCGCGCCGGTTGACACGACGCCCGTGTCGCTGACGTTCTCCGGTCCCGGCGACGTTACGAGCGAAGTGAAACCGTCAACTGTGGTCAAGCCGAAGGCCAAGACGACAGCCCAGAAGCTTGCGAGTGCGTTGAAGGCGTGCAGGAAGGACAAGTCCAAGAAGAAGCGGGCAAGTTGCGAAAAGCGGGCTCGTAAGAAGTATCGCGTCTCCAAAAAGGCCGGTAAAACGAGCCGGGGGGTTAAGTAATAATGTCTTTCTTTAGAACCCTCTCCAGTCGTTGGACGTTCCGCTGCGGCGTGGGGGCGCTTGTGACAGCTGTTGCTGGGTCGTTGGCCTTTGGGGTGGTGCCCGCGTTGGCGGCTGAATCCAGTCCGCCGCAATGGACGGTTTCCTCTGTCTCGCGTCCGACGTACTTCGCGCCCGGCGATGAAGAAAAGGCTAGTGACGTGTATATCGTCATCGTGACGAACACGGGCGGCTCATCCAGCGAGGGTTCCTCGCCGGTTACGATCACCGACGAACTTCCCGAAGGACTCTCGCTCGGTGCGTCCGGTGCGTCTGGTACGGACGAGCTCACGGGCAGCAGCGCTGGTTTCAGTTGCCAGGACACGTCGTGCACATACACTGGGGAAGTTGTTCCGCAGGACAGGTTGATCCTCAGGTTCCCGGTCGACGTGGCGAATCAGGAAGCTCTGCCGCGTCCTTCGCCTTTCGCGCCACCCTCGTGTTTGCCGGTAGGCGCGATCACGTGTCTTATCAACATGGTGCGTGTCTCCGGCGGTGGCGCTGCGGACGCCTCGATGGAAACGCTGACGACGATCTCCCACACGCAGGCGGGCTTCGGTATCTCCCCCGGTGGGGCGAGCACAGTACTGTCGAGCACCCAGGCGGGCGCTCACCCGGACTTTACAACGTCAATCGCGTTCAACACGCTGAAGGGCGGCTCGCTGGCGGGAGATGTCAAGGACACGACGGATGATCTGCCACCAGGTTTCGCGGGCGATCTGGTGGATACGGAAGCATGTTCGCTCTCCAATTTCTCCTTGGAAGAGTGTTCGGTCGGCAGTCAGATCGGCGTGGCAACGGTCATCCTCACGGCACCGGGCGCGACCGGGACCATTCCTGTCATCAGCGCCGTCTACAATCTGTCGCCGAACCCTGGCGATGTCGCGAAGATCGGTTTCAAGGTGAGCGGCGTCGAGATCCAGGGAAATGTGTCCGTGCGTCCCGACTATGGTTTGCGGGTGACGTTCGAGAACACCAACGAGTCGATCTTCGAGCTTGCCTACGTATCGCTGACGACGTGGGGAGTGCCGGCCAGCCCGATCCACAACACCTGGCGCCAGAAGCCGGGTGGAGGAATTCAGAGCCACCGCGAACTCGGTGCTTCCTCGGATGCGCCGCTTGCCGCGTTCTTCACGAATCCGACCGCGTGCGAAGGCGCTCCGCTGGAAGCGAAGTTTACGTCTACCTCGTGGGAGCATCCCGAACAGTCCGTTGAGGAAGGGATGTCATTCGGTCCGATCGTGGGTTGTGACAAGTTGAGCTTCCCCGCGACCTTCACGGCTGTGGCGACGACCGATCACGCGAGCGCACCATCGGGTCTGGACGTCAATCTCGATGTGGCGCAAACATATAATAACGCGGAAGGTCTCGCGTCCTCGACGCTGAAGAAGGCTGTCGTGACGTTGCCCGAAGGGATGACGGTCAACCCCTCGGCGGGTGCCGGAGTGGGGGCGTGCACCCAAGCGGAGTATGAAGAAGAAGAACTCGAACTCTCTGCCACCAAGGGCTGCCCGAACGATTCGACGCTCGGGTCGGTCGCGGTAGAAACACCGGTGTTCAAGGGCAAGGGCACGGGCTCTGTGTTTCTGGCTCAACCGTACGCGAACCCCTTCCATTCCATCGAACATCCGTCCGGGTCGTTGATCGCGGTGTATGTCGTGGTGCGGTTCCCTGAACGTGGGGTAATCGCAAAGCTCGCCGGCGAAGTCGCTCTCAACGGCACGACGGGCCAGCTCGTCACGACCTTCGAAGGCGTCCCGTTGAACGACGGTGAACCCTCATTGGGGGGACTACCACCAGTCCCATTCAACTCATTCGAATTCAGGTTCATTCAAGGTCCCACTTCGCCGCTGGTCAGTCCTCCCGCGTGCGGGAGTTATCAGGTCTCCGGGGCGTTCATCTCATGGGCCGCTCCGGAACACGTGCTCAGCGAGATCGCTCCGTCGTTCCCAATAAGCCAGGGCTTTGAAGAAAACGGTTTGTGTCCCTCCGGTGGGATCCCACCATTCGATCCCGGTGTCTCAGCGGGCACGCTCGATAACGACGCGGGCGCCTACAGTTCCCTAGACCTACGCATTACGCGTAACGACGGTGAACAAGAGATCACCCGCTTCTCCTCACAACTACCGCCCGGTCTGACCGCGAACCTCTCAGGCCTCCCGTTCTGCTCTGACGCAGACATCGAACTAGCCAAGACCAAGACCGGAGCAGGGGAGGAATCACAACCATCGTGTCCAGTCGCGAGCGAAATCGGACATACACTCGTGGGAGCCGGTGTTGGCTCGGTGCTCGCCTACGCGCCCGGCAAGGTGTATATGGCGGGCCCATATAACGGCGCACCGTTCTCGATCGTGGCTATCACCTCCGCGAAGGTCGGCCCGTTCGACCTCGGGACCGTCGTCGTACGCGAGGCACTACAGATCAACCCTGAAACGGCTGTCGTAACGGTCGACGCGAAAGCATCGGACCCGATCCCGCACATCATCGACGGGATCGTGATCCATGTCCGCGACATCCGTGTCTATATCAACCGGCCCGACTTCACGCTGAACCCGACCAATTGCGAACACATGACCTTCGCGTCGACCGTGAGCGGCGGGGGTGCTGATCCGGCGAACCCGGCGGACGAAATGCCGGTGACCGTCGATAATCCATTCCAGGCCGCCGACTGTCAGAGCCTCGCGTTCAAACCGACCTTCAAGGTCTCCACCTCGGGCAAGACTTCCCGTGCCGACGGTGCGAGCCTGACCGTCAAACTCACCTATCCCAAAGCACCCCAGGGCACCCAGGCAGACATCAGATCGGTCAAGGTCGACCTCCCCAAGCGACTCCCCTCGCGTTTGAGCACCCTGCAAAAGGCATGCACCGCGGCACAGTTCGACAGCAACCCCTCGGGGTGTCCCGCGGCGTCGATCGTCGGGCACGCCACCGCCGTCACACCGATCCTCCCCGTCCCCTTGACAGGACCCGCATATTTCGTATCGCACGGCGGAGCCAAGTTCCCCGAACTGATCATCGTCCTGCAAGGCTACGGCGTAACCATCGACCTGCACAGCGAAACTTTCATTAGCAAAGCGGGCATCACCAGCGGTACATTCCATACCGTCCCTGACCAGCCCGTCACCAGCTTCGAACTAACACTACCCGAGGGCAAATACTCAGCCCTCGCAGCCAACGGGAACCTCTGCAAGTCAAAACTCACGATGCCAACAGCATTCACAGCACAAAACGGTGATGTGATTCACCAATCCACACCCATAAGCGTCACAAGCTGTCCCAAGGCAAAGAAGGTAACCAAGAAGCATAGAAAAACAAAACCTAACAAGCAAGCCAAGAAATAAACCCCAGGCAGCAGCACCTCGCGGTTCGCGCTTGCGCTCTCCGACCAAAGGGGAGATCTAGGACCGCGCAGTGGTAGAACTTGCGCTCCCTGGTTGGGTGCTCGGGGTCTGTCTGATGAACGGTGGATCTGGCTTGGTCTGAGCGAAGGGATGGACCATGACGGAGATAGTCGGTCTGACCGATCGGGAGGGGATGATCGGGTCTATGACTACAGATATCGTTGATCAGAAGCAGTTGGCTGAGCAGCTGTTGGAGCAGGCTAAGGAGCAGAACATTGAGCTGGTCGGCCCGACGGGCTGTTGGGCCAGCTGACGAAAAGTGTGCTGGAGACCGCGCTGGACGCGGAGATGAGCGAGCACCTCGGCTATGAGAAGCACGACCCGCAAGGACGCAACAGCGGGAACAGTCGCAACGGGACACGCGCTAAGACGGTGCTGACGGAGATCGGTCCGGTCGAGATCGAGGTGCCGCGGGATACCGAGTCGACGTTCGAGCCGCGGATCGTCAAGAAGCGCCAGCGGCGGCTCACCGGTGTTGATGAGATCGTCCTATCGCTGACCGCGCGTGGGTTGACGACTGGGGAGATCGCTGCTCACTTCGGGGAGGTCTATGGCGCCCGGGTCTCCAAGGACACGATCAGCCGGATCACCGAGAAGGTCACGGGCGAGATGACTGAATGGTTGACCCGTCCGCTCGATCGCGTCTATCCCGTGATCTTCATCGACGCGATGGTCGTCAAGGTCCGCGACGGACAGGTGATGAACAAGCCTGTCTATGTCGTGATTGGCGTTACCGTCAACGGTGAGCGCGACATCCTGGGGCTCTGGGCCGCGGTGATGGCGGGGAGGGCGCGAAGTTCTGGTTGAGCGTGTTCACCGAGATCAAGAACCGCGGTGTCGATGACGTCTGCATCGCTGTCTGTGACGGGCTGAAGGGTCTGCCCGAGGCGATCACGACGACGTGGGAGCTCGCGACCGTCCAGGCGTGCGTGATCCATCTGATCCGCAACACATTCCGGTTCGCCTCCCGCAAGTACTGGGATGAGATGAGCCGCGATCTCAGACCGGTCTACACCGCGCCGTCAGAGGCTGCCGCAAGAGAGCGTTTCGCGGAGTTCGACTCGAAGTGGGGCAAACAGTACCCGGCGATTAGCAAGCTGTGGGAGAACGCCTGGAGCGAGTTCATACCGTTCCTTGACTACGACGTTGAGATCCGACGCGTGATCTGTTCCACGAACGCGATCGAGTCGCTCAACGCCCGCTACCGACGCGCCGTCCGAGCCCGAGGGCACTTCCCCAACGACACAGCCGCGCTGAAGTGCCTCTACCTCGCCACCAGAGCACTGGACCCCACCGGACGAGGCAAGGCACGCTGGGCGATGAGATGGAAGCCCGCCCTAAACGCGTTCGCGATAGCGTTCGAAGGAAGAATCAACTAAAACCACCAAGCGGATCCACCGTTAATCTGACACTCCCGTGGGCCTCAGCAGTTACCCGCCCGCGTCGGTACGTGCCGCTCGAGGTGCGGTGGATGTTGCTCACCCGGTCAGCGAGCTGACGCTGGCGCAGCACTCGGATGCTATGTGGACGACTGCGCTGGTAGGAGTATCTCGAGGGCGTCACCCGTGTCAAGGCCGGTTGAGAATTGACCCCCTGTTTGTTGGGTGGGGCCGGGTTAGTCTGTCGTGTGGTCGGTGGGGTGGGGTCCGAGGTCGTGGTTTTTGAGGCGGTAGCTGTCGCCCTTGAGAGAGAGGATCTCGGCGTGGTGGACGAGTCTGTCGATCATGGCGGCGGCGGTGGCGTCGTCGCCAAAGATCTCGCCCCAAGCGCTGAACGGCTTGTTGGAGGTGACGATGAGGCTGGCTCGCTCGTAGCGGCTGGAGACGAGCATGAACATGAGGTTCGCGGCTTGCGGATCGAACGGGATGTAGCCAACCTCGTCGCAGACGAGGAGTGGGTAGCGCTCCAATCGTCGTAGCTCGTCATCGAGGTGGCCTTGTCGTTGAGCGTCTGCGAGGAGGGCGACCCATTCGGTGGCGGTTCGAAACAGGACTCGCTGACCGGCCAAGCAGGCTCTGATGGAGAGCGCGATCGCGAGATGGGTCTTGCCGGTGCCTGGCGGTCCGAAGAGGATCACGTTTTCTCGGGCGTGCAGGAAATCGAGCTGGCCGAGATGCTCGATCACTTGCTTCTTGACCGAACGCTGAAAGGTGAAGTCGAACTCCTCGAGCGTCTTGCGCGCCGGGAACCGTGCAGAACGGATGCGGGCCTCGCCGCCGTGAGCCTCCCGAGCGGAGGTCTCGGTGGAGAGCAGTGCTTGGGCGAAGCGCTCATAGCTCCATTGCTCTGAGCGTGCGCGCTCGACGAGCTTCGGCAGCGCTTTGGCTGCCGCTGGCGACTTCATCGCCCGGAAGAGGTGTGCGAGCTCTGAGGTGGCGTTGCTCACGCGATCAACTGGTCGTAAACGGTCAGAGACCGCTGCTGGACAAAGGACCCGCTCTCAGGCTCGCCGTGTTCTCCGCGGCGCTCTCTGAGCGTCCTGGCGTGCTCTAGCGCCGTGATCGTGCGGTGCTTGGCGAAGCTCCGTTCGTGACGACACGCCAGCTCGCCGGTGTCCAGGACGGTGGCGGTGATCTCGCGTTGGCCGGCGTGGATTTCGACACGCCGCCCAACGAGACCGGGATCAAGCGAGTAGTCGTTTGTGTCGAGGCGCAAATACGGGTCGGGCGCCACCCGCAGCACCCAGCGACGGTCGACATCGGGCGGCTTCTCCGGTAGTGGCCGCATCGCCCCGCGCTCCTCTGCAAGCCGGTCGATCGGGCGGGCTTTGAGCGCCCGGTGCGTCCGCGCGTTCGCCTTCTCAAACCACGCGTCGAGCTGCAACTGGAAGTCCAAATGGTTCGCGAAGCGTCGCCCGGGCTCGAAGTTCGTCTCCAGATACCCCTGCAGACGCTCGACGACGCCCTTGGCCTGCGGGTCTTTGGCTTCGCAAAAATACCAGTCGAGCAACAACTGCCCACAGAATCCGGCATAAGCATCGGTGGGACGGTCGCCGCCCGCGTGGAGGCAGCCCTAGCGATCCCAGACCATCAGGTTCGCGAGCGCCCCTAGCGATCACAAACAGCGGCCCATGCCCCAGAGCACGTCCGGTGCTTCCTTGCTGAAGATCAAGGCACCGGCACCGACGCGGGAATAGCCCAAACAAGCGACGACGACCCACGCGCGACGGGTCTGCCCGTGACCGACGGGAACATGCTCCGAGGCCTCCCAGAGATCCCATTGACAGATCTCTCCCGGCCGATAAACCGTGCGTTGATGCGTGCGAGGTTTAACGAACAGAGTGCGGACCTCGCGCAAATAATCATCGACGATCGTCTTTCCACCATCGAATCCGAGCGGCTCGATCAGCTCACGGACCCTGACCCCGGGCAGCTTGGGGTCCCGACGCAACAAATCGTGGATCTCCTCCTTGAACGGATCGAGCTTCGACGGCGCCCGCGAACGCTCATAGACAGGTGGCGCATCCGAGCGCAGCGCAGCCCTGATCGTGTTGCGCGCCAGCCCGGTGCGACGCTGAAGCTCCTTGATCGACACCCCACGAACGAAATGCTCCCGACGCAACTCGGCCCAACGCTCCACGTCCAACACGACCCTTCTCCCGGTCTCGGTAACAGCGACCGAACCAGGCTCCACGCGACCCCGGACGCCTCCGCCACCGCCCAACGGGGTCAATTCTCAACCGGCGAAGGAGGGTCAGTTTCCCACCGGCACCGACACCCCGAGCATTCTGCGGCAGTCCTTCTCGCTGTGTCCTGCCCGGCCAAGGCCTTAATCAACGGGTAGACGGGCGCCCCTGTCGCTCGTTAAACAGGGCCGACGCCTTGCGCGTCAGCTGATCCTAGCTCTCGCCACTGAGAGATCGATGTGCTCGCCGCTACGCACTGGGTGCACACCTAAGTCTATTTCCTCCTGGGCGATTCAGCGGTTTACGGTCGCTTCGGAGACGTCAGGCCCCTGCGATGACCCGCACTGGTCGGCCACTCCGATACAACTCGATCACAGGATGATGAAAACTCCGGGCATATGACTTCGGTATGAACGCTCCTTCTAGATTTCGGGCCACCCTACACTCGCATCCGCGGTCAATTACTCGGGGCCCCAGATCGTCCGGACCACCCAACGGGGGTCAGACTACCATTGCTCTGGACCGGACCAATTCGTCAAATGGGCCTAGACGGCAACTTGCCGTCTAGGCCCAAATATCTTGCATGCTTACATATGTGCTATCGAATAAGGCGACGCATTCTCATGATGACGGTGCGGTTACTGCCCAACTGCCTGCGCCCTCCTCGCCCAAATCTTCTTGACCCGCTACACGTTCTTCTTTGACGAAGAATATCGCGATAAATCCACTTGTGAACGTGCTTTCTATGCCGAAAAACTCCACAGCTTCGCTGGAACCCAGCGGTGTCTGCTCGTATACGCAGACATTGCCCTCCTCCGCCTCTGGTTTTTCTAGCGTGCCCGGACATTCAGTCGGATCGACTATGCCTTCTTCTCCCTTGGGGATGAAGTGGATGTTTGATTCTGCAATCGGCGAAGCAAGTGGAATCGCGAATGAGAATCCTTCGTCCATTAGGCCCGTTGCATTGTGAAGGTTAAAGGCCCATGCCCCCGTCTCGGTTGCGCCGGCGGGAAGGGTACCGCCAGCGGGCCATGGTGATCCCGTAGGCCCTGTTGGCCCTGTTGGGCCCGTTTCGCCTTTTGGTCCTGTCGGGCCGACTGGGCCCAGTGCTCCGTTCTGACCGTTCGTGCCAGCAGTGCCTTGGGGTCCTTCTTTACCTTGGAGTCCTTCTTTGCCCGCCGTTCCACTGGGGCCAGCTGGACCCGCCGATCCGGCTGGCCCGGCCGGCCCGGTTTTGCCGTTTGCTCCTTTGAGTGACTTCAGGACGCTTGGCTTGATTTGTTGGGTCGAAGTAATTATGTATTTGCTTGCGGCGTAAGCGCCGCTGGTCATAGCAAATACTAGGGCGAACGTCAATATGACGTTTGTAATTGTGATGCGTTTAAATTATGCTTGATAACATCGGGTTCCTCCCGGTTTTCGAGTTACAAAGTGCGGCCTGTAAGGCCACACTCGAGATTGAGTCGGTGACGACGGTTCTGCTTGATTCTCTGTTCCCCCTTCCCCATGCCTGTGTTTGCCGTGGCGGCCGGTCTCGAGCAGATTGCGTCTTATGCGTCGCATATACTCATGACGGCGACCGCCGTTGACCGATGGATCACGGCGCTGTTCTGTGCTGTGAACGCCGCCGGCATAGCGAGCTTTGACTTGCGAGGATCATTGTTGGCTGCCAGGGATGAACAGCGGTTGCTGTGCTGTACGGCTCGTGGGTCAGATGCCGACTCTCCTCACAGCTCACGCCCTATTCTCCCAGAGCGCCTCACGGAAATCCAGGAGTGTTTCCCACTCGCCGTTGTGCAGTTCCCCTCCCTTGAAGTTCCGGATGCCGACCTTAAAGCAGACTTTTGCAAGCGTCGCAAGGTTCGTCAAGGTTAGGAGCGCCGATTGTTTCTGACTCAGAACTGGGCGCAGTCCTTGAAGCCGGCGCGCTTGGCGACGGCGTTCGTCTGCACCTGGATCTTTGTGGCCTTGGTAAGCAGCACGCTACCCGCGTTGTCCCTATTCGATTTGATGTCCTGACCGATCTTGGCGGTATCGTCAGCGACCGCCTCAACACCGGAGGCGATCTGCTTCCATTCGCTTGCCATCG
Organism: uncultured Solirubrobacterales bacterium; assembly: GCA_963725165.1. Taxonomy (GTDB): domain Bacteria; phylum Actinomycetota; class Thermoleophilia; order Solirubrobacterales; family Solirubrobacteraceae; genus Palsa-744. The sequence continues at coordinate 126,694 of CAVRXK010000004.1, forward strand.
AGGCGGGCGGTGTCAGCTTGCTCAGCTTCGCGGCCTCGGCCTGCTCGTAGGCTCCAAGCGGAGGCACGAGGCGTGCATAGTCCTGTGTTTTTGTAAGGGTGGTTGAAGCACGCTTGGCGTTGATGCGCGCACAGATCGCGTCGCCACTGGCGATCAACTGTGCGCTTGTCAATGCGTTGGCCGATTCTTTTGCGGCAGGTGTGGTAGCCGTGGTCGTGGTGGTGGCCGGTACGCTTGTGACGGCCGCCGTCGTTGTCGATACGGTTTTCGACGATCCCCCGCAGCCCGACGCCGCGAGCGTGATGGCCGCGAGCGCAAGCGCGGCGAAATGTGTGTGTAACATCGCGATCCCTCCCATGATTGGTTTAGTACGTCGATTCTCAGTATGGTGATCTCTAGAGTAATCCTACAAAATGGAAACGCCAACAGACGTCTCGCTGATACAGCGTTATGCTGCTGTATCGACTTTGCTCCCTGCTCCCTGGTGCCTTTGACGCCGAGTCCGAGTCCGACGCCGAGCGATGCGCGGCGATTATTATCGCATGCCGGTGTGGCACGAACGAGATAGCGCTCTTGCGGGCCCGCTCCGAGCGGGGCTCGGTGGGGCGCAGGTTAACGTCGCCGATCACGGCGCGAATTACCTGCTTCATCAGCAGTTGCGCGTAACCGGCGGCCAGGCAGCGCCGCACGCCCCCACCGAACGGAATCCACGTGTAGGTGCCCGCCGGGCGCTCCAGGAAGCGCTCGGGCATGAAGCGCAGTGGCCGCGGATAGAGATCCTCGCGCCAGTGCACCAGGTGCACGCATGGAGCGACCGTCGTCCCGGCTGGAATCATGTGCCCGCCGAGCTCCATCGGCGCCAGCAGCTTGCGTACCACGATTGGCGCGGCGGGGCACAGTCGCACCGTCTCCTCGACGACGGCGTCGAGGTAGGCTCCCTCGCGATCGTCGCCGGGCACCTGCCTCCCATCGGCGGAACCCACCTTCGCCCGCAAGTGCGCGTAGGTCTCTGGATGGCGCAAGATCCGCTCAAACGCCTACGACAAAAGACTGGAAGGCGGTGACGGCGGTGCGCACTCCCTCGAACGCGGTCTCAACGACGCCCGCCCACACAGGGCTGTCGGCAGGCAGACCGGGGGCGCCCACTAGGCATCATCGTGGGCTCCTCCCAGTCAACTTGCCGCAACGCCTCCAGATAGTTACAGAATGGAACTAATAATTGTCGCCTTGTCGATCCGTTCATATCTGGCTGCTTGCTTTTCCGCGCTTTCCGCATCATGAGCACAGTCAGAAACATTGAGGGTCAACTCGGCTCGATTGCCTAGGTGTAGCAACCAGTTGGCGAGGATAAGTAAGGGCTGAGCAGCTGGGAAAGGGCGAGCGTTGGCTACGCTTCCGCAGCTTCGTTGACTCCGAGGAAGGGAGCCAGGGTGAGATAGCAGGCGACGGGTGCCAGACGGGACAGCTCTTCGACTTTGTGTCGGGCGGCGTGATGGAACGCAAGCTCAAACAGGCTGTAGGCGATCGCTTCGGGGGCGATGCGGGCTGGTCGTCTGTGTTGTGGAGCTCCGTCAAGCAGTAGGTGTGCGTAGTCTCGGGCGTGTTCGTGTGTGCGGAGTGCCATCGCGGGTCCTGCCAATGGCGCGTCGACAAACGCGAGACGTGTGAAGTAGGGCTCTGACGCGAGGAACTCGAGCAGCGCGTAGACAGCATTGCGTACCCCTGTGCGCCAGTCGGGGGCCGAGGCGCGCACCCGCTCGACGATTGCCTGTCCCTTGATGTGTCCAACCTCGACGGTAGTGACAAATGCTTCGTCCTTGTTCTTGAAGTGCGAGGCGAAGGTGCGTCTGGAGAGATTGGCGTGCCTGGCGATCAATTGGGCGGTGAGCGTGGCGTAGCCGTGAGCGAAGATCAGTTGGGCTACGGCGTCGAGTATCCGCTCGCGGTCTGCATGGGCGACGAACCCGGAGGAACGCGTCGCGCGCGGTGGCTGGTAGCCATCGGGTGCCAGCGTGAGCGTTCCAGGCGCTCGTCCGCCGACGAGCCCGTTAGATCCCGCATACGGCCGCGGGGGGGAGGTTGCCTTGGCTGTGATCAGGCTTGGCGGCACGGGGTGATAGCTGCGCACCCAGCGCGCGAGTTCGGGAGCGAGTGCACTCAGATCGTTGCGGCGTCCTGTGCGTAGGTATGTGTCGACCGTACGATGCGCGCTACCAGCCAACGTCCGCGCGAGTGTAGACGACGGTACTGTCGCTTTACTGTTGGCGCATAGACATTCGTCGATCAATGCTCCGTAGGAGCCCATCAGTCGCTCGCGACGTTCCAAGCCGTCCGGGTCCACGGCGGCGATCTCGATCGTGGATAGCGCGATCATGTCAGGGCTTTCGCGTGCCACACGGCAGAAGCGCCGCATGAGGGCTTCGATCCTGCGCGTAGGTCCTTCCGTGCGCATCGAGGCAGCACGGACCTCCTCGAGTGCGGCGGGGGAGGTTTCGTCAAACGCTGCGAGCAAGAGTTCGTCGCGGTCGGTGAAGTGCGCGTAGAAAGTCTTGCGTGAAACCTCCGCGCGCTCGATGATCTCTGCGACGGTTGTGTCGGCATAGCCGCTCTTGCCAGCAAGATGGAGCATCGCGTCGACCAAGCGCTGACGTTGATTGTCAGCGACCTGCTCTGATGTGAGCCGGTGCGGGCCGCAGGGTAGCCTACCCCCTCTACTGCTCTCTTGCGAGATCACGGCCATCTCGCCTCCACTACCTCGAATTGCCTGCAAATCCGAGGGTACGCCGCGTACTCCCAGAAGTCCAGGCAAAACTCTCGAGAATCTATATGCGAGGCACATTCGGCTCTTAGGGATAGCGGGCGACCGCGCGCCGCGCCGCCGTCCGAGCGGAATGGGTCTGCGGACCGCTGTCTGGGAGGCGGGCTCGTGTCTGGCCATTGGGTCTGGGGTCTCGCGTCTGTGCCTGTCATATGGATCGACTCCGATGGCAGCATCCGTGCACACATCCTTCGATTACCGCGGGCAGCCTGGCCGAGCGGTGGTGATGTTCGTAGCCTGCGCGGCCTCGGTCATACCCAGGAACGGCGTGAGGGCGAGATAGGCGGCTTCATGCGCACAATGCGGCAGCTCCTCGACTTTGCCGGATGCCGCGTGGTGGAACGCGAGCTCGAACAGTCCGTGGGCGATGGCTGTGGGGACGATTTGGGGTGGACGTCTGCGCTGCGGCGCACCGTCGAACAGCAGGTGAGCGTAGGCGCCGGCGTATTCGTAGGTACGGCGCGCCATCGCGGGTCCGGCGAGTGGCGCGGCAAGAAACGCAAGACGCGTGAAACAGGGCTCTGAAGCCAGGAACTCGAAGAGCGCATGGATCGATCGGCGCACGCCGGAACGCCAATTTGGGGCTTTCGAGCGTGCTCGTTGGACGATTGCCTGTCCCTTGAGGTGTCCTACCTCCACGGCGGAGGCAAACGCGTCGTCCTTGTTCTTGAAGTGGGCCAGGAAGACGTTTCCGGACAAGTTGGCCTTCTCGGCAATCGATTCTGCGGTGAGGGGCGGTGTACGACCGTGGACGGCGAAGACCAGATGCGCGACGGCGTCAAGGATCCGCTCGCGGTTTGCGTGATCGATGGAGCCGGACGACGCCGCCATACTCAGTGGCTGGTGGGCGCCGAGCTCCAGAGTGAGTGTTCCGGGCGCTCGTCCGCCGATAGCCTCCTCGGATCGGACGAATGGCCGCGGGAGCGATCGAGTTCTACCTTCTGGCGGGCTCGAAGACACAGGACGGTAGCTGAGCGCCCAGCGCGCCAGTTCGGGTGCCAGAGTCCGTAGCTCACTCGCACGACCGGCGCGGATGTATGCGTCTATTGTCCTATGGGCCCCGCCGACCAGTACTCGCGCGAGCGTGGACGGTAGTACGGGTTGCTTGCCTTCGTAGCGCAGACTTTCCTCGATCAGCTCCCAGTAACCGTCGATCAGCCGGTCGCGACGCTCCAGGCCCTCCGGCTCCACCGCGGCGATCTCGATCGTCGACAGTGCGATCGTGCTCGGGCTTTCGCGTGCCACGCGGCATAGGCACCGCATCAGCGCGCCGATCTTGCGGATCGGGCCGTCCGCACGGCGCAAAGCAGCTTGGGCCTCCTCGAGCGCAACGGAAGAGCTTGCGTCAAACGCCGCCAGCAGGAGCTCATCACGGTCAGCGAAGTGCACGTAGAAGGTCCTGCGCGAGACCCGCGCGCGCTTGATGATCTTCGCGACGGTTGTGGCTGCATAGCCGTTCTCGCCCGCGAGCAGCGTCATGGTGTCGATCAAGCGTTGGCGTTGATCGACGGCAAACTGCTCCGAGTCAAGCCTATGCCGGTCGTGGGCGAACCTACTCCTTGTCTGGTTGCTAGGCGAGTTCATGGTCGTCTTGCCTCCGCGATGCCAGATGGCTTGCGCCACCCACGGCGGGCGGTTGACGTGCCAGTCGATCCAGGGCAAATCGTCGCCCGCGGAACGGGTTCGGATCCCCACCACTTCGTCTTGGCTGCAGGATGAATGCTCGTCATGTGGTCTGCTCCCAGCGCAACAACATAGCGACACGCTCTAAGTAGTCGAAACACTAGCTAACTTTTATCTTGACATTGTCCTCAGCATATGCAAGAGTGCGGTTGGGCCCGATATCCAGAACTTTGGGTTCAGGTCCGAGGAGCGTGACCGGTGGGCAAAGAGTCCGGTAACTGGGACTAGTGTGCCCATCGATGATCTTGGCGGAAAATTGGAGGACGGAAGTGGGGCCTCGAACCGAGGATGTGTACGTTGCGAAGTACGACGTGAAGTCGTCGACCAAGCGTGCTGCGGACTCGGCAAGGACCCAGATTGAGAAACACTTCTATACTTTTTCTTGCTTAGATGGGAAGATGCTCCGCGAGCTATGGGGTCGCGATGAGCTGCCCTCCGGCTCGGCAACGAAACAGCAGTACATAGGGGTCGGACCCCGCGCTCTCTGACCTAGGACGAGTGCTCGGCCCGGCCGTATCAAGCCTCGGAAGAGGCCAACCAAGTCTCGGACGAGGGAAAGGCAAATAAATATAATGAGGAAGTTCTACATAGCAGCGTTGGCGCTCGTCGCGGTGCTTGCGTTCGGTGTGCTCAGTGCGAGTTCGGTGTTCGCGAGTGAAACGGCACCCGAACTCTTAATAAACAAAGCAGCGGTCACCGCAGAAAAAGAACTCAACGGCAGCGGCGAACTGGAACTGATAGACACAAAAACCCTTCTGGGCGAAGTTGCGGTTAAGTGCAGCGGGATCCTGATGGGCAATGTGTTAACTGGTGGGAAAGAAGGCGAAACCACTTCGCTGTTAAACTTAGCAGGTACTGAAGAAATAACATCCACCAAACAACTCACATGTACGAACATCAAGAACTGCGCTGAACCGTTAGCGTACGCGGTGAATCTGCCGTGGAAATGGAGCCTCGAATACATGGCTCCCCCCAGGCCGTGGAAGTGGTTATTCGTGTATTTAAGCCCCGTCCACGTAGGTTGGCACGTGGAATGCATGAGTCTGAAAGTCACGGATGAATGTACGGCTCAAGAAAGTAGGCCGCGTCCGGGGTTCTTACTGGAAAACATGACCGGTGGTATTTTGTTAGGCGTCTTCTTACGTACAGAAACTGAAGAAGAAAAAAGTTCAGCTTCATGCACGTCGGGCACAAGCGAATCAGGTTTTGTGAGCGCCAGCGAAGAAGGTGGTCAGCTGGAATCTGGAACAAGTGAACTGGAAGTCTCGTAGACAATGGACATTGCGTCGATAGGCGCTATGATGTGAATATCACTTCCCGGGTGGGGTGCGGTGCGCGCCTCACCCGGGGTGGTATGGTCGCAGTATTAGTTGTAGTTGTGATTATTATGAGGGGTTGGTGGTAGTCGAGTGCTGGGGATGAGTCGGTGGTGGGGATTGGTATGCTTGCTTGGTTTGGGCGTATGTCTGTGTCGCATGGTGCTGTGCGCCGGGGATGCGCTGGCCCTGCCGGCTGCTCGCCAGTACGAGCTGGTTAGCCCGCTGTACAAGGGCGGGTATGGCGCGCAGGCAATAAGCGGCGTGTCATCGAATGGCGAGAGAGTCGCATTCTTTTCGCTTGGAGCGTTCAAGAAAATACCCGCCGGTCCTGAAGGATCGCCGGAAGTATCGTCGGGAGGATCGGCGGACTATATGGCGCAGCGCGACGTCTCGGAATGGTCGACTATTCCGTTGGTGCCGCCCGCGACGTTGACGCCTTCCGATATCTTTCGCGATCTCTCTCCTACGTTGGAAACCTCGCTCGCATACGGCCAGCCGGGACCAAACTACGGTTGGACGAGTGCTGAAACTACCGAAAATGAGTTCCTGCTGCATGACATCTCCACACCGGATACGGAAGCGAACTGGGAAGTAGCCGGTAGGTTCTCGTCGGTGACGGAAGAAAAGTCTCTGGTGAGATATCTCGGGGCATCTCCAGATTTTTGTCAAATCTTTTTCCTCAGTAGCGCTCCCCTGTCGTCGCTTGCCGTCGAGTCGGTGAAAGAACAGCCTTACGATTTGTCGAGTGGCTGCGATGGAGGCGAATCGTCGTTGTCGTTGGTGGACTTGGATAACAGGGGTCGTTTGATCGATCCTGTGTGCCCAGTGGAGTTGGGTTCTGGGATTGCTTACAATATCGGGGAAAGTAAAGGCAGCCAGTTCAACAAGGTGGCGGATGACGGTGGCGAGGTCTTCTTCGACGCGGGTATCGCCAAGCAGGCCGCTTCGTGTGAGGAACAGCATCAGTTGTTTGTTCGTTTGGGTGGTTTGCGTACTGTTGAAGTTTCGCGTGTGCTTGGGTTGGGGTCGTTTGGTGGGTGTGTGTCTGAAGAAGGTGGGGTGCAGGGTGAAGTGCCGTGTGCTGGTGCGAGGGCTCGTGCTGCTGCGAATTTTGTGGGTGCGAATGAAGAAGGTTCTGTCGTGTTTTTCACGAGCGGTTCTCCCGCGGTGTTGTATATGGCGAGGATCGGGTGTCCTGGTGAAGCGGTGGGGTGCGCTGTCGCTGAACGCGAAGTCTTGTCGGTGAGCCCTGTTTCTGTCGGTGTGGGTGGTAGTGAAGCTGCGGGGGTGCTGGGTGTGGTGAAGGTCGCGCCGGATGGCGCGCGCGTGTATTACGTCGCTACGGGTGTGCTCAGCGGTGGGACCGATAGCGAAGGGCAGTCGCCCGTTGGGGGCGCCGATAATCTGTATGTGTATGATTCGGAGACCGGTGTGACGGGTTTTGTGGCCGATTTGTGTTCCGGTCCTGGACTGTCTGGTGGTGTGGGGGATTCGCGTTGTCCGTCTGGTCTGAGCGTTGGGGAAACGCCGGGTGCGGTCAATGACAGTTACCTGTGGTCTAAGTATGGCGATTTTGAATCGGAAGCGCAGACGGCTGGTGTGGATGGTCGGTTCTTGGTGTTCTCGAGTTATGGTCGGTTGTCGGTTGACGATACGGATACGGCGAAGGATGTCTATCGTTACGATGCCGGTACAGGCGAATTGGAACGCGTCTCGGTTGGTGAAGAAGGCGCGGATCGGAATGGCAATGACGATGGGTTCAATGCGATTATCGCGTTCGGTCATTCCGGCGGCGATGTGTTCGAACAGTATGAAATGAATAATCGTGCGGTTACCGAAGACGGGTCGCGGATTGTATTCAGTACTGCTGCTCCGTTGTCGGAACGGGATAGTAATGGGCTCGTGAATGTGTATGAATGGCGTAAGGAACCTGGGTGGAGTAAGGGTCGTGTGTCTATGGTTTCGTGCGGGTGCAGTACAGAACCGGACAAACAGGCGGTTATCTCCACGTCGGGTCAGGATGTGTTCTTCACGAGCGCGGCTGATCTTGTGCCGCAGGACACTGAAGGCTTTGTGAATGTTTATGATCTCCATGAATGCAGCGAAGGCGCGTCCTGTTTTACCGCGCCGCCGGGTGAAGCGGAGCCGTGCGAAGGAGAAGGGTGCTACGGACCCCTGGTAAACCCCGCCCCACTATTGGTACCCGGAAGCACCCTGCAAACACCAGGCGAAAACCTCGCCCTACAGTCCACATCAAAGATGACAACCAAAACCCAAAAAACCATGACCAAAAAGAAGCGAGACAGAAAGGACGCCGGCAAACCCAAGCGGAAAGGCAGGAAGTACCGCGGTAAAGCGTCTCCCAAGGCCAACAAACCAGCCAACAGGGGCACGGTATGACCACGAGGGTTTTGCGGTATGCACGCGGGGCCGTCATAACGGTCGGCCTTCTGCTGGGCTGTGGGGTGCCTGTGGCGGACGCGGTCGAAGTGAAGCCTCTTGAAATCACAAAGGCCTCGATGCAGACGATCGCCGGGACGACGGTCAGCGGTCCGACCATAGAAGAGACTCCTGGAGAAAAGTCCTGCTTTCCGTGTCATGTCGCGAACGTTCCGTATACGCCTGCGTTTACCCAGGCGGGCGGGCATCCGTGGGCGATCGCGACGACGGGCGCGTTCGCGACCGAAACGCTGTCGTCGGGTCTGTCGTTGGGTGAAGTTACGCCTACGCGCGACCCCAGAGACATAGTCATAACCCTTCCGACTGGGTTGCTCGGAGATCCGTTGGCGGTGCCGGGGTGTTCGTTGACGCGGCTCGATCATCTGGGCCCTGGCGCTCAGTGTCCGGGCTCGACGCAGATCGGGATGTTCCGCGTTGTCGTGTATGGGGGCAAGGAAGAATACGGCCCCATCGTTAGTGTAACACCTGAATTCGGGCAGTCGGCGGAGATAGGGTTTGAGTTCTTACGCTTCGGCAACGTAAATGCTGTGGTTCTGGCTACAGCCCATCTTGTCCACACCGAACAGGGTTATGCCATAGTTGTCGCCTCGAAAGGGACTTTGCCTTTTGGCGAGCTTTCGGAATTTGAAGTTACGATATGGGGTGTTCCCGCCGATCCGAGCCACAATGGAGTGCGCGGCATGGCCTGCTTCTACCCGGGAACTCCAGCATCTAAAGAGATGTTATGCGAAGGTGGTGAAGAAAGCGCGGGTGTCGCACCGGTCGCGTTCTGGTCGCTACCGACCGACTGCAGCGCGGGTCCGGAGCAGGCGACGATAAGCGCCGACTCGTGGCAGGAACCGGGTAGCGTCGTCGATGGGAAATACAGCGAACAGTACAAGGTCGCGGAGGCGACGATGCCTGGGGTGACAGGCTGTAATATATCGAAATTCGAACCTGGGCTCGAAGTTCAGTCCGACACGCTGACCGCGGACGAACCCGCCGGGTTGGGCGTGACGCTCGAAGTTCCACAGGCCGAAAAGCCTACAGTGGACGCGACACCGCAGCTGCGTGATGCTGTCGTTACGCTGCCCGAGGGGATGTCGGTCAACCCGAGCGTCGTGGGCGGGATCCAGGCGTGCAACGAAATCGGGCCGGAAGGTATCGACATCAGCGGGCCCGAATCCGAAGAAGTCAGTCAGTTGACCGGGGAACTGGAGCTGGCGCCCGGGCATTGTCCGGCGGCCTCGACGGTGGGGACAGCAGAAGCGGTCACGCCGCTGCTGTCCGCGCCGGTGAGGGGGCACGTGTACCTCGCGCGGCCGGGGTGCGGCGGGCAGGATCAGGCGCCGTGCACCGAACAGGACGCGCTCGACGGCAACCTCTACAAGCTGTACCTCGAACTGGGCGGCACCGGCGCATACGCGAAGGACGGGATCGAGATAAAGGTGCCGGGGAGGGTTGAGGTCGATCCGGCGACGGGCCAGATCACGACGCGCTTCGAAGGCAGCCCACCCGGCTACGAAGGCAACCCGCAGCTGCCATTCAGCGAATTGAAGGTTGATCTGAACCAGGGTCCGCGGGCGTCTATCGCAAACCCGGCGGCATGCGGTCCGGCGCTCGCGACGGCCGACCTGACCCCCTGGAGCGAGCCGGGGATCACCCCGGAAGGGGCATTCGTGGCGGGCACGCCGGACGCCGTGATCGGGGCGCGCAGACCGTTCGAAATAACAGGGTGCGCGAGCCCGACGCCGTTCGCCCCCGGGTTCGTCGCGGGCACGGTTACGCCGAACGCTGGGCAGTTCAGCTCGTTCACGATGAACCTCTCAAGGCAGGATCGCGAACAGTACGTCAAGGGCATCCAGTTGCACACTCCGCCGGGCCTGCTGGCGATGCTATCGAGTGTGCCGCTGTGCCCCGAAGCGCAGGCGAACGATCCTGGCGTCTACGGGGAATGCACGGCCTCCAAGATCGGCACCACACGGGTCGCCTCGGGCGCGGGCTCGGATCCCTTTGAAATCGAAGGCAACGTGTTCCTGACCGGGCCGCACGATGGCGCCCCGTTCGGCTTGAGCATCGTCACCCACGCCGTGGCGGGCCCGTTCGATCTCGGCCTAGTGGTGGTGCGCGCTCGGATCGACATCGACCCCGAAAACTCGGCGGCGACGATTACCACCGACGAAACCGGTCCTTATGCGGTTCCGCAGATCATCTTCGGTGTTCCATTGCGCCTGCAGCGCGTGACGGTGGATATCGACCGGCCTGACTTCATGTTCAACCCTACCGACTGCAAGGCCCTGTCCATCGAAGCGGCGATATCCGGATCTCAAGAGGCGGTCGCGCACGCGAGTAGCCCATTTGCGGTCGGGGGTTGCAAGAGCCTGGCGTTCAAGCCGACGTTCACCGTGAGCACTTCTGGCAAGACGAGCCGCGCGAACGGCGCGAGCCTCGACGCGAAGGTCTCCTATCCGAAGGGGGCGATGGGCAACGACGCGAACATCGCCAAGGTCAAGGTCTCACTGCCCAGGCAACTGCCATCGCGCCTGACGACGCTGCAGAAGGCGTGTCCTGCCGCGACGTTCAACGCCAACCCGGCTGTGTGTCCCAAAGAATCGATCGTGGGGATCGCCAGGACGACGACCCCGCTGCTGCCGGTGCAGCTCACGGGTCCTGTGTATTTCGTCTCTCATGGTGGGGAAGCGTTCCCGAACCTGATGGTTGTGCTGCAGGGAGACGGCGTCAGGGTCGACCTCATCGGAGACACGTTTATCAACAAAGCGGGGATCACGAGCTCCACATTCAAGACGGTGCCCGACGTGCCGGTCGATTCGTTCGAGCTCTATCTGCCGCAGGGCAAGTACTCGGCGCTGCACGCGAACGGAAACCTCTGCAAGTCACAGAGCAAACTCGCAATGCCCACCGAATTCGTAGCGCAGAACGGCGCCGTGCTCAAACAGAGCACGAAGATCGCCGTCACCGGATGCAAGGCCAGTAAGACCAAGAATCATAAGAAAACCAAGCAGCCCGGCAAGAGCGCACGGCTCAAAGGGCAGGACAGTGAGCACAAGAGTACAGACACCAATGCAAGGAGCGCCTGATGAGCACCACTCTCGATCGGATCAGGCTCGTCCTCGCCATGGCGACCGTCACGATCATGCTCACCGGTGTGAGCGCCGCGTACGCCACGGCGCCCGTCAAGGAGGTGCTCTCCATTCACTATGGTTGGGAAGTCGACAAGACCACCAAAGGCAACGTCTGCACCGTCGCATCCGGGGATGAATGTCAGCCCGGAAAGAAAAGCGGTGAACCGGGCGGGTTCGAAAACCTGGGAGATGTCGCGGTCGGCTCCGCGGAAGGGGAAGAAGACATCTGGGTGGACGACGCGCCCAATCAGCGCATCCAGGAGATCACTCCTGCCGGACGGTTCGTGTTGACGATCGGTGACGACGTCAACGCCACGACAGGCGGGAACATATGCACGCAGGCCGAAATCGAAATAGCTCACGTCAGGTGCCAGGCCGGCAGGGAGGGCGGCGGCGAGGGAGAGTTCGATGAACCCGCCAGCGTTGCTGTCGATCGCGCCACACATGACCTGTATGTGCTGGATGCCTCCAACTATCGCATCCAGGAGTTCACCGAAGCCGGACAGTTCGTGGCGATGTTCGGCAAGGAAGTGAACGAGACGAAGGACGATACCGCCACCGAGGAAGAAAAGGATGTATGCGCGGCGGGTGACGTATGCAAGGCCGGTGTCCAGGTTGCGGCTGGTAGTACGGAACCTGGAGCGTTCACTTTCGCACAGTCCGCAGGATCACAGCTTGTGTTCGGCGGTCCCGAACACCTATTGTACGTCGACGATACCCGGCGCATACAGGAGCTCGGACCCGAAGGAAGGTTTAAGCGCCAGATTGCCCTGGAAACCGGGAACGTTGAATGCGCTGTCGAGGAATGTTCGATGCGTTCGCTGGCGATTGACGAAACGGGTGATCTGTTCGCCGTTTACGCGGGTATCGGCGAAGATCCCCGATATCCGCACACAGTCCACGAGCTCGGTCCGAGCGGCGAGCAAATCGTTGAATTTACTCTCAGTCCGCACCATCCCGCGGTCGAACATTTCTCTATAGCCGGAGTTGCGGTCGACGATTCGGGCATGCTGGCTGTGAGCGAGATCGAAGTTCTCAACCGTAGTGGAGAGTACTTCGGCTCGCTGATCGACGCTGACAGCGGAGAACTCATCACTGAATTCTCTGTGCCAAACGAAAATGAAGGTGGACTCGCGTTCAACGCGCAGGATGAACTCTATCTCGCCATCTCCGCTCGCGATTTTGAAGTCGTGGGGTATCGTCCGATGAATGTCGCCGAACTGGACACGTCGTCTGGGTCGTGCGTGCCGGCCGCCGAAGGCCGCGAATCGGATGCGACTTTCGCGTGCACGCTGAACGGGACGATCAATCCCGAGGCGGCGGCCGATACCGAAGCGTGGTTTGAATGGGGCTTGACGGCTGCGCTTGGCGAAACGACTCCGGTGCAGAGCGTCTGCACGACGGCGTGCGGCAGCGTGCCCGTGTCCGTGAAAACGGGGGTCGAAGGTGTGCCCCCGAACGCGACCCTCTTCAACAGGCTCGCGGCGTTTGACGAAGCGGTCAAAGCGCCGGAAACACCGTTGATCAGTCATCCGACCGGCTCGGTCTCGACAGAACTGATCGCTCCACGGCTCGTGGGGACGCCGAGCGCCGAGTTCGTGAAGCGGTCCTCTGCTGTGCTGTTCGCGGAACTAAACCCCGAGAACGCACCCACGCGTTACTGGTTTCAGTATGCGCCGGTGACTGTGTGCGAACGGCTGGAAGGCTGTACAGCAGAGTCCACCACTCAGATGGAAGAATCCTCGGCGTATGCGCGGATAGGCACGACCGCGGAAGCCACCGGACTTCAACCGGGAAGCACCTATCGCTACAGGCTGATAGCGGAAAACGAAAACACCACGAGGACCAAAAAGGCGGTTACCAGGGGAGAAGGCGAACAGGAAGGAACGTTCACGACGTTTCCACCTATTGTTGTGGGTGCAACGACTGGATCCCCGAGTTCGGTGGGTGAGACCACCGCGGTGATCGCCGGGAGCGTGGAATCCGACGGACAGCCCGTGAGCTACGCGTTTGAACTCGGTATCGCTAATGGCGTGGACACGCAATACGGGATCGTGTACTCCGGGTCGATCGGTTCGGGCAGCACCGCTGTAGAGGAGTCACGGACTTTGAGCGGGTTGCAACCCGGTACCACCTACTCCTACAGGATCAGTGTACGCTACGGCGATGGGATGTCGAGCGGCTGGCTCGCGACGAGCAGCCCGACATCGTTTACGACTCAAGGGCTGCCAGTGGTACTCGTGTCACCGAGTTCGCCACCATTGCTGGGTGTGCCAAGCATCGCGTTTCCTCGAACAGCAAAAACAACCGTCAAGATAACCAAACGCACCAATAAAAAGACAACCAAACGCCAAAAGAAAGTCAAACAGCGCAAACACAAAGCTTCAAAGAACAAAAAATAAAAAGGAACTCCAATCAGGTCGACCTGGCGCCCTCTGACCATAAGACGGGTGTCTCGATAGACCAAAATCAAGCCTCGGATGAGGGAAAGGTTGGTCAAGGGGATGACAAGGCTACGCAAGCGCGTCACGTACGCGAATGTCGCTGTGACGTTTGCGCTGGTGTTCGCGATGACCGGCGGCGCATACGCTGCGGGTAAATACCTAATCGTTTCGACGAAACAGATCAGCCCGAAGGTGCTCGCCGCCCTGAAAGGCAAGAACGGCAAGAATGGCGCTCCCGGCCCCGCGGGTCCCGCTGGACCGCAGGGATCGCAGGGAAAAGAAGGGCCTGCCGGCAAAGGGGAAAAGGGTGAAACCGGGTTGGAAGGTAAACCGGGTACGAGCGTGACAGGTAAAGAATTCAAAGGCAGCAAAGGGACGTGCAAAGAAGGCGGTTCGGAATTCGCCTCTGGCTCCGGCACGAGCTATGCTTGCAACGGCTCGCCGTGGACAGCGGGCGGTACGCTACCGAAAGGCGCTGTGGAGAGGGGCCAGTGGGCACTCGGCGGTACTGCTCCAGTGTATAGCGTAACAAGCGTGTCGTTCACAATTCCACTGGCTGCACCGCTAAGCGCAAGTCAAGCTCATTTCATCGGATACGAAGAAGGCTTCAAAGAACCCAATGAAGCCACCGCGATCAAAAACGGTGAATGCACTGGAACCTGGAAGGAACCAGGAGCCAAGAGTGGGAACCTGTGTATCTTCGTCAACCCGTCTGCCAGCTCGGGGACACCAAACATAGGTGTATCGAACGGAGAAAGCGAAGAAGGAGGCGCCGGTGTGTCGGGGGCGATACTGGATGAATTCAACCTTGGCAGCGGACCGTTTCATTACGTAGGCAGCTGGGTTGTCGCGGGCTGATGAGCAGCGTGTGGACTGAATGGGCGACGAGGGAAAAATACCGAGCGGTGTAAGTACCCGTGAGACACTGTCTGTCGGGCGGAGCACAACACGCATTCCGCCCGGCAGACACAGACGCAAGGCGCCTTGACCTGTGATGTCTGCATACGTGTGGTGATAGTGGTGATCCGCTGCTGCCGGCGAGCGCTTGCGAGCGCGTTTGCGTTTGGGGTAGTGGTATGTGTATGCTGCTCCGTGCCGACGGTTGCTTTGGCACTGCCGAGCGGCCGTCAATACGAGATGGTCACCCCGCTGTACATGGGTGGCTACGGCGTGCAGGAAATAGACGGTGTGTCTTTAGATGGTAAGAAGGCCGCGTTCTTCTCAGCCGGTGCTTTCCAGTCAACGCCCTCCGGTCCAGCTCCGGTGGACTACACGGCACAGCGGGGTGCCTTGGGATGGGAAACCGTGTCATTGTTGCCGCCGGCGGCGCTGACGGCGTCCGAGATCGCTTACGACCTCTCTCCTACGCTGGAAACGTCGCTCGTGCTCGCCTTACCGGGCCCGAACTATGGCTGGTCGACATCCGAAGGTACAGAAAACGAGTTCCTGCTGCACAACACCTCGGCGCCGGACACAGAAGCGTACTGGGAAGTAGCCGGTGGGATCACGTTGCGGACGGTGACCGAAGAAAAGAACTTGCAGGTAAAGTATGCAGGCGCGAGTCCAGATTTCTGCCAGATAATGATCGAACAAGGGATTCCCCTGCTGCCTCTCGCGGGTATATATACGGAAATCTATGAGCTTTACGATCTTTCGCGCGGTTGCCGGAAAGGTGAATCGTCGCTGCAGGTGGTGGGCGTGGATAATAAGGACCGACTGATCGATTCTTTGTGCGCAGTGGAACTAGGGGCAGGTCTATACGGTTCTTACGGCGAAAGTGGCAAGGGAAGCGCGTTCAACGCGGTCACTGCCGGTGGTGAGGTCTTCTTCACCGCAGGCGTGGAAGAATCCGTGAGGAGCAAGGAAGAATGCCCGGATCATCAGTTGTTTGTTCGTTTGGGTGGTTTGCGTACTGTTGAAGTTTCGCGTGTGCTTGGGTTGGGGTCGTTTGGTGGGTGTGTGTCTGAAGAAGGTGGGGTGCAGGGTGAAGTGCCGTGTGCTGGTGCGAGGGCTCGTGCTGCTGCGAATTTTGTGGGTGCGAATGAAGAAGGTTCTGTCGTGTTTTTCACGAGCGGTTCTCCCGCGGTGTTGTATATGGCGAGGATCGGGTGTCCTGGTGAAGCGGTGGGGTGCGCTGTCGCTGAACGCGAAGTCTTGTCGGTGAGCCCTGTTTCTGTCGGTGTGGGTGGTAGTGAAGCTGCGGGGGTGCTGGGTGTGGTGAAGGTCGCGCCGGATGGCGCGCGCGTGTATTACGTCGCTACGGGTGTGCTCAGCGGTGGGACCGATAGCGAAGGGCAGTCGCCCGTTGGGGGCGCCGATAATCTGTATGTGTATGATTCGGAGACCGGTGTGACGGGTTTTGTGGCCGATTTGTGTTCCGGTCCTGGACTGTCTGGTGGTGTGGGGGATTCGCGTTGTCCGTCTGGTCTGAGCGTTGGGGAAACGCCGGGTGCGGTCAATGACAGTTACCTGTGGTCTAAGTATGGCGATTTTGAATCGGAAGCGCAGACGGCTGGTGTGGATGGTCGGTTCTTGGTGTTCTCGAGTTATGGTCGGTTGTCGGTTGACGATACGGATACGGCGAAGGATGTCTATCGTTACGATGCCGGTACAGGCGAATTGGAACGCGTCTCGGTTGGTGAAGAAGGCGCGGATCGGAATGGCAATGACGATGGGTTCAATGCGATTATCGCGTTCGGTCATTCCGGCGGCGATGTGTTCGAACAGTATGAAATGAATAATCGTGCGGTTACCGAAGACGGGTCGCGGATTGTATTCAGTACTGCTGCTCCGTTGTCGGAACGGGATAGTAATGGGCTCGTGAATGTGTATGAATGGCGTAAGGAACCTGGGTGGAGTAAGGGTCGTGTGTCTATGGTTTCGTGCGGGTGCAGTACAGAACCGGACAAACAGGCGGTTATCTCCACGTCGGGTCAGGATGTGTTCTTCACGAGCGCGGCTGATCTTGTGCCGCAGGACACTGAAGGCTTTGTGAATGTTTATGATCTCCATGAATGCAGCGAAGGCGCGTCCTGTTTTACCGCGCCGCCGGGTGAAGCGGAGCCGTGCGAAGGAGAAGGGTGCTACGGACCCCTGGTAAACCCCGCCCCACTATTGGTACCCGGAAGCACCCTGCAAACACCAGGCGAAAACCTCGCTGCACCCACACAGAAGAAAACCAGCACAATATCCCCTAAGAGGAGGGTCAAGGAGAAGCCAAAGAAGAGGAAAAGGAAGGGTAATAAGTTCAACCGTCAAAAGAGCAGGCTGGCATCGCGTCAGGCATGCCGGACTACTGGAATGGTTATGCGCCTGTCACGCCTCCCCGACGGCAGTCGGGTATGCCGTGCGTAGTGTCAGCCAAATCCGTAGTCGTTTAGGAGCACTGGGTGAATCGGGCATGCGAGCTGAGTATGCGTATCGTATAGGAGGGGCGAGGTTGCCGTGTGGGTGCGTTGCGGTCTTGGCTGGGCTGGAGTGGGAAACACCGTTTGCGCTTGGGGGGGGGAGTGCTCGGCTCGGCCGTATCAAGCCTCGGAAGGGGTCAACCAAATCTCGGACGAGGGAAAGGCAAACAAATATAATGAGGAAGTTCTACATAGCAGGTCTGGCTCTCGTCGCGGTGCTCGCGTTTGGTGCGCTCAGCGCGAGTTCGGTGTTCGCGAGTGAAACGGAACCCGAACTCTTAATTAATAAAGCGGCGATCACCGCAGAAAAAGAACTCAACGACACCGGCGAACTGGAACTGATAGACACAGAAACCCTTCTAGGCGAAGTTGCGATCAGGTGCAGCGGGACCCTGATGGGCAATGTGTTAGCTGGTGGGAAAGAAGGCGAAACCACTTCGCTATTAAGTTCAACAGGTACCGAAGAAATAACATCCGGCAAACGACTCGCATGTACGAACGTCAAGAACTGCGCTGAAGCGTTAGCGTACGCGGTGAACCTGCCGTGGAAATGGAGCACCGAAGAGATGCCTCCCCCCAGGCCATGGAAGTGGTTAAGAGTGTTTTTAGCCCCCATTCATGTAGGTTGGGATGTAGAATGCATGAGTCTAAAATTCTCAGATGAATGTACGGCTCAAGCAGGTAGGGCGCGTTCGGGTGACTTACTGGAAAACATGCCCGATGGTATTGTGTTACCCGAGTTCTTACATCTAGAAACTGTAGAAGAAAAAAGTGCAGCTTCATGTACGGCGGGCAAAAGCGAATCAGGTTTTGTGAACAGTGTCGAAGAATCGGGTCAGCTAGAATCTGGAACAAGTGAATTGGAAGTCTCGTAGACGATAGGTGTTGCGTCGATGGGCGTTATGATGTGAATATCACTTTCCGGGTGGGGCGCGGTGTGCGCCTCACCCGGGGTGGTGTGGTCGCTGAACTGTAGCCGGGTGCGAGACTAGATATTGGAGGGGTGCGTCGCCCGGGTGCTGGTCGCAAGTCACGACCCGCACACGCCCCGCGCCTGACGATGATCACCGCAGGCTGAACTGGAGAGGCAAGCCGGCTCGTCTCCCTACAGGCAATCAGCCCTTGCGCCCTCCCCGGACATCCGCGCGATCAGGAGAACCGGGCGCATTCGGTAAAGTGGTCACGCTTTGCGATGGCGTGGATGGAGTCCCGCGCTTTCTCCCCAGCCAAGTTCAAGGTCCGGGCCAAACTGCCATCGCGGGAGGCGACGGCTCCGGCCAGCCGGTTTATGTCACCGGCAACGGTTTCCCCGCCGGTGACGATCCGGTGCCATTCGGCGACCATCGGGGCGGGCGGCTTGAGCGTGCCGAGTTCGGCAAAGCCGGCTTGCTCCTGCGCCGCGAGCCGCGGCAGAGCAGTCCCGTATTCCGCGACTGTATGAACATTGACGGCCTTGAGATCGGCGTTAAGGTGCGCGCAGATAGCGTTGGCCTCGACGATCAGTTCCGATCGCGTCAACGGTCTGCCTGATTCCGCCGCGGTGGTCGTGGTTGCAGCGGATGTCGTCGTCGAGGGGCCGGTGGCCGCCGCGCTCGTGGTGCCCGTGGTTTTCGACGATCCTCCGCAGCCGGATATCGCGAGTGTGGTGGCAGCTAGCGCTATGACGGCTGTGCGTACGCGTAGCATCGATCTCTCCTAATGAGTTGGTTGGCCGTAGACGATCGTTATCTTATCAAGCACCACTCCCGATTTGTCAATCAGTCAGAAACAATCGACTGTGTCATTGTACGACGAGCTGCGCTTTGATACGTTTGACGCACCCTGCATTTCGACGGAGGGGCAATCAATGGGGAAGTTGATGCCGGCGCTGGCGCTGGCCGTCGTGTCTGTGATCGTGGTGACGGGATGCGGCAGCGCCTCGACTGCGCGTGGCGTTGCGCGGCGTGGGGCGAGCGACTCGCCCGTGGTCGCGCATCTCTCGGGTCGGCTCCTCAGCGACGAAGACGACGACGATCAGCCGGGTCATTTCAGGCCGAGCAGCACCCTCGACAGCGATAGTGACTTCGACCACGACAGCCCGCACGAAAACGCTGGCTATCTCGATTACGACGACAGCATAGTCGGGGATTTCGGTCACCCGGCGAGTGCGGAGGATACGCGCTCCGCCACCGGGTTCGTCAAGCGCTATTTTGCCGTGGCCGCCGCCGAGGACGGTGCGGTCGCCTGCTCGATGCTGTACCGGATATACGCCGATACGGTTGTGGAAGACGATGGCTCGAGCGCCAGTCCGCTCTACCAACGTGGCAAAACATGTGCGATCGTGATGACCAAGATATTTACACATCTGCACGCTGAATTGACGGCGCCGGCAGAGGTCGTCGCCGTGCGTGTGAAGGGCCCCATGGCGTACGTGCTGCTGGGCTCGACGACGCGACCCGCCAGCTACGTTCGCCTGCACCGCGAAGGCGGCGGGTGGAAGCTCTACGGCGTGATCGAGAGGCCGCTGCCGTAGCGTCGCGAGACTTGGCGAGCGGTTCAGCCGAGCTGTGTCCGCAGGCTTTTCGATCCGGATACCGTCATCTCACAGACACGCTGGCCAACCGCGCCGAACTCTTCCCCTGCTCACCCGCACGTCGCGTAGCTATCGCCATCGCATGCCGATGAGGTACGAACGCGATCGCGCTCTTGCGTGCCCGCTCCGAGCGCGGCTCCACAGCCCGTAGGTCGACTTCGCCCACGACTGTCTCGATCACCTGCTTCATAAGCATCTGTGCATACGGCGCCGCCAGGCACCGTCGAACACCACCACCGAACGGGATCCAAGTGTACGTCCCGGCCGGACGTTCTAGAAACCGCTCGGGCTTGAACCGCAGCGGCTCCGGGTAGACATCAGCCCGCCTGTGCACCAAGTGCACGCAAGGCGCCACGGTCGTTCCCGCCGGAATCATGTACCCACCAAGCTCCATTGGCTCAAGCAGCTTGCGCACCACGATCGGCGCGGCGGGACAAAGCCGCATCGTCTCCTTCACGACTGCGTCAAGGTAGGCACCGTCGGTAGCGGGCGCGTCTCCCCCGTCAGGAGAGACGACCTCCGCCCGTAGCCGAGCGTACTGCTGCGGATGGCGCAGGATCCGCTCGAAAGCCCACGACAAAAGGCTGGAAGTAGGCCCGTCGGTGAGCAGCGTCACCAGTTCGTCGCGCAGGTCCTGCTCGGTCATAGGCGACCCGTCCTCATACCGCGCCTCGGCGAGCATCGCGGCGATGTCAGTCCCATCCGTGCAGTCAGGCGTAAGCTGCCGTCGGCGCACCTCCTCGAGCACCGAATCCTCAACCGGCCCCATCATCACGCGATAGTCGGCGTTCCCCGCAAAGCGCGTGGGCCCGGCCGCGGCCAGCAGTGTGAGCCTGCGAGGATCGTTCATCCAGTTGGTGAGCTTGCGCAGCCGCTGGCGCAATAGCTGGAGCCGGTCGGTTTCCACCGGTCCGAACACCACTCGCATGATTGCCTCGAGCGTGATCTCTTGCATCCGTGGCCACAGCTCGAACGGCTCGCCTACGGGCCATGTGGCAACCTCCCGCCGCGTGACCTCGGCCATCATCTCGCTGTAGCCCTTCATGCGCTCGCCGTGAAACGGCGGCAGCATCAGCTTGCGGCGCCTGACGTGCTCGGGCTCCTCCAGCAACATCACCGAGCGGGGGCCGAGCAGGGGTCCGAGAATCGAGTTGGCGAGCCCCACGCCCAACACGGCGTGGTCGGCGGTGAACACGCGCTTCACGTCCTCAGGATCGGCCAGTATCACCCAGGTGCCGGCATGCTTCACGCGGATGGTGAAGATGTCACCAAAATGTTTCTGACTGCGCTCGAGGAAGGGAAGTGGGCGTCGTGCCCACGCCACAGCCTGCAGCGCGCTTGGCATCTTTGGGCCGGGTGGAAGCCCCATACCAATGGTGCGACGAGTCAGAAAATATGGTACTGTGGCGCCACTCATCGGGTTACCGGTGGCTATGGTTTCGGTGAGCGGCGCGCACCAGTACCTTAAGCGGTGAAAGGACCGGACTTAAAATCCGGTGATCCGGGTTCGAGCCCCGGCTGGTGCATCGGGTCGAGGTGAACATGCTCATCGCTCGTCCTGTCCCTCGGCGGCAGCTGCCGACGTCTCGGCCATCAGCTCGTCCTCCATCCGGCAGGTGGCCTCGATCAGCAGCTCGAACAGCGCGGCGGTGAAGTCTGCCGGCAGGTTTACCTCGGCGCCGCGGGCGAGGTAGCGTTCGCGTACCTCGATCACGCGATTGGGTTGCATCATCGGGATGTCGTGCTCGCGCTTGTGGTAGGCCACTTCGCGGCACACCTCGAAGCGCTCGCCCAGCAGCCGCGCGATCTCCCCGTCGAGGACGTCCAGGTGGTCGCGAAACGGCTGCAGGCCATTGGTCATGGGTGTGTGCTCCTCGGGTGTGCTCATAGGCGTCTCACTCGTCGTCCTCCATCAGTAGTCCCGCCGCGAACGCGTGGCTGCAGTTGGCGAGCGCGTCCAGCGCGTAGCCACCCTCCTGCACCACGCACACAGGCAGCCCGCGAACCGCGAGCTCTTCGCCGATCTCCATGAAGATCACCTGTGAGAAATCCCATGAGCCGTGGGGGTCGCTGGCGACGATGTCGTAGCCTAGCGACAGCACCAATGCTTGTAAGGACGAGCGCGCTGTGCTGGTGAGCTCGTCGATCACCTCGTTCATCGCGTCGAGGTAGGGATCGGGCTTGGGGGGGTTTGAGAACTCCACGAACACCTCGCGCTCGCTCGGCTGCACGTGACGCCAGGGGACCTCCGCGAGTGTCGAGGCGTGCAGCGAGCCGAGGCTGATGTTCTCGAACGGCGCCACGATCGCCGAGGTGCCGGTGGGGAAGTGAAAGTCGACATCGAGGATCGTGACGTGATCGAAGCCGCCCTCGCACAGCGTGTAGGCGGCGGCGGCGGCCGTGTTGAGGTAGCAGTAGCCGCCGAGCCACGCCGGGCCGGCGTGATGGCCGGGGGGGCGACACAGCGCGTAGGTGAACTGTGCGCCGTCCACTACGCGCTGCGCGGCGGTGATCGCGGTGCGCACTCCCTCGAACGCGGTCTCGATGACGCCCGCCCACACGGGGCTGTCGGCGGGCAGGCCGGGGGGTGCCCACTCGGGCATCATCGTGGGCTCCTCCCAGTCGACTTGCCGCAGCGCCTCCAGGTAGTGGGGCTCGTGCAGTGCCTCGAGTACGCGCTCGACTTCTTCGTGGGGGGTGTCGGCGGTTGTGGCGTGCACGTATTCGTGGCGTGTGAGGCCCTCGCGCAGCTCGGCTGTGCGGCGCTCATCGTCGTGGCCCTCCATCCTGCGGCCGTGACGGTCAAGGATGAACGGGGCGCCGGCGCCCCGGGTGCCGGTGGTGAGCTGCTCGACCATCAACAGCTGGGGCGAGCGCATGGCGCGGGTGGGGAGCGGGATGACGTTGTTCACAAGAGCCTCCGCATGCGCGTGCCGATCGTGGTGAAGCCGTTGTTTATGTAGAACGCTTCGGTGGCGCCGAGGTGGGCGAAGCGCCCGCTCGGCAAGCCCACCTCCAGACGCCTGATGTCCTTTTCGCGCGCGATGTCGAACAGGGCGACGACGAGGTCCCCGCCGATCGTCATGCCGCGGAAGGCGGGGTGCACCCACAGCTCCTGGATCAGCCCGTAGCTGCCGGGGATGCGGATCGCGATCTGCCAGCTCACGCCAAGCACGCCGACGACTTCTTTGAGGTTTTCGGCAATCAGCAGCAGTCCCGCGTCGCCATTGTCGATCAGCGCGTGCGCGGTCTGCTCCTGTGCCGCCGTGTCGCCGGGTTTGCCGCCCAGTTCCTCGAGCAGCTGGTTTATGCCCGCGACGATCGCGGGCACGTCCGCGTGCGTGGCTTCGCGTATGTCCCAGCTCACTTCCCACTCCTTCTCGGTGTTGGGGTCGATTGGGCTCAGTTCGCTCACGACACGGTCTCCGCGAACCGCGGCTCGAGCTGGACGGTCCACGCCTCGGGTGAGCCGCTGCCGGTGACTGCGCTCGCGATCGCCGCCATCGGCGCTCGCGCCTTCAGCAGGATCTCGTCGAACTCCTCCTCGGGGTCGGACTGCATCACGATCGCGCCGCCCGCGCCGATGGTGGTCTTATTGGCGCCCCCGCCGGGTGGGTGGGGCCTTATTACGATCGTGCGGATCACGATGCTGAGGTCGACCACGCCGTCCACGCCGAAATAGCCGATCGCCCCCGAATACACGCCTCGCGCCTCGCGCTCGATGTCGTCGATGATCTCCATCGTGCGCAGCTTTGGCGCGCCGGTCATCGACCCTCCCGGAAAGCACACGCGCACGCAGTCAGCGGGGGTGCGCCCGGCGTCGAGCACACCGACGACATTGGAGATCATCTGGTGGACGGTCGCATAGCGCTCGATCACCATCAGCTCGGGCACGCGCACGCTGTCGACCTCGCACACGCGCCCGAGGTCGTTGCGCAACAGGTCCACGATCATCAGGTGCTCGGCGAACGTCTTTTCGTCTTCCGCCAGCTCTTTGCGCGTGGCCTCGTCCCGCTCGGGATCGGCCGAGCGTGGCGCGGTGCCCTTGATCGGTCGTGCCATCACGCGACGGTCGCGGTCGACCGAGAGGAAGCGCTCGGGCGAGGAGCTCACGATCGCCGTCTCACCCAGCTTCAGGTATGCGGCGAATGGGGCGGGGTTGGAGCGTCGCAGCCCGCGATACAGCTCCCATGGGTCCGGTGCGGCGTCGGTGTGAATCTGGTCGGTGAGACACACCTCGTAGGACTCGCCGGCCGCCAGCGCGCTCTGGCAACGGGCGATGTCAGCGAGGTACTGCTCGCGGCCACGACCAGGGCGGAAGCTCACGGGTGTGTTTGGGGGATCGTCGTGCGTGCTCGGTGGTGTCATGTCGAGCGGCGGTGCAGCGAGCGCGTCGTGCACTGCCCGCTCCGCTTGATCGAGCCAGAACTCTGCGTCTGTGTCCTCTTCGTCGCTGAGCGTCAGCAGGTGAGTCACGTGGCTGGCGTGGTCGATGGCGATCACGCGGTTGGCGAACATCATCACGGCGTCGGGCATGTCGGAGCTGTGTGTGTTCGTGGCGCCGCAGTCTCCCTTGCACTCGTACCCGAGATAGCCGAGGAAGCCTCCGATCAGGCCGCGGGCGGGGGTGTCCGGGGGTTCGAGCCCGCGCTCTGCCAGTTCGCGGTCGAGCACCTGGAAGATCGACCCATTCTCCTTAGAAATTCCACTCGCGTCGTTGCGTGTGACGATCCCTTGTTGCACGTCGTATTCGAGCACCGCGTGTTCAGGGCCGCTGGTAGTGCCCAGATAGGAGACCTGCGCGAGCGCGCTCGGCGCGCCGCCGCTGTCGAGCCAGAACGCGTGCTCGGCATCGGCGAAGAGCGCTTCAAACAGCAGCTCCGCGGGAGCCTCGCCCTCGAACGTGCGCACCTGCAGGTTTATCGGGGCCTCGCCGCTGTGGCGCTTGCGACAGCGCCGCGGCGGCACGCTCGGACGGTTCAAGCGCCGCCCGCGGGGTCGCTTGTGCTCGGCGGCGAGCGCGTAGAAGTTCTCGACGAGTTTGTGCCCCTCCTCGGTGGAGATCGACTCGGGGTGAAACTGCACGCCCCACATTGGGCGGGTGGCGTGTTCGATGCCCATCACCACGCCGTCGTCGGTCCACGCGATCTCACGGCCCTCCTCACCGAGCGAGCCGGTGACCGCAAGCGAGTGGTAGCGCACGACTTTGAAGCCCTGAGGGATGTTTGCGAACAAGCCCGTGCCGGTGTGGCGCACGTCGCTGAGACGTCCGTGCATCACCGTCGGGGCGTAGGTGACGGTTGCTTTGAGCACGTGCCCGAGGCCCTGGTGTCCGAGGCACACGCCCAGCACCGGCACCTCCGCTGAGCGCAGGATGTCCGCGCACACACCGAAGTCGTGCCAGCGCTCGGGGCGGCCGGGACCGGGGGAGAGCACGATCGCGTCGAAGTCCCAGCGCGAGAGCGCCTTCCAGGAGACCATGTCGTTCTGCACGACGATCGGCTCCTCGCCGCTGACGGCCGCGAGCAGGTGGAACACGTTGTAGGTGTAGGAGTCGTAGTTGTCGACTAGGAGCGTGCTCACCGCCCTGCCTCCAGTCCGAGCCCGCGGGCGCTGCGGTCGAGCAGTGTGTGGATCACGCGTTCGACGTGACCGGAGCGCGGCCGCTCCATGTACCAGCGGGCCAGATGCCTTAGATACAGCGCGAGCGGGGTAACGTCGAAACGGTCGACCGCCAAGCGCAGGTGGCGGCGGTAGATCTCCGACTGCACCACCGCGCAGCGATAGTCGGGATCCTCGGCCGGGCGCTGTCCAGCGGCGGTGGCGAGCTCGCCCTTGTGTGCCCGCGCGCGCACGAGATCCCAACCGAGGCTCTCGCGGTCGCTCAGCAGCTTGGCGGTGTCGAAGTCCACCCGCGGGGTGACGGGGTAGGGGAGGAAATAGCCGAGCGCCACTTGCGCCGGGATTCGTTCGGGGGCGGGGTGGGCACGGCGCACCTCACGGGCACGGGGATCGGCGTCTATCCGCGTCTCGATCCACTCGATCAGATCGTCGATCAGCAGGCCGCCTTCCTCGCTTGAGCTGACAGCGCGCTTCTGCTGGGCGACCATCCCGTGGAAGATGTCGTGGGTGGGGTGGATGCCGCGGTGGGGTGGGTGGGAATTTCCATTCTCGGCGGGAGTCAGCTCGGTCATCAGCTGGCGGATGCAGGTCGCGTGTGAGACCCACTCGGTGCCGCAGATCTGAAGTGTGGTGACGCCCTCAAGGCCCGGTGCGCTCATCCAGTAGGACACTGCGCGCATGTGCTGGGTCGTCTGCCCGTCGGCGCGCAGCAGCGGCATGTGCTCGAGGTCCTCGACGCCGGTGGCGTACACGACGACGCCGTCCTCGCGCCGCTGCAAAGTGCCCTCCCTGAGCCCTCGCTCGGTCAGCTCGTTGCCGTCCTCCAGGAAATCGGACTCGAAGAACACGCGGTCGAACGCCACACCGAGGCGCGCGAGCGTCTTGCGCTGTCCGGAGATCACCCACGCGCGCGTCTTGAACCACAGCTCGAGCGCCTCGCCGTCGCCCTGCAGCACGCGTTTGAGTAGCTCGTCGGCCGCGTCGTTCTGCATGCGCAGCTCGCGCGTGAGCGAGTCCTCGCGCTCCTCGGCTCCCTCCTCGGCGACTCCGCCGGCGGCTACGTAGTCCGCATAGCAAAGGCCCACGAAATGGTCGCTCTTCTGGTCGCCGTCGGGCCAGGCGGAGGCGTGATGGCCGCTGCGGATGATGCCCGCCATCGCCTCGCCCATGCTGCGCCCGGCGTCGGAGATGATCGAGCGCCGCTCGACCGCGCCGCCGCCCTGTTCGAGTGCCGCCGCGAGCGAATTACCGAGTGCGAGGTTGCGCAGGTGGCCCACGTGCAGTGCCTTGGTCGCGTTCGCGTCCCAGAACTGCACCGCGAAGCGCTCGCCGCGCGTCAGGTCGACAAGCTCGGCTTCATCGCCCCCGCCGGCCTCCAGGGCCGCGCCGGTCGTCTCGATCCATGCATCGGTGAGGCGCAGCTCCACGCCGTCCTCAGTGCGTGTGAGTGTGTCTACCCACGGCTCGGCCGCGATTCGCTCCAGCGTTTCAAGCGCCACCGGGTCGTTCTGCCAGTCGGGCGTTCGCGGGACAAGCTTGATATCGAAGCGCCCGTTGGGGATTCTCGGCGCGCGCGCGGCCCATGGCGCATGAGCGCCATTCTGATTGTCCACTTCCTCGAAATAGTCAAAAAGGTTGGTTGTCATGAGCAAGCGAAGAAGTCGCACTCAGCATACCGAAACGAGCGCCGCTTGTGAAAGCAACTAGTGTCGCAAGTGACGTAGTTTTCACTATGACTGCAGGCGATCCCGAGTAAGAAACAGTTTCGTGAATTCGCTTGCGCTACGTGGTTGGACCTGATAGAGAACCACTCAGCCCCTCCAGGCTGACCGGCGTCGGGGTGTCTCTGACCTGAAGAAGACGTGCACCCCGGCGTCGGTCTATATAGAGCACCCTGACGAGAAAGGGTCGCGGATGGCTCCGAGTGGTGGGACGCGCACGCAACGGCGGCGATCAACGGATGTTTCGTAGCCGCGCGCCATGCGCCAGGTAGTCGAATTATTCATCGAGCTGAGAGGATTTTCAGTGGCGAGGCCCGATCTACCTATAGTCTTACGCCGTGCGTGAGATACGCCTGTACGATTCGCTCAGCGGCCAGCTCGTGCCGGTCAGCGCGGGAGACGCCATCAGGGTCGAGGTGCGCACCACGCCCACCGGCTCGGAAGGCTCCGTCGACGTGGAGTCCACGCGCCCGCTCGTGCTGTTCAGCTTCCTCGAGCGCTTCCTCCAACGCGAAGGCTTTGGAACCAAGTTCCTGTTCGACTCGCCCATCGAGCGAGGACATGCTGTACGAGCTGTCCGAGGAGCCCGAGCCGCTCAGCTCTCCCGACTCGCCCGAGAGCCCCGACACCGAGATGAGCCTGCTCGAGGTGCCGCGCTCAGACGTCGAGCGCTGGGTCAACGTCTGCTTCGGCGCCGGCCGCGACGGCGAGGAATGGGAGCACCTGCCGCGCGGCCAGCGGATCCTGCTCAGCGACGCGCTCAAGCAGTTCGGCCATCCCGCGGTCGCGATGTACCTGCTCGGCACGCACTACTCGCTGCCGCTCGGCGATGCGTCCACCGGCCTGCAGATCGGCTCGCGCCACGTCCAGCGCTTCCGCGAGGTGATGAGCACGCTCGCGCCCGACCAGCCGAGCCCGCCCGACATGCGCCACTACGTGGAAGCCTTCCGCGACGCGCTCGCCGACGACCTCGACACGCCGCTTGCCTTCGTGGTGCTGTTCGAATGGGTGCTCGAGGCCGAGCGTCGCGGCGGCGAAGTCGGCGACGACGACCTGCGCATCATGCTCGAGGTGCTCGAGCTCGACGATCTGGCCACGCCGGTGCGGGCGCCGTAGGGCGTACGGTTCCTGCGGGGCGGACTGGGCCCCGTGAAGGCGGCGTACGGCTCCAGCCGGGATAGGCACTGTGGCACTACTGCCGGCGGGTCCGGCGGACGCGGCTGTCGGCGCCGGCGGGCAACTCATACACTGGGCTCGTCCATGTCCCGCTTCCACGAGCCCCAGCACCCCGACTTCGTGCGGATGAACACGTCGGTCGGCTTCGATCGGCGCCTGTGGCCGCAGGACATCGCCCAGTCGCGCGCGCACGCGACGATGCTCGCCGCGCGCGAGATCATCTCCGAGCAGGATCGCGACGCGCTGCTGCGGGGGCTCGAGCAGGTGGAGCGCGAGCTGAGCGAGGGGAGCTTCGGTGCTCGCGGAGGCGACGAAGACATCCACATGGCGATCGAGCGCCACCTCACCGAGCTCGTGGGGCCGGTCGGCGGCAAGCTGCACACCGCCCGCTCGCGCAACGACCAGGTCGCGACCGATCTCGTGCTGTACACGCGCGCGCGCGCGCGCGAGGCCCAGGCAGGCGATCGCGCGGCTGATGGGCGTGCTGGTGCGAGCGCGCCGAGCAGCACCTCGACTGGCCGCTGCCCGGCTACACGCATCTGCAGCGCGCTCAGCCCGTCTACCTGAGCCACCACCTGCTCGCCTACTTCTGGATGCTCGCGCGCGACCGCGAGCGGTTCGCGTTCGCCGAGCGCCAGTGCGCGCGCCTGCCGCTCGGCGCGGGGGCGCT
This sequence comes from uncultured Solirubrobacterales bacterium, assembly GCA_963725165.1. GTDB lineage: Bacteria > Actinomycetota > Thermoleophilia > Solirubrobacterales > Solirubrobacteraceae > Palsa-744. The sequence continues at coordinate 155,708 of CAVRXK010000004.1, forward strand.
CGCCGGCGTGAACTTCGACACCGACCGCGAGCTGGTGGCGCGCGAGCTCGGCTTCGCGCGCGCCCGTGCCCAACTCGATCGACGCGGTGTCCAACCGCGACTTCGCGCTCGACTATCTGAGCGCCGCGGCGACCTGCGCGACGCACCTCTCGCGGCTGGGGGCGGAGCTCGTGCTGTGGTCGAGCGCCGAGTTCGGCTTCTGCGAGCTGCCCGACGCGTGGAGCTCGGGCTCCTCGATCATGCCCCAGAAGAAGAATCCCGACGCGGCCGAGCTGTTGCGCGCGAAGGCACCGCGCGTGGTCTCCCACCTGAGCGGGCTGCACGGCGTGATGCACGCGCTGCCGCTCACCTACAACAAGGATCTGCAGGAGGACAAGGAGCACCTGTTCGACGCCGTGCGACACGCTCGAGCTGGCGCTCGAGCGCCGCGCACGGGATGATCGCGGGCGTGGCGTTCGACCGCGAGCGCCTCGCGCGAGGCCGCCGGCGACGAGCTGATCGCCGCGACCGACGTCGCCGACCTGCTGGTGCGGCGCGGGATGCCCTTCCGCGAGGCCCACGGGGTGGTGGCGGGCGCTCGTGCGCACCGCCGTGGACAGCGGCCGGCAGCTCTCCGAGCTGACGCCGGAGGAGCTCGCGGCGCAGAGCGAGCTGCTCGTGTCGGTCGATGGGAGGGCGATGGGCCCGCTGGCGCGTGGCGCGGCGGCGACAGCCGGGCGCGGAGTTCTACGAGGTGCTCGCGCGCGACTCGTGGCTCGAATCGAAGGTGTCGATGGGGGGACGGCTCTGCCGCGTGTGCGCGAGCAGCTGGAGCTGGCGCGCGCGGTGCTGGAGCAGGCGCCGGGGAGTGAGCGTGGCGCCGGGGGCGGATCCCGAGTCGGGTGGTGCGCGTGGATCGATGCCGGGCGCGGTCCGGGGTGCTGCCGTCGGGTTCTACGCGCGCCCGGTGCTCGAGGTGGCCCGTGACCTGATCGGCTGCGTCGTCGAGCACGAGGGTGTCTCGGGCACGATCGTCGAGACCGAGGCCTACCACGAGAGCGAGCCCGCCTGTCACGCGTTCGTGGGCGTCACGCCGCGCACAGCGAACCCTGTTCGGTGAGCCCGGGATTGCCTACGTGTATCGCTCCTACGGCATCCACGCGCTGCTGAACGCGGTGTGCGAGCCGGTGGGCGTGGGGGCGGCGGTGCTGATCCGCGCGCTCGAGCCGCTCGAGCGGGATCGAGCAGATGCGTGCGCGCCGCGGCGCTGGTGCGCGATCGGGACCTCTGCTCGGGGCCCGGCAAGCTCACGCAGGCGTTGGGTGTGGAGCTGTCTGAGAACGGGACCAGCCTGCTTGACGGTCCTGTGAGGATCAGCGCCGGGGAAGGCGGACGCCCACCGGTGCTCGCGGGTCCGCGCATCGGCATAAGCAAGGCGGTGGAGCTGCGCTGGCGCTTCTGTGCGGCGGACAACCCGCACGTGTCGCGGCCGTGGCCGGAGGTGTCGGTCGAAGGGAAGGCGTAGCCCGAGGAGGTGGCTACTGGGCGTGCTAGCCGCCCGGGCTGACGCCGCCGGTGGCCCCGGCGCCGGATTTGGGGCTGGCGGGGGCTTCTGTTGAAGGGCTTGCGGGTGCCGGCGTGGCCGGTGCGGGGGTTTCGGGTGCGGGCGTCGCCGGAGTGGGGTTCGCGCCCGCGGGCGCCTGTTCGACGTGTGGCGTGACGCCGGCTGGTTCGTTTGCGCCGGTGCCGTTCGCGTGCGTGTTGGGCGTCGCCCCCTGCGTTTCGCCGGTCCCGCCCGCGTGCGTGGCGCCCGCCGGCGGGCGGCGGGGTGGCGGTGGTTTCGCCGCTCGAGGTCGATTCGAGCTCGGTGCCCGTGGAACCCTGCTTTGTGTGGGTGGAGGAGGCGGCGCGCTGCGCGCGTTCCTGTTCGACCTGCATCGCGGAGATCATGAAGTTGTGCCAGATCAGCGCGGGGAAAGTGCCCCCGAGTACCGGTCCGCCGTCGTAGTCGGTGGTCATCGGCACGAGGCTGTTGGGGTAGCCGACCCACACCGCGACCGTGTACTTGCTGTCCCAGCCCACGAACCACGCGTCACCGTAGTTGGAGGTGGTGCCGGTCTTGCCGGCGGCGAACTGGCCGAGCGCCGCGTCCTTGGCGGTGCCGTACTCGAGCACCGTCTCGAGCACCGAGGTCTCGGTGCTCGCCACTTCCGGTGGCAGCACGCGCTTGGTGATCACCGTGTTGCGGTCGTGATGGTGACCGTCGGAGAGCAGTTTGTCGCCGGCGCTCACTTCCTGGATGCCCACGGGTTGCAGGTTGGACACGAGCGAGCCGCTCACGCGCTCGCCGCCGTGGGCGATCGTCTCATAGGCGTGGGCCATGTCGAGCGGCGTCACGCCCACGGTCAACCCGCCGATCGTCATCGCCGGGTTGGTCGACAGGGGGGTGGTGATGCCCATCCGATGTGCAAGGTCGGCGATCCGTTGGGTGCCGACCTTCAGCCCGACTTCGGCGTAGATCGAGTTGTCCGAGTAGGCGGTCGCGCCGGTGAGCGTGTTCTCGCCGGTGTACGCGCCTTCGTCGTTGTGCACTTCGAACTTTTCGACGCCGTGCGGTCCTCGTACGTAGAAGACCTTTTCCTTGGAGGGCCACTCCGATTCGGGGGAGATCCCGTCCTCCAGGGCCGCGGCGAGATCGAACGCCTTGAACGAGGATCCCGGGCTGTCGCTCGCCCTCGGTGGCGAGGTTGAACGGGGTTTCGTCGTAGTTGCGTCCCCCGACCATCGCGCGCACCTCCCCGGTTGAGTTTTCGATCGCGACGAGCGCTGCGCTGGGGCCCGCCGGGTCGGCGAGGTAGCCGCTGATCGCCTGTTCGGCGGCACGCTGCAGTTCGAGGTTGAGCGTCGTCTTGATGCGCAGGCCGCCGTCGAACACGCGCGGGGCGCCGTAGCGTTCGATCGCCTGCTGTTGCACCCAGCTTGTGAAGTAGCCGACATCGACGCCTTCCACGAGTGGCTGCTGAGGGGTGCCGATGTCCTGTGGCTGTGGCAGCCGCTGAGCGGTGCTCTGGTGGTAGACGGCTTTCGATATGTAGCCCTGCAGGAGCATCTGTTCGAGCACGACGTCACGGCGCGCCTTGGCCGCCAGCGGGTGGTTCGCCGGGTCATAGCCCGTCGGGGACTGGATGATCCCGGCGAGCAGCGCGGCTTCGGCGGGCTCCAGTTCCTGCACGCACAGCTCGTGGCCTGGCGTTCCGCAGCCGACGTGGTTGGGCTCGGAGCCGAAGTAGGTTTGCGCGGCGGACTCGATCCCGTACGCGCCGTTGCCGAAATAGATCGTGTTGAGGTAGGCGGTGATGATCTTTTCCTTCGACCACTTGTGCGAGAGCTGGTAGGCGAGCGCCGCCTCGCGCAGCTTCTCGAAGATCGTCCTGTGCGACTGCGCTTGCAGCGCGTTCTTGATGAACTGCTGCTCGATCGTGGAGGCGCCCTGCACCGTGCCTTTGTGCAGGACGTCCTGGACGAACGCGCGCGCGATTCCGCGGATGTCGACGCCGCTGTTGGTCCGAAAGCGCTTGTCCTCGATCGAGATCACCGCCTCCTTGACGATCGGGGGGATCTCCGCGGGCGTGACGATCACCCGGTTCCGTTCGCTCACGACCCCGATCGGCTGGCCGAGGTCGTCGAGCAGCACCGAGCTCTGCGCGTTCTTGTACTGCGAGAAGTTGGTCAGCGACGGCAGGTCGGACGCGACGGCCATGAATATGCCGAACACGAACGAGATGAGGCCGAGCAGCAGGACGGCGAAGAGGATCAGCACGAAACGAAGCCTCTTCAAGCGCGGCCGGCCGCCGGCAGGCAATGCGGCTAGCTCCACCGGGACGCGAGAGTCTAGCATTGGCGCCCATGCCGAATGCCCATGAGGCGGCGGCGCTGCTCAGCGCCAACGCCGTCGACTCCCTGCCCGCGGGGGCGCTTGCCGAGAAGCTCGCCGCGGCTGCCGCTCAGGGGCGCCCGTTGCGCGTGAAGCTGGGGATCGACCCGACCGCACCGGACATCCATCTCGGCCACGCGGTCGTGTTGCGCAAGCTGCGCGAGTTCCAGGACGCCGGACACCTGGTGGTGCTGATCATCGGCGACTACACCGCGCGCGTGGGCGACCCCTCGGGGCGCTCGACGTTGCGCCCGATGCTCTCGGCGGCGGAGATCGAGGCCAACGCGGCCACCTTCCAAGAGCAGGCGCTGAAGATTCTCGACAGCTCACCCGAGCGCCTTGGAGGTGCGGCGCAACGGCGAGTGGCTCGACATGCCGATGGTCGACCTGCTGGCGCTCGTGCGCACGACCACGGTCGCCCAGATCCTCGAGCGCGAGGACTTCGCCAAACGCTGGTCGGCCTCCGAGCCGATCTCGATGCTCGAGCTGCTCTACCCGCTGCTGCAGGGCTATGACTCGGTGGCGGTGCGCGCGGACGTGGAGCTCGGGGGCACCGATCAGAAGTTCAACCTGCTGCTTGGGCGCGACGTGCAGCGTGCCTACGGTCAGCCCGAGCAGGCGATCCTCACGATGCCGATCCTCGTGGGCACCGATGGGAGCAGGAAGATGTCGAAGTCGCTGGGCAACCACATCGGCATCACCGACGAGCCCGAGGAGATGTACGGCAAGACGCTGAGCATCCCCGACGAGGCGATGGGCGAGTACTACAGGTTGCTGCTCGGTAGAGAGCTCGACGGCGAGCTGGCGCCGCGCGAGGCCAAGCGCGCGCTCGCGCGAGAGCTGGTCGGCTGGCTGCACTCGCCCGAGCAGGCGATCGAGGCCGAGCGGGCGTTCGACCGCGTGTTCGTGCAGCGCGGCGCCCCCGAGGAGATCGAGGAGTTCGTGTTCGAGGCGCCCAATGGCGTCGTGCACTTGCCCGGGCTGATGGCCGACGCGTTCGGGATGTCGCGCTCTGAGGCCCGCCGCCTGATCGATCAGGGTGGAGTGTCGCTTGACGAGCAGGTCCTCGCGGCGGGCGAGCACGACCTTCCCGTCGAGCGCCTGGATGGGGTCGTGTTGCGTGTAGGCAAGCGCCGTTTCCGCAGGCTGCGCAAGGGCTGAGGCGACGGGTCGACGTCCTGGGCGGCGGGGCTCAGAAGGCTGTGGCAACGGACGTCGAGGGAGCGCCGACGCGCGGCGGAGGGCGAGTCGCAGACGTCCGTCGGCGCGATGCCCTATAGTGCTCGGGCACAGCAGCTCGGCTCTGCGACCGAGGCGGTGGGTTACGCTCACAACACGGTCCAGAGGAGAGCGCTATACTGTACGGTCGGCCTACAAGCGCCCTTGGGCGTGGGCTGAACGGTCTCCTCGGGTGAGAAGTCCTCTCAAAGAGGCTACGACGGTCTTTGAAAACTCAACAGCATGCGCACCTATGATCGAGAATCGATCTTGGTGTGCGTCCAGGTTCGACCCGTCACGGGAGCGCTTCGGCGTACTCGGTGACGGCAAAGAGTCAAGTAGAGAAGTACCCCGTCATAGAGGGGACCACGGTGTATGGGTCCCTATCACCTATGACAGCTTTTCGTGAAGTTCTTCACGGAGAGTTTGATCCTGGCTCAGGACGAACGCTGGCGGCGTGCTTAACACATGCAAGTGGAGCGACGAACCAGGGCTTGCCCTGGGGCAGAGCCGCGAACGGGTGAGTAACACGTGGGTTATCTGCCTTGATGACCGGGACAACCCGAGGAAACTCGGGCTAATACCGGATGTGCCCGCAAGGGGAAAGGAAGCTTCGGCCTCCGCATCGAGATGAGCCCGCGGCCCATTAGCTTGTTGGTGAGGTAACGGCTCACCAAGGCTTCGATGGGTAGCTGGTCTGAGAGGACGATCAGCCACACTGGGACTGAGACACGGCCCAGACTCCTACGGGAGGCAGCAGTGGGGAATCTTGCGCAATGCGCGAAAGCGTGACGCAGCAACGCCGCGTGGGGGAAGAAGGCTTTCGGGTTGTAAACCCCTTTCAGTTGGGACGAAGCCTCATCGGTGAATAGCCGCGTGGGGTGACGGTACCTTCACAAGAAGCACCGGCTAACTACGTGCCAGCAGCCGCGGTAATACGTAGGGTGCAAGCGTTGTCCGGAATTATTGGGCGTAAAGAGCGTGTAGGCGGCCCGACAAGTCCGCTGTGAAAGTCCAGGGCTCAACCCTGGAATGCCGGTGGATACTGTCGGGCTAGAGTCCGGAAGGGGCGAGTGGAATTCCTGGTGTAGCGGTGAAATGCGCAGATATCAGGAGGAACACCAATGGCGAAGGCAGCTCGCTGGGACGTGACTGACGCTGAGACGCGAAAGCGTGGGGAGCAAACAGGATTAGATACCCTGGTAGTCCACGCTGTAAACGATGACAACTAGATGTGGGGGGTGTCGACTCCCCCCGTGTCGAAGCTAACGCATTAAGTTGCCCGCCTGGGGAGTACGGCCGCAAGGCTAAAACTCAAAGGAATTGACGGGGGCCCGCACAAGCAGCGGAGCATGTGGTTTAATTCGACGCGACGCGAAGAACCTTACCTGGGCTTGACATGTGCCTGACCGCCATGGAAACATGGCTTCCCTTCGGGGCAGGTTCACAGGTGGTGCATGGCTGTCGTCAGCTCGTGTCGTGAGATGTTGGGTTAAGTCCCGCAACGAGCGCAACCCCCGTCGCATGTTGCCAGCATTTAGTTGGGGACTCATGCGAGACTGCCGGTGACAAACCGGAGGAAGGTGGGGATGACGTCAAGTCATCATGCCCCTTATGTCCAGGGCTACACACGTGCTACATTGGCGCATACAGAGGGCTGCGATACCGCGAGGTGGAGCGAATCCCTTAAAGTGCGTCTCGGTTCGGATTGCAGGCTGAAACTCGCCTGCATGAAGGCGGAGTTGCTAGTAATCGCGGATCAGCATTGCCGCGGTGAATACGTTCCCGGGCCTTGTACACACCGCCCGTCACACCACGGGAGTGAGCAACACCCGAAGCCGGTGGTCTAACCCGCAAGGGAGGAAGCCGTCGAAGGTGGGGCTCGTGACTGGGGTGAAGTCGTAACAAGGTAGCCGTAGCGGAAGCTGCGGCTGGATCACCTCCTTTCTAGGGAGCACTAAGGTGCCCCGATCGCAACGGCCGTCAGGTCCGTGGCCCCTTGAGGACCTGGAGATCCTGTCGGTGACTGTGCGCTCGGGCCTAGCATGTCGACCGAACCTGGCTGGATGGATGCGCAGAGCGAGGACTCCTGACTACTTGGAGGCCGCGCGAGGCAAGTCCGCAACGATGCCAGCATGCTGTTGAGTTTTGAGAGACCGGCGTCCGCCGGTGGTGGGGCAGTCGCGCAATGAGCGCGCCCGCATGAACCCAGCGTCGGCCGGCGTTATACGCCTCTCGACGGTCCTTGAAAACTACACAGAAGCCACATTCAGCCGCCATCGATAAGCGGCGGCTGAAAACGGGTATCACCGGACCGATGGAGCCCACGTTCCCGCAAGGGGATGTGATCGAAATCGGTCAGATCACCGTCAAGATAGTAAGGGCGCATGGTGGATGCCTTGGCACCAAGAGTCGATGAAGGGCGTGAACGGCTGCGATAAGCCACGGTTAGGCGCTGAATAGCCTATGACCCGTGGATTCCCGAATGGGGAAACCCAGCGCTGGTAATGCGGCGTTATCCCCGGTTGAACACATAGACCGGGCGAAGACAAGCGGGGGAAGTGAAACATCTCAGTACCCCGAGGAAAGAAAATCAAAAGAGACTCCCTGAGTAGTGGCGAGCGAAAAGGGATCAGCCCAAACCCGGCAGATGTAAGCGGACATGCGTTGTCTGTTGGGGGTTGTAGGGCGTTTGTTCCGGGTCGTGTCCGACCCGGCAGGAGTTACAAAATCATGTGGTAGTCGAAGCGTGTGGAACCACGCACCATAGAGGGCAATCGTCCCGTAGACGAAACTGCATGATCTTCTGTCAGACGTTCCTGAGTAAGTCCGCGCCCGTGAAACGCGGACTGAACCTGGGGGGACCACCCTCCAAGGCTAAGTACTCCTTGGTGACCGATAGCGGACTAGTACCGTGAGGGAAAGGTGAAAAGTACCCCGGAAGGGGAGTGAAATAGTACCTGAAACCGCGCGCCTACAAGCGGTGGGAGCAGACTTGTTCTGTGACCGCGTGCTTTTTGCATAACGAGCCGGCGAGTTACTCGTCTGCGGCAAGGTTAAGCGATGAGCGGAGCCGTAGCGAAAGCGAGTCCTAATAGGGCGACATAGTCGTAGGCGGTATACCCGAAACTGAGCGAGCTATCCATGGGCAGGCTGAAGCGGGGGTAAGACCTCGTGGAGGGCCGAACCGACCTAGGTTGAAAACTGGGCGGATGACCTGTGGATCGGAGTGAAAGGCTAATCAAGCTCAGTGATATCTGGTTCTCTCCGAAATATATTTAGGTATAGCCTCGGATAAATTACGTAGTGGCCGTAGAGCACTGTTTGGATAAGGGGCCCTACCAGGTTACCGATTTCAGGCAAACTCCGAAGACCATTACGTCTACTCCGGGAGTCAGTTGCTGGGGGATAAACTTCAGCGTCGAAAGGGAAACAGCCCAGACCGCCAGCTAAGGTCCCTAAGTACTAGCTAAGTGGGAAACGATGTTCGAGTGCATAGACAACCAGGAGGTTGGCTTAGAGGCAGCCATCCTTGAAAGAGTGCGTAACAGCTCACTGGTCAAGTGTTCGAGCGCGGACAATGTAACGGGGCTCAAGCTAGTCACCGAAGCTGCGGGTGTGTGAGGTCTTCGGACCGATCACGCGGTAGGAGAGCGTTCCCATGCCAGTAAAGCGGCGGCGTAAGCCAGCCGTGGAGGCATGGGAAGTGAGAATGCCGGCATAAGTAACGAAAGAAAGGTGAGAATCCTTTCCACCGATTGCCCAAGGATTCCTGAGTAAAGTTCGTCTGCTCAGGGTTAGTCGGGACCTAAGGCGAGGCCGAAAGGCGTAGTCGATGGCCAACAGGTTGATATTCCTGTACCACGTAACTTCCGTTTGACCGATGGGGGGACGAGGAAGGCTAAGGGAACCCAGGCGATGGTTGCCCTGGGACAAGCATGTAGGGGTGGTCCATGTTAAATGCGGGACCGCATAACCTGAGGTGCGATGTGAGCTGGCATTAAGCCGGCGACTCCCCAACGCCATACCTCCAAGAAAAGCCTCTAGGGAGGAAGCGCGTGCCCGTACCAAAACCGACACAGGTGGGCAAGTAGAGAATACTAAGGTGATCGAGATAACCATCGTTAAGGAACTCGGCAAAATTGCCCCGTAACTTCGGGATAAGGGGCGCCCCAGTAGGGTAAAACTCTTCGCGAGTCGAGCCCGAGGGGGCCGCAGTGAATAGGCTGAAGCGACTGTTTACCAAAAACACAGGTCTCTGCTAAGTCGTAAGACGACGTATAGGGGCTGACGCCTGCCCGGTGCCGGAAGGTTACGTGGAGTTGTTAGGGCTTGACCCGAAGCAGCGAAGCTAAGCCCCGGTAAACGGCGGCCGTAACTATCAGTTGACGAGGTTGTTGTAAAATTTGGCTATATGCTGGAACATCCGAGTATCCTGCACTACTCGTACGCAAAGTTCCGTCCGAACTGAGCGATACAGTGAAAATGTGACGGGTGCGGACAATCAGCAGGAAAGGCGATTCATTGAGGCCATA
>CAVRXK010000005.1:0-130605 GCA_963725165.1 uncultured Solirubrobacterales bacterium
TATGGCAAGCTCTCCGACCGTGCGCGAAGCTGTGATCTGCGAGCCGCTGAGAACAGCCGTCGGCGGTTTCGGCGGCGTTTTCCGCGACATGCCGCCCGCGGAGCTGGCCGCGACGGTCATCCGGGAGCTTCTCCGGCGGACATCGCTGCCTCCCTTGGAGATCGACGACGTGCTCCTCGGCCAGTGCTATCCGAATGGCGAGGCGCCGGCGATCGGCCGGGTGGCCGCGCTCGACGCGGGTCTGCCGACCGAGGTTCCAGGGCTTCAGCTCGACCGGCGCTGCGGCTCTGGCCTGCAGGCGATCATGCTCGGCTGCATGGAGGTCCAAACCGGTGTTGCGGATCTCGTTCTCGCGGGGGGTGCCGAGAGTATGAGTCAGGCCGAGTTCTATGCGATGGGTCTGCGCTGGGGCATCAAGGGCGGCAGCGTGACGTTGGAGGACCGGCTGGCGCGGCCGCGAGTGACCGCCGGCGGGCTCCACTTTCCGGTTCCCGGCGGCATGATCGAGACGGCTGAGAACCTGCGCCGCCAGTATGGGATCTCGCGCACGGAGCAGGACGAGCTCGCACTGCGCTCGCACCAGCGCGCGGTTGCCGCTCAAGAGAGCGGCGTATTCGCTGAGGAGATCGTTCCTGTGTCCGTCAAGAGCCGGGAGGGTGAGAGGCTGATCGAGCGTGACGAGCACCCGCGTTCGGACACAACGCTCGAGCGGCTCGGCAACCTGCGGGCACTGATGGCGCGCGCCGATCCCGAGGCGACGGTGACCGCCGGGAACGCGAGCTCTCAGAACGACGCCGCGGCCGTGTGCATCGTCACCCACCCGGAGAAGGCGGCAGAGCTCGGCTTGCAGCCGTTCGCCCGCCTCGTGACGTGGGCAGTCGCGGGTGTGGCGCCGGCGAGCATGGGCATCGGTCCCGTCCCGTCGACTCGGCGGGCCCTTGAGCGAGCCGGGTTGAGGATGGAGGACATGGACCTCATTGAGCTCAACGAGGCGTTTGCGGCACAGGTGCTCGCGGTCCTACACGAGTGGGATCTGCCCGACGGCCTGGAGCGCGTCAACGTACACGGGTCGGGCATCTCACTCGGTCATCCCGTCGGAGCGACGGGCGGGAGGATCCTGGCCACTTTGCTGCGGGAGTTGCGCCGTCGCGGTGGGCGCTACGGGCTTGAGAGCATGTGCATCGGGGGTGGTCAGGGAATGACCGCAATCTTCGAGAATGTTGGGCTCTAGTCGCCCGCGAGCGCGGGTGCACTTGGCCAGGAGATAAACGATGGAGCACGACGACTTGCAGGAAATGGTGCGCGCGGTAAGGCAATTCGTGCGCTCCGAGGTAGTCCCGGAAGAGACAGCGATCGAGGAGAGCGACGCGATCCCCGGGCGCATCCGTCAGCAGGCCATCGACATGGGCCTCTATGGGTTTGCGCTTCCCATCGAGCACGGTGGGCTTGGCATGACGATGACCGAGGAGGTGCAGCTCGTGTTCGAGTTGGGCTACACGACACCGGCGTTCCGGTCGATGTTCGGGACCAACAACGGCATCGCCGGCCATGTGCTGATCGAGGACGGCACGGACGAGCAGAAGCGCCAGCTGCTGCCCGGACTCGCCTCCGGGGCGGTGACGGCCGCGTTCGCGCTGACCGAGGCGGAGGCTGGCTCCGACCCAGCGGGCCTCGTCACGCGCGCACGACGCGACGGCGTCGAATGGGTCATCGACGGCGCCAAGCGCTACATCACGAACGCGCCCATCGCCGACCTGTTCATGGTCTTCGCCCGCACCAGCAAGGCCGAGAAGCCCAGCCAGGGGATCTCTGTGTTCATGGTCCCGCGCGACGCCGCCGGACTCAGCGTCGCTCCCAAAGACAGGAAGATGGGTCAGGCCGGTGCCTGGACAGCAGACGTGTACCTCGATGAGGTCCGTGTGCCCGAGTCCGCGCTCGTGGGCGCGAGCGAGGGCACCGGATATGAAACCGCGATGCGGTGCCTCGCGCACGGGCGGCTGCACATCGCGGCCCTGTGCGTAGGATTGTCCGAGCGGCTCGTCGATGAGTCACTGAACTTTGCGCTCGAGCGCAGGCAGGGCGGCAAGCCGATCGCAGAGCACCAGCTCATCCAGGGGATGCTCGCCGACTCACAGACCGAATACCTGGCCGCCCGCGCGCTCGTGCTGGAGAGTGCCCGCGCCTACGACAGCGGCGCGGACCGGCGCATGGCACCCGCCGCCAGCAAGTACTTCGCCAGCGAGGCGGTCGGTCGCATCGCCGATCGCGCCGTACAGATACACGGCGGCGCAGGCTACATGCGGGGCGTCCCCGTCGAGCGCCTCTATCGCGACGCGCGCCTGTTTCGCATCTACGAGGGAACCAGCCAGATCCAGCAACTTGTAATCGCTGGGCAGATGGTGCGCAACGCGGCTCGGCCCGTCGACGCTTCGCCTTCCTAGCGGGCATGAAGAAGGACCAGCCGCACGACCTCGAGCTGATCCATCTGAGGTGACTAAGCTGCACCCTTCCGACCAGCGACGATGGGAGCGGCAGCGATGAAGGGCGAGACGGTCGACATCAGTACTCAGGACGGCGTGGCGGACGCCTATCTCTCGCGGCCCCCTGGGCAGGACGGGAGTCACCCGGGTGTGCTGTTCATGATGGACGCCTTCGGCTTGCGCCCCCGGATCGAGGAGATGGTCGACCGCATCGCAGCGCGGGGGTTCGTCGTACTCGCCCCGAACGTCCTCTATCGCGCGGGCCGGGCGTCGAATATGGAGATGCCCGATCTGGAGGACCCCGCACAGCGGGATCCGTTCTTCGCGCGGCTGAGGCCTGCCATGGCGCAGCTGACGCCCGAGCGGATCGTCAGCGACGGGGCGGCCTACCTCGACTACTTCGGCGATCTCGCAAGCCCGCCGTTTGCCATCACGGGCTATTGCCTGGGTGGACGCGTCGGCTGGCGGATCGCCGCCGCCTACCCGGAGCGCGTCGCGGCGCTCGCCGCCTTCCATGCCGGGGGGCTCGTGAGCGACGACGAGGACAGTCCGCACCTGAGCGCGGGCGCGATCTCCGCCGAGCTCTACCTCGGCCACGCCGACAACGACCAGAGCATGACCCCGGAGCACGTGGCGGCGCTCGAGCAAGCCCTCGAGGAGGCCGGGGTGCGATACCGCTCAGAGCTCTACGAGGGGGCCGCCCACGGCTACACGATGAGCGACACCGCCGCCTACGATGAGGCGGCGGCCGAGCGGCACTTCACCGAGCTGTTCGCGCTGCTGGATAGGACGATCGGCGACTGACGGCGACCGTCCGACGGACCCGGCGTCGCAGGGCTGATCCAGCCGCTGCACGCGGATCTTCTTACTAACGGTCCGCTGCGCCCAATGGCTCACGCTCCGCCGGCATGGATGGCGCGGTCTGGGGGTCAGGTGGGGGCCCCGGAGATGCGCCAACTCCTTGCCGGAGCTCCACCTGAGGTATGAGCCAGGACACGAGGAAGGCGATGCCAGCGATCGGTGCGGCGATGACGAACACCGTTTGGATCGACTCGGCGTAAGCGGTGGCAATGCCGTGATGGACCGCCTGGGGAAGCTTGTCCAAGATGGCCGGCGTGACGCTCGAGCTCGACAACCCCCTTGGCAGCTTCGCGGTGCCGAGGTGCCCGACCAGGTTACCGACGAGGACGTTCGAGAAGATGGCACCGAAGATCGCGACGCCGAACGATCCCCCGATGGATCGAAAGAAGGTCGCGCTGGAGGTGGCGACTCCGAGCTCGGAGTGGGGAACCGCGTTCTGCACGATGAGCACGAGCACCTGCATCACGCAGCCGAGTCCCACGCCGAGGACGAACATGTACAGCGCCACCATCACCAGGCTCGTCCCAATCCCCACCCGCGAGAGGAGCAGGAGCCCGACGGTCATGAGCGCCGTCCCGGCAATCGGGAAAACCCGGTAACGGCCAGTCTTGCTGATGACGATCCCTGATCCGGTGGAGCAGATGATCAGGCCGACGAGGAGTGGCAACAGCTGCAGGCCGGAGATCGTGGGCGACTCGCCGTGCACGACCTGGAAGAACACTGGCAGGTAGGTGACGCCACCGAACAGCGCCAAGCCGACGATGAAGCCGACGATGCTCGTGACCGAGAAAGCACGGATGGAGAACAGGTGCAGCGGCAGCACCGGCTCGGTCGCGCCTCGCTCCACGACGGCAAAGATGCCGAGGAGCGCCGCGCCAGCGACTCCGAAGGCAACAATCGTTGGCGAGCCCCACGGATACGTCGTGCCACCTAGGCTCGTGAAGAGCACGAGGCAGGTCACCGAGAGTATGAGGACGGCGGTTCCGAGATAGTCGATCACGTGGTGGACGCGCCCGAGGCCGCCCGGAACCTGCATCGCTATAACCGCGAGCGCGACGGCGCCGATCGGAATGTTGATGTAGAAGATCCAGTGCCAGGAGAGCTGTTCGACGAAAACGCCCCCGAGCAGTGGGCCGATGACGCTCGCCACACCGAACACCGCCCCGAAGAGGCCTTGGTAGCGGCCGCGTTCGCGGGGAGAGACGACGTCTCCGACGATCGCCTGGGCACCGACCATCAAGCCACCGCCCCCGAGACCCTGAACGGCCCGGAACACGATCAACTCGGTCAGGCTCTGGCTGAGCCCGGAGAGCGCCGAGCCGCACAAGAAGATGACGATCGCCGCCTGGAAGAAGAACTTGCGCCCGTACTGGTCGCCGAGCTTGCCCCACAGCGGTGTCGAGACGGTCGCGGCGAGCAGGTAGGCCACGACGATCCACGACAGGTGCGACGCGCCATGGAGGTCGGCGACGATCGTTGGCAGAGCGGTCGAGACGATCGTCTGATCCAGAGCCGCCAGGAACATCCCGAGCAGCAACGCGCCGATGATGATCAGCACACGACGGTGGCTGAGAATCTCCTCCGCTCGTTCGCTCGACGCGTCGGTCATCGCTCCTCGCCAGTCTCGCTCATATCCCTGGATTTCGACCTCGCACGACGATAGTCGGCGCGCCCCTCCAAACCGGCCCGGACGACAAGCGTTCTGGAGCAGAACTATTCTGACTGCAGAACGGGTCGCCGCCAACGACCACGCCTCTCGGGGGTTTACCCCCTGAGGTCATGCGCCCTCCTCAAAGGCCGGCTCGAGCGCGTGCCGGTCGCGGTCGATCGCGATGTGGGGTAGCCGCGTCTCAAGCCAGCTAGGCAGTGTCCATGTGCGCCGTCCGAGGAGTTGCAGCACGGAAGGCAGCAGCAGACAGCGGACGACGAACGCGTCGAGGAATACGGCGCTCGCGAGGCTGAGCCCGAAGAGCAGAAGGCCGAGCGCTCAGTCGATGCGTCCCGCTCCTGGCTCGCAAGCAGCAGCCGTGCAGGTGTCAGCCGGTGCGGCCCGAGATGGTCAGTTGGTCCCCTCGTTACAGGGTCCAACTCGATGTCAAATAGCCAACTAGCGTGAGCGGCAACAGATGGGACCGCGCGACGTCAGGGCGCGGGGGTTGAAGGACTCTCTGACGACGGAGCGAACATACGTTCCCATAGTTCCGTCCGAAGCACCACATACATTTTCATCTCCAGATTTCGACAGGAGGAGCAAGACGATGCCCGTGACCGATGAGGAAAAGGCCGTAAAGGCGCGCGACGCGGCACTGCAGGGCGCACTCGGCCAGATCGAGCGCGAGTTCGGCAAGGGCTCGGTCATGCGCATGGGCGACGAGGGTGCACAGGTGCGCGTGGACGCAATCCCCACCGGCGCGCTGTCGCTCGATTTGGCGCTCGGCATCGGCGGCGTGCCCAAGGGTCGCATCGTGGAGGTGTTTGGCCCGGAGTCCTCCGGTAAGACAACGCTGATCTATCACGTGCTCGCCGAAGCCCAGAGGCTTGGTGGGGTGTGCGCGTTCATCGACGCCGAGCACGCGATGGACCCGCTATATGCCAAGGAGATCGGCGTGGATATAGATGAGCTGCTCGTCTCACAGCCCGACTACGGCGAGCAGGCGCTGGAGATCGCCGACATGCTCGTGCGCTCCGGTGCCGTGGACGTCGTGGCGATCGACTCAGTGGCCGCGCTCACCCCGCGCGTGGAGCTCGAGGGTCAGATGGGCGACCAAACGGTGGGAGCGCAAGCGCGCATGATGAGCCAGGCGATGCGCAAGATCGCCGGCAACCTGAACCGCACGGGCACGCTGTGCATCCTGACCAACCAGATCCGCGAAAAGGTGGGGGTGATGTTCGGCTCACCGGAGACTCAGCCGGGAGGCCGTGCACTGAAGTTCTATGCCTCTCAGCGACTAGACATCCGCCGTATCGAGACACTGAAGGACGGCACCGAGGCGGTCGGCAACCGCGTGCGCGTGAAGGTCGTGAAGAACAAGCTCGCAGCGCCCTTCCGCCAGGCGGAGTTCGACATCGAGTTCGGCAGGGGCATCTCAACGACCGGCTGCCTCGTAGACCTCGGACTCGAGCACGGCATCGTGACGAAGTCGGGCTCGTTCTTCTCCTATGGCAACGAGCGCCTTGGGCAGGGCCGCGGCAACGCCAAGGCCTATTTGGAGCAGAACCCGGCCATCGCCGGTGAGATCGAGCGCAAGGTGTACGCGGCGCTTGGGATCGGAGCGGACAAGGTAAGGCCGATCCAGGGCACCGAGACGCCGCTGGCAGTGGCGCCAGAGCCAGACACACAGGCCGCTTAGAGGTCCTCAGGCGGTACGCCTCCCGGACGGTAAACCGTCCGGGAGGCTCTATCCGCTGTGCCCTGACGGGTCCGGCTACTGAGCTGTCGCTCCCGAGGGAGGACCACCCTGGTAGTCCGAGCCCGAGCTGGACCCTGAGCCGGATTTGCTGCCCATGTTCGGGCAGGGGTGGCCCGAGGATCCCGAGGGTGGCGTTTGCGACGGCTTCGTTGTCGACGGTGTGGTGCTTGTCGACGGTGTCGTCGCGGTGCTGCTCGTGGACTGGGTGGTGCTCGTCGTGGAGCTCGGCGCTGCCGCGGCGCCGGCGATGCCGGCCACAGCTCCGCCCGTTGCCAGAGCGCCAACAACGAGAGCTACTCGGATGATGCCTGTCCTTTTCATACGCGAACCTCCGGTGGTGGGTGCGGGGTATGCCCACCATCCTGGGACCCGTCCCTAAGGCAAGAGCAACGGATGCCTAAGCGAGGCCGAAGGACTTTGTAGGAGCGCTCTTATGTGCCAGCGCCACCCGGCTCTGAAACCCGGCGCTAGCGCTTGAGGCGTTAGGACGAGCCCTTGGCGCGGTGGCCGTCGGCCAGGTCGTAGGCGATCTTCTCGCTACCGGACTTGCGGGTGAAAGCAGCCGACAGCTCTGGTGCGAGACCGGCAAACGCTGAGCCGACGCGCAGCGCGATCGGAGCGACGTCCACCTCGCCGCGGTTGCGCTCTATCGCTCCCACCACCGCCCTGGCGACATCCTCGGGACTGCGCGTACCGACGCCCGTAGGTAGCTTCACGTCCGCATCGGCGAACATTCCCGCTTCGCGAATAAAGCCCGGAAAGACGGTCGAGACGCCGACACCCGTGCCGTGCAGCTCGGCGCGCATCGCACCCGAGAAACCACGCAAACCGAACTTGGTGGCGTTGTAGATCGAGCTGCCCGCCGTTGCTGCCTTGCCCGACAGCGAGGACATGAACAGCAGGTGACCACTGCCCCGCTTGACCATCTCGGGCGCCAGCGCATGCGTCATCGCGATCGGCGCGCGCAGGTTAACCTCCAGCGCACGATCGATCTGCTCGATCGAGAGCGAGTCGAGCTTGCCGCTACCGGGCAGCGCAGCGTTTGCCACCAGGATGTCGATCTCGCCGGCCTCTGAGAGCAGACGGTCGACCTCCGCGGCCTCACTCAAATCCACCGCCAGCGCTCGCGCGTGAAGCTCTGATGCGAGCGGCTCGAGCACATCGACGCGACGACCGCTGAGAACCAGCTGCGCACCCTTGGCCGACAACGCTCGTGCGATCGCGTGGCCAAGGCCACCGGTGGCACCGGTGAGCAGGACCTTGGAGCCGGAGATCTGCATTAGGTGAGAGCCTACGCGAATGGCCCTGCGCCCGCATGACGCGTCCATCAGCCGTGGTGAAACGTCCTTCCGCCCATCGCAGCTCATCGCCTTGTTCGGCCCAACCGGCGTAGGCAAGACCGCGGTTGCCGTGGCCCTGGCGCGCTTGCTGCGAGGGCGTGGCGAGCAGCCCGTGGCGATCTCCGCGGACGCGCTGCAGGTCTACCAGGGCATCGAGACGCTCACAGGTGTGGCAACGCAAGCCGAGCAGCGAGAGCTGGAGCACAGGCTGGTGTCGTTTCTGCCGATCGACGCGAGCTTCAGCGCCGGTCAGTACGCCGAGTTGGCCCACGCGGAGATCGACGATGCGCTCGGTGAGGGGCGCAGCCCGATCATCGTGGGAGGCACAGGCCTGTACCTGCGCGCGGCACTCACAGAGCTCGATCTGCGTCCTCCCCCACGGGAGGGTGTGCGCGAGCGCTGGACTGCAGAGCTGCAACGCCACGGCGCACCTGCCCTGCATGCACAGCTCGCCCAGCGAGCGCCGTGGGCGGCGGAGGGAATCGACCCCAACGACAGTCGGCGACTCGTGCGCTCGCTGGAGCTGCTTGAGGCAGGCGAGCTCGAGCCACCCAGCGGGCCGTCGCAGCTATGGACCGATGAGATGCGCCGACCCACCCTGCTGGTGGGACTCGTGATGGAGCGCGAGGCGTTGTATGCACGCATCGACGCGCGTGTCGAGACGATGCTCTCCGAGGGTGTGCGCGAGGAGGTGTTGCGCGCACACGGAGCGGGCGCGAGCGTCACGGCACGCAAGGCGCTCGGTTTCGAGGAGCTGCTATCAGGGGATGTGGATTCGATGAAGCGCCACACCCGCAACTATGCGCGCCGCCAGCTCACGTGGATGCGCAAGCTCGCGGGAGTGCGTCTGCTGGACGTGACCGATCTCTCGCCAGAGCGGGCCGCGGAGGAGATCGCGGCGATGAGCGCCTAGACTCTCGCGCCCTATGAGATTTGAGAAGTGGCAGGCGCTAGGTAACGACTATCTGATCGTGGAGCAGGTAGAGCTGCCGTTCGAGCTGACCCCGGCTCGCATACGCAAGCTGTGTGCAGGGCACTTCGGCGTGTATGCCGATGGGATCCTGCTGCTGGCGCCCTCCCAGGACTCGCGCTTCGTGGCCAATTTGCGCATCTACAACCCCGACGGCTCGGAAGCCGAGTTGTCGGGCAACGGTGCGCGCGAGGCGATCCTCTACCTGCGCCGGCGCGGCTGGACCGAGCAGGACGTGTTCTCGATCCACACGGCGGCGGGGGAGATCCGACCCACGATCACCGGCCCGGACACGTGTCGCGTGGACATGGGTCACGCGAAGTTGACCTCCAAGGATTTTCCCAGCGGACCGGGCGACGGCGTCGGCGAGTTGCTCGCCGACGGTCGCGCATGGAGCTTTCAACACGTGTCGATCGGCAATCCTCAGTGCGCGATCCACGTCGAGGACCTTGCCACGCTGCAGGCGCTTGACCTGCCTGCGATCGGACCGGCGATCGAAGCGCACGAGCTGTTTCCAAACCGCACGAACGTGTCCTGGTACACGCAAGTGGAGCCCGGTGCGATCCGCGCGCGCATCTTTGAGCGCGGTGTGGGGGAGACGCTCTCCTCCGGTACCGGGGCAACAGGAGCCGCTGTGGCCAACCATCTGCGCGGCGGGTCCGCGCACGTGACGGTGCTGCTGGAAGGGGGAGAGCTGAACGTTGAGGTCGGAGAGGATCTGCACGTCGATCTGACCGGCTGGGCGCGAGCGGTGTTTGCCGGGAACCTCAGCGACGATTTCCTAGTAGAGCTGGCCGACACAGACCAAGGAGCCGCATGAGACCGAGTGAGCGACTGAGCCGCATTCCGCCATACCTGTTTGCCGAACTGGAGCGCAAGATCGCCGCCAAGCAGGCAGCCGGCGTCGATGTCATCAGTTTGGGAATCGGCGATCCCGACAGGCCCACGCCGCCGTTGATCGTTGAGGCGATGCAAGAGGCGGTGACCGAGCCCGAGACCCACCGCTACCCATCAAACCGGGGACGCCACGACTTCCGCCAGGCGCTCAGCGACTTCTATGCGCGCCGCTTCGATGTGACACTCGACTCCGACAGCGAGATCATCCCCGCGATCGGCGCCAAGGAGGCGATCTTCAACCTCAATCTCGCCTTCCTAGACCAGGGCGATGTCGCGCTCGCATCCGACCCCGGCTACCCGGTGTACACGGGCGGGCCGTTGATGGCAGGAGGCGAACCTGTCGTGATGCCACTCGTGCCGGCGCTTGGTTTCGTGCCTGATCTCGACGCGATCGATGAACAGACCGCGAGCCGAGCGAAGCTGATGTTCCTCAACTACCCCAACAATCCGACCGGCGCGGTCGTGCCGACCGGATTTTTCGAGCTGGTGGTGGATTTCGCCAAGACCTACGACATCCTCGTCGTGCACGACAACGCCTACAGCGAGACCGTCTACGACGGCTACCGCGCGCCCTCCTTCCTGCAGACGCCCGGCGCGAAGGAGGTCGGCATCGAGGTGTTCTCGCTCTCAAAGGGTTACAACATGACCGGCTGGCGCTGCGCGGCGGTGCTCGGCAATGCTGAGGCGATCGAGCACTACTGGCGCTTGAAGACCAACATCGACTCCGGGCTGTTCGAGGCAGTGCAGTTGGCGGGAATCGCGGCGCTATCGCCCGACACTGACGTCGAGGTAGCCTCGATGAACGAGCTGTATCGAATCCGCCGCGACATGGTGTGCGAGGCGCTCGCGAAGGCCGGAGTGCACGTCAGCCCACCGAAGGGCACGATCTATGTGTGGGCGCCGATCCCCGAGCAGTTTGAGAGCTCGGTCGCGTATTGCGAGCACGTGCTCGAGCAAGCGGCCGTCGTGATCTCGCCGGGGAGCGCCTATGGGCCGAGCGGCGAGGGTTGGTTTCGGATAGCCCTCACTACGCCCGACGAGCGTCTCGCCGAGGCGGTTGAGCGTCTGGCCTCACTCGGAAGCTAGATCCGCCAGGCATCGGATTGTCGGGAACGGGACGGTTTTGATTGGCGCGCGGGGCTGATCTACACTCGAGGAGGATGAACCAACCCACACGGCGCGCAAGCCAGCGAGCATTCTGCATAGCCGCGCTTCCCGACGATGAGAATCTCGAGGAGCTGCATGAGCTGTTGCGCACGGCCGGCGTGGCAGTCGTGGGGGAGATGATCCAACGCCGCGAGCAGCCGCACCCGAACACCTATCTTGGACCCGGCAAGGTAGCCGAAGCCAAGCAAGCCGCAGACGAGTGCGACGCGAATGTGATCGTTTGCGATGACGAGTTGAGCGCCCGCCAGGAGCGCAACCTGGAGCAAGCGCTCGGCATGCCGGTTGTCGATCGCACCACGGTGATCCTCGACATCTTCGCTACCCATGCCTCCAGCGCGGAGGGCAAGCTGCAGGTCGAGCTCGCCCAGCTGGAGTACAACCTCGCGCGTATGCGTGGCCTGTGGACCCACCTGGAGCGCCTCGGCGGTGGGATCGGCACACGTGGACCAGGGGAGACCCAGATCGAGACCGACCGGCGGCTGGCCCGCAACCGTATCGCTGCTCTGCGGCGGCGCCTGGAGCACGTGAAGGGCACGCGCTCGGTGATGCGCGCCGAGCGCGAGCGGGCGGCTCTGCCGAACATCGCGCTCGTCGGTTACACCAACGCGGGAAAGAGCACATTGCTGAACGCGCTCACGGGCTCCGATGTGGGGGTGCGCGACCGCTTGTTCCACACGCTCGACCCGAGCACGCGCATGATGCGGATCGACGGACGCGCGCACCTGCTGACCGACACCGTCGGCTTCATCCGCAAGCTCCCTCATCAGGTCGTGGACGCGTTCGGGGCCACGCTGCAGGAGACACGCCTTGCCGACCTGCTGTTGCACGTACTGGATGCCTCAGCACCCGAGCACGACCAGATCGCGATGCGCCGAGCCGTCGAGGAGGTACTCGAGGAGATCGGCGCCGGTGAGCGCCCGCGCGTGCTGGTACTCAACAAGATCGACCTGCTCGATGGGGACGCTCGCGAGGAACTGCACTTGGCTCACCCCGACGCGGTCCTTGTCAGCGGTGCAGGCGGTGATGGGCTGACAGAGCTGGAGCAGCGAATCGAGCAAGAGCTGCGCCACACGTTGCGCCCGATGGAACTACTGGTGCCCTACTCGCAGGGTGGCTCGCTCGCCGAGCTGCATGACATAGCCGGCGACCTGCGCCGTCAGGACACCCCGGAGGGCGTGCTCGTGCGAGCGCTGGTGCCGGCACGCCTAGCTGAGCGCTATGCCAAGTTCGCGATCGCGAACGGCTCAGCGGTCGTCGCCGCTCCCTGAGAGGACTCCGCGCGCTTGGCGCGAGAAAAGCTTCTCGAGGTTCTGTTTGGCGATGTCCTCCAAGCTGAGGTCAAGCTCGCTCGCAAGCTGCGCCACATACCAGAGCACGTCACCAAGCTCCTTGGACATTGCCGCGCGACGCTCCTGGCTGACCTTGCCACCATCGTCGCGAATCGCCTTCTTGGCGTGCTCGGCAACCTCGCCGGCCTCACCCGCTAGGCCGAGCGCCGGATAAGCAAGCCACGCCTCCCGCGGGTACTCGGCGGTGCGACGCGATTCGCGCTGGTACTCAGAGAGATCCATGTCTTGATCCTACGCTGCGGCGAGCCCAGCGGCGCGTCGGGCACTGCGATGCGCGTCGTCCTCCAGCGCATCGTCGAGTGCCGGCAACTCCTCGACGTCGAGGTCGAGAGCCGTCGCGATCAACCAGTCGGCAAACCAAGCGTTCTTCGGCAACAGTGGGCCGTGGAGATAGGTACCGATCGTGTTGCCGGCACGAGCGCCCTCGAAACCGCTGCGGCCGTCGTTGCCGTGGCCTTTGAGCACCCGTCCAAACGGAGTTGCGCGAGGGGCAAGGTATGTGCGCCCACCGTGGTTCTCAAAGCCCGCGAGCACACGCTTTTCACCGTCAAGATCCACCTCGATCGCGACATTGCCGATCAGCCGCTCGCCCGGCTCGCGCACAGTGCGCACGTCGAGTAGGCCGACACCCTGAAGCTGGTTGTCCCCAAGCGTGTAGGACTCGCCCAGTAGCTGATAGCCCCCACACACGCCAAGCACGATCGCGCCGCGGGAGGTGGCCTCGTGCAAAGCCTCACGCTTGCCCGTGACGAGGTCCTCGGCGCATAGCAGTTGGTCGCGGTCCTGGCCGCCGCCGATGTAGTAGATGTCGTATGCACTGCCGTCAAGTGTTTCGCCGAGCCCACTGCCGCTCAGTTGGAAGTCGATCCCGCGCCATTCGCAGCGACGCTGCAACACGAACAGGTTGCCGCGGTCCGCGTAGATGTTCATCAGATCGGGATACAGCGCGCATACCGTGAGCGTGCGCCCATGGAGGTCGACTACTGCCATGAGCTGTCAGCCTCCCCGCGCCGCACGAGCAACTCACGCAAGGCAAGCATCGCGGTATAGGTTGGGAGCGCATACAGAGGCGGGTCGCCGGCCTCGGCAGAGGGCAGCTGATCCGCCGCCGTTGGACGCTCGGCCGCCGCGCTGGAAAGCGCGTGGGAAAGATCCTCGATGACCCTGATGCGCTCGGGCTCGATCCCCGCGTACTTCAAGCGCAAAGCCAGCTCAGGAGCCCTGGTGCCCGAGCATGTCGCCAAGCGCACGCGCCCGGCCAGCAGCTCGAAATCAGCGTCCCATATCCACGATACGTCGTGGCCGTCGGCAGTGTTGTCGTTGAGCACACCGAGCAAGTCGTGGCGCCCTGGCTCGAGTGCAAGCGTGCGCAATACCTCGTTTGCGCCGGCGGGATTCTTGATAAGCAGGATGCGCGTCTCGCGCCCTGCGATACCGACTATCTCGGCCCGCCCGAAAGCTGCCTTGGTGCTCTCCAAGCCAGCGACGATCTCAGGCAGCGGGATCTCCAAAGCGACAGCAAGCGCAGCCGCTGCGAGCGCGTTGTAGACGTTGTAGAGGCCTGGTAGCGCCAGCTTTACCTCAGAATCCCCATCAGGCGTGCTCAACTGAAAGCACGCCGAGCGCACCCCTTCCAATCTCACTGAGCGAGCCAGCACTGTGGGGGAGGGGCGTCGCTGCTCGCATGAGGGACAGTGATAGTGGCCGAGGTGGCCGAGATAGATGGCGTCAAAGACATATGGCGCTCCGCAGCGACGGCAGTGCTTCGCGTCGGCGGCGTGCGCCATTCCTTGCAGTGCGAGCGAATCGTCCTCGACTCCGTAGAAGATGACGCCGGCTCGATCGCGTCCGAGATCCGCCACGAGTGGATCGTCGGCGTTGCACACAAGGCGCGCCTCTGCGGCCGCACCACCGTCGCTTACAGTGGCCGACCAGCGCTCGGCGATCGTGTCCAACTCGCCGTAGCGGTCGAGCTGATCGCGAAACAGGTTGCCGAGCACAACCACGCGCGGGTGAAGCTGCGCGGCAAGTCGGTCCAGCCATAGCTCATCCACCTCGAACAGGCCCAACTCGCCCGCAATCGTGTCGCGGCGTCCGGCGGCTGCGAGTAGCGTCGAGGCGATCCCACCGGCCATATTGGCGCCGGTCTGGTTATGCACAAGCGAGATGCCCGCACGCTGGAGGATGCTCGCGGCCATCGCTGCGGTTGTGGTCTTACCATTGGTCGCCGACACCACCACGCTTCCCCGCGGCAAACGTCCAGCGAGCGCATCGATCGCGGTGGGCTCCATCTTCACCAGTAGCTTGCCCGGCAGGCTCGTGCCACCGCCTCCGCGGACACGGGAAACCGCGCCAACGGCGCGAGCCAGAGAGAGCTTCGCGGCCAGCATCGTGCTCATCCTCCAGCTGAGCTCTCGTTCGCGACGGAGTCACCGAGAAAGGCATCGGCACCCACACCGTCGGCCGGCACCAGTACACGCACAGCGCCCGCCAGCGCCCTCACACGTAGCGGGAGCTCGCCGATCGGGTCACCGTCGGCGTACATCGTGAACGGGCGATCTGCGCTGATTGAAACCTCTTGCGCGCGAAAAGCCCTCACACTTGGCTCGCGCACGTGTGTTCCATTGAACACCTTCGGCAGGATCTTCGTCAGAAACTTCAGCTTGCTGACGCTTTCGAGCACCATCACGTCCAGCAAACCGTCGTCAAGCAAGGCGTCCGGCGCCACGCGCATCCCACCGCCATAGGTCTTCGAGTTGCAGGCGCCGACCGTATAGCCGGCGAAGCTGTGACGCTCGCCCGGCGGGTTGACTGCCCGCCCGCTGTGGGACGCATCCGGCAGAGTGAGCTCAATCTCAAAGCGGGCGGGCCGCCACACCAGCAGCGCGCGCAACGCTCCGTATGCATACACGAGCCCTCCAAGCCACGCCGGAGCCTCGTTTGCGATGCGGTTCGCTTCGCTGTCAAAGCCAACGCTTGCGATCCCCACGAACGCTTTCCCATCGACTTCACCGAGATCGAGCTTGCGCGAGAAGCCCGCGGCGATCGTGGCACATGCCTCCACGGGATCGGCCGGTATCCCGAGCACACGAGCCAGGTCGTTGCCGCGACCTCCGGGCAGCACCCCCAACAGCGCTGCCGGTACCTCGCGCAAGGCATCGGCCACAGTGCCCACCATCCCATCGCCACTGAGGCACACCACCGTCTCGCCGGCACGCGCCGCAAGGAGAGCAAGCTCACGGGCGTGATCGAGGTCGCGGGTCAGCTCGCTGTGAACCTGAAGACCATGTGCCTCGAGTGCACCCATCACGTCGGCCAGCACTCTGCCGGCTTTGCCACCACCGGCAGACGGATTTACGATCAGACATATGGGCGCGCTCATCGCGCAAGCGTATTCGCCCGACACGACCACGGCCCGCTAACGACGAAACGCGATTATTGGGAATCGCGAAAGGGACGCTTAAGAACCCGCGAACATCGCGCACCAGGGGAGGGCACGCAACTATGCTGCTCCGATGTCTGCCCCTACACGCGCCGTACATAGGCTGCTGTACTGCTCGGCGACGGCAGGCGTCGGCCTCCTGCTGACGGCATGCGGATCCAGTGCGGGTAGGAGTTTGAGAGCCGCGACAGCCCACGCTTCCAGTGGAAGCTCACCCGTGGCCGATACATCGGGCTCTATCTCCCCGGGGCGGTGCACAGCCGCAAAGAGACCTGTGCCCAGGGGCGCACAGCAGATACCCAAGCCGACGCTCAAGCTCGACCCGGCAAAGACATACGTGGTTACGCTGAGCACCAACTGCGGCACGATCAAGATCCATCTCGACGTGCGCCAGGCGCCTGCCACCACCGCGTCGTTCGCCTATCTGGTCAAGCGCGGCTTCTATAACGATCTCACCTTCCATCGTGTCGCGGCGGACTTCGTGATTCAAGGAGGCGATCCCAACGGCGACGGCTCCGGTGGCCCTGGCTACACGATCGTAGAACCGCCTCCCAGCAATCTGCGCTACACGCTGGGTACGGTCGCAATGGCCAAGACCAGCACCGATCCGTCAGGCGCATCGGGAAGCCAGTTCTTCATCGTCACGACCGCAAACGCGTCGCTGCCTTCGCAATACGCGCTAGTCGGAAACGTCGTGGGCAGTCTCGCGGGAGTCGAAACGATCTCCAAGCTGGCGACAAACCCACCAGAGGATGGCGCTCCGATCAAGCCCGTGGTGATCAGCCGCGCAACGCTGTCCGCGAGCTAGCGACCAATACTGAGGCTGGCTTCTATTTCTGGCCAGCCGAGGAGGCTGCCGCGCCACGATCTCGGCGGCGACGTCCGACCATAGCCGCGATCGCGATTCCCGCGATCGCCACAAACAAGCCGAGCAGGATTCCCGGTGCAAGCCCAAGCCCACCGAACGGGAGCGCTACCAGCTCGACGATCCCCAAACCGAGTGCCAGCAACAATATGATCAACGCGATGATCAGAAGAATGCCGCGCACGCGGGCGAGGATCCCTGCGCTGGCAGGCGGGATCAGCAAGCCCATCGCACGCAGCGCCAACATCTGACGACCGCTCGGGGGTGTCTGCCCGAGCCGCTCTACAGCCTCCTTCAGATCTCCGGCGCGACGTTCGGCAAGCGCCAACGACGCGTCGGACATGCGTCTGAGCTGCATACGTTCCTGGGGGCGTGCGGCGGCGATCGCACGCTGGAAATAGGCGCGCGCCTGCTCGGCGTCAAAGCGCTCGGATGCGCGCGCACCGAGTATTGCCAGCGCCGCCGACTTGTACTTGGTCTCCGCCTCGAGCTCCTCATCCGAGCGCTGCTCCAGCGCTTGAATCGCCTGTTGGGCGCCACGCTGCTCGATCCGAACCTGTCGTTGCTTGGGAGCCATCGCCGACCATTCTATGTGGGCGGCGCCCAGAGGGCTCGCGCGGAGCGCCGCAGGCGCTATTCTCGCTTTTCGCCGTTCACCGGTTTGCAGACTCCTATGCGCCGAATCTCCTCGCATATCCAACTGATCGCCGTCCTGGCTGTGCTGTGCTTGGCCGGACAATCCCTTGCTACGGCGACGGCGTGGGGAGCGTCTGGGGGCGTGAGCCTGTCCAGCGCACAGAAGGCTGAACTCGACAAGCAGGTGCAGGAACAGCTTGCGAAGGCCAAGACGGGACAAAGCGGCAGCAGCACTCTCGGCGCAGCTGGGGCCGCATCGACAGGCGAAGGCCTCGGAAGCTCTGCTGGGTCCTCCTCGAATCTGGCCCAGAAGGCCGAAGCCGAAGCCGCAGAAGAAGAACCGGCCACCAAAACGACAACCAGCACCTCAACTGAATCAAGCGGTATCTCAACGAGCGTGCTGGTGCCGATCTTCATCGCCGGCGCACTCCTGCTCGGCGGGATCGCCTACATGATCGTTCGCGACGCACGCAACGTCGCACCCGTTGGCGACGGGCCTGTGGGCGGAACTACACAGGACAGGGCAGCCCAGTACCGCAAGCGCCGGGCCAAGGCCAAGGCCGCCCGCAAGCAGCGCAAGCGAAATCGCTGAGCTTTAGCGGCGTACTTCGTCGCGCGCTATCGCACGGGTTGTTCCCACGCGTATGCGTGTCGGAGTGTGGAGGGAGGGTGATCCGTGCGGGTCGCGACGCGGCCTATGCGGCGAGGGCGAAGGCCTTCGCGGATGCGGGTCCCGCATGGGACCCGCAAGTACTTTGCTGCCGCCATCCTCCTCTGAGTCGGGACGAACCTCCTCGTCCACGATCTTCGCACTGTCATTGCGCAAGGTCACCCACAGCATGACCGAAGCCATCACGACCTTCCCGAACCCCAGCACTCCGATCACGATCCACAGCGCCATCGCTCGATGCTACTACCCCTTGGAGCCGGTGTCACGTGTATTTATGCGAGTGCCCGCGCTCTGAGCGAATGGTCAGCTTTGCGCCGCTGGGGTCAGGGTCACGTTCCTCGCGAGTACGCCAATTACGGAGACCAGTGCCCCCGACTGCGATTTCGCCGTCCCAATCAGCCGATCATCTGCGTCTTGAATGTCCGTCCGCGACCCGCTGGGTGCGGCGGCGCATACCGATTAGTTTCGCGGCACGTGTCGGTCTAAATTGTGAGGTGAAAGGAAGAACGATTGGAGCGACCCGATGCGAAAAGTGATCGTGGAGATGTCAGTCTCAGTCGATGGGTTCGTGGCGCCGGCGAGTGGCGCTCCGGATCACCGCAGCGCATCCGAGGACCCGGCCTTGAAGCAGCGCAAGCTCGATTGGCTACGCCACACCTGCACCCACGCCATGGGACGCGTGACCTATCAACAGATGCTCGCGCTGGCCGGCGAGGCGGCCGTCAGTCTCATATGGGTGAGACGCCGCTCTGGGGCCTACTTTTCCAAGTTGGTTTACATAAGATACATTATCGAGCACTCACGAAAAAGCCCTGCAAAACGCCATATTGTGCGGCGTCTCATCCATTCTCGTTCATCTAAGACAGGTGTGTCTCGTTCATCTGAGACTCAGGGCACGTCACCGGCTGCGTGAAGACACGGTCAGGCGGGCTGCCACAGCTCGACCCGATTGCCTTCAGGATCGGTGACCCACCCGAATCGACCGACACCCTCCATGTCCTGCGTCTCTTCAGCCACGTCCGCTCCCTTGGCGCGCAGTTGTGCGAGCATCGCCTCCAGGTCGCGGACCCGGAAGTTGAGCATGGTCTGCTGGGCGCGCGACCCGAAGTAGTCGGTCTCGGACTCGAACGTCGCGAACACCGTCGGTCCGGCAACCTGGCGCCACAGGCCGTTCTCATCGGCGTCCAGGCCTAGGCAATCGCGATACCACGCGCCCAGGGACACCGGGTCGGCAGCCCGCATGAAGTATCCACCGATTCCAAACACACGTTGCATGTCGCTATCGCCAGCGCTCATCTCAGCACTATACGCGCCGCTATTCGAGAACCACATCGATGAGACGTCGCAGTGTGTCTTGTCTCACGTGTATGGCTCAAGGCCAGAGGCAGGACCGATCGCGTTGGCACACTTCTCGGTGTGCTCACTCTCTTTGGTGCCTGCACCGTCACGTTCATGGTCCTTATGTACGCACTGGAACGACGAGGCCGAGGCTTCATTCTCGCCTTCGCTTGCGGCTGCGCCTTGTCGAGCGCCTACGGCTTCCTTGCGGGCACCTGGCCCTTCGGCGTAGTCGAGGCGATCTGGGCCGTGATCGCGTTGAAGCGCTACCGATCCAAGCCAACGACGCACGCGCACCCGACGGAGGCCTGACCGTGCCCTCCCCCATCTATGAACTCGTGAAGGGCGATCTGCACTGTCATGTTTCGAGCACCCAGGCCGGTGACCGGATCCACGTGCTCGCTCTAGCCGGCTACCTCTGAACAGACGGGTCTGTCTGGTATCGTTGCAGCGTAAGTTACCGGACCGTACCGCCATCTAGACGTTGCACGAGGAACTCCCATGACCACCCTCACCTCCACCCCACGGACCCGTCGCCCGCTCCCGGCACGCGTTGCGTTCGGGCTCCTGACCTCGATCCTCGTGACGTTGCTTGCCAGTTCGAGCGCACCGACCCCGTTGTACGCGACTTACCAGGCACGTTGGGGCTTCTCGCCCGTCACGATCACGGTGATCTTCGGCGTGTACGCCGTCGCCGTCCTCGCCTCATTGCTCGTGGCGGGCTCACTGTCGGACCACGTCGGGCGGCGCCCGATGCTGATCAGCGCGCTTTGCGCCCAGGCGATCGTGATGTTGCTGTTCGCGTTCGCCGACGGAGTGGACGTGCTGCTGGTGGCCCGGGTGCTGCAGGGGCTGGCCACCGGCGCCGCCCTCGGCGCCATTGGAGCGGGGCTCGTCGACCTGCATCCTGGACGTGGGGCCATCGCCAACGCAACCGGAGCAATGAGCGGCACCGCGAGCGGTGCGCTCGTCTCGGCGCTACTCGTCCAGTTGCTGCCCGCACCGACGAAGCTCATCTACCTGGTGCTCCTTGTCCTGTTCCTGGTCCAAGCGGCCGGCGTGTGGGCGATCGCTGAGACCTCACCACGCACCCCGGGGATCCGGCGGGCGTTGCGCCCCACCATCGCCGTCCCGGCGCGGGTGCGCGAGGCGTTGCTGATCGCCGCTCCGTCGCTGATAGCCGTCTGGGCACTTGCGGGCTTCTACGGCTCACTCGGCCCCTCGCTTGCCTCCCAGGTGGCCCGGTCCGGTTCGACGATCCTTGGCGGTGCGGCACTGTTCGCGCTCGCCGCCAGCGGCGCGCTGACGGTCCTGCTCTTCCACCGGACCGCACCGCACCGCTTCGCGCTCGTCGGCAACGGCCTGGTCATCCTCGGCGTCGCGATCGTGTTGTGGTCGGTGACGGCCACGTCGGTCACCGGGTTCTTCGTAGGCACGGTCATCGCCGGCGCCGGATTCGGCGCCGGGTTCCAGGGTGGCCTGCGCACGATCGTGACCCTGGCCGGCCCGACCGAGCGCGCCGGCGTGATCTCGGTCGCCTACATCATCTGTTACCTGGCGATGGGCCTCCCGGCGATTCTCGCCGGGGTCCTCGTCGTCCACAGCACGGTGACTCGGACCGCCCAAGAGTTCGGCACCACCGTGATCGTGCTTGCTGCCATCACGGCCGTCGGCACGATCCTCAGCGCGCGCCGTACCGCGCGGCAGCGCTGCCTGTCCCCCAGCCTCGGCGCATGAGCGAAGGAGCGCAGATGCCCACGCGAACCACACAGTCGACACAGTCCAAGGCGGTCAAGCGCTCGCCGCGGGAGCGACTGCTCCAGGCGGCGAGTGAGCTGTTCTACGCCGAGGGCGTCCAATCCGTCGGCATCGACCGCGTGATCGAGCGCGCCGGCGTGGCCAAGGCCTCGCTCTACAGCACGTTCGGCAGCAAGGAGCAACTCGTCTGCGCCTACCTCGACACCCGGCACACCCAGACGTTGGGGCGGTTGCGGGCGGCGGTGGACGCCGTCGAGGATCCCGTCGAGCGGATCCTCGCCGTGTTCGACGCCCAGGCTCAGCTGTTCCGCACGCCCGACTTCCACGGTTGCGCCTTCACCGCTGCGGCCGCCGAGGCGCCGGCCGGCGGCCGCGTCGATGAGGCCGCCGAGTCCTACCGCCGTGACATCCGCGCCCTGTTCACCGAGCTCGCCGCTGCCGCGGGTGCCACGGACCCCGTGCTCCTCGCCAGCCAGCTCCAGTTGATCTACGACGGAGGAGGGCTCGCCGCCAAGATGGACCGGGACGCCGCCATCGCCGCCCCAGCACGCGCGGCCGCCACCGCACTCATCGCTGCCGCCATCATGCCCTGCTCGAAGTGAGGAGGGCAGGGATCGTCGTGTTCGGCCTCGCCGTACTGGTGGCCGGCGGGCTGCGATCACGCCGCGGGCGGGCCCCGCGTCAATGAGACGCCGCACCAGTGCCCGTTAGAGCGGGTAAGACGTCGCACACTATTGGGAACCACCCTGTATCTGGCTCTCCAGAACCTTCTGAGCAAAGCGAAGCATCCCAAGAGTACTTGCCATTTCCAATCTCCCAGTAGAACAAATGGAAGGCATCATGCTAGCCATCGAAACCACAGAAACAGTACAGTCCGCGGATGGGTGAGCGCTGAGCATGGGCGAGCCGCGTAGACCCTTTAAGGGGCCCGTCCTTATTCCGAACTTCGGGATTGTGGTAGCTTCTGCGCCGCTAACCAGCTAGGAATGGAGAGGGCATGGCCCAAGAAGTCGAGTTCGGTCAAGGTGCGGCCGGGAAGATCCGGAGTTTCTGGGTAGGTTTCGGGCTCGCCGCCATCACCTTCGGAATCTATGGCCTCTGCTGGTACTACTTCGTTAATGACGAGCTGAAGGACATCGGGATCGACAAGAATGATCAGAACCTGGCGCAGTCGAGTCCTGCCATGTCGGTCACAGCGATCTTGGTCGGTGGATGGTTCATCATCCCGCCACTGCTCTCGATCTACAATTACGGGCAGCGCATCAAGCGAGCTCAGCGCCTCGCTGGCGTCCCGCGAGAACAGCAGATAGACCCGATCATTGCCTTCTTGCTCTACTTTCCAGGAATATTGCTTGTCGTACCGTACTTCCTGCACTTTTGGTATGTCACAAAGCACCAGAACGTCGCTCTCAGAGCCGTCGGAGGCCTACCTATCGATGGTCAGGTGGCCACAAGCCTCGAGCTTTAGGTAGGCGGCTCAGACGGTGGCGTCTCAATTTTAACAATGGAGAGATCAAGGCTCATTGGACTCCCCCATGGCCAGGTGGTGGGCCTTCCTGCGGTCCCAGCACCGGGACGAACTCGGCCGCGTACCGTTCGAACCGAGCTTGCCAGCCAGGCTCCTCGGATTGCCGCCCCGCCAGACGGTCGAGGCACTCCTCCCAGCCCGCGGCATTGCGCGCAGCGCTCTCAGGCGGGAGCTCGTCGATCAGGACGAGAGTAGTGCCACCGTCAGCGTCGGGATGCAGTTCAAAGCGCAACGTGTCCTCTCCCCAGGTGTAGACGAGCAGCTTCGGCTCCTCGACCATGAGCACTTGGCCGTTGAGGGTCATGTCGATGACCTCGGGGGAGAAGCGGAACGTGATGGTGGCGCCCACTTCCCATCGGTCTCCGGAGACCTCCACGTCGCAGGGAAACCATGACCGAAGCTGGTCCCTATCGGTAATTGCCCTCCACACAACCGCAGGTGGATCGACGAAGTGACGTTCCAGTCGCACGGCTGGTCGCTGCATATCGGTCAACAGTGTCGTGTCGGTCATGTCTTCCTCCTGTGCTCAAGATGCTCCTCTAGCCGGTCAAGGTGCCCAGCCCACAGCCGACGATAGCCAGCCAGAGATATATAGAACCTCTATCTGTTGACGAAGGCAAAGGCAACTAGTTCCGCCGTGAACCAGGGCGAGATATCGTCGCACGCGGCAAAGCAGGTGACCAAACCGATCAGGAATCGAGAAGCGCCGGCCACCGAGCCGCTCTAGCATGACCGTCGTGGACATCGTCGTGGAGCCGCCAGTTGCAGACTCGATGGAGTGCAGACTTGTGGCGCCGACTGTCGATTTCGCGCCTCGCCGTTCGTCTTGACACGACCGTACACACCGGGTCGATGTGACCCACGACTTCAGGAGCGACCATGACCGGCTCTTCCACCCAGGGAATCAAGACCGTGCTGCATCCCGTGTCCGACCTGGCGGCGGCCAAGGCGGTGTACACCGCCCTGCTCGGCGTCCCGCCGCAGGCACGACGCGTCCTACTACGTCGGCTTCGACGTCGAGGGCCAGCACATCGGGCTGGTGCCGGGCGGTGGACCGCAGGGCATGACCTCGCCGGTGGCCTTCTGGCAGGTGCCGGACATCGAGGCGAAGCTGGCCGAGGTGACCGCCGCGGGCGCCACCGTGAAGGAACCCGCGCACGACGTCGGTGGCGGCCGCCTGGTGGCCACCTTCACCGACCCCGATGGCAACGTCCTCGGGCTGCTTCAGGACCGATGAGTGCCGGGCGGGTGGGGATCCGATCTGGCGCTCAGCGTCGGCCCCGCCTGACAGACGGAGACCGATGAGCATGGCCAAGAGGACGAACACGCGGTCGCCTGCGCCGCACGCTGCCGACAGCCACGAGTCGATCCGCGTGCACGGCGCGCGCGTCAACAACCTCAAGGACATCAGCGTCGAGATCCCCAAGCGCCGGCTGACGGCGTTCACCGGCGTCTCCGGCTCGGGCAAGAGCTCGCTGGTGTTCGGCACGATCGCCGCGGAGTCCCAGCGGCTGATCAACGAGACCTACAGCGCCTTCGTGCAGGGCTTCATGCCGACGCTGGCGCGGCCCGAGGTCGACGTGCTCGAAGGGCTGACGACCGCGATCATCGTCGACCAGGAGCGGATGGGCGCCGACGCTCGCTCCACGGTCGGCACCGCCACCGACGCGGGCGCGATGCTGCGCATCCTCTTCAGCCGGCTCGGCAAGCCGCACATCGGCTCGCCCCAGGCGTTCTCCTTCAACGTCGCCTCGATCTCGGGCGCCGGGGCGGTCACGTTCGAGCGCGCCGGCCGCACGACGAAAGAGAAGCGAAGCTTCAGCATCCTCGGCGGCATGTGCCCGCGCTGCGAGGGCCGCGGCTCGGTGAACGACATCGACCTCACTCAGCTCTACGACGACAGCAAGTCGCTCAGCGAGGGTGCGCTCACGATCCCCGGCTACAGCATGGACGGCTGGTACGGGCGGATCTTCCTGGGCTGCGGCTTCTTCGACCCGGACAAGCCGATCAAGAAGTTCACCAAGAAGGAACTGGACGATCTGCTCTACAAGGAGCCGACCAAGATCAAGGTCGACGGCGTCAACCTGACCTACGAGGGCCTGATCCCGCGGATCCAGAAGTCGATGCTCTCCAAGGACGTCGACTCGCTGCAGCCGCACGTCCGCGCCTTCGTGGAGCGGGCGGTCACTTTCACCACCTGTCCCGAGTGCGACGGGACCCGGCTCAGCGCGGAGGCCCGCTCGTCGAAGATCAAGGGGATCAACATCGCCGACGCCTGCGCGATGCAGATCAGCGACCTCGCCGCGTGGGTGAGCAAACTCGAGAACAAGTCGGTCGCGCCGCTGCTCGACGCGCTGCGGGCGACGCTCGACTCGTTCGTGGACATCGGGCTCGGCTACCTCTCGCTCGAGCGGCCCTCGGGCACGCTCTCGGGCGGCGAGGCTCAGCGCGTCAAGATGATCCGCCAGCTCGGCTCCTCGCTCACCGACGTCACCTACGTCTTCGACGAGCCCACGATCGGGCTGCACCCGCACGACATCGAGCGGATGAACGAGCTGCTGCTGCAGCTGCGCGACAAGGGCAACACCGTGCTCGTCGTGGAGCACAAGCCGGAGACGATCGCGATCGCCGACCATGTCGTCGACCTCGGCCCGAAGGCCGGGACCGACGGCGGCGAGGTGATGTTCGAGGGGACCGTCGAGGGGCTGAGGGCAAGCGACACGATCACCGGCCGCCACCTCGACGACCGGGCCACCCTCAAGGAGGAGGTGCGGACGCCGGACGGCACGCTCGAGGTCCGCGGCGCCAGCACCCACAACCTGCAGGACGTCGACGTCGACATCCCGCTCGGCGTGCTGGTCGTCATCACCGGCGTGGCCGGCTCGGGCAAGAGCTCGCTGATCGACGGCTCGATTGTCAAGTCCCGCCCGCCCCGCGACGGGGTCGTCTCGATCGACCAGGCAGCGATCAAGGGCTCGCGGCGCAGCAACCCGGCGACGTACACCGGACTGCTCGACCCGATCCGCAAGGCGTTCGCGAAGGAGAACGGCGTGAAGCCGGCGCTGTTCAGCGCCAACTCCGAGGGCGCCTGCCCCAACTGCAACGGCGCCGGCGTGATCTACACCGACCTGGCGATGATGGCCGGCGTCGCCGCCCCCTGCGAGGTGTGCGAGGGGAAGCGCTTCCAGGCCGAGGTGCTCGAGTACAAGTTCGCCGGCAAGGACATCAGCGAGGTGCTCGCGATGCCGGTGGTCGAGGCCGAGAAGTTCTTCGGCGCCGGCAAGGCGAAGACGCCGGCAGCGCACAAGATCCTCGACCGGCTCGCCGACGTCGGGCTCGGCTACCTCAGCCTCGGCCAGCCGCTCCCCACGCTGTCCGGCGGCGAGCGCCAGCGGCTCAAGCTGGCCACCCAGATGGCGGAGAAGGGCGAGGTCTACGTCCTCGACGAGCCGACCACCGGCCTGCACCTCGCCGACGTCGAGCAGCTGCTCGGCCTGCTCGACCGGCTCGTCGACTCCGGCAAGTCGGTCATCGTCATCGAGCACCACCAGGCGGTCATGGCGCACGCCGACTGGATCATCGACCTCGGCCCCGGCGCCGGCCACGACGGCGGGCGGATCGTCTTCGAGGGCACACCCGCCGAGCTCGTCGCCGCGCGCTCGACCCTCACCGGCGAGCATCTCGCGGCCTACGTCGGCGCCTGACCAAGGCCCTCGGGCGCAACTGCCAGAAGCCGACCGCACGCTGCGAGCCTCCTCGGTGCCCGGCTTGGACCAGAGCAGAACGCACAGGTAGATGCTCATTCTCGCGAGCGTAACCTACGACGCACCAGACCGACGCCTCAGCGCCGCGCTCGTTGCCTCAAGCACCCAGCGCGAACAACGGCCAGCGACCAGGCACGCCCTTCAGCTCGTGAAAGCCGCGATCCTCAAACGCGAACGGTCCGCCCACCACCGTCCCGAACACGGTGCCTGAGACGAGCACTTCGTCCGGTCCTGCGAGCGCACCCACGCGCGAGGCGATGTGAACCGCCATGCCGCCAACGTCCTCGCCGATCAGCTCACACTCACCCGTGTGAATGCCGACGCGGATCTCGAGTCCCAGCTCTCGCGCGGCGGCGGTGATCGCCAGCGCACAGCGCAAAGCCCGCGACGGTGGCCCGTCGAACGTCACGAGAAAGCCATCCCCCACCGTCTTGACCTCGCGACCGCCGAAGCGGGCGAGCTGTGCCCGCACCCGCGCGTCGTGCTCTGCCAGCAGATCGCGCCAGCGACCGTCGCCCAGCTTGGCCGCCCGCGCCGTCGCCTCGACGATGTCGGTGAACATCACCGTCAGCAATCGTCGCGCGAGCTCCCCGCGGCTGCGGGCGCCCGTCAGAAACTCCTCGATCTCCTCGACGATCGCGTCGCTGTCGCCGACGAACGGCAGCGAGTCCACTCCTTCCAGCTCGACATGGCGCGCGCCCGCTATGTGCTCGGCCAGATAGCGCGAGTGACGCGGGTCCCAAGCCGCATCGCCGGATCGGTGCATGACAAGCGTTGGCACGTGCACGCGAGGCAGCACGTCGCGCACGTCGAGCTCAGCCGACGCGTTCAGCAGGATACGAGCCTGATTGGGACTCGCCGCGAGACGCTGCAAACGCGCGAACCATGTCGCCAGCGTGGCTTCCTCGGCCATCGAGGGCGCCATCACCGAGAGCACTGGACTACCGGGCTCACCCCAGGAGTCGAGCGTCCGCTCGGTCCACTGCGCGCGATCCTCGATCGTCATCGCCCAGTCGTAGTCGGGAGCCCATGTGGTACGAGCGATCGACGCGTACATGATCAGCGCACCGATCCGCTCGGGATGGCTCGCGGCCAGCAGCGTGCCGACGGGCCCGCCCAAACCGTAGGTGAGCAGCGCGGCACGCTCGCTGCCGGCCGCATCGAGCACCGCGAGCGCGTCGTGCGTCTCCTGCTCGAGCGAATGTGACTCTCCCGCGCTGTCCGAAAGCCCGCTTCCACGACGATCGAACAGGATCAGACGATTGAACACAGCCAGGCGCTCCAGAAAGCGACGTACCGCCGATGCCTCCCACAGCTGCTCGATCTGGGAGATCCATCCGGGCAGGAACAGCAAATCGAGCGTCCCCTCGCCCGCGACCTGATAGGCGATGGTCGCTTCGCCGCTGCGCGCGTAGCGCGTCGTGGGCAACACCAGAGACCCTCAGAACGAGTGGTAAGAGCTCTTTGTGATCGTGAAACCGTGATGAGAGCGATTCACGCAGCGAACGCTCTTCACGCTGATCGTGCACTTCACGTCGATGGGACCCATACCTCCCACTTGCTCCCAGTTTTTGAGCGCCACTGGATTCGTGCCGACGAAGGAGTCCTGGCTGAGTCGGGCAAGCAACGGACGCCCAGTCGACCCGAGGAAGACGAAACCTGGATCGCCGACGCCTTTGGCCTTCGGAGCCGGCACAGACCTGGCGCTGCAGAGCAACTGCATCGGAGGCGTGTTGAGCGGGTGGATCGCAATGCCACAAGTGACGTTCCCGCCCAGTGCCGTCCAGAGTTGTGCATCTGACGCCGAGGCAAGAGCCGGCGCGGAGAGAGCAAGCACGCAGGCGAGGATGAGCAACCACAGTCGACGCATACGCACATCATCGCATGCTCTAGCTGCATGACTCCAGGAGTTTGCTCAGCTCGCCCAGGCCGGCGATGGGCGACTTGTGGCCGCGGCTCAGCAGGCCTCCAGCGGCCACCGAGCCGCGACGGGCAATCCTCCCGCCACGGGACATGCCAAACTTCCGCGCATGAGCGGCGAGCCTGCGCTTACCGGTGGCTGCCTGTGCGGCAAGATCCGCTTCGTGCTCACCGAGCGCCCGCTCACGGCCGGCTACTGCCACTGCACTCGCTGTCAGCATCGAACGGGGACGGCTTCCTCGGTGCAGGCGCGGATCGACGGAAATACGTTGCGGATCCTGCAAGGCGAGGATCTGCTGAAGGGCTGGCGTCATCCCGATGGCGGCGCTGAGAAGCTGTTTTGCCGTGAATGTGGAGGACACCTGTTCAGTCGCTACCCACAGGACCATCGACAGATGAGCGTGCGTTTGGGAGCTTTTGACGGCGACCCCGGTGTGCGGCCGAGCTGGCGCGCCTTTGTGGACTACGCGGTCGGCTGGGAGCCGGTTCCCGAGGACGGGCTCGAGCGGTTCGCCGAGGCAAAGCCACGCTGAGCAGACGATGACGCTGCATGGCGAGCACGAGCAGAACGCCGTGCAGCGACGCACGACGCTCGTCTCGATCGCCGCGGCGGGCCTGCTCGTTGTGCTCAAGCTCGGAACGGGTTTGGCCACCGGCAGCCTTGGGCTGATCTCCTCAGGCGTTGAGTCAAGCGGCGACGTGGGAGCCGCGATCCTCACGTTTTTCGCCGTGCGACTGGGTCGCCGACCTGCCGATTCGGAGCATCCCTACGGTCATCGCCGCGCCGAGAACCTGGGCGCGCTGGGAGAGGCCGCGATCCTGCTGGCCGGTGGACTGATCGTCAGCGTCAAGGCGATCGCGCACCTGATCAGCGCCGGCAGCCCACCGGAAACCAACTGGTACCTGTTTGCGGTCATCGGAGTCGCGCTGGTCGTGGATGTCAGTCGCACTGTCGTCTCCCTACGCACGGCCCGCCGCTATGGAAGCCCGGCGATGCGCTCCAACGCTTTCCATTTCGCCGGCGATCTCGCGGGCTCGGTGGCAGTGCTGGTCGGGCTGCTGCTCGTGCGCGCCGGCTTTGCCCAGGCCGATTCGATCGCGGCACTCATCATCGCCGCGATCGTGCTCGCCGCGGCGATTCGCCTGATCGCCGAGAACGCCAACGTGTTGATGGATCGCACTCCCGTCGAGGCGATGGATTCGGCCGAACGGGCGATCGCGGGCTTGGAACCCGGTATCGAACTGCGACGGTTGCGTTTGCGCGAGTCAGCGGGTCGCTACTTTGCCGATGTGGTCGCGGCCGTTGCCCCCGGACAGGCGGTCGTGGAGGGCCATCAGGCGGCGAGCTTGGTCGAGGCCGCTGTCGAAAGCGCGTTGCCCGGCTGCGACGTGGTCGTGCACGTGGAGCCTCGCCGCGAGGGTCTCGAGTTGCGCGATCACATTCTCTCGATCGCGTTGGCCGAGCCGTTGGTGCGGGAAACCCACGATGTCACGATCTTCGAGCAGAACGGCTCGATCGACGTGTCGCTGCATCTGAAGTTCCCCGCCGACCTCGACCTGCAGACGGCACGCGCCGTGGCCGAGCGTGTAGAGCTCGCGATCCGCTCGCGGCCTGGGGTCAGCTACGTTCAGACCCATCTGGAGCCACTGGAGCAAACGCTCGTTGGACGTCCTTCAGACGACCAAGCCGATCGGCGGGCCGTGCTTCAGATCGAGCGCCTGGTACGTGAGCGCACAGGCACAGATCCTCGGCTTGTGAAGCTCCTGTCCGCGAAGAGCGGGCGCATCGTGTTTCTCACGATATCCGTGGACAGCGATGCGTCTCTGATCGACGCCCACCGGGTGGCAAGTGAGCTGGAGGACCAGTTGCGCCGGGAACTCCCCGACATCGCCGATGTCGTGGTTCACA
This sequence comes from uncultured Solirubrobacterales bacterium, assembly GCA_963725165.1. Classification (GTDB taxonomy): domain Bacteria; phylum Actinomycetota; class Thermoleophilia; order Solirubrobacterales; family Solirubrobacteraceae; genus Palsa-744. The sequence continues at coordinate 30,305 of CAVRXK010000005.1, forward strand.
CCGAGCCGGCGACAAACAGCCGCGGCTGACTTCACCCAAGTCTCACCCACCGATCAGCATGTGAGGCGGTCGTAGAGGGCTCCTACCTGTCTCATACCAGCAACCTCCCTGTTCTCTCCCTTAGTAGGCGATCTTGCTCGTAGAAGATCTCCAACTCAAAGGGACGACAGGCAATGGACAGGAAGAACCAACCCATGACCACGCTAAGGATTCTCGGGGAGCGGCCCTCTCGCGAAGCCCGTCATGACCGCCAGGCACGGACAGTCTCACAGACCGTCCGCGTCGGGTGGGTTTGGACGCAGCGGGTGCTGCTCACGCTGGCCCTCCTCCTGTTCCTCGCGATCGGCCTACTGCCCCGGCTAGGGCTCTACCGGCCCGTGACAGTGCTCTCGGGCAGCATGCGTCCAACCTTCTCTCCCGGCGACATGGTGATCGTCACACCCGAGCCGGTCAGCTCCGTGCGGGTTGGACAGGTGATCTCCTATCAGGTGCCGGTGGGGATACGTCAGGTCGAGACACACCGCGTGGTGCGCATCCTGCAAGGCGGCGCACACCCGACCGTGCAAACACAGGGCGATGCCAACAACTGGCCGGACCCGTGGACAGCGAAGCTGGAGGGCAAAACGGCGTGGCGAATGAGGGCTGTGATACCCCACCTTGGCTATGTGGTCAACTGGCTGCGCAACCCCATGCTGCAAAAGACCGCGATCCTGATCGCACCGGCGCTACTGGCCCTGCTGGTCCTGCTCGAGCTCTGGGGCATCGGCGAGGACAAGTGCAATCGCACAGCGGAGCGCGACAGCCGTCCGGTCAAGCGCGACCGCACCACTGACGGTGGCAGCCGCACACTCGGAATCGGCTCGGTTCCCCTACCGCCGCCGGCGACTGGCGCCTCTGCGGAATCTTGCTTGGTTCCAACGTCTTCAATTTTCTAGATTTAGTGGAATTTTTAGGGCGTGCTCGGTGGTGACAGTGGGCACCGTCGGTAGTCCACCACCCCAAGCGCGCGGGCACTCCCCATCGATGTACCTCACCGGTCTGTCGATACACCCAAATGGGGTGCCGATTCGCTAACCGCATGAATCCTCCCGCCATGAATGGAGCACGGGGACCGACGGTCCTTTAGAGCCTGTTTTTGTGACAGGCCCTCAGGTTCGGAAGTTGGGAGAACGGCTCCTACCGGTCTCATACCAACAGCCTCCCTGTTCTCTCCCTTAGTGGGCGATCTTCCTAAAAGAAGGATTACCCTCAAATCAAAGGATGACAAGACAATGGACAGGAAGACAATGAAGCGACTGATCGGCACGTTCGCAGTAATTGGCGTAGCGGCCGCAATGGCAGGACTGGGCACGTTCGCGACGTTCACAAGCTCAACCACAGCCAGCCACACAATCTCCTCCGGCACCGTATCGATCGCGCTCGGAGCAACAGGAGCATCGACCAACCGCCTGACGGTGGGCGCATCCAACGTGGTCCCCGGCGACACGATCCAGCGCTCGGCCGATCTCATCAACAACGGCGGCGCAAGCGCGGACAATCTGTCCTCGATCGTGCTGACCACAACCGCCTCCCCGAGCTCGCTGCTCGACACAGAAGCCACCAACGGACTGCAGATGGTCATCGAAAAGTGCTCGGCGCCGTGGACCGAGGCCGGCACCGCCCCGGCATACACCTACACGTGCAGCGGCACCACCACTACGGTGCTGAGCTCACGCGCGGTAATCGGAGCAAACATGCCACTCTCAAACCTGTCGTCTCTGACAACCGGCTCGACCGACCACCTGCGCGTAACGTTGACGCTGCCGACAGCGGCCCCGAACACGATGCAGGGACTTACATCCACGATCTCCTACAACTTCGTCGGCACCCAGCGTGTCGCCGCATCCAAGTAGGAGTAACCCGTGACCACGCTCAGGATTCCCGCCGAGCAGCCCTTGTGGCAAGCGGGTCATGACCACCGGGCGCGGACGGTCTCACAAACCGTTCGCGTCGGGTGGATTTGGGTGTGTCGCGCACTGCCGGCGGGCGAAGATCCCGACGGCCATGTTTTCTAGACGCAGAGGCATACACCTGGCGCTCGTCGTGCTCGTGGCGGCCACCATGCTGGTCGGCGCACAGATCGCGCTGGCGGTCTTCAACAAGACCGCGGCCGGCGGGCCGCTCACGGTTGCGACACCCACGCTCTCGCCCCCGACTGGGGTGTCCGCAACCCAGACCAACTGCCATATCGGCAAATCTCCCGAAATCGAAGTGAAATGGACCGCGACAACCTCCAGCTATGCGAGCTCCTACATCGCAGAACGGGCCACAGCCGGCGCCGGACCGTACACGGAATTGGGCAGCGTGGCGATCAACAAGACGTCGTACACCGACAAGAGCAACTCGCTGGGCTATTTGACCACCTACTACTACCGCGTGACCGCGGTGTATGACTCCTGGAGCGCAACCTCGACCTCGGCATCGGTCAAGACGCTCAGCAACCTTTGCCTGACGCAGTAGTAGCGCTCCGAATGTCCGTCGCGGCCCAGGGCCTATACCGGTAGGAATCGGTCCTCAGCTATAACGTGCTCTCGATGCAGCACGAGCAGAACGGAATCGAGGTCCAGGGCCTGGTCAAGGTCTTCAAGGGCGGTGTGCGCGCCGTCGACGGCATCGACCTGCAGGTGGCGCCCGGCGAGATCTACGGCTTTCTCGGGCCCAATGGCGCGGGCAAGTCCACGACCGTGCTGGTGCTCACCACGCTGCTCCCGCCCACCTCCGGCAGCGCGCGTGTGGCGGGGCTCGACGTGGTCCATCGGGGCGCGGATGTCAGACGCGCGATCGGCGCGTCGCTGCAGGAGTCCGCGCTCGACCCGTTCTTGACCGGCCGTGAGCACATGCGTCTGCAGAGCGCCCTGCACGGGTTGCCCAAGAGCGAGCGCGAGCAGCGCGGCAGCGAACTGCTGGCACGGGTAGGGCTCACCGAAGCCGCCGATCGCAAGGTGAACGGCTACTCCGGGGGCATGAAGCGACGCCTGGACCTCGCCCTGGCGCTGCTCCACCGTCCGCGACTGCTGTTCCTGGACGAGCCCACCACCGGGCTCGATCCCCAGAGCCGCGCCGCGCTGTGGGAGGAGGTGCGCCGGCTTGCCGCAGAGGGCGTCACCGTGTTCCTCACCACACAGTATCTGGAGGAGGCCGACGTGCTCGCCGACCGTGTGGGGATCATCGATCACGGCAAGATCGTCGCCGAGGGCACCCCCACCGAGCTGAAGGCGCAGATCGGCCGCCAGACGGTCGAGGCGATCCCCCAGGACCCGACCGACCGCGAGCGCCTGGCGACAGTGCTGCACCGCTTTGGCGACGCGACCGCAGCCTCCGCGGGCGGTATCGCCGCCCAGCTCTCAGAGGGCGCAGGCGATCTCGCCGAGATCGTGCGCGTGCTCGACTCCGAGGGTATCGCGGTAGCCGACCTGCGCCTGCACTCCCCCACGCTCGATGACGTATTTCTCGCGAAGACCGGACGATCGCTTGAGGGTTCCGCCGAGCACCAGGACGACGAGAGCGCGGGCGCCTCGCCCGTCGAGTCTGTCACGGCGTGAGCGCGACGCTCACAACCCAGGTCGGCGCACTGGCGCGGCGCTCGATGCTCAAGACTCTGCGCCAACCCTTCCAGATGTTCCCGATCGTGTTCTTTCCCGCGATGCTGCTCGCGGTCAACGCGAGTGGGCTGCAAGCCGCCACCAACCTGCCGGGTTTCCCAACGCACTCCTACGTGTCGTTTGCGATCGCGGTGGCGTTCATCCAAGGGAGCATGTTCTCGCTGATCAACACCGGCACCAATCTGGCCGAGGACATCCAGAGCGGCTTCTTTCACCGTCTCGCACTCACCCCGATGCGACGGCTCTCGCTGATCGCGGGACTGCTGGTCGGCGTCGCGGCGCTCGGCGCGCTGCAATCGGCCATCTACATCCTGCTGGGCGTGGTTGCCGGAGCCCATCTGGCAGCCGGCGGTTGGGGCGTGCCAGTGCTGATCGTGCTCGGCGCACTGACCGCGACCGCGTTTGGCGCACTGGGTTGCGTGGCGGCGCTGCGAACCGGCTCGGGCGAGGCCGTGCAGGGTCTGTTCCCGTTGTTCTTCGTGTTCATCTTCCTGTCCTCCAGCAACCTGCCACGCAATCTGCTGAAGACAGGCTGGTTTCACACGGTGGCGACCTGGAACCCGATCTCCTATCTGATCGAGGGCTTTCGCAGCCTGTACATCGCCGGCTGGGACACCACCGCGCTTGCGCGTGGTTTTGCCGTGGCGATCGCTCTGCTGATCGTCGGCTTGGCGCTGGTGGCGGTCGCGTTGCGAGCAAGGATGCAGCGCACATGAGCCACCCGAACCCGACCGCCTCGCGTGAGGCCGCGCGATGAGCGCACCGACCGAGAACGCGAGTATGTGGGGCGTCTCCAGGGCGATCGCCTGGCGCAGCCTGCACACCTACATACGCCGCCCAGACCTGTTCATCCCCTCGCTCGTGTTTCCGCTCGTGTTCTTCGCCAGCTTCGCCGGCGGCCTATCCGCCCTTGGCGACGTCCCGGGCTTCAAATTCCCGGCGGGCTACACCGCGTTTCAGTTCGTGTTCGTGATGCTCCAGGCAGCCATGTTCTCCGGACTGTTCACCGGTTTCACGATCGCCGTCGACTTCGAAAGCGGCTTTGCACGACGGCTGATGCTCGCCGCCGGCAACCGGCGCGGAATCGTGCTCGGGTACGCGCTGGTGGCCCTCACGCGTGCGGCGATCACGCTCAGCGTGGTCACCGTAGTGGCGCTGATATCGGGGATGCAGATGACCGGAGACGGGGTCGACCTGTTCGGCCTGTACGCCCTCGCGGCGCTGCTGGTGCTCGTCGGCTATGGCTGGGCCGCGGGAGTCGCGTTTCGCTTTCGCTCGATCCAGGCCGGTCCGTTGATGCAGACCCCGGTGTTCCTGATCCTGTTTCTAGCCCCGGTGTACGTGCCGCTGTCGCTGTTGAAAGGCTGGATCCACGCCGTCGCCAGCGTCAATCCCGCGACCGCTTTTCTCGGCGCCGGTCGCGGTCTGATCTCAGGAGCGCTCGATCACACCTGGCTTGCGTTCGCCTGCGCGATCGCGCTCGTCATCGTATTCGCCGTGTGGACCCTCGCCGGCCTGCGCGCCGCCGAGCGTGCAACTTAGTCGAATCGTTCAGCCCCACTTCGTCTTCGCCGCCGAGCGGCGCTTCGATCGGTGTTGGCTGCGTCGGCGGCTCGGATTCGGCTTCGGTGCGTTCGCGACGGCGTTCGGTTGCCTTCAACGCGGCCTTCTCAGCCGTATTGAAATAGTCGCCCAGACCACGCTTGTGGGCGGCGTACAGGCGAGTCGGCAGCGGCTCGCGCAATTCCTGGCCAACCGCCTTCTGCAACTGCTCGCTGAGCTTTTCTTCAAGCGCACTGTTGCCGGCCAGGTTGTCCAACTCCATGCGCCCTTGGGAGGTGCTGTAGTCATACAGCTCGGTTTCCTGGCCGGCCGTCATCGCCTTGATGCTTTCCGCCTCGAAGTTCGAGTAGGTGGCATACTTGGCTGTCGGGGTACGCAACGCCACGACATGCAGCGGCGCTTCCGCCGCATAGGGTTCGGTGGCGAACTCGGTGACCGTCTCGTCGGTAGCGTGCAGCACGTGTGCGCGACCCGGCGCGGAGGGGTCGCGCAGCATCGCCGCCACGTCGTGACGCGAGGCGATGTGCGAGTAGTCCTTCTCCTTGCGCCAAGCGGAAGATCCGGTGGCGATGTCCAGTAGCAGCGGTGCCACGTCGACGCTCGAGGTGAGACCCATCCGGGGCCGACCCGCGGCCTGCGTTGCCACTCCCCGAGGGTCGCTCACGATCAACGGCACCCGAATCGCCTCGTCGTAGGCGCTCGCGCCCTTGCCGCGCATCCCGTGCGAGGCGCCGTACTCGCCGTGGTCGGAGGTGAACACGACAACCGTGTTGGCAGCGACATCGGGGCGGGAGGCGAGCGTCTGGAGCACTCCTCCCACATGCGCGTCCACCTCCGCCAACAACTTCATGTAGAGGTTCAGGAACGGCAGCCACGTTTGCGTCACCGCCGGGCCGCTGTAGGGCACTGTGCCGAAGGACACCTGTGCGGTGTCCTGCAGGGAGCGCTGCAGCGCCGGCTTGCCCCGCGCGATCATTTCTTCAGGGGTCTCGAAGTTCGGGGGCAACACGCCGACCACGCTCGCCGCGCTCGCCTCCGCGGCGAACCTGCTGCTCCAGCGGTACCACCACGCGATGTCGTGAGGGTTCACGAACGATACGGTCGTGCACCATGGCTCGTGCTTGGGCGCACCGCGTTCAAACCACTGTTCGAACTGAGAGAGGATGTGTGGGTCCACGCGCCACCCCTGCCCCGGCGCCCCGTCGGGCGAGGGATAGGTGCCGCCCGCGAAGCCGTAGGGCTCGAGCGCTCCCGCGTCCTCCTGGGATTCCCATAGGTTGTCGCCGTGAGTGAGATGCCACTTGCCATACCAGTAGGTCTTGTAGTCCTGCTCGCGCAGCATCGTCCCCCAGGTGGGGAAGCCGGGGTCAAGCGTGCTGCCGCCGGTGATCATGCAGCCGGTCTGGTGGGTGTAGAGGCCGGTGAGCAGCGCCGCGCGGGCGGGCGTGCAGTCGTTGGAGGCCGTGTAGTGGTTCGCGAACGACACGCCGTCGTTGGCAAGGCCGGTGATGTTCGGCATCGCCGCTTCCGCGGTCGCGCCGGCGGAGAACCACTGCGGGGTGCGCAGCTGATCGACCATGATCACGAGGATGTTCGGCGGGCGTCGCCCCGCCGGCACAGGCTTCTTTCGGGAAACATCCGCAACCGAACTCTCCCCGGCCCCCGCGGTGCCTCCCGTGGCGATCGTTTGCTTGCCGGCTGACCTCGTGCTGGAGGCCGCGGATTGTTTGGCCGCCAGATCGGCCAATGCCGCACCACCGCCGGCGAGCGCTCCGCCCGCGAGCAGGCCGCTCTTGAGCAGCGTGCGCCTGTCGATCAGCCGTCCGATGTCGAACAGGTCGCCGTCCTTGCGAGCGCTCGCGCGCGAGGCCGCGCCAGGCCGGGCTTCATCGCGCGGCTCCTCTTGGTCGCGATCTGTGCCTGGCTGTTGTCGATCTTGCTCGGACATCGGTTCTCGCGAATGCACTCCTTGCTCGGGCGATCCTGCGCACTGAACGCTATCCGCCTCGATGTTGGCTGCGATGAGCGGTTTGTTGGGACGCGTTACCCCCGACGCTCCTCGCTGAGCGGCGTACCGTGCTCGTCGGCGGCTTGCGCCGGCGGCCACGGTCCGAGCCAATCGTCGCGCGCGCCATCCATTGTAAGCACCGCACCGGAGAAGAAGTCACCGGCAGGCGAGGCCAGGTAGGCCACAAGCCACGCAAACTCCCGCTCGGTCCCCATCCGCCCCAGTGGGATCGTGTGAGCGATCCGCTCGACAATCGCCGCCGGATACTTACTCAGCAGCGTCTCCGTTTCGAACTGGCCGGCCGCGAGCGCCAGCAGCCGGATCCCAAAGCGCGCCCACTCCACCGAGAGGGTGCGCATCAGGTTCTCAACGGCCGCCCTGGCGGCGCCGGAATGAGCCATCCCCGGCATCCCGTTGTGCGGGGAGAGCGTCACGCTGAACACCTTCCCCCCACGCCCGCTGGGGATCATCGCCTTGGTCGCCACCGCATGCGTCATCAGCCAAGTGCCCTCGACGTTGAGACGCATCACGGTGCGAAAGCCCTTCGGCGTGATCGACTCCGCAGGCGCCAGGAATTGGCCGCCGGCGTTGTTGACCAGCAGATCGATCCGCTCGTGGCTGTCCAGCGTCCGTTCGACCAGCCTCTCGACCTCCCGCTCCTCGCGGATGTCGCACACGTGCGCTTCGATCAGCCCGCGCGAGCAGGCGGCGACCGTGTCCCGCAACGGTTGCTCGCGACGACCGCAGATCACCACCCGCGCCCCGCAGCGAGCCAGCTCCAGCGCGGTCTCACGGCCGAGACCGCTGCCTGCGCCGGTCACGAGCGCCACCTGACCCTCGAGCAGCGAGGGTGAGAACAGCCGCGAACGCTCCGCGGCGGGCGAATCGGACGTCATCGCCCGGGAGACTACGCCACCGGGCGGCTGACCCTGGACTTATCGAAAGCCCGGGATCTACCGATGCTTGGTACAGAAGCCCGCAATCGGGTAAGCAAATAGCACGCCCATACCGGAGCTTATCGCCTTCTCGCGGGTTACTGGTTGCGCGGGAAGGTGGCTGTGGCCAGCATGTCGAACCACATCCAACGGATGACTCCAACAAGAATGATTGACAACGCAACTATCGCGGCGTATAATCCCGACTCCAAGCATCGGATTAGAGGGTCACACGGCCGATAGTAGGCCGGCGGACGAGGCCCCTAGATCCACCAATTCAGAGAGACGCTTATGCCAGACGCCATTCAAGAAGTCCCCCACACCCATCGATATGACGGCCGAGTCGTTCATACCGGAGTCCGTCGACCAGTTGCTCGCGCATTCGCGGCGCTATCCCCTGCTCACGCCCGAACAGGAGATCGAGCTCGCCCAGGAAATCGAGCGCGGCGATTTGCAAGCCAAGGAAAAGCTGATCAACTCCAACCTGAGGCTGGTTGCCTCGAACGCCCGCCGCTACCAAAACCAGGGCCTGCCGCTGGCCGATCTTGTCCAAGAGGGCATGCTCGGCCTGATCCGCGCCTCCGAGAAGTTCGACTGGCGCAAGGGATTCAGGTTCTCCACGTACGCCACCCTGTGGATCAGGCAAGCGATCCAACGCGGCCTCGAGAACTCAGGCCGCACGATCCGCCTACCCGTTCATGTAGCCCAACGCTCGCGCAAGGTTGGACGCGTCGAGCGCGAGCTGTCGGTACGCCTCGGTCGCGAGCCCACCCTGGAGGAGCTGGCCGAGGAGACCGGACTGCCGATTGAGCAGGTCGAGGAGGTGCGCCACCAGCGCGCCGCGCTCGTCTCGCTCGACCAGCAGGTCGGCGACGACGGCGACACCGCGCTGGGTGACCTGCTGCCCTCCGACGCCGAGGCCCCTGAGGACACCGCCTGGGACAACGAGCGCGAGCGAATCGTCCACAGTGCGATCGCCAAGCTCCCCGACACCGAGCGCACCGTGCTCACGTTGCGCTTCGGAACCGGACGCGAGGAGCCGCAAACGCTCACCGCAATCGGCAAGCGCCTCGGATTCTCAGCCGAGCGGGCCTCCCAGCTCGAGCAGCGAGCGCTCAAGAAGCTCGCCGAGTCGCCCGAGCTGGCAGCACTGCGCGAGGCCGCCTGACAAACCTGCTGAGCCCCCGCCGGCCGGCCCCACAGCCGACCGGCGGGTGTCGCTCAAGGCGCCGAGCGCAACGCTCCTCGCGCAACCGGCGCCAGGCCGGTACGCCTTATTTGACGGTCAGCGTGCCTTCCATGCCGGCCATGCGGTGGCCCGGAACCGAGCAGAAGAACTTGTAGGTGCCCGGCTTCAGGTCGAGCGTCAGCGTCTTGGTACCACCCTGGAAGGTCGGGGTCGCACCGAGGATCTTGTGCGCGGAGGATTCGATCGTCATGTTGTGGGCCAACGGCGACATGTTGGTGAAGTCGATCGACACCTTCCCCGCTTTGGCGGTGAGCGAGGTAGTGCTGAATTTCAGCTGCCCTTCGGAGTTCGCTTCAAGACTGAGGGCCCCCGCCGGAGCCGGCGCTTTGGCGGCAGTCGACTGAGTAGCTGTGGACGGCGTCGATGGAGTGCTGAGCGGTGCCGACGCCGCGGAACTGGTGGTGTTCGAGGAGCTTCCACACCCGGCGAGCGCAAACGCGCCCAACGCCAGCGCCAGCAGCGAAATGGCCAGGGTGCCTCGGGTCCTCCCTGTTGCGTGATCTGCGGTACGGGCTGTAACGGGCCTCACGAGTCTCCTCCGTCGGTTGGGGTCACACCACGTTATGACACTTCCCGGTCTGAATCCTTCCCACTGGCTATGACAACATCTCATCCACGGAATACCAACCGTTAGGAGGAACAGATGAGCAAGTCACTGTGGGAGCGCACCGTCGAGCTGACAATCGCCGCCGGCGAATGGATCCTCGCTCCGGTCGAGCGGTTCATCGGCCAGCGCTCGCTCGTCGGCGACGCAACGTTCTTTCCCACCGAGCGCTTTCCCTGGATCGAGCACATCGAGGCCAACTGGCACACCATCCGCGACGAGCTACAGGGCGTACTTGCCGACCGCGAGGCCCTGCCCAACTTCCAGGACATCTCCAAGGACCAGATCGAGATCACCGACGACGACGACTGGAAGACCTACTTCCTCTACGGCTACGGCTTCGCCGCGAAGCTCGGTGTGGAGACGTGCCCGAAGACGGCCGCACTGATGCGCGAAATCCCAGGCATGACCACCGCCATGTTCTCGATCCTCTCCCCCCGCAAGCACATCCTCGACCACCGCGGCCCCTACAAGGGCGTGCTGCGCTACCACCTCGGCCTGATCGTGCCACGCGAGGCCGAGCAGTGCCGCATTCGCGTGGGCGATGACATCCGCCACTGGAATGAGGGCAAGAGCCTGATCTTCGACGACACCTTCAACCACGAGGTCTGGAACGACACCGATGAGACCCGTGTGGTGCTGTTCGTGGACGTGCTGCGCCCGCTCCCCTCCCCGTGGGGGCGGATCAACCAGCTGATCGTCAAGGCGATCGGCTACTCGCCGTTCGTGCTCGACGCCAAGCGCAACCAGGAAGCGTGGGAAAAGGGCTTCCTCGCACGGCGGCAGAGCAACCCGACGGCGACCTCCACCTCGCCGGCAACCTCCGCATCGCCGGCGGTGCCAGGCGCAGGCACGGCCCCCTCAGATGTTGGAGACGTTCAGGCCGGTGCCCTGCAGCAATGATTGGCGTGGGCGTTCAGCACCGTGAACTCCCCCGTGAGGATCAGCAGCCCTAGCGTGATCATCACCGCCCCGCCGATCCCCACGATCACGGGGAAGTGGCGTTTGACCACCGCCAGCGCGCCGCTCATGCGCTCGAACGCCACCGCGATCAGCAGGAACGGGATCGCCAAGCCGGCCGAGTAGAACGCGAGCAGGATCGCCCCATGGATCGCAGATTCCGAGACGGCCGCCTGGGCGAAGATCGCGGCGAGCGTGATGCTCGTGCACGGTGTCCACGCGATCGCGAACGCGGCGCCCGCGACCAGCGGGCCACCACGCCCGGCGAGACGCATCAGCGACTCTGAGTGCCACTGGAAGTTGAGCGCATCCACGAACGGGGTCGCGAGGAACACCAACCCCATCGCCACGATCAGCACCCCGCCGGCGGTGCGCAGCGCGTCGATGTGCTGGTTCAGCAGCGAGCCAACCTGGGTGGCAGTCAGTCCGAGCAGGATGAAGATCAGCGAGAAGCTCGCGACGAACAGCAGGCTCGGCACCAGCACGCGACGTGTGCCCGCGTGCTGAATGTCCGCCGGCGCCACCCCGATCACAGTCGAGAGATAGCCGGGCACCAGCGGCAGCACGCACGGCGAGAGAAACGACACGAGACCCGCGGCGATCGCCACCGGGATGCCAACTCCCGTGGCGGTGTCCGACGCCGAGGAGGCGAGGATCAGGTGGGAGACGATCATGGAGCCGGTGGAGCGGTCTCGCGCCAGGCCGGCTCACGATCCTCCGAGGACCCCAGGTCAGAGCCGCGCTCGACGGTCTCGGAGCCCGCGTCGCCGCCCCCTGCGAGCGCTGCGCGCAACTCGGCCACTTCGCGCTCCAGTCGGGCCACGCGCTCGCCCAGATTGCCCTGCTCTGACCATTGCGCCGCCGGCGCCGGATGTGACTGCGCCGGAGGAGCCGCGTATGTGGTGGGTGCCCCGTTGACCGCGCCGGCGCCGCCTGAGTCTCGCTGTCGCCCAGCAGCTGCGTGTAGCGATCCTCCTTCTGACCCGGACGACGCCCCAGCTGTGCAACCAGACCTCGCTCGATCAGCGCGGCCAGCGTGGCGTGCACCTCATCCAGGCCCGCAAACGCGTGGATGCGCTCGCCGCGCTGCTTGAGCTCGCCGGGCGTTTGCGGGCCACGCAGCATCAGCACGCACATCACCGCCTGCTCGGCGCTTGACATCGGCAGCGCCTCGGAGAGCAGGTGGCGATACTTGGCCGCTCGACTCGCCCCGGCCAGGCGCGTGTAGCCGCGGCGCTCCAGACGGTGCAGCGCGTCGCGCACGATCGCGTCGTCGTATTCGACGACCGGCTCGCGATTGGTCGCCTGATTGCACGCCAGACGCAGCGAGTTCAGCGACAGCGGGTAGTGGTCGGGCGTGGTGCGCTGCTTCTCGAGCAGGCAGCCAAGCACACGGATCTCCGCGGCGGACAGGTCCATCAACCCCCATCCTACGATCCGCCGGCGCCAGACGCCACCGCACAATGCTCGACGTGCTGGCCGATCTCTGATCGGCAGTACGCTCGGCGCTTGCGCGACGGCGTCTGGCATCCGCCGGAGGAATGGACGCCAGGCGCCGCCACCGAGACTGAGGTTGGCGGCACTAGAATCGAGGCGTGAGCTTTTCCCCGGCGCGCCTGCAGTGAGCCACCAGCCCTTCGCGGAAGGACACGGCGGCGGTCGCGGCGGCGGCAATGGGCGCGGTGGCGGCGGCACTCGCGGCTCGGATCCAAGCCGCGCCCCGAGGACATCCCCGACAGGCCGGTCTCGCTGCGAGCGCATCGGCAGGCTGTTCGTCCCCTACCGCCTGCGCCTGAGCGCGCTGCTGAGCCTGATCGTGGTCGGCTCGATCCTCAGCGTCGCCTCGCCGTTCCTGTTGCGCGAAGCGGTCGACAAGGGCATCATCGGACACGACCTGAAACTGCTGAGCTGGCTGGTCGCCGGGATGATCGCGCTGGCGATCATCAACGGCGTGATCAGCGTCGCGCAGACCTGGATCTCAAACCAGGTGGGCCAGCGCGTGATGCACGACCTGCGCGCCGCCGTCTACGCGCACCTGCAGCGCATGTCGCTCGCGTTCTTCACGCGCACGCGCTCGGGCGAGGTGCAGGCGCGCATCGCCTATGACATCGGCGGGATCGACGACGTGGTCACGAGCACCGCCACCTCGACCGTCTCCACCGTCGCCACCGTCCTCGCGACGGTCACCGCGATGTTCGCGCTCAGCTGGCAGCTCACGTTGTTCTCGCTGGTGCTGCTTGCCGTTCTTCGTGTGGCTCACGCGCCGCGTCGGCAACGAGCGCAGGCGCATCCAGTCGGTGCGCCAGGGCCGACTGGCGGACATGTCGACGCTCGTGGAGGAGTCGCTGTCGGTGTCGGGCATCCTGCTCGGCAAGACGATGGGCCGCTCGGGCGAGCTCACCAGCCGCTTCACCAGCGAGTCCAGCGAGCTGGCCGACCTGGAGGTGCGCGCGCGCATGGCCGGCCGCTGGCGGATGGCCTCGGTGCAGATGAGCTTCGCGATCATGCCCGCCGCCGTCTACTGGTTTGCCGGCTACAGCAGCGTGCACGGCAGCGAAGTGATCTCGATCGGAACGGTGGTCGCGTTCACCACGCTGCAGACGCGCCTGTTGTTCCCGATGCAGCAGCTTCTGTCGGTGGGCCTCGAAGTGCAGACCTCACTTGCGTTGTTCGGACGCATCTTCGAGTACCTCGACCTGCCCGTGGACATCGAGGAGCGCCCCACCGCGCAGGCACTGGAGGACGTGCGCGGTGACGTGAGCCTCGAGAACGTGTGCTTCCGCTACGCGCCCGAGGCGCCCTGGACGCTGCAAGACATCTCCGCGGAGATTCCCGCCGGCACGCGCACGGCGCTCGTCGGCGAGACAGGCTCGGGCAAGACCACGCTCGCCTATCTCGTTGCGCGCCTGTACGAGCCCCAGCAGGGCGAGGTGTGCATCGACGGGCACAACATCCGCGACGTCACGCTCCAGTCGCTTGCCGCGCACGGTCGGACTGGTCTCCCAGGAGACCTACCTGTTTCACTCCTCGATCCGCGAGAACCTGCGCTTCGCGTGCCCTGACGCAAGCGACGAGCAGATCGAAGACGCCGCCAAGGCCGCGCAGATCCACGAGCTGATCTCCTCGCTGCCCGAGGGCTATGACACCCCTGTCGGCGAGCGCGGCTATCGCTTCTCCGGCGGCGAGAAGCAGCGCATCGCGATCGCGCGCACGGTCCTGCGCAACCCGCCGGTCCTGATCCTCGACGAGGCGACCTCCGCGCTTGACACCGAGACCGAGCGGGCAGTGCAGTTGGCGCTCGACGATCTGTCCCGAGGTCGCACCACGATCGCGATCGCCCACCGCCTCTCGACGATCCGCGACTCCGATCAGATCCTCGTGCTCGACGACGGCAAGATCGTGGAGCGCGGCACCCACGAGGAGCTGGTGGAGCTTGGCGGGCGCTATGTGGCGCTGCTGCGAGGCGCGGTCGTGGACGAGCCCGGCCACGACCCTCCGCGGCGCTCGCCTGAGCGAGCGCTCGCCTCGCGAGCTGGAGCGCAGCTCCCTCGGCTAGAGCCGCGACGGACTCGCTCAACTCGGCAAGCACCTTCGAGAGCTGTCCTCCCTGCCATGCGATCGGCGAGCTGTCGGGCTCCTCGACCACGAGCTTGGCGCGCGGGATCGCCGCCGCGTAGCGTTCGCCGACAGCCAGCGGATGGGTCGGGTCGGCCTCGTCGCGGCTGGCGATCACGACCGTAGGGACTTCGACGGAGCGCAACTCGTCCCAGCGCTCGAACGGCCGCGAGCGCGGCACCGCTTGCAGAGCGTCCGCCACCGCAAGCGGATGGTCGTGCGCGGAGAGCCGCTGACGCAGCACCTTCGCGACCGTCTCCCTGAAGCGCTCGGGGACGGCATCGAGATCGTAGGCGTCGACGAAGCCCTCCACTCCCCCCTCTCTGAGCCCCTGCGCAAGCCTGTCCCACGAGGCGTAGGAATCGTCCTCGCCATGCGTGTCGGGATCGAACGCAGGCGTTATCAACCCGAGTGCGAGCACCCGGTCAGGCTGCTCCAGCGCGAAGCGAAGCGCCGTCTGGGCGCCCATCGAGGCGCCGGCAAGCACCACCCGCTCGATCTCCAGCCGGTCGAGCACGGCCTGCAGGTCCTTGGCGAGCAGCTCGTATGTGTACGCCTCGGGAGCCGGCGCCGGACTGGAGTGGCCGTGCCCGCGCGCGTCGTAGGCGATCGTGCGATGACCGGAGCGCTCGAGCGCCTTGGAGCCCATCACGACATAGCGACGCGTCGCGGTGAGCCCGTGCAGCAGCACGATCGGCGTCCCCACACCCGCCTGCTCCCCGGCGAGCCGCACACCGTCCCGCGCGTCGATCTGCAGAGCACCGTCGGGCTTGAAAGTCACCGTCCGCGCAAGCCCTCAGGCATTGACGGAGGCGTGCTCGCGCACGAGCTCCGCCGTGCGCTCGGGCTCCTCCAGGAAGAACATGTGACCGACGCCCTCGAAGATCTCAAGGCGCGAGTCGGGGATCAGCCCGGCGATCATGTGGCCGTTCTGGACCGGGAGCAGTTGGTCGAGGGTTCCGTGCACCACCAGTGTCGGGACGCTCACCGTCGGCAGCCGCGCGCTCGTGTCGTGCCCGGCGATCGCTTGCATCTGGCGCATGATCACCTCAACCGGCAGCCCGTAGCGCATACCCGTGGCCCGGAACCTCACCCACGCGTCCTCCGTCGGCGGCAAAGCTCGGCGAGACGTTCACCTCCCAGGAGGCGCGGATCGCGCGTTCGCGGTCGCCCGAGGTCATCGCTTCGGCGAGCTTGCGCATCACGCCTTCGCTTGCGAGCACGCTGCCCTCGCCGCCGCAGTAGGTGCAGCCGAGCGTCAGCGAGCGCAGGCGATCGGCGTGCGCGAGCGCCAGCTCCTGGGCGATCATGCCGCCCATCGAGATGCCCATCACGTGCGCCGAGTCGATCTCGAGCGCCGCGAGCAGTCCCGCGGCGTCCTCGGCGAGGTCGACGATCGTGAACGGCTGCCCGGTGCGCGTGGAGTCGCCGGCGTCGCGATGGTCGTAGACGATCGTGTCGAAGTCGCCGCTGCAGCGTCTCGAGCAGCGCCACGCCCCAGTGGTGCTTGGTGCCGCTCATCCCCATGATCAGCAGCAGCGGCGGGCCGTCGCCGGCACGGTCGTAGCTCAGCTCGATCTCCCCTGCCTTGGCGAGTGCCATCGTGCGAGGAAGCCTACACGGCGCCCGCACGATCACGCTCGTCCTCATGCGCCGGCTGGAGGTCCTACACCGGCAGCTCGAGCTGACCGGCCGGCTGGGTCCGCGCGCCGCTCGCGCGCCTGCGAGCCGCCGGCGGCGAGCCCGGCGACGCGCACGTCCCAGCAGGCGCACCGGTCGCGAGGGGGCGTACTCGTCCAGCAGCGCGAGCGCCACGCGCGTGACCTGCTCGGCGTCGCTGGTCGGCTCGCTGAGCGTGTGCGCACGCGTGACGGTGGAGAAGTCGTCGAGGCGCACCTTGATCCCGATCGTGCGTCCACGACGACCGTTCGAGACGAGACTCGCGCACAGTTGCGCTGTCATCTGGCGCAACCAGTCGCGCAGTTGCGCCAGATCGCGCACGTCCTCGTCGAACGTGCGCTCGCGCGACTCCGAGACGACCTTGCGCTCCTCGGAGACTTCTCCGTCGTGTTCGAAGCGCGCGCGGCGGCGAAGCTCGGGGCCGTTGTTGGGGCCGAAGCGTTCAACCAGCTGCCGCTCGGGCGCGCTCGCCAGCGCGCGCAGCGTGGTCAGGCCCAGCTCCGCCAGGCGCGCGGCCGTCTTCGGGCCGATGCCCGGCACGAGCGCGGGCGGGGAATCGGCAAAGCGCTCGCACGCCTGCTCGCGCGTCAACACGAGAAAGCCCGCCGGCTTCTCCGCGTCGGAGGCGACCTTCGCCACCAGCTTGTTGGGACCGATGCCGACCGAGCACACCAGCTCGGTGGCGGCCTTGACGTCGGCCACGATCCGGCGCATCGCCGCGCGCGGCGAGTGAAAGCCCGACAGGTCGACATACGCCTCGTCGAGCCCGACGACCTCGACGCGCTCCACGTGCGAGCGCACCACGTCCATCATCCGTCGCGACACGTCTCGATAGTGGATGTGATCGGTCGGCAGGAACACCGCTTGCGGGCACAGTCGTCGTGCGCGCGCGGCGGGCATCGCCGATCCCACGCCGAAGCGGCGCGCCTCATAGCTTGCGGTGGTCACCACCGCCCGCGGCCCGGTGCCGGCGACCACGACCGGCAGCCCGCGCAACTCGGGTCGGCGGTTCAGCTCGACCGACACGAAGAACGCGTCGGCGTCCAGATGCGCTGTGCTCAGCTGGGCTGCCTCATCCGACATCGTCTACCGAATCTAGCCGCGCGCGCGGCGGAGATCGAGACGCCCGCTTGCCTGCGGATCGGGCGGAGCCATTGTCAGGCTTGCGACTCTGCTGCGGCCGAGCCGCCCGGCTTCGAACACCATCCCCCCGACCAGCAGCCCCGCGCCGAGATGTGCTCCGAGCACCGGACCCACCTGCGTGCAGAACAGCGGCTCGCACTCGAAGATCGCTTCGCCCTCGGCGACCATCCGCCGTGCGTCGTCCTCGGCCTGGGCGTGCTGGACGATCCAGTCGGTGGCGCCGCGCTCGTGCAGCTCACGCAGGTAGGACACCATCCGCTCGAACGCGCGCTTGCGGGTGCGCACCCTCCCGACCGGGGCGATCTCGGTGCCGAACGTGAGGATCGGCTTCACTTTCAAGGCGGTGCCGAGCGTCGCCTGGGCGGCGCCGATGCGCCCGCCGCGGTGCAGGTATTCGAGCGTGTCCAGGCAGAACCAGATGTCCAGGCTGCTCATGTGCGCGAGCGACCGCCGCGACCGCATCCTCGAGCGTGGCGCCGCGTGCGGCGACTCGCGCGGCGGCGATCACCAAGCAGCCGAGACCGCCGGCGCCGGTCTGCCCGTCGATCACCTCGACGCGCCCCGAGTGTCCCGCCTCGCGAGGTGACGCGCGCGGCCTCGCGCGCGCTCTCGCACGTGCCCGACAGTCCACTGGCGATGTGCACGGAGAGGACGTCGTGACCGGCGCTCAGCAATGGCTCGTACACGGCCAGGAAATCCCCGACCGACGGTTGCGATGTCGACGGCAGCCCTGGAGAGTCGTGCAGTCGCGCGTAGAACGCGTCGAGGTCGGTGTACTCGTGCTCGGGGCGCAGGTCGCCGTCCCAGCCCACGTACAGGCTGACCTGGTGGATCTCCCACTGCTCGATCAACGTCCCGCGGCAGGTAGGTGGTGCTGTCGGTCACGATCGCGACGGTCATCGTGCGCCGAATCTAGCGGGGCCGACGGCGATTTGTACGCCGCTATGCGGTCGCGTCGATGTTCAAGCGCACGTAGTCGACGACCACCGGCTCACCCAAGAGCGCTCAGCGCGTCGTCCATGAACCGCTCGCGCAGCTCCTCGGGCAGCCGCTGCACGTGCGGGCCGAGCACGATCGTTGAGAGGAACTCGCGCGGGTGCTCGGGCTCGCGCGGCGCCGGCTGAAGCCAGCACTCCGCCGAGCTGAAGCCCGCCGCGAGCAGGCGCTCGTGGGTCTCCTCCGCCCCGGCGTAGTTCCACGGCGGCTGCCAGTCGCGGAAGTGCGCGGCATACGGTTCGCGAGCGAGCACCTCGCCGACCTTGCCGCGCAGGATGTCGATGTTGCCCTCGCCCCCGCACTGCGCCACGAGTCGCCCGCCGGGGCGCAAAGCGCCGCGCGCAGACGCTCGAACAGGCGACCGTGATCGACGATCCAGTGGAACGTGGCGGTCGAGAGGATCGCGTCCACCGGCCGCTCCAGCTGCAGGTCGAGCAGGTCGGCGACGCGCACGTCGAACTCCGGGCCGAGTCGCTTGCGGGCGGCGTCCACCATCGAGGGCGACTGGTCCACCGCGATCACATGGCCGCGCGGCAGACGCTCCGCGAGCGCTTGGGAGATCCGCCCCGATCCGCAGCCGGCGTCGAGCACCAGCTCGTCGCCGGCCAGGCTGCAGGCGATCGAGCACCGCCAGCCCGAGCGCCTCCATCGTCCCGGAGATGCGGTCGTAGCTCGCTCCGTCCCATGTGCGCACCTCTGGCATACGTCGTACGTTATCACGTATGGACGTGGCCGAAGAGCCCGCTCGCGCCCGCATGCGACCCGCAAGGGACGCGCTAGCCGCGCGAGATCCCGCCAGCCGCGCCCGCTGGGGCTTGGCCCCGCCGAGCAGCGCCGCGTCGAGCAGCGCGCGCTTGTAGAGCCAGTGCACGTCGGCCTCCCAGGTGAAGCCGATCCCGCCGTGGGCCTGGATCGCCGAGGCCGTCACCTCCACGCCGGCCTCCGAGGAGGCGGCCTTCGCCATCGCGGCGGCCTCCCCCAGCCGCTGCCGGGTCGGCGTCCGCGGCCCACGAGGCGAACGCGGTCGTCGCGCGCGCCTTCTCGGTGTCGAGCAGCATCTGCGCGCAGCGGTGCGACACCGCCTGATAGGAGCCCACGGGCACACCGAACTGCTTGCGCTCCTTCACATACGCGACGGTCATCGCAAGCGCCCGGTCGCACACGCCCACGAGCTCGGAGGAGATCGCGACCAGCGCGCGGTCGATCCCGCCGGCCACATCGCCCGCAAGCGCCTCACCCGCGCCCACCGGCGCGCTCACTCGCGCCGCCGGACGCGTGGGGTCGATCGACTCGACCGGCTCGATCTCGGCCTGCTCGCGCGTGAGCACACGCGCCGTGCCGTCTTCCACCAGCACCAGCAGCTGTGCGGCGGGCGCGCCCACCACCAGCTCCGCCACGCCGTCGCGCGCGCTGCCAAGCGCCCCGACCGTCTCACCGCTCGCCAAGCCGGGCAGCAGACGCGCACACTGCTCCTCAGAGCCCGCCAGCTCGATCACGCTCGAGGCGAGCACGCTCGGCAGCAGCGGCACCGGCGCGAGCGAGCGTCCCAGCTCCTCGCACAGGATCGACAGCTCCACGCGACCGAGCCCCTGACCGCCGTAGCGCTCGGCGATCGCGATCCCCGGCCAGCCCAGCTCGCACAGCTCGCGCCACAGCGCATCGTCAAGACGGCCCGCCTCGGCGTGCTCGCGCACGCGCTCGGGACGCGCCCGCTCGGCGAGCAGCTCGCGTGCGGTGCGCTGGATCTCACGCTGGTCCTGACTCAGGCCGAAGTCCATCAGCTACGCACGCCCATCCTCACGGATGTGCTCGAGCCGGCTGAGACCACGGGCACGCCATATGGCGGAGCCCCGGAGGGGCGGAGCCCATCCCATCCAAAACCACCTAGATGACCGCCTTCAGCCGCGGCAGTCCCAGCACGCGCTCGGCCACGATGTTCTTCAGCACCTCGGTGGTGCCGCCCTCGATCGTGTTGCCGCGCGCGCGCAGCAGCTCATAGCTCCAGCTGGTGCCGTTGGTGAGCGCCTCGGGACCCACGATCTCCGCGGCAAGCTGGGTGAGGCGCTGGTTGGTGTCAGACCACAGCCACTTCACCAGCGACCCCTCCGGGCCTGGCTGGCCGTAGCGCTCGATGTCGGTGAGCCCCTTCCACGCCAGCAGCCGGATCGACTCGCAGCGCACGTGCAGCTCGGCGAGCGCGTCGGCATACAGCGGGTTCTCCATCAGCCCGCGCTCGCGAGCGAGCGCGATCGTGTCGTCGAGCAACTGGCGCAAGCGCACCTGCAAAGCGAAGCCGAGCCCCGCGCGCTCGTTCATGAGCGTGGTGAGCGCGACCTTCCAACCGTTGCCCACGCCCCCCACCACGTTCTCCTCGGGGATCCGCGCCTCCTCGATGAACAGCTCGTTGAACTCCGCCTCGCCGGTGATCTGGCGCAGCGGGCGCACCTGCACCGCGTCCTGCTCCATGTCCATCAGGAAGTACGTGAGGCCCTTGTGCTTGGGCACATCCCCGTCGGTGCGCGCCACCAGCATGCACCACTTCGAGTACTGCGCGCCGCTGGTCCACACCTTCTGCCCGGTCACGACCCAGCCGTCGCCGTCCTTCACCGCGCGCGTCTTCAACGACGCGAGATCCGAGCCGGCGTCGGGCTCTGAGAAGCCCTGACACCAGATCTCCTCGGCGGAGAGGATCGGCGCGAGATAGCGCTCCTTCTGGCGGTCGGTGCCCCACACCATCAGCGTGGGGCCGCCGAGCAACAGGCCCAGCACGTTCGCCGGCAGCGGCACGCGCGCGCGGCCCAGCTCCTCGAAGTAGATCGCCGACTCGCTCAGCGACGCGCCGCGGCCCCCGTACTCGGCCGGCCACGCCGGCGCGGCCCAGCCGCCGTCATAGAGCTTGCGCTGCCAGTCCCGCCGCCACGCGTAATGGGCGTCTTCGCCGCCCTCGCTCGGCTCCGGCGCGGGCGGGTTCTCCGCCAGCCACGCGCGCAGCTCCTCGCGGAACGCGCGCTCGCGCTCGCTAAAGCTCAGGTCCACGAGCGCTCTCGCTGTGAACCACCAGCTCGTCGACCTCCAGGCGACCGACTTTCAGCTCGCGCACGTCCAGCCGGCCGACCACGGCGCGGCGGATCGCCAGGCGGCGGATCGCAAGCGCTCCGATCGCCACCGCTCCGAGCGCGAGCGCCCCCAGCGCAAGCGAGCCGATCGACACGGCGCCCGAGGCGAGCGCGAGACCGCGACGCGCCTTGCGGCTCCTGCGCCTGGCGTGGCGCAGCTTGCGAGCGACTCGCACCCCGCGCCAGGCGACCATCGCGACGGCGGCGGTCTTCCGGCGCGCGGGATGCTTGGAGTGCTTGCGGCGTCTATCTCTCCTCGGCTTGCCCATGTGCTCCCACGTAGGCTAGCGAGTGCTCCAAACCTCGCCGACTCCTTCGAAGTCGAGCGCGCGCTTGGTGGCTTCGGTGAGATCGAATTCGCGGCCTTCCACGTACGGCCCGCGGTCCACCACCGGGACGCGCACCGAGCGCCCGTCGTAGCGCAGGGTGACGAGCGTGCCGCACGGGAGCGTCTTGTTCGCCACGCCCATCGTCGCGCTGGTCAGCTCACCGCCACACGCGAGCGTGCCACCGCCGCCGTACCAGGATGCGACGGTGAGGCGATAGGAGGTCAACCGTCCGACGTCGCGACGCACGCCGGCGTCGTTCGCGCCACCGGCGAACAGGATCCGCACGGGCTCGCTGAGCAGGCGGTGGGGGGTGTAGTGGAGCGTGAAGCGACCACGCGCTCCGGTGAGGGTCTGTGAGATGCCCCGCCAGCCATGGCGCCCCAGGCGCTGGAGGTACACGACGCGTGCGGCCGGCGCCGGGCGCAGCGTGCCGCTCACGGTCGCCACCGAGCCGGTCAACACATTCAGATTCACGCGTCGCAGACGCAATTTCACATGTATTGCGGCTTTACCCGATATTGCGGGAATACCCGGAGCTGCGGCTATTCCCGCTGTTTCTGAAACCGTGGGATTTGCAGAAATACCCGCGAGTGGCGCGGGATCCGCCGGTGGCGGTGTTGCTGTTACTGCGGCGCCGGTGATCGACGGAACTGTGAGCGCCGCCCCAAACGTCAAACCAACTGCAAGCGGCGTCAAATGGGCGCGGCGAGCGCGCCCGTCTATGTGTGGCCTCGACAAAGAGGTCTCCTTGTGTATCCGCCTACGGGGTTAGCTGTCGGGCTCACGTCCCGCCGGCAGTACGCGTCCATACGCACTCCGGTCGGTCGTTACAGCCGCATCAGCGGCCGATTCGCCCCATCCGGGCCCTGTTACGTCAGGCCCGGCAGTGGGTCCCCCGCTCGTGTCCATCCACGGACACGACTCGGCTGGGTCAGGCAATCGGAGATACGCTACGGATCATTGAAGACAAGTAGTGTGAGTAAGCTCACACATCTTGCATTTTTGCCAAAATGCACAAAGGCGCTGCCAGTCACCTTTTTTAGGTCAAAAGCACGTCAGTCACTCGCGTCAGTCAACTTCCAGGTACGACGCGCCTCACCCGGCGCGTTCGCTACTCCTCCTCGCCGCGCCCTGCCGCGCCAAGCCGGTTGAGCATCATCGCCTCGGCCATGCGCAGCAATCCGATCGTGGTGTGCGGGCGCGCTTCGTTGGAGCGCACCGATACGTCGGAGCCGTGCGGCCCGAGCACCTCGACGATCGTGCACACGTTGCCGATCTCGCAGTCGTCTCCGTAGCGTCCTTCGAGCGCCTCCATTTGCGCCGCCACGACCTGCCCGATCTTGGATTGGTCGAATGTCATCTACCGGACACTTTACTCGACCGCATTCCGCGCGTCCGAATAGGATGGCGGCCATGCCCACCGATCCCCCCTTCTCGAACTACGAGCACGAGATCTATGCGGCCGGGATGCTCGCCGGTCGCAAGCCCGCCCGTCCGCTGGACTGGCGCGAGCTGGAGCGCGACGCGTACGCGATGCTCTCGCGCGGCCCACGCGGGTATATACAGGGCGGCGCGGGACGCGGGCACACGATCCGCGCCAACCGCGAGGCGTTCGAGAAGTGGCGGATCGTGCCGCGGATGCTGCGCGACGTGTCCGAGCGCACGCTCGAGCGGACGGTGCTCGGCACGAAGCTGCCGGCACCCGTGCTGCTCGCTCCGATCGGCGTGCAGACGGTGGCGCACGCCGAGGGCGAGCTTGCCTCCGCGCGCGCCGCCGCACAGGTGGGGGTGCCGTTGATCGCAAGCACCGCGGCGTCGCACACGATCGAGCAGATAGCCGAGGCCGCGGGCGAGCAACCGTGCTGGTATCAGCTGTATTGGCCGCGCGACCGTGAGCTTGCACGCAGTTTCATCGCGCGCGCCGAGCTGGCCGGCTACAAGGCGATCGTCGTGACGCTCGACACGTGGCTGCTCGGCTGGCGCCCGGCCGACTTGAGCGAGGGCTTCCTGCCGTTCTTGCGCGGCGAGGGCAACATCAACTACCTGCAGGACCCGGTGTTTCGCGCGGCACTGCCGAAGCCCCCGGAGGAGGACATGCAGACCGCGGTGGCGTACTGGGCGTGGCAGTTCTCAAACCCGTCGGTGACGTGGGCGGACCTGGAGTTCTTGCGCGAGTGCACGAAACTGCCGCTCGTGCTGAAGGGGATCCAGAGCGCCGAGGACGCGCGACTGGCGGTCGAGCACGGGATCGAGGGGATCATCGTGTCCAACCACGGCGGGCGCCAGGTGGATGGGGCGATCGGCTCGCTGCAGGCGTTGCCGGGCGTGGTTGAGGCGGTCGGCGATCGCCTGGAGGTGCTGTTCGACAGCGGCATCCGCAGTGGCTCCGACGCGCTGAAGGCACTGGCGCTCGGCGCGCGTGCCGTATGCCTCGGACGACCCTACGTGTGGGGACTGGCGCTCGGCGGCGAGCAGGGCGTGGTGGAGGTGCTGCGCGCGTTCCTGGCCGAGCTCGATCTGAACATGGCGCTGTCGGGCCACGCGTCGATCGACGAGGTTGGCGCGCACATGCTCGTGGCGTCGTGAGCGGGGCCGGCGCACGCCGGTGGGCTCTGTTTTGGGGCTGGGGCCGCTTCGACGGCCTGGACGGGTCGGCCGCGGGGTCACAACGGTCGACGAGCATGTATCGACTCGGGCTGTCCCGTTTCGGCGATCTCGTCGAAGTGGGGAGCAGGGATGTCTACGAAACCGATCAAGCCCGAGCTCGCCGACCGGTTCTGCCTGCTGGCCGTGAGCCAGTTGCAGACGCAGATGTCGCGCTCCGGCACGCTCGATACCAGCGCGCTCGGCGTCGTCAGCGCCTGCGCGGCAATCGCCGCGATCGTCCTGGGCGTCCGCTCCGCCCACCACCTCTGGATCGCCGCGCTCGTGCTGCTCATTCTGGCTCTTGGCTTGGCCCTGCGCGCCCTGCGCCTTGCGGGAGCCAAGCAGAACGGCCCGTCGGTGCTGGGAATGCTCGACGCCCGCGCGAGCAACGACGACGAGATGATCGAAGATGATCTGCTCAAAGACCTTGCGCAAGACGTCCAGAGCAACGAAGGGACACTTGATCGCAAGGACCTGCTGCTCGCCAGAGCGGTGACGCTGCTCGTGCTCGCGATCGTGCTCGAGCTGGCGGGAGTACAATGAGCATGATGGAGCCATCCACCGCCAGCCAGTCGCCCGCCTCTGAGCCCCCGCGCACAGACACAGATGAGACCTTCTTCAAAGCTCCGGACGCTCCCCCCGGACGCCACTTCAGACAGGTCATGATGCCGGGAGTCGCCTCCTCTCCAGTCCTCCCCGACTGGGTGCATGACCGCCTGCGCATGCTCTTCCGGCGCAAGAAAACACCCGCCGCGCGCTAGCCAATCTGGTGAGGCGGACAGCCACCACACACCCGCCTACTGAGGGCGAGTATCCGGCCTCCTATCGGACGCTCGACGGCGCGCGCCCGGGTGGCTCAGCGCTCGCTACCCCCCGCTAACCGCCCTTCGGTATGCCCTCTGATAGTTGAGATCACCCTTTGCCCGCTCGGAGTGAGCGTCCAGCTGTTCGGCGCCCCCTGCCCGGGACCAAGACCTGTGTTTGCGATCAGTCCGATCCGTTCGAGGCGGGCGAGCAGCTTCGATATCTGTCCCTGGTCTGTGATGCCGGCCGTCTCGCCGACCTGACGGTTCGAAGCGTTCGGGTGAGCGTCGATCGAGCTCAGCACGCGCACGGTCCTGTAGGTGATACGCATGCCCGCCTCTTTGAACGGGTCGCCCAGCACGCTCGACGCCCGCTCGCTTCGCGCCACGGGCGCCACCACGCGGTCGAGCTCGCGTTTGGCCGCCGGCGCTCCTAGGTACGGCAGGACGATCATGCTCATGAGCGGTCCGGCGAGCTCGGTGAGCGGCGCGTGCTCCGCTTCGAGCAGTCGCGCGCCGATCACCGTCAGGACACCACCCAGAGTGCTCTCAGCAGTCAACGGTGGCGGGTCGGCCGCCCTCGGCTCGCCACGACCCTCGTCGATCGCCCTCGTGACCTCTGCGAGGATCTCACCGCGACGCTGCAACGCCCGCGAGCCGCCCGACAGCGACTCGACGATCAGCATGCGCCCGATCACGGGCTCCTCATCGATGAACACCAGCAACGCGGCCAGTCCCGCCCTGATCCGATCGCACCACCCGCGTTGTGACTCATACGCAGCCAGCACGCGCTCGCCAGCGAACGCGAGCGCGTCCTCAAACGCCGCGAGAAGGCAATCCTCGCGATCGCTGAAAGACTCATAGAACGTGCGCCGCGATACACCCGAGCGGCCCACCACATCCGCGACGCTCACGCCTGCCGCCCCACGCTCGCAAGCGACGTCGAACATCGCCCCGAGAATCCGCGCGCGCTGAATCTGCGCGACCTGCCTGTGCCCGTCAGGGTGCTTGTGCCCGTCAGGGTGCTTATGCCCGTTTGATACCGCCTGCTCCGCGGGTCCCCGAATCGCGGACGGCGCTTTCGCCTTCGCCTTGCCAGCCATCTCTCATTTCTTCTTCCCGTGCGTCGTTTTCCCCTTGTGGCGCTTGCCGGCCTTCTTGGCCTTGTGCTTCGCGCAACCCGTGACGCCGATCGGAGTGCTCTGTTTGATCGTCGCGCCGTTCTGCGCCGTGAATGCTGTCGGCATCTTCAGTGTGCTCTTGCACAGGTTCCCATTCGCCGCGAGCGCCGAGTATTTGCCTTGCGGCAGTACCAGTTCGAAACTGCCGACGGGCGCATCGGGGACGGTATGGAATGTACTCGATGTGATCCCGGCTTTGCTGATGAACGTTTCGCCGTGCAGATCGAGCGTGACACCGTAACCCTGCAACATGACCACCAGTTCGGGGAACTTCGCGCCACCGTAAGAGACGAAGTACGCGGGACCGCTCAACGGGACCGGGATCAGCGGTGTGATCGCCTTACCATGCCCGACGATCGACGCCGCCGGACAACCCGCCGGATTGGCTTCAAACGTTTTCGCGGGACACGCCTTCTGCAATGTCGTCAACCTTGACGGCAACTGCTTGGGTAGGTCCACCTTGACGCTCTTGATGTTTGCCTGGGACCCGAACGGCGCTTTCGGATAGGTGAGCTTTACGCTCAGGCTCGCCCCGTTCGCCCTGGAGGTTTTCCCCGACGTCGAGACTTTGAACCCAGGTTTGAAGCCCAACACCGCACAGTTGGTCGCCTGGTAGGGCACCGACAATGCATCAACCGCGCCTTCGGTGCTGTCAAGACTGCCCATAATACTCATGGGATTGCAGTTCGTCGGGTTGAACGTGAACCCGGGACGGTCGATCGTGACATTCACGTGCTGGATCTGCAACGGGATCCCGTCGAGCATCGT
Organism: uncultured Solirubrobacterales bacterium; assembly: GCA_963725165.1. Lineage (GTDB taxonomy): Bacteria > Actinomycetota > Thermoleophilia > Solirubrobacterales > Solirubrobacteraceae > Palsa-744. The sequence goes on from CAVRXK010000005.1 coordinate 57,542, forward strand.
CGGGATCTTGTACGGCCCTTCGTTATCGCTCGTGATCGTCAAATCCGCCGTGATCGGGTTCACTTCGATCTTCGCACGCACGATCACCTGACCCAGGTCAAACGGACCGGCCTTCGCGGGGTTGACGATCGACAAGCCGAACGGCGCGCCCTTGTACGGACCGGTCAAATACACCTTGCCGCCCTTGACCGAGAATGGATCGCTGCCGACACCGACACTCACGATCGTTTCCCCGATCTGACTGTTCGGCCCGCACGTGCCCGCGTTGGCCTGTGCTTCACCGCACAGTTCAACGCCGGTCAACAGGCCCGACAATCCCGCAGGCATTTTCAGGCTGATCGCTTGCAGGTTCTGCTGGCCGTCTTCACGCGACATGGTCATCGTGAACGGTGTGAACCCACCCGCCTGGTTGCTCGTCGTGCCAGCCGTCAACGACGGATTGAACGGCAGGCTCGCACCGGGACACGGACCACCGTTCGGACCGTGATCGATCTGGAACGAGGAGGACGCGTCGACAGGCGAGTTGCCGTCCCATGGCGTGAACGATGCTTGTGTCGTGTACATACCGCAACGCGACGGGGTGCTCAAAGGAGCGCGTTCCCCACCAAAGAAGTGCAGTTCGAGTTCTTCAAACGGCAAGTCCGGGGTGTTCTCGAAAGTCGTCACGATCTGGCCCGGTGCCTGACACGTCACGCCATCGAGGACTTCTCCCGCGTTTTCGCACAAGCGCACTTCGCCAGCCAGCTTGACCGTACTTCCCGAGATGGGATCTTCGACCATCATGTACATCGCGACGAGACTCCCGAACGGATTCTCATTCTGTGAAGCCAGATACACCGCGCCTTCAAGCGCGTTCGCCAACAACGGCGTCTTGATCTTCACAGTCCCGATCTTCGCTCCGTCAGGACAGAAGCTCACACCCGGCTGCAGCGAATCGATCGCTTCAGGGGAGAACGTCGCCCACTGCGTACCATGTTCGAATTCCGGATTGAATTCCGTAAAGCCGGTGAAGCCCGCCAAACCCTCAGAACAGGCCTGCAATCCATCCGCCCCCGCCGGATTCAGCGTGACGCCCGCGGGCAGCGCCACGGTCGTGTCGCGCAGCGAGGACTCGCCGAGCCCGTCAGGATTGAACGCCGCGGTCTGTGGCACATCCACACCCACCGTCAACCCGGAGGAACTACTCGCGTTGCTGACGTCAGGCGCGACCGTCAGCGCCGTCGGGAACCTCAGCTTCGAACAACCAGTCATCCGCACCGGTTCGCCACTGGCGTTGCGCGTCGGTTCGCTCACACCCACAAATTGACCCGGACGCTCGTAGGAGTCAATGGAGATCGAGGACCACAATGGGCCCGTGCAACCAGACGGCAATGTCAGGAACGGTTTGCGGCTTTCACCACTGCCAACCACGCCGGACATCGTCACCCTGATCTTGAAGACCGGTGCGACCGACGGAATATCAAGCGATTCCGCTCGCAACGGGTAGTCTCCACCAGCCCGCGGAGTCACGTTGATGAACGACTCAGGGTAATACGTCCGTACACCGAGTTGCGCCGCGACACCACGGGGCGGTACCATATTGTTCAACGTATAGTCGCCCGTACCGTAACCGACGGTTTCCAGGTAGAGTTCACCGACCTTCGCTTCATGCGGACATCCCGTGTTGAATTCCAAATCGGTGTTGCTCCAGGTACCTATATCCAGTTCGCTGAGCTTGCACTTCTTCGCCGTCGCGTTAGGATCGCCGACGAGGCCTGGCGGCAGGGTGACGATGATGTCCTTGGGCGTGCCTACCGGCCGTAGTTCGTACGGCGAATCCGCATAGGTGACCCTCGGTACCGCATGCGTATTGAACACGATATTCGTCACCATTTCGTAAGGGTGCGAACCGGCCTGAGTATCGGGAGTGCCGTCCTTATTCACAAACGATACCGAGAAGCTCTGGGTACCAAAGTCCTCTGTCGTCGCCACCATGCCCTCGCTCGAGCTCATACCGGCCGCATTGCCGGCGAGGACACGGAAATAATAGAGGGTCCCGGGCGTGAGCCCGCTGATCTCCGCCGATACGCCAACCGGACTTGCACCCGACCCGATCTGCGCCGGCGCCTGCGCGCATGCAGCCCGGTGATGAAAAACGGTAACAGGCACCACAAACAAGGCTTGGGATTCCAGTGGCGCCTTTTCGTATTGGAATTCACAGGACGTGACAGACACGCCGCGTGGATCTATGCTGCCCTGCAACACCGCGCCTGCCTGGGTCACAGTCGTTGCGGTGGCGGCCGCGACAGCGGGAGCATCGCTCCCATACACGTACACTTTTCCGTCCGCGGGGTTCGAGACATAGATATCACCGTTTGAGCCATCCACCGCGATCCCGCCCTGTTGCGCGACGGAAGCCGAGAGCTGCAGCGATCCGAAACTCGACGCTTCGGCGCCCGTACCTACGTCTTCGAAACTACCGACGAGGTCATCGCGCCCGTCCAGTCCCCCCGCATCCCACTCCACCACAGAGGACTGGTCGTCCGCATAGAGGTGACCGCTCACTGGGTCCACAGCCATGGCAACATCCCCAGGGCCACTATCAACCCTCCCAAGTGGTATCAGGGTTTGGCCGAACTTCTCCGCACAACCGCACCGGGGGAAGACGTTGTAATAATCGCCGGTCGGGCTGACGGCGAAGCTGTCCTCAGATGCTAGCTCGCTGACGTTTTCGTCCAACTGGGCGCCGTTCACAGCCGCCCCTTCCTGCACCGTTATCAAATTGTTTGCCGTGGAGTCATCGAAAAGATCGATGTTCTCGAGTAGGGCATCTTTTAGTCCGCCACGAGACAGCACCGCGACCCGCAGTTCCCCGTTTGCCGTGACTGCAAGCCCGACCAATCCTTCTTCGAACGGTCCCGTGACCTGGGATATATACGTGCCGTCGGCGCTGAACTTGTCGATCGCATTGTGACCCGCGTCCATCACATACAGGTCGCCACGGGAGGGATCGGACGCGCTCGTCGAGTTGTCGACAACGATTGCCGCCGGGGTGCCTGACACGGATGGGAAGGAGAACGAGCCGGCAGGCGTGGCGATTCCGCTCAACGCGTTGGAATGCAGCGCAGAGAATTCGACCGGGCTGCCGTTGGCGTCGAACTTATAAACAGTGTTCGTGCCGATATCCGCAACGTACACGTCACCCGTCGATTCTTGCACCGCGATGCCGTTCGGGTTCGTGAAGGAGCCGAAGCTGAACTGGAACGGGTGGGTTTCGGCAAACGCTGATGTCGCGCCACCGAGCATCGCCAGGACGACGATCGCCACCGAGAGGGAGACCCTATGTGAAAACCTCATAACTAACGCCTCCCCTTGCGGTTGGTCTTCTTAGCCCTCTTGCTTCTCTTCTTGGCTTCCTTGCTTTTCTTGGCTTTGACGCACTTGTCTTGCTTCTTTAGGAAGCCCTTCTTGCACTTGACCGTCTTCTTCTTAGGCTTCACTTCAGACGGCGGTGCGAGGTTGCCGGCGCCAGAGAACGTCTGGCTCGACGGCGCCCCATAGGTCGACGGTTGCGGCGTGGCCGCCGAGCGACACGCATCAGCCGTCGTGCATGCCGGGGGCGGCGCCGTTTCTGGGAAGCCACCGTCCACGCGCGCATCGTAAATTTTGTGCGCTTCCTGAGTATTGTCCTGCGGAACGAGGTCCTGGGAGGTGAGGAAGAACACGTCACTCCCACTCACGCTCGCATCGAGCAGGACCACCAGGCCCGAGCTCGTACCCGTCGAGATCAGATGAAGCCCGCTGTCGTAGTCGAACTCATATGCATCGAACTTGCCGTTCGTGTCCTGCGGCAACAGCGCTTCGTCCGTCTCGAAGAACACCTGGCCGTTATCGGAGACCGAATGCGGAGCATTACCGAGCCCTGAGCCGCCGGCCGTGGGTGCTTCACCGCTTGGGTCACACGACGCGCATTCAAACCGGTTCGCCGCCACACTGTATAGATAGATCTCGTAATTCCCATTGTTGTCATACCCAGTCAGCCTGTTAGTCGAGGTAAACGCCAGGAAGGCCCCGTTATTCGAAATGGCGTCAACTGGTCCGCTAGCTGGTCCGACTTGATCGGAAACCATGATCGTCGCGTTTATGACGAACGTGATCGTCCCGTCGTGCTCGAGATACAGGTTCGGCTGACCGTTCTGGGCGGTTTCACCGAACTGGTTCGCCTGCGAGCCAGACTGCACACCTTCAGAGCTGAAATACACGTCCGAGCCATCTTCGCTAATGCCCTTGAGTTCGGCTTTGGCGCCGCCGACCGGTGTGAGATCGCTCAACTGACCCGTACTCACATCGTAGCGATACAGGTTCTTCCCGCTGTCTGCCACGGTATCACTCGTCAGACCTGCGGTAGCTTCGTCGGTGAAGAACACCTGCGAGCCATCAGCGCTAACAGCCGCGGCTGGCCTTTTGCCAAGAGTCGCCAGTTCACCACCACCGCCTGGGCCGGACCCTCCCCGCGCTTCATCAAGCTGAACCGTGCGTTCACCGTGCACCCGCATATACAGGTTCCCGTTCGCGGTGAAAAACAAATCAGAGCCATCCGAAGAGATGCCCACGACCGAGCCCGCGACGGGAGCCCCGGAGGGCAACGCGAGCTTCAAGAGCCGCAGAGTACCTTCGTCCGATTCGTACAGATTCATCGCGCCGTTCACAGCATCGGGCGTCAACTTCGCTCGCTCGCTGAACACGACGAGGTTGAGGTCGGCCGAAGCCGCGATGAAGTTTGCGGATACGGGCGCTACACCCGATGGTGTGAGGTTGACCAACTGATAGGCGCCATCTTCATTATCGTGCGTCAACAGGTTTTCTTCAAACGGTTCGCCGCTCACCACTTCCACGTTTTCCGAACGACATTCTTCGGCAAATAGTTTTGCAAAGTCGCTCTGTATCGTATTATCCACAAGGAGCGCCTTCGACAGGTCGGGGGCATACCGCAATACCCGGGTCTGTGCCGAAACGGGAAATACACAGCGATTGCCGGTATACGCCCGGAGCGGGAGCGCGCTTTCGGAGCTCCATCCGTTTGGACCGCGCGTAGCGAGGAATTCCAAGCCCGCCGACTGCGAACCGGGCATGACCTCGGCCGCTTCGTACGCGAAACGATCACCGTCGCTGGCAGCGAGGTTGTTGGGGAGCCCCCCGAAGGCTGCGCCAAGGTTTTCGGTTTCGTATGTTTCTTCGGTAAAAGTGTCAGGCTGGGCCGAGGACTTGCCCGGCGGAGTGACCAGCTCATAAGCGCGGCATTCGGGCAAACTGCCCGAGAAACCACCCCGAGTATCTTCATTGGGGCACGTGGCTTGCGCAACGCTCTCAGTCGTGAACGTCTGATCGGGACCCACAACCGTGCCAAGCCCGTTCGTGACGACGGCGCGATAATGGTAGGTAGTGTCAGGCGCAAGACCCTTCGCCGACGCCCATCCCACACGAGCCGCGAAGCCTTCGCCCACGCTGCCTTCCGGGAACGGCACGCTCACACCATGAGGCCCTTCGCCTTCCTTATATTCACGCGTGTCGTATTCGAAACGATACGTCGTCTGAATCCCACCCGGTTCGACCAACACGCCGAGCTTCGCCTCAGAAGTCCCCACTTCGGCAGCTGACTCCTGACCGATCACGGGCGCCAGCGACGGCTGATACACCCAGACAGCGTTTTTCAAGCCATCGGTCACGTACACCAGCCCACTCTTCTCGTCGACCGCCACCATACTCTCCGGAACATTTTTATGTTCGTGCTGACCGAAGAAGCCGGCGCCGAGATCCTCTAGCTGCGCGCCGCTTTCACTGTACACCACCAAGTGCTCACACGGCGCGCTGACCCCACCGCAGTTATCCGCGCCATTGTTGAGGATCGCAAGCACATCACCATGGGCGTCAAGCGCCAGTGCCTCCACGCCTTCGCTTTCAAATTCGCTCACGAACACACCCGTCGCAGAGAACTCCTCGATCCGGTTGTTCCCGTGGTCAGCTACCCACACATTGCCCGACGGAGCGATAGCGACACCCGTCGGCCCCTCCAGAGCGTGCGTGCCGGAGCCCGCAAATTCATGCTGCAGTTCCCCTTTTTCATTGTACTCAAACACCTTGTTTTCAAGCACATTGGGCACATACACGTCGCCAGCCGAGTCCGTCGCAATCTGCGCGTGGTTTTCAAATATCTCGGCCTCGGTGGAGAAGAACGACGGCACGTTAAACGATGAGAGCCGCGCGCCAGTGTTGGGATCGTAAACTTCGATTGATTCTTCGGTGGGGCGCGCGACGTACAAACGCCCGTTCGTCGGATTGACAGCCGCACCGTTGTATAGGCCATATTCTTCGCCGAACGGCGAAGGCGGCGAGAGCACGTTACCCGAGGCGTCGAACTTTTCGCTGAGCCCCGTTTCGAGGCCTGCGGTTTCCGTATAGCCGAAGAAGCCCGTGGTGAACACGTCGCCGCTTGACTGGTCGACCGCGACGCCAGAGGCGCCCTCCGCGTGAAAATTGCCGTTCGAGACGAGCTTGGGAACTTCCGCCCCAGCGACACCGACGCAAAGCGCACCCTGAAGGGCACAAGCGAACAGGACGGCCACGCTCCCCACCAGACCCCTCAACACCGACCGATTAACGCTCACGAGCACATCCCCTCCTCAAAGAGACCCGGACAACAAGACCTGACCGCCTGCCCCGTACGGGGGAGCCCGGGCAGCAGAAGACCGCCACGGGCATAGGACCCGCGGCGGCGAAAGAACAAACAGCTGTACGCGCCCTGAGCGCGTGAATGCCCTTGCGGGCGCGAGTACCCATGCGGGTGCGAAAAGCCAAGCCGGGTCTTATACCCGGAGGGCCGCGCACTACCGACGCGGCGAAGGGAGCTATGCCTTAGAAGGCAGCTGTCCCAGAGAGAGAGAGAGAGAGAGAGAGACGCGTCAGCGACGCTGACGCGTCCTATAAAGGACAGGTCAGCCGCACACGGACTCCCAAGCACGTTATCCCCAAAAGAAACCACGCGAAAAACAACTCCCTCTCAATTACGACCCGGTCCCTCTCCCAAGGTCCCCGTCAAAAACCTAGGTTGGTGTCGACCACGAGGACCGACCCCTACCCGACCTTATGTTCACGGCAACCATACGGGTGCCGATAGACCCATCTTATACACAAAGCAACCCTGCTGTCAAGAGGTCTTTGGCGCCTCCATGTTTGCTGAGAACAATAGGCCGCTTGCCGCCCACCTGTCCAACCCCTGGAGCGCCCACGGCCAGCCGCGGTCCACGCGAGCGCAACCAGCACAGCACCGAGCGCACCACATCGGCAACCCGATAGTGCTGCTGGGAAGCGCCAAGCGACAGCAGAAGCGCAAACCACCGCCGCGGTCCCACCCTCTCAGCCCTCGCCACCTCCAAGCCCAGCCACGAACGCCACGCAGAGCGCTTGGACGCGATCGGCGGGCACCGCCGTCCGCAGGGCGCGCGAGGCCATCTCGATCCCGCGTCCCCCGCGCCGGCCGAACAGCTCCTGGATGTAGCCGAGCGCGTCGCGCGTGGGAGCGCCGGCGATCTCATCGTGGGTGAGGACGCTGAGCGTCGCTGCGACTTCGGCGGGTCTCGCGCTCTGCATCAGGCGCACGACGTCGGCGGCGTCCTTGTCGTCGATGCGCTTGGCGCGCCCGCTTGCGATCCGGTCGTGCAGCTTGTGCGCCTTGGCGACCAGCAGCGCGGCCGGTCCGGCGACCTTGACCGCGATCGAGCGCGTGTCCCCGCTCTCCAGCGCGCCGATCCTGATCGTGCTGTGATCGACAAGCGCTGCCTCCAGGCCAACTGCGCGTCGTGCCGCTCTGGCGCCGTGGCCGCCGAGGCGTGCCGCGCGCCTTCCGCCGCCGGCGGCGAGGCCCTCGGGCACGATCAGATCGACAGGGACGACGATCGCCTCACCGGCGGCGGTCGTGTTGGCAAGCCAGATCCCGGGCTCTGCGTGGTGCTCATCCAGGTGAAAGCCGGCGGCGGTCATCGCGGCTTCGAGCTCTGGATGCCGCCCGAGCGCTCGCGGATCGAGGACGAGATCCCCGTCGGTGGTGTAGGGCGCGATCGCGACCTCGGCGCTGCCCGTGTGCAGGTAGACCGCTTGTGCGCCGGCGAGGACCACCGCGTCGCTGTGCGGGGCGAGCGCGACGAGCGCGTCGAGCAGCACGCGTCGCGCCGCGACGTATCGCGGGTCTGTGCTCTGCGCGTGGACGCCGCCGCCACTCATGCGCTCGCCCGCGACCGGGCAAGGTCCTCGAGCGAGGAGAGCCGCCAGTCCGGTTCGTTGGCTGCCATCCACTCGATCAGCGCCTCGCCCTCGGCGGGCATCCGCCCGGTGCCGGTCAGGCAGTCGGCGGCCGCTTGGGAGGGCGCGACATACAGGGTGCCCCCGTCCTCGATCGTGCGCTCCCACACGACCGGGTCAAACGACACCAGCAGCGCAACGTTGGTGCCCTCCTCGGCGGGGAGCAGCCCGAGCGCGTCGGCGACCTTCTCGATCTGCCGACAGTAGGCGAGCAGCAGCGCGGGCGCGGCTACCGGCGCCAGGCGCACGGCGGCGAAGGAGCCGCTGATCGCCACGGACTCTCGATCGGCCAGCCCGGCGATCCGCGACAGCGCGTCGGCGGCTCCGCGCGGCGCGAGGAACGTGGCGGCGGCGTTGGTCCTCAGCACGTCGTAGGACTCGGCCCAGCGCCGCAGCACGCCGGCGACGTCGACGTCGCTGACCCGTCCGCGCTGCGCGCGCTCGATCAGCGCCTCGCGGTCCAGCGCGTCGAGCAGCCTCGACACGTAGCCCTGCGCGAGTCCCGTGGCGGCCGCGATCTCGCCCACCCCGTAAGGCGGGCGGACGTCGATCAGCAAGCGCATCAGCCGCGCGGCCCTGGGCCCCCTCAGCGTGGCCGCTCCGCGCGGCGCCGGCTGCGGGTTGCGGGCCAGACCCACGGTGCGTATATAGAGCGAGGGGCTGTCGAGCTTGACCCGCGCGTTGCCGGTCAGGTCGAGGTAGTTGATGTCCTGCTCGGCGAGCAGCCCCTGCGTCCTCGGGCTGATCCACGGCGCGACGACCAATACCGGCACGTAGCCCGCGAGCGAGCGGACCACGCGCAGCAGCCCGCCAGAGAGCGCGGCCACCTCACGCGGCCCGAACACCCGCTTGGCCTGAACCGCGATCGTCACGCCGACATGCCGCGCGTCGCGCAGCAGGATCGACCCGTCGGTCCCCGCGTCAGCCTCCCCGTCGTTCTCGATCTGCCGTTCGACCTGCCACCCGCGCGGCAGCATCTCACCCAACCTCACAACGGCCTCGTCGATGAGATTCGTTCTCTTTAGAGCCCCGTTCGCCGCCATAGCAATAGGGACTATAGCAGCATAATTCCGCTCTAAGCCAGTTTTGCTGGCACAGCAAACAGGCCCATATAGGAATAATTGTGGGTAACGCCACGCGTCAGGCGCCCTCGATCAGCGCCTCGCGGTCGAGCGCGTCGGGGGCCTGCGTGACCGTTCCGAGCGGACCGGTCTATTTCTTCTTGTGGCGAGGACTGGCATGCCGGCTGCGCTTGGCTTTTCTCGCCTTCTTCGCGCGAACACAGCCTGTGACGGTGATCGGCGTGTCTTGTTTGATCGTGGCGCCGTTCTGAGCGATGAAGCTGGTTGGCATGAGCAGCTTGGCGGGGAGCGTCTTGCGGGTCTTGCGAAGGATTGTCTTGCTATGACCGCTGACCTTGACCGTGATGCGCTTCTTGGTCGTGACCACGCGCGTGAGCTTGCAGAGGTTCGCGGTGGCCGCGAGTGCCGAGTATTTGCCTTGAGGCATCGTGAGTTGGAAGTCCCCGACGGGCTCGTCCGGGATCGCCTTGAACGTGCTGCTCGTGATCCCCGCCTTGTTGATGAACGTGGAGCCGACGATGTCGATCGTAAAGCCGTAGCCCTGCAACACGAGGATCAGGCTCGGGAACGCTTCACCGCCGTGGCTGACGAAGATCATGGGACCCGTCAATGGTTCGGGGAGGATCGGCGTGGTCACTGTGGCGTGCCCGATGAACGACGCTTTCGGACAGGCCGCGGGGTTCGCGTTGAACTGTTTTTCGGTGCACGCCTGCTGCAATGTTTCCAGGCGGGAGGGTAGTTGCTTTGGCAGTTCGACCTTGACGGTCTTGATGTTCGACTGGGTGCCGAGCTTGATCGGCATCGTCAGCTTCACGCTCAGGCTCGCGCCCTCAGCCCTGCTGGTCTTGCCGTTCGTGGACACCTTGAACGTGGGTTTGAACGCGAGTTCGTTGCACGCTTCGGCCTTCAACGGCGCCGAAGTGCTCGCGACTTGTCCGAGGCTGCTCGTGAGCGTGCTGGATATCGGGCGCGCGTCGCAGCTCGTGGGGTTGATCGTGAAGTCTGAGCGATCGATCGAAACCTTTATGTCACGGACGTGGGTGACGATCCCGTCGATGATCGTCGGGATCGGTTCCGAGCCGGACGGGTCGATCGAGACCTGCGCGGTATACGGGTCGATGTGCAAGCCGAACCGCACGACGACGGTACCAAGGTCGAACGGGCCGACCACAGCGCTCGTGATCGACACGACCGATAGGGGGTCGCCGCGGAACGGGCCGGACAGATAGATCTCGCCGGGAACATAGTCAAGGATTGAGCCGACACCCGTCCCGACCAGGGAATGCCCGATCAGGCTCGCCTGCGGACACGACGGGTCCTGCTCCTCCTGGGTCCCGGTCTTAGCACGTGCCGCTTCAACATCGGCTTGCGGGCATTGCGGCACACCCGTCAGATCAGCGGTCAAACCGAGTGGCAGGACCGTGGAGTAGGAGGAGATGTACTGCATCGCATCCGTCCTTGACAGATCCACATATAGCGGACTGAACGTGCCCGCATGGTTGGTCAGCGTACCCACGCCGATCGTCGGAGCAAACGGAGGAACACTCCCGGGACACGCGGAGCCTTCTGAGCCGGATGTGACCTGGAACGACGCCGTGTCCGTAAGCGGGTTTTCCGGTGCGGAGTACGGGAACAGGTCAGCGCTCGTCGTGTACGTCCCGCACGTCGAGGGACTGATCAACGGCGCCTGTGCCCCTTCACGGAAATGAAAATTGAACCGGTCGAACTGCAAGGGCGGATCGTTTTCGAACGTGACCGTCAACCGTCCCGTGTTCGGATCCGCCGTGACCTTCCCCGCGAGCTTCACGAGGACTCCGCGTTCCGCTCTACTCTTCGCGACCACATACAACGCGATCAACGATTTGAACGGGTTAGCATACGGTTGCGCAACATACAACGACCCGTATACGGTCGTGAACAACAACGGTGTTTCCACTTCGACCGTTCCGAGCTTTGAGTCTTCGGGACAACCCGCGGCTCCAGGGGAGTTGAGCGTTACTTCCGCGTACTGCGCTTCGCTGCAAGCACCCAATCCCACACCCGCGGAAGGGTCGATCGTGAGTCCTTCAGGCAGGCTCACGACAGTGTCCTTCAGGTTCGATTGAGCGATCGCCGTACCACTCGTCAAACCCTGCACGTCATAGCTCAAATCGAAGGAGAACCCCGAAGGCGAGGATGCAGAGGCGGTCGTTGTCGTGGTCGAGATTGTCGGGGAGAAAGGCACGCTCGCACAACCCGTCAACGGTTGCAACGGTTCGCTCGCCTGGAAATCCTGGAACGCTCCGGGCGTACTCCACGAGTCAGCTTCGACGCTTGACGCAAGCGAGGAGGTGCACGATGTTGGCAATGTCACGAACGCTGGTGGTTCCTTCTCTTCGAAATGATCGCATCCCGTTTCTTCATAAACATCGTTGCGTTCACGCGCTTCGGCTAGACAACCCCACCCCCGTGCATCGTCGTGCAGAGCGCTGCCCGCGACACCCCAGAACGTGACACGCACACCACTGATCCCACTATCCTGGGGGATCTCACTCGAGGACAAGTCCACACCCCAATCTTCTTCGCTGCGCACACTCGTACTCAAGAACACCGGCACACCAGCCAAAGGAACAAAGAACCCGAACCTCGCGGGTTCCCCCGCTTCGGGTTCGATATTGAATACCGGCGTCGCAACCGTACGCGTCACGCCACCCTGATCGAACGTGACAGACGCAACCCCGACCGCGGACTGATACGGACACCTGTCCTGTTCGCCACCACCGACGCTTTCGGTGAACTGGTAAGCCAAACACCGCGGCACAGCACTAGGGTTCGCGATCAAACCCGGCGGTAGACGAGCGACCACTTCCCGCGCAGGAACAGCCGGACCCGCATCCGGCGTGCTCATGAGCGACGCGGCGTCTGGGTCCTGGTCGAGCAGGATCGAACCGGTCACCTGAAACGGATGCCCACCAGCCTGCGTAACAGGCCCACCACCTTCAGATTCAGCCGCAAGCTCATAACCTTCCAAACCAAACCCACCACCGTTCGAGCCGATCGTGACCGGCCGCGTGACCTGAACAGGCTGCGCGCCCGCACCAGACACGCTAACCGTGTTCACTTCACCATTCTCAGCACCCGACAATGCTTCCACGCCGATCCGTATTTCGATCGCGTCATAGGGGGCGAGCGGACCCGGTGCTTCACAGCTCAAATGTTCAAGCGAACAGGAGAGCGTGAGCGTTTCCCCGAGGCTCCCGCCACGCTTGGGCTCACTACCCGCGATCCCCGTCGCCCGCAACCCGCTAGGCAGCGTGTCCGCGACCGTTACCGGGCCGAGTGCCTTCGCGTCGCCCACGTTCTCGACCGTCACGACAAGCTCGCCACTACCACCCACAGCAATGCTCGCCGGACGCGAACCGGAATCCACATGCCACCACGGCTGCGCCGCGAGAACCAACGCCGGCACGGACACCAATGCTGCTACCGCGCACGCGAAGACCACGACGCCCAACACGACAGACCGCCGCGTCACACGGCCCGGAGCGGACCGACGCCACCCGGGCAAGAGAGAACACCACGATCACCTACCGTGCTTGCTTTTGCCCGACTTGTGCTTCTTGTGCGTCTTGGGCAACTTGTGCGTCTTGGCCTTGGCCTTCACGGTCTTCGGGCATCCCGTGACCGCGATCGGAGTCTTCTGTGTGACCTGGAGCCCCGTTCTGGCCCGTGAACACCGTCGGCATACTCAACGCCAACGGGCTCGCAACACTCTCCTTGACCTTGCGCGTAACGGTCTTCTTATGACCCTTGCTCTTGAGGATCACCTTCCGCTTGACCGTAACGGTCTTGCTGGTCGTACAGAGGTTCGCGTTCGCTGTGAACTCCGAATACGGGCCCGATGGCAGCGTGACCGACGCTTCTTCAAACGGAACACCAGGAATCGCCGGCAACGTCGCACTCGTAACACCAGTCTTTTCATTGATAAACGTTTCCGAATGCAAATCTACCGTCACCCCATCGCCTTGCAACACGATCACCGCTTCAGGGAACTTCGCGTTGCCATTGGATACGAAATACACCGGGCCTTCCAACGGCACGGGCAACAATTGAGTGCGCACGACTGCGGTGCCGATCCTCGACCCTACCCCGCACGCCGCGGGGTTCGCGTCAAACGTTCCCGCTGGACAGGACTTCTGAAGCGTCGATAGTCGTGCCGGCAACTGCTTGGGGAATTCGAACTTCGCGGCACTCAACCACGCTTCTTTGCCCAGAGCACCAGCTGGATAAGTGATTTTGAACGTGACGCTCGTACCATTCGCACGCGTCGCTTTCGCGGGCGTAGAGACCGTGAAACCAGGTTTGAACGGCAAAGTCGCACAACCACCAGCCTGAAAACCATCCGACAAAACCGCGGTATTCCCCGCCGTGCTGGACTCTTCACCGGTCACGGCCATCGCCGCGCAACTAGTCGGGTTCAACGTGAACTGACCGCGATTCACTTCAACATCGATATCGCGAATATCAAGCGGCACGCCATCTAGGATCCTCGGGAACGGATCGCTCTTGACCGTCACCTGCGCTGTGGTCGGATTGATAAACAAACCCGCGCGCACCACCACGCTCCCGAAATCAAACGGGCCCGCGACCGCCGGCGTCACGATCACCAAGCTAAACGGCGCACCCTCATACGGACCGGCGAAATACGCATGACCAGCCACATAATACGGAGCACCAGAACCCGTACCAACATGCACCACCCCAACTTCAGAACCAGCCGGACACGACGGATGCGCAAGCTCCAACGCACCTTCGCCTTCATGACTACGTCCCTGCGCCGCTTCGATAGCTGCCTGCGGGCACTGTTCGATCCCCGCGATCTTCCCGATCAACCCCGGCGGCAACGTCACATTCAACCCACTGAAACGCTGCGAAGCGTCTTCACGCTTCAATTTCAACACAAACGGCGAATAGGAACCCGCGACCGGGCTTGCCGTGCCCGCTTCAAACACTGGAGCGTTCGACGCCTGCGCTTCACTATCCACACACGCCCCACCACCCGGCGCGGTCACATCGAACGGCAGGCTCGACGGTTCAGCATTCTTGCCTTCCGGTGCACTCCACGGCGTCAAAACACTACTAGTCACATACGACCCGCACGTAAACGGAGTCGTCAACGCCGCACGCGACCCACCGAAGAAATCAAGCTTGAAATCATTGAACGGCAACTGCGGGTTTTCATCAAACGTCGTCGTCAACCGACCCGTCACCGGGTCCAAGCTGACCTTCCCCGCCAGCTTGATGACCACACCTGTCGCCGGATCATACACCGCTACATACAACGCCAACAACGATTTGAACGGGTTAGCATCCTGCGCCGCTACAAACACCCCACCAAGCAACGGATGATTCACAAGCGGCGAGAACACTTCGACAGTGCCGACCTTCGCCCCGTTCGGACATTCCGCCTGTTCAGGCGTGAACTGCTCATAACCCACTTCCACACTCTTCTGCGCCAAATAACCAACCTGCGCCTCAGAACACGCTTCCAACCCATCAGCCGAAGACGGATCAACAACCATCCCCACCGGCAACACCACCGTCGCATCCCTCAACTGAGCCTCAGCAAGTTCACATTCCACCCCCCCACCTTCTTCCTTACAACCTTCCGGCTGGGGCACGTGCAGATCGACGTTCAAACCACTCGGCGAATCAGCGAGCGTACTCGTCGGCCGCGCTTCCAAACCCGGTTCGAAAGGAAGCTTCCCACAACCTTCCACAGCAGCCTGCGTCACTTTCCCCCCAGGAACAAAATTACCCGGTTCCTCCCAAGAATCCGCTTCCACCGACGTCCGCAGCGGCGTGCCCGGACAAGCCGTCGGCATCGTGAGATACGGCTTCAACGGCGCAGTCGAAGGGTTGGGGCCTGCAAAGGTCCCAGGTTCGCGATCGCATATCGCATTTTCTTCGTCTCCCGGTTCCCTGCAACGCTGATCGTCGTGGCTCGGGTCCGCCGGCACCCCCCAGATGGTGACCGGGATCGCCAACAGCGGAAACGCCTGCGAGATGCCGCTGGCCACGACGGTCACGCCGTAGTCACCGCCACTGTGCAGCCGAGCGTTGAAGCGCGTTCGCACGTGAATACCACCGACGTTGTAGGAGAACGCGAACTGGGCCGGGACTCCGGCGGCGGAACCATGTTGTAGACCGCCGTCGACAGCGCTGCTATGGCGGCGCATCCAGAACATAGTTTTGAGGCAGAGAGGTCGTCGTGGGTCACCCCGACCTGGGAGCTCGGCGGGCAGCTCAGTTCGCGAAACTCATCCTGGGTGCACTCTGGGAGGGCCTGGGGATTGCCGACCAGCCCCAGCGGCAGTGTGATATGGAGGTCCTTGACTTCGCCACTGATCGCGCTGTGATCATTGAACGTGTCAGTGGCTTCGCTTTCGGTGGTGTTGAAGGAGATGTTCGTCGTGAACGAATACGGGTGCCCGCCGGCCTGGGTGTCCGGCGTGCCGTCTGGGAAGATCGCCGGAGCACTGAAGCTCGCAACCCCGAATGGCAGCGCCGAGCCGATCGTGGTCGGTTCGCTCATCGTCACGGTCGGCGCGCCACCGCCGCTGACCGACACCTTGTTAAGGACGGTTTCTCCCGCGGGCAGCGTCACTTCCACCCTGATCGCGACGCGTTGGAGCTGGCCGGGCTCGACCACGCCCGTACCGGTCTCCCCACCGGAGTCAGCGACGTTCTCTGTGACGGTCTGGCCCGAGATCGCGCAGGGTTCAATACCAGAACCTGTACGACACCCCGTCGGCGTCAGCCCATTCGGGAGCGTGTCGGTGACCGTCACGGCGCTGCCATCGGTCGGTCCGTTACCGACGTTCGTGACCTCGATCAGGTACTGCGCCTTGCCGCCCGTCACGAAGTTTGTGGGCTGCGAGCTGGCGATGATGCCCCAGACCGGCGTCGGCGGCGACGCAACCGCGGGACCGGCCGTGAGCAGGCACACGCCCGCCACCACACAGCTCAACGACACCACAAAGCTGGAAAGAACTCCCAGGGACCTTAGAGACTTATCGGTGAGAAACATGATCACTTGGCCTTTCCAAAGCTCTTGTTCGCTTGCTTCTGGCACTTGGCTCGCTTCTTCTTCGGCTTCTTCTTACACGCTTTCAGTGCCTTGGTGAGCTTTTCGGCTCGGATCTCGGCGGCTGTCTTTTTGACCGTTGTTGTGGGCGTTGTTGTGGGCGCTTCAGGCGGGGTGAGGAGGTTCCCGGAACCGTGAAGTTCCGCCGAGGCCACGCTCAACTGCGCGGGCGGTTCGCTCAACGGCGACAGACACCCTTCAAGCGACGTACAAGCCGGCGCCACCACCGGTTTATCCTGCGAAGCGAAGCCACCCCCGACACGCGCGTCATAGAGATCTTCGAAGTTGTCTTCGTCCTGGCCCACGAGCGAAGTGCCGGTCTCGAAAAAGACATCGTTACCGCTTTCGCTGGCGTCGGCGAAATAGGAATTCGAGGTGCCGCTACCGTCCGAAATCAAGTACAGGCAGCCACCGTTATCAGCGGAGCTCTCGCAGCTGCCGGACCCCTCGGCCTCCCACTCGTACACGTTCCACAGACCGTTCGTGGCGCCCGGGAGCAGAGCGTCGCGCGAGGTGAAGAACAGGCGGCTACCGTCCGCACTGAGGTTGCGCGTCCGGTACGGGAAATTGTCCCCGCCCCCCTGTATCGCCGAGGTCCGTGGGCCCGGTCGGCCTTGCCCCGCTCGGGTTGCACGACGCGCAGATCAACCGGTTCGCGACGGCGTCGTAGAGAAAGGTCTCGGTGCACTGCGGGCCCAGCTGGGTGCCGCCCGACAACTCCCCGCAGCTGCCGCCGCCGCTGACCGTGTTGTCGTAGCCGGTCGGGCTCGCCACCGAGTTGAAGGCGAGGTCGGCGCCATCGGGAGTCACCCGGGCGGGGCTTGCGTAGGGGTATTCGCCACCGTAGAAAATGAAGGTCGTCTGACCACTGTTCCAGAGGTAGAGGTTGTGCTTGCCGGCTTCGGCGTGTTCACCGTTTTCGTTGCGCTGAGAGGGGGGAGTGAGGACGCCTTCGGCGACGAAGTAGACGTGGGAGGCGTCTTCGCTGACCCCGACGACTTCGTGGAATTCGACGTCGTTGGCCGCGGTGAGGTCGGCCAGCTGGCCGGTTTCGACATCGTAGTCATAGAGGTTCTCCCCGCTGCCGGGGACGGCGTCGTTGGTCAGCAACCCCGCGCTGCTGAAGAGGACGTGGGAGCCATCGACGCTCGCATCCTGGTACTGCCCGCCCGCGCCGCCGGCGGAAGGGGTGCGCTGGGAGGCGGAGACTTCGACCGTCGTGGTGCCGTTCAGGCGGTCATAGAGATTGCCGTTCGTGAAGACGACCCGCGAGCCGTCGGCGGAGATCGCGTGGAGGTTCCACGACACGCTCCCTCCGCCGCCTACCGCCGCCGCGGGGGTGCATTCCGCCCCGGTGCAGCTCGTGCCCGAGGTCGGGATCAGGTTGACGAGCTGCAACTGGCCTTCTACCCACTCATACAGGTTGCCGTTGGCCGCGAAGAAGACATGGCTGAAGTCGGTCGAGGCCCCTACGGGGTAGGCACCGGGGCCAGCCACCAGCTGGTAGGAGCCGGTGAGGAGATTGCCCACGTAGAGGCTCCACATTTCGGCGCCCGGAGCGCTGGCGACAAGCGGCTGTTCGGCCTTGATGAGACCAGTGGACAGATCGGGCGAGAGCGGTACCAGGTTATATGCATCTATGGGTTCTCCGGGCTCGTTCGGTCGCCGTTGTCGGGAGATCGACCGCCCGCGTCGACCACCCGCTCGCGCCCCGCGAGGAGAGGTACTGGACTTCCAGGTTTCCCTTCGGCGACCCGGGGAAGGCGCCATAGGATTCATAGAGGACCCGTTCCCCGTCCACCGAGGCCTGCTGATTTATCCCCCCTTCGAAGTCGTTCTTGACGTCGCTTTCGTTCTTGTCGACCGGCGAAACCTGCTCGTAGGCGCGGCAGTCGGGCAACAAGAGCGACAAGGCATTCTCCACCCGCAGCTGTTCGTTCGGGCAGCCCACGCCGGAGGACGTGGGCGGCTGGTAGATGAACGTGTGGTCCTGGCCTTCGGTGGTGCCGATCGAGTTGGTCGCCACCACCCGCCAGTGATAGGTCGTGTTTGCGCTCAGGCCGCTGACATGCTGGCTGATGAGCACATCGCTCGACGCCGAGCCGATGTCCGCGTCCGGCACGGGCACGCTGTTGCCGTAGCTTGTGCTGGTGCCCCACTCGAAGCGGTAGGTCGTATTGAACCCCATCGGGTTGATCTCCGCGTTCAGATCGACCGAGCTTTCGGTCAGGTTGGTGGTGTAGGCGGCGTCGATCAGCGGGCTGGTCAGCGTCGTGAACGTTTCATCGGTGCCGGCGTCGGAGCCGGTGTTGGAGCCGTCCGTGTAGGCCGCCACCAGCCGGAAGTGATAGGTCGTGTTTTCCGCAAGGCCGGTGATGTCGGCGCTCACCGCAACAGGGCTCGAGCCCGACGGAGTGCTCGCGCAGGGCTGGCTTTCACCGTAGCCGGCCGTCGGGCCGTATTCGAAGTGGCATTCGGTGATCGTCGCGCCATCCGGGTCGACCGTCCCGCCCAACGTCGCGCTCTTTCCCGTCACGTTGCCGGCCTGGCCGGTCACCGCCAGGGCGGGCGTGGTGAGCGTCTCATCAGAGCTGTAGCTGACAACTCCGTTGGAGTTGCTTGCCGCAACCCGGAAGTGGTAGGTGGTTTCCGGCGAAAGAGCGGACAGGCTCGCGCTGACATTGGTCACGCTGGCGTACGGGGTGGCCGGCGAGCAGGGGGCTTCTTCAGCTGCTTCGAACCCTTCGGCTTCGAAGTGGGCCTGGGTCACGTATTCGAACTGGCAGCTTTTCACGTTCCCGCCGCCGGCCGGGCCGACTTCGCCGTTCAGCGTCGCGGTGAACTGTTTGACTTCGGTGGCCGCGGTGGCGGTGACGTCTGGGATCACGACGTCGGGCCCGAACACGTCGACCACGGCGTTGGTGAAGTCGTCGGCGTAGACCTCACCGCTCGAGCCGCGCACCGCCAGCCCCAAGGGTGGGCCCAAGGATGGGGAGACCATGCCGCTGTTGAACGTGTCGACCAGGTTGCCCGACGAGTCATACTCCTCGATCGGCGTCTGGTTACTGTACCCGCCGACATACACGTGAGCGGTGGCCGGATCGACACCGACGCTAACGGCGTTGAAGTTGCTAGCCAACGTCCTCACGAACGCGCCCGTGGCATCGAACTCGACCACGTTGGAGAAGAAGTTCGTCACATACAGGTTGCCGCTCGAATCGAGCGCGATCGTCGCCGGATTGGTGATGTGCGAATCGGCGATCTGATGGCCCGTGTAGTTGCCCGCCGAGTCGAACTCATCGACGACGTCGTGCGCGGAATCGGCCACGAACAGGTTGCCGCTTGAGTCCACCGCCAGACCGGTCGGAGTGATCGACCCCACCCCAGACTGGCTGGTCGAGCACTCATGGGTCGGATCGGTGCTCGCGCTCCCCTCCCCGGTGATCTGGCACACAAACGTACCCGAGGCGGTGAACTTGTCGACCACGTTGTCATCCGTGTTGGCCACATACACATCCCGATTGGACGCGTCCGTGCCCAGACCGGAGTTGTCGACCGCGACCCCCGAGGTAGCTTCGAGAGAAAACGACCCGGCCGGCGTGGACGCACCAGTAATCTGAACACCGGCATACGTGCCAGCGGCGTTGAACTTGTCGACGACGGAGCGGCCGAAGTCGAGGACGTAGACGGCAGCCCCGGTCTGATCGAAGGCGTTGGCCCCAGGACGCGAGAACGGCCCGGTCGGCGTGTCGGTTACGTCTGAGCCGTTGAAGCCGAACTCGAACTCGTGGGTGACCGCCGCCGACGCCGGCACGGCGCCAACCCCCAGTAGCGCGCCGCACGAGAGGGCCACCAACAGCAGCGCGCGAACACCACGAAGGTGATGAAGGGCACGGGACAAGCCAAGCGCGCGGGATAGGCGGGAGTGCGTGGACATGACTGGATGGGCTCCTTGCTCTGAGATGTGATTCAGTGGAATCGGAGAATTCATCGTGTTGCACCGGCCGTGCGGGGGAGGATGCGTGCGTGGTGGCTCATCGCTTGCTGCCTCCTGAGTGAGGGCCTTCGGTGTGTGCTCTGATCGTCGAGACGACGCGTTGTCCGCTGGGGGTTAGCGCCCAACTGTTCGGCGCGCCCTTGCCGGGGTGCGTGTACGTGTTCTCGATCAACCCGATACGCTCGAGGCGGCCGAGCAGCTTTGAGATCTGTCCCTGGTCTGCGATCCCAGCGCTCTCGCCGACCTGACGGTTCGAGGCGTCCGGCTGAGCGTCGATGGCGCTCAGCACGCGCACCGTCCTGTAGGTGAGGCGCATGCCCGCCTCTTTGAACGGGTCGGACAACACGCTCGAAGCACGCTCGCCTTTCACCGCGGGCGCCACCACACGGTCAAGCTCGCGCCTAGCCGCCGGTGCTCCCAGGTAGGGCAGGACGATCATGCTCATCAGCGGTCCGATGAGCTCGGTGAGCGGTGCGCGCTCCGTGGCGAGCAGTCGCGAATGGATCACTGTCAGGACACCACCGAGAATGCCCTCAGCGGTCAATGAGGGCGGGTCGGCGGCCTTCGGCTCGCCACGACCCTGATCGATCGCCCTCGTGACCTCTGCGAGGATCTCACCGCGACGTTGCAATACCCGCGGGCCGCCCGAGAGCGACTCGACGACCAGTATGCGCCCGACCACTGGCTCCTGATCGATGAACGCCAGCAGCGCGGCCAGTCCCGCCCTGATCTTCTCGCGCCATGACCCCTGCGACTCATAGGCGGGCAGCACACGCTCGCCCGCGAACACGAGCGCGTCCTGGAACGCCGCGAGAAAGCAATCCTCGCGATCGCTGAAAGACTCATAGAACGTGCGCCGCGACACACCCGAGCGCTCGACCACATCCGCGACGCTCACGCTCGCCGCGCCCCGCTCGCAAGCGACGTCGAACATCGCACCGAGAATCCGCGCACGCTGAATCTGCGCGACCTGCACGTGGGCGAACCCATTGCCCTCACGCCGCGTCCGCACACTCCCAGAACGCAACGACTGTGCCGACTGCACAGGCCGCTTGGACTGCACAGAGCGCCTGGCGCGACTGGCCATCTCAACACACCCCCCGTGTGTAGAGGTGCGGACGCCCCCTGCGGCAACCGGCGTGTGAGACACCAAGCCGGGCCTTCTGCCCGGCGAGCCGCGAAGCTAGTCCGCGGCGAAGGGAGCTACGCCCTAGAAGGCAGCTGTCCCAGAGAGAGAGAGAGAGAGAGAGACGCGTCAGCGACGCTGACGCGTCCTATAAAGGACAGGTCAGCCGCACACGGACTCCCAAGCACGTTATCCCCAAAAGAAACCACGCGAAAAACAACTCCCTCTCAATTACGACCCGGTCCCTCTCCCAAGGTCCCCGTCAAAAACCTAGGTTGGTGTCGACCACGAGGACCGACCCCTACCCGACCTTATGTTCACGGCAACCATACGGGTGCCGATAGACCCATCTTATACACAAAGCAACCCTGCTGTCAAGAGGTCTTTGGCGCCTCCATGTTTGCTGAGAACAATAGGCCGCTTGCCGCCCGCCTGTCCACGGAGCCGGACCCGTCCCACCAGAGCGGCCTATCCCTGAGCGACCCGACAGACCGATACACATCCGACGGCGCTCGATCTGCGCCCGCGATTTGCGCTCGGCGTTGACGCCCGCCCTCAGACCCGCGACAATCAACCCGATGGCAAACCCCGACCGCCTCACCGGCCTGGATTCGACGTTCCTGCACCTGGAGGATCACGGCTCCGCGCACATGCACGTGGCGTCGGTGATGGTGTTCGAGGGGAAGGCGCCGCCGTATGAGGAGTTCGTGGAGCACATCCTCTCGCGGCTGCACCTGGTTCCGCGCTACCGCCAGCGGCTCGCGTTCGTGCCGTTCGACCAGGGGCGTCCGGTGTGGACGGACGATCCTCATTTCAACCCGCGCTACCACATTCGCCACACGGGGCTGCCGCGCCCTGAAGACGAGACCGAGCTGAAGCAGCTGGCGGGACGGCTGTTCTCCCAGCGCTTGGATCGTTCGAAGCCGCTGTGGGAGATGTGGCTGGTGCAGCACATGGCGGGCGAACGGTTCGCGTTGATCGCGAAGACCCATCACGCGCTCGTGGATGGGATCTCGGGCGTGGACATCACGACGGTGCTGTTCGACTTGGAGCCTGAACCGGCGGGCGCTCCGCGTCCCGCGGCGCCGTGGATTCCGCGTCCGCTGCCGGGGCCGGCGAAGCTGCTGGCGGACGCGCTGGTGGAGCGCTCGACGGTGCCCGCCGAGATGGTGCGCGGCGTACGGGCGGTGCTGCGCACCCCGCGCCGTGCGCTCGGGCACGTGAAGGACGCGGTGGTGGGGGTGGGCGCGACAACGCTCGCGGGTATCAACGCGCCGGCGCCGCCGAGCCCGTTCAACGTGGACATCAGCGCGCACCGGCGCTACACGTGGGTGGACGCAGACCTCGCGCGGTTCAAGGCGATCAAGAACGCGCTGGGGGGCACGCTCAACGACGTGGTGCTCACGGCGGTGAGCCTCGCGCTCGGCCATCACATGCGCACGCAGGGGTATGACACCGAAGGGCTCGTATTGAAGGCAATGGTGCCTGTGTCGATCCGTGCCGACATCGAGCGCGGTGCGCTCGGCAACCGGGTGGCGGCGATGTGGGCGCCGCTACCGGTGGGGATCGTCGATCCGGCGGAGTGCCTGGCGGCGGTGCGCCTGGAGATGGACGACCTGAAGCATTCTGGCCAAGCGGTGGGCGCGGAGGTGTTGACGAACCTCGCGGGCTTCGCGCCCCCCACGATCCTCAGCCAGGCCGCGCGTTTGCAGGCGCGCCAGCGCTTCTTCAACGTGGTTGTGACGAACGTGCCGGGCCCCCAGTTCCCGCTGTATCTGATGAGCCACCGCTTGCAGGCGCTGTATCCGGTGGTGCCGCTCGCGCGCCGCCAGGCGTTGGGGATCGCGGTGATGAGCTATGACGGCGGGCTCGGCTTCGGATTGCTCGCCGACTACGACGCGCTGCCGGAGCTCGAGACGATCGCACGCGAGCTGGAGCGCGCGATCGTGGCGCTCGCGGGCGCCGCGGGGTTGCGCGGGCCACGCGGGGCGGGCAAGTCGAAGTCTCGCTCCGCGCGCCGACCGCGAGCGACGGCAGCGCGCTAGTGGCGCAAACCCGACGGCGATGAGCTCCAGCTTGCGGCTGGCGCTGTGTCAGATCAACGCGACCGTCGGCGATCTCGACGGCAACGCGACGCTGATCGCCGAGGGCATCGACGCCGCCAAGCGGGCCGGTGCGCAACTGGTGCTGTTTCCCGAGCTGGCGCTGACCGGCTATCCGCCCGAGGATCTGCTGCTGCGCGAGCACTTCCTCACCGACACTGCCGCGAAGCTCGCGGGGCTCGCGGCGGACACCACGGGGATCGTGGCGATCGTGGGTTTCCCCGAGCGGATATCGGGCGCCGTGCGCGCCCCGCGGGACGGCTCCTCGGGTCCGATCGCGGCGGTGCTGCACAACTCCGCGGCCGTCCTCAGCGACGGGGCCGTGAGCAGCGTGTATCGCAAGGTGCACCTCCCCAACTACGGGGTGTTCGATGAGCAGCGCTACTTCAAGGCAGGCGAGTCGGATGGCACGACGTTCACCCTGACGGGCACACCCCATGACGGGGCGCACCCCGAAGGGCATACCCAAGGGGCACACGGCAAGCAAGCAGGCGAGCTGGGGGCGCTCGGGGTCGGCGTGACGGTGTGCGAGGACCTGTGGGTGGCGGGCCCACCGGCTGCCGCGGAGGTCGCGGCGGGAGCGCGACTGATCGTGAACATCTCCGCGTCGCCCTATCACGCGGGCAAGGGCCTTGAGCGCGAGCGGCTGTTTGCGCGGCGCGCGCGCGAGACGGGTGCGTATGTCGCGTTTTGCGCGCTGGTCGGCGGGCAGGACGAGCTGGTGTTCGACGGGCACTCGTTCGTCCTCGCCCCCACTGGCGAGCCGATTGGGCGTGCCGCGCAGTTCGAGCAGGACATGCTCGTGTGCGACCTGACCTTTGATTTGGGGGGAGATGCTGTTCGTGCCGGTGGTGCCGCCACTCGTTCGTCTGAGCCGGCGCGTGTGCCGCTCCCCGCGCCCGCCGAGAGCGCTCTCGCCACCTCCGTGGCCGTGCAACCCTCCGCTCGCCCGCGCGCTCCGATCTCGCCGCTTGAGCGAGAGGTGTATGAGGCGCTGTTGCTGGGGTTGCACGACTACGTGGAGAAGAATGGTTTCGCGGCGGTGGTGCTGGGTCTCTCCGGTGGGATCGACTCGGCGCTCGTGGCTTGTTTGGCCGCCGACGCACTGGGAGCGGAGCGGGTGAACGTTGCGGTGATGCCCTCCCCCTATTCCTCCTCGGCGACGCAGGATGACGCGCGCGCGCTCGCGAGAGCGTTGGGTGTGCGGGCGCACGAGTTTGCGATCGAGCCCGCGATGGATGCGTACATGCAGACCCTGCAAGCCGACTTCGAGGGTCTGGAAGCTGACCTGACCGAGGAGAACCTGCAGGCGCGGATCCGCGGGAACCTGCTGATGGCGCTGTCGAACAAGTTTGGCTGGCTGGTGCTCGCGACCGGCAACAAGTCGGAGATGTCGGTTGGCTACACGACGCTGTACGGCGACCTGGCGGGCGGCTTCGCGGTGATCAAGGACGTGCCGAAGACGCTCGTGTACCGGCTCGCGCGCTGGCGCAACGAGCCCGCGGCCGCGGATGCGCTCACCAAAGCCACCGCGATGGCGATGGCCGACACTCCCGTCGCCCATGCACCCACCACCACCGGCACGCCGGCACGCGCGCCGATTCCTCCCTCGATCATCGAGCGTGCCCCCTCGGCGGAGTTGTGCGAGGGCCAGGTCGACCAGGATTCGCTGCCGCCGTATGAGCTGCTCGACCGCATCTTGCACGGGTACATCGAGCTTGACCGCGGCCGTGAGCAGCTGATCGCCGAAGGGCTGCCGGCCGCGGAGGTGGAGCGCACCGCGAGGCTCGTGGACCTCGCCGAGTACAAGCGCCGTCAGGCGCCCCCTGGGATCAAGATCACCGAGCGCGCGTTCGGGCGGGATAGGCGCATGCCGGTCACCAACGCGTATCGCGGCTGATTGCTCAGAGCTCGTTCTGCAACTCGAGCACGAGCGGGATCCCGGTGTCAAACCACGAGCGATGCAGCGCTTGGATCCCGGCGCGCGTGGGACATTCGCCGCGGTGGAAAGCGCACTCGACATAGTCGAAGGGGTTGAGCGCGTTGCAGTAGATCTCCCTTGCGCTCTGCAGCTCCCGCTCGTCGGTGAGCTCGCGCGCGCGAGCCGCGAAGGTGCCGCCACGGAGCCGCAGGCGCACATTCGGGTTGGCCCGAATGTTCCACATCCATGCCGCTGTCCACGGCAAGGCTATGGCGGCAGGCGTGGGCCGGATCATCACGATGTAGGCGCGGTCGCCGTGCCTGATCGCATGCACGCACCTGCTCCGTGCCTTGCCGGTCCTGCGTCCGGTGGTGGTGAGCACGCCATAGCCGACCGGCGGGTGGAGCGTGAAGCCCGGCAGCATCAGCGCGCTGAGGGCTCGCCCGCCGGTTGCCGAACGCAAGAATGGGTTGCCTTTGCGCGACGGCATGTGCCCACTATCGGCGGTTGCAATTGCCGGCCGTGCCGACTCGCTCGACGCCGGCGTGTCGCTCATTTGCCACTCGCCTCCTCGGCTACCGCCTCTGCCCTCTTCTCGTCGGCCGACGCCTCCGCTGTCTCCTCCTCAGCCGCCGTCTCCGCTGTCTCCTCCTCGAGTACCTGCTTCCAGAAGCGCACGCTCTCGCGCATGTGCCCCATTCCCGCGTCGAACGCCAACCACGGGCCGCGGGGAACCTGGACCCCACTGCTGGCGTCGCGCAGCTCCTCGAAGCGTTGCAGCGTGGCTTCGTGTTCGGGCAGATAGGCCTTGGCGAGCATCGCCGGGTCGGCTCCGAGGAACAGCTTGAGATAGCCGAGGTCGCGCAGCTCGCTGATCGCTCTCCCCGGCTCGGCGCGCCACGCTTCCAGCGCGTCCATCCCCGCCTTCGTGACTCTGTAGATGCGCCGTCGGCGCCCCTCCGGTTCGCGATCTTCGATCAGCAGGCCCTCCTTGGCCAAACGCTCGCACTCCGAGTAGAGCAGGCTGTGGGGAATGCTCCAGAAGTACTTCGAGCTGAGCTCGGCCACCTGCTTGAGGTCATACGGTGTCGCCGGCTGCGTGTGCTCGAGCATGCCCAGCACCAGGTAGGAGGTCTCGCTCAAACGCCGCTCAGACACCGCGAGCAGCATATATCACCAGACGATCCACACTATATGCTTCTGGCCGGATCGTCGCATGCATACCGTCCAGAAAGCTCAAGCCTCACCCCGGCGCGCTCCCTTTGGGCACGGCACCGTAACCGATAGCGGAACCGTTTCTCCACTGTAGAAGCTCGCTTCGACCTTGGCCGTGAAGTGGTTTTTGCACGTGTTGGGAACGGTGCCGAAGGACACCAGCTTCTTGCCCTTCTTGAAGGCGGCGCCGAGCGTGATCTTGAACTGTTCGGCGGAGGCGGCGAGCGCTCCTGGCACCGTTTCGATCAGCGGTATCTGGGTCGCGGTGACGATCGGCCGGCGGGGCCGTTGACAAAGGCAAGCGTCGCGAATTCTTCGAGCGAGACCGGCGTGGTTCCCACGATCGAGAAGATCAGGCCGCCTCCGGAGTTGAAGAATGCCTGCACGCTCACTCGCTCGTGCACCCGTTCGCCGCCGAAGCTGACGACGCCAGTGGCTTCACCGGGCGCGCTGGCAATCGATCTGAGCGGGCACCCGGCGGGGCCGGAGGCGCGCAGGATGCTCTCCGAGCATTTCGCGAAGCCGCTTTCGCTCACCTTCACGCCCTTTGGCAGGAACACCTTGACCTGCTTGACGGGTGAGGGGAAGCCGCCGTATTCGGTCCCGCTGATTTTGCCTTCGATTTCCAGGGCGGCGGGCGCGCCGAGGATGTCGCCCGTGCCCGGATAGGTCGGCCCGTTGGCCGTGCGCGGATCGATCGGGATGGGGACGATCGTCGGCTTTGCCGTGATCGTCGGCGTCGCCGACGCCCCAGCGGTCAGACCGCTGAGACCAACGATCCGAAGACCCAGGACGACCAGGTATGTGCAGGCTCTGCGCATCGTCAGCTCCTATCGTGCTTGTTGGTCTTGGTCTTCTTCTTGGCGGGACCTTTGGCGTGCGTGGCCTTCTTCTCAACCTTTGGGCATCCAGTAACCGCGATCCTCGTGTTCTGCTTCAGCCGCAACCCGTTCTGGGCGACGAATTCGGTGGGCATCGTGAGTTTGGAGGTGCACAGGTCGCCGTTCGCCGCGAGCGCCGAGTCGGGGCCCTGAGGGAAGCGCAGCTGGAAGCCGCCGACGGGAACGTCGGGGATCGCCGGGAACGTCGAGCTTGTGATCCCGCTTTTGGAGATGAATGTTTCGCCGTGCAGATACACGGTGACGCCGTCGCCCTGGAGCACGACGATCAGTTCGGGGAACTTGGCTCCGCCGTAGGAGACGAAGTAGGCCGGACCGCTCAGCTCCACGGGCAAAAGCGGTGTGGTGGCGCTGGCCGTGGCGACGACCGACGCCGGCGGGCAGCTTGCGGGGTTCGCTTCGAAGACCCTCGCCAGGCACGCCTTCTGCAGCGTCGTGAGGCGTGCGGGGAGCTGCTTGGGCAGTTCGACCTTGACCTTGGCGATGTTGGCCTGAGATCCCTGCCCACCCGGCGGGTACACGAGCTTGGCTTCCAGGCTCGCTCCATCGACCCTGGAGGTGTGGCCGGCGGTCGATGCGGAGAAGCGCGGCTTGAACTGGAGCGTCGCGCAGTCGGTGGCCTGAAAGTGCACCGAGGCGCTCGCGACGACGGCGGCGGTGCCGTCCATCGTGGCCGAGATCGTCTTGGGGTCGCAGTTGGTCGGGTTGAAGATGAATTCCGGACGGTCGATTTCGACGGTCACGCCGCGGGCAAGCGCCGACACGCCCTGCAACATCACGGGAAGCGGACCGGTGGCAACCGTCACCGCCGATGTTTGGGGATTGATCTGTAGTGCCGCTCTGACGATCACGTTGCCCAGGTCGAACGGGCCGCCGCGCGCGGGCACGACGACCGACAGACCGAATGGCGCGACGGACTGATTGGGAGGATTAGAACCCTCCGGGAGGTGCAGGAGGGTGGGGCCGGTCAGATAGATGCGCCCGGGCGGGACATCGAATGGATCGGGCCCCGGACCGACGACGACGGAGATCGTGCCGATCTCGCTTTCCGGACCGCACCTGCCTTCCTGGGCCCGCGGTTCGCCGCACAGGGGCACGTGCGCGACCGAGCCGAGCAGACCCGTCGGGATGTGCTCCTGGACAGCGGCGAACCCCTGTTCGGAGTCCTGGCGCGCGAACGTCGTGACGAATGGGCTGTAGCCGCCCGCCTGGTTACTGGTGGTGCCCGCCGTGAATTCGGGGTTGAACTCGCCGGTATTGCAACCCGAGTCGACCGTGAAGCTGCTCTGCGCTTCAGCCGGGCCCGATTCCGATTCCGGCGCCGACCATGGCGTCAACAGCGCGCTCGTCGTGTACAGGCCGCACGCATCGGGCACGAGCGAGGCGCGCGGACCGCCGAACAGGTTGAGCGTCATTTCGCTGTAGGGAAGCTGCGGAAGATTCTTGAAGCGGGTGGTGAGCTGTCCCGTGAGCTGGTTGAGGCTCACTTCGCCCGCCACCTTGATCTGCACGCCGCTGCCTTCCACGACGACGTACAGCGCGATCAGCGAGTCGAACGGGTTGGAGCCCTGAGCGGACCCCGCGTTGCCCTGCTGGGCCAGGTACACCGACCCGCCCACGGGATGGTCGAGCAGCGGCGTGCGCGCCTGCACGGTGCCGACCTTCGAGGCTTCCGGACACGCCGCGGGAGCGGGACTCGACAGGCCGATCTGTGCTTCGCTGCACCCCGCAAGACCGCTTACCGCCGAGGGCGAGACCACAAGATTCGCCGGCAGCGTCACCACGGCTTCGCGCAGGTTGGCCTCCGCGAGCGACCCGAGCGCCT
Source organism: uncultured Solirubrobacterales bacterium (assembly GCA_963725165.1). Lineage (GTDB taxonomy): Bacteria > Actinomycetota > Thermoleophilia > Solirubrobacterales > Solirubrobacteraceae > Palsa-744. Next base: position 87,169 of record CAVRXK010000005.1, read on the forward strand.
CGACCTGCGGGATCTTCAGCGCGATGCTCACACCCGTGGGCGTCTCCGCGACACTCGTTTCGGGTCTCACTTCGATCGAGGGCGTGAAGCTCAGCTTCTTGCAACCGGTCATCGCCGCGAGCGGAGCCGAGAGGATCGTCGGGGTCCAGACCCCCGGTTCTTGCCAGGAGTCGGCGCGTGCCGAGAGCGACAGTTCTTCGCGGACCGCCGCGCTCTCCTCGCTCGGGCACGACGTCGGCAACGTCAGAAACGGCTGTTCGCCCGCAGGCACGGAAACGCACGGTCCCCCGATGAACTGCTGGTGGCAGTGGCTCGCGGCCGACGGGTCGCCCCACAATGTCAGCGTCAAGCCATCCGTGTCCAACCCCTGCGGCAGACCGGGCGCAAGCGCCGAGATCCCATAGTCGCCGCCAGCGTGAGCGCTGCCGACGATATGCGCGATGAAGCCGACACCCGCGAAGGTGAAGCCGAGCGCGCCCGCGACCCGCGGCGAGGACGGCGCGATGTTGAACACGGGGATCTCACCCGCAAGCGAGACCAGCGCAAAGGGAGAATCGACCGCTATGTCCCCGACCTGGCTGGTGGCCGCGCACGCCTGCTTGGCAAGCTCCTGTTCGGAGCACCGCGAGACCGCGAGCAGGTTGACGGCCACCCCGGCGGGCAGCGTCGTTTCGACGTCCTTGGGGTCGCCTTCGGCGATTTCCTGTCCAAACGGCCCCGCGTCCCCCAGGCCCGCTTCCTTCTGTGCCTGACTGAGAGGTTTGCGATTCAGGGCGAACTTCACCGTCAGCGCGTAGGGATGGGAGCCCGCCTGCGTCGCCGGCGTCCCGTTTTCTTCTTCGGCGCGCACTTCGACGCTTTCGATCCCGAACCCCCCGCTCGCGCGGGCCATCGCGGGAAGCACAAGCAGCGCCACAGCCGCCATCGCGACCAGCGGAAGCAAGGAGCGCACCATGCGCCCTTTGCCACGCACGCTCGTCTCGTTCGGAACGATGCTCGCTCCACCGGACCACATACTCGCCCTACCCGTCGCCGTGTGTGTGTCGCTGATTGTTGTGGGGTTGGCGCTCATAGCTTTGCCCTCCGCTTGTTGCCGGCCTGTTTGCCTTTGGGCTCATGACGCTTCTTGACGCACCTGCCTTTCGTTTTCGCGTGGCCCTTCCGACACGACTTCGGCCTCGATTTCGACTTCGACTTTGACTTCGATTTCGGCTTCGGTTTCGCGAGGACCTTCGATTCCACCACCGGTGCGCTGTCGCTCGGACCCGAGAACAGCTGGCTGGCAGAGAGGCCCGTGGCGGGCGCGAGCGCCTGTGCGGGGTGGCAGGCTTCGCCGAGACACGGCGCCGCGAGCGCGGGAGGATTCTGGGCGGCGATCCCGCCGCCTTCGCGCGCGTCATAGAGGTCGACCAGCTCGTCTTCGTCCTGCCCCACCAGCGGCTGGCGTGTGAAGAAGAACACATCGCCTCCACTGGAGCTCGCTTGCGCGAAATACGACGGTTCGCTGCTGACGCCTGAGGAAATCGGATACAGACAGCCGGCGTTGTGCCCGGCCGCACAGGTGCCCGAGCCTTCGCGCTCCCACTCATATACGTCCATGACGCTGTTGGAGTCGCCTTCCAGCAGCGCTTCTTCGGTCTCGAAGAAGACCCTGCCGCCGTCGGCGGAGAGGTTGCGCGGAAGCTCCCACGGGTACAGCGTCGGCGGCGCGATCGAGCCGTCGCTGCTCGCGCGGTAGAGCAGCGCGTCGTGTGTGGCGGCGACCCCTTGCGGATTGCACGAGACGCACGTCGTCCCACTCGTGCTCGCGCTGTACACGTACAGCTCGTTGCACGCCGCGGGTTCTTCGTGTTCGCTGCAGTTCCCGCCCGCGCCGCGATTGTCATAGCCGCTGAGGTTCATCCTCGAGCTGAACAGGAGCGTGCGCCCGTCGGTGCTGACGCGCGCCGTTCTCACCCCTTCGGCGGGACCGCCGCGCGCCACACTGTCGTAGAGCAGCGTGTGGGCGCTCCAATCGTCTTCTTCGCCGCCGCTACTCACCAGCGCGATCGCGCCTTCGTGCCAAACGTAGATGTTGCCGGCACCCGAGACCCCACCAGATATGAGCACGCCACTCGCTGCGAAGTAGACGTAGGAGCCATCGTCGGCGACACCGAGCACCCCCTGCACTTCGCCGCCGGGCGACGTCAAGGCGGTGCTCTGTCCCCCGCCCGCGGCTTGTACGTCGAAGCGGTAGAGCACGCCGTCTTCGGCGTAGAAGGCCTGCGAGCCATCGGGAGTCGCGGCCAGCCACGCCGCCGGCCCACGTGAGACTTCCAGCGTTTCGCCCGCGTCGCCGGGCGCCGACTCGCGCAGGTAGAGGCGTTCACTCGAGAGGTCGGTGAAGTAGACCCGCGAGCCGTCTTCGGACACGGCGTTTTCTGTGAAGTAGGACACCTGCCCGTGCGAATGGTCGGGCAGTTCGACCGTTTCTTCGGCGGCCCCCGAGCCGCGCCAGCCCGCCGCGCCGCCATCCGCGACGGCGCCGCCCGGCAGCACATCCACCAGGGTCAGCTGCCCTTCGTGCCATTCATACAGGTTGCGCACCCCGGCCGGCGCCCCATGGACCAGGGGGTTGGCCGATTCGAAGAAGACCCGCGAATCCCCCGCGGCGGCCGCGACGAAGAAGAAACTGGCGCTTTCGCCGGGGGGGAGCTGGAACAGCAGGCGATAGGCCCCCGTGAGGTTGTCGCGCATGTAGAGCGCCTGCCCGCCTTCCACCACCCCCGCTTCGCTTGAGAGTGGCGGTTGGTTGCTGGAGAGCTCGAACGTGTAGGCGAGGTCTTCGCTGAGGGCCAGCGGCGAGGCGCTGCCACCGGGGTTGACCCCGGGCTCCAGATTCTGCGTCGGCCACCCTTCCGCGCCACGAGCGCTCAGATAGGCGCTGAACAACTGCGAGGACCCTTCGCCGGAGGACCCCGCGCCGAGCGGGAACGTGCCGAGCGAGTCGAACGCGATGGCTTCGCCCGATGCGCTGGCGCGCACGCTCGTGACGGAGCCGAGCGCGTCCGCGTAGTTCTTTTCGACCGGCGAGGCCTGCTCGTAGGCGCGACAGTCGGGCAGCGCCGGCGCGTAGGGCTCCTCGATGCGCACCTGTTCGTTGGGACACGAACCCGTCGCTCCAGCCGTTGCCGGTGTCAGCGCTGCGCAATACCCGACGCTTACGGTGGCGCCGACCACCAGCGCACCGAGGACCGTACAGACCCGGCGAGACCCGCGGGGTGCGGTGCGACACAGCGAACGACAGAGCTGGCGGAGCATTACGATACCTCCTGGAAGATACAACAGGGACGATCCATAATGGACGACGCGGTCTGAACCGTACCATACGGATGACGACTCGACGCCCAGAACGTCGCCGGCGCTGGACGGGTTACCCTGCCTGCGTGATCGAGCGGCGCTCACTCCCCCGTCTGCCGAGCCGCGCGTGGCTCGCCGGAATATTTGCCGTGTGCGCGCTCGCGCTCGGCTCGTGCGGCAACACGCTCCAGGACGAGCCGATCGGTCCCAAGCCGCTGGAGACGGTGATGGTCGAAAGTCATTTCCCCGTGTACTGGGCAGGGTTGAAGTTCAACGGCTTGCCGATCACCAGTGTGAGCATCGACCCGAGCGAGGCGGTGTCGATCCGCTACGGCGACTGCGTGGTGGGCGGTCAGTACACGTGCGTGACGCCGCTGTCGATCGTGACCTCACCAGACAACAGCTTCATCCCAGGCGGCGCCGCCGCGACAGCGGCACCGGCGGCGAGGGGCTTGAAGGTGACCAGCGCGCGAGCCGGGAGGACGCTCGCGTTGGCAACCGGGGTGGTGGTGGTGAGCGTGTACGCGCAGCGTGCGTCACTTGCACGCGAAGCGCTGAGCGTGATCGCGCCCGTGAACGAAGTGGGAGGCCCACTGGAACCGTTGCCCGCGGCGCTGCCCGACACGGGTTTTGGAAACGAGCCCTTGCCAGGTCAGGTGCCGAGCGGCGTGAGCGTGCCACGCGGACCCGCGCAGTAGCCGCCGGTAGCGAGCGTCAGTCGCCCAGGCGGCGTAGCTCGTCGGCCAGGCCCCAGAGGGCTTACGCAGTCAGACCCTCGCCCAACAGGCACACAGCGATCGGTCAACCCTGCGGCGGGCGTACAGCGATCGTCATGCGCGTGACCGCACACGTGCGTGCGTGGTCGTCGGTAAAGGTGACGTCCCACACCCATGTGGTGCGTCCGCGGTGCACGCGCGTGGCGTGCGCGTGCACGGTGCCCTCGGTGAGGGGGCGCAGGAAGCTCGTGCTATTGGATAGCCCCACCGCCATTGAGCCTTCGTCGAGCACGGTCATGCCAGTGGCGATCGAGGCGATCGCCTCGGCGATCGAGGCGTACACGCCGCCGTGCACGAGCCCCGCGGGCTGCTTGTGACGCTCGTCCACCACCACCTGTGCGCGCACCTCGAACTCGGAGCACTCCAGCAGCTCGAGACCGTAGAGGCGGTCGAAACCCACCAGCACCTCGTTGATCTGCGCGGGGGGCGGTATGGCCATCGGGCGGCCACGATAGCCTACGATCCGCGATCGGCGCCCAGCAGGGCGCGATTGACCTACGATCCGTCGTCGCCGTCCAGCGCACGACGGTCACCGACCTCAACCTGACGCCCACCCGATCTCGACCATGACCCCCGAACTCGACCGACTGCCACCAGACCAGCGCGCCGTGCTGTCGCTGTTGCTCGAGCGCGGCCGCACCTACGCCGAGGTGGCGGACATGCTGGCGATCCCCGAGAGCGCGGTACGCGAGCGTGCGCACGCCGCGCTCGACGCGCTCGCCGAGGATTCGCCGGGCGCCGGGCGCAGCGCGTTTGCCGGCGAGCGTGAGCCGCGCGCAGCCGCAACGGGCGCGGCGGGAGCTTCGCGTGCTCGTGGTTCTGGGAGACCCGGCTCGGATGACCCCTCGGATCGTCCCCCCCGCACACGATCCACGCCGGCGGGCTCCAGGAGGAGCGGATTGCTGCTGCTCGGCGGGATCGTGGTGGTGATCGTGGTTGCCGTGATCGTGATCTCCAGTAGCGGCGGGAAAAGCGGTGGATCGCCCACGACGACGACTTCGAAGACGACAACCAGCACGGCGTCGAGCGCGAGCAAGCCGAAGCTCGACAAGACGATCACGCTAACTCCAGGCGAACCAGAATCGAAAGCCACCGGCGTGGCGTACGTGCTCTCGGAGGGCAACAAGCGCGCGTTCTACGTGGCCGCGCAGGATCTGCCGCCCTCCTCGGGATTCTTCTACGCGGTGTGGCTGTACAACTCGCAGTCGAACTCGACGCCGTTGGGCAAGGCGCCGACGGTGAGCTCCAGCGGCAAGATGGAAGGTGGCGGGCCGCTACCGAGCAACGCGGGCAGCTACGACAAGCTGGTCATCACCCGCGAGACGAGCACTGACCCGAAAGAACCGGGCCCGATCGTGATGACTGGCTCGTTCGCACTGCACTGATCGAGCCTCTCCCCGGTCACGCTCTCACGGCTCGCCCTATCCCTGATCGCCCTGTTCCACGACAGGCCGTCCGCGGCGCTTCGGCACGCCGGTGCCGTAGGGCCGCCCTCAAGGCAATAGCTTCCCGGGATTCATGATCCCCGCCGGGTCTAGCTCGGCCTTGAGCGCTCGCAACGCGTCCAACCCAACGTCGCCCACCTCGCGCGGCATCCATTGCGCGTGATCGCGCCCGACCGCGTGATGGTGGGTGATCGTGCCGCCACCGTCGAGGATCGCGGCGCTCGCGGCGTCCTTGACGGCTTGCCACTGCTCGATCTCCTCGCCCTCCCGCTGGGCGGCCAGGAACGTGAAGTACAGCGAGGCGCCCGTGTCATATAGATGCGAGACGTGGCACATCGCCAGTCCTGGCGTGCCCTGAACGCGCAGGGCATCCTCGATCGCGGCGACGACCCTTGCGTGCAACACGGTGAGATTCGACCAGCGGGTGGCGGTCTCCAGCGTCTCGACCATCACGCCGTGGGTGAGCAGCTCGTCGCGTAGATAGGGGGCTGAGAAGCGCGACGCAAGCCACGCCTCGCCCGGAGAGCGGCCCACGCGCAATCCGCCCGCACCTCGCACGATCTCGATCGCGAGGGCTCGCCGCGCGGCGACCTCCTCCACGCTGCCCTCGAAGCCAAGGATCGCAAGGCAACCGTCCCCGTAGCCGCGCGCGCCCAGGTAGACGCGTCCAAGGCGGCCCTTCACCCCGCCGCCGCCGGCGAGCGCGAGCGACATGCGCGTCTCCTGAGCGTCCGAGAGGCGCGCCACATCGGGGGCGCAATGGGCTTGGGAGAGCGCTCGCAACGCGCGGCGCCCGCCTCGAAACTCTCGAAGAAGACTCCTTCGTAGGCTCGCTTGGAGGGCGCCCGGCGAACTCTCAGCGACAGCTCGTCGATCACTCCGAGGACGCCCTCCGAGCCGACCAGCAGCTCGCGCAGGTCGGGACCGGCGGCGCTCGCCGGGACCGCGTGCGGCTCGATGTCGCCGGCCGGAGCGGCCATTCGCAGACCCTGGACCATCCGCTCGAAGCGTCCGTAGCCGGTGGAGGCCTGCCCGGCCGAGCGGGTCGCCGCGCAGCCACCGAGCGTGACGTACTCGAAGGACTGCGGGAAGTGACCGAGCGTCAGCCCCTTGCTCGCCAGCCGGCGCTCCAGCTCGCGCGCCCTGGCGCCCGCTTGGACGTTGACCGTGAGCGACTGCTCATCGAGCGCGAGCACGCTCGCCATCGCGCTCCATGTCGAGCGCCACCACCGCGCGATGGGAGCCCCGCAGCGGCTCCACCCCACCGACCACGCTCGTGCCGCCGCCGAACGGCACGAGCGCGAGCGAGAGTCGCGAACAGGCCGCGAGCAGCGCACGCAACTGCTCGTGCGAGGACGGGTACAGGACGGCGTCGGGTGCGCCCGCGGGAGTTCCGGCGCGTAGGCGCACGAGGTCTGGGTAGCCCTTCCCCGCGGCGTGCCTCACGCGATCGGCGTGGTCGTCGCGCACGTGGGTCGATCCGAGAATGTCGCGCAGCTCATCGAGCGCGGCCGGAGGGGATCGCCGGTGGATCCAGCCGCACGTGTTCGAGCGCGACCGGCGGACGCGGTGTCGGGCTCACGCCGACCGTGTCGCGCAGGAAGCCAAGCGCGTGCGGCGGCAGTCCGGGTCGGATGCGGCGGATCGCCCCACCCCCACCAGCGCATCCGCTCAGCGGCCAACGATCCGCTCCAGCCCGTCGAGCGCTTCGTCGATCGTGGAGTTCGCGGCGCGACGCACGAGCCGCCCGCCGAGACGCGCGAGGAAGCCTTGCAGCGATTGGCGCAACTCGATCGTGACCGTGCTCGCCGGGCTCTCCCCGGCGCCGCCTCGGCGATGCTGATCTCCGTCTCGGCGCTCTTCAGCACGCGCGCGAACGGCGTGTTCTCGATCTGCTGGGCCCACACCACCCGCTGGGACTCGACGGTGTCGAGCAGCTTGAAATCGGCGCGCACGGTTTTGCCTTTGTCGCTGATCAGCACCTCCGTGAACGCGTCGGCCTCAACCGCCTCCACCCGGTTCACGCGCGGCCACCAGCGCGGCAGATGGTGGGGATCGCCGAGCACCTCCCACAGCTCCCGTGGGGAGGCGGCGATCGTACGGGTGCGCTGCGCGGTGGGCATGCTCAGCGTCCCGAGTCCGACGTGTCCAGCCGACCATGCCAGTTCGCGGCGTCGGCTCGCCGGTGCTTCGCGTCTATGCGTCATAGGTCAGCAGTGCGTGAGCGTCGTATGGCTGGAGTCGCTTGCGCCCGCCCAAGAACGCGAGCTCGATCAAAAAGCCGCAACCGACCACCTCTCCGCCAAGCTGGCGCACGAGCTCGCACAGCGCCCTGGCGGTGCCCCCGGTGGCGAGCAGGTCATCGTGCACCAGCACGCGCGTGCCGGGCCGCACCGCGTCGCTGTGCAACTCGAGGCTGTCGGAGCCGTACTCGAGCTCGTACTCGGCGCTGACCGTGTCATACGGCAGCTTGCCGGGCTTGCGCGCGAGCGCGAAACCGGCGCCCAGCGCGAGCGCGAGCGCGGGCCCGAGCAGAAATCCCCGCGCCTCGGCCGCCAGCACGCATTCGACGCCCAATGGGCGCGCATAGTCGGCCAACCCGCTCACCGCAACCTCGAGCGCTTCGGGGTCCGCCATCAACGGCGTTATGTCCTTGAACACGATCCCCGGCTTGGGGAAGTCGGGAATGTCCCGAATCAGCGCTCGCAGATCTTCAGCTATGGGCATGAGCCGGTTGTTCCGTGGATGGGATGAGACGCACCCGAGCACAGGCGTACTGGGAGTACGTCGAGCATCGAGGGTGGCTCAGCACGCCGCGGAATGACCGGCTCATCGGACGATCTTGCGCAAGTCGCGCACTAGCAGCAAATGCTTCAAGTGGGTGGTCACCGCCGCCAGGTTCTCAAGCGCCTCGACAGCGTCCTTGCGACGCTCGGGGTTGCGCGAGCGCAGCGCCGGCGCGAGGATCTGCTGCAGCAGGCTCGCCTCGCGGTCGGCGGAGGAGCGAAACACGCGCAGGTTGCGCCCGCCCACCCCGTAGCGCGCGAGCTCTGACACCGCGCCGATGATCTCTCGCTCGGTTTCATCGAAATAGCGCGCACCGCCGCGCATCTCGCCCTTCACCACGCCGTACTCTTCCAGCTCGCGCACGAGCTTCGCGTCGGCGTTCGTCTCCTCGAGCACGTCCTCCAGCGAATACAGCGCGCCCGTCTCCTCGCGCACGCTCACGCTCGTGTGCCACGCGCGCTTGCCCTCGCGCCCCGGACGCGGTACCTGCGTGTCGCCGGCACGACCCGCGGCCAGCTCCTGGCGGATCACCCGCAGCGGCAGGAACTCGTCGCGCTGCATCCGCAGGATCGTGCGCAACCGCGCCACGTCGCTCTGCGTGTAGAGCCTGTAACCACCGGGGGTGCGCCGTGGCGTCAGCAGCTTCTGGTCCTCCAGATAGCGGATCTTGGAGATCGAGATGTCGGGAAACTCCTGCACCAGCGCCTTGCACACCGCGCCGATCGTGAGCGACTTCTGGCGAGCGCCGCCCTCGGCCTCCGTGCCGCCGGCCGCCTCGGACCTCTCGGGCGCGTCAGCCTCCGGCGGCTTCAGTTCGCTCTTCGGTGGGGTTTGCGGGACCGTCGCCATCAGCGCGCGTGATAGGTGAGCTTGTACTTGCCGATCTGCAGCTCGTCGCCCTCCTCAAGGCGATGAGACTCGATCCTCGAGCGGTTCACATAGGTGCCGTTGAGCGAGCCGCAGTCGTCGAGATACCAGTGCTCGCCGCGACGCACCAGCAGTGCGTGGTCGCGCGAGACGGTCACGTCATCGAGGAACACGCTCGAGTCGGGACGCCGGCCGATCGTCATCCGCTCGTTATCGACGGGAAAGCTCTCCCCCGCGCGCCCACCGCCGGTGCGGATCACGAGCGCGGGTCCGTGCGCGGTCACCTCCTCGATCTCGACCGGTACGAGATCGCCGGTGTCATCGATCCGATAGGTGGCGGTCACAGGCTCGCCCGAGGAGCTCTCCCCGCGCGGCAGCAGCGCACCGCAACGCTGACAGTAGTTCGCGCCCTCGTCGCTCAAGAAGCCGCACTCGGCACAGTGCAAGGCCATGACGCGAGGACCCCCTACGCCTCGTCTACCGAGGCTCCGCCCCCACGACTCGCGAGGATGTCGGTCAACCGCTTCACGTCGTCGCCGGTGATCGCCATCTCGCCCTCCTTGTGCTGCTCGCGCAAGCGAGCCACGAGCTCCGCACGGAGGATGTCGATCTTGCCGTGCAGTATGCGTCGCTTGTAAGAGATCTCCATCTCTTCCTCGGTGAGCTGACGGATGACATCCTTCAGCTCACTGTCGTTCATCGAGCCAAGGTCTGGGAACGTGTCCATAGCGAGCGCTCTCCTCTTGCGCAAGGATGCTGGGCTTAGAGCAACTGGCGTAGCCTCGCCGTCGCACGGCGTAGGCTCCTGTGCACGAGTATAGACCAGAAGGTAAAGTTGAGCTTTAGAGTGATGGAGAGGGCCAGCGCGCGGCTGCAGCCGTTGACGAGCATGACCGCCGCGAGCAAGCTCGCGCTCGTGCTGGTGATCGCGATCGTCCTCGCCGGCGGCGTCGCGCGCAACACCGCGATCGGCACCAACACTCACCTGTCGGCCGATGAGAACGGCTATGTCGGCAACGCCAACCGGATCCTCGCCGACGAACGCTATGCCACCTTCAAGTGGCCCCCAGGAACCTCGATCGCGTTCGCGATCGCCACCCGGCTCTCAGGCCACCACTCGCTGAAGCTCACCACCCACGCGAGCGGCCCCGCGCAGTACACGCAGCTGGCCGCGGGCATCCTCACGCTCGCGTTGGTGGCGGTGCTCGCGTGGGTCTTCGCGGGCCCCTGGGCGAGCGTGATCGCCACCGCGCTGGTGGCAAGCTACGAGCCGCTGATCGAGGCCACGCGCACGTTCCTCTCAGAGCCCACCGGCGCGCTGGTGCTGATGGCCGCGATCGCCTCCGCCGCGCTTGCCCGCTCTCGCTACGGCAAGCGCAACGAGCTGTTGTGGTTGTTCGCCGCGGGGGTGATCGGCGGCATCACGTGCCTCACGCGCAGCGACATGGCGCTCGGGATGGGCGTGATCGCGCTCGCGCTCGGCCTCGCGGGCAGGGCGGGCGGGACCAAATCCATTCGCACCGGCGTGCTGCGCGGAGGCGTGTATCTGGTGGCGCTGGCGCTCACGCTGTCCCCGTGGCTGTGGTACGCCTCGCACGAGGAGGGTCGCTTCGTGCCGCTCACCACCGCGGGGCCCGACGCGTTCTTCATCGGCAGCTACCTGCCCGGCAAGGGCGAGCTGGTGCCCACCGAGGAGAAGCTCGCGCCCGCGGTGTGCCGCCATTTCCCCCAGGATTGCGGGCGCTACTGGCAGCAGAGCTCCGCGCCCGTGTTCCGCTTGATCGAAGCGCGCCACCCGGGCATGTCCGAGAACGCGGCGGTCACCGAAGAAAACCTCAACAACGTGCGCAAATACGCGCTCGGCAAACCGGCCGCGTTCGCCTCGATGCTGTGGGCCAAGTTCTGGAAGATGTGGACCGTCGCGTGGACCGGCGGCAACGGCACCTACCACCCCGACACGAGCCCCGCCCAGCACAAGATCTATTTGATCCTGGCGGTGATCGGGCTGTTGGGCGGCACGATCCTCACGCGCCGCTTCATCCTCGTGATGAGCACCGGGGCGCTGCTGGCGATCTCCGCGTTCGCGACGCCGTTCAACGATCAGCCCCGCTACAACGTGAGCCTGATGGCGCTGCTGCTGTGCAGCGGCACGATCGGAGCGTGGCTCGCCGGCGAACGGCTGCTGGCGATGTGGCGCGCCAGGGCAGCCGCGCCCGCGATCCCGAGCGCGCACACGGCGAGCTAGCCGGCCCGGAGCCAACCGGACCGCAAGGCACACGCTAGCCGCCGGTCTGGGCGCGCAGCTGTTCGCGCCCCGAGCGCACATACAGCGCGCTGGCGAGTGAGCGCGAGCACGAGTCCGACGTACAGCAGCACTTCGGCAAACGTCCCAAGTCCGCACATCGCGAAGAACAGCGCCCCCATCAGCGGCGCCACCCCCACACGTCCGGGCCAGTTGATGCGCAGCTCGATGCCGCGCTTCAACCCGTAGCGCCCGAGCGCCACCATCGACAGCTCGCGTGCCACGAGCACCGCGAGCGCCCAGCGCGGGAGCAGGTCGAAGCGCCAGCACACCACCACGCCGCTCACGACCAGCAGGCGGTCGGTGACGGGATCCATCAGCGCACCGAGACGGCTGTACTGGCCGGTCACCCGCGCGGCGATCCCGTCGGCGTAGTCGCCCCAGCCGATCACCGCGAACAGGATCGCGTTGGCCGCGGCCACGCCGTCGCCGCTCGACAGCGCCACCACCAGGAACACCGGAATCAGCGCAAGGCGCACGAAACCGATCGCGTTGGGGACCGTCCACGGCCGCAGCGGCTGGCCGGTGAGCGTCTGCGGGGGCGGCGGCCCGGAGCGGTCCAGCCCACCAGGCGGCGGACGGTCAGTCGGGCTCCGATCCGGTCGTTCGCCCGACTGCGGCGGTCGCTCGCAGGCCCCGTCAGGGCCCGCGACTCATCGGCGATCCGTCTCCGGGCTCTAGGGGGTGCTCTGGCACAGCTCGTCCAGCGCCCGAAGCAGCTCCGCCGGCTCGCCGCCAAGCGGCAGTCCGGGCGCGCTCTCGCGCCCGCGACGCAGCTGCACCTCGATCTCCCCCGACTCCAGGCTGCGACGCCCCACAGTCAGGCGCACCGGGCAGCCCAGCAGCTCGGCGTCGGCGAACTTCTCCCCCGGACCCGCCTCGCGATCGTCATAGAGAACGTCCACGCCACCCTGCGCGCAACGTCTCATACAGCGCGTCGGCCGCGTCGCGCTCGGGCGTTCCGGGACGACCCACGGCCACCAGGTGCACCGCGAACGGAGCGAGCGCTTTGGGCCAGGAGATGCCGTGCTCGTCGGCGAACTGCTCCACCGCGGCCGCCACCACACGCGCCGGCCCGATCCCATAGCAGCCCATCCAGATCGGCAGCTCCGCTCCGTGCTCGTCCAGGTAGGTGGCGCCCAGCGCCTCGGAGTAGCGCGTGCCGAGCTTGAAGATGTTGCCGATCTCGATCGCCGGCTCGACCGTCAGGGCCTCGACCGCCGCGCACGTAGCCGCCGTCGGCCGTCTGTGTCACCTCGGGACTCACGCGCGCCACCTCCACGTTCGCCGCGTACCCATCGCCGAGCACCACCTCGTCCTCGCCGGCCGCACATGGCGCCATGTACTCGTGCGCGCCCAGACCGCCCATCATCCCCACGTCTGACTCCACGCGATAGAAGCGCAAGCCGGTGCGCTGCATGATCCGGTCGTACGCGCCCACATGCAGCGCATAGCGCTCCTCGAGCCCCGCCTGGTCGCGGTCGAAGCTGTAGGAGTCCTTCATCACGAACTCGCGCGTGCGCAGCACGCCCGCGCGCGGGCGCGGCTCGTCGCGCTCCTTCACCTGGAAGTGGTAGAGGATCAACGGCAGGTCCCTGTAGGAGTTGACCGTCTGCGCCACGTGGAGCGTGACCGCCTCCTCGTGGGTCATCGCCAGCACCAGCTCCGAGCCCTTGCGATCCTGCAGCTTGAACAGCTCCTCGATCGCCAGCCGCCCGGTCTTGCGCCACAGCTCGGCGGGCTGCAGCACCGGCATCAGCATCTCCCGCCCGCCGATCGCGTCGATCTCCTCGCGAATGATCCGCACAACACGCTGGTGCACCTTCCAGCCCGCCGGCAGCCACGTCCATATGCCCGTGCCCATCTGGCGGATCAGCCCGGCGCGCACCATCAGCTTGTGCGAGATCGCCTCCGCATCGGCGGGAGCCTGCTTCTCGGTGGGCAGCAGATACTCGGTCAGTCGGGTCATGGCGTGGTCGGCATCCTACGCGTCCTCCCGCTCCCACGGGTGTTGCGCGACGCCAAAGCCGGGTAGCCCAAAAAAATCTGAGTCACGCCGCAACCACGCGATCACGCCTCGGGCGCGATGGCGCGCTATGAATTACATCCAGCACCCGTCCCCTACCGAAGGAGCCCCGATGGCCTACTCCGTACCGCCGCTTCCCTACGCGTATGACGCGCTCGAGCCCCACATCGACAAGCTGACGATGGAAATCCATCACGACAAGCACCACCAGGCCTACGTGGACAAGGTCAACGCGGCCCTCGAGGGCACTCCGCTCGCCGACGCGGCGATCGAGGACGTGCTCAAGGATCTCTCGCAGGTGCCCGAGGCCAAGCGAGGCGCCGTGCGCAACAACGGCGGCGGGCACTACAACCACTCGCTGTTCTGGGAGTCCATGTCCCCGGACGGCGGTGGCGAGCCCGACGGCGCGCTCGCCGAGGCGATCTCCTCGACGTTCGGCTCCTTCAGCGACTTCCAGGCCAAGCTCAAGGAAACCGGCATCAACCAGTTCGGCTCCGGCTGGTCGTGGCTCGTGCACGACGGCTCCGGCCTGGCGGTCGTCGGCACGCCCAACCAGGACAACCCGATCTCAGCGGGCAGCACTCCGCTGCTGGGTGTGGACGTGTGGGAGCACGCCTACTACCTGAAGTACCAGAACAAGCGCCCCGACTACCTCGACGCTTGGTGGAACACCGTCAACTGGAGCAAGGTCTCAGAGCGCTTCAGCGCAGCGAGCTGAGCGCACGCGCAGCGCGCGGATCGACCAAGTACGCGGTCCGCGCGCCGCCGAGGTCGCCGGCTCGAGTCACGCGCGCTCCGCCCCGCCGACCATCCCGACCGACTTCACCGACCGATGCCGCGCACCGTGGCGTCCTCTTGGTGCTCGGCCTGAATCTGGTCGTAGATCTCGGCTCGGTGCACCGGAATGGCCTGGAGCGCCTGGATGCCCAGGCGCACCTTCGTGCCATCGTTCGACAGCACCGTGACCTCGATGTCATCGCCGATCATGATGCTCTGCTTGCTCTTCCGCGTCAGAACGAGCACGAGCCCCAACCCCTTCGGCCCTCCGAACAGATCCGGCCACTAAGTCCAAGGTCAGCGCGTCGATCACAAGCTCGGAACACAGACACCCCTTGCGCTCTTCATCATCTTGTATGAGAATAGCCCTGGAATAGAATAGCGCTGGAATTCAGATCTGGAGCCGCTAAATTCGTATATGCCCGTAGCTCTGCAGTGAACCATGATCACGGTGTTCAGGAACCCTCTCATGCCGTTGCCCTCCAAAGGCCGCCCTGCTCTTTGGTTGGTCGTGTCGCTCGCGTTCGCCGTCTCGCTTGTGTTCGCCGGCCTCCTCTTCGCCGCCAGCGCCCAAGCGCAGGAAGCAAACGCACCCGAAGCAACCACGGAAGCACCGGTCGGCGAAGCGACGCCAGAAAGCGGTGCGCCTCCCGAGCAAACAACGCCAACCGCCGGCGAACAGGCTCCGTCTACAGGCGAACAGGCCCCATCCACCGGCGAACAAGCCCCACCGGTCCGAACAGGCGAACCACCGAAGAACGCCACTCGCTTCTGAAGAACCGACGGCGTGGTGCAACAACCGCAACCGTCAGGCGACCGAACACACCGTCTCCCCGACCGAACCAACACCACCCGTCGCCGAAAACCCTCCCCCCACCAGCGAACCAACGCCACCCGTAACCGAGCAGACCCCTCCCACAGGCGAACAAGCGCCGCCCACCACCGAAGAAGCTCCCCCCGCTCACGAACAGGAGACCACCGAAAAACAGGACGGCAAGGCGGGTGGGGAAGCGAGCTCGGAAGAGCCGACAACCGAAGGGACCGGGGATTCGCAGACGCCCACCGATTCGCAGACACCCACCGGCGCTTCGGGGTCGGACCACAAAGAACCGGCAAACGAAGTCGTACCCGCGTCCCCGACCCCCATGCTGGCTCCCAACGCCTCCACGGCAACGCCCGTCATCTCGATGCCCGCCGGGGAAAGCCAGGCGGCGGTCACACCGGAATCGTCGACGAGCTCAGCACGCCGACAGGCCCGGCAGGTGAGCCGCGAGCTCGCCGCGTTCGGTGCATCGATGATCGCAACAGGCTCAGTCGGTCGCTGGCTGGACATACCGGGAATATCGTCGGTCTCCACCATCGCCTTCGCCACCATCGACGCATCGCCGGCGGCGGTGATCGCGACAGGTGCGCTCGCCCACGATCGGGACGATGATTCGGTGATCGAGAGTCATTCCACCGGCCCCGGACCCGCACCGGGCGGCGCGGGCGGCGGGTCGGCCGCGGGAGCGAGCTCGGGCGCCGCCTCCTCGGCGTCGTTCATACTCACGGACTCCCTGCTCCATTCAGCTCCCAGTGTGATGCTGCGGTTGTGCGTATCCCAGCCATCGTGGCGCACCTCGTTCTTCGCTCTGATCCCCGAGCGACCGGGCTAGCTCCTTACTCGGTCTCTCAGCGCCAAGCGGCCCCGGATCACCGGATCCAGGCCGATTTGGCTATCGGTTCGAAGATCTTTGAAAGGAGCTGTACTCGCTATGAAACCTCATCTGACATCGTCGGCGACGACGGCGATAACGAACCACTCGGGCAACCACGAACGCGGCGGCGGAGGTGCTCGCGCATCCAGTCAGCGTCGACGATCGTGCCGGTCAGACGCCGGCTGTGACACGCACGTCCGCACCTGGCGCTCGTGAGCGCGCCCGTATGGAAGCACCAGCTGATCCTGACGGGAACGCTCGACCGTCGCACGGTGGTCGAGCTCGAGGACGAGATCGAGTGTCTGTGCGAAGAAGGCGTAACGATCCTCACCCTCGACCTGCGTCAGCTCGACGCGATCGACTCGGTCGGGGCCATGACGATTGCACGCCGCGGCGCGGCGTACAAGACGCGAGGACGCGACTTCGTCGTGGTCCCCGGCTCGCCCGTCGTCCACCACGCGCTGGTCGAGGCCGGCGCGGAGAGCCTACTCGCGGGCGATCCGGAGGAGACCGGCGTCGTCCGTCTCGCCACCAGGACCTCGTACAGCTCGCCCCGCGACACGTCGACCGCGATGATCAACAGACCTGTGACCGCCCCGGCGGGTCACCGCTTCTGAGCTGAGCAAGGAATACAGCACGCGGACCGATTCCACAGGTCGGCCCGCGTCGCTTGCCCTGGGCAGGTCACCGCTCAGCTGACCGAGTACACCACCGTTACATCTGCCTCCACCTGACAGGTGTTTTCGCTTTCCTGCTGTGCCTTGTGGGCCTTCTTCTTCGCTTTGCGCTTCTTGTGCTTCGCCGGTATCGGCGTCAGTTGTCCGCTGGAGCTGCCCGCGGCCGCCGGAGCATCCGCGCTGCCAGACACCCCATTCTCCGCTACTCCGGGAAGGAACCCCACGCCGCAATAGCCGAGATCGTCCTCACTCTCCTCGGTGAAGCTTTCTACCGGACCAAGCGTTAGCGAGAGCTGCTGCGCAACCAACTGCGCTTTCGCTTGCGCGTCGCCGATCGCAGCTGTCAACGCCTGGTCGTATGCGCCTAGCTGCTGGCTGTTGGTGGCCCCGTCAGGCACCACCACCCCGCCGGTGCCGTTCACGCTTATCTGTTGACCGGCCGCCGCAAACGCTGTTCCCGGCAACGCCAGCGTCACGAGCGCACGCAACTACGATTCCCAGTCTCCACATTGCGATTCCTTTCTTCGTGTGCTCAGCCGCGGCTAAAACGCCGCCCGGCAACTGGTGAGGCCGACTCGTCCAGAGTCACGCCATTGCCGTTCGCGGCGCCCGCAGGCTGCAGCATCGACTCGAGCACCGCGTCCGCCTCGGTTTCCTGCTCGGCGGTCGCCGCCTCAAGCGCGGCCAGTTTCTCCGGCGTCATCGCTGTGGCGTCCTCGTTCGCCGCCAGCCACTCAGCCGCCTCGGCCGCCTGCGCGCTCGTCGCGCTGCACCGTCTTCCCGGCAGCGTAGTAGCGGTCGATCTCCTTGAACAGCTCATCCACCAGCTGCTCGGTGGGCACCTTCTTCAGGGGCTCGCCCTTGGAGTAGATCATCCCCATGTCCTTCGCGCCGGTGATCCCGAAGTCGGCGTGGCGCGCCTCGCCGATCCCGTTCACCGCACAGCCCAGCACCGACACCTCGATCGGGTCCTCGTACGCTTCCAGTCGCTGCTCCACTTCGGCGACCACCGTGTCCATGTCGAACTGGAGTCGTCCGCATGTGGGACAGGCGATCAGCACCGGGCCCTTCTCGCGCAGCTTCAGCGCCTTGAGGATCTCCCACGCGACCTTCACCTCCTCCTCGGCATGGAAGGTGGACAGCGAGATGCTGAATCGTGTCGCCGATGCCGTCCGCCAGCAGCGTGCCCAAGCCCCACCGCGGACTTCAGCGAGCCCGACCACTTCGTGCCCGCCTCGGTCACGCCCAGGTGCAGCGGATAGGGGATGCGCTCGGCGAGCATCCGGTTGGACGCGATCGTGTTCGGCACCGAAGTCGACTTCATCGACACCTTGAAGTTCTCGAAATCGAGGCGCTCCATCAGCTCAACCGTCTCCACCGCCGCGGTCACCAGCGCCTCCACCGGGTTCTCGTACTCCAGGTCACGCAGGTGCTTGGGCAGCGAACCGCTGTTGACCCCCACGCGCAGTGGAGTCCCGGTCTGCTTAGCCAGCGCGATCACCTCGGCCACCTTCTCCGGGCCGCCGATGTTGCCGGGGTTCAAGCGCACGCAGTGCGCACCCGCTTCGATCGCCTTCAGCGCGAGCGTGTGGTTGAAATGGATGTCCGCGATCACCGGGATCGGCGATTCGAGCACGATCTGCTTCAGCGCCTCCGCGTCCTGCTCGCGCGGCACCGCCACCCGCACGATGTCCGCGCCCGCCTCCGCCACTTTGCGGATCTGCTCCATCGTCGCCGCGAGGTTCGCGGTCTCGGTCTTGGTCATCGTCTGCACCGCCACCGGCGCCCCGCCACCGATCGGCACGGGCCCTACATGGATCTGACGCTGTGAGGACATACGCACATTGTATGGGCCCGCCCTCCCACATCCGTGAACGCTGTGTTGTGCGTGTGGTGAGTCGCCTAACCTCATGCGCATGTGCCCATCGCCCTCACGGCCACCAACACCATCCCCCGAGGTGTACGCCACCGCCCGTGGCCCACTCGCGCGGCTCGCCTCCCCGCTTGCCGCAGGCGCCCGGCGCCGCCGCCACGAGCGGTTCTTCGCGATGTGCCGGCTCGCTCCCGGCGCGCGCGTGCTCGACGTTGGCTGCGGCGCGCTGGGCCTGCGCGCACTCGAGCCCGAGCTGGACATCACGGGCGTGGACCTCGCCGAGCGGCCTGGCTATCCCGGCCCGTTCGTGCGCGCCGACGCCGCTGAGGGACTCCCGTTCGCCGATCGCGAGTTCGATCTCGTGTACTGCTCGAGCGTGATCGAGCACGTGCCCCCGGCGCGCCGTGACGCGTTCGCGGCCGAAGTGCGACGCGTCGGGCGCGGCTGGTTCGTGCAAACACCCGCACTCTCCTTCCCGATCGAGCCACACTCACTGTTGCCGGGCGCCCACTGGCTCCCGGCAGTCCCGCGCCGTCACTATTGGCGTCTGGGTGTCGCCGGCGCGTGGGAGGACATCTCGCTGCTCTCACGCCGTGAGCTGGAAACCCTGTTCGGGCCGGCCATGCCCGAGCGCATCGGGCCGCTCGTCAAGAGCTGGGTGTGCGTGCACCCGCCAGATGGCGGCGCGGCCGCCTGATCAATCTATCGCTGTTTCGCTGTTGGGAGGGGGTACTGGGGGAGGGCCTGCCCTCCCCCAGCTCAGATGGGGTGTGCGTTACCCGCCCAACCGGCTGATGTCGTTGCTGAAGCCGCTCACCACGAGGAACAGCAGCAGCACGATCCCCACCGAGCTGAAGCGCCACATGGCGGTCAGCGACACTCGCCGTCCGCGCACCTTCTCAGCGACCGCCCATAGCACGTGCCCGCCGTCGAGCGGCAGGAACGGAAACAGGTTGATCACCGCCAGCGCGAGCGAAATGAAGCCGAGGAACACGAACGCGTACCCGGGACCGGCGACAACGGCTTCCTGGGCGATCTCGGTGATCCCCACGATGCTGTGGAATTCTTTGCGCACCTTCGCGCTCGTGAACGCCTTGCCGATGTTCGACACCATGCTCGTAGTCGCGCCCCACATCTCCTTGAGCGCCGTACTCGCCGCGGTAAACACGCCAAAAGACTTCGCCGTATAGCCGAAATCAAAGCCTACGAGCATTCGCCCGATCGGCTTGCTGTAGCGCGGATACGCCGAGACCGTGAGCGTGCGCCCGTCTCGGCGGATCGTGATCTCGACAGGGGTCTGGGCCTTACAACCTTCGGTCAACGGCCCAGCGCAGCGGTGAGAGGCGATTGCGACCGTCGCCGACTGCACCGTCACGTGACGACCGTCCACTGCGAGGATCTGATCACCCGGACGCAGCACCGCCGTCTGCCGGCTCGCCCTTCTCGACCGCCTGCACAGAAGTAGTCGGCACAACCGTTTCCACTTTCGGGTTCAGGTTCGAGAGCGTCACCGCGCCGCTGAGGCTGCCGGACAGCAGCACCGCCCAGAACAGCACGAACGCGATCAGCAGGTTCATCCCTGGGCCCGCCAGAATCACTACGATCCGCTTCCACGGTGCCTGCGTGTAGTAGGCGCGACGCGCCACCTCCGGCGGCAGATCCTCAATTTCCTCCGGGTTCATCCCCGTGATCTTCACGTAGCCCCCCGCTGGGATCGCGCCGATCATGTATTCGGTCTCACCGCGCTTGATCCCCACGATCTTGGGCGGGAAGAACAGCGAGAAGCGCTCCACGCGCATCCCCACGGCCTTCGCCACCGCGAAGTGGCCCAACTCGTGCAACACGATCAGCGCCATGATCCCGAGGATTGTCAGCACCCAGCTCATGGGGTCAGTGTGGCAGGCGCGCGGGCATCTCTCGCCAGCAGTAGTGGCAGCTGCGAATCAGAAGGTGTACATCCCTAGACTCGCGCGGAGGTAGCGCGACCGTCTTCGCCGTTCAAGCCGAGAACCTCATCAGCCCATGCATATGCCTCAGCGCTAGGCACGCCATCCTCGGCCCTCATGTCGGCCACGAGGTCGGCAAGTGAATCCTCCTCCGAACAGGCACGTGGAGAACGGACTACAGCCAGCGACGCAGAGAATTTGAAGACAATTGTCATAATCGAATGATACCGCGCGGGTGGACGTAACCGAGAGCGGCGGCAGACACTGATACTTGTGTCATCCGACAAGCCCCACTGAGCGGGACACCTCCTCGGCGATCGAGCGTGCCTCGCGATCCGCCTCATACAGCGACTCAAACGCCCTCACCGGCACGCCCGGCAGTGCGTCGAGCGTGCGTTCGATCACCTCGGCGATCCCCAGGAACGGCAAGCGCCCGTTGAGGAAAGCGTGCACCGCGATCTCGTTCGCCGCGTTGAGTACGCACGGCGCGGTGCCACCGGCCTGGGCGGCTTCACGGGCGAGACGCAGGCATGGAAAAGCGTCAATATCAACCGGCTCGAACGTCAACGCGCCAACCTGCACGAGGTCCAACGGCTCGATCGGGAGACCTACGCTCTCCCCGCCGTGCAGCGCGTAGGAAATCGCCACGCGCATGTCTCGAGGACCGATATGGGCGAGCATCGCGCCGTCGGCGAGCTGGATCAGCCCGTGGATCAGCGACTGCGGGTGCACCACCACGTCGATGCGCTCATAGGGGGTGCCGAACAGGTGGTGAGCCTCCATCAGCTCGAGCCCCTTGTTCATCAGCGTGGCCGAGCCGATCGTGTTCATGCTCCCCATCGCCCACGTCGGGTGTTCAAGCGCCTGTTCCACGCTCACCTCGGCAAGCTGTGCGCGCGAGCGACCACGAAAGGGGCCGCCGCTGGCGGTGATCGTGAGACGCTCCACGCTCCCCGGTGGCTGCCCCGAGAGCAACTGGTGAAGCGCGGTGTGCTCAGAGTCCACCGGCACGATCTGCGCGCCGGTGGCTTCGGCCAGCGCCACCACCAGCTCACCACCCACCACGAGCGACTCCTTGTTGGCAAGCGCGAGGTCGATCCCCTCTCCGAGCGTCGCCACCGTCGGTCCGAGACCGGCTGAGCCGACGAGCGCGTTGAGCACCAACTCCGCGCCGGATTCCACCACCAGCCGCACAAGTCCCTCCGCGCCGGCCAGCACCTCGCCCTCCGGCCAAGCGTCAGCCGCCATCCGCGCCGCGCGCTCGTCCACCAACGCGATCCGTTTCACGCGATGCGCGCGCGCCTGCTCCACAAGCGCCTCCCATGAGCTCCCCGCCGAGAGCCCCACCAGCTCGAGCTCCTCGCCGTGCGCCAGCACGTCGAGCGCTTGGGTGCCGATCGAGCCGGTGGAGCCGAGGATCAGCAGGCGCTTGGCGACGTCAGACATACGCCAACCATATGTAGTAACCAACCACCGCCGTGAACAGCACCGCGTCGAGCCGGTCGAGCAGACCGCCGTGAGCGCCCAGCAGGCTTCCCGTGTCCTTCGTGCCCGCCTGACGCTTCACAAACGACTCGAACAGGTCACCGATCGGCGCGAACACCGCCACCCCCAGGCCGAGTACAAGTGCGTGAGCGCCCGGCAACCAATCCTGATAGCGACCGGCGAACCACACGCTGAGCACCGTGCACGCCATCCCGATCGCCAGACCCTCGACAGTCTTGTTCGGCGAGATCCCTGGCGCGAGCGGTCGTTTGCCAAAGAGCCGTCCGCCGAGATAGGCGCCCGTGTCACCAAGGAAAGTACCCACGAGCACGTCGATCACGATGCCCTCGCCATGCGGGAGTTCGCGCAACAGCACGGCGTGCGCAAGCGCAAACCCGATCCAATAGATCCCGAGCAGCGTGAGCGCCAAGCCCCCCGCGCTCGGACGCCGCTGCAAGAGCGTCAACCCGAAGAGCACTGGCAGCACGGCACTGGCGGCGAGCAGCACGCGCGCTTGGCTTCCGTACAGCGCCGCCGCGAGCAAGCCCGCAAGCGCGATATACCCACCTAGACGCACCGGGCGGGCACGTTCGTACATGCCGTAGAGCTCGTGCATGCAAACACACCCGATCGCAAACAACCCAACGGCGAAAACCGCACCACCCTCGATCACGAGAAACAGCGCAAGCGCGATCATCGGCAGCGCGAACAGGATGCGCGAGCCCACATCCGAGCCGCCCGCGCGATTGGCGCGATCAGAGAAGCCCGCACGGGCCGATGTGCGGCGAGCCGCCATTGCGCTAGCGCCCGCCGAACCGGCGGCGGCGCTCTGAGAACTCGGCCAGCGACTGCCGCAACGCCTCACGGGAGAAGTCGGGCCACAGCTCGTCGCGGAACACCAGCTCGGAATAGGCCGACTGCCACAGCAGATAATTCGACAAGCGCCGCTCGCCGCTGGTGCGAATGATCAGATCCGGGTCGTGCATCTCCGGAGCGTAGAGGTGCTTGCGGAACTCCTCCTCGCCGCCCCCTTCAAACACACGGGCCGCATCAAGGATCTCAGCGCGCCCGCCATAGTTGAACGCGACGAACAGCGTGATGCGCGTGTTCGCGTCGGTCAGCCCTTCAGCCCAGCTCATGCGCTCTGAGAGGTCCGGGTCGATCCCCTCGCGGCGACCGACGAACCGCATTCGCACGCCTTCCTCGTGCAGCTCCGGCGTTTCGCTCGATATGCGCTTGGCGAACATCTCCATCAAGCCCCGCACCTCCTCCACCGGGCGCGACCAGTTCTCGGTGGAGAACGAATACACGGTGAGCTCCTCGATCCCGAGATCCACCGCATCGCGCAAACGCGCCTTGACGTTGTCAGCACCGGCGCTATGACCCTCGTTGATCGGGATCCCGCGAGCACGCGCCCAGCGTCCGTTGCCGTCGGTGATGATCGCCAGGTAGCGTGCATCGGCCCTGCGGCTCTCCCGCGCCCCATGATCCTGCGCATCCAGCGGCGAGGCGCCCATCACGTCCGCTTGCTCTCTGACGCCCATCTGGAGCTCGGTGCGGCGAGCCTGAAGACCATCACACCTCGAGGATCTCCTCCTCCTTGACCTTCAACACCACCTCGAGGTCCCCGACGTTGCTGTCGGTGAGCTTCTGCAGCTCGACCTCGGCGCGATGCTCGTCATCGGAGCCGGCCTCCCCTTCTGACTTCAGGTCGCGCAGTTGCTGCATCGTGTCGCGGCGAACGTTGCGGATCGCGATGCGTCCGTCCTCGGCAAGATTGCGCACCACCTTCACCAGCTCCTTGCGGCGCTCTTCGGTCAATTCCGGCACCACAAGGCGAATCAGGTTGCCGTCGTTGGAGGGATTCAGTCCCACATCGGACTCGTTGATCGCCTTCTCGACCGCCTTGATCGAGGACTTGTCGTAAGGCTGCACGGTGATCAGACGCGCCTCTGGAGCCGAGAGCGTCGCGAGCTGGTTGAGCGGGGTCTGCGCTCCGTAGTAGTCGACCACCACCCGCTCCAGCAGCGCCGGGCTGGCGCGACCTGTCCTGACCGAGGCAAACTCATGCTGGGTCGCCTCCAGCGACTTGGCCATCCGCTCGCGAGCGTCGTCAAGCAGGGCATCGATCATCTCAGCGGTCATCGCCGGCTCCTCTCGTTGAAGTCATGTGCTCACCAGCGTCCCCACTCGAGCACCCGACACGATCCTTGGAATGTTGGTCTCGTCGTCCATGTTGAACACGTTCAATGGCATCGAGTTCTCCATGCACAGCGCAAGCGCCGTTGAATCCATCACGCGCAAACGCCGCTCGATGGCTTCCATGTGGGTGATCCGCGGGATGAACCGCGCGGTGGGATCGAGCGCTGGATCGGCACTGTACACACCCTCCACACCGTTCTTCGCCATCAGGATGATCTCCGCGTGGATCTCCGCGGCGCGCAGCGCGGCGGCGGTGTCGGTCGTGAAGAACGGGTTGCCAGTGCCCGCCGCGAAGATCACCACGCGCCCCTTCTCCAGGTGGCGCATCGCGCGACGGCGGATATACGGCTCGGCCACCTCGGAGATCCCGAGCGCAGACTGCACTCGTGTGTTCGTGCCCGCACGCTCCAGAGCGTCTTGGAGCGGCAGCGCGTTGAGCACCGTCGCGAGCATTCCCATGTAGTCCGCTGTGGAGCGATCCATCCCATCCGCCACCCCGGTCATCCCGCGGAAGATGTTGCCCGCGCCCACCACGATCGCGACCTCTACACCCTGGTCGTGCACCGCCGATACCTGACGCGCGACCGCGGTCACGCGATCGGGGTCGGTGCCGTACTCCAGTGAGCCCATCAGGGCCTCGCCGGAGAGCTTCAGCAGGATGCGTTTGAAGGCGGGAGCGCCCATCGACGCCAGAGCCTATCCGGTGGAGGGCTACTGGCCTACGGCGAAGCGCACAAACCGCCGTATGACCACGTTCTCGCCGGTCTTTACGGTCAGCTCGTCGCGCAGTTGTTGCACGGTCTTGCCCTCGAACTTCGGGTTGTGCATCTCCTGCTCCAGCAGCACGATCGTCTGATACCACGAGTCGAGCTTGCCGGCGACGATCTTCTCGCGAATGTTCTCCGGCTTCTCAGCAGCCTCCTGCTCGTAGATGCGGGCCTCCGCGTCACGTGTCTCATCGGGCACCTCCTCACGACTGACATACCCCACGCTGGGCGTGGCCGCGATCTGCATCGCGACGTCACGCGCGAACGTGACGAAATCCTCGTTGGTGGCGACGAAGTCGGTGTTGCAGTCGACCTCGATCAGCACACCCACCTTCGCGCCCGCGTGGATGTAGGCCTGCACGGTGCCCTCCGTGGCGGTGCGCTCACCGAGATCCTGGATCTTCTTGCCCTGCTTCAAACGCAGCAGCTCGATCGCCTTCTCGATGTCGTTCTCCGCCTCGGCGAGGGCCTTCTTGCAGTCCATCATGCCCGCGCCCGTGCGATCGCGCAGTGCCTTGACGTCCTTGGCGGATATCTCGACCGCGCTCACGACGCACTCTCCTGTGCTGCCGGTGCCTCCTGCCCCTGCTCAGCAGGCGCCTCTGTCGTCGCAGGGGCCTCTGTCGTCGGCTCCGCCGGCGCGTCCGCGCTCGGCGTCTCAGCGACAGCCGCCGGAGCGGCCTGCGCTGGAGGCTCCGGTGCTGCTTGAGGCTCGGGCTCGGCCGCGGGTGGCGGCGAAGCCTTTGCCGGCGTGGGCCCTGCTTGCGGCTTGACCGCCTCCGCCGGGGCCGGCGGGGGTGTCGCTTGCGCGGGCGCCTGAGGCTGCTCGGGAGCGGGTGTGGCTGCCTGAGTCTGCCCGGCGGGCGTAGCTGCTTGTGCCGCCGGCTCCGCCGCGCTCGCGGCGGCTGCCGCTTGAGCGGCTGCCGCCGCGGCCTGCTTCTCCGCTACCTCCTTGGCGGCCTGCTCCTCAGCCTCGCGCTTGGCTTGTTCCTCTGCTTCGCGACGGGCGCGCTCCTCCGCCTCGCGACGGGCCTGCTCTACGCGTTCCTGGCGGGCCTTCTCCTCCTCGGCGCGGAACACGGAATGCCCTTCGGCCACCACGTCGCCGATCGCTTTGGCGATCAGCGCACACGAGCGCATCGCATCGTCGTTGCCGGGGATCACATAGTCGATGCCGTCGGGATCGCAGTTGGTGTCCACGAGACCGATGATTGGGATGCGCAGGCGCTGGGCTTCGCGCACGGCGATCGCCTCGACGTTCAGGTCGATCACAAACAGGGCGTTGGGGGTGCGCTGCATGTTCTTCACCCCGCCCAGGTTCGCCCGCAGCTTTGCGAGGTCGGCTTGGGCGGCCATCCGCTCGCGCGTCGGCAGCAGCGCGAGCTGACCCTCGCTCTCGTAGCGTTCGAGATCGTGCAAGCGCCGGATGCGCTGATTGATCGTTTGGAAGTTGGTCAACAGGCCACCCAGCCAACGGTGGTTGACATACGGCATGTCGGCTGCCTCCGCGACCTCCTTGATCGCGTCGCGAGCCTGCTTCTTGGTACCGACGAACAGCACGGTCCCACCACGGTGGGCAATCTGCGCGGCGACTTCCTGTGCCTGGCGCAACAGCACAGCGGTCTTCAACAGGTCGATGATGTAAATGCCGTTGCGCTCGCCATGGATGAAACGGCGCATCTTGGGGTTCCAGCGGCGCGTTTGATGACCGAAATGGACTCCGGCCTCAAGCAGCTCCGCGATTCCTACTTCGCTCACGGGTGCTCCCTTTATGTCATCTCGTTGATCCGAACGGCGTGCAGCGGACCCGAGTGGCGCTCACTGATGGCGTTGCTCGGGCAGGGCCGCGTGCACAATCGCACGGCGTTAGGTTGGATACGACCTTCCAGGATACCCGAAGGCCGGCGACTCAGTCGCCGCTCTCGCCTTCCGCTCGCCTCAGCGCATCCCGCAGATCCTCCGGCAAAGGTGAGTCGACCTCGATCCGCTCCCCGCTCAGCGGATGGGCAAAGGCCAAGCGGGTGGCGTGCAGGAACTGTCGATGCAAACCGAGCAGCCCAGGCGTGCCGTACTCGGGATCGCCGCACACCGGATGGCCAATCGCCTGCATGTGCACGCGAATCTGGTGGGTGCGACCCGTGTCCAGACGCAGGCGCAACAACGAGAACTCGTGCAACGCGCGATCGAGCGTGAAGTGGGTCCGAGCTTCGCGACTCCCGCTGCCACCCACCGCCATGCGCGTGCGGATGCGCGGGTGACGACCGATCGGCGCCTCGACCGTGCCGGTGCGCGCGGGCGGCAAGCCCTCGACCAGCGCCAGGTATTCGCGCTCGATCAAGCGCTTGCGCAGGGCGTCCTGGAGCAATCGATGGGCCTCCTCCGTGCAGGCGACCACGAGCAGTCCGGAGGTGTCGCGATCCAGCCGATGGACGATCCCGGCGCGCTCGGGCTCGCCGCCGGCGGCAGTCCCTGCCAGTAGCTGTGCGAGCGTGCCCTCACGATGTCCGCGCGCTGGATGGACCACCAGACCCGCGGGCTTGTCGACCACCAGCAGATACTCATCTCGCCATGCGATCCTCAGCTCGGGCGCCGCCTCGTCGTTCACCTCGGTCGCTCGATGACGAACAGGAGCAGAAGCACGCCGATCGTGATCGAGGCGTCGGCAAGGTTGAAGGGCGGCCATCCGAGCGGGAACTTGATGAAATCGGTCACCGAACCGACGCGCACGCGGTCGAGCACGTTGCCGAGCGCGCCCCCGAGCAGCATCCCGGTCGGCAGCCAGATCAGCGGCTTGTCGCGGTTGCGGGCAAAGTAAACGAGCAACACCAGCAACGCGACCCCCACAAGCACGGTCACCGCGACGTGATCGCCTGGGAGGAACCCGAAGGCCACGCCCTGGTTGCGCGTGTTCACGAGCTGGATGCCCGGCAGCACGCCGCGCGTTTCGCCGGGCACGATCGAGGAGCGCACCGCCGACTTCGAGAGCTGGTCGGCCGCCACCACGACGATCATCACAAGTGCAGCCCACAGCCACGCTAGAGCGGAACGTCTGGCGGGACCCGGGTGGGTGGGGACGTCGGTCAACCGCGGATCAGGCCGACGAGCAGGTTGCCCACGACCGACAGCACGATGATCGCCACGATCGGGCTGAAGTCAAACGAGCCGAACATCGGAATGAAGCGCCTGAAGATGCGCAGATACGGTTCGCACACGTCGCGCAAGAACCTGAGCACGGCGTCAGACGCACGCGAGTAGGGCGGTTTGACGCCAAAGGAGAACAGCAGTTGCACGACGATGTGGAGGATGATCAGCAGCGTGTAGACGTAGATCAGCGTCGACAGGTAACCGGCGATTTCGCCTCGCGCGCTGGCAAGCACAAGAATCACCGCGACTGCTCCCCGAGCACCGCGTCGAGCGCGTCGTCAAACGCCGCCCGCAGACCCCCACGCTCAAGGGCCGCCAGGCCGCGTGCCGTGAGTCCTCCGGGGGATGTGACCTCGCGGCGCACCGCGAGCGTGTCGTAGTCGCGCCGGCGCAACAACTCGGCGGTGCCGGCGAGCGTCGCTGTGACGAGCACCGATGCTTGAGCGGGCGGGATGCCGCGACGCGTCCCCGCGTCCACCTGCGCCTCGGCCACCAGCGCGACATATGCGGGAGCGCAGGACATCAGACCCATCGCCACGTCCACGAGCGAGTCATCCAGCACCACAAGCGTGCCAAGCTCGGCAAACAGTTCGCGCACCTCGGTGTCAAACGGCGTATCGGCGAGTCCCGGCTGGCGCTTTGGATCGCTCGCCTGCACGATCGCCCCTCCACGAACTTCGGCTGGAAGCGAAGGCAGGAAGCGATAGACGGGGACGTCGGGGTAGCTGCTCCTCAGCTTCGACAGGGGCGTCGCGGCCAGGATCGACGCGATGGCTTTCCCAGCCGGTGCTACCTCCGCGGCGATCCGACCCAACTGAGCGGGCTTGTGACACAGCACCACCAGATCGGCGCGCGCGGCCACCTCGGCGTTCGAGCCGAGCGCCTCTCCCCCCAACTCTTGCGCGAGCGCCTGCGCTCGCTCGAGGATCGGATCGAAGCAGAGCACGGGCCGACCCCATCCGCGAGCCATCGCGCGCGCCATGTTGCCGCAACCAATCAGACCGATATCCATAGGGCAATGAGGCTACCGGCCCGCGCGGCCGATCAGCTTTGGTTGAAGAAGCCCTTTTCGATCAGCCGTGCGCGCTCCTCGGCTGAGATCTCGACATTGCGCGGGGTGAGCATGAACACCTTGTCGGCGATCCGCTGCATCCCGCCGTCGAGCGCGTAGGTGAGACCGCTGGCAAAATCGATCAAGCGCTTGGACAGGTCGGTGTCGGCACTCTGCAGGTTGAGGATCACCGGGATCGAGTCCTTGAACTTGTCGGCGATCTGCTGGGCGTCGTTGAATGACTTGGGGATCACCAGGTGCACACGCACGTCGCCGTTGCCGCTGCCGCGGCCGACCGGACGCAGCACCGTGGTGGAGCGTCCGCGAGGCTCGTCCTCGGGAAAGATCTCATCAAACTCGTCGCGCCGGCGACGGGGGGACAGCCTCCGCACGTTGGGCCGCTCGCGGTAGCGATCAGCGATCTCCTCCTCGTGGGGCTCCTCCTCGTAGTCGTCGTGATACTCCTCGGCCAAGCCGAAGTACACGAGTGCGCGATGCCAGGAGTCTCGAAATGCCATATGTAGAGGGCGTTTTCGGTGAAAACGGACGTTTCCCTGCTCCTGCCACGCAACCAGTCACGCGACGAGCGGGGGTCAGAACCGTGTTCTCCGCCCCTAAGCGTACAACCGCGTGCCGATTCTCACGATCGTGGCGCCCTCCTGCACCGCCACGGCGAAGTCCTGGGTGGTGCCCATCGACAGCTCACGCAGACCGCGCTCCTGGGCGAGCTCACGCAACCCGGCAAACCAAGGGCGGCTCTGCTCGGGGTCGGATGCCAGTGGCGGCATCGTCATCAGCCCCGCCACCGGCACCGGCGAGCGGGCGATGAACGCGTCGAGCCGCCGCGGGGAGATGCCACCCTTGGCGGGGTCGCCGGCGAGGTTCACCTCGACCAGCACCCGCAGGCCGGGGCGTGCACGATCGAGGTGGCGCTCGAGCTCTCGCAGCGCAGAGTCGCTCCAGAGCGAGTGGATCAAGCGCACTTGCGCCACGATCGAGCGCACGTGTTTGCTCTGCAACGCGCCGATGAAATCCCATGTGAACAGCTCGCCGTGGGCGGCGAGCTTCGTGTTGAGATCCCGAGCACGGTTCTCCCCGACGAGCGTTATCCCAGCCTCGGCAAGCACCGGCAGCTGATCGCCCGCCACGTACTTGCCGGCCGCGAGGATCTCGACCTCGCCGGGGTCTCGTCCTACGCTCTCGGCGGCCTGCGCGACCTCTGCACGCACGGCAGCCAGGTTGGCTCGCACACGCTCGACCTTCAAGCCCTCGATCAGCTCAACCATGCGACCGCACCCTGGCGTCCCGCGCGCGCACCTTCGCGCCGGTGGGAGAAGTAGCGCTCGTCGCAGATCGTGCACGCGGCCACATCCCGTACCTGTGCCACCCCCGCCGCCAACAGTCGTTCGTGTGCGATCGCGCGCAGGTCGATCGAGCGGCCGTTGCTGGCCGATCGGCGATCCCGTCGATCGCCGATCGGTACGCCATCGAACGCCGCATGCACCTCCTCGCCGACCTCATAGCAACAGACCCCCGCGCACGGGCCCACGAAAGCGACCATCTCTCCCCTGCCGCCGACTTCGCGCAGCGCCCGTACACCCTCCTCGAGCACACCGGCGGCAAGACCGCGCCAGCCCGCGTGCAGTGCCGCGACGGCGCCCTCGGCACCGAGCACCACGGGAATGCAGTCGGCGGTGAGCACCATCGCGGCGAGCGCGGACGCCGCTACCGCGTGGCCGTCCGCCTCGAAGGTGGGTTGCCGGGCACCGTCCTGGGACTCGAACGCGCTTGGCAAACCTGGCCTGGAGCCGTCTTCGAACACTCTCCCAACGACTGTTCCGTGGACTTGATAGCCACGGACGAGGTGCTGAGCACCGGCAATCTCACACAGTTGCTCGCGTGCCCGTACGCCATCCTCGGCCCGCTCGCCACCCACGCTCGACAGGTTGCCGTGAGAGCGATCCGTGAACAGCGCACGTCCCGCTCCCGGAAGCCCGAACGGCATGGCGCTCATATGCTCGCTTCAAGCGCGGCCCGCAACTCGGTCTCGCGTCCCGGCTCGATCCGTTCTTCCATCAGCAGCTTGTAGGACTCTTCCAAGCGGACCCCCACCTCCGGTCCCTCCGGTACCCCCGCCGCGATCAGATCGTCACCGGTGACCTGCGGTTCGACGTGGCGTCGCTCGCGTAGCCATTCTTCGATGATCCGCCTGCCGTATGACCCTGGCCCCGCCTCCATCTCGCAGACCGCGGCGGCGAGCGCCAGCGACTCAACCGGTGTGCCGAGCGCCAGCTCGAGCAGCTCCGCGGTGGTCTCGGCGTCGTCCACGTTGTCGATCGCAACCGAAGCACTAACCGCGGCGCCGAACGCGCGGCGTGCCTCACCGGAGGGAAGCTGCAGGTCATAGAGGAAACCGCGCATTACAGGCTCCGTATCTTCCTCGTCAAGCCGACCGGTGAGCTCGAGCAGCAGTGAGCCGGCAAGCATCACCGACCGAGACCCGTCCTCGGGAAGGATCTCGAGCGCCGTGCGCACCACGTGCTCGTCGAAGCTCACCCCCGGCTCCCACGCCGCCAGCACGCCCATGCGGTCAAGCTCGGCAAGCGGCGCCACCGGGTCCGCTTCGACGAACGCGAGCCGCAGCTCCGCGCCGAGGCGCTCGCCCGAGACGCTCTGTAGCGCGCCCGCGGCGATCGCGGCCTCCGCGAAGGAGGCGGTGTGTGGCTCCACCTCGAAGCCCAACCTCGTCGCGTAGCGCACAAGACGCAGCAGACGTGTGGGGTCCTCGAGAAAGCTACGGTCGTGCAACACCCGCAGACGCCGCGCGGCGAGATCCTCAAGCGCCCCCGCAACCGTACGCAACTGCCCCCGTTGGTCACCGCCGAGCGCTACGGCGATTGCGTTGATCGTGAAGTCGCGGCGCGCGAGATCCTGCTCGGATGTGCCCGCGGCGACCTCCGGCAGAGCGCCGGGCGAAGGATAGCTCTCGGTGCGGCGCATCGCGATGTCGATCTCCCCAGAATCCCAGCGTACGAGCGCGGTGTTGAAGCGCTCGTGGTAGGTCACCTCGCAGCGCTTGTCTGGATCCTCGCTCGCGAACGCGTCCAAACGCCGAGCGAGAGCAGTCGTGAAGGCGTGCACGTCGCCGTCGACAACCACGTCCAGCTCTCGCGGGATACGCCCCAGGAGAATGTCGCGAACAGCTCCTCCCACCAGCTCGACGTCGCCGTCGTGCTCCGCGGCGCTCGCAAGCAACTCGGCACCGCCTGGGAGTGTGCCCAGGCGCTCCAACACCGCGGGGCTGTCATCCGATGCGAACAGGGATACCAGCCTCCGCCAAGTGAGCCTTGGCTTGCGCGATCGTGTGTCGGTTGTAATGGAAGATCGAAGCACACAGCACCGCGTCGGCTCCAGCTTGCAGCGCTTCGACCAGGTGGTGCAACTCGCCCGCTCCACCTGAGGCGATCACGGGCACGTCGACAGCCGTGCTGACCGCGGCGATCAGCGGCAGGTCATAGCCGTCGCTGGTGCCGTCGCGATCCATGCTGGTGAGCAAGATCTCACCTGCCCCACGACCCGTGGCCTCGCGCGCCCATTGCACCGCGTCGCGACCCGTGGGAGTGCGCCCACCGGCCACATATGCCTCCCAGCGACCGTCCTGCTCCGGCACAGCCTTGGCGTCGATCGCGAGCACTACGCACTGCGCTCCGAACACGGCCGCGAGCTCGTCGATCAGCTCGGGGCGCTCGAGCGCGGCGGAGTTGACCGAGACCTTGTCGGCGCCCGCGTCGAGCACCGCTTGGGCGTCCCGCACCGAGCGGATCCCCCCACCGATCGTAAACGGCACGAACACGTCGTCGGCGGTGTTGCGCGCGAGCTTCCCGATCGTCTCGCGCCGCTCGTGGGTGGCCGTGATGTCGAGGAACACGAGCTCGTCGGCGCCCTCGCGGTCATAGTGGGCCGCAAGCTCCACCGGGTCGCCCGCGTCGCGGATGTCGAGGAATTCGACGCCCTTCACGACACGGCCGTCCGCGACGTCCAGGCATGGGATCACGCGCTTGTAGTGCACGTGCTCACGGTAGCGAGCATCCGAGCGTCTACCCACCCGAAAGTCGACTAATTGTTTGAACCGCTCAGCGCGGTGATCGCCTCAGCGACCGTGAAGCGCCGCTCGTACAGCGCCTTGCCGACGATCACCCCGGCGAGACTTGGCGCTTTCAGGCGCGCGAGACCCTCGAGATCGGCGAGCCCACCGATACCGCCCGAGTAGATGAAGCTGCCGCTCACCGCCTCGGCCACACGCCCGACTTCCCGCAAGTCAGGACCTTCGAGCATTCCGTCACGGTCCACATTCGTGTAGACGAGCTCGCTCGCGCCGCGCCGCGCAAGAGCGGCGATCACCTCCAGAGGATCGCCGTCGATCGTCTCGGTCCAGCCGGCGGTCGCGACTCGCCCGTCGCGCACGTCCACCGACACCAGCACGCGGCCGGGCCAGCGCTCGAGCGCGCTCTCGAGCAGGGTCGGATCGGTGAACGCGGCCGTGCCGAGGATCACGCGCTCGGCGCCCGCTTCGATCGCTTCCTCGATCGCCGCGATGGAGCGCAGACCACCGCCGAACTGAACGGGAACACCCAGATTGCTGATGATGCGTTCCAAATGTTCGAGGTTCGCGGGTGCACCCGCGCGTGCTCCGTCCAGGTCGACCACATGTAGGAAGCGCGCGCCGGCTGCCACCCACCCGCGCGCTGCCGACAGCGGATCCTCGTCGTAGACCTTCTTGGCCTCGAAATCGCCCTTCACGAGCCGCACGGCCTTGCCGCCGAGCATGTCGATCGCTGGATAGAGCTTCACGAGCTCACGGGCACGGCGGCCGTGGCGCAGATGCGCGCAAAGTTCGCCAGCAGTCGCAGTCCGGCGGCGGAGGACTTCTCCGGGTGAAACTGCACGCCATAGAAGCCACCGTGGGCGACAACGCTCGCAAACGGCGCGCCATATACGGCGGTACCGAGAATGTCCTCGCGCTCGGTCGGCACCGGCGCGAAGGAGTGGACGTGGTAGAACGCGCAGCGCTCCGGCAAACCTTCGGTGAACGGCGAGGGCGAGCTGAAGCTGACCTCGTTCCAGCCGATGTGCGGAAGCTTCAGGTCGCCGTGCTCCAACGGACGCACCTCCCCAGCGATCACGCCCAGTCCCTGGGTACCGCCCTGCTCGGTCGAGTGCTCGAACGCGAGCTGCATCCCGAGGCAGATGCCGAGCACCGGAGTGCCGTTGTGCAAACGCTCGCGCAGCAGCTCGTCGAGGCCGAACTCACGCAGATTGGCCATTCCTCGGGGAAACGCCCCTACGCCCGGCACCACCAGGCCGGCGACGGAGCGCAGGCGGTCGTGATCGCGCGTGACGGTCACGCTCGCGCCAATGTGCTCAAAGGCCTTCTCGACAGAGCGGCGGTTGCCCATGCCGTAGTCGACCACGGCTATCTCCACAGGCTCGTCGAGCAGGCAGACGGCGTTCTTGGGCGTATCGGACACGGTCATGGCGATACCGTCAGCCTAGCTTCGTGCCCGCCGCACCGCCGTACCAAATATTCGCGACGGTCACGCTGTCAGCGTTCCCTTCGTGCTCGGCACACCGCTCTCGGTGGGATCAAGCGCCACCGCTTGGCGCAACGCGCGCGCGAACGCCTTGAACAGCGCCTCGATCATGTGGTGGGCGTTCGTGCCCGCCTGCACCTCCAGGTGCAGGGTCAGCTTCGCCGAGTTGGCCAAGGCCCGGAAGAACTCCTCGGTCAGCTCGTGGTCAAAGCCGCCCGTGGCGCCCGGCGGCAGCTCCGCGTCGAACAACGTGAACGGGCGGCCGGAGATATCTATGGTGCAGCTGGCCCGCGCCTCATCCATGGGCACGACCCCGTATCCATATCTGTAAATGCCCGCTCGATCGCCAAGCGCACGATCCAGCGCCTGGCCGAGCACGATCGCGGTGTCCTCGGCCGTGTGGTGGGCGCCGGTCTGCAAGTCGCCGCTGACGTTGACGTCGAGGTCGAACCGCGCATGGCGCGCCAGCAGGTCGAGCATGTGGTCCAGGAAACCCACCCCGGTTGTACGGGTGCCTCCTCCGGTGCCGTCGAGCGCGAGCGTCAGGCGCACATCGGTCTCTCCGGTCTTGCGCTCGATCGATGCCTCTCTACTCATATGCCCTCATTGTCACGCACACGGGCCAACATCGACGCCGCGTGCAACGGAAATCCCTCCGCACGCGCGACGGGCGCACCGGCAGCGGCCAACTTGGCGGCGGCCTCATCGCCGATCTCCACGACCGACATGCGCCGGCGGAAGTGGCGCGGGGACAGCGTGGAGGCAAAGCGCGCGGCACCCCCCGTCGGCAGCACGTGGTTGGAGCCCGCGGTGTAGTCGCCGAACGCGGTGGCGCCATTGCGCCCCAGCAGCAGGCAGCCGGCGGTGCGCACCTTGGGCGCGAGCGCCTGCTCGGCGGACCCCATCAACTGCAGGTGCTCGGGCGCAAACGCGTTGGCCAGCTCGATCGCGTCGCTTGGCGTGGCGCACTCGATCAGCACGCACCCATCCGGCTGAAGCTCGGGCCACGACACCGCCTCGCGCTCGATCTCGCCCTGCAGCGCGTCGAGCGCCTCGCGGGAAGTTGATACTGCCGCGACGAGACTGCCCGCGCCATGCTCGGCTTGGGCAAGCAGATCCAGCGCAACCAGACGCGGGTCAGTGTCGGAGCCGAACACGACCAGCAGGTCGCTGGGCCCGGCGAACCCGTCGATACCAACCACGTGCGACAACCTCCGCTTGGCTTCCTGCACGTACAGGTTGCCGGGTCCCACCACCACGTCCACGCGTGCCACCGACTCGGTGCCGTAGGCCAGCGCGGCAATCGCCTGAGCGCCACCCATTCTGTAGACGCGCTCCACACCACACAGCCTGCACGCGGCGAGAATCGCCGGATGAGCCTGACCATCGGGGCCAGGCGGTGTACACACCACCACGTCGAGCACTCCCGCCGCGCGGGCGGTCACGACCCCCATCACGACCGTGCTCGGATACGCGGCTCGACCGCCGGGCGCATACACGGCGGCGGCGCCCACCGGCAGCTCGCGCATCGTCACGGTATGTCCCTGCGCAAGCTCGACGGGAATCTGCTCAGCACCGACCTGCGCGTCGGCAACGCGCGCCACGTTGGCGATCGCCACCTGCAATCCCGCAACCACGTCAAGTGGCATCCGCTCGAGCGCCTCGTCGAGCTCCGCCGCTGAGACACACAGCTCGCGTGGCTGCTCGCCGCGTGTGTCGAAGCGACGCGTGTACTCGCTCACGGCCTCATCGCCCTCCGCGCGCACGTGCGCGAGGATCGCGGCAACCGTCTCCTCGACGCCTTCTCCGTCACCGATCAGCTTGCGCAGGTGCTGGGCGGCGCCGGCGGGGCCGCCATGCCGCTGGACGTCCGCCGGCGCGAGCCGCTCAACCCGCACGCAACCGCCCCAGCAGTTCATCGATCGCCTGCGCACGCAGCTTGTGGGCCACCGGGTTGGCGATCAGGCGCGCGGTGCACTCCACGATCTCCTCGCGCACGATCAAATCGTGTTCGCGCAACGTGGTGCCGGTCGCGGTCAGGTCGACGATCGCCTCCACCATCCCCGTCAACGGAGCAAGCTCGACTGAACCCTTCACCTCCACGATCTCCGCCTGGCGGCCGGTCTGCTCCAGATAGCGTTCGGCGATCCGCGGGTACTTGGTGGCGACGCGCATCACGCCGAGACGACGCAACGCCTCCGCCGCCGGATCGGGGCCCGCCTTGCTGGCGAGCACCATCGTGCAGCGCCCGTAGCCGAGGTCGAGCAGCTCATACACCTCGCGGCGCGCGGGATCGTCAGATCCGTGCGCGGCCTGCTCCAGCAGCACGTCCTTGCCGGTGATGCCGATGTCGGCGGCACCCGACTCCACATACGTGGGCACGTCTGAGGGGCGCATCGTGATCACGCCGATGTCCTCGAACAGCAGCTTGCGATCGTTGGAGCGCAGCTCGACCGTGTCGAGCCCGAGATTCGCGAGCAGGTCGACCGTCTCGCCGAACAGCGCCCCACGTGGCACCGCGATCGTGAGGCCGTTGATGGTGCTCATCGCAGCGGCGCTCCCGCGTGCCCGGGCCCGTCCGTGGAGCGTCCGGACCCCGCTACAGGGTCGGCGCCGCCCGGCATACCGCGCTCCTCGCCCGCGAGCGCGATGTGCAGGCGTTCGACTCCGATCGCGAACCCAACCGCCGGCAGCGAGCGCCCGAAACGTCCAAGCAGCTCGTCGTAGCGTCCCCCGCCGCCGATCGGCGCGCCAAGCGCGGGGTCATACACCTCGAACACCGCGCCGGTGTAGTAGCCGATGCTGCGCACCAGCCCAAGGTCGAAGATCACCCGCTCGGCGACGTGCGGCGCCAACAGCTCGTGCACCTCGCGCATGTTCGCCGCCGCATCCACCGCCGCGTCAGCGGAGGCGTCCAGCACACCCGGCCCCCCGCGGCGCTGGGGCACCTCCAGCAGCAGCTGCCGCGCGTGGGCGGAAATATCGAGCGCGGCGAGATCCTGCTCGAGTGCCACGAAATCACGATTGGCAAGCGCGGCAAGCAATCCCGCGCGTGCCTGCTCGGGCACGCCGAGGCTCGCCATCAGCGTGGGGAACAGCGATGCGTCGCCGAGGCCGATGCGGTAGCCCTCCAGGCCGACCGCGTCAAGCGCCGCGCACAGCACGCTCAGCGCCTCCGCGGTGCCGTGCGGGGCGGGTGCGCCGATCAGCTCGATACCGGCCTGCAACAGCTCCCGTGGCTGGCCCCGCTGGGGTCGCACGCCGCGGTAGCAGTGGGCCAAATAACAGAAGCGCAAGGGCGGCTCGACGCTCGGATAGCGGGTGGCGACCACGCGTGCGATCGGCACTGTCATGTCCGAGCGCAGCACCAGCACCGCGCCGGTCTCGTCGAACACGCGGTAGGCGGGCTGGGCGCCGGCCATGTCGGCGCGGGCCAGCACAGACTCGTACTCGAGCGCGGGCGTGTACACCTCGCCGTAGCCGTGGTGCTCGAACACACCACGCAGCGCGTCGGTGATGGCGCGCACCTCGCGCGTCTCGTCGGGGAGCACGTCGCGGGTGCCGCTGGGGATCGGGTGGATCATCGGTGTGCTATTCAAGCGGACCGCGGCGATGGGAGGCGGTGTGGCGATCCCGCGGGACCGCACCTCGCGACCCGCAGCGGTCGGCGGCGCCTGCGTCTATACGTGCACCGGCTCTGTGGCTACTCGCTCGATGCGCGCGCCCAGCTCGCGCAAACGCTCATCGATGCGCTCGTAGCCGCGGTCGATCTGGCGGATGTTGCCGATCTCCGAGCGTCCCTCCGCGCACAGCGCGGCCAGCAGCATCGCCATGCCCGCCCGAATGTCGGGCGACTCGACACGCTCACCGCGCAGGCGGCGTGGCCCCGTGACGATCGCGCGATGGGGATCGCACATGACGATGTCGGCGCCCATCAGGATCAGCTTGTCGGCGAAGATCAGCCGGTTCTCGAACATCCACTCGTGCACGAGGATCGACCCCTCAGCCTGGGTGGCGAGCGCGACCGCGATCGAGGTGAGATCGGCCGGGAACGCGGGCCACGGCCCGTCTTGGATCTTGCCCTTGTAGTCGCCCACGTCTGACTGGACAACCAATTTTTGGGATCCCGGCACGATCACGTCGTCGCCATCGAGCACTGTGCACAATCCGAGGCGCTCAAACACGAGGCGGATCATGCGCAGGTCGCCGGGAACGGTGTCCTTGATCCGCAGTTCTCCCCCGGTGACCCCAGCGAGCGCCATGAAGCTGCCGATCTCGATGTGGTCGGGCGCGACGCGATGCTCGCAGCCGTGCAGGCGCTTGGCGCCGCCCACCGCTAGCAGGTTGGAGCCGATCCCCTGAATGTCGGCGCCCATCTTCACGAGCATCCGCGCGAGGTCCTGCACGTGGGGCTCGCACGCGGCGTTGCCGATCACGGTTGTGCCCGGTGTGAACGCGGCCGCCAGCAGAGCGTTCTCGGTAGCCATCACCGACGGCTCGTCCATGAACACGTCGCTGGGGCGCAGTCCTCCGGGGGCTCTCAGGATGATCTCGCGGTTGCACTCGACGCTTGCGCCCATAGCGCGAAACGCGTCGAGATGGGGGTCCAGGCGCCGGCGGCCGATCACGTCTCCGCCGGGAGGCGGCATGATCGCGTTGCCAAAGCGCGCGAGCAGCGGGCCGGCGAGCAGGAAGGACGCGCGGATCTGCTCGGCCAGCTCCGGATCGATCTCGACCTGGTGCACGTCGGCGGCGCACAGCGCGACTTCGTTGGGGCCACGCCACTCGACCGTGACACCTAGGGACTTGAGGATCGCGAGCATCGCTTCGACGTCGCGGATGCGCGGCACGTTGTGCACGAGCACCTCATCCTCCGTGAGCAGGCATGCCGCGAGGATCGGGAGCGCGCCGTTCTTGTTGCCGGCAGGAATCAACGTGCCGGAGAGCGGGGCGCCGCCTTCGATGACAAACTTCTCCATGAGCTGAACGCGCCGACGAGGCACCCTGACGGGCTCATCGATAAGGCGCTCGGCTAGCCTAACAGCCATCTCTCCCCATAAGTTCGCGCGAGACGCCCAAGACCCTTCAGGCGATCATCGCGGCGAGCCGTGAGGGAACCTCTGGCGGAGCTATCGGCGACCTCCTGGCACAGAGCCCCACGACGACTTCGATGGCGCGAGCTGCAATTCTCATTGCATACCCCGGCAGCCATATTCCGCATGAACAAGCCATTTACGGCATCTCATGCACCCTCGCTGACGGGATACGTACACGTGTTCGCATCGCTTCCGTCCGAACGCCGTCCTACTGTACGAACACATGTTCTCATCTACGCACACACAACTGCCCGTGCAACGCCTTGTTGGGGCGCTGCGTTTGATCCGCTCGTTCCTGCTGCTCGAGGACGACTACAGCGTCGACTGGGAGGTCGACCAGGACGAGTCTGGCGGAGTCACCTATGCAGAGTGCTTCTCTGGCGAGATGGAGCCGGGAGAGCACCCGCACAGGGAGCCTTTGCGCAGCCGGCTGAGCGCGAGGCGTCCTGGGGTCGTGGCGCCGCACGAGCAGGTGTGCTTGTGTCCTGTCGGTGGGCGAGCTCGCGCCGGAGTGTCGCGCGGCTCCTTCTCGCCGGAGAGATCTTGCGCGGATGTTCCGCGCGGGGCGGGGTCTTCGAAGACCCCTTAGTACCGGATGGGCCTGGTTCTGGAGTGAACCAACAACGCCACGAGCCGCCCCTTGGGGCGGCTCGTGTGCGTAAATAAACCGGCGGCGTCCTACTCTCCCAGGCCCTTGCGAGCCAAGTACCATCGGCGCTGAGGGGCTTAACTTCTCTGTTCGGAATGGGAAGAGGTGTTTCCCCCTCGCCAAGGCCACCGGAAAAGGTCGAGAGACCACGCTTCTCGGGGTCCTTCAAAACTACACAGCGCCACAACGAGTACCACTCCAAACATGCATATGCTTGGAATCATATACCCCATTCGGGGCACATAGAAAAATCCGTCAAGCCCTCGGGCCATTAGTACCGGTCTCCTTCAGGCGTTACCGCCCTTCCAGATCCGGCCTATCAACCTGGTGGTCTACCAGGGCCCTTACTCCCTCTAGGGGATGGGAGAACTCATCTTGAGGCCGGCTTCCCGCTTAGATGCTTTCAGCGGTTATCCGATCCACACGTAGCTAGCCTGCTATGCCCTTGGCAGGACAACAGATACACCAGAGGTGCGTTCATCCCGGTCCTCTCGTACTAGGGACAAATCCTCTCAATTCTCCAACGCCCACGGCAGATAGGGACCGACAGTTTTGTTACTCCTACACCGAATCTAGCGCAGGGGCCAGGACATTTCTGCCTGACTCTGCATGTCGCCATGCAGCTCGGACTATATCTTCACGAAGGCATCAATCTTCGTGTTCGGCATATAGTCTCTGAGGATTCTGGTTGGCCATCTTTGATGAGCTCTACCCATCGCACACTTCGGAATCGGCCGCCTCCATTCATCGAAAGCGCGACTTCCAGAAGCCTGACGAAACCGTCAGGTGTCCGATGTTGACCGAGAGCCATCGATCTCACGATCGCCGCAAACTTCTCAAAGTCCTCATGCTTCGAGGACAAGAGAGGCGACCGCTCGAAGAAAGGGATCACGTACTCCAGTAGGTCACGTCGCCGTCTGACAACATAAACCAAAGCACGATCCTTCCTTCCGTTGGACTTGATGTAGCCGCTATCACCGAATCGATCGCGTATCAACCAAAGCACCTGAGCCCTGTCACCGTTCTGGCTGACATGAAACTCAGGAACCAGCTGATACCCGCTACGACTCGATGGGTTGCGATTGACGGAGACTGCAAAGCAGCCCTCGCCATCTACATAGCCCGAGATGTAGCCATCCAGCCTTTCCTGCTGATTGTCCGCACCCGACACATTTTCACTGTAACACCAGATCCGGACGGAATCGGGTGTACGAGTAGTGCGGGATACTCGGAGTTTCCAGCATATAGCCGAATTTATAGACAGCAACGGATTTACTGTCTCACGACGTTCTGAACCCAGCTCGCGTACCGCTTTAATGGGCGAACAGCCCAACCCTTGGGAGCGACTTCACCCCCAGGATGCGACGAGCCGACATCGAGGTGCCAAACCGGGCCGTCGATGTGGACTCTTGGGCCCGATAAGCCTGTTATCCCCGGAGTACCTTTTATCCGTTGAGCGACGGCACTTCCACTTGCTACCGCCGGATCACTAAGACCTACTTTCGTACCTGCTCGACCTGTCGGTCTCGCAGTCAAGCTCCCTTGCGACCTTTGCGCTTGACGCACGATTTCCGACCGTGCTGAGGGAACCTTTGCGCGCCTCCGTTACATTTTGGGGAGGCGACCGCCCCAGTCGAATAATCTACCCGCCTGGAACTGTCCAGCACCCGGATTCACGGAATGCTGTTAGAAGCACAATACACCAAGGGTGGTATCTCAAGGTTAGCTCCACGCAAGCCGCAGCCTGCGCTTCAAGGCCTCCCACCTATCCTGAGCGAAATGCACCGAACTCCAATACCAGGTTGTAGTAAAGGTTCACGGGGTCTTTCCGTCTAGCCGCGGGTACTCGGCATCTTCACCGAGACTGCAATTTCACCGAGCCCATCGTTGAGACAGCGCTGAAGTCGTTACGCCATTCGTGCAGGTCGGAACTTACCCGACAAGGAATTTCGCTTGAGCTGTTACTTCCCAGGCCCTTGATATGCACTACCTGGGATTAACTGAGACTTAAGTCTCAGCGGGTCGATCATTTCTGTCGACCTCTGCATGTCGCCATGCAGGCCGGACCATATCTTGCCTACAAACACTGTAGACCCTGGCGTGTGGTCTCTGAGGGGTCAACCCACAAGTGGGCGACTTCCCTGCTGATTGTCCGCACCGGGAGCATTGTCACTGCCCACAAGGGGCGAGTAGCTCCGGATACACGGGTTTTCCAGCATACAGCCAGGTTTTACTAAGGCAACGAATTCACGAAACCTTAGGACCGTTCCTACTGTTACTACTCAGGTACTTTACCTAAGCGATCCGCTCATTTCTGACGGATTCTCATGGTCGCCCATGAGAGCGGACTATATCATCCCGCAATCGCTCTAGATTGAGGGCTTGGCGTATAGTCTCTGAGGATTCCATCCATCCGATAACGTCTCTTCCCACCTCGGTTCATCCGTTCCCGGAGAGCAAGAACCTGGTGGTAGTCCTGGTCGCTTAGACAGCCGTTTGCAAGTAGAGCAACTGCGCTCTTCCACAAACGAGAGCCCTCCGCCTTCTCTCCCACTGATCGGAAACCGATCGAAGAAGGGAACGATAAGACTGGTGAGATCAGGAAGTCGATTGACCTCCCAATACCAGCCTCCGTTTCCCGCCTTACGCATTGTCCCGCACCTCAAGGTCTCTCGAAAGAGATCTAGCGGCACGCGATCGTGCTGTGAGACGTTGAAGGCAGCCGAGAGCTTGAAGCTTCGTCGATAATCGCCGCGCTTGCGGCAAAC
Source organism: uncultured Solirubrobacterales bacterium (assembly GCA_963725165.1). Classification (GTDB taxonomy): domain Bacteria; phylum Actinomycetota; class Thermoleophilia; order Solirubrobacterales; family Solirubrobacteraceae; genus Palsa-744. The sequence continues at coordinate 130,434 of CAVRXK010000005.1, forward strand.
AATCATGAAGCTTCCCTCTCCCAGCGCAAACCCGGACAAGAAGCTACCGAGTGAGACCGGTATGGCCTCAATGAATGGCCTTTCCTGCTGATTGTCCGCACCTGTCACATTTTCACTGTATCACTCAGTTCGGACGGAACTTTGCGCTACGAGTAGTGCAGGATACACGGGT
>CAVRXK010000006.1:0-129961 GCA_963725165.1 uncultured Solirubrobacterales bacterium
GCGCTTGGGCGGAGCTCGAGCTCCGCGGAAGCCCGCCGGTGCTGAGCGAGGTGATGAACACTCCGGCGTTGTTGCCGATCCAGGACTTGATTTCGCGCTTGTATTGCGGGTGAGTGGATTCGCTGCTCAGCAGCGCCTGCGCGACGGAGCCGTAGGGTTCGGCGAGGTGCGTGAGTTTCTTTGCCGCTGAGCCGGCCACGCCGTTTTCGCCGCCGCTCGGCTTGATCGCAACACTCGCGTACAGTGGCGCCGAGGCGGGCGTGACGGTTGCGGGGTCCGCGTTGGGGGAGGAGCTGGAGGACCCGCACCCGGCGAGCGCGATCGCTGCCACGAGCAGCGCCGGCGCGAAGAGCCCTCGCGCGCTCACTTCGCTGCGCCTAGGCGGACGCGGGCTGAAGTGCCCGTCCTCGGCGGCGGTCCTGAGGGAGCGCCGCCGCTTGGCGGAGGAGCTACTACGAGGATTGTGCGGGGGGATCGTGGCGGTGGACAACGCGTTCCTTTCTACTGGCCGAGTCTGGTCAGAGATCTCGCAACGAACGTTACACGCGCGTGCCCTGCACGTTTGCATGCAGTTTTGGCATGCCCGAAGGGCCACGTCTCCCACCGCCAAAACACGACCTTGAGCAGGGATTTTTGTGTGTTTTTGGGGATTTGGGCGTGCATTGTGGGAGGAAATGTGCAATTGGGGTTGCGTTGTGGGGGAAAGTGGGGTAAGTTCGCGTTAGCGAGCCGGGGTGGAGGGGCTCCTCCCACTCCTCCACTCCGGCTCGATTACTTTGATTGGAGCCTTTGACGTGGCTTTCCGCGGCACTTTCGACCACACGCTCGACGCGAAGAACCGGCTCACCGTTCCGGCTCGCTATCGCGCGGCGCTGTCAGATGGAGTGGTGCTCGCGCTGCCCGTCGACCTGAAGCCGTACGTCGGCGTGTGGCGCCCGCGGGATTACGAGCGCTACACCGAGCGCTCGCTCGCCGAGCTGCCGCCGCTGTCCTCGCGGCTGACCGAGCTGGAGCGCTTCTTCTACGGCAGCTCACAGGACTCCGACCTTGACGCGGCCGGGCGGATCATGGTGCCGGGCTTCCTCAGCGAGCACGCTGTGCTCGGCAAAGAGGTTGTGGTGGTGGGCGCCGGCGAGCGTTTGGAGCTGTGGGATCGAGCCGCTTGGAGTGAACACCGACCGGCGCTGCTCGGCAGCGTCGCAGAGATAACCGCGCGCGTTGACCATCCTGCTTGACATGACCACCGCTCACATCCCGGTGCTCGCCGAGGAGCTGCTCGAGCTATTGGATCCCCAGACCGGGCAGACAGCGGTCGACTGCACCTTCGGAGGCGGGGGACACGCGCGATTGGTCGCCGAGCGCCTCGGCCCGGAGGGCACGCTTGTCGCGATCGACCGCGATCCGCTCGCCGAGGAGCGTTTCCTTGAGCTGGCCGAAGATCTCCCATGCTCGGCGCGCTTCGTGCGCGGCGGCTATGCCGAAGCGCTGCGGATGCTGGCCGAAGAGGAACCGCGCGCCGACATCGCCTACCTCGATCTGGGCATGTCCTCGATGCAGATCGACACGCGCGAGCGCGGCTTCTCCTACTCCTATGACGCGCCACTCGACATGCGCATGGACCCGCGCTCGGAGCTGACCGCTCGCGAGATCGTGGCCGACTGGGACGAGCGTCGACTTGCCGGGATCCTGCGTGAGTTCGGCGAGGAGCGCCACGCTTCAGCGATCGCGCGAGCGATCGTGCGGCGTCGCGCGCAGACCCCGATCGACACGACGCTCGCGCTCGTGGAGGTGATCAGCGCAGCCGTCCCCGCTCCAGCGAGGTTCGCCTCCGGGCACCCGGCCAAGCGCACCTTCCAGGCGCTGCGGATCGCTGTCAACGACGAGCTGGGCCAACTCGAGGCGGCGCTGCCGCTGGCGTGGGAGTTGCTTGGTGAGGGCGGCGTGCTCGCGGCGATCTCCTTCCATTCGCTGGAGGACCGCCGCGTCAAGCACTTCTTCCGCGAGCGTGCGCGCGGTTGCATCTGCCCGCCGGATCTACCCGTGTGTGGATGCGGGCGCGTGCCCGAGGCGGCGCTACTCACGCGTGGCGCGATCGTGCCCTCCGCGCATGAGACGGCGAGCAACCCGCGCTCCTCCTCGGCTCGTCTGCGGGCTGCCACCAAGCTTGCACTCTCATCAACACATCCAGGAGGTCACGCATGACCCCGCCCGCCGCAGGTGCAACCAGGTCACTCGATCTCAAGGCGCCGTCGAATCCCCGTCGGCTCGCCGCGCGCAACGCCAGACGCATATCCGGCCCTGTCCGCCCAAGCGCTCGAGCGTCCTCAGGCGCCTCGCGATCGGCCGCGGCGGTGGCCCTGCCGGCCCCCGGCGTCACGCTGCCCACAAGACGTCCGCGGCGTACCACTGCGCCCTCGCGTCGGCGCGCAAAGCCCAGCTCCACGCAGAATCCCGGTATCGCACTGCGCACCGCGGGAGCGTTTGAGCGCGTCTCGGCAAGCGCTCTGCTGGACCGGCTGATCCATGGGCGCCTGTGGATCGGGCTGCTCGCATTCGCGCTGATCGGGATCGTGGCGATGCAACTCGTCGTGCTCAAGCTCAACACCGGCATCGGCGGCAAGCTGCAACGCGAGGCTCTGCTGCAACGCGAAAACGCCCAGCTCGGCATCGAAAACTCGATGTACTCCGCCGAAAGCCGGATCGCGCCTCTGGCGGCCGCCACCGGGATGACGTTTGCTCCGGCGGGGACCGTTCACTTCGTGACGGCCAGCCCCGATGACTTCTCGCGCGCGGCCAGTGCGCTCTCAAGTGCCTCGCAGTCCTCCACGAGCACTCAGTCTGAAACCGGCGATTCGGCGTCCGGCGAAACGAGCGCGACAACACAGAGCACAGTTGTGACCGGCGAAGCCGAAGCCTCGGAATCCTCCTCCGCTCCCGCCGAAAGCACCAGTGGCTCCAGCGAAGCCGCCTCGGCGGCAAGCGCCGAATCAAGCGCTGCCGCCGCCGCCGCTGCACCCGCAAGCGCGCCGGCTTCCGCCGCTGCGCCCGAATCGAGCGCCGGCGCACAGGCCAGTGGCGCCTCCGCTACACCGGCAGGCGGCGCGAGCGCTCCCGCCGAGGGCGCCCAGGCCGCTCCGCAGGGGTAGTCGATGGCGGTCGTCCAGCGTCGCGTGGGGTTCCTGTTCGCGGGCTTCATCGTGCTGCTCGGAATCGCCGGTGCACGTGCCCTGTATCTGGGCGGACCTCACAGCGGCACGCTGCGTCGCGCCGCCCAGACCCAGCAGGTCACCTATGAAACAGTGCCCGCCCAGCGCGGCACGATCACCGACCGCAACGGTGTCGCGCTGGCGATCTCAGAACCCGCGCAGGAACTCTCCGCCGACCCCTACCTGATCAAAGCCCCGCTCTACAGAGCCTCGCAGCTGGCGCCGCTGCTGGGCATCACCCAGGCACAGGCGCTCACGATGCTCAGCGAGCACACGGGCTTCGTGAAGCTCGCGAGCGCGCTGCCCTACAACACCGCCCAGAAGGTCCTCGCGCTGAAGATCCCTGGAGTGCAGGGCCTGCCGGTGATGCGGCGCGTGTATCCGCGCGGGACGCTCGCGGCCCAGGTGCTCGGTTTCACAGGCACCGAAGGCAAGGGCCTGATGGGCCTTGAATACTCACGCAACTCGCTGCTTGAAGGTCACGCCGGCAAGCGCCGTGTTGTGAGCGACGCGATCGGACAGCCGATCGCGATCGCCGAAGCAAGCCACGTGCGCTCCGGGGCTTCGCTGTCGCTGACGCTTGACGCGAACATCCAGCAGCGCGCCGAAGACGTGCTCTCGGCGGTGGGCCGCGTGTTCCATCCGAAGAACTCGACCGCGATCGTGATGGACCCCCAAACCGGGGCGATCCTCGCGATGGCCAGTTGGCCGCTTGTCAACAGCAACGAACCCGGTCCAAAGCCAGAGGAACCGTTTCAAAACCTGGCGGTCAGCTTCAACTACGAACCGGGCTCCACGTTCAAGGCGGTCACCGTCTCGGGAGCGCTTCAGGAAGGACGCATCACCCCCAGCTCGGGCTTTGAAATCCCCGATCAGATCGAACTGGGCGGGCGCACGATCCACGATGACACCGAACACGAAACCGAGACGCTCACGGCCGCGCAGATCCTCGCCCAGTCCAGCAACGTGGGCGCGATCAAGATAGCCAGCCTGCTCGGCCCGGAAAAGTTCAACTCCTGGGTGCATCGGTTTGGTTTCGGCGCCCCGACGAACGTCGAACTGCCCGGCGAGGAAAGGGGCGCCACGCTGCCGCTCGAACACTATTCGGGCTCCTCGATGGGGAATCTGCCGATCGGCCAAGGCGAGCTGGTGACGCCGATTCAGATGGCCACCCTCTACTCGGCGATCGCCAATGGGGGCATCCTGCGCCCTCCGCACATCATCGCCCAGGTCAACGGGCGTCCCGTCGCCGCGCCCGCGGGCCATCGCGTGATCTCCACGAGCACGGCCACGGAGGTGCGCGAAATGCTCAAGGGGGTGCTTGCGCCCGGAGGTACCGCCAGCGAGGTGTCGGTGCCCGGCTATGTGCTCGCCGGCAAGACGGGTACCGCCAACAAGATCGATCCCGCCACCGGCGAATACTCCGAAACCGCTTTCGTCGCCTCGTTCGTGGGCTTTGCCCCGGCGTCTGACCCGAAGCTGTTGTGCGCGGTCGTCGTCAACGAACCGCAGGACGACTCGATCTACGGGGGGGTCGTTGCCGCTCCGGCGTTCGGTCAGATCATGGAATTCGCGCTGCCGTATCTCAACATTCCGCCCAGCTAGACGCGATCGCGCGCCGGTCACGGGCCGATCGTTGTCCTCGGGCGCATGGGAAACGCCGATCGTCGCGATCCCGCCGCCCCCGCTGGCCTGAGCCCTAGACTCTGCCACCTTGCACTCGACGGGCCCAAAGCGATGAGGTTGGACGAGTTGACCGCCGGTGAGATCCCCGGTCTGCGGGTCATCTCGCCAACCGCCGGCTCGCTCGAGATAGGCGCGCTTGCCTACGACAGCCGCCGCGTGGCGCCCGGTGCGCTGTTCTTCTGCGTGAGCGGCCTGCAGTCAGACGGTCACGACTTCGCGGAGTCCGCGGTGGCAGGCGGAGCAGTGGCGCTCGTGGTGGAGCGCCCGCTCGGGCTGGGCGTACCCGAGCTGCTGGTCAAGTCCTCGCGTGCGGCGATGGCGCCGCTTGCGGCGCGCTTCTACGGCGAGCCGAGCAGTGAGTTGCGGGTCCTCGGCGTGACCGGCACCAACGGCAAGACGACGACCGCCCACCTGGTGCGTGCGCTGCTGGAAGCGGCGGGCGAGCGCTGTGGTCTGCTCGGCACGGTCGAGTCGGTCGTCGCGGGCGAGCGCCGCCCCGCCACACGCACGACCCCCGAGGCGATCGACCTGCAGGCCGACTTCCGCGCGATGCTCGACGGCGGCGAGCGCTGGTGTGCGATGGAGGTCTCCTCACACGCTCTCGCACTGGGACGTACCGACCGCGTGCGCTTCGCCGCGGCCATCTTCACGAATCTCACCCAGGATCATCTCGACTTTCACGACACGATGGAGGACTACTTCCAAGCCAAGCGGCTGCTGTTCGCGCCTGTCGCCGACGGCGCCAGGCAGGGGAGGGACGCGAGTCCTGAGAACTCCGAGGAAACGCCTGCCGTGGCGCCCGCCGTGAAGGTCGTCAACCTCGATGACCCCTACGGGCGCCGGCTCGCCGACGAGCTGGAGGACGTCGTGACGTTCGCAATCGACACCGACGCCGACTACCGTGCCCGCGAGGTCCAGATCGATCTCGACGGCTCTCGCTTCGAGCTGGACTCTCCAGCGGGCACGCACGCCCTTTCGATACCGGCGCCCGGCCGGTTCAACGTGTCAAATGGACTCGCTGCGCTCGCCGCAACCCATACTCTCGGAGGAGATCTCGACACGCTGATCGCGGCCCTGCAGCGGGGCGTGCGTGTGCCTGGACGGGTCGAGGCAGTCGAGGCCGGTCAGGGTTTCTCTGTGCTGGTGGACTATGCCCACACGCCCGACTCGTTGCACAACGTGCTCAGCACCGCCCACGAAGTCGGTCGCGGTCGCGTCATCTGCGTGTTCGGTGCCGGCGGCGATCGCGACCGCGGCAAGCGGCCGCTGATGGGAGAGATCGGGGCTCATCTGGCCGACGTGCTGCTGGTCACATCCGACAACCCGCGCTCAGAGGATCCGCGGGCGATCATCGCCGAGATCATGGCCGGGGTCGAGCGGGCATCGCGCCCGCCCGGCGCCCTACCGGTCGCCGCCGAGGTCGATCGGCGCGCGGCGATCGAGCGGGCGGTGGCTCTTGCTGAGCCCGGTGACGTGCTCGTGATCGCCGGCAAGGGCCACGAGCAGGGACAGGAACTCGCCGGGGGCGTGAAGATCCCCTTCGACGATGTGACGGTGGCGCGCGAAGCTCTGGGCGCGAGGGTCGGCTGATGGGACGCATCCTGATCGGCGGCACCGCCGCCCTCTTGATCTGCATCTTCCTGAGCCCGAAGTTCATCGAGTTCCTGCGCAACCGCGAGTTCGGCCAGCACATCCGCGAGGACGGCCCGCAGGGCCACCACGAGAAGGCCGGCACACCGACGATGGGCGGGATCATCATCTTCCTCGCCGTCGCGATCCCCTTTCTGATCCTCACTGACTTCGAATGGCGCTCGGTGGGTGTCTTTGCCACCGCGATCGCCTGCGCGCTGCTCGGCTTCGCCGACGACTACATGAAGCTCATCAAGCGCCGCTCGCTCGGTCTGCGGGGACGCACGAAGCTGATCGTCACGATCGTGATCTCGCTCGGACTGTGGTTCATCGCAAGCCACGAGGCCCACCTGGCGAGCACGCTGCGACTGCGCTTCGTTGACTACCAGATCGACCTCGGGGTCTTCTATCCGGTGCTGATCTACTTCGTCGTCGCGGGCACCACCAACGCGGTCAACCTCACCGATGGCCTGGACGGGCTTGCCGCTGGGTGCGGCGCGATCGTGCTGCTCACCTACATCGGCATCACGTTCATCGCCGAAGACTCAGATCTGGCGATGCTCGCGGGGGTGCTCGTGGGCGCGTGCATCGGCTTTCTGTGGTTCAACGCGTTTCCGGCGACGATCTTCATGGGCGACACCGGCTCGCTCGGGATCGGCGGCGCGATCGCGGGCCTCGCGGTGATGACCAAGACAGAGGTGCTCCTGATTCTCGTCGGCGGCATCTTCGTGATCGAGGCGCTGTCGGTCGTGATCCAGGTGATCTCCTTTCAGACGACCCGCAAGCGCGTGTTCCTGATGGCGCCCATACACCACCACTTCGAGCTGAAGGGCTGGTCTGAGACGAAGATCATCCTGCGCTTCTGGATCGTCGCGGCGATCTGCTGCGCGATCGGCTTCACGCTCTACCGGCAAAGCCTTGGCTGATGATCGTGCGCGCCGCTCGCCTCGCGCGAGCAGATCGGCGTTGACGTGAAGCCTCCACCAGATCTCCCGCCTGGCCCCTATCTGGTCGTAGGGCTCGCCCGCTCTGGCATCGCCGCCGCGCTTGCGCTTCGTGACAGGGGAGAGCAGGTGCTCGGTGTGGATCGTGGCACCCCGGACGACCTCCAGGAGCTCTCGGCGGCGGGTGTTGAGCTTCATCTGGACAGCGACGGACTCGCGTTGTTGGAGCGCGTGCGCACGCTGGTCAAGAGCCCCGGGGTGCCCGGCGAGGCGCCTGTGATCGCGCGGGCGCGCTCGCGCGGGATCCGCGTGATCGGCGAGCTGGAGCTTGCATGGCGAATGCTCGCCAACGAATTCATCGCGGTGACGGGCACCAACGGGAAGACCACCACGGTCGAGCTGATTGGCCACATTCATCGCGAGGCCGGACTGCCGGTGGCTGTCGCGGGCAACGTGGGAGTTGCCCTCAGTGGGCTGGTGGGACGACTCGATGAGCGTGCGATCGTCGTGTGCGAGACATCCTCCTTTCAACTGGAGGACACGCTCGCGTTTGCCCCACAGGCCGCGGTGCTGTTGAACCTCACACCCGATCACCTCGACCGCCACGGCACGCTGGAGGCCTACCGGGCGGCCAAGCTCGAGATATTCGCGCGCCAGGGCAGCGACGATCTCGCGGTTGTACCGCTCGCATTCGCGCCCGAGGGACTGCCGGGCGCAGCGCGGCGTGTGAGCTTCGGCGGAACCTCAGAAGCTCAGCTCGCAGAGCAAGACGGGACGCTCTACTGGGAAGGGCAGGCGCTGCTGGCGGCCTCGGAGCTATCGCTGCGCGGAGCCCACAACCTGCACAACGCGATGGCCGCCGCCGCGGTGTGCCTGGCGCGTGGCCTGGGCCCCGACAGTGTGCGCGCCGCTCTGCGCGGCTTTGCCGGCGTGCCCCACCGATTGGAGGAGGTTGCCAACAGGGATGGTGTCCTGTTCGTCAACGATTCCAAGGCCACGAACGTCGCGAGTACGCTTGTCGCGCTTGACTCGTTTGCACTGGGCTCGATCCACCTGATCCTCGGCGGGCAGGGCAAGGGACAGGACTTCTCGGTGCTGCGCGGCCCGGTCGAGTCTGCGTGTCGGGCGGTGTATCTGATCGGCGAAGACGCCCCCGCAATCGCAGCGGCGCTGCGGGGAGCGAGCGTGCCGGTGCTCGACTGCGGTGAGCTGCAGCGCGCCGTGGCCGAGACCGCTTCCGCGGCCAGTGCCGGAGAGGTGGTCCTGCTCTCACCCGCCTGCGCCAGCTTCGACCAGTTTGTTGATTTCGAAGCTCGCGGTGAGCGCTTCCGCGAGCTCGTCGCACGCCTTTAGCTCGCGCCACGATTGCGCAATCCGCACTGCGGTTGCGAGCGTGAATACAGAGCGTTCACGGCGCCACTGCTCCGGGCTTGGAGGCTTCCTCGACCCCGCGTCGAAGTGAACTCTGATGTCAGCAGCCCCACGGCGCCCCAAAGCCTCCGCAGCGAGCAAATCGCGGGCAACCGGCTCATCCCGTGGCGCGCGTTCGGGTTCGGTGCGGACGCAATCGCTCGAGTACAACCTGCTGTTGACCGCGACCCTCTGCCTGCTCGCCTTCGGTGCGGTCATGGTCTACAGCTCCTCCTCGGCCAGCACGCTGCTGGAAGGCCAGGGCGACGGGACCGGCGAGCTCGTGAAGTTCGTCGTCTACGGGACGCTTGGACTCGTGCTGATGCGAGTGCTCGCACGCGACGGGATCGCCAGGGTGCAGAGCCTGGTCGCACCGCTGCTCGTGGTGTCGCTCGTGCTGGTGCTCGCCGTGCACATCCCGCACATCGGCGTCAGCGTAAATGGCGCGCGCCGCTGGATCGGTGGCGGTCCGCTGCAGTTCCAGCCCTCCGAGCTCTTGAAGATCGCACTCGTGCTGTACGGCGCGACGCTGCTCGCGCGCCGCCCCAAGCGTGTGCACGACCTGCGCGAGCTATTCAATCCGTTGCTCGCGGTCGTCGGGATCGCCTGCCTGTTCGTGGTCACCCAGCCCGATCTCGGCACCGCGATGGTGATCGCGTTCACCACCTGCGCACTGCTCGTGGCGGCCGGCATACCTGCTCGCAACCTCGCGATCATCGCCGGCACCGTGTTTGCGATCGTCGCCCTGATCGCGCTTGCGCGTCCCTACGAGCGCGTCCGCCTCACCTCGTTCGTCGACCCGTGGGCACACGCGTCCGGCAGCGGCTTTCAAGCCGTGCAAGGTCAGATCGCGATCGGCTCCGGCGGCCTGTTCGGCGTCGGCCCCGGCCAGTCGGTGCAGAAGATCTTCTACCTGCCCGAGGCTCAAACCGACTTCATCCTTGCCGTGATCGGAGAGGAGCTGGGCGTGGTGGGGATATTCGCGCTGCTGTTCCTCTACGGAATGATCGCCTACGCCGGCCTGCGTGTGGCCAAGGCCGCCCGCAGCCTCCACAGTGCGCTGATCGCTGTCGGGATGACCTCGCTGATCGTCTCCCAGGCGATCCTCAACGTGTTCGCCGTGCTCGGCCTCGCACCGCTCACGGGAGTTCCGCTGCCGCTGGTCTCCTACGGATCGAGCAGCTTGATCGTGACGCTCGCGGCGATGGGCCTGCTGCTCAACGTAGCCGCCGGTGGGACCGCGCACGTGCGTGCCGTGGCGCCCGCGCGCTCTCGGCGCACGCGCGCCGCGAGCGCAAAGGGGGCGAGCGCCACCGGGCCTCCCGCCAAGCAGGCCGAGCGGCGTGTGGCCGACGCCTCGGCGCGCGAACCGGCACGATGGGGCGATGAGCAAGAAGATCGTGATAGCCGCGGGGGGAACGGCCGGGCACGTGGTGCCGGCGCTCGCGGTGGCGGACGCGCTGCGCGCTGAAGGCGCCGAGGTGACGTTCATCGGGGGCGAGCGCGCCGAGGCGGAGCTCGTGCCGGCGGCCGGCTACCCACTGCACACGATCGCCGTGGAAGGTCTCAGCCGCACCAGTCCACTGCATGCGGCACGAGCGCTGCTTCGCTCAGCAAAGGCTGTGCTGCGCTCACGGAAGCTGCTAGGCGAGCTGGCTCCCGATGCGGTGATGGGTGGTGGTGGCTATGTCGCGGGGCCGGTCGGGGTGGCCGCGATCACGCGCCGTATCCCGCTGGTGCTCACTGAGGCCGACAGTCATCTGGGCTTGACCAATCGTCTTCTCGCCCCGCTCGCGCGACGCGTGTGCCTGTCGTTTGCGCTCGATGGTCGCAATGGCTCTCGCTACCGCGTGACGGGCCGTCCGATCCCACCCTTTCAAGTTGACCGGCGGCGCGCTCGCGAGCGCTTCGGGATCGCCGAGCAGGAGTTGTGTGTGCTCGTGTTCGGCGGCTCGCTGGGGGCGCGCACGATCAACCACGCCGCGCTGGGGGCGTTCTCCTCGGGGGCCTTCCACGTTCTGCACGTAAGCGGGCGGCGTGACTATCCCGAGCTCTCCGAGCATGCGCTGCCGGCGGGATATGACCTGCGCGCGTATCTCGAGCTGGAGGAGTTCACAGAGGCTCTGGCCGCCAGCGATCTGGTGGTTGCCCGAGCCGGAGGATCGGTGTTCGAGATCGCCGCTCACGGGCTACCGGCGATCCTCGTGCCCTACCCGCACGCCTCCGCCGACCACCAGAGCGCCAATGCTCGCTGGATGTCCCAAGCAGGTGCCGCGATCGTGATCGAGGACGGACAACTGAGCGACGCCCGGCTCGCGCGCGAGGTGGCCCAACTACTTGCCAACCCCACTCGGCTAATGGCGATGGCCGGCGCCTCGCGCTCACTCGCGCGCCCCGACGCGGCGCGGGACGTGGCCGTCGAGCTGCTGGAGGCTGCTAGCCGATGAGCGAGCTTCCTTGGGCTGAGCGCCGCCTGCATTTCATAGGTGTTGGTGGAGCCGGCATGAGCGGCTACGCGCGTGCCGCCAGTGCCTTGGGAGCGACCGTGACCGGGTCCGACCGGGCATCCAGCATCTACCTGAGGCGACTGGGCGAGGAGGGCGTGCTCGACGCGTGCATCGGCCACGACGCCGCCAACGTTCCCGGTGGCGATGAGGTGGAGATCGTCTACTCGAGCGCTGTGCCGGCGGATAATCCCGAGCGCGTCATCGCACGCGAGCGCGGCCTGGCCGAGCGCCCTAGAGCTGAACTGCTGGCGGAGCTCACGGCGCTGCGCCGCACGATCGCGGTCGCCGGCGCGCACGGCAAGACGACCACCGCCTCGATGATCGTGCACGTGCTGCGCGAGCAGGGTTGGGACCCCAGCTGGCTGGTAGGCAGCTCCGTCGGCGCGGGACTCGACAACTCTCACTGGGCCCCCGCCGACCCAGACGGGTGGCTGGTCGTGGAGGCGGACGAGTCCGACCGCTCGATGCTCAGCCTCAACGTCGAGATCGCGGTGCTCACCAACGTCGAGCTCGACCACCACGCAACCTTCGCTTCGCTGGCCGAGCTGCGCGAGGCGTTCCGGGCGTTCCTGGCGGGTGCGCCGCAAGCTGTGATCTGGGACCGACCGGACCTGCGCGCGCTGCGCGACGGACCCGCCGTGTTCTACGACGCGCCCACGCCGCTCACAAGCGGCGGGAGCTCGCGCTTTCAGTGGCGTGCACACGAGGTCGGGCTGATGGTGCCCGGCGCCCACAACGCGCTCAACGCGACCGCCGCGCTCGAGGCCGCACGGCTGGTCGGGGTGGAGGAGCAGGGTGCGGTGGTGAGTCTCGCGGGCTTCCGTGGGGCCGGACGGCGCTTTCAGCGCGTTGGGCACACCGCTGCGGGGGCGGTTGTGATCGACGACTACGCGCATCACCCCACCGAGGTCGCCGCCACGCTCAGCGCCGCGCGCACGCTGGTCCCACAGCGACTGGTGGCGGTGTTTCAACCGCACCTGTACTCGCGCACCGCGATGCTCGCGCGAGAGTTCGGCGAGGCGCTGGCGCACGCCGATGTGATCGCTGTGCTTGACGTCTATCCGGCGCGCGAGCGAGCCGAGGACCATCCGGGGGTGAGCGGTCTCACGATCGCGCGTGCCACCGCCGAGCAGGCGGGCGGGCGCCCCGTGTTGTGGCTACCGGGGTTCGACGCGGCGCAACGCGTGCTCGAGGGGCTGCTGAGGGAGGGCGACCTGTGCGTGGTGATGGGAGCCGGCGACGTAGACGTGCTCGCCCGACGACTGGTGCCATGAGCACGTATGGCGGCGCTGGATCGGCGTCCTCGGTCGCTCATGTGCAAAGCACATTTCGCTCCCTGCGTCCTTGCCCAGCTTGCCCTACGTGCCCATGGCGGCTTGATTGGTGTAAGGAGTGTCAGATATGACAAGGGTGTCTGGAGAACCTCCCCGAAGACCGCGCCCTCGACTGTGCAGCGGGACTTCCCGCTTGCGCGCATGGCGACGATCCGCACCGGCGGCGAGGCCGACTATTTCGCTCGAGCTGGCTCGGGCGCGCAGTTGCGCGAGCTGCTCGCGTGGGTCAAGGCAATCGAGGCGCCGGTGTTCGTCGTGGGCTCGGGCTCGAACCTGCTGATCGCCGACGAGGGCGTTCGCGGTCTGGTGCTCAAGCTCGATCGCAAGCTGGCTCTGATCCAGCACGAGGGTCCGCGCATCGTGTGCGGAGGGGGCGCGCGGCTGCCCTCGGTTGCGGCGCGTGCGGCCCAGGCGGGGCTGTCGGGGATCGAGTTCGGCGTGAACATCCCGGGTAGCGTCGGAGGCGCTGTGCGGATGAACGCAAACGCCTACGGCGGGCAGCTCGCCGACACACTGGAGTGGGTTGAGATCGTCACCGCCGAGGGCCTCGACCGTCGCGTCCCGGCGCAGCTGGGGTTCGGCTATCGCCACTCCAACCTGGCCGCCGGCGAAGTCGTCGCGCGTGCCTCGTTCCTACTCGCCCCGGCCAGCGTGGACAGTGTGAAGGCCACGCTTGCGCAGATGCGCACTCGTCGCCATGAAGCCCAGCCCCAGGGGATCAAGACGTTCGGCTCGACCTTCAAGAACCCCGAGGGCCCCGAGGCCGAGGGACGCACCGCCGGCCTGCTGCTCTCGGAGGCCGGCTGCAACGGATTGGGTGTCGGCGGAGCGCGGTTTGCGCCCAAGCACGCCAACTTCATCGAGAACACGGGTACGGCCACCACGGCTGACGTGCTGGCGCTGATGGCCGAGGGCCGACGGCGGGTGATCGAGCGCTTCGGCGTGGAGCTCGAGCCCGAGGTTCAAACGCTTGGAGAGGTGCGCTTTCCCTGGGCCACGTAGCGGCCTGCTGCTTGCTCGAGGATCTCGAGCATCGCCGGAGTCGCGGGGCTCAGGCGCGCGTCGCTTGGCGCGGCGGCGATCACCTGACGCACCGGCGGGCGGGGCGAGAGCGCCCGGATGACAATGTCCTCGCGCACTACCGACAGCGCCAGCTCGGGGATCAGCGCGACGCCCACTCCAGCCGCCACAAGACCCTGCACGGTTTGGTAGTCGTCGCTTTCAAAGGACACGTTCGGCTCGAATCCGGCGGCGTGACAGGAGCGCACCACGTGACGCGCACACGGGCTCGAGCGCGAGGTCTGCACCCACGCCTCGCCATGCAGCTCCGTCAGGCGCAAGCCGCCCTTGGCCGCCAGCGGATGCTCGCGTGGCAGCGCCAGATACATCGGGTCCTGCAGCAGCTCGACGCGCGTCAGACTGTCCACGCCGGTGTCCTGCGGCTCGTCGAACTCGAACAACAGCGCGAGGTCGAACTCACCCGCACGCAAGCGCGGCGCGATCTCCTCGGGCTCGCCCTCGGCGAGCGTCAGCTCGATCTCCGGGTGGCCGGCGCGGAAGGTCGCGATCGCGAGCGGCATCAGCGTCGCGCCGGCTGTCGGAAACGAGGCCATCCGCAACCTCCCGGCGCGCAACCCGGCGATCGCCGAGAGCTCTGCCTCGGCGGCCTCCAGTCGCGCGAGGATGCCTTCGGCGTGCTCGACCAGCGCCCTCCCCGCAGGCGTCACGCGCACGCCACGGGCGTGGCGCTCGAGCAGCGTCATCCCGGTTTCGGCCTCGAGCGTTGCGATCTGCTGGGAGACCGCCGACTGTGTGTAGGAAAGCGCCTCAGCCGCGCCCGAGAACGAACCGCGTGCGGCGACCTCCACGAGCACCTTCAATCGGCCGACATTGAGCATTAGCTGTTCTTATAGCTCAGATTATGAATTTCACTGGTGCTGATGGCAGGTAAGTGCCAACCTGTCATCGAAGCCCAATTTCAGATCGTGCCACAGGACGATCGCCACCAAACGGCAATAGGCGCCCGGCACACCAACAGGAGCCTGGCGAAAGGCACAAAGAGAAAAGAGCCAACATGTCCGCCAACATCATCATCTCCTACGACGGAACAAACAACGAGGACGACGCGGTCGCCCTCGGCCGGCTGTTCGCAAACGCTGGCGCAGACGTGTCGCTCGCATATGTGCGCCACGCACCCGAAGCAGAGACCAGCCGCGAGATCCTCGCCCAGCACGAGGCCGAGACGCTGCTCGGGCGCGGCGCGGAGCTGCTCGGTAACTCCGATGCGCAGCGCTACGTGATCACAGACCGCTCCACGCCCGAGGGTCTGAGCACGCTCGCCAAGCAGATCGACGCCGACGTGATCGTGTTCTGCTCGGACTCCCACACCGCGAAGGGTCACATCGCGGTCGGCAACTCCGCTCAGCGTCTGCTGAACGGCGGTAGCACCGCCGTGGCGATCGCGCCGGCGGGATACGCGCAGAGCGGGGCCGCGCAGGTGCAGAAGATCGGCGTGGTCGGCGACGGTAGCGCTCAGACCACCGCCGCCGGTCTCGCTCGCTCTCTGCAGGCCGAGCTGGGTGCCTCCGGCGAGCAGAACGTCAGCCTGCTGGTCGTGGGCTCACGCCCGGACGCGCAGGAGGGCACCGTCTCGCTCAGCGCCGCCAGCGAGAACCTGATCGAGATCGCAACCGCCCCCGTGCTCGTCGTGCCGCACGGCAAGGCGATCTCCTTCGACGGAGCGCCCGTCGCCGCGTAAGCAGGGAAGTCTCACGTTGCGGGCCGCGCGGGCGGGAGGCCGCGCGGCCTCCGTGGGTCAGTGCGACCTTCTGCCGGCTCGCCGCGAGCGCACGTAGTGGATCAGCGCTTGGGCGAAGTCGAGCAGCCCACCGATCAGGTGGCCGACCGGGCCGGTCCACAGCCATCTCTCCAATCGGCGCGTCAGGGTGAGCGGGTGCGGGCACTGGGCGGCACGGTATCGTGGCACCCATGCCCACCGCCCTCACCACCACCGTCACCGAGCTGCCCGAGTCGCGCGTACGCGTGCAGGTACAGGTGCAGCCAGGCGAGATCGAAGCTCGGCTGGAGCACAAGGCTCGCCAGCTCGGGCGCGAAATGAGATTGCCCGGTTTCAGGCGTGGCAAGATCCCGCCGCCGCTGGTGATCCAGAAGGTCGGCCGTGAGGTCGTGCTCGAGGAGGCTGTGCGCGACACGCTTGGCAACTGGTACGCGGACGCGATCGAGACGGCGGGCATCGTCCCCGTCGGTGATCCGCAACTCGACCTCTCCGATCTGCCGCCACAGGGAGCCGCGCTTGAGTTCTCGATCGAGATCGGCGTTCTCCCGGTCGCCACGCTCGGCGAGTACAAGGGCCTGGAGGTCGGTCGTCGCGAGGTCTCGATCGACGAGCAGGAGCTGCAGCGCGAGATCGACGGTCTGCGTGAGCGCCTCGCGCGCCTTGAGACCGTCGAGCGGCCCGCCGGCTCGGGTGACTTCGTGGTCGTGGACTATGTCGGCTCGATCGACGGTGAGCTGTTCGACGGCGGCGAGGGACGCGACCAGCTGGTCGAGCTCGGCTCGGGCAACCTGATTCCCGGCTTCGAGGAGGGCTTGGAAGGAGCCGGTGCGGGGGAGACCCGCACGATCGAGCTTTCGTTCCCGACCGACTACGGAAGCCAGGAGCTGGCAGGCAAGGACGCCTCCTTCGAGGTGACCGTCAAGGAGGTCAAGCACAAGCTGCTCCCCGAGGTTGGCGAGGACTTCGCGGTGGACATGGGCTTTGACTCGGTTGACGAGCTGACAGAGGACATCCGCACGCGGCTCGGCGAGGCTGACGCCAAGCGCGTCGACGGCGAGTTCCGCGAGGCGGCGCTTGACGCCGCTGCCGCTGCCGCTCAGGTGCAGACGCCAGACACGCTCGTGCAGGCGAAGGCTCGCGAGATGTGGGATCGGATGTTGCATTCGCTCTCCCACCGCGGCATCACGCGTGAGGCATACCTGAAGATCACCGGGCGCGAGGAGGACGATCTGATCGCCGAGCTCGCCCCTGAGGCGGCGCAGTCGCTGCGCCGCGAAGCCGTGATCGCGGCGATCGTCGCGGCTGAGCAGATCGTGCCGAGCGAGGAGGACTTGCTCGAGGTCGTCACACCCACCGCCGAGCGCGAGGGGGTCGAGGCTCAGAAGCTGCTCGAGGATCTACGCGAGTCCGGGCGCTTGGAGGACCTTCGCGAGGACCTCGCCGCTCGCCAGGCCGTCGAGCTGATCGCCTCGGAGGCAAAGCCGATCTCGATCGAGCAAGCCCAGGCGCGCGAGAAGCTGTGGACGCCCGACTCAGAGGAGCAGCTCCAGGACGGCGCAGCGGAGCCTGCCGCGGCGCGATTGTGGACGCCGGAGCGCTAGCCTTGGCACCTGCTGATCGACAATGTCCTGAAGGAATCCGGCCAGTGAAGCGAAACTGAAGCGAGGATCATGAGCCCACTTGTACCAATGGTGGTCGAGCAGACCTCGCGAGGCGAGCGTGCGTTCGACATCTACAGCCGTCTGCTCAACGAGCGGATCATCTTTCTGGGGACCCCGGTTGACGACCAGGTCGCCAACCTGATCGTCGCCCAGCTACTGCACCTGGAGTCCGAGGATCCAACCAAGGACGTCTCGATCTACATCAACTCGCCTGGTGGATCGGTGTATGCCGGTCTGGCGATCTACGACACGATGCAGTTCATCAAGCCCGACGTGCAAACGATCTGCGTCGGCATCGCGATGTCGATGGGCGCGCTGTTGCTCGCCGGAGGCGCCGCCGGCAAGCGGATGGCGCTGCCCAACGCGAAGATCCTGATCCATCAGGTCTCCTCGAGCTTCCAAGGACAGGCGAGCGACATCGAGATTCACGCGAAGGAGATCATCGACGTGCGCAAACGTCTCGATGAGATCATCGCCAAACACACTCACAAGAAGCTTGAGCAGGTCAGCAAGGACACCGAGCGCGACTACTTCATGAGCTCCGAGGAGGCCAAGGAGTACGGCATTATCGATCGAGTGATCTCCGAGCACTAGGACAGCCGCTGGGCGGCGCGAGGCTGCGTCCTCGGTCGCTCGCGTACTTAGTACGCCACGCTCCCTGCGTCCTTGCCTCGCTTGCCCAGCGACCGTCCTAGACGCTTTTGCGAAGTAACGTTCCACTAGACATACAAGAACACCAATCATGGCCAGACCAACAGATTCCAACGAGCAGCTTCTCTGCAGCTTCTGCGGCAAGTCCCAGCGGCAGGTTAAGAAGCTGATCGCCGGTCCCGGCGTCTACATCTGTGACGAGTGCATCGATCTCTGCAATGAGATCATCGACGAGGAGCTGGCGGCTCCGCCCGCGTTCGATCTGGAGAACCTCCCCAAGCCGCGTGCGATCTATGACGTTCTGGACGAGTACGTGGTCGGCCAGGACGCTTCCAAGCGCACGCTGTCGGTAGCGGTCTACAACCACTACAAGCGCGTGCAGATGATGCAGTCCGGGGATTCGGACATCGAGCTGCAGAAGTCCAACATCCTGTTGCTCGGTCCCACCGGCTGCGGCAAGACGCTGCTCGCTCAGACACTCGCACGGATCCTCAACGTGCCGTTCGCGATTGCCGACGCAACCGCGCTTACCGAGGCCGGCTATGTCGGGGAGGACGTCGAGAACATTCTCTTGAAGCTGATCCAAGCGGCCGACTACGACGTCAAGAAGGCCGAGACCGGGATCATCTACATCGACGAGGTCGACAAGATCGCGCGTAAGGCCGACAACCCATCGATCACGCGCGACGTCTCAGGCGAGGGCGTCCAGCAGGCGCTGTTGAAGATCCTCGAGGGCACGCAAGCCTCGGTGCCGCCGCAAGGGGGGCGCAAGCACCCCCATCAAGAGTTCCTCACGATCGATACCACCAACATCCTGTTCATCTGCGGAGGAGCGTTCGCACACCTGGACAAGGTGATCGAGCGACGCATCGGCCACAACGGCATCGGCTTCGCCTCGGCAATCGAAAGCAAGCTGGAGCGTGACACGGGTGAGATCTTCGAGCACTGCCTGCCGGAGGATCTGATCGAGTACGGACTGATCCCCGAGTTCATTGGCCGCCTGCCGGTGATGTCGGCGGTGCACCAGCTCAGCTGCACCGATCTCGTCTCGATCCTCACCGAGCCGCGCAACGCTCTCGTCAAGCAGTTCCAGCGCTTCTTCTCTTTCGACGGCATCGAGCTGGTGTTCGCCGAGGACTCGCTGCTGGCTGTGGCCGAGAAGGGTCTGGAGCGAGAAACCGGCGCGCGCGGGCTGCGCTCGATCATCGAGGAGATCCTGCTCGAGGTCCAGTTCGAGCTGCCCTCCCGCCGCGACGTGAAGAAGTGCGTCGTCACGCGCGACACGGTCGAGAAAGGCACCACGCCTACGCTCGTCACCGAAGCCGCACCCGAGGAGCCCGCCGAGCGCTCGCTGCGCGAGGAGTCGGCGTAGGCGCCGGCGCACCGGCGTCGATCGTTACGATCAACGCCCATGAGCGAGCAGAGAGAAGGCTGATCTGATGCACGACGAGTTCCGCATCCGCGTGGAGTTGGCACACGACGACGCCACCCGGCTGATCAAAGCGCTGGAGGAGGTCGAGCACGACACGCCGAGCGCCAAGCATGTCGCCGTCAGCCACGAGGGTGGGCATGTGTTTCTGTATGCCGACTCCGGCGAGAGCGCGGTATGGACACTCGCAGCAGTCGAGAAGATCCTGGCCGAGCAGCACATCGACGGACAGGTGAGCTCGTGGCGCTGGCATCCAGAGGAGGACCGCTGGGAGGACGAGTCGGTGGGGCTGCCCAGCACTCCCGTCGAGCACGCGACCGAGCACGAGCGCCTGGAGCAGGAGGAGACTCGAGGAATCCGAGCAGGCCGGCTACCCGGAGTGGGAAGTGCGTGTGACCCTGCCCACCCACCACGAGGCGCGCGAATTCGCCGAGCGCCTGGCGAGCGAGGGAATCCCCGTGCGGCGCCACTGGCGCCATCTCTCACTTGGCACGGAGGACGAGGACGAAGCCCATACGCTCGCCGATCGCTTGCGCGCCGAGGCTCCGCAGGGCGCGAGCTTCGACGTGGAGGGCAGCGCGTGGTCGATGTGGGTCGCGGTCAACGCTCCGGGTCGTCCGTTCGCCGTGTTCGGCGGGCTCGGGCAGTAGCGCCGGCGTCGCGTCCATTCGGGGATCGACGCGGTCCCAGCGCCCGGCAAAATCGGCGTAAGCTTTCCGCTGAGCGCTCTCCCGCGTACACTCACGCTCCCATGAGCGAGCGCATCAAACAGCTTGAAGATCGCACTCGGTTCGAGCCCTCGGAGGTCGAGCCGCGGATTATCGAGGGCTGGCTGTCGAGCGGCCTGTTCCATCCCGAGGCAGAAGGAGAGGCGAGCGAGAACTACTCGATCGCGATCCCACCGCCGAACGTCACCGGCTCGCTGCACATGGGTCACGCGCTCAACGGCTCGGTGCAGGACACGCTGATCCGCTACAACCGCATGAACGGCAAGCGCACCAAGTGGATCCTCGGTACCGACCACGCCGGGATCGCGACCCAAGCGCAGGTCGAGAAGGCGTTGCGCGCGGAGGGCACAAGTCGCCAGCAGCTCGGGCGCGAGGCGTTCGTGCAGCGTGTGTGGGAGTGGCGCGCGCATTACGGCGGCACGATCGTTGAGCAGTTCAAGCGACTTGGCGCCTCCTGTGACTACTCCGAGGAGCGCTTCACGCTTGACGACGGCTATGCGCGCGCGGTCGCCGAGGTGTTCGTGGGCCTGTATGAAAAGGGTTGGATCTACCGCGACCGTTACATCGTCAACTGGGATCCGGGCAGCCGCTCGGCCATCTCAGACCTCGAGGTGGAAGAGCGTTTGGAGCACGACACGCTCTACTCGATCGTCTACGACCTCGAGGGCGGTGGAACGGTCACGATCGCCACCGTTCGTCCCGAGACGATGCTGGGGGACACCGCGGTGGCAGTGCATCCCGAGGACGAGCGCTACCGCGACATCGTCGGGCGCCGAGCGATCCTGCCGTTGGTCGGTCGCCACTTGCCGATCATCGCCGACGACTACGTGAAGATGGACTTCGGCACAGGTCAGCTGAAGGTCACGCCCGCGCACGACCCCAACGACTTCGAGATCGGCACCCGTCACGACCTCGACCAGGTGTCGGTGATCGGCGAGGACGGTCGCATGACCGCCGAGGCCGGCGAGCGCTTTGCGGGCCTGACCGTGATGGAGGCTCGCGAGGCGGTAGTCGCCGAGCTGGAGCGCGAAGGACGGATCGTCGCTCGTGAGGACTACGCGCACGAGGTGCCCTACTCCCACCGCTCCGGTGAGCGCATCGAGCCGCTGATCTCGCTGCAGTGGTTCATGGCGATGCAGGAGCTGGCGGCTCCCGCCGTGGAGGCGGTGCGTGACGGGCGCGTGCGGATCGTTCCCGACAACCACCGGCGCGTGTATCTCGACTGGATGGAGAACATCCGTCCCTGGTGCATCTCACGGCAGTTGTGGTGGGGCCACCGCCTACCGGTCTACTACTGCGAGACGTGCGGGCACGTCAACGTGGCGCTCAGCGCACCCGATGGCTGCGCGGAGTGTGGCGGTCACGTGCGCCAGGAGGAGGACGTGCTCGACACGTGGTTCTCCTCGGCGTTGTGGCCGTTTGCGACGCTCGGGTGGCCCGAGCAAACGGCCGAGCTGAAGGCGTTCTACCCCACCAACGTGCTCTCCACCGCGCGCGACATCCTGTTCTTGTGGGTGGCTCGCATGATCATGATGGGCCTCGAGTTGACAGGACAGCCGCCGTTCTCAGACGTGTACATCCATTCGGTGATCCAGGCGCCCGACGGGCGGCGCATGTCGAAGTCGCTCGGCACCGGCATCGACCCACTGGATGAGATCGATCGCCACGGCGCGGATGCTGTGCGCTTCGGTCTGTTGGCGATGTCCTCCACCCAGGACGTGCGCTACTCCGCCGAGAAGGTCCAGCAGGGACAGGCGCTCGCCAACAAGATGTTCAACGCGGCGCGTTTCGCGCTCACACGCATCCATGCGAGCCTCGGGAGCGAGCCGGCCGAGGCGGTCGAGCCCGAGCCGCTGCCACGCACCGTTGAGGATCGCTGGATTCTCTCCCGCCTTGCGCGGATAGAGACAGACACCGCGGCGCGGATCGAGAGCTATGACTTCTCCCACGCTGCGCTCGGCATCTATGACTTCGTGTACAGGGAGCTGTGCGATTGGTACCTGGAGCTTGTCAAGCACCGCTTGCCCGATCGCGCCCAGCACAGCGAGGAGCAAGCGGTGGGGATCCTCGAGGATCGCGACACGGATGCCGCCGAGGAGGACCGCTTGGCGCTGGCTGCCACGCTTCTCTATGTGCTGCGCGAGACGGTCGCGCTGGCCCACCCACTGACCCCGTTCGTGACCGAGGAGCTGTGGAGCTATCTCGACGGCAGCGCGGAGCTGCTGGCGGGGAGCTCCTACCCGCGGGCGCAGAGCGCCCTGATCGACCCCGAGGCCGAGGCTGTGCTCGAGCGCACGATCGAGGCGATCACGCTCGTGCGAGGTTGGCGAGACTCGGTGGGAGCCCGCGCCGGGATGATCGTCTCAGCGCGGCTGTGTGCCGAGGGCTATGAGGAAACCAAGCCGCTGCTGGCACGCCTGGCACGCTTGCAGCTCGCGGAGGACTCGCGCTCCGATGGTGCGCACAGCGACGGAGCCGGGTCGGATGCACCCGGTGAGGTGTCGGATGGCAGTGTGGTTGTCGCCTCGATTCCCGTGCCGGGGGGCACGGTCGAGGTCCTGTCGGGGGAGGGACTCGACCTTGGTGCGGCCGAGCGCCGGCGCGCCGGCGCCAGGGAGAAGCTGCTCGCCGAGATCGAGCGAGTGAAGGGCAAGTTGGCCAAGCCTGGATTTGTCGAGCGTGCGCCGGCGGCCGTGGTGGACGGAGAGCGTGAGCGCCTGGAGCGTTTGTGCGCTGAGCTTCAGGCGCTATGAGCGGGTCGTGGAGTCCTGAGCACGCCGAGCGCCATCTGCGCTCGCTTGAGCTGTTCGGGATGCGCTTTGGCTTGGACCGGATGCGGCGCATGATGACCGTGCTCGGCTCGCCCGAGCGCAGCTTCGACACGATCCATGTAGTCGGCACCAACGGCAAGACCTCGACAACCCGCATGATCGCCGCGATCCTGCAGCGCCACGGATTGCGCACCGGCAGCTATCTCTCGCCGCACCTTGTGTCTTATGCCGAACGCGTGCGGATCGATGGGGCAGACGTCGAGACACATGCGTTCGCGGGTGCGATCGCGCGGGCCGCGTGGGCTGCCGAGCGCGTCAACCGCACGCTCGCCGAGGACGACCACGTGACGCAGTTCGAGCTGCTCACGGCGGCGGCCTTCTGGGAGCTGGCACGGCGCGGGGCGCAGGTCGTCGTGGTCGAGGCTGGTCTTGGCGGTCGCTATGACGCGACCAACGTGATCGACTCGACGGTCGCGGTGCTCACAAACGTCGGTCTCGAGCACACGCGTTGGCTTGGACCTACTCTGCGCGATATCGCGACCGAGAAGCTGGCCGTCGTGGGTGAGGACTCTGTACTCGCCCTCGGCTCACAGTTGCAGCCGGAGGTCCTGGAGGTCGCCCGCGCCGTCGTCGCTGAACGCGGCGTGAGAGTTATCACCGCCGAGCCGGCTGACACCGAGCTGACGGTGGGCGCGCACGGCTCTTTCCAGCGTGAGAACTTCGCGCTGGCGCGGCTGGCGGCACAGGCGTATCTGGCTCGTGTGGGTATCGAGTTCCAGGAGCGGCACGTGCGCGAAGCCGCGGCACGCACGTTCGTGCCCGGTCGTATGCAGGTTGTGGCACACGATCCGCTGATCGTGCTCGATGGCGCACACAACACCCCCGCGGTCGCCGCGCTGGTGCAGTC
Source organism: uncultured Solirubrobacterales bacterium (assembly GCA_963725165.1). Taxonomy (GTDB): domain Bacteria; phylum Actinomycetota; class Thermoleophilia; order Solirubrobacterales; family Solirubrobacteraceae; genus Palsa-744. The sequence continues at coordinate 23,661 of CAVRXK010000006.1, forward strand.
TTTGCCAGAGTTGCTTGCCGGTCGCCCGCTCGCGCTGGTGCTCGGTGTGCTCGAGGACAAGGACGCCGCGGGGATGCTCGCCGCGCTGCTGCCGCTGTGCGAGCGGGCTTGGTTCACGGCCCCACCGAGCCCGCGAGCGCTGCCGCCCGCGACGCTTCAGTCGCTGGCCCGTCAGCTCGGCTTCGAGCGGTCGCTGTGCGAGGCCCGGCCCGCGAAGGCTCTGATCGCCGCGCGTGACTGGGCACGACTTCAGGAGAATGGCGCGGCAGTGCTTGCGACCGGCTCTGTGTATCTGGTTGGAGATCTGCTGGCGCACGCGCAGGAGCTGGATCTGCATGCCGGCTTGGGGCAGGTCGAAGGACGCACAGGAGATGCGGATGGTTATGACCAGGAGACGCAGGGCATCGAGAGGAGGGAAGAAGCGTGAATGACGACGGCCCGTCGGTGCTGACGATGATCGGGGCGGTGGCTTTGATCGTCGCGCTTGTGATCCTGGTGTTTTTTGCGGTCGGTTACGGCTTCGGTCGACTGTTCCTGTGAGGCTTGCGGGCTGCAAGAACATGCCCCTGGCGCGCGTGGTCGCCCATTTCCTTCCCAATAGCCTCTAAACTCGGCCGCCCGATGCGCCATCACGGATCGAAGCGTCCCGTTTCACGCGTGCTTGCAGGGAAAACCCTCAGCAGAGCCGTATAGGGTCATCGATGCCACCACCAATCGCATACTTCGGAATCGAAAGCAAAAGCTTGAGCCTGGTCATCGACCTGTTGATCCTGTTCGCCGTGGTCCTGTACTTCTCGCTGCTGTACTGGACCTACGCCGATGCCCGCCGGCGGATCGCCGATCCGATGCTGGTCGGGTGCGCCACGGCCGCATCGCTGTTCCCGTTCGTGGGAACGATCGTGTACATGATCCTGCGTCCGCCGGAGTATCTGGAGGATGTGCGCGAGCGCGAACTGGAGCTGCAGGCCGCCGAAGCGCGGCTGCACGAGCTCGACTACAGCCTCTGTCCGCACTGCGACTACCGCGTCGAGCGCGACTTCATCCGCTGCCCCAGCTGTCTGCGCAAGCTCAAGGAGCGTTGCGCGAGCTGCTCGCGCCCGCTCGATCGCGCCTGGACGATCTGTCCCTACTGCGAGACCGAGGTGGCGGCGGCCAAGCCGGCGCGTCGTGCCACCAGACGCGAGCGCGCCTCGGCCCAGGTTCAGAGCGTGCTCCGGCCTCCAAGTCCTCCTCGCGCGCGACGCGTGGAGGACAGAGGCGAAATGCAGGCAGACCCGCTGGAGGCGCAGCCCGCATCCGCGGCGCGGTACGTGCCGCCGAACGTGCCGCGGCCAGGGCCCCTGAGCTGACAGGGCGCGTGGAGGCCGAGCAGGAGCCCGAGCCCGCTACCGCCCCTCGCCGCAGCGCGCCGTCGCGAGGCGCTCCGCGTCCGCGCTCGAGCACCTGAACAACCGCAATCCGAACCAAAGGACCACATGGACCGTACGCTGATCCTCGTAAAGCCGGACGCCTTCGCCCGCTCGCTGACGGGCGAGATCATCGCTCGCTTCGAGCGCAAGGGTTTGCGCATCGTCGCCTTGCGCCACATGACCGTGTCTGTGGAGCTGGCCGAGCGCCACTACGCCGAGCACGCGGAGAAGCCCTTCTTCGGCGAGCTGGTGGCGTTCATCACCTCCGGGCCGATCGTCGCGATGGTGCTCGAGGGAGTCGACGCCGTCAAGGCGGCCCGTCAGGCGATCGGGGCGACCAATCCACTCGACGCGGCACCCGGGTCGATCCGCGGCGACTTCGCGATCGAGATGGGACAGAACATGGTTCACGGCTCGGACTCGCCCGAGTCCGCCGCGCGTGAGGCAGCGCTGTTCTTCCCCGATCTCGCCGGCTGAGTCGAGGCGGCGTGTGCGCTGCCGAGGGCCAGGTGAGGGTGCGCGCCACGTGCACGCGGCGGCGAGGCGTCTTCTCGGTGGTGAACTATGAGCCTGTCTTCGCTCGTGCTGGCCTCCGCCTCGCCCCAGCGGCGGGCGATCCTCGAGCGCCTGGGCGTGTCGTTCACCGTGCGGCCCACCCACGTCGCGGAGATCGAGCAAGGCGAGCCCGAGGAGGTGGCGGTGCAGAACGCGCTGCGCAAGGCCCGTGCGGCCAGTGAGCGCCCGTCGGCCGGTGAGACGGGTGACACGAGCGAGACGGTGCTGGGGTGCGACACACTCGTGGCGCTCGACGGGCAGATCTACGGCAAGCCGGCGGATGAGGGACGAGGCGCGTGCGACGCTCAGGGCGCTGTCGGGTGCCACGCACACCGTGTTCAGCGGCGTTGCGCTGCTCTCCGCGCGGGCGCGAGCAGGTGGCGCTTGGCGCGCACACAGGTCGAGTTCCGCGAGTATGGCGAGGAGCTGATCGACTGGTATGTGGCCAGTGGCGAGTGGCGCGGGCGGGCCGGCGGCTACGCGATCCAGGGCGTGGGCGCCGTGCTCGTGCGTGAGATCCACGGCGACTATGAGAACGTCGTCGGACTGCCGCTGGCGACGTTGCTCGACATGTGCCCCGAGCTTCTGTGAGGACGGCCGCCGGCTTCTGACCAACATGCTCGAAGGCATCGACGCGATGATGCGTCAAGTTCCCTCACGCGAATTGTGCCTGCAAATACGCTGTCAAACTTGCAGAGCATACGGTGGGGTCCGCTAGACTCCCCGCGGAGCACGCCCCGGCCACCGGCCGCCAGATGACCGGTGAGGCAAAGCCGAAGCAGAGCGTGCTTCAACCCTATCTATGAGCTTCCTCACGTACCTAACCGGATTCGGCGGCCGCGACATGGCGGTCGATCTGGGAACCGCCAACACGCTCGTATACGTGCGCGGACGCGGGATCGTGCTGTCTGAGCCGAGCGTCGTGGCGATCGATTCGCGCACCGGCGAGGTGCACGCCGTCGGAATCGAGGCCAAGCGGATGCTCGGTCGTACCCCCGGCACGATTCAGGCGATCCGTCCGCTGAAGGACGGCGTGATCGCCGACTTCGACGTGACCGAGGAGATGTTGCGCCACTTCATCCAGAAGGTCCACCAAAACCGCTGGGCACATCCGCGCGTCGTCGTGTGTGTGCCCTCCGGGGTGACGGGGGTCGAGAAGCGCGCCGTCGAGGAGGCATGCCTCTCGGCAGGCGCGCGCACCGCCTACCTGATCGAGGAGCCGATGGCGGCTGCGATCGGGGCGGGTCTGCCGGTCGGCGAGCCGACCGGCTCGATGGTGGTGGACATCGGCGGCGGCACCTCCGAGGTGGCGGTGATCTCCCTCGGCGGGATCGTCGTCTCGGAGTCGATCCGGGTCGGCGGGGATGAGATGGACGAGGCGATCATCAACTACGCCAAGAAGGAGTACAAGCTCTTGATCGGCCAGCAGACCGCCGAGGAGCTCAAGCTCGAGATCGGCTCTGCGTGCCCGATGGAGGAGGAGCTTCAGGCCGAGATTCGCGGACGCGACATGGTCGCCGGCCTGCCGAAGACTGTGGTGCTCACAAGCGAGGAGATCCGCCAGGCGCTCGAGGAGCCGCTTTCGCAGATCATCGAGGCGGTCAAGGAGACACTCGACCGCACCCCGCCCGAGCTTGCCTCGGACATCATGGATCGGGGCATCATGCTCGCGGGCGGCGGGTCGCTGCTACAAGGGCTCGACCAGCGCTTGCGCGAGGAGACGCAGATGCCCGCGCACCTCGCGGAGTCGCCGCTGACGTGCGTAGCGGTCGGCTCGGGGCGCTCGCTTGAGGAGTTCGAGGCGATCCACCGCTCCAACCGCAACTCGCGCAGTCGCCGCCGTCGATGATCGCGGCGCTCGGCTCCTTCGCTGCCCGTGGCGAGAGACATGCGCTAACGGTGCTGGCCTGCGATCGCCCCGCTGCCGGGTACTCTGTCCGATGAAGGCTTCGGAAGGCCAATATTCGTGTATGACAAGACGGTCCGGCGTCGGCGCGCGGTGCTCGCACTGCTCGTCGTGCTCTCCCTGATACTGCTGACCGCCTACTTCGGGGAGGCCCCGAGCGGTGGCCTGCACTCGGTGCAGCGTGGGTTCTTGACGGTCGTCTCGCCGATCCAGGATGGCGCCAACAAGGCGCTGAAGCCCGTGCGCGACCTGTTCGGGTGGTTCGGCAGCACGCTGAAAGCCAAGAGCCAGAACGCCGAACTGCGCAAGCAGCTGGACAAGCTGCGCGCGCAATACACCGCCAACCAGTCCAACGAACACTCCTATCAGGAACTGCTCAAGCTCTACCATCTCGACCACGAGCTCAGCATCGCCGACTACAACCCGGTCACCGCGACGGTCGTCTATCAGTCGCCCAACATCTGGTATTCGATCGATCACGATCGATCGCGGCTCCTCCTCGGGCGTGCGCGTCAACGACCCGGTCGTCAGCGACGAAGCACTGATCGGCAAGGTCACACGAGGTGGTCCCCGACGCGGCGCAGGTGAGCCTGATCACCGACAGCGCGGTCGAAGTGACCGCCAAGATCAGCGCCACGGGCACGGTCGGCATGGTGCAGCCGGAAGTCGGGGCGCCCGGCAAACTGCTGATGCAGTACCTGTACCCATCCTCGAGCGTCGCGCCCCTTCCAGGCGACTATGTTGTCACCTCGGGCACCGTCGCGAGCCCCGGCGCGTCGCTCTACCCCAAGGGGATCCCGATCGGACAGGTCACCTCGGTCAACGAACAGGGCGGTTTCAAGTCGGTCGAGGTGAGCCCGCTGGCCGATCTGCACAGCCTTGAATACGTGCAGGTGCTGACCTACTCCTCCGGATCGCAGGCTGCCGTCGCTGAGCAGCGTGGCGGCCAATCTCACGCCCGCCCATCAGCTGGGCCCCGAAGAAGAAGCCCAGGGCGGACAGGTCGCGCAGACTGGGGGCGGCGGATGAGCGCGCGAGCGCACACGGACGAGCCAGGCGGGGGAGGCGGCCGATGAGCTCGCGCGTCGGTTACTCCCAGCGTGGCACGGCCGGGGGCCGCACAGGCCGGCTCGGCCTGGCTGCCGGGCTCGCTTGTGTGGCGTGTGGCGGTGCTGTCGGTCGTGGTCGTGTTCGTGCAGATCAGCGTCGTCTCCGAGGTGCCGGTGTTCGGGGTCAGCATCGACCTCTCGCCGCTGCTGGTGGCGTTCGTCGGCTTGTTGTGTGGCTCCACGATGGGCGCTGTCGCCGGCTTTTGCGTCGGCTTGCTGATCGACCTGGCTTTGATGCAGACGCTCGGCGTGACCTCGCTGACGTTCACGATCATCGGCTACTGGGCGGGCCGCTTGCGCGAGCTGCGCGACCCGCAGGCGGCGCTCACGCCGCTGTTCGTCGGGGCGGCCGCGGCGACGGCGGCGATGGTCGGCTATTCGATCATCGAGTTCCTGCTCGGGGTCGATGCGCCGGTGAGCCTCGAGTTGCTGCGCGAGATCGTGGTCGGAGTGCTCGTGGACACCGCGGTGGCGCTGCCGTTGTGGGCGGTGGTGCGCCGCTGCGTGGTGGGAGCGCTGCCCGACGATCCACGCCGTCGCCGTCGCCGCGCCTATACGACGGGCGGTCTCAGCCCGCTGTCGCGGTCCAGGGGATCCGGCCGGTGAGCGCCTGCACCACTATCTACCGGGGCTCGCCGATGGCGCGGCACGTCGCGCCGGGGCTCGCCGATGAGCTCGATCGAGCGCCTGCGCCCGAGCGAGCCGCGCGGCGGGCCGGTCCTCTCCCCAGCTGGCATTGCGGGTCGCGATCCTGGGCAGCATCGCGCTCGTGATGTTCGGGATCATCTTCTTTCGCCTGTGGTACCTGCAGGTGCTGAGCGGCGAACAGTACGTCCAGCAGGCCCAGGCCAACGACCAGCGCGAATTGCCGATACCGGCCCCGCGCGGGGAGATCCTCGCTAGCGAAGGCCAGCCGCTCGTGACCAGTCAGGTCAGCAACGCGGTTCAGATCCTGCCGAGCGCGCTGCCGGAATCGGTCAAGGAACAGGCGGTCGAATACCAGGCTCAATTGGCGAAGGCTGACACCGAATTCGCCGCTGCGGGCGAACGGCTGAAGGCGTACGAGGATGATCTGAACGACTATGAGAGCGAGGGCGGGCACACCCATCGACGTGCCAGCGCGGCGCAGCTGGCCGAGCTACACACGCTCGCTCGAGCTGACCATCTGCGGACAGTCTCGATCCCGCGCCTACCGCCCTCGGCGTGCCATCTCCGCGAGCTCTTCGATCGGTTGGCGCCTGTGATCGGCCTCAGCCCGAGGCTGATCGACGAACGCGTGATCGCGGGCATAACGCAGGTTCCATATGCGCCGGTCACGATCAAGACCGATGCGGGACGTGCAGCCCTCACGGTGCTGGGGGAGCGCCAAAACGATTTCCCCGGCGTCAAACAGGAAGAGGTGTCGATCAGCGACTACCCGTTCGGCGAATTGGCCTCCCAGACGCTCGGCCACGTCGGTCAGGTCAACGAAGAAGAGCTCAAGCTGCCGGCCTTCAAGGGCGTTCCGCGGGACACGGTCGTCGGCCAGTCGGGCCTCGAGTACTACTACGACCGCTATCTGCGCGGCACGCCGGGAGAGCGGCGCGTGCAGGTCAACGCCGAAGGCCAGCCCGAGGCGACAAAGCTCGCAAGAGACGGCCCCCAAGGCCGGCCACGATCTCAAGCTCTCGATCAACCTCGGGCTGGAGCAGGTGGGCGAACGCGCGCTGCGCTACGGCGTGTCGCTCGCCCAGGCCAAAGGCAACCCCGGCTCTGGGGCGGCGTTTGTGGCGATGAACCCGCTCAACGGCGAAATCTATGGGATGGGCTCCTATCCGGGCTATGACCCCAACCGCTTTGCCAAACCAATGACCCCGGCCGAATACGAATCGGCTCAACGGCAGCGGCGAAAGCGAAGGCCCCGATCCTCCCGCGCCGCTGCTCAACCGCGCCGTCGAAGGCTCCTATCCGACCGGCTCGACGTTCAAGCCGATCACCGCGATGGGCGCGCTTGAAGCGGGCGTGATCAACCCCGAAGAGGCGCTGGGTGGCGGATCGTGCATCACCGCCGGCGCTGAGCAGTTCTGCAACTCTGGCAAAACCGACTATGGCGCGTTGCCGTTGGTCGAAGCGCTGAAGGTCTCCTCCGACACCTATTTCTTCACGGTCGGCGAGTACGCCAACAGCCACGGCGACGTGATCCAGAACATGGCAAAGGAGCTGGGGATCGGCAAAGAAACCGCACATCGACCTGCCGAAAGAGATCGAAGGGACGGTGCCCGACGCCAAGTGGCGCGCCCAGCAGAACAAGCTGCAGGAAAACTGCGAACGCAGCTCACCCCAAGAACGCCGAAAGCGTCTGCCATATCGTCGCCGAACTCGGTCCGTGGACAGTCGGCGACAACATGCACCTGGCGGTCGGACAGGGCGAACTGCTGACCTCCCCGCTACAGATGGCGGTCGCCTACTCGACGCTTGCCAACGCCTACATGAACGGCGGCGAGGGCACGGTCGTGCGGCCCCATCTGGGCGTGCAGATCGACAACTCCAACGGCGGTCTGGTGCAGGAACTCCCGGCGCCGCCGATCGGCCACGTGCATCTCAACGACTCAGATCTCAGCGACGTGATGGAAGGCATCCACGACGCGACCTTCGAGACAGGCGGGACTTCGGCTGACGTGTGGGCGGGCTGGAACCAGGCCGAACACCCGGTGTACGGCAAGACGGGCACGGCCGAACGCGCGGGGCAGGTCGAACAGGCCTGGTACATGTGCTTCCTGCCCGACCCAAAGCACCCGATCGTGATCGCGGTGACCGTCGAACAGGGCGGCTTCGGCGACGAAGCGGCCGCGCCCGCGGCGCGCTTGATCGCCTCCCAGTGGTTCCACAAGCCGCTGACCCTGACCACCGGCACCAACCCGGATCAGTGAGCGCCGGCGTGTCCACGTCATCACTCAGTCCGATCCAGCCGAGCGAGCCGGCGCCCGTGCCGTCGGTCGAGCGGGCCGCGCCTGCCGCTGGACCCGCTGCTGACGCTCGCCACTGTGGGCCTGGGGATCTGCTCGATCGTCACGTTGCGGATCGTCACGATCAAATTCGTGCCAGATCAGCCGCACTACTACATAGACCGCCAGGCGATCTACCTGATCGTGGGACTGGTGGCGATGGTGGCGCTCTCACGCGTGGACTACGCGCGCTTGCGCCAGTTCATGTACCCCATCTACGCGGCGCTGCTGGTGAGCATCCTCGCGGTGCTCGCGCTCGGGCACGAGTCCGGGCTGGGCGCGCAGCGCGCGATCGAATTCCCGCTGTTCTCCTTCCAGGCCTCCGAGCTCGGCAAGGTGCTGCTGATTCTCGCGCTGTCGGCGTTCGTGGTGGGCCGCTCGCGGCGCTTGCGCGAGCTGGACACGACCGCGCGCGTGCTGCTCGCGGCGCTCGTGCCCGCGATGTTCGTGATCGCCCAGCCCGACCTCGGCTCGGGCATGGTCTACATGGCGATCGCGTTCATGCTGCTGTTCGTGGCGGGCACGTCCTGGCGGCAGCTCACCGGGCTCGTGGCGCTGGTCGCGGTGTCGGGAGTGATCGTGCTGGTGGCCGCGCCCGCGGCCGGCGTGCACGTGCTCAAAACCTACCAGGTGGAACGTCTGACGGCCTTCCTGCACCCGTCGAGCAACCCTCAAAAGCAGGGTTATCAGCAGGAGGAGTCGAAGGTGGCTATCGGCTCCGGTCAGAAGACCGGCAGTGGCGTGAACTCCACTCAGATCAAGGGCGAATATGTGCCGGAGGACGACACCGATTTCATCTTCGCCGCGGTCGGCGAGCAGTACGGCTTCGTCGGCGCGGCGCTCGTCCTGTCGCTGTATGCGCTGCTGATATGGCGCACGCTGCGCATACTCACGATGTCCAAGGACCTGTTCGGCTCGCTGGTGGCCGCCGGGATCCTGGCTATGCTGATGTTTCAGGTGTTCGTGAACGTGGGGATGGCAGTTGGGATAATGCCCATCACCGGCGTCACGCTACCGCTCATGAGCTATGGCGGATCGTCGGTCATAACAACACTTCTGGCCGTGGGTCTACTGCAATCGATCTACGTCCAGGCACGCGCCTCCCAGGCGCATAAGGGCCGCGTTGTCCGCTAGTCACCAAGATGTCCGCCGAAACTTCCCTCACAACCAGCCCAGGCCGCGCCGCAGACCGCAAAGGTCCGGCGCCCGCCTGCACGGGATACGGCGATAGCAAGGGCCTCGGCCGGTATGCGAGCCCCAACCAACATGTCGGTCGGGGCCAATACACGCGCCTTGGCCACTACAGATATCGAAAGACTGGATCAAATTGAGAAAGCAAGTACTTGTCAGCGTCGATCGCGCGGAGACGCGCGTGGCGCTTTTGGAGGCCGCCGGAACGCCCGGCGCCTTGAGTGCCCAGAGCGGCACGTCACGTTCCGCCGGGCGCGGCCGCAAGCGCTCCGGTGCCCGCCCGGGAGCCGGCTATCGCATAGCTGAGCTCTACATAGAGCGCCGCGGAGGGCGCTCGATCGTGGGCAACATCTACAAGGGCAAGGTCGACAACGTGCTGCCCGGGCTGGAGGCGGCGTTCGTGGACATCGGCCTCGAGAAGAACGGGTTCCTGCACGTCGATGAGATCGTGCTGCCCGGCGTCGAGGCGCCCAAGCGCGGAGGGCGCGGCGGAGGGCGCAAGATCGCCGATCTGCTCAAACCGGGCCAGGAGATCGTCGTGCAGGTCGTCAAGGATCCCGCTGAAGACCAAGGGCGCGCGCCTGTCGATGGAGCTGACGATCGCCGGGCGCTACATGGTGTACGCGCCGACCGGCGAGGGAGTCGGCGTGTCGCGGCGCCTGGAGGACAAAGAGCGCGAGCGCCTGCGCCGCCAGACGGCCAAGCTCGAGATCGGCGAGGGCGGGGTCATCGTTCGCACCGCCGCCCACGGTGCGCAACGGGAGGACTTCGAGCGCGAGCTGCTGTATCTGCACAAGCTGCACGAGGTGCTGATGAAGCGCGTCAAGGACACGCAGGCCCCGGAGATGGTCTTCCAGGAGGCCGATCTGTCGGTCAGGGTTGTGCGCGACATCTTCTCCGAGCACTTCGAGCGGGCGATCGTGGACGACGAGCAGCAACATCGCAGGCTCGTGTCGTTCTTCGCGCGCACCGCCCCGGAGCTGGTCGAGCGCGTCGAGCTGTGGGAGGGGCCTGAGCCGCTGCTTGACGCCTACAAGGTGACCGAGGCGATCGACGGGGTGATGTCGCGGCGAGTGGACCTGCCGAGCGGCGGCTATCTGATGATCGACTACGCCGAGGCGCTGACGGTGATCGACGTGAACTCCGGCAGCTTCATCGGGCGTGGCAAGGGCGCGGGCCTGGAGGACACGATCACCAAGACCAACCTGGAGGCGGCGGAGGAGGTCGTAAACCAGCTGCGTCTGCGCGACATCGGCGGGATCATCGTGATCGACTTCATCGACATGGCGCGCGCGCGCAATCGCGACGCTGTGATGAAGACGCTTCGCAAGTCACTGGACGAGGACCGCACGAAGACGTTCACCGCCGAGCTGTCGCGGCTCGGGCTGGTCGAGATGACCCGTCAAAACGTGACCGAGGGCGTGCGCGAGATCATGAGCCGTCCGTGCCCCACCTGCGACGGTGAGGGCGTGATCCGCTCGGAGGAGACGATCGCGATCGAATTCGAGCGCAGGCTGCGCGACCTGGTGGTCGAGCATCCCGACGCCGAGGCGTTCCTGGTGCAGATCAACCCGCGCGTCACCGCCCAGTTCACCGGGCAGGGCTCGCGCGTGCTGCACGCCCTGGAGGCGCAGACGGATCGCTCATTCCACTTCGAGGGCTCCGAAGGGCTCGCGCTCGATCACTTCGCGATCACCTTCCAGGGTACGCGCGAGGAGGTCGAAGAACGCGCGCTTCCGTTCCGCGAGGGCGACGAGGTGCTCGTGGACATCGTCGAGCCGCACATGTACGACGTCGATGACGCTGTGGCCAAGCTCGACGGCTACATCATCTCGATCGCGGGCGCCGCTCGCCAGGTGGGAGAGAAGCGCATGGTGCGGATCGAGACGGTCGGGCGCACTGCCGCCTCGGCGCTGCTGCTCGACGAGTCAGGCGAGGTGATCCGACCGGCACCGCGACCGGCCGCTCGTCCCGCCGCCAAACGTTCGCGCAGGCGCAGCTCGAAATCGTTGGAGCGGACAGTGGTGGCCGAGTCTTTGCAGTCGAGCTGGCGGGGCAGTCAGAGGGAGTTGGTGCGCTCGAGTCGCAGCGGGCCGGAGGACCGAGAAGCAGCCCGTCGCGGTTGAGCCGGAGGACGGCGCAGAGGAGCCGCAGGGCGAGGAGGGCCAGGATGACCTACAATCCAAGCCTCGGCGCCGCGGCCGCAGAGGCGGACGGCGCCGTTCGGCTGCAAAGGCCCAGGCAACCTCGGAGTAGACATGTACGCGATCGTCAAGACAGGCGGCAAGCAGTACCGCGTCGAGCGGGGTCAAACCCTGCTCGTGGAGCGCCTTGCCGCCGAGCAGGGTGCGAGCGTTGCGCTCGAGCCGATCCTCTACCGCTCCGATGACACCGTGTTCGACACGGACGGCCTGAAGAAGGTCAATGTCACGGCGAAGATCCTCGCCCACGAGCGCGGCGAGAAGCTGCGCGTGTTCAAGTTCAAGCCCAAGCGCGGCTACAAGCGACGCACCGGCCACCGCCAGGAGCTCACGCGGATCGAGGTCACCGACATCTCGATGGGAGCGGCCGCCAAGGCCACTGCCGCGAAGGCCGCCGCAAAGCCGGCTGCCGCGAAGTCCGAGGCAGCCAAGCCCGCCGCCACGCCGAAGGAGGCAGCAGATGGCTCATAAGAAGGGACTCGGCTCCAGCCGCAACGGCCGCGACTCAAACGCTCAGCGCCTCGGCGTGAAGACCTTCGCCGGACAGACCGTCACCGGCGGGGAGATCATCGTGCGCCAGCGCGGTACCCGCTTCAAGCCCGGAACCGGCGTGGGGATCGGCAAGGACGACACGCTCTATGCACGCGCAGCCGGCACCGTGCAGTTCACGATCGGCCGTCGTGGCAGGGTCGTGAACGTCGTTGGCGCCGACGGGTAGTTTTTGGGCCACTGCGACGCCCGGCCGCCGAAGCGCGCCGGTGGTGCCGTGATCGTGCCTGCCGGTCGAGCCTGAGCGTGAGATAGGGCGCGGGCGGAGACGCTGATCCCGTCATATATTCAGCGAGGGATCAATCGATGCTGTACGACCGCGCGAGAATCGAAGTGAGGGCCGGTGCCGGTGGGGACGGTAGCGCGGGCTTTCGCCGTGAAGCCCACGTTCCGCGCGGGGGGCCCGACGGGGGCGACGGGGGCCGCGGGGGGGAGGTTGTGCTCGTGTGCGACGACTCACTGCGCGACCTGCAGAGCTTCCGGCGCAAGCCCCACTACCGCGCCGGACGTGGGGGCACGGTGAGGGCTCCCAGCGTCATGGCGCCGACGGCGAGACGCTGATCGTGCGAGTTCCACCCGGCACGCTCATAGAAGGCGTCGAGGGGGACGTCGCGGGTCGTCGTTGGGATCTGGTGAGCGCCGGGCAGCGGGCTGTGGTGGCCAAAGGTGGCTCGGGGGGGAGAGGCAACAAGCGCTTCGCGACCCCCACTCGCCAGGCCCCGCGCTTTGCCGAGCGAGGGCTCTCCGGCGAGGAAGGCTGGCTTACGCTCCAGCTGAAGCTGCTGGCCGACGTGGGTCTTGTGGGACTGCCCAACGCGGGTAAGTCCTCACTGCTCGCGCGACTCACGAGAGCGACTCCGAAGGTCGCGAGCTACCCGTTCACGACGCTCTCTCCGGTGCTGGGCGTGCTTGACGTCGACGAACGTCAGCTCGTGATCGCCGACATCCCCGGTTTGATCGAGGGCGCGAGCGATGGGGCCGGGCTCGGTCACGATTTTCTCGCCCACGTCGAGCGCACGCGGCTGCTCGTGCACGTGCTCGACCTCGCACCTGAGCTTTCAGGGGAATCTGACCCGTCCGATCCAGCCGACGCTGTTGCCAATCACGCAACGATCGAGCACGAGCTGGCGTCCCACGATCCGCGTCTTGCCAGTCTGCCACGAGTGCTGGCGCTCTCCAAGGTGGATCTGGTGTCCCCCGAGCGCGTGGCTGAGGCAGTCGAGCAGTGGTCGCGGCGACTTGGCCCCGAGGTGCCGGTGATCGCCACCTCCAGCGCCACCGGCGCCGGTCTGAAGGAGCTGACGGGCGAGCTGATGCGAAACGTGCCGGCGCTCGAGCGCGGGTCAATGGATGACGCCCCCAGCGCGGGAGCTTCGCTTGGCGAGCCTGTCTCAGAGGAGACGCCTGAACTCGCCGAGCACATGGTGTTTCGCCCGGCCGCATCCACCGGCTTTGCCGTCGAGCAGGTCGCTCCCGGCTCGTTCGCCGTCAACGGCAGAGGCGTCGAGCGCCTGCTGGCGCGTTATGACATCGACAACGAGGACGCGATGGCCTACCTGGAGGGGCGCCTACGCAAGATCGGGGTCCTACGCGCGCTGGAGGCTGAGGGGTTTCAGGCAGGCGATGACCTGGAGATCGCGGGGGTGGCGTTCGAGCTTGATCCGGAGGAGCCTGCGTAGGACTGAGCCAGCCAGTCGCGCAGTGCTTCGTGCATCGCCTCAACGCCGACGATCGGGGACTGTGGTTCGCTCCAGTCCGCCGGCACCACCGCAAAGGGCTTGGTCTGCGGCCCGCCGAGACCGCCGTGGGAGCCCATGAACTCCTCGAACGGGGCAACCTCATCGGTGCTCGGGTCATACATGCAGTTGACGAGTATGTCCGGACAGTGGGGAAAGCGGTCGTGGCGGCGCAGGTGATCGGCGGCTGTGGCGTCGAAGTCAGCGAGCGGGTCCTCGCCCTCGATTGCGTCGTCGCTCAGGCGACGCCACCCGGCCCCGCCGATCACGAGTGCGCCGTGCTCCTGGGAGCGCACCAGCACGTATCCGATTCCGGGATGACTCGCCAAGGCGTCGAGCAGGCGCGGGTGCGCATCGGTGATCTGCTCGACGGTGAGTCGCTCTGGACTGGAGGGCAGGTAGATGAGCCCGAGCCCGCCCGAGGCCATCACGATCGCCTCCTTCGCGTCAGCCCCAGTCGCTTCGCTCACCACCAGTCGACGTCCGCTGGTCACCCAGTCTGCCTGCCTGTCCACGGGTTCGGTCGCATCGCGCTCGGCAAGTGCCTCTCGGTTCGGTCCCAGAGCGACCGTGCCTTCGACCGATCGGCTGCGCGTGGCCCGCGCCAGAATGCGCCCTCCGACGCTCGGCTCCTGGCTCGCGTCGGCGAGCACTGCGCCCACGTCACCCCAGGCCTCATCGACGGCCGCCGGCGCGATACACCTCGCCCTGGGCCAGCGCCTCGCGCACGACATCCTCGAGCGTCTCGCCGTAGCGCTGACGGAACGGCGCGCCCTGCGTTTGGCCGTGATCGGAGAGCACCACGAGGTGGTAGGGGCGAGGCGACTGGGCTGTCGCACGCTCCAGCCGGGCCAGCTGGCGGTCGTGTCGCTTGAGGACCGCCAGCGCGTCGGGCTCGCGGATCCCCGAATGGTGGGCGACCTCGTCGTAGCCCACGAAGGTCGCGTAGCTGACCGGCACGCCCTCGACGATGTCGGCCATCAAGAGCGCCGTCACGAGGTCGCGCATGATCACCGCGATCGTGGCTCTTATCAGCGGATAGAGACCTTTCCTGTCGACGTGAGCAGCGCCGCTGCGGCGCTGACGAGAGGCAGCCGAGCGCTCGTAGGCAATATCCGCAAGCGACAGCACGATCGTGCGCATGAACCCATAGGGGTCGGAGAAATAGGCAAACAGGTCTCCAGCTTTCGATCGAGAACGATCGCGGATCACGCTCATCGTCGCCGTGCAGCGCGGGGCGTCGCCGGAGAACATGTTCCCCCGACTGGTCCCCGCGCTTGCCAGCAGGCCCGCGCCGGTCGAACGCCTGCGCTCGATCTCGGCCGCGTCGGCGGGATGGTTGGAGACCATCGTGCGCCCGGACTCCTTCTCATACCAGCGAAAGGCGGGCATGTCCCAGTTGCTGCCGAGCAGCAAGCCTGCTTGGCTTGCGCCTGTCTGCGAGGAAAGGTCACACTCCCAGCCGAGCATCCGGTGGGAGCCGTCGACAGCCAGCGCGCGATCGTGGGAGTGTGCCCGTCGCGAATCGCTTCGCGCAGGACTTTCTCTCCGAGCCCGTCGATCTCGAACAAGATCACCCCGGGAACATCCGTGCGATTGTCCTTTCGCGTGCGTTTCACCCGTCTGCGAACCACACGTAGATGGCGAGCATCGCCGTCCACGTCGAGCAGGGGCGCCACGAGCATCGAGACGAGCGCAAGACCAAAGGCGATTGCCACGTCGGTCCAGAACGAGGGTGTTTTGCCGTCCACCGCGTAGAAGGCGAGCGCGACCATGCCGGCGCTGAGAGCGAGCGAGCCGAGTCCGAACGTGACGATCGTGAGTGGCAACGCAACGCGTATGAGCAGCGGCCACAGAACCGCGTTGATGATCGCCATGACGACGGCAACGAGTATCGCGGCGTCGAGAGACAGCGAGTCGCGGCCCGAGAGCAACGTGGTCATGACCAGCAAGGTCAAGGCCTGGACTGCCAGCATCGCCAGCGTTCGTGCGCCAAACCCCAACAGCGCTCGCAAGTTACCCAAGCGTCGTTGGGTGTTGCGCTCATCGATCGCTGAATCCAGCACTTGCTACCTTCTCCTCGATGGTCGAGGGTGCGGATGCTGTCCGCTACACAGACACAGCCGCAGACCGTATCGTCTTCCTGGGGCACGCCACGGTGCTGATCGAATTGGAGGGCGTGCGCCTGCTCTTCGATCCGTTGCTGCGCGGCCGTGTCCTGCACCTACGCCGCCAGGTCCCGCCGGTTGACGAAAGCGTGTTCGCCGGCCCGGATGCGGTGCTGATCTCACACCTGCATCACGATCACCTCGACCTGGCCTCATTGCGGCGTCTGGGTCGCGACACGCATCTGATCGTGCCCCGCGGAGCCGGCGTGTGGCTGGCGAGCAAGGGGTTCGCCAACGTGTCAGAGGTGGATGTCGGTGACGTCCTGAAGGTGGCCGAGCTCGAGATCACGGCGGTCGTTGCCCACCACAATGGGCGGCGTCTGGGCGGCCCACAGGCAAAGGCGCTCGGCTATCTCGTCGCAGGCAGGCACGTGGTCTACTTCGCTGGAGACACCGAAATGTTCGCGGGTATGGGCAGCTTCTCGCCGACGCCCGATGTCGCGTTGCTGCCAGTCGCGGGATGGGGTCCGAAGTTGGGCCCAGGCCACATGGATCCGCTTCAGGCGGCTCACGCCGTCGAGCTGCTCCAGCCGCGCCTGGCCATACCCATACATTGGGGCACCCTGTTGCCGATCGGGCTTGCCCGCAACTACCGCGCGCGCCTCGGAGATCCGCCGCGTTTGTTCGCCGAGCACGCCGCGCGCTTGGCACCCAGCGTCGAGGTGCGAATTTTGAGGCCGGGGGAGTCCACCGCTGTAGACTGCTAGCAGTTCCGTTCCTGTTGTGACGGCAACCCCATCTCTCGGAGATGTGTTCTTGGTGCACAGAGCTCGTAGCCAGTCCCTCGTCCTGATTGTCTTGCTGCTCAGCGTGTTCGTGCTTGCGTCCTGTGGCGAATCCTCCCAGGAAAAAGCGAAGGCCCAGGTGTGCGCGGCGCGCTCTGACATCTCCAAGGAAGTCAAGAAGCTCAGTGAACTGACGCTCTCCACCAGCATTCTCACGGAAGCCAAGAGCGGCGTGGAAGCGATCGGCAAGGACCTCACTACGATCAAGAATGCTCAACCCGACCTTGAACCAGCGCGCAAGGAACAGGTCCAAGGGGCAACCCGCACCTTCGAAGGCCAGATCAATTCGATTCTTTCAGAACTGGTCTCCAAACCTTCGCTCAGCAAACTCGAAACACAGCTCAAATCCTCGCTGACGCAGCTCGCGTCCAGTTACGAAAAGGCGCTCGCCCCCCTCAACTGCTCCTAAATACGGATAGGCCGGGCAGGGAGTGGCGTTACACTCGGCGTACTTCCCGCTTGGGGGTGCCTTCGGTGCACCGAGCAGATCAGGTTGGGCCGGGGCAAGGCCAACAAAGAGGAGCAGCGATGAGCAACGAGGAGTTGGAGCTCGGTCCTGTTGACGTCGTAGTGATCGGCTATCCGCCGGACGCCCCACGTACCGGCGAGGCGATTCCATTGTTCGTGGATCTCGTTGACCGGGGGATCGTCAGAGTGCTTGACGTGCTCATGGTCCAGAAGGACGCAGACGGCGAGATCTCCGGACTCGAGATCACCGACCTCGACGGCGATGGAGTGGATGACCTGGTGGTTTTCGCCGGTGCGCGCACAGGAATGCTTGGCGAGGAAGATGTGAGCACCGCCGGCGAGGCGCTCCAGTCCGGCGAAGCGGCGCTGATGATCTGCTTCGAGAACACTTGGGCGGCGCCGTTCGCGACCGCCGTGCGTCGCAACGGCGGACAAGTGCTCGCGTTCGAGCGGGTCGCCGCGCAGGACGTCCTGGACACACTCGACGCGCTCGAGAGCGCGTCCTGAACCGAAAGGCGTATCTCATGCCACTACTTCGCGCCATGGCACGCACCGCTGTCGTTGCCGGCACGGCTACAACCGTCTCGAATCGCGTCAGTCGTCGCCAGGAAGGACGCTGGGCCTCTCAAGAACAGCAGCAGACCGCTGCCGCACCGCCGCAGCAAGCATATGCCGCTCCGCCGGCGCCACCGGCTCAGGAAGCCGACCCGATCGAGCGCTTGAAGGAGCTTGGTCAGCTGCACGAGTCGGGTGTGCTCACCGACCAGGAGTTCGCGGAGGCGAAGGCAAAGATCTTGGGCTGAAATACAAGCCGGCGCGTGTGTTCGCGCGCCGGCTCGTATATGAGATTGAGTGGCTCGGCTCAGGCGGTCTTGGGCTCGCCTAGAACAGCGAGTCCGTGGATCACGATCAAGCAGATCGCGAATATCCCAAGTGACCAGAATGGGTACACCCCACCGATCGACAGCAATGCGCCAACCGCTCCGATCGTGGCCGCGATGATCCCGACAACGCGCCCGTAGGCACCGCCGCCGAACAGCGAAAGTGCGGCTGTCAACTGGATGACGCCGAGAATGATCGTGATCCAGCCCCATGTGTGCAGGCTTGCGAACACATACCTGTTGTCGTTGACGAAGAAACTTGCATTTCCTATGGCAGCGATGCCGTAGATGATGTTGATGGTCCCGGCTACCAACAACAGGATGCCGGCGAACAATGCACTGCCTACCCCTCGCATACGCACTCCTTCGGTAAGCCTTCGGTAAAGGGTGCCTTGTGACACCTGTCACGAGATTCTATGCAAATGGCTGGAATCCTGTACGTCGAGTGGTGCTCCGGACGGCGGCGCGCTGAACCGCGCGGCCGCTCAATAACCCGTTTTCGTCTTGACCCGTTTGCGGTCTGACTCGTGCAGGCGTCCCTTCTTCTCGAGCGTGGCGCACGCTTCCACGATGTCCGAGCCGAGTGTGGCAACAAGCGAATGGCCGAGTGTCTGCTTGACGAGCGCGCGCATGATCTTCACATGCTCGGCGTTGGGAGGCAGCGTGTAGGCGGGCACCATCCAACCTCGCTCGGCCGCCAGCTGGGAGGCCACATCGAACTCGTCGTAGGAATGCTCGCCTTCCAGTTGAAAGGCGACGAGTGGCAGTTGCTCATCCTGCTCTGATCCGACCAGGGCGAACTCACCGCAATCCACTATCTCTTTGGCGAGCAGGCGCGCGTTGTACTGCATCGTCTCCATGATGTAGCGGTAGCCGTCGTGGCCGTAGCGCACAAAGTTGTAGTACTGCGCGAGCACCATCGCCGAGCCGGTGGAGAAGTTGAGTGTGAACGTCGCATCGCGTTTGCCGAGGTAGTTCTCGTAGAACACGAGGTCCTCGGGAAGGTCGGTCTTCTCCCTGAACACAAGCCAGCCGATGCCTGGGTAGACCAGGCCGAACTTGTGACCAGACACGTTGATCGAGCGAACCTGCTCGAGGCGGAAGTCCCACTCTGTGTGCGGATAGAGAAACGGCCAAACAAATCCTCCGCTGGCCGCATCGATGTGGAGGGGAACGTCCAGTCCCTTCTCGTTCTTGAGCTGTACCAGGTAATCGTTGATCCCGGTGATGTCATCGGAATGTCCGGTAAACGTGGTCCCGAGCACTGCCGCCACCCCGATCGTGTTCTCATCGATGTGCGGCTCCACGTCCTCGGCCCCGATCGTGTACTTGTCGCGCGCGAGCGGCACGATGCGCGGCTCGACGTCGAAGTAGCGACAGAACTTCTCCCACACGACATGCACGTCACCGCCGAATACGAGATTGGGACGGTCGATCGCCTTGCCTTGCGCTTGGCGGCGATCGCGCCACTTCCACTTCAGCGACAGCGCGCCGAGCATGATCGCCTCCGAAGATCCCTGCGTGCGCGCCCCGGTCGTCTCCCCCGGAGCATTGAAGAGGTCGGCGAGCATGCGGATGCAGCGCTGCTCGATCTCGGCGGTCTGGGGGTACTCAGCGTGATCGATGAAATTCGTGTGCAGCGATCCGGCGATCAACTGGTCTGCCTCGGGCTCCATCCAGGTCGTGACGAAGGTCGCCAGGTTGCGCATCGGGAGCCCGTCGAGCAGTACCTCTTCGCCCACCAGCCCGAGCGCGTCCTCGGCCGGCATACCACTCTTGGGCAGTTTGTTGTCGGGAGCCGGCTCGAGCCGGTAGCGGTTGCCGTACTCGCTCTCGAGCTTCTTGATTCTGGTTCCGATGAGATCGGGCGGGGTCTCGCTTCCTCGCCGGTGAGCTGTCTTCTCGTTGGACGGCACAGTCATCCTCCTCCTGGGAGTAGCGCGACGGGTGGCGAATCGCCTGCGATCAGCATAGGTTGTGCGCGAGATCGCCGTGCAGCCGTCCGATACCGCTCGCGACGGCTCCACCATCTAGGCTCCGGTCTGTGAAGCGCGTGGTCATAAAGCTGGGGTCGAGCATCGTCGCTGACGATGACGGCGAGCTGCGCACCGACGTGCTCACGCGTATCTGCGATCAGGTGGCTTCGTTGCACGGCGAGGGCAAGGAGGTCGTGATCGTCTCCTCGGGGGCGATTGCGCGGGGCGTGCGGATCATGGGTTTGCCGGCTCGCCCTGGCGCTGTTGAGGAGCTGCAGGCGGCCAGCGCGGTCGGTCAGGGCAAGCTGTATCGCGTCTATGACGAGCTGCTGCGCGAGCGCGATCTTATCTCCGCGCAGTTGCTGCTCACGTTCATGGATATGAGCGCGCGCACCCACTACCTCAACGCTCGTCAGACGTTGCGCAAGCTGCTCGACTGGGGGGTGGTGCCCGTCATCAACGAGAACGACACCACCGCTACCGATGAGATCTCATTCGGCGACAACGATTTCCTGGCCGCACAGGTCGCGATCCTCACCGCGGCCGACCTGCTCGTGCTGTTGACAGACATCGATGGGCTGTACACCGCCGATCCGCGCCACGATCCCTATGCGCGGCTCGTGCCCGAGGTCAGCGACTTCGAGGCGCTGGATGGGATTGAGGTGGGCCACACCACTTCGCCGCTGGGCTCTGGCGGGATGCGCTCGAAGGTGGTCGCGGCTGACATGGCAACCGCCGCGGGGATCCGTGCCGTTATCTGCAACGGCGTGCGCGATGGCGCCCTTGCCGCCGTGCTCGCCGGCCAGATGGAGGGCACCAATTTCCCACCGCGCGCCGCGCGTCACTCCTCCTTCAAGCTGTGGTTGCGCTACGCCAAGCCAAGCCACGGCACGCTCGTCGTGGATACGGGCGCCGCGCGCGCGCTGCGCGAGGACGGCACGAGCCTGCTCCCGGTCGGGATTGTCGAGGTGCTGGGCTCCTTCGACGCGGGTGATGCGGTTGAGATCGCGGAGGGAGTGCCTCCGACGGACGCGAGCGGCCGGCCGGCCGAGCTCAGCGGCGACGGCCCGCTGGTGGGCAAGGGCATATGCAGTTACTCAGCAGAGGAGCTGCGGCGGGTGATGGGGATGAAGTCCAAGGCGGTCCAGGAGATCCTGCCGCGCGCCACCGAGGAGGCGGTGCATCGCGACTACATGGTGCTCGCCTGAGCGCTCGACGGGGCTGTCGTACCCTGTAGAGCGATGGCAACCACCGTCACATCGCCTACTGAGGTGTGCACGCGCGCACGCGCGGCCTCTCGTCCTCTCGCGCGCACAGACACGGCCACCAAGAACGCCGCGCTTGCTGCGATCGCGGCCGCGCTGCGCGAGCGTACCGGGGAGATCTTGAGCGCTAACGAACGCGACTTGCGGGCCGGCCGCGAGGCCGAGATCGGCGATGCGCTGCTCGACCGCCTGCGCCTGGATGAGCAGCGCGTCGAGGGGATCGCGCAAGCCGTGGAGGCGGTTGCGGCGCTGCCTGACCCGGTGGGTGAGCTCATCGACGGTCATCGCCTGCCCAATGGCTTGGACGTGCGCAAGGTACGCGTGCCGCTGGGCGTGATCGCGGTGGTCTACGAGGCGCGTCCCAACGTCACAATCGACGCGGCGGTGCTGTGCTTGAAGTCGGGCAACGCGATTGTGCTGCGTGGCTCCTCGACCGCCGAGCATTCAAACGCGGTACTCGCCTCGATCGCCGCCGAGGCGGCGGTGGAGGCCGGGCTTCCCGACGGTTGCGTCGGTCTGGTGGCCGGCGGTGGGCGCGAGGAGCTGGCGGAGCTGGCGAGTCAGACCGACACGGTCGACCTGATCATCCCGCGCGGAGGGGAGGGGTTGAAGGCTGCTCTGAAGGATGTGGCAACCGTGCCTGTCATCTATGCGGCATCTGGCAACTGCCATGTCTACATTGACGAGTCCGCCGAGCAGCGGGACGCGGTGGCGATTGTGCTCAACGCCAAGACGCAACGGCCAGGGGTGTGCAACGCGGTGGAGACGGTGCTCGTGCACGGGCTCGCTGCCACGAGGATTCTCGACCCCCTGTTGCGCGCTCTGGCCGAAGCGGGGGTCATGGTGCGCGGCGATGAGGCGACGCTCGACTTGGCGCAGCGACTTGCCCTGGATCTTGAAGCCGGCGGTGAGCACGAGCTTTCAGAGACGATCCGACGCTCGGTGCAGTTGGCCTCAGAGCAGGACTGGGATACCGAGTACCTGGCGATGACTGTTGCGATTGGCGTGGTCGAGTCGACCGAGCAGGCGATCGAGCACATCGCTCGCCACGGCTCCGGGCATTCTGAGGCGATCGTCACGAAAGACACGGCCAGCGCTCGCGAGTTCCAGCTCGGCGTGGACGCAGCGTGCGTGTATGTAAACGCCTCCACACGCTTCACCGACGGGGGAGAGTTCGGGATGGGCGCGGAGATCGGCAACTCCACGCAAAAGCTCCACGCGCGCGGGCCGATCGGTCTACGCGAGCTGTGCACGTTCAAGTATCTGGTCGAAGGCGCCGGCCACGTCCGTGCCTGAAGCCGCGGCCTCATCCGGGCACGGCGACGCGGACTGGGCGACCCGCCGGCTTGGGCGCATCGGCATCCTCGGCGGCATGTTCAACCCGCCGCACCTCGGTCACCTCGCGCTTGCACGCGCCGCCGCAAGCGAGCTCGGGCTCGACGTGGTGCTGCTCACGCCGGTGCTGATCCCACCGCACAAGCCCGCCAAGTGGGATCCGGGCGCCGACCATCGCCTGCGGATGTGCGAGCTGGTGGTGCAAGGAGACGAACGATTGGGTATTTGCACGCTGGAGCTCGAACGACCGGGGCCGTCCTTCACGGTCGATACGCTGAGAAGCATCCATGACAGCCATCCCGATGCAGAGCTGACGCTGATCCTCGGCGCCGACATGGCTCGAACGCTTGGCTCCTGGCGCGAGCCACGGGAGATACTCGATCTGGCACGGGTCGCGGTTGCCGAGCGTGAAGGGTCAAGGCAAGCGGAAGTCATCGACGCACTGGTCCCGCTGGGTGACGGGGAGCGAGCGGTGTTCTTGGATATGGAGCCCCATGCCGTGTCTTCCTCGCTTGTGCGTCGTCGCCTCACCTCAGGTGCACCGATTGAGTCGCTGGTGGGCTCTGAGGTGGCCGGCTACATAGCCCGGCACGAGCTCTACGGCGATCAGGCAGCGGTGCGAACAACCGGCGGGGCCACGTCGGAGCGCACAACCGGGGCCGCGCCGGGAGGCACGCCCGGGGCATCTCGGGGACGCACGCAGGGGGCTGCGCTATGAACCCGCAAGAGCTGCTCGCCGAGATCTGTCGTTACGCCGAGGACAAGAAGGCCGGCGAGCTGGTCGAGTTGGACCTGCGCGGGGTGCTTGGCTACACCGACTGGTTTGTGATCTGCTCCGGCAACACTGAGCGCCAGACCAAGGCGATCCACGACGGCATCCTTGAGGGGCTCAAGCACGATCACAATGTGCTTCCGCGTCGGGTCGAGGGTGCCGGCCGCGCCGATTGGATCCTGATGGACTACCTCGACGTGGTGGTCCACATCTTCACGCCCGCCACGCGCGAGTTCTACCGCCTGGAGCAGCTGTGGGGTGAGGCCCCCGCTCATCGGGTCGAGAGCGGTTGACCCCTGGGCCGTTGCTAGTGTTGCCCACCAGGTGCCAAAGTTCGACGAGTGGCAGATCGAGTTGCATGGGCGCCGCGCGGTCTATCGGATCGCCGGCGAAGGACCACCGGTGGTGCTCGTGCACGGGATGCTCAACTCATCCAGCCACTGGCAGGCTGTCGCACTGGACCTGGCCACTGAGTACACGGTCATCGCGCCCGACCTCATCGGCCACGGCGACTCGGCCGCGCCGCGCGGGGACTACTCGCTTGGGGCGCACGCGGCGAGCATCCGCGATCTGCTCACCGCCCTAGGCATCGAGAGCGCGACCATAGTCGGACACTCACTCGGCGGGGGCGTGGCGATGCAGTTCTTCTACCAGTTCCCAGGGCGCGTGGAGCGCCTCGTGCTCGTCTCAAGCGGCGGTCTCGGGCACGAGGTCAGCCCGATGCTGCGCACCGCGGCATTGCCGGGCATGTCCGCGACCCTGTCGCTCGCTACTCATCCTCGGTTGCTCGGCGCTTTGTGGGGTGTGGGTAGTCGTCTGCGTGGGGCGGGTGTGCGTCAGGGCGCCTATGTGCAGGCGGTCGCTCGCGCTCTGCGTCCATTGGAGCGTCCGCAGGCCCGCGAGGCCTTCCTGCAGACGCTGCGCGCGGTGATCGACGTGCGCGGTCAGCGCGTGAGCGCGACAGATCGCCTGTATCTGCTCGAGTCGATGCCCACGATGATCGTGTGGGGCGAGCGCGATCACACGATCCCGCTCGAGCATGGGCGTCGTGCGCACGAGGCGATCTCGGGCAGCCGCTTTCGCACACTCCCACGAGCCGCGCACTTCCCTCACCTTGAAGACCCTGAGGCTCTGGCCGCCGTCCTGCGCGAGTTCCTGGGGGAGACCGAGCCGTGCGAGATGGACGACGCCGACTGGGGCGCGCTGCTCTCTCGCCACTCTACGCGCGAGCGACGACTCAGCGGCACGGTGGCCTGAGAGGTCTGCTTGTCGGACATCACGCCTTCTGTCGTCGGCTGGTCCCGGCTCGATGGCTATCCCGGCTCGATGGTTCTCTATACGCCATGCGGAACTGAAACCACCATGTCGCAATACCGCCAGACTTTCGCCTGCTGGTAGGTCAGACTGGGAGCTGTGATCGAGGACTTCGACAGCTGCTACCAGGCCGCACAATCGCGTGATCCGCGCTTTGACGGGTGGTTCATCACGGCCGTGACCTCGACCGGCATCTATTGCCGTCCGAGCTGTCCCGCGATGACGCCTAAGCGCGAGAATGTTCGCTTCTACCCCTCCGCCGCCGCGGCCCAGCAGGCAGGATTCCGTGCTTGCAAGCGCTGCCGTCCAGATGCCGCGCCAGGTTCGCCTGAGTGGGATGGGCGTGCTGACGTGGTGGCACGCGCGATGCGCATGATCGGCGATGGGGTGGTCGATCGCGAGGGCGTGCCCGGTCTCGCGACACGGCTCGGCTACAGCGTGCGCCAGCTGCAACGGATGCTGCTCGCCGAGCTGGGGGCGGGGCCGATCGCGATCGCCCGGGCCCAGCGCGCGCAGACCGCACGCGTGCTGATAGAGACGACCACGCTCACGATGGTCGAGATCGCGTTCGCCGCCGGCTTCTCGAGCGTCCGCCAGTTCAACGACACGATCCGCATCGTGTTCGCGACCTCACCCACCGAGTTGCGACGTCGCGCGAGCAAGCGGCGGGATGCAAGCGGAGATACCCGCCAGGGTCGCCGTACCCAGCAGGAGGTCTCGCTCTCCGGCGCGGGTGCACCGGGCGCGATCCTGTTGCGCCTCCCATTCCGCAAGCCGCTGTGTCCCGACAACCTGTTCGGTCACCTCTCCGCCACCGCCGTACCTGGTGTGGAGGAGGTCCGCGACGGCGCCTACCGTCGCACCCTGCGCCTCCCGCACGGACCCGGCATCGTCGAGTTGACTCCCACCCCCGAGCATGTGGTGTGCCGCGCGACGCTCACAGACCTACGCGATCTCACGACCGCCATTGCCCGCTGCCGCTGGCTTTTGGATCTTGACGCGGACCCCGTCGCGATCGACGAGCTCCTGCGCGCGGACCCCGAGCTGGGTCCGGTGGTGGCGAGCGCACCCGGGCGCAGGGTGCCGCGCTGCGTCGATGGGGCGGAACTGGCCGTGCGCGCCGTGCTCGGGCAGCAGGTCTCAACCGCGGCCGCGCGAACCCACGCCGCCCGTATCGTGGCCCAGCACGGCGAACCGCTCGGCGACCCCAGGGGTGGGCTAACGCATCTGTTCCCCACGCCCGAAGCTCTCGCGGAGGTTCAGCTCGCGATGCCCGCCAGTCGCCGGCGCACGCTCGCCGCGCTCGTGCAAGCACTGCACTCAGAGCGCCTGTCGCTCGACCCCGGCTGTGACCGCGAGGAAGCGATCTCCCAGCTCTCAGAGCTTCCCGGCTTCGGGCCGTGGACCACTCAGGTGATCGCGATGCGCGCGCTCGGCGATCCCGATGCGTTCCCGGTTGCCGACCTCGGCGTGCGACGCGCCGCTGAAGCGCTCGGCCTGCCCGCGGCACCCGCGGCGCTCACCGCACGCGCCGAGCGCTGGCGGCCGTGGCGTGCCTACGCGGTGCAGTACCTCTGGTCGGCCACGCCTCACCCCATCAACCATTGGCCGCTGCCGAGGGGCAGCGAAACCGTCGATCCAGTGTCCACAGGGACACTGGTCCAGGAGGCAGCGTGACACACACAAGCACGAAATCGCCCACAACCATCACAACGACAATGGACAGTCCGATCGGAGCACTTACCCTCACCGCTGTCGGCGCAGTGCTCACTGGTGTCCACATGCACGAACAGCGGCACCTCCCAAAAATTCCCGCCAACTCTCAACAGGACGATGCTGGACTCGCGCATGTCGTGGAGCAGCTCGAGGCGTATTTCGCGGGTGAGCTGCTCGACTTCGACTTGCCGATGCAAATGCACGGGACCGAGTTCCAACGCCGCGTGTGGGCGAGTCTGTGTGAGATCCCCTATGGCGAGACGATCAGCTACGGCGAGCTCGCGCGCTGGGTGGGCAACCCCAAAGCCTCGCGTGCGGTCGGTCTGGCCAACGGTCGCAACCCCATCGCGATCGTCGTGCCCTGCCACCGCGTGATCGGCGCCGACGGCAGCCTCACCGGCTACGGTGGCGGACTCGAGCGCAAGATTTGGCTGCTCGAGCACGAGGCCGCGCACGTCTCCAAGCCGCTTCGTGCCGGGCAGCAAGCCCAGCTGGATCTACAACCCCAGCTCGCCTAGCGCCGCGCGTGACGCGGCACACTCACAGCTCCAGCACAGTGTCCTGCGCCGCCACTCTCACGTTCACCCCCGCGGTGTCGTCGAAGCGTCGTGCCAGCTCGTCGAGCGCCACGTCGGTGCGGTCGGGTCTGTGGTGAAACAACACCACCTCCCGCGCCCTCGCCCGCACTCCCAAGGCAACGGCATAGTCGGCGGCGGCGTGTCCGAAGCGCGCTTCCGCTTTCAGCTCGTCGTCGGTAAGCAGTTGTGCGTCGTGCACGAGCGCATCGGTCTCTGACGCGAGCTCGAGCGCCGCGGGGTGGTACTCGCCGCAACCGTCCGCGCCCGGACCGAAGGAGGTGGGACAGTGATCGGGCATGTAGGCAAGCGTCGAATGCCCGTCGCTCACGCGATAGCCGAACGTGCGGCCACCCTTGTGCGGGATCTCGCGCGCCAGCACCGCGAAGCCCTCGCTCTCCCACTCACCCTCGGCGACCGTGTCAAACACCCACGACCCCCGAAGCTGGTTTGGTGTCATCGGGAAGTGTGGCGGTGACATCGCGCGCTCCAACACCAACTCTGCGCTCGCACCGTCCTCCTGCTCGGGCAGAAGCAACCGCACATGCGCCTCTTCGTTGTCTCCAGAAGCGAAGAACGGCAGCCCTTGCACGTGGTCCCAATGCAGGTGGCTCAACAGGATCGTGCCGCTGAACGCGCGTGCGCCCAGTAGTTGCGTGACCGAGCGGATTCCCGTGCCAGCGTCGAGGATCAGCGTGGGGGTGGAGGCGCCGTCGTGGGCTATCGCCACGCACGAGGTGTGCCCCCCATAGCGCAGAAAATCAGCTCCCGGCGCGGGCGTCGAGCCCCGCACCCCGCAAAGATGCACTCGCACGAGAGCTCAGCCTTGCGTGGGCTCTTTGCCGTGGGGGTCTCCGGGATTCGCCACATTCGGCGCGACTTCATCAAGTCGGTCGAGGATCGCCTTAATGCCACCCTGGGTGTGGATGTCGAGGCGGTCGAGGACCATTTGTACGTCCTTGAACGTGTTTTCGGCACGGGCATCGGCGGTCAGGCTCTGAACGTTCTGTCCGACCATGATCACCGACAGCAGAACCAGCTGCAGGAACGTTTGCGCGATCCACGCGATGATTCCCTCACCGCCCGGTTTCAGCGCCGGCCCCAGGCCGATCAGTGCGATGACCGTGAACAGATAGGCGCACCACATCGTGCCGACCAACCTCGTGATGAGCACCGCGAGCTTGGCGTTGAACCCGTCCACCTCGCCCATTGCCTGTCGGAGTACGCGTGGAGTGGGATGCAGCGCCTTGGCGAGATGGTGCTCGGACTTGACTGGTCGAGCCTGGCTCATCGATCCTCCCTTGCCATCCTCGATGGCGGTCTCGAGCGGTGTGCGGACGTGACGGGCCACCATACCCCAGCCGGCGCCCACGGCGGCGAGCTTGCGACAGTTGCCACACCAATCGGCACCGTAATTGCGCCATGAGTCGAATGTCGTGGCGCGGCGTGGGAGGGAGAATCTCGCGGTGAGCTCTCCGACCCAGACGCCCGCGATCGACGGGTACCGTCCCCGTGCGCCGTTTCTGGATGAGCTGTTCGAGCACGACGGCTCGCCGCGTGCGGCGGCGCGAGCGCTGGTGGGTGAGCTGAACCGTCTCGGCAGCGATGGCCTTGCCGAGGCGGGCCGCCGGCGCGATGCGATCTTCATGCAGCAGGGGATCACGTTCGAGACCAGCGGCGAGAGTGGAGCGTCCAACGAACGCCCGTTCCCGCTGGATCTCGTGCCGCGCGTGCTCAGCGGCGAGGAGTGGCGCGACATCAAGCGCGGATTGGCCCAACGCATTCGTGCGCTCAACCATTTCGTAGACGACGTGTACCACGCGCGTGAGATCGTGCGCGAGGGACTCGTGCCGTGGCGGCTGGTCGCGGGCTGCTCGCATTTCGCTCGCGCGGTTCACGGGATCCGCCCTCCGGGCGGCGTATACACCCATGTGGCCGGCTGCGATTTGGTGCGCCACAGCGACGGCAACTGGAAGGTGATCGAGGACAACGTGCGCATCCCCTCGGGGATCTCCTATGTACTGGAGAACCGTGCCGCGATGGCACGGCTGGTCCCCGAGCTGTTCGCCTCCTACCGGGTGCGTCCGGTGGACCACTATCCGCAGCTGCTGCTGGGAGCACTTCGCTCGGTAGCACCCTCGGCCGAGAGCGAGGCGACCGTCGTCGTGTGGACGCCGGGTCCCGCCAATCCCGCCTATTTCGAGCACGCATTCCTGGCGCGCCAGATGGGGGTGGAGCTTGTTGAGGCGTCTGACCTGGTGGTGCGCGACGACGTGCTCTACATGCGCACCACCCGCGGTCTGGAGCGCATACACGCTGTCTACCGGCGCCTGGACGACGACTTCGTCGACCCGCTCGAGTTCCGAGCAGACTCGCTGCTGGGCGTGCCGGGGCTCGTACGCGCCTATCGTGCCGGCAGCGTGGCGATCGCTAACGCGTTTGGGACCGGAGTGGCCGACGACAAGGCGATCTACTGCTTCGTGCCAGAGATGATCCGCTTCTACCTCGGTGAGGAGCCGATCCTCGAGAACGTGCGCACCTATCTGCTCTCAGACCCCGAAGTGCTCGAGCACGTACTCGAGCGACTCGACCAACTGGTGGTGAAGCCCACCGGTGAGTCGGGTGGTAGGGGCGTGATGATCGGCCCGCACGCACACGAGTCAGAGCTCGAGGAGATGCGCCGCACGCTGCGGGATCACCCGGAACGCTGGATCGCCCAGGACGTGGTAGGCCTCTCCACGGTTCCGACGGTGGGAGCCGACGGAGGGCTGCACCCCCGTCACGTCGATCTGCGCCCGTTCGCCGTGTTTGGCGAGCGCATCGACATCGTTCCCGGTGGACTCACGCGAGTGGCGCTGGAAGAGGGCTCGATGATCGTCAACTCCTCGCGTGGGGGCGGCTCCAAGGACACGTGGGTGCTCGAAGACGGCGATGACGCCGACCGCGCGGGGCCGCCGATCGCCGACACCTTGCCGCCCGCCCTACCCGACCTGCGCTACGGGGCGTGGAGTGGGCAGCAGCAACAGCAGCAACAACAGGACGAGGACTGATGCCTGCGCGGATCGCCCAGTCACGGCGGGTCTCAGCGGACTGATGCTTGCCAGGATCGCGCACGAGCTCTACTGGCTGGGGCGCAATCTCGCTCGTGCCGAGTTCACCGCCAGGGCGGTCGAGGCCGTGTTTCAATCCGAGCTGCAGGGCGCCTCGGAGACGATGCCCAGCGTGAGCTTCGGCTCGGGCGGGCTGTTGAAGATGCTGGGCGTGCAGGAGGACGGCGACCGGCTGGGCAACGAGTCGCTTGGTCATCTCACACTCGACGCCGAGCGCCCCGGCTCGATGCTCGCGAGCGTGGAGCGTGCACGCGAGGGCGCACGCACGGTACGCGACGTGATCAGCGCCGAGATGTGGGAGGCGATCAACACCACCGCGCTCGGCCTGCGAGGTGGGGGACAGCCAGGCTGGGGCGCCCCCGCAGGGCCCTATCTCGCCTCCCAGTACGTCAAGCAGCGCACCGCGCTGATCTGGGGGGTGGCTGACCGCTCAATGCTGCGCGACGAAGCCAAGTGCTTCCTGGACGCGGGCGGGCTTATCGAGGTATCGGACATGGTGCTGCGCATGTTGCGCATCGCGCTCCCGCCAGGAGGTGACAGCGCTCCCGCCGATGGGCACGCATTGATCCTGTTGCAGGCGGTCGGCGGTTTTCACGCTTATCTGCGCGCGGTCACCGCGCCCCCCAACGCGCATCCGGTGGCACGCTTCCTGCTGTTCGAGCGCGACTACCCCGACAGCGTGGCGGCGTGCGTGGACTCCCTGCACGAAGTGTTCACCGCCGCCGACGCGGGCCCCCGCAACTCAAAGCCGGTGCTGCGTGTGAGCCGTCTCGCGGCCGACCTGGATTTCCAGCGTCGGGCACTGCCCGACGGGGCCGAGCTGACCGGCATCTGCGAGCGCACCCAGCAGGAGCTCGCGCGGATAGATCAAGATGTGGCCGAGCGCTATTTCGCCGGGGCGGCCCCGGCCGCGGAGAGAAGGTGAGGGCACTTTGCACTTTGCGATTCGCTACCTAACGGAGTACCACTACGACGCGACGGTCACCGACAACCTCAACGCGTTGCGGGTTCGCCCCGCCACCACTTCCTCCCAGCGCTGCGACGAGTTCCACACCCGCATCGAGCCAGAGGCCCGCGTGAGCCGCCATCTCGACTACTTCGGCACCGAGGTGCTCGAGTTCGGCATTCCCACCGCGCATGAGCAGCTGACGATCGACGTGCGCGCGCGAGTGGTCACCTCAGAGCCGCCCGAGCCGCCTGACGGGTCCTGGGAGAACGTGCGCGGCGGCGCCTATCTCGACGCGGCCGGCGAGTTTGCCTTGTCCTGGCAGGATCAGCCCGCGATCCGCGGCATCGACGACCTGTGTGAGGCGCTGGACAGCGACAGTCCTCTGGAGACCTTGGAGCTGCTGTGCGAGCTGGTTCCCGACCGTTTCGAATACAGGCCCGGGGCGACCTACGTGGGATCGACCATCACCGATCTGCTTGATGCTGGAGCGGGAGTCTGCCAGGATTTTGTGCACCTTTCACTGGTGCTGCTGCGCCGCCGCGGGATTGCCGCGCGCTATGTGTCGGGCTATCTGTGGGCAGCGCCTGAGGACGGCGGCGCCGACTCGCTCGAGGTGGACACTCATGCGTGGCTGGAGGCGCTGCTGCCCGGCACCGACGGTCACGGCGAGCCGGTGTGGGTGGGCGCCGATCCGACCAACCGCCGCCTGGCGGGGGAGACGCACGTGAAGATCGGCCACGGGCGCTTCTACGCCGACGTGCCGCCTGTCAAGGGCTTGTATCTCGGCGGAGCGCACTCGGAGCTGGCAGCCGCGGTGACGATGTCGCGTCTGGACCCGCAGACGAGTGCGAGGGCCTGAAGCGCGGCGTCCAACCGCCGCGTCCAAGACAGGTTCAGTCGAGTCGGAACTCGCCGTCGCGGTAGATCACGCGCTCGCCGCCGCCTCGCAGACTGGCCGTGACAAGGCGATCGGTGGTGGAGACGATGTCGGTGTGAACGCTCGAGTTGTTGAAGCCAAGCTCCTCCCATTGCTCGGGGGACAGCTGGCTTGGATCGCCGGTGTAGGCGTCCTGGTAGGCGCGCCCGACGGCGATGTGAGTGTTGCCGAACGCTCCGCCCACGTTCTCGTCATACAGCGTCTGGGCCATGAAGCGGGTGATCCGCGAGAAGCGCCGGTCGGTGAGCGAGAACTCGCCCACCCGGTCGGCTCCGGGGGTCGCGATCATCTCGGTGAGCACGCGCTCGTTCTCCTCGGCGCTCGCGGCGCTCACGCGGCCGTCGGCGAACGTGAGCCGGATGCCCTTGACGAGGTTGCCGTAGCGGTAGAGCGGCTGATTGCAGTAGATCCAGCCCTCGGTGCCGCGCCAGTCGGGGCTCGTGAAGATCTCAAAGCTCGGGATGTTGCGACCCCGCCCGCCGAGCCAGCGTCGCTGCTCGCCGAGCGCGATCCAAAGATCGACGTCCTCGCCCTCGATGTGCAGCCGCTCGATATCGAGCGCATCCAGTCGCTCGCGGGTCTCATCCAACTGCTGGCCGACCTCACGCCAGCGCGCGATCGGATCGTCCTCATCCAGAAAGCATGCGTGCACGATCTGCTCCCAGTACTCCTCGGCGCTCATGCCGGCCTCGGCGGCCATCGCCGGCGTGCCATAGAGCCCCAGCGTCCATGTGAAGCGCCCGGCGTTCTCCTTCTCCCCGCGCCAGTCCAGCAGCGGTCGCATCGTCTCACCGCGGCGCATGATCTTCGCCGGATCTACCGAGTCCAAGGCATGCGGATCGGCGGCGGCGATCACCGACACCTGATGGTCCATCTCATCCACCATCCCGCGCGTGTAGTGCGCGGGGAAGTGATCGAGCTGGGCTGGGCTGGCCAACTCAAAGAAATCGCGGGAGAGGTTGAGGAGGTGATCGTCATCGGGCTGATAGGCGCCGATCACATGACCGCCGGCGTGCCAGACGGCCTTCTGCAGCTCGGCATACAGGGGCTTGGCGCTCTCAGGAGCGGCCACGCGCACGACCTCGCCGGGTTGCACGCCGCGACCCCCGCCGAGGGCGAAACCGACAAGGACGGAGGCGTAGCGCTCGAGGATCTGCCGCGGAGGTATGTAGTCCATGAGCGGACCTTAGACGGATCGGCGGATTGCGCGCTGAGTGATCGTGTTTCACCTGCTTTGAACCGTCGTCCAGTGCCGCGGGCTTGCCGCCGGTTCGGCCCTCACGCGGCGCGATAATGGCTCGGTATGGTCTTCGCTCCACCCGCCCGCCATCTGTTGCGGGCCAAGGATCTCGCTGACGCTCGGTACTTCGAGTCGCTCGGCGTTGACGATCTGGCTCGTGCCGCCGGCCTCTCAAGGGCCCACTTCAGTCGCGAGTTCAGCCGTACATTCGGCGAGTCGCCGCACGCGTATCTGCTCACCCGGCGCCTGGAGCGTGCCGCGGCTCTGCTGCGGAGTACAGATAACTCCGTTGCCGAGATCTGCTTCTCGGTAGGCCTGCAGAGTGTCGGTTCCTTCACCACGAGCTTCACGCGTACCTACGGCATGGCGCCAACCGCCTACCGGGCGGCTTTCCCGCCGGCGGCTCAGCAGGCGCGGGTTCCAGAGTGCGTGATACGCGCGTACGCTCGTCCCCAACACCGCACGTTTCGAGAAGACAGCGGCTCGAGCACGATCTAGCATCGCGGATGACCTTGTCATCGCAAACCAGGAGGATCTGATGCTCAGAATCGCAAACGCGCATTTGTGGGTGAACGACCAGGATGAGGCGCTGGTCTTCTACACCCAGAAGCTCGGCATGGAGGTGCGCGTCGATGTGACGATGCCCGAGGTGGGTGACTTTCGCTGGCTAACCGTAGGTCCCGTTGGGCAGCCCGATGTGGCGATCGCGCTCATGGGTATACCGGGCCCGCCGGTGATGGACCCCGAGTCCGCCGAGCAGGTACGAAATCTGATGGCGAAGGGTTTCGCGGGAACCGTGTTCCTCACGACCGATGACTGTCATGCGGCCTATGAG
The DNA here is from genome assembly GCA_963725165.1 of uncultured Solirubrobacterales bacterium. GTDB lineage: Bacteria > Actinomycetota > Thermoleophilia > Solirubrobacterales > Solirubrobacteraceae > Palsa-744. The sequence continues at coordinate 57,627 of CAVRXK010000006.1, forward strand.
GATCTCGTCAGCCGCGGAGTGCAGTTCAGCGAACCGCCTGAGGAGCGTCCATACGGGATCGACTCGGGGTTCCGCGACCCATCGGGCAACAGCATCCGCGTTACGCAGGTACGGGAGATGGCGTCTGTCTGATTCGTGGGCGGGACGCTCGGTGGGCCTGTCGTGCGCAACAGGGCCGTCTCCACCGAGCGTCGCCGTGTAGGTGGGCGATTAGCATGGTGGGGTGGCCCCGAGACGACGCAGCCCTGCTCCCATCGGCGCTACTCAGGCTCCTGACTTTGACTCAGACCTATTGGAGAGCATCGAGCTCGGCGGCCTCGAGCAGCGATTCGTCCTTGAAGACGTTCGTGTTCGCTCGGTGTCTGTCGCCGGCGCGGAGGCTGGCTTGGGACGCTTCGAGCGAGCTCACCTCGAGGACGTCGATCTCGGTCAGTCAAAGCTGCGGGCGGTCGAGCTCATCGACGTCACAGCCGAGCGAATCGATGGGGCCAACTGTGATTGGGGAGGTGCGCGATTCAGGCGTTCGACCTTCAGCGATGCCCGACTGACCGGTGTCAACTTGGCAGAGGCGCAGATCGAGCAAGTGAGCTTCAGGGGTTGCAAGCTCGACTACGCCAATTTCCGCCACAGTGCGATCAAACATGTGTCATTCGAGGACTGCGTACTCATCGGCGCGGACTTTCAGGGCGCCAGCCTGGACTCCACGCGTTTCTCGGGCTGCCGGCTCACGGAAGCCGATTTCTCAAAGGCTCGATTGGCGCGGGTCGATCTGCGGGGCTCAGAGCTCGCGCTCGCGGGATCTGTGCTCGGGCTGCGTGGCGCGATCATCGATCCGTTGCAGTTGATGGAGCTCGCTCGAACGCTCGCCCAGGAGCTCGGGATCGCTGTCGAGGACATTTGAACGCGCTCGCCCGTGGCTATTGCGGGGGAAGTGTTCGTCTCTGCGGATGAGGCGTCTCCCCACGTGCCAGCATCGTCACGAATTGCTCGATGCGTTTAGCTCGAGTGTCGGTGCGCTTGGCGTTGTGGATTCGCAACAGCACGGCGTAGCGGTTCTGGCTGCTGAGAATCTCGAACATCGCTTCTGCCGCGGGCTCGGCACTCAACGCGGCCGCCAGGTCGGCAGGCACCGTCATCGCGGCTTGGCCTGAATAGGCCGCCTCCCAACGGCCGTCGGCCTTTGCCAGTTCGATCGCGGCGATTCCGGCCGGCTCGAGCCGGCCTTCGCTCATCAGCCGCTCCACGATTCCGGTGTTGCGCTTGGACCACGCGCTGCGGGGGCGCCTTGGAGTGAAACGCTGACGGTAGGTTTGCTCGTCAAGACGCCGCACCTGACCGTCGATCCACCCATGGCACAGTGCCTCCTCGAGCGCCTCGTCATAGGTGAGGCTGGTCGGCTCTGTGGTGCCCTTCTTGGCAAGGCACAGCCATACAGCGTCAGATTTCGCATGGTGCTCGGCCAGCCAAGCACGCCATGCGAGGACGTCAGGGAGGATCAGTGGCGGCTGCTCATCGCTCACGGCCATAGCCTGACAGGAGGATCTATGGCTGTGGCTCTACGCCCCCCGGCTGACGTTCGCTGTCAGCGCTATCGCGTGCCCACAATGCTCGCCCGAGGCGGCCTCCGAGCGCGCCCAGAAACATTCCGGCGATTGCATCGATCACGATGAGCAGCGGCGGAAAGCTACCCAGTGAGACCTTCGTGTGTGTTCCCGCGATTGCGTGGGCGATCAGGATGCCCGCTCCGAACAGAGCACCACCGATAAGGCCTCGATCGGCTCCGCCCCACCCGTCCTGATGCTCGAAGCCGGCCACGATCGCCCCCAACCCGGCGAGCGCCGCCAGGGCCCAATAGGCGGCCGCGGAGATTCCAATGGCGATTCCCACCACGGCGCCGAAAGCGAATGGCACCAAACCTCCGAGGACTATCTGGACCGGTCGCGGCCTGTCTCGGAACAGCGGTGGCGCCTGCATTGGTCCTCATCCCCTTACAGCTATGAGCGAGCCCCTTTAAAGACAGTACTACGCTCACGGCCGATGGTCGGAACCCGACCGCGAGCGCGGCGCGCCGGTTGACTGTTGCATGGCCTTATAGAGTGAGGCGCATCTGCTGGTAAGGCGGTAAAGGAGTGGTCATATGCGGCGGGTGACGTTCTACTTTGATCTTGGTTCGCCCTACGCGTACCTGAGCGCCGAGCGAATCGCGGACCTGTTGCCCGAGCCGCTCCAGTGGCAGCCGGTGCTGTTGGGAGGACTGTTCAAGCTGGGTGGAAGAAGCTCGTGGGCGTTGGGCGATTATCAGCGTCGGCAGACCGGGATGGCTGAGATCGAGCGGCGCGCCCGTGGCTACGGCCTACCACCAATCAGCTGGCCAGATCCGTGGCCCGGCGACTACCTGACAGCGATGCGAGTGGCTACGTTTGCCTTCAATGTCGGGCGCGGACGCGAGTTCACGCAGCGGGCGTTCCGCGACGCCTTCCAGCGTGGCCGTGACTTGGCCGTCACAGAGCATGTCTTTGACGCTGCCACCGGCGCCGGGCTCGATCGACGTGCGGCCGAGGAGGAAGCTCTGAGCCCCAAGATCAAGAGTGCGCTGCGCGAAGCTACCGACGCGGCGTTTGAGCTCGGCGTGATTGGCGTGCCGACGCTCGCCATCGAGGGTGAGCTCTTCTGGGGGGACGACCGCCTGGAGCAGGCCGCAGGGCATTTGGCGGCGCTCGCCGCCGAGGACTGAGCGAACCAACCTTCGGCTCCTATAGTGAGGTTGGTTTTCTGCTCAACAAAGGAGCCTGCTGTGGACGTCGAGATCTGGTCTGACATCGCGTGCCCGTGGTGCTACATCGGCAAGCGTCGCTTCGAAGCCGCTCTCGAGCAGTTCGAGCACCGGGATGACGTCAATGTGACTTGGCGTAGCTTCGAGCTCGACCCCGGCGCGCCGGATGAGCGCACCGGCGATCGCGCAGAGCGGTTGGCGCAGAAGTACGGCATGACCGTCGAGCAGGCGCGCGAAGCCGAGCGGCAGCTGACGGGCGTGGCGACGGATGAGGGCCTTAACTTCCGCTTCGATATCGCCCGTAGCGGCACCACTTTCGACGCCCACCGGCTGGTGCACCTGGCCGAGGCACACGGCCTGCAGGATGCGATGAAGGAGCGCCTGCTGCAGGCGTACTTCACCGAAGGCGAGCTGATGTCAGACCACGACACGCTCGTGCGGATGGCCCTCCAAGTGGGGCTTGACGAGCAGGAGGTTCGCGAGCTGCTCGCCGGCGAGCGCTATGCCGATGAGGTTCGCGCCGACGAGCGCACCGCCGGTGAGCTTGGTATCAGCGCCGTGCCGACTTTCGTGGTCGATCGCAAGCTTGGCGCCTCGGGTGCGCAACCGCCGGATGCGCTGCTCGATCTGCTGCGACAGGGATGGGCCAAGCGCAGCCCCGTATCGGAGCTCGCCTCCTGATGGCCGGCACGCCTGCGCTCAGCACCCCGTCCGCGGGTGCGCCGTTCGAGCACACCACGATCGAGCGCCGGACGCTGGGCGAGCGCGACGTGCTGATCGACATCAAGTATTGCGGCATCTGTCATAGCGACATCCACCAGGTCAAGGACGAGTGGGGCGGCTCGATGTTCCCGATGGTGCCCGGTCATGAGATCGCGGGCGTCGTCACAGCTGTGGGCAGCGCCGTGAGCAAGGTTTCCATCGGCGACCGCGTGGGCGTCGGCTGCCTGGTCGACTCCTGCGAAGAGTGCGAGCAGTGCCTGGCAGGCGAGGAGCAGTTCTGCATAAAGCAGGCTGTGCCCACGTACAACGGCCGCGGCTATGACGGAGAGCCGACGTTCGGCGGCTACAGCCGGCAGATCGTCGTCAAGGACCGCTTCGTGGTCAACATCCCTGACAGCCTCGAGCTGCAGGACGCCGCGCCGCTGTTGTGTGCCGGCATTACCACGTACGTGCCGCTGAAGCATTGGAAGGTCGGCGAGGGCACCAAGGTGGCGGTGATCGGCATGGGCGGCCTCGGCCACGTGGCGGTTCAGATCGCGGCGGCGATGGGCGCTGAGGTGACGGTCCTCAGCCAGACGCTCAGCAAGCAGGAGGACGGCCTGCGCTTCGGCGCCAAGCACTACTACGCCACGTCCGAGCGGAGCACGTTCAAGGAGCTCGCCTCGAGCTTCGATCTGATCCTTAACACCGTCTCCGCCAACCTCAAGGTGGATGCCTACCTGGGGCTGCTGCGCGTGGACGGCACGCTGGTGAACGTTGGCGTGCCGTCGGCGCCGGACTCCTTTCATGCCTTCTCGCTGATCCGCGGCAGGCGCAGTCTCGCCGGCTCGGCGATCGGCGGCCTGCCCGACACTCAGGAGATGCTCGACTTCTGCGCGGCGCACGGCGTCAAGCCTGCGATCGAGTTGATCGGCGCGGATGAGGTCGGTGACGCTTACGAGCGCGTGGAGCGCAGCGCCGTGCGCTACCGCTTCGTGATCGACGTCGCGACTATTGGCTAGCCTGCTGGCCGGGTCTCGTGACTCTTGCTCACACACGCGCGCCTCAGTGGACGACGATAGAGGCCCTCTCTGAATAGCGCGTTTCCCGCCGCGTTCCACCGCTCCAGCTGGTCGGCGGTCATGAACGGCTCGGGCAGGTGCCGGCCGATCTCCGCCTGGTACAGCACGGTGCCGAGGATCAACGTGACCCCGTGCAGCGCTGCCCAAGTGATGTCGGCGTCGTCTCGCAGCAGCCCGTGGTCGGCCAGCGTCCGCCAAAGCCCTTTGGCGATCTCGACGAACGCGTCGAACGCGGCCGCGGCGGTCTTGTCTCCTTCGGCCATGGCCCGGGCCACGTACAGCAAGGCCGTCGGCTGCTCGGCCACGAATGCAGTGACGCGGTCGCCGAGCTGCTTCTGCGATTCGACCGGAGTCCCGGCCGCGGGCAGATCGCCGAAGGCCTCCGTAGCCAGTCCGACGACGTGCGCGCCAACCGCCTCCACGAGTACCGCCTTCGTCACGAAGTGGTGCTGCACCAGACCGGGCGAGACTCCGGCCGCCTTGGCGACATCACGGAGCGAGGTGCTGGCGACCCCATCGCGCGCGAATCCCTCTAGTGCGGCGTTGCGAATGCGCGCCAGCCCGGTCAGATCAGAGGTCGCACCGTCCATACAATTGTATTGTAAACAATACCTATGTATCCTCGCCGCATGGATGCTAATCCCCACCGCCCGCGTGGCTACGTCCGTCACTACGCCGGGCTGATCACGCCGGGGGCCGGTGCCGCGATCCCGGCCTTGCTCGAACGCAACCGCCTGCAGCGGCTTGAGCGGCTACTGCGCGCAGCCACCAGCGGCGGTGGGCGACGCAGAACCGGCCGGCGGCGCATGCGCGCGCTCCTCGCCGCGCCGGGCGCTCGCATGCGCTGGCACTCGGTGCCCGCCCCGGCGGCACCGGGACCCGAGCAGGCGATCGTTCATCCGCTCGCGGCGTCCACCTGCGACGTCGACTGCCCGCTCGCGCTCGGCGCGATGAACCTCGCGCTGCCTGTGCACCTCGGCCACGAATGCGTCGCCGAGGTCCTGGCGGTCGGTGAGCGTGTGAGCGCGGTCAAGCCCGGTGACCGCGTCGTCGTTCCGTTCCAGATCAGCTGCGGCTCCTGCTCGCCCTGTCGCGGCGGCTACCCCGGCAGCTGCCTCAGCGTTCCTCCGCTGTCAGCCTTCGGCATGGGCGTTGGCGGCGGACACTTCGGCGGCGCGTTCTCCGACGAACTCATGGTCCCCTACGCCGACACCATGCTCGTCCCACTCCCCGACGGGGTCGCGCCGGCCGCCGCCGCAAGCCTCTCGGACAACATCGCCGACGCCTACCGTCACATCGCGCCACACCTGCCGGCGCTGCTCGATGCCGACGCCGATGCACGGATCCTGATCATCGCCGGGCTCTCCCGACGGCCGCTGCTGAGCGCGAGCGTCGCCCTCTATGCCGGCCAGATCGCCCTGGCGCTGGGCGCGTGCAACGTGCGCCTGGTGGACTCGCGAGCGCAGGTGCGGGCCCACGCCGAGCGGCTCGGTCTGATCGCGCTACAGCCGCGTGAGCTACGCGGGCAAGCGCCCGCACCGCTGGTCGTCCACTCGAGCGCCGATCCGCTTCGCCTCGCCCTCACTCACACCGCTCCCGACGGTGTCTGCACCAGTAACGGCGGCTTGCACCGCAGCACTGGCATCCCCCTGATTCAGATGTACATCCGCCGCTGCACGCTGCATGTCGGCATTCCGCACGCACGCACCAACATTCCCGGCGCGCTCGAGTTGATCGCCCGCGGAAAGCTACGTCCCGAGCAGGTCATCACCAGCATCGCGCCGTTCGACGACGCTCCGCACGCCCTGCGCGAGCACTGCCTCGCCGGAGCGACGAAGACAGTGCTCGTGCGCGGAGCCTGATGTGATGACTCGCTCTCACGCCCACCCCGTCCGGGTGCCTGAGGCAATTCGATCGCGCGAGGATCTGGCCGGCGCTGATCGGGCGATCACGTATGAGCTTGCGGCTGACGACGCCCGGTCGATGAGTGCCGAGCAATGGGCGCGCGCGACCTGGGAGGGCGCCCCAACGATCGTCCGCTGGTTTCAGACGCTCGGCTGGCGATTTACTCTCGGGCTACAGCTCGCGCCTGGACGGTCGCCCACTCACGTGCTCGGCTGGCGCATGATCGACGATCGCCCCGACACGATAACGCTCCAGGCTCGCTCCGCCCTGATCACCGGGCACAACGTCGTGATCGTCCAGGAGTCCACGGTGCTATGGACCACGCTCGTCCGCTACGAACAGCCCATCGCACGCCCGATCTGGAGACTCGTCGAGCTCGTACACCGAATCGTGCTGCCATACACCCTCACCCACGCCAGGAAGGTACGCCAGCGTGAGCGCGACCGACAGGACCAGAGCTGACAGGGCGCCCGGCGTCACCGGCTGCCCTGAAGACTCCCTTCCCTCGCGGACGAATCCACGAACAAAGCTCCCGTCAAAACCGGCATGGCTCGCTGACGCCGCGGCAGCGGCTATGGCCGCTGACCACCTACCGCGTCGGCGCACCCACGGTTTGCGCGCCGACAAGTTCAGTGGGCGAAACTTGGCTGTGCGCAAACCACGCGCTGATGGGGGCGCCGGCGGTCGCTGTCGGCTGATGTCGCTGTCGGCGGGCGTCAGGCAGCTTGGCTGGCCGTGCCAGGCGTGACGGAGCTGACTGCCTGGCGTGCCTCTTGCTTCATCTCGATCGCACGGCGGGCGCCCTGGGAGAGGAGCATCGCGCTTTCGGCGACTTCGCGGTTCACCTCAGGCGTGGTCTCCACGAGACGTCCTTTGCGGACCGTATGCGGTCGATCGAGCTTTGGGGAGCTGCCGTCCATGCGCTCAGCGTAGCTCATGCCTGGGACTCTATCGAGCGCTGGATGAGATCAGCCAGCAGCTGCGCGAAGGGCTCGACGCTCCCATTCTTGGATTCCAGAGCGGGAACAAGAGCATCATCGTGAGCGATCGTGTCAGCATCGTCCTCGAACTCGACGTTGGGCAGCCCGAATGACCAAAGCGCCGCGGAGAGCGCGACGAAGCTCACGCGATGGTTGCCGTCCGCGAACGGATGTACTCGCAAGATGCCCGCATAGAGAGCAGCCACAGCCCGCGTCCGGTCGAGAACACCCGTCGTATCCGGGTCGCCGAGCGCGTCTGCATATCGGTTGAACGACGAGCAGACTGTCTGGAGTTCACGACGGATCGCCTCGGGTGCCGCGCCCTCCAGTTGTCGCATCCCGCCATTTGGGATCACCACGCCGAAAAAGGCCCGATCGCGGCGGAAGCGCCCACCGTCATGCGGAAAATGGCGGGCGAAGATCGCTCCGTGCCACCAGCGGACGCGCTCCGGGTCCATCTGCAGAGGGGCACGCCAGAATGCTCGCTGCGCATCGTTAAGGACACGGCTCAGGTCCCCTCCGAGAGCGTGCCAGGTCTGCTCGGGCGAGAGACCACCAGCCCGATAGAAGCGCGACTCCTCGCGGTCGCGGTAGCGAGGTCCAGGAGCATCCATCCCGGCGAGGATGCCAACAGGTTCGGACCCCTGGCGAGTTTGCAGTCAGGGGTTCGCGCACAAGCAAGAAAAATGGGCGAAACTGCTCGGCGCGCAAACCATATGGTTGTGGCGCCGGGGCTTGACTTGGGTTGAGACGGCTGCTGGCGCTGGCCGGGCTGCGCACACACGCCGACCTGCAAGCGCTTGTCGCAGGAGAGGAGCGCTGCTCGGCGGTACGGGTACCTGGGTAACGTTGCTGGACCATGGCAACGACCAGAGACAGCAAGGATGTTCGGTGGGCGAAGCTGGCGAACGTGCTCGCGGAGGCAGCGCGAGCCGGACGCGTTGACCCGCAAGACGCGCGGACCGTGCTGGTTCATGCGCTGAGAGTGCGCAACAACAACGCAAAGCTGCAGATTCGCCCGCGATCAACCGGAGCCCAGGCCTCCATCGACAGATACGCGCCTGATCCGCCGCCGCCGAACGGGTCTCCCGATTCGCTCCACGCCGATCACGTCTATTGCTTTCCGCACACTGGCCCGAAGCTGACCGAGTTCTTCAGCCGTATGACCACCGTGGACACATGGCTTCGCGAGCTGCGGAAGCTAGATCAAGTCGTTTGCCTGACCGCTGCCGAAAACGAGACCGTACGGCGAGTGGAGAAGGATCTGGCGGGTCCGGAGAAGTACGAGCGGGCGGGCATCGTCTTCGTGGACCCAACGCCGTGGGGCCACTCGGACGCTACGCCGAGTCGGATAGAACCACTGCCGGAATAGGCATTCCGAGAATCCGGCCCGAACCGCTGCAGACATCGACCGGCCCCAAGCGCTGATACCGCGACGATGGCTCGTGAATTGGTCGCGCGTAGGTAGGGCATACGGTTCGTGTGGCCGCAAAGTCGGCGTTCCGTCCGCCGGAGAGGACAGGCTTCCTGGTAGAAAGGCGAAGCCGCCGCGCTCCGCATGCAAACGTCGCGCGACGGCTCCGTAGTGCATAGGGCGGCCCTTCGTGGCCGCCCTATCTACGCGGCGAGCCGGTCCTCTTCAGCCTCGCCTGTGCGGCGCGGAATCTGAGCCTGCTCCTCGGACTGAAGGGTCCGGAGGAACGCGCTCATCCGATCCACGTCGCCCTTGTCCAGCCTTGCGGGCAACCTCAGCTGCGCCATCAGCCCGCCCCTCAACGGGAACGGGTAGTCCACGAGGACAGCGCCGCCAAGACTCGGCGCCGGCGTCCCCGCCATTGCCGGTGTCTGGGCAGGGCGCACCTTCGCGGCCTTCGGCTTCGCCTCCCCCTCCTTCTTCGGGGAGGACCCGCCGCGCTTGAACGCGGGCGGACGGCCCGTGCTCAGGTAGTGCTCGTGGGCCTCGATCGCGTTGCTGAGCCTGCGTCCGTAAGCCACGATGCTCTCCGACTTGTACTGCGAGCCGGCGAGCGTCTGGAACCGCGCAAGGTACTCCGCAACATCAACGCCTGAAAGGTCAAAGGAGAGGTAACCCTCGCCCTCCACCGTCTCAAACACCTTCCTAGTAGCGGTCTTCCACGGCTCCACGTGGGTCACGGGCGCATAGCCCTTCTCCATAAGCCAGTCGCAGTACGCGAGCAGGCCCTCAACGGTACGGTTTTGCATCACTGAGCCCATTGGTTTCACCTCCTTTCGCTTGGGCTTAGTCAGAGTCGCATAGCGTCCGGATGGATTTTTTGCGCGATCAGGTGCGCCGACTGCCTGCGCCGCCTAGCATCCCTACACCCCGGACCCAACCGTCCGCGTTCCATGCGGACGCCGTGCACGTCGCGCCACGCGCGCCGCGCCGGCATCAACGCCAGAAAGCCAATGGTTATGCCGTTTTCGGCGGACGCATCGCATGACGCGGCGTCATGTGCATGGCGCAGGCACGAACGAACACCACGAACGAACGTGGTTGTCCCTGTCGATGCTTGTGCTGCCTCGAGCAGGCGGGCGGATGGCCGCCCGTGGAACCCAAAGCGTGGAATCGTCGCGCCTCGTGGCTATAGACTGCGCTAACGCTATGCCTGGTGTGAGATGAGCCGTTACGCCGCTGCCGCGTGCATGCGCGGGCATTACCGCGACACGATCCTTGACCTGCGCTCGCCTGGCGACGTCGTGGAGTCGTTCTGCAGTAAGTGCGGGGCGCCCGTCATCTCGGCCTGCCCCAAATGTTCCGCGAAGATACTCGGCTCGTATGAGGGAGTGATCGCGGCTGGCCCAGAGGCGCCGGAGAACTTCTGCTTCTCCTGCGGCGCACCGTACCCGTGGGCGGACCGCGAGAGCCTGATCATGCAACTTCGGAACGTGCTGGAGTTTGAGCCCGGCCTGGACGACGCGACGCGCCTGGAAGTCGGCGAGCAGATTGCGGTGCTGTCCGCGCCCGACGAAGACAACAAGCACCGCCTGCGTGCGGGGAAGGCGCTCCGCGAGCTGGCGCCGAAGGGCTGGCTGGCAGCGCAGCCGATCCTGCAGACCCTCGTGTCTGCCGAGCTGCGGAAGCAGCTCGGCCTTCCGCCAGCGTAGGCCAGCCGCTCTCCTGGCCTCGTGTCAATTAGCTGCTGCGTTAGGCAGGCTTGAACTGCCTGCTAGACTCACAGGCGGCTCGTCATCACCGGGCCTTTGGATGGGCATAACGGCTTTCGACACGTCGAGCTTCTTGCGAAGAAGCATCGGATCTCGGGGCCGGCCCGAAGAAGGGACCGGGGTGACAACCGAATGACTCACACCGCGATCGAGGTCGCGGGAGCAGTCACCGGGTGTCGGCTTCGTGCTCATCGGCGCGGCTGCACCTGACACGTTCAGGGCGCCCAGCGCCGAAAATCAAAGCACGAGGCCAACCGACACCCAAGACATCGCGACCAAGCGTCCACCATTACTCGATGAATCGCGCCACGTTGGCGCGTGTGATCGTCGCGTTCTCGACTAGGAGGATGCGGCGGACTCCCTTTCGGGGGTCGGTGCGCTCGGCGGCGGTCCGCGGGCCACGAAGGTCTCTGACGAGACACGAGGAAACCGAAATGGACATCAGCAACACAAACCCATCCGCCCACGCCGATCAAGAAGCCTTTCCGATCGGTGGTGGCGCGTTTATGAATCTCCCGCAGGTCGCTAAGGGTCAGTCCGTGACCGCAGCAGCTAGGAAGTTGGCCCGAGGTCTGGAGCTGAGCGATGACGTGCTTCTCCGGGTCCCGGAGGAGGAGGCGATGGCGATCGCGACCGCGACCGTAGACCCGACGCAGCTCCGGCTTGATGTCGAGCGCCGGCGGGTGTCAATGCATCGCACGCCTTCTGGACACGTTCTCGTTTCAGTGCTAGTGCGCGTCTGGGCGTCCGGCGTCTCGTGCGACGGTGCGAACGGCCGCGGTCGCACCGAGGCGCGGCTCGCGGGGGAGGCTGTCTGGCCTCATCCTGGCAGTGTTGGAGGTGAGCCCTCGATGAGGTACACAACGCGGAGTATCGACCGCATGCGCGAGGCGGTGCGTGCGAACGCGCACAGAATCGCCAGCCCGGACATGCGGCTACGACTTCGAGATCACGCTGACGGCGTGTGGAACCCGATTTACCTCGTGGCTGGCCGCCTGATCGTGCAATCCACAGCAGAGGGCGACGTCGAGTCCGAAGCTGCCTTTGTCCACACGGCCGAGGGTTCCACTCGGCTCGTCACTTGCCAGGAGGGTCTCGATCTCGATCGAGACCTGCCACTGAGCTTCGCAGGCAACACGCTCGATCTCGTTCGACGCGCTCGAGCTTATGTGGCGGGGCGTCTCGCGGTTTCTCCGAGCTCGTCCGATGTGCACCATGCCGTGAAGGTCGCGACACTACCTGCCCATATCATCATCGGCGTACTTGGGCCGGATGGCCTGCCGGCGACGACCGCGTTCCCGGAGGTAATATCGGAGTTCGTCCAGAGCATCCACGAGGAGCCCCGTCCTTGGAATGCGATCGCGCAGGGCGGCGTGCGTGGTGAGCGTCTGGTGCTCGATCTCGCTGATGGCGGGTTTCTCACCGACGAGCAAGCGATCGATGTCGTCGGTCGCAATGATCACTACGAGGTCACCCGCGCTCCCAACGTGATTGCGGGGCGACTGTTGCGTGCAACGAGCCACCCCAATGCGAGACCGATTGTCAGAAGCGCCATCCTGCAGGACCCCAGTCGGCAGCGGTGGAGTGGCAACCGCTATGCACAAACCGTCGGCCCACTTCTTCTCGGGATCTACCGGGAGGTTCCGGGTCGGCAGAAGAACGTGGTCGCCGCCCTCACCCAGGAGTTCCAACCGCCGGCGCTCGGCGGCACGGGTTGGAGCGTGCGCGAGGACCACTCGGTGCGCGATCTATTGGACGAAGCACTAGCGCACCTCCAGGAGAGTCCAGGCACCGTGTCGGACGCAGCGGTCGAGCTGTGCGCCAGGTCTCTTGGAGGTCTCGCGAGCCTGGGACTCGTCTATTCCGATCAGGGCAGCCAGGTCAACGATGAATCGTGGCTACGGGGTACCGTCGCACAGGTTCTCAGCAAGCTGATGGTCTGCACAGGGGGTTTGAAGATCCTCTGTGAGGCCGCAGAGCGGGCTGAGGACGGCAGTAAGCTGATGCCCCACCTGTATGAGGCCGACGGCAAGGTGGTTCTCGACGCCGACGGAAATCCTCTGCACCTACATCCGGATCAGGGTGCCAATGTGCATTTGCGCGAATTGGCATTCCGTGAACGGAAGCCCGACGAGGAAGATGAGGAGGAACCTGGCGAGCGGTCTCCGTTCGACCGATTCGTCGATGCTCAGAAGCGTACGAGCGACATCGCCGGACAGCTCACGCAACTTGTCGAGGATCTGTTCGAGATCCGTGATTCTGATGGCCAAGCGCTCATCGAAAAGCACGGCCTTGATCGCTCGATCATGGGGGAGCTTCCGGCCGGGATGAGCGAGCTGCGTGATCTCGTGCTAGTCAGCCTCGCCGACGATAAGGCCAACGACGACGGCGACGAACACGATCCGGAGGACCTAGAAGCCATCGAGGACGCACTGATGGGCGACGAGCCCAGCTTCGACGTTCAGGAGACAGCGGCCTAGCTGGCTGGCATAACGCCCCGGTCCTCAGCCGTGGACCGGGGCGTTATGACGCTCTTGGAATAGCAGCAGCGACGAAGTGTCAAGGTGCCCGGAATCCGATCTCTCGGCGACAGACGCGCTCGGCTCTTGAGATCCGGCGTGGGTTCTGCTCTGCTCTGCGCGCTGATCGACAACTGAAGCGGCCGAGCGGGTGTTGGTCGCACCCGCCCGGCCTTTAGCACCGAAGGGCGTGCCTTCGATGCCACGGAAACCGTAGCTGTCTGCGGCTGGCGGGTCGTGCTCGCGTGCGCGCTCCTCGGGATATCCGAAAGGAGCCAGGGAGATGTCCAGCAGCAAAGACGGAGGCAAGCAGGGAGCCGGCGTGCGGTCCTCACGAGTGCAAGGTGATTGTGACGGCGAGTTGCGCCGGTTTGAGCCGGTGTCCGATGACATGGTGCTCGCGGCTGTGGAGCGTGCGGAACGCCATCGTGAGCGGAAGGACGAGGGCGTGATGATGGGCGACATCGCGGAGCATTTGGGGTTCGTTTATGGCTCGTGGACGACGCGGCGGCTGCGTCCGCAGATTGAAGCGTTTATCGCCGCTGGCCTGCTCGTGCGTTCGCGTCGGCATGGGGTCGTGGTGTGGGGTTTGACGAGTAGCGGGCGTAGGCGCGTCGCACGTGTACGCGGGTCGGTGGTGTTGCCGGAGTCGCCGCAGCATCGTGTGTGGCGGCACGCCCGGGCATTGGCCGCCGAACGGATCGACGGGCTCCGGGAACGGGTGCGCGGCGTGCTGGAGGAGACGATCGAAGCGCTCGACGCTGAGGGAGTCTGGTTCGGATGCGTGGTTCGCGCTGGCTGAGCGTCTGGAGTTGGCGTGCGGGCAGCTCGGGTCGGCGACGTATTGCCTGTCGGAGTGGGCCGAGCCCGACGACGCCAGCGTGGACGTTGACGACCTCACGGGACCGGGGGACGAGCAGATCGACCCCGAGGAGCTGGGCGGAGTGCGTTATCGGCGTGGTGGGCGTCGCAACGTTTGGAAGTGGGCTGACGCCTAACCCCGACACACCTTTGCTGCACACGGTGTCGGCGCAACGCCCGTTGTGGCTGTGGTGTCTGCTGACACGGGGCTGACACAACATAAAAATTGGTGTCGGGCTGTACTGAAACAGCTCGAAATCGGCCTTCGTCTATTGGAGCCCTTGATCGGGTGCAGGCCGAATGGCGTGTTGTCCCGTTGGGCTCTGGCTGTGGCGGCGTGTTGCCGTCGTAAGGGTCACTCACCGGCACCAGAAAATATGGACGATTACATTCGTGCCGCTCGCCCTCGCGTGCAGCGGCTTTCACGTGAGCTGGAACTCGAAGCGATCCGGCTGCTCGCCGAATTGCTCGCTGATGCCGCGAAAGAGCGTCGTGGCGTTTTGCCCGGCGGATTCAAGCGCGAATTGCGCGCGCCTATGCCCGGCGCCACACCTACCGCGGACACGCCGGATTCCCCGCATGGGACCGCAAAACGCCAGGGCTCCCGAGCGCGTGACAAAAGGAGGTAAGTAGATGCCCAACTGGATGTCTACGCGACAGGCGCGTGTAGGGAGCACGTTCGCTTGGGAGGTAGCGAAGCACACGACCGAGCGTGACCGAGAGATCGCATGGGTGCTTGTATCGCCAGAAGATCCTGACGACCGACCAGCTTCGGCTGTTGTTCTTCGGTTCGTTGCGTCGTTGCCAGGATCGTTTGCTGTGGCTGTATCGCCATCGAGTGATCGACCGGTTCTATCCGGCAGGTCCATTCTCGCTTGGTAAGCCACAAGCTCACTGGCTGCTCGATGAGGTCGGCGCGCACCTCGTCGCTGCTCGCCTCGGGCGTGACCGGCGTGGCCTTGGCTGGGATCGTCAGCAGGACTTTCACAAGCACGCGCAGCTCGCTCACCGGCTGGAGTGCAACAGGTTCGTGTGCAGCATCGTCGCCGCGACCCTCGACACACCCGACGTGTGGGTCGGGGCGTGGGAGCCGGGCTGGGGTGCGATCAAGCCACACTGGTCACACCCCGCATACGAGATGGCGCGACCGGATGCCAGCCTCACGCTGAGCACACCCTTCGGGCTCGTGGCGGTTGCGGTGGAGTGGGATCGCGCGACCGAGCCGATGGCGACACTCGTCGGGAAGATCAGCCGCTACGCCACGACGCTTGAGCAAGCCCGCAGCGTACGCTGGCAGAACGTCTGCTTTGTCGTCCCGGGCGAGCGCCGCGCACAGCGCCTCGTCCAAGAGGGCAGGCAGGACGCGTGGCACGTATCGAGCGCGCGCTTCTGGGTCACGACCATGGATCAGGTTGAAGCGCGTGGGCCACTCGGGGGGATATGGCGCTGTCTTGACTACGACGAGCCGCCCTGCGGGATGGTGGACTTCGAGACGGCGGACGGCGCTGAGGTAACGCCGCGTGAGCGGGCTCTCGGCCGGCGCTGGCAGGTGCCGATGCCCGAGCGCTGGGCGGCGCTCTCCCCGCTCGGTGCGCGTGCCCGCCCGCAGGACACGCCGGTTGCCGTGGCGGCAGAAGACGACGATCTGGCCCGCGAATGGGAGCAACGCCGCGCCCAAGAACGCACAGAAGCCGAACACGACGCCGAGGAGCCCGCAGCCGGACAGGCGTGGATCGTTGGGGGGTTGAGATCCGGCTCGGGTTCTGGTCTCCTCGACCACCAGCAAGACCACGAGCAGGAGGAGCCTTGGCGATGACACGCGTATGCATCTACACCCGCATCTCGACCGACGAGGAGAACCAGCCGACCTCCTTGGCCTCTCAGCATGAACGGCTGGAGGCGTTCTGCAAGGTGCAGGAGGACTGGCGAATTATCGCCCACCACGAAGACCGCGCCACCGGCACCAAGCTCGACCGGCCAGGCCTCCAAGCAGCGCTCGACCTCGCCCGACAAGACAGGATCGACCAGCTCCTCGTCTACCGCATCGACAGGCTCAGCCGCAAGGTGCGTCAGCTTGCGAGCATCGCCGAGGAGCTAGACACTCTCAACGTCGTACTTCGCTCAGCGACCGAGCCATTCGACACAGGCTCAGCAGCCGGCCGCATGATGCTGCAAATGCTCGGCGTGTTTGCCGAGTTCGAGCACGCCACCATCGTCGACCGTGTCACCAACGGCATCGAGCGCCGCGCCAGGGAAGGACGCTGGCCCAACGGACGCATCCCATTCGGATACGCACGCAACGATCAAAAGCAACTCATCCCAGACGAACGCACCGCACCTGTCATCCGGCGAATCTTCACCCGGTACGCCGCCGGGCGGCTCGGTGCCGCCGCGATCGCACGGCGCCTCGTCGCCGAACAGGCTCCCGCGCCGTCGCGTGGCTGGCAGCCCAACATCGTCCTGTGGGTGCTTAGTAACGAGGCATACGTCGGGCGTGTTCACTGGCGCGACCAAACGTTCCCCGGTCCGCATGAGCCGCTGATCGACCAAGACACGTTCGACCGCGCGCAAGCACTACTGAAACAGCGTGGAGAGGATCTAGCGATGCGCGCCGCGAGCCGTGCCGAGTTCCTACTCACAGGGCTCGTGCGCTGCGGGCGCTGCCGCCGCGCATACGTCGGTATGTCCGCGAAAGGCAACGGCGGTACTTACCACTACTACGCCTGCTCAGGCAGACAAAAGCTCGGACGCAAAAGCTGCGACGGCGAACGCATACCAAGAGAGAAGCTAGAGGTCGCGATCCTCTCCCAGCTCACCAGTATCTACCGCGACGGCGGGCTCATCCGCGACGCCATCGAGCAAGCAGCCGCCAGCGATGACACCGACCGCACCGCGCTCGCAGAACAACGCACCTCGATCGCCAAGGAGATCACCCGCTCCGAACGCGCGATCGACCGCTACCAAGACGCCTTCGAGGCCGGCGACCTCAACCCCGCGCACTTCAACGAGCGCCTGACCACCCTCAAAGCACGCCTCGACACTCTCCATGACCAGGACCAAGCGCTCGCCCACGAACTAGCCACAGACACGCCCACCACACCCGACGCGGCGACACTCCGCGCCGTCGCTGACCACCTCGATCACGTCATCGAACACGGCGAGCCCGCGCAAGCCAAGGCACTCCTCGCCATCCTCATCGCAGAGCTACGAGTCAACAGCCGCAACGAGATCCTACCCACCTACCGCGTCGGCGCACCCGTGGTTTGCGCGCCGACAAGTTCAGTGGAGCTAGTCGGGATCGAACCGACGACCTCTACCGTGCCACGGTAGCGCTCTCCCAGCTGAGCTATAGCCCCAAGTGGAGCTATCTTATCGACTCCAGTCCGGCCGATCCGACTGCTCCGACGATGACGAGGCTGTCTCGCTCAGTCCCCCAAGTCCGGTGCAGCGAGCTCTCGAATTCGTAGTCTCGTGCCCAGCGAACATTTGCTGCTTGGTTGTTTCGCGTTGGCGCCAGGCGGAGGCTGATTGCCGCCATGCCCTGAGCCTCGTTGATTGGGATCAGATAGCACCTATCGGTAGACGGCGAGTATGCCGCTATCGCGTCAATCTCATCTTTGGAGTAGGTCGTTTTGACATAGCCGCGCGGCGTGTGCCGGCTCGCGGCTTGCCGGAACTCAACCTCGCGGCATGAACTCCGGCACGTCCAGATCGGTGTCTGGTTCTTCGTGCGCTGAACGGCGCGTGCGGGGGAGGCCGGCGCCTCGGGTCTTCTCGTCAGTCAGGGCGCCACCCGGAGCAGCTTGGTCCAGCCTTGCGGTCATGCTGCCGTGCGTGAGGCGCACGTCGCGTAGTAGACGCTCGGCGTTGTTGCGCAGCGACACAGACAGGTCGCTGAGGTTCTGTGACACCTCGCTGCCATCGCGCAGCACTTCGCGGGAGATCGCGTGGGCCTCACCGACGATCTCACGTGCGTCGGCTCTGGCCTTGGCTTGCAGCTCGTTTGCCTGCTCCTGAGCCTCGGCGAGTCGTACCGCTTGCCGACGCTCGCCCGCGGCAAGCGTCTGCTTGACCTGCTCGTGCGCGTCGGCGAGCATCCTCCCTGACTCCTCGCCCGCCGCTTGCGTGATCGTCTCGGCCTGCTCCTGTGCGCTTGCAAGCACGTCGTCCGCCTCGGTGCGCGCGGTGGCCAACGTCTGCTCAGACTGCTCTTGGGCCTGGGCTAGAGTCGTCTCGGCTTGCTCGTGGGCTTCAGCGCGTAGCTCTTCGGCCGCACGCATCCGCTCGCCGGCCTCGGCGTGGATCGCTCCGACCGATGCCAGCGCCTCGTTGCGCGCCTGCTCTGCCTGAGCCCTTGCATGCGCGAGGATCTCCTCGGCCTCCCGCTCAGCCGCGCTCACGCGATTGGCGGCCGCGCGATCGGCCTCCGCGATCCGCTCGGCGGCCCGCTCCTCCGCCTGCTCGCGCAACTGTCGAGCGGCTCGCTCGGCGGCGTCGACGATGCCCTGCACACGTGCTGAGGTGTCGCTTGGCTGCATGTGCGCATGGTAAGGGCTCGCGCCGCCGCACACGATGCTCCGCGTGTCTTCCCTTTATGGGCGGCGCGGCCTGTCGCGCCTGCGCGCGTGCCCGCGTATGCTCTCCCGCTTGCCGACCACCGCCAGAGCCCGCTGGACGATCCTGTTCGTAGTCCTGGCCATAGCGGCCGTGCTCGTCGTCGCCATATCCCCGCACGCCGATGCCGGTCCGCCGCCGCCGTGCCAACCCACGACGCTCAACACCTCCGCGGCGCTTGCCGGCGGCGCCGTAACCGTCTCGCCCGCGCCCGACACGCTCGACGCCTCCTACCGCACGCAGATCAGCTTCCTTGGCGTTCCCGCCGCCGACATCACGGGCGTCACGGTGGTCGGCTCGCGCAGCGGCTCGCACTCCGGGCGACTCGAAGCCTATTCCCAGGGTGACGGAGCGAGCTTCCTCCCGCACAAAT
The DNA here is from genome assembly GCA_963725165.1 of uncultured Solirubrobacterales bacterium. GTDB lineage: Bacteria > Actinomycetota > Thermoleophilia > Solirubrobacterales > Solirubrobacteraceae > Palsa-744. The sequence continues at coordinate 76,622 of CAVRXK010000006.1, forward strand.
CATTCGCGCAGGGTGAGACCGTCACAGTGCACGCTTCTCTGCGCCAGGGTGCGAGCACGACCCCCTTCGCATGGCATTTCACTGTTGCCGAGGTCGACGCCGTGAGTCGATCGTTGGAGACGCCCCCGCCACCACCGCCACCACCGAAGCCAAGCGAACTCCAGCACTTCGTCTCGCGCCCTGAACTGCTGCCACCCGCGGTCACGGTGAGCACCGACACGGGCACACACGCTCCCGGGGACATCTTCCTTGCGCCCTATGCCGGGCCAGGCCAGTACGGGCCGATGATCCTCGACAGCTCCGGCCAGCTCATCTGGTTCAAGCCCGTCCCCCACGGTGCCAGGGCAGCGGACCTGCGGGTGCAGGAATACGACGGCCAACCCGTGCTCACGTGGTGGGAGGACCCGCTCGTCTCAGGCGGTCGCCACGAAGCCGGGATCGTGATCGCCAACAACTCCTACAAAGACATTCAGATCGTGCGCGCCGGCAACGGCTATCAGCCCGACCTGCACGCGTTTGAGATCACGCCCCAGGGTACCGCCCTGTTCACCGTATACGACGCGATTCGCTGCAACCTCAGTGCCTACGGCGGTCCCACCAACGGCGCCGTCGCCGACACCCTGTTCCAGGAAATCGACCTGCACACCGGTCTCGTGCGCTTCGAGTGGCACGCGCTCGATCACGTACGGCTCGCCGACTCCTACATGCCCGTCAAGCATGGCGGCACCCCGATTTCCCCGTGGGACTTCTTCCACATCAACGCGGTCTCAAAGCACGGTGACACGATGCTCGTGGATTCACGCAACACGTGGGCGGCCTACAACGTCAGTGGTCGCACCGGTAAGGTCATCTGGCGCGTCGGCGGTAAGCAATCGAGCTTCAAGATGGGACCCGGCGCGCGTCCCGCCTGGCAGCACGACGTGCGCACCGAGCCGGGCGGGAAGATCTCCTTCTTCGACAACGGCGGCACGCCAAAGGTGCACTCCCAAACACGCGTGATCGTGCTGCAGCTCAACCTGCACACCATGACCGCCACGCTGGTCTCGAGATTCGTGCACCCCAAACCGCCGCTGCTCTCCGCCAGCCAGGGAGACTTCCAGCCTCAGCCCGACGGCAACTGGTTTGTCGGCTGGGGGCAGGAACCATATTTCTCCGAATTCAGCCCCGAAGGCGATCTCCTGCTGGACGCTCATCTACCGGCTCTCTACCAGTCCTTCACCGCGCTGAAGTTCTCGTGGGTCGGAGACCCTACGGAGCCTCCGCGGCTTGCGGTGCACCCAGGCTCCAATGGGAGAGTGGTCGTCTACGCAACTTGGAACGGCGCCACCGCGGTCGAACAATGGCGTCTGCTCGGAGGAGCGAGCCCGCGGTCACTCACGCCGATCACGACCGTGCCCCGCAACGGTTTCGAGACGGCAATCGAAACCTCCACCACGCCGGCTTATGTAGCCGTGCAAGCGCTCGGCGCCCAGGGCCAGGTGCTTGGCACCTCGGCTACGGCTGCATCCTGAGCTCCTGATGAGAGCAGGCGCTCGCGTTTGCTTGCGGCAGAAATCGTGGGAAATCTGTCCTTGCGGACAGACCCGTGCTGGGTCATGATCAACCCATGCCCTACCGCCAACGCCCCCGCCAGATCGCGATCCTCGCGTTCCCCGGTGTGCAGAGCCTCGACGTCACAGGGCCGCTCGAGGTGTTCGCCGGCGCGCAGACGCTGATCGAGGCCACTGGTCGCGTGGACCGCGGCTATGAGGTGTCGATCCTCAGTCGCGACGGCGCTCCACTACAGACCTCCAGTGGGCTCACCATCGCGCCGCACGGTGACTTCGCCCGCGTGCCCGCGCGGCTCGACACGCTGATCGTGGCCGGTGGCACCGGATCGCGTGAGGCCGCATGCGATCCCGCGACCGTCGCTTGGATTGCGCGTGTCTCCGCGCGGGCTCGACGCACCGCGTCCGTGTGCACCGGTGCGTTCCTGCTCGCCGCTGCAGGCTTGCTCGACGGGCGGCGCGCCACCACCCACTGGGCCGCCGCCTCGGAGCTCGCCGGTCGCCACCCTGCAGTGCGCGTCGATCCCGAGCCGATCTTCCTGCGCGACGGTGACGTGTGGACTTCGGCGGGGGTCACCGCGGGAATGGACCTCGCGCTCGCGCTCGTCGAAGAAGACCTCGACCGCGAAGCGGCGCTCACAATCGCGCGTCACCTCGTGCTGTTCCTGCGCCGGCCCGGCAATCAAGCTCAGTTCAGCGCCACGCTCGCCGCCCAGGAGCCCGTCCGCGAGCCGTTGCGCGAAGTTCGCCGCCACATCCTCGAGCACGTCTCCGAGGACCTCTCGGTCGACGCGCTCGCGCGGCTCGCCCACATGAGCCCGCGCAACTTCGCTCGCGCATTCGCCGCCGAGACCGGCGTCACGCCCGCGCGCTACGTAGAGCGCGTGCGCCTTGAGGCCGCACGCCGCGCGCTGGAGGACACCGCCAAGCCGATCGCCACCGTCGCCGACAGCTGCGGCTTCGGCACCGCCGAGACGATGCGCCGCTGTTTCCTGCGCGCGCTCGGCGTCGGCCCCGCCGAGTACCGCCGCCGCTTTCACCCCGCAGGGTCCGCCGCGGACGTGACCGCGGCGGCCTGATCCAGCCAAGAGCGGCCCACCCACGGGCACGCCCACGCAAATCCAAACCCCAACCACGAGAGGCAGCCGTCAATGGACATCGCGATACTCATCTACGAGCGCTTCACCGCACTCGACGCTGTCGGGCCATATGAGGTGCTCAGCCGACTGCCCGGCGCGCAGGTCACGTTCGTCGCAGAGCACGCCACACCCACCCGCACTGACACCGGACGGCTCGCGCTGCTCGCCGACGCCACGCTCGAGCAGCTTGCCCACCCCGAGATCGTGGTCGTGCCGGGTGGTCCCGGGCAGGTGGCCCTGATGGAAGACGGGCCCGTGCACGCATGGCTGCGCGCCGCCGACGCCACCTCCACGTGGACCGCGTCGGTTTGCACCGGATCGCTGATCCTCGCCGCCGCCGGCATGCTCGCCGGCAAGCGCGCCACCAGTCACTGGCAGGCGCTCGACGAGTTGCGCGGGCTCGGCGTCGAGGTCCTGCCCGAGCGGGTGGTATTCGACGGCAAGATCGTCACCGCCGCCGGCGTCTCTGCGGGCATCGACATGGCCCTCGCGCTTGCCGCACGTATCGCGGGCGTCGATGTCGCACAGGCGATCCAGCTTGGCCTCGAGTACGACCCGCAGCCTCCGTTCGACGCCGGCTCGCCTGAGAAGGCCCCCGCGGAGATCGTCCAGGCGGTGCGTGCCCACTCCCGCTTCGAACAAGCCCACTGATCGCGCGAGGCGTATGGCGATCGCCAGTTTTGGGCGCTTTCGCGTGCGTGTGGGGCACGGTTTTCAGAGAATCGTCCGGGGTCGACCGCTAACCTGCCCTGTCCAATGGCAGAACGCCGCTACCACCCCTCCGAGATAGAGCCCCGCTGGCAGTCCGTGTGGGAGCGCGAGCACACCTGGGAGGTATCCAACGACCCCGTCGCGGGCGAGGCCGCCGGCGACAGCTCCTATGTGCTGGAGATGCTCCCCTACCCAAGCGGCGAGCCCCACATCGGGCATCTGAAGAAATACGCGGTCGGCGACGCGATCGCGCACTTCCACAGGCGCACCGGCCACCGCGTGCTTCACCCGATGGGCTACGACGCCTTTGGACTACCCGCAGAGAACCACGCGATCAAGACCGGCGTGCACCCGCGCGAGTCGATCGCCTCCTCGATCGCCTCCTTCCAGCGCCAGTTTCGCTCGTGGGGAATCTCGATCGACTGGTCACGTGAGTTCGGTACTCACGAACCCTCCTACTACCGCTGGACGCAATGGATCTTCCTGGAACTGTTCAAGGCGGGCCTCGCCTACCGGCGTGAGGCCGCGGTCAAGTGGTGCCCCAACGACCAGACGGTCCTCGCCAACGAGCAGGTGGTCGATGGTTGCTGCGAGCGCTGTGGCGCGGTGGTCGAAGTCAAGCAGCTCGAGCAATGGTTCTTCCGCATAACCGACTACGCCGAGCGCCTGCTGGGCGACCTCGACGGGATCGACTGGCCCGAGCATGTGAAGACGATGCAGCGCAACTGGATCGGGCGCAGCGAGGGAGCCGAGGTTACCTTCCGCTGCGAGGAGCTCGGCATCGACTATCCGGTGTTCACCACGCGTCCCGACACGCTGTTCGGCGCCACCTTCTTCGTGATGGCGCCCGAGCACCCCGACGTGCAGCGACTCGTTCAGGGCACCGCCCAGGAGCAGGCGGTGCGCGACTACATCAACCACGCGCTCACCGAGTCCGGCGAGGAACGCGGCTCGATCGACAAGCCCAAGACCGGTGTCGCGCTCGGGCGCACCGTCACCAACCCCGTCAACGGCGAGCAAATCCCGATGTTCGTCGCCGACTACGTGCTCATGGAGTACGGCACCGGTGCGATCATGGCGGTGCCAGGCCACGACGAGCGCGACTACGCGTTCGCGCGTGCCTACGACCTGCCGATCCGGCGTGTGATCGAAGGTGTGCCGGAGGGTGGGGGAGACGAGCAAGGTTTGGTGGGTGGGCGGGAGGGTGGGCTTCCCTATCTAGGCGACGGTCCACTGGTCAACTCCCACCCCGACTTCGACGGCATGGGCAACCGTGAGGCGCTGCGCGCGATCGTGCAATGGCTCGACCGCGAGGGTAAGGGTCACGCGTCTGTCAACTACCGCCTGCGCGACTGGCTGATCTCACGTCAACGCTACTGGGGCTGCCCGATCCCGATCGTCTATTGCGAGGACTGCGGACTGCAACCCGTCCCCGCCGAGCAGCTGCCCGTGGTGCTGCCCGACATCGAGGACTATGCCCCGCACGGACGCTCGCCGCTGGCGGCCGCCGAGGATTGGGTGGCCACCGAGTGCCCCGCCTGCGGCGGGCCCGCACGGCGGGAGACCGACACGATGGACACGTTCGTGGACTCCAGCTGGTACTTCCTGCGCTACTGCGACGCGCGTAATGAAGAGGCCGCATGGGACCCCGCCGCGCTGCGCCAGTGGATGCCCGTCGACCAGTACATCGGCGGTGTCGAGCACGCGATTCTCCACCTGATGTACGCGCGGTTCTTCACCAAGGCCCTCGCCGACCTCGGCCAGCTCGACTTCCAGGAGCCCTTCAAGGCGCTGTTCACGCAGGGGATGGTCACCAAGGACGGCACCAAGATGAGCAAGTCCAAGGGCAACGTCGTCTCCCCAGCCTCGATCGTCGAGCGCTACGGCGCCGACACCGCGCGCTGCTACATCCTGTTCGTCGGGCCCCCCGACCAGGACGCCGACTGGTCGGACGAGGGCGTCGAGGGCGTCCACCGCTTCCTCGCGCGACTGTGGCGCCTGGCGGCCGACACCGCGGAGAGGGGAGTCACCGACGCGCTGGGCTCAGTCGGTGCTTTTGGTAACAACGGCGCGCCCCAAGGCGACGATTTGGAGCTCGTGCGCAAGGCTCACTGGGCGATCGAGAAGGTCTCCGAAGACATGCGCCGCTTCGGCTTCAACACAGCCATCGCCGCCGTCATGGAGCTGCTCAAGGACTGCTCGCGCATGCGCGACACACTGGATGTCGCCACCCTTCGCTTCGGTCTCGCCACCGCCGCGTCGCTGCTGTTCCCGTTCGCACCGCACCTCTCCTCAGACATCTACGAGATGCTCACCGGACAACGCGTATGGGAGCAGCCCTGGCCGCAAGCCGACCCCGCGATGCTCGAACGCGACGAGTACGAGCTGGTGTGCCAGGTCAACGGCAAGCTGCGCGACCGCGTGCAAGCTTCCAGCGACGCCACCGCGGAGGAGCTCAAAGCACTGTGTCTTGCCGCGCCCAACGTGCTCACGCACATCGACGGACGCGAGATCGTCAAGGAGATCGTGGTGCCGGGGCGGCTCGTGAACCTAGTGGTGCGCTAATAGTTCCAAGGCTCGTCGGAGCACTGGCTTAGACTCGCCTCAGTGCCAGCCCTGAAGCCCGCCTACCTAATCCACGGCGACGACCACGGCGCGATCGGTGAGCGTCGCGCACGTTTGAAGTCGCTGGCCGAATCCGACGGCGACGCCGGCAGCGTCGAGGTCCTCGCCGGTGATGCGGGCACACCCGAAGCTGTGGCGCTCGTGCTCTCCACGATGACCTTCGCGATCGGGCAGCGCGTGATCGTGGTGGACGGTGTGGAGCGCTTCAAGGAGGCTGAGGTCGCCGAGCACATCGAGCCGGCGATGGCCGCGATGCCGCCCGACACGACGATCGCGTTCTTCGCCCGCGAGGAGGGTCGCAGCAAGGCCCCCGCGGCACTGCACACAGCGGTGAAGGCAGCAAAAGGCCAGATCGTGGGCGAGGCGACGATCAAGCCGTGGGAGCTGGCGGCGTGGGCGCGCGAGCAGGCGACGCGGCTCGGCTTGTCGCTCGACGCGTTTGCCGCAAAGACGCTGGTGGCGCAGGTAGGCGAGCGCCAGCAGCGCTTGCTGCGCGAGCTCGAGAAGCTGGCGCTGGCCGCCGAGCGGAGCGAGGGCCCGATCAAGGTGAGCGCCGAGGACATAGAACAGCAGGCCGCCCGCTCCACCGCTCACCGCGCGTTCTCGCTGGCCGACTCGCTCGTGGGGGGCGACGCGAGCGAAGCGGTGCGCTCCTACCTGCGCTTGCGCGCCCAGGGCGAGCGCCTGTCCGGCCTCGTGTACCTGATGGCGCAGCGCTTGCGCGACGCCGAGGGGGTGTCGGTGCGCATCCAGGCCGGCGAGGCGCCCGCGGAGATCAAGCGCACCCTGCGGATGCCTCCGCGCGCGGCGGACCGTTTCATCGCCGACGTGTCGCGCACCGAGCCTGAGCAGTTGCGCAGGGCGATTTGCCGGATCGCAGATCTCGAACTGAACACGCGCGGGGGAGCGCCGCTGAGCCAGGCGCGCACCCCGCTCTCATCGCTTGAAGAGGACACGCTCACGATGCGGGCGATCTTGGCGATCGCGAGCTGAGGATGTATGTTCGATTTCCTGCCTACTACTATAGTGACTACTATATGTAGCAACTATAGTAGTAGGTACAAAAAGAGAGAATATCAACCCGCGCGTTTGTTTCGATCTTCTCGTCTCCAGCTGAGCCGGCGCCGAGAACAGAGCGCCGAAAGGGCGGCGCTCAGGAGCCGCTTTTGGCAACAGTACGTGCCGCACGGGACTTCTTGCGTGCACCTGTGTTGCGGTGCAGCGCCCCGCGCTTGACGGCCTTGTCGATCGTGCGCACGAGGCGACGGTGCTCGGCCTCGGTGGCGTCGCTGTCGCTCTCCTTGGCGAGCGCCTCCAGGCGGCGGAAGTAGGTCTTGATCGCCGAGGTGTATTCGCGGTTCTCCAGACGCTCGCGCTCGGAGCGGAGGATGCGCTTCTTTTGGGATGCGATGTTGGCCATGTGAAGAGACGCTTGCGGCCCGAGCAGGGTGTCGGGGCGCGCCGCGCAGCGCCGTACTATAGCGCCCCGTGGCTGTGAGCTCTGAGACGGGAGAGGAAGCGGCGGGGCCCAAGCCTCCCAACAGCGTCGCGCGCAACACGGCGATGTTCTCGATCGTGACGGGCTTCTCGCGGATCGTGGGGCTGTTGCGCGAGATCGCGTTCGCCAGCTACTTCGGCACGAGCGCTGCCGCATCTGCCTACACGATCGCCTTCCTGGTGCCCAATTTCGTCGCGCAGCTGTTCGCCAACGCGGCCCTGTCGGCGGCGTTCGTGCCGGTGTTCACCGACCTGCTCCAGCAGGGCAAGAAGCGTGAGGCGTTCCGCCTGGCCTCGACATTGTTCTGGATCCTGCTGATCGCGTTGAGTGTGATCACGGCCTTCTTCATCCTCGCGGCAGGCACGATCATGCCGCTGTTCACCGGCCCGAAGTTCCTTCCCTCGACCGTGTCGCTGACGGTGGGTCTCTCGCAGGTGCTGTTCCCGGTCGTGCTGCTGCTGGGCCTCACCGGGCTGCTGCTGGGGATCCTGCAGTCGTATGACCGCTTCACCCTCCAGGCGATCTCCCCGGCGGTGTGGAACCTGATCATCATCGTGTTCCTGGTCGTGCTGCACCCGCACTTCCACGGCGAAGCGAGCATCTATGCGTTTGCGATCGGCGTGCTGGTGGCGACGGGTGTGCAGATGCTGATGGCGCTGGGGGCGCTCACGCGAATCGACTTCCGCCTGCATATGACGATCGACTGGCACGACCCGCGCGTGAGCCGCGTGTTCCTGCTGATGATGCCGGTGACGATCGGCCTGGGGATCGTGAACCTCGACCAGCTGATCAACTCGGCGTTCGGCACGCTCGTCTCCGACGAAGCGCCGCGGGCGATCGAAAACGCGTTCCGCGTGTACATGCTGCCTCAAGGCATGTTCAGCGTGGCGGTTGCGACCGTGTTGTTTCCGACGATGAGTCGCATGGCGTCTCGCCGGGATACCAGGGCGATGCGCAGCACGGTTGCCTCGGGGATGCGCCAGATCAACCTGCTGCTGATCCCGGCGGCGGCGTTCATGGCGGTGCTCGCTACGCCGATCGTGCGGTTGCTGTTCCAGCGCGGTGAATTCAACGCGCAGTCGACGCACCTGGTGTCGATCGCGCTGTTCTGGTTTGCCTTCAGCCTTCCCTTTGGTGGGCTGAACCTGTTGCTGACACGCACTTTCTTCGCGGTGCAGCGCCCGTGGATCCCCACTCGCCTGGCGGGGATCAACATCATCGTGGACATCATCGTGAGCATCAGCCTGTACAAGCCGCTGGGGATCGCGGGGCTCGTGATCGGGACGCTCGTGGCGAACGTGGTGATGACCGCGCTGCTGGCCACCCGCGTGCGCACCGGCTTCAACGGGCGCTTGGAAGGCGCGCGTACGACGATGATCACAGTGCGAGTGTGCACGGCCTCGGCGCTGCTCGCGGGTGTGTCCTACGGGGTCTGGTACGTGCTCCACGCGCTGCTCGGCGTGTCGCTGCCGGCGCAGATCCTGAGCGTTGGGGCCGCGGCGCTCGTGGGTTTGTGGGTGTACTCGCGGGCGGTGCTCGCGATGCGCGTACCCGAGGCCCGTCAGGTGCAGCGCCTGATCATGGCCCAGTTGGGACGTGCGTGACACTGCCGGCGAGTCGCCTCGCGCCGGCGTGGGGCACAAGACGAAGGGCCGAGAAGGCTTTCGCCCTCCCGGCCCTGGTCCGGACAAAGATCACCGGGTTACTACTACGTCCCAGGACTTAATACGTGTCTATGCCTGGGCGGCTATGACACTCCCAACCACCGGGACTGGCCATCAACACAAGGTTGGTGCGTGGCCCGGTTGAGCCCAAGGGCTCCGGTTGAGTAGGCGATCCGCCGGACCTATAAGGCTATCGCCTCTACAGTTTGGACCTCGCATGGACCAAGACAAGATCCGCAATTTCTCGATCATCGCCCACATCGACCACGGCAAGTCGACGTTGGCGGACCGCATTCTCGAGCTGACTCACGCCGTTGACGAGCGGGCTATGCGTGCGCAGGTGCTCGACTCGATGGACCTGGAGCGCGAGCGGGGGATCACGATCAAGGCGCAGGCGGTGAAGGTCGCCTATACGGCCTCTGACGGGGAGACCTACCAGCTGCACCTGATCGACACGCCCGGCCACGTCGACTTTACGTATGAGGTGTCGCGCTCGCTGGCCGCGTGCGAGGGGGCGCTGCTGGTCGTGGATGCCTCCCAAGGTGTTGAGGCGCAGACGGTGGCGAACACCTATCTGGCGGTCGAGGCCGGTCTGGAGCTGATCCCGTGCCTGAACAAGATCGACCTGCCGGGGGCTGAGCCCGAGCGCGTCGCCGGCGAAGTCGCCGAGCTGATCGGCGAGCCGGAGGAGGCGATCCTTGAGATCAGCGGCAAGACCGGGGCCGGCGTGGCGGAGGTGCTCGACGAGCTGGTCAAGCGCGTGCCACCGCCCTCGGGCGACCCGGATGCGCCGCCGCGCGCGCTGATCTTCGACTCGGAGTTCGACCAGTACCGGGGCGTGATCGCCTACATCAGGGTTGTCGACGGCGTGTTCCGCAAGGGCGAGGCGATCAGGGCGATGGCGGCCGGGACGCACGCGGAGATCGACGACATCGGCTTCTTCTCGCCAGCAATGACACCGGTCAAGCAGCTTGCCGCCGGTGAGGTCGGCTACCTGATCACTGGCATCAAGGACGTCACGCACCTGCGCGTGGGCGACACGCTGACGACGACGGTGCACGGTGAGAAGCGCACCTCCGAGCCGCTGCCGGGCTATCGCGAGGTCAAGCCGATGGTGTTCTGCGGGCTGTTCCCGATCGACTCCGACCGCTACCCCGACCTGCGCGACGCCTTGGAGAAGCTGACGCTCAACGACGCCGCGCTCTCCTGGGAGCCGGAGACCTCCGACGCGCTCGGCTTCGGCTTTCGCTGCGGCTTTCTTGGGCTGTTGCACATGGACATCGTGCGTGAGCGTCTGGAGCGCGAGTACGACTTGGAGCTAATGGCGACGATGCCATCGGTCGAGTTTGACGTCACGCTGACCAATGGTGAGGAGCTGGAGGTGCACAATCCCTCCGACATGCCCGATCCCGGCACGATCGCCGAGATCCGCGAGCCGTTCATCAAGGCGCAGGTGATCGCTCCTCGCGAGTTCGTGGGAGCGGTGATGGAGCTTTGTCAGGAGCGCCGCGGCGAGCCGGCGGGCATGCACTATCTCTCGCCTGAGCGGGTACAGATGAGCTACGACCTGCCGCTCGCGGAAATCGTGCTGGACTTCTTCGACCAGCTGAAGTCGCGCACACGCGGCTACGCCTCGCTCGATTACGAGTTGAGCGACATGAAGCCCGCCAACCTCGTCAAGCTCGACGTGCTGCTCGCTGGCGACACGGTCGACGCGCTGTCGATGGTGGTGCACAAGGACAAGGCGTATGACATGGGACGCACGCTCACCGAGAAGTTGCGCAAGCGGATCCCACGCCAGCAGTACGACGTGCCGATCCAGGCGGCGATCGGCTCTCACATAATCGCGCGCGAGACAGTGAAGGCGTTTCGCAAGGATGTGATCGCGAAGTGCTACGGCGGTGACATCTCCCGCAAGAAGAAGCTCTTGGGCAAGCAGAAGGAGGGCAAGAAGCGTATGAAGCAGGTCGGTCGCGTGGAGGTCCCCCAGGAGGCTTTCCTGGCGGTACTCGAGCTGGGTGAGGAGTGATTTTTTTGGATTTGCGGGGCGTGCCCGCGGGGTGCCGCTCACAGTGAAAATCTTGTTCGTGTGTTTGGGCAATATCTGCCGTTCGCCGAGCGCGGAGGGTGTGATGCGCCGGCTCGTAGCGGAAGCTGGTCTGCGGGAGAGCATCGAGCTGGACAGCGCGGGGATGGGACCGTGGCACGTGGGCGAGCCGCCGGACCAGCGTGCGACCGAGGCCGCGCGCAAGAGGGGGATTGTGCTGGAGGGACGCGGACGCCAGGTGGAGGTCGAGGATTTCGAGCGCTTCGATTTGATTGTGGCAATGGACCGCTCCAACGAGCACGCTTTGAGTCGGCTCGCACCGGATGAGCGCGCGCGAGAGAAGATTCACCTGATGCGCGAGTTCGATCCCGAGAATGCGGGCGGCGAGGATCTGGACGTGCCCGACCCCTACCACGGCGGCCCGCGAGGGTTCGAGACGGTGCTCGACCTGCTGCAGAGCGCGTGCGCGGGGCTGCTCGAGCGGGTGCACGCGGCCGAGCCGGCGTGAGCTGTCCCGCCCGGCGCCGGCGGTCGGATGAGGGGGTGTGCGTCCCTCCACGATCGATCGGCGTCGTCGCCTGTATCTGCAAGCTCGCGTTGTGGTCGCGCGCCACTACCGGAGGTCGTTGACGCTCGAGGAGGTCGCGCGGGCGCTCGCCAGCTCGCCGCGTCAGCTCACCCGTGCGTATGCGCAGTTCGGCGAGATGACCTTCCGTGAGGATCTGCTCGCGCGCCGCCTGAACGTCGCGGCGCAGTTGCTGATCGAGCAGCCGGCGATCCCCGTGCGCGACGTGGCACGGCTCGTGGGGTTCCGCCAGGCGCCGCACTTCGCGAAGGCGTTTCGTCGCCGCTACGGGCTCACGCCGGCGAGCTTTCGGGCGGAGGGCAGGTCGTACGCGAGGAGCGTGCGTGCGGCGCCGTGCGTCTCAGACGCGGGACATCGCGAGCCCGTGAGGGCTTCGGTCCTTCTCTAGGGGCCCGCGTGAAGCGCCGTGTCGAGCTCTGGCAGCGACTGCACCGCGGTGGCGCCGGGGAGACGCAGGCACATCAGCGTTCCGCCTCCGGGCGCGGGTTGCACGCTGACGCTGCCGGCGTGCTGTTCGGCCACCTGGCGCACGATTGCAAGGCCAAGCCCAGAGCCGGGGCGTCCGCGGGCCTCCGCGCCGCGATAGAAGCGATCGAACACATGGGGAAGGTCGGCCGCCGAGATGCCCTGGCCGTGGTCGCGCACCGCCAGCTGCTGGCCGTGCAGTGCGATCTCGATCGGGCTGCCGGGTGGGCTGTAGTTGACCGCGTTGTCGATCAGGTTGTTGACGGCGCGCCCGAGTCGTCCGGGCGCACCGGTCAGCACCACGGGCTCCAGCTCGACGTGGAAGGGGGTGTCGGGTGAGTGTCGTCGGGTGCGCTCTACAGCCTCCTCGACGATGAGGTCCAAGCGCACGTCCTCCTCGCCCGAGCGTGGCTGCTCACCACGGCCCAGCTCGATCAGGTCGTTCATCAACAGCGTCAGCTCCTCGATCTGCTCGACCACGTCGCTGAACATCCGCTGGCGTTCCTCGGGTGCCATGTCGGGCTGCTGCTCGAGGATTTCGATGTTGGTGCGCAGGCTCGTCACCGGGGTGCGCAGCTCGTGCGAGGCGTCAGCCACGAGCTGACGCTGGGCGTGCACGGAGGCGTCCAGGGCGCTCATCGAACTCTCGAGTGTGCCCAGCATCGAGTTGAAGCTCTGCGCCAACCGTCCGATCTCATCTTCGGCGGCGGGCTCGATTCGCTCGGAGAGGTCGTGTGTGCGCGTGACGTGCTCGGTGGCCTGGGTGAGACGCTTCACGGGTGCCACCGCGGCGCCGGCGACCAGTCTCCCGAGCAGCGCGGCGAGCGCGATCCCGCCGATGTCGAGCAGCACGAGGATCAGGCGCAAGCGCGCGAGCAGGTTGTCGACGCTCGTGAGCGGCTGTGCGAGCTGTACCGCAAAACCAGGGTGCACCGCCTCGGTGAGAATGCGCAGGTGGATGCCATCCGCGTGAGCGTCGCGGAAGAACGATTTTCCGCCTTTCGCCGCGAGGGTACGTGTCGCCTGATCGACTGGCAGCTTCACGTTCTGCGAGGAGTCGAACAGGATCTTGCCGCTCGAGTTGACCAGCTGTTGGTATCCCCGTACCTCATCCGGATGGGGGGATAGGTTGCTGAGCGGGTCGCGTGGGAGTGCGGTACCGGAGTCGGAGTCGTTTGCCTGAGGGTTTGCGATCGCGCCTTCGGCGCTTGCCGGTGGCGCGAACAGCGAGCCGAACCCGGAGTCGGGTTTCACTCCGGGTGGGAGCGGCTTGTGCCGTGTGGTCTGTGCGAGCACCCGCTTGAGATAGCGTTCGTCGCGGGTGCTCAACCCGGCCGGCGCGGAGCTTGCGATCAGGCGCAAACCGTCTGAGCGGGTGCGCAGCTGACTGTCGACTTGCCCACGCAGCTGGTGTGAGACGAGCAGATATGTGAGCGCCGAGGCGAGCACCACCGCGATCGCGACCGCCGCCGCCGAGACGAGCGTGATCCGCCGACGGAAGCTCATCTCCGCGCGTCGCTCGGGGTGGTGCTCGCCGGGCCGCTCATGATCTCAGCACGTAGCCAACGCCGCGCACCGTGTGCAGCAGGCGCGTGTCTCCGTCGCTCTCGGTCTTGCGACGCAGGTAGCCCATGTAGACGCCCAGCGAGTTGGAGCTGGAGCCGAAGTCGTATCCCCACACGTGTTCGAAGATGATCGAGCGCGTGAGGACCTGCTTGGGGTGGCGCAGAAACAGCTCGAGCAGCAGGAACTCGGTGCGTGTGAGATTCAGCGCGCGCTCTCCGCGCCAGGCCTCGTGCGCGAGTCGGTCCAGACGAAGGTCCTCGAAGGACAATGTTTCCTCCTGGTCGTTCTCGTCGGCCCTGCGCAGCAGGGCGCGCACGCGTGCCAACAGCTCGCGCAGCGCGAACGGCTTGACGAGGTAGTCGTCGGCGCCCGCGTCCAGGCCCGCCACGCGGTCGTCCACCTGCTCGCGTGCGGTGAGCATCAGCACCGGTGTGCGATCGCCGCCGTCGCGCACGCGTCTGCACACCTCCAACCCGTCGAGCACGGGCATCGACACGTCGAGGATCACGGCGTCATAGGAGTCCTCCGCCATCCGCTCCAGCGCGTCTCCGCCGTCGCCGGAGAGCGCCACCTCGTAGCGCTCGAGCGTGAGAGCGCGCGAGAGGGCGTGCTGGACAGCGGGCTCGTCGTCGACCACCAGTATGCGCGCGGGCTCTGTCATGTCGTTTGAGCGCCCACCAGTTCGGATACCGCGAAGGTGGAGGCTAAGGTGAAGGTAGCGCAGGAACATACGATCGAGGCTGAAGGGGATGCGAAGAATCGTCGAAGAGGACACCGCCGAGACGGTTCAAGCGGACGATCGACACCTGGCGCCGTCGAGTGCCAACGGCGGCATGGCAAACGAGTCGCGCAGGCTACGCAATGGCCTGATCAGCCTCGCGATATTTTTTGCTCTGCTCGCCGCGCTGCTGCTCGCCGTCCCGAAACTGCGCTCGACGGGCGAGCTGATCACCGATGCGAAGCCCGCGTGGGTCGCCGCGGGCGTTGGTCTGGAGTTGCTCTCCTGCGCGGGCTACGTGATCCTGTTCGAGCTGGTGTTCAAGATGGAGCGCCGCTTCAGCCGGCGGCTATCGCTGTCGGAGCTTGCGGTGAACTCGGTGGTGTCGGTCAGCGGCATCGGCGGGATCGCGCTCGGCGCATGGGTGCTGCGCACGAAGGGCGTGTCGGTGCAGCGGATCGCACGGCGCTCGGTGCTGATGTTCGTGCTGACGAGCGCTGTGAACGTCGCCGCTGTGGCCGTGATCGGCGTGTTGATGTGGCTGGGCGTGCTGTCCGGCTCACGGGACCCTCTGCTGACACTGCTGCCGGCGGCGCTCGCGCTCGCGACGATCGCAGGAACCTTGGCGATTGCCGCGCTCGCGGGCCGACTCGCGCATGGGCGGTTGAGCAGCGGACGTGTGCACGTGGCGCTCGTGGCGATCAGTGACGGAGTGCGTGGCGCGCTGCGGCTGATCTACCGGCACGACTGGCGTCTGCTGGGGGCGGTCGGCTACTGCCTGTTCGACGCGCTCGTGCTGTATGTGAGCCTGCGCGCGTTTGGTCCGGCGCCGACGTTGTGGGTGGTGGCGATGGCCTATCTGGTTGGCCTGATGGGCAACTCGATCCCGATCCCGGCGGGCCTGGTGGCGGTCGAAGGGGGCTTGATCGGGATGCTCGTGCTGTTCCACGTGCGGCCTGTCAAGGAGGCGGTGGCGGCGGTCGTGATCTATCGCGCGATCTCGCTGTGGGTGCCGGCGTTGATCGGCTCGGTGGCGTTCTTCGGGATGCGCCATGAAATCGGCGAGCCGCTGGCGGCTACGTCGGGCAGCCCAGCCGCAAGCTGAGCGCCTGGGCGCTACCGGTGCGCGTGCGCTGGTGAGCGGGAGCGCGCTAGTGAGTGCTTGCCGGTCGTTCGAGGCGTTCGGCGGCGGCAAGCGCCGCTTGGGCCTGCTCGCAGGGATGGCCGGGGAGGCTTTGCATCACGTGTTGAAGCTGGGGCGATTCGGGGCCTGAGAGGCCCGGGCAGTAGACGGGTGGGGGGAGGTTCGTGCTCGCTGAGCCGGGCGCGTTGAGCGGTCGCAGCTGCTGGGCGGCGAGCAGTGCGTGGGCGAGGGTGTTTGAGAACACGTCGATCGCGGTGCGTCCGCTGTAGAGCTCGATCGAGTGTTCTTCGTTGAAGATCGTCGCCGGCACACCGCGCACGAGAATGTTGCGCTGCGCGCCAAGCGCGCTGTTGGAGTGCAGGCCGTAGATGACTGTCGTGACCTGCAGTGGCAATAGGCAGCTGCCGCCACCGCCGAGCAGACCCTTGCCGCTCACGCAGTCGCCGTAGTACACGCTGTCGCCGATCCCGGCGCTGTAGCTCTTTATGCCGTCGACCGCGGCGAGCGGGCTACCGGCGAAATTGGGTCCGGCCCAGTAGAGCTTGTAGTAGGGGAAGGTCTCGGCTTCAACGAGCGCCGCGCTGGTCAGCGGCGGGGGGTGGGTTGTGCCGCAGCCGGAGATCAGGGTTGCGACCGTGAGTGCGATCAGCGTGAGCGAGGTGCGTGTGAGTGCTCGACCAGTCCTGCGTCCGCCTCGAGGCGCGGACGGGGAGGCAGGGGTGCGCAGGCTCAGGCGGTGCTTCATTGGCGAGTGCTCCCGCGGGCGACCATCGGCGCTGATTATCGGCTACCGAGGTTCGCGGCGCGGAACGCGACTTCTGGGGGGCTGGGCTGTTCTTAGAGATACAAGCGCGCGACTCGTCCATTTGAGATCGACTCGCGTGTGTGCTGAGGCTCGGCGGGGTAGCACGCCGAGCCTCAGCCAATTTAGAGTCACACCGCTGCCGCACCGGTGCATGTGGCGTCTGCGGCGAACGGAGCGGCGCCGGCGAGCTTGGCCGCCGCTCTCGCCATACTGGGCCGCTTGAGCTCTGCCGAAAGCCAAGCACTCGCCGGGCGGCGACCCCGGATGGGGCCGGCGCGAACCTGGTTTGCGGGCACGCGCATCTCGCTTGCGCTGCCGGCGGCGGCGGTGCTCGTCGGGGTGTGGCTGCTGCTCGCGCCGCGCTCGCCGGACCTGGCCGCTCAGGCTTACCGCGCGAGCCTGTTTGAAAGCTCGGGGTTCACGGTGTGGGACAACAACTGGTACGGCGGCCACCACCTGCCCGGCTACAGCCTCGTGTTCCCGTGGGCGGCGTTGCTGGTGGGGATGCGGCTCGTCGGCGCGCTCGCGGTGCTCGTGTCCACGTTCGCGTTCGAGCGAGTCGTGCTCACGGTGTACGGGCCGCGCGCGCGCTGGGGCGCGCTGTGCTTTGCGGTGGCCGCGGCCGGGGATGTGTGGATCGGGCGACTCACGTTCGCGCTCGGCGTCTCGTTTGCGATGCTCGCGGTGCTCGCGCTCGTGCGCAAGCACCCCTGGCTTGCGGCGCTGCTTGCGGCTGTGTGCGCCGCGACGAGCCCCGTCGCCGGGCTGCTGTTGGCGCTCGCGGGTGGAACGCAGGTGCTCGTGACGCGCCGTGCGCAGGCGGGGCTCACACTCGTGTTGCCGGTGCTGCTGGTGGTGTTGCCGATCGCCGTGCTGTTCCCCGAAGGCGGTTGGGAGCCGTTCGCGGCGAGCTCTGTGACCGCGACGCTTGCGGTGACGCTCGCGTTCCTGTACGCGCTGCCGACGGAGGAGCGGCTGCTGCGAGTCGGTGGCTACGTGTATCTGGTGGCGACGGTCTTGTCGATCATCCCGACGCCGATGGGCAGCAACATCGATCGCTATGCGGTGCTGCTGGCGGGGCCGCTGCTGCTGTGCGCGCTGGGACGCGACGGTTTCACTCGACCCGGAAGACCGCTCGTGGCGGTGGTGCTGGCGGTGCTCGGAATCCTCACGTGGACCGTGTGGGGGCCGGTGCGCGAGACGACAGGGGTGATCGGCGATGCGTCCACTAGCGCGGCCTACTACACGCCGCTGAAGCGCTTCTTGCGCGCGCACGGCGGTTCGCTGTTGCGCATCGAGGTGCCTTTCACCCATTCGCACTGGGAGGCCGCGCTGCTTGCACCGGAATTCGAGCTTGCACGTGGGTGGGAGCGTCAGCTCGACACGAAGTACGACCCGATCTTCTTCAAAGAAGGTCTCACCGCGTCGGCGTATCGCGCGTGGCTGGACGACAACGCGGTTAGCTATGTGGCGCTGCCAGACGTGCGTCTGGATGGCTCAAGCGACGAAGAGGCCGCGCTGATCCGCAAGGGGCTGCCGTACCTGCGCGAAGTGTTCAAAAGCGCTCACTGGCGGGTGTTCAAGGTGCTTGATCCGACGCCGCTGGTGTCCGCGCCCGCGGTGCTGACGGCGCTCGGGCACAGTTCGCTGACGATGCGTTTTGCCAGCGCGGGACGGGCGCTGGTGCGACTGCACTACACGCGCTACTGGACCGTCGCGCGTGGTGATGCTTGCGTGGAGTCAGCGCCCGGAGGGTGGACTGCCGTCAGTGCGAGGAAGCCCGGTGTCGTGCGTGTCGTGGCGAGCTTCTCGTTGGGACGCGCGCTCGGGCTCGACGGTGGGTGTGGGGGCTGATCTTCGGGGGACCCGAGTAGGGCGCGAGCGCGTACAGGCCGGTGGTGCCCGTGAGATAGATGTAGTGATCGTCGGTGATCACCGGATCGAACGAGCCGCCGTTCATCGAGAACACGACTTTCCCGGTTGAGATCCCAAGGCCGTAGGTGTGGTGGGCGCCGAGATCGGCGAAGTACACGATCCGCCCGAGGATCGTGGCGGAGCCGGAGATGCGTCCCCCGGCGTTGTATTCCCAGTCGATGTGCCCCGAGCGCGCGTTGAGCGCGTAGAACGTGCCGTCGTAGGAGCCCATGTAGATGGTGGGACCGAGACCGGGCGCGTTGGTGACGGCGGGGGAGGAGTACACGTAGGCGCCGGTTTGCACCGCCCAGTCGAGTTTGCCGGTGGCGGCGTCATACGCGTAGATGCGCCCGTCGGTGTTGCCGAGGAACACGCGGCCGTAGACGATCGCGGCGGTCGAGTAGAACTGGCCGGAGCCCAACAGCGCGCCGTCGGAGCCGCTCACCCAGAGTCTGTGCCCGTTGCTCTCGCGTACCGCTTGCAGATCGCCGGCGTAGTCGCCGAAGTAGAGGATCCCGTTCGAGAGGCTGGGGCTGGCCTTTACAGGGCCCGCCGCGTGGTAGGTCCACACGATGCTGCCGGTGCGTGCGTTGAGTGCGTACACGGTGCCGTTTTCGGTGCCGAAGAACAGCTTGCCATCGGTGAGCAGGGGGGAGGACTCGCAACGGCTCGACAGGTCTCGCGACCAGCGGATGTGACCGTTGGCGCTGTTCATCGCGACAACCCTCCCGGATTGCGACCCTGACGAGCGCGAGAGAACTGTGGCGTACACGGTGTTGGAGGAGACGGCCGGGGAGGAGGCCGACAGCGCGCCGAGGGGTCTGCTCCAGAGGGCCAGGCCCGTGTACTTGTCGATCGCGTGGATAACCGCGTCATCGCCCAACTGGAAGATGCGGTTGCCGTACATCACGGGTGGGAACTCGAGCAGCGCGGTGCCCCCATGTGTCCACACCGTCCTGAACGGGGGACGTAGTTGTGCTGAGGCGGGGAAGAAGCGGGTGTGGTTCTTGGTGTAGCCGTACAACGGCCAGGCGAAGCGGCTCGGCCCCTTCTTCGGGAGGGTGGGGGTCACCGCTTGGGGTGTGAACGGCGCTTGGGGGTGGTACACGTTGCCGGTGCGGTTGCGCTCGTACAGGTAGCCTGCGAGCGCGATACCTGCGAGCACGAGTACCACTGCGCCCGTGAGCGTCAGCCGGCCGCGCGTGGAGCGGGGCAGCAGGCGCCGTTGCTGCCCGCCGGTCAACTGTGGGCCCTTTGGTTCAGGCCGCCAGCCTGCGTGAGGACGGGTCGGGCTCGGCGGTGTGGCCGTGCGCGGAGCGTTGCGCGAGCGCGATCTCGCGCGATGCACGCTTGGCGCGGGCGTTCGTGGACGAGCGTCGAGCTGCGTGTGAGAGTAGGCCGGCGCCGGCGAGCACGAGCCGGTAGGCGCTGATCGCGATCAGCGGCACCAGCGTGCAGCCCGCGAGCAGCGACAGCACGTCGTGGCCGCCCGCGATCGACCATTTCCACAGCAGGTAGTCGCCCGCGGTGAGGGCGAGCAGGAAAAGCAAGGCCCTTAGGCGCACGCGTGTAGCTTAGTGGGCGGTTGGGACGGCATGTGATGAGTGGGGTGCGTCATCTCAGGGTGGATCTGCGGCTGCTCGCAGGGATTGGTCGCGGGAAGCAGTGGAGGGGGAAGCGGCGGACGGGACTTGAACCCGCGTCATCGCCTTGGAAGGGCGAGGCTCTACCGTTGAGCTACCGCCGCGCGTGCGAACCCTCCACGATGGGCGGTCCGCCGACGGTGACAGTTCGCACAGACTACCTCGCACTTGGCGATCTCGTCGAGTACCGCCTGCCAGCTGTGGGTGCGCAGGCCCTTGGCGATATTGAAGCGCTTGTCCGCGAGGTGGTCGAACTCGAGCACCATCGGATCGGACTCGCCGCAGTCGATGCATGGCCGTTCGCGGAAGAACTCGATGAGAAGGGCAGCGCGCTCCAGCGCGATTGCCTGCTTGCGCCGGTGGGCATTAGCGATGTAGCGCTCGCGGTTAGCTGCGTAGTGCTCGCGTTTGTAGGCAGCGCGACACGGTTGGCAGTAGGTGTCCCGTTGTCCTCGGGCCTTGCGATGCCAGGCGAAGTTCAACGCCGGCTTGCGCAGCCTGCAGCGCGTGCAAACTTCGGTCTCCGATGTGTCCGACACGAACATATGTTCCCATATTGGGCGGACGGCACGCGTGTGCCGTACCGGCTATGTTCGTAGAATCGAGGCGACCACGGGGAGTGGCGCAGTCTGGTAGCGCACCCGGCTGGGGGCCGGGCGGTCGCAGGTTCAAATCCTGTCTCCCCGACTAGATGAAAGGCCTGTAAACAAGCGGGATTTGCCATTCAGCACAGACAGCTTCAGGGCAACAAATGTTCTATCTGTGTTCTATTTACTGTACGTTCCTTCGATGCCGCCGGCAAAGCCAGCCCTAGAGGCCAAAGGACTGAGCAACCTCCGAGCGCAGATCGTCTCTGGTTCCTTGGGCCATCCAGACACTCAGATGGGGCTGTAGATGAACTTCGATCGGGACTGGGTTCAAGTACTGCCCACGCCCGACCTGCGGGTATTGGTTCGAACGGGCGGAAGGCCGATACGCCAGTATGCGGTCGTCTTGGAGCGCCGTCTGTCGGGTCTACGGCCACGATGGAGGGCGATCTGCCTGATCGACAACCATCTCGACACCTGCCATATGCATCGATACTATGGAGAGAGCAAGCTAGAGGCCGAGCCATTCGCCGCTGGTGTGGGCTTGGCGACAACCGAACAGCTGGCAAACGCCATCCGGCACATGGTCGAGCATCATCAAGCGATCTTTGATGGATGGCAACGGCGGAGCTAGTAATGGACTCGTCCGGAACGACAGACGCTCTTATAGCCGAGGTTCTCTCGGACAGGCCGCGCTACCCGAACGGCACGATGTTCCTCTCGGCCGACGATGACACTGCGCTGCCGTCGATCCTCGACGCGATCAGGGAAGAGCGGGCATTTGTGATCGTTCTCCCAGATCGCACGGAAGTGGCGTGCGCGCCGATCATGACGCCAATCGCGCGCCTTCGCAGGCGCCTGTGGTGGCCACTGTTCAGGCTACGCGCGCGGCCAACGCCACGTCTCGTGGTGGAGAGCGACGGGAGCTACGACATCTCGCCGCCAGATGGATTCCGGGTGCATCTGCATCACCCCACCCACGCGCCGTGCTAGCGGTCTGAGCCTCTCAGCGTAACCGCAGCAACCGCGCAAAGTCTGTTTTGGTCGGGATTGGGGCCGGGACTGCGTCCCGGATTAGGAATCCGCTGGAGCGGATAGAACCGCCAGGCCTGACGGCCTGGTTCGGTTTTTGACCGTCGCGGCCCGCGAAGCCCATCGAAGAATGAAGGCTTGTGGGTGGGCCACGACGGTCAAAAACCTCCCAGTCCTATGTTCGTGTAGGGACGAGACGGGGTGGGTGTAGGCAGCGATCGCCACAGCACTCAATCGTTGGTGGTTCCTGTCAGGCAGTTACGCGAGCTTCGTGTAGACCTCGACGCCACCGCTCTCCGTGTTCACCACCGACGGGACAGAACAGCAGCACCAAGGGATGGGAGTGCGAGCGTCGCGATGAGTCCTTGGACGTAGCGGCGGGTCCTGCTTGCAAGCGTCAACCGGGCCTGGGCCGCGGATCGTCCTAAGAGGCGAAGGCCCTATCGATAGCCTCTGCCTCGCTATCAGACGGCTGATAGTGGGCATAGACCTGAGTGGTCTTCGCATCGGCGTGTCCCATCCAATGCTGGATGGTGCGCAGCGGAACGCCTGCCGCCGCCATTCGGGTGCCGAAGGTATGCCTGAGCTCGTGGAAGGTGACCTGGCGGACTTCCGCGCGTTTGACGGCTTGTTTGAATCTGCGAACCAACTTGGAGCGATCAAGCGGTCTTCCACTCTCTGGATGGGCGAAAACCAGCTCGCCGTCTGTCCGGTAGAAGGATTGCTCGCGAAACGCCGCAAGGGCCTCGGCTACGCGGTCGGCCATCGGGACTGACCGGCCCGAATCCTCTGACTTGGGATCGTTGAACTCGCCCCGCACGTACGGTGCCACCACACGGACTCGACGCGCGTCGAAGTCGACGTCGCGCCAACGCAGACCAAGCAGCTCGCCTTGGCGGAGCCCTGTCATCGCTGCAGTGAGGTATAGCGTCGACTCAACTCCGCCGAACGCGTCTTCGGGATAGCTGGCCGACAGCACCCGCTCGAGTTCACTCTGTTCGAGGAACTTTATGCGCGTCTCGGTCTTCTTGATGACGGGGCGGTCGGCCAGCTTCACCGGGTTCTTCTGGCACCACTGCTTACGCAACCCCAGCTCGAACACTGAGTGCATGGTCCCCAGGTGGTTGCGGATCGTCTTGGTGGCGAGCGTCCTTCGCTTGAGAGCGATGTAGCGTTCGATGTCCTCGGGCTCAATCTTCCACAGGTCTCGACTGCCGAAGAACGGCACGATGTGTTTGCGCAAATCGGACTCGACGGTCATCTTGTGCGACTTCTTGCGGCCTCTAACCTCAAGTCGCCTGCGCAACTCCTCGCCCGCCTGCGCCATCGTCACGCGCTGAAGCTCGGAGCTTCGCACGGGACGCTCGGCGTCTCGCATCCGACGCAGGCGCTCCTCGGCCTGGGCCTTCGTCAAACCGTCTCGCTCGCCCGGCGTCCGAGCTGGACCGACCTTCCTGCGGATCTTCCGACCGTCCGGCGCGTACCATGAACCGATCCATGACTTGCCGACAATCCGCAACGAACCCGTCCCATAACTGCGCCTATTCGTCTGTGTGCGCTTCGCCATCGATGACCCCCAGGGCCGCGATCCATGTTCTATTCATGTTCTATTTTGAGCATATTCTACACAACGAGGACGACCGAAAACCAGCTATATAGCGGGAAACTAGGGGTGTTCGCTCCCCGTTGGTCCGGCTGGGGGCCGGGCGGTCGCAGGTTCAAATCCTGTCTCCCCGATAGGTTCATGTTCCGCGAAACCCAGCGAACATGGGCAAGAAACCCCGTAAACATGGGGGATCGCGTGAGTCGTTTCGCCCGGTTTCGCGGGGTTTCGGCGGTCGGACGTTTGCAGGACGTTTGCAGCGACGGCCCAAAACGTTTGCAGAACGTTTGCGGGCGGTCGGCCGAGCATCCGTGCGGCCGATGCCGGTCGCGGCGATTGTCCCTCGTGCCTCCCAAGGGAGCTACGGGTAAGCGCGTGTCCCTTGTAGCTGACGCTCTCGATGTTGTTGGACCCGATGGCTCGTCCTGCTGATTGGCCGGCTCCGGTTTACGACGTGCCGCTGGCTCAGGCCATGCACGACATCGGCGCGGGCCGGCGCAAATGGCCGAGCAACCCCGAGAAGAAGCGCCACCATTTTGTGCCGCGCTTCATCCTCAATTCCTACGCGACAAGCGACGGCGGAGCTACGCGGCGACTCGCTCAACTCGACAAAACGACCGGTGGGGCGGTCAACGTTCGCCCGGAGGAGGCCGCGTCGCGCCAGCGCTTCTACGCCGTGGAGAGCGACGAGTCGCCGCGCGACAACCGCATTGAGGACTTCCTGAGCTTGGTTGAGGGTTATGCGGCGGACCCGATCAGAACCCTTCTCGAACGCACGATGGAGCTGACCGAAGCTGACCGAACGACGATCGCGCTCATGCTCGCGCTGCAAGAGCGTCGAACGCCGTTTGGCATAGCCGAGGCCGGCAAGGCGGTCGAGCAGTTTGGGCGTGAGCAGATGGCAACGCTCGCCCGCGATCCCAGAGCCTTCGCCGAGATGTGGAGGAAGTCGGCTCCCGACCGGGGTAGCCCGGCCGATATTGAGGCAGCGCGCCTTGAGGTACTTGCCATCGCCACAGAGGGGCGGCTTCATTTGCAAAACCAGCGGGAGCAGGGTCTCTTGATGATGATGGATGGCTGGCTGTCGGCCGCAGAAGCGCTCGACTTGATGCACTGGCACCTACTTCGCCCCGCGCCCGGTGCCGAGCTCATCCAGAACGATCAGGGCATCGCCCGCCTCGACGCCTCGACGCGATTCTTTCCTCTGGCTCCCGATGCCTGCCTCTTGGTCTGCGCGGGGTCGCGCTCTTTGTCTATCCACGGAAGCACGCCGCAGGGCACAACCGAGGCCAATCTCGCTATCTATGGCTGCGCCGAGCGGTTCATTTTCGGTCGTGCTCCACAAGCGTTGACCGACACGCACGCGGCGGCCAAACGCGCGAGCCATCGCGGCTAACCGGCGACGCGCAGGTGGCGAGGCTTGCTCGCTGTGGCTTGGCGCTGCTTGTAGGCATCCATCGCACGCTGCGCGCGTGCGATGGCGCGACGTTGGGCTAGCTTGCTGTAGACGGTGGCGATGAGAAACCCGCCGTCGTCATGCCCGACCATCGCTGCGGCTGTTGCGTGATCGAGGCCGAGCCCACCGTCCTCGACGGGATCAATCATCCATTGAATCGCGCGATGCTTCAACTCGTAGAAGTCCTGACCGGGCATACCTGCGGCAGCGCGTATCGAGTGCCAGTGCGATGACCACGAGCTGCGGCGCATGTATCCGCCCTGCGGCGCTGGAAAGACGATCTCACCCATCTTCGCGTCTACGACTTTGCCCATGCGAGGCATCTTCTTCTCGACGTGCTCGCGGAAAGCGGGGCTCATCACAACCCAGCGTCCGTCGTCGTCCTTGGGCCATGTGATCTTGCCGGTATCGAGGTCGATCTGCCGCCGCACATGGATCAAGTTCTCTGCAAAGTGAAGATCGGGGCGGTGCAGCGCAAAGATTTCGCCGGGACGCATCGCCTCGTCACCAACCGCGAGGATGGCTCCCTCAAGGACGAGGCCATAGTCGTCGGCGCGGCTCTCTCGCGCGCGTCGGCGCAGCCGCTCGTACTGCTCGTCAGTGATGATCTCGAAGTCGGGGCGGTCAACACGGCGCTTACGCTTGCTTACTCCGAGACGGGTGAACTGGTTGCGCTCGATCAAGTCGCGGTCAAGTGCGTGGTTGAAGAATTGACGCACGGACTGTTGAACGTTGGCGTTCTTAGGAAGTGCCCATGTGAGTGCTTCGTCGCGGGTGAAGCTGTCAAGGCGACGGTCGTGAAACTCACGGATAAGCGGTCGCAAACCGTCTCGTAGATATCTAACGCTTGAGTCTCTGCGGCCAGCTTCCTTCTGTGCGCGCTGCCCGTCCGGCCAGGTCATCGTGATCCGGCCATCGTCGTGAATCTCGGCGCCCGCAAACTCAAGCACAGTAGGAACCTCGCGCCGACCGGGATTGTCAACTTGATCGCGCAGTTCATCGCGGGCCTTCTCCCGTGCCGCGTCGTATGCCTCCATACTCGACGCGCTAACCCACTTGCGCCGGCCCTTATAAGAGACCACGCCGGCCCACTTGGGGTTATGGCGCGTGCCTCGATTGTGTGGCATCAGTCGCCCCCCGGCCCGTTGTAGCGCTCACGTAGCCATGTCTCGACCTCCGACACGCGATAGCGATTCAGGCCACACATACGCAGGTAGGGAAGCCCGGCGTGCTGTTGAAGCTCGACCCAACGGCGCGTAACGAGCAAGTGGTCGGCTAGCTGCTGCTTCGTGACCCAAGGCTCGTTCGTGGGCTCGATGAGTCCAGTCATGCGCCCTGTCATGCGCCCGTGCCGAAGGCGCCGCCGCTCGCAGGATCGCGTTTGCCCTGAGCTGGGTGCCGGACGGCTGTAGGTCGCGGTTGCTGGTGCTCGGTGTGTCCGGCGCGCGTGGCGCATCGCTGCCTTCGATCAGACCAGACCCGAGCCGTGATCTCAAGGCCCTGACAGAACGTGTCGATCGAGCCGTCAAAGTGGCAGACCTGCCAGCCATCGTCGCCCGATTCGCGCGCAGCAGCGGGCATCGTCAGGCTGCCTTCCGCGTTGGGACTGCCCTCGCTTTGGCTGCTGCCGTCTGGGGCTTGCGGAACACGAGCACGTCCTCGTGCGCGACGACTTGAGTGCGGTCGCCTTTCTCGCGGCGGCGGCGGGCGTGGAGCGTCTGCCAGAACGACGGACGCATGACCAATTCGCTGTCGCGGACGGTCGCCAGCAGGCTAATGACGCGCTGCCAGTAGAGCAGGCCAGCGTCCTCGCAGAGCGCGATCGTTTCGCCTGAGAGGTTGCGTAGCGCGCCACCGCCGCCCGAGCGCATGTCCTTGGTGACGCACACGAGGAACCCGCCGGGCTTGAGCACCGCCGCGCACGCCCGGTAGATGTCGTCCATAGCCACGAGGTACGCGCTCCCGCGTGCATGACCGAGATTGCGCCGGTCGCGGCTGTAGTTGGTCGTGTCATCTCGTCGCAGAGGCTCGGGTCCACTGACGGTGTTGAGGTCGGCGACCTCGCACGCATACGGGGGCGACGTGAGGATCAAGTCAGCGACGCCGTATGCCATGCGGCGTACCGCGCCGTCTCGCTCGGGGCTCACGAGCCGCCGCGCCTGGGTCGTGAGCACGCGCGCAAGTTGCCGTGCGTCGCCTTCGGTCACCTGTGCCAGCGAGCGAGTACGCGCGTCCTCGTGCGCGTGCTCGATGTTAGCGGTAGCGAGCTTGGCCCAGCGGGGCTCCAACTCCACGCCGATAGCCCGTCGCCCGAGGTCGATCGCCTCCACGAGCGTCGTCCCGATCCCGCACATGGGATCGACCACAAGCGCGCCCGGGCTCGCTGTACGTTTCGATGGCCCGGCGTGCAAGCGCGGGGAGCATCTTGCCGGGATGGCGGTTGGACTCCGCGAGATAACGTCCGTATCGCTGCCATTGGCTCGTGCGTTGCGCGCACGGCCATACAGCGAGCGGGAGGTCAGCAGTCTTTCGATTTTCACTCATTCATTAGGGTGCCGGTGAGAGACCCTGTGCGAATGAGAGAAGGTCTCCTAGCGTGCCTCCGGGTACAGAGTCGAATGTAGAGCGTGAACGCAGCGGCCATCGGCGGCCATGAGGAAGATGCTCCCGTTCTCAAACTGGAGAACAGTCTCGGCGTCGAAGTGCGGAATATGGGCAATCAGCGGGCCGTTACGCTCGGCAAGTGCGGCGATGGCCGCTTCCTGTGCCTTGGTGTGTGCCGCGAGTGCCGCACGGTCAGACTTGAAATAACGACCGTCGATGCCAATGCGAACGATCGAGCCATCCCCGAACCGGCAGACAACATCGCCGCTGGCGATCATGTTCCACGCCGTAAGCGCGCCGCGACCCTCGCTCAGCGCCGTTAGGCAGCGTGCTTGCGCATCGCTCCGTGCCGGGGTCGCGTGCTCGTCGTCATCTTCGGCGAGGGTGACGAGCGCCCACCGCAGTGCCTCGTCGGTCGCCCATGTCCACCGGCCATCGTCGTGCGTCCAGCGTCCGCGCTCGTCGTGCTTGAATCCGGCGAGGCTGAGCAGGGCGCGGGCAACGGAAGGCGTCACGGTCACGCTCATGTCGTCTGATGTGCGAGCGGTAGTCATTGTGACCCTCCTGCTGTGAGTGCGGCGAGGCGACGCTTTTGACGGCTGATGTTGCCCGAGAGATTGCGGAGTGTGTAACTCGGGAACCGCCCGCCGGGGCATTGAACGTCGCCCCAAACACGGATGCTGCTGGCAAGCTCGCGTGCGAGATTGTCGGGCAGCGTTGCGGGGTTGGCCGTTCCTTTGCGGCACGCCGCGTTGTATGTCTTGATCGTGTCTCGTTCACGTTCAAGCCCGGCGATCCTCTCCGTTAGCCGCGTGATCGCGTCGGCGTCGTCGGAGTAAATCGCGTGCTCGGCTGCCGCCTCGATGTTTGCGGCGCGGCTTGTGAACTCGCGCGCCTTGTTCGAGTGCTCGACAACTCGGCGCGTCCCGTTCACGATGCGGTCGCGGTCGCGTTCGGCACGTCTTTGTGAATGGTGGCCGCGCAAGATCGGCTGTCCCAAGGGGATAAGGCTTGTGAGCGTGTCCACCGATGCGGCGGCTTGCTCGGCGCGTGTCTCGCGTTTGGCTGCCCATTGGCGCAGCCGTTCGGCTCGTGCTTCCCGGCGTTCGCGGTATGTGCGTGTGGGTTTGCTGGTCGTGGTCATGGCTTTGTCACTCCTTACTGTTATGTCGAGATTTGTGCTTTTCCATACTCATTACGAGACCAGACCACACGGTTAATTTCAAGGGGTTTTGCTCTAAGATTGGCTAAATATTTGTACCCCCCGCGAGTGTGTGCGCTTGAGCTTCGGCGGCGGAATTGGTGACAGTGGCGAGAACATCGCGTGTAGTGGCTTTATTCCATACCGTGACGGCAATTGGCGCGGGTATGTTGGTGATTGCTTCGGTGGCGGTTTGCGCGCGGCGGGGGCTTGGCACGGCGAGGATCACAAACGGCTTACGCTCGCTTAGGCTGCTGTGGGGGAGCGTGTCGCGGTAGCGCTTTGCCTTTTCACGCAGCACGCGGGATGGCTCGGTGCCACGGTCAAGCTCAAGCAACAAGTGAAGCGCCGGGCGGCCGGGCATACACACAATGCCGTAGCCGTCAGGGATAAGAGCCCCGGCGAACATATGGGCGAGGGTGCGGACGCCATACCACTCCGTTAGCGCACCACCGGCACGGTTAGCAGCGTCGGCGAGGCGGGTGAAGAACTCATTGGCTTCGACGTGATGGTTGAGGCTACGGCTGGCTGCGAGGCGTAGCGCATCTTCGTGGGTGTAGTGCAGTTGGCTACGGTCAATGCCCTTGTAGTCAGCGACGAGGAGCGCGCCTGCTTCATCGAGTATCCAGTGGTAGGGACTGGACCCCTCGCCTCGTCTCGCGGTGGGACGGAAGCGGTCGAGCACGCGCAGGTCGTAGAGCATTTGCAGTCGCACAGTTGTTGTCCGCAGTCCGCGGAAGTGCAGGCGCCTGAGTTGGTCGGTCGTCAGTACGTGGTGCTCGTAGCAGTCGAAGGCGATACTCCTGTCACGCTCGGTCAGATGTGCAGCGAGCTTCACGGTATGGCTACCGGTCATCCGGCTTGGCCGGGTTCTCTCGCTTGCTCGCTTTTCACTCATTTTTGTATTGTCACTATCTAGTCGGGGAGGTTTAGCCGAGACGATTTATGGTGATATGCGGGGATTTCCATGCGTGCGGGGTCCTCCATGCTTAATTCGAGGACGGATTGGAGGGCCGATTGGAGGACGGACTGGAGGGCGGATCGGCAGGTGCCATTTTTGGCCTCAAGTCTCGACGTGTCAGAGGCACCACGGCGGGAATCCGCTGACGCACCGCAAGCTGCGCCTCGATCTGCTCGCGGCTGAGGCCGTAGCGGCGACGTGCCGAGGCCCTGACCGCTTGCGCCTGCTCGGGCACACCGGGCGCAAGGTTCTCCGTGCAGAGCGTGAACGCCGGGCCTGGTTGTCCATCGTTGCAGAGCCGCGCTGCGGCGGTGTAGACGGGTAGGTGGGCAAGGTCGTGCGCGGATAGCTCGGGGCGCACTTCGCGCTCAAGAGCCTGGGCATCGTCGCGCGAGAGCTGGAAATAGACCTTGGAGCGCGCGTTAGCGCCGATCGCCTCTCGCAAGTCGCGGGGTAGCTGTGCAAGGTGCTGGTGAGCGAGGCAGAGCGAGAGCCGGTAGGAGCGAGCCT
This sequence comes from uncultured Solirubrobacterales bacterium, assembly GCA_963725165.1. Lineage (GTDB taxonomy): Bacteria > Actinomycetota > Thermoleophilia > Solirubrobacterales > Solirubrobacteraceae > Palsa-744. The sequence continues at coordinate 106,648 of CAVRXK010000006.1, forward strand.
CAGCAAGAACGTCCTCAAACGGCGTCGGCAGGTTCAGATAGTTGTGAACCTCATCGACGTAACAGGAGGCGTCACGGCGCTGCTCGGGCGCCAGCGCTGCGCGTGCAAGAGCCGCCTGCCAGACCCGCGCAAAAAGGAACGAGCCGAGGAGCCGGCTCGTGTCCTCGCCAAGGGTGCCCTTCGGCAGCTTCGCCAGCAGCAGGCGACCCTCGTTGATCGCGCGTGGAACGTCGAGGGTGGTGGTCGGCTGCCCGACAATCGCGCGGACGGGCCGACGCAATAGGAACGCGCGTAGCTTGTTCAGCAGCGGACCCGACGCCTGCGCGCGCAGCGGGTCAGACATCTCGCCGTACCACTCCCAGAACGGGCCGAGCACCGGATCGTCAATCTCAGCGGCGAGCTTGGCCTGCCAAGCGCGGTCGGTCAGCAGCCGGGGAATGTCGGCAAGCGTGCTCGTGGGCGAGGCGGTCGTGAGCGTCAGCACGGCCGCCCGGAGAATGTCATCGGTTCTCGGACCCCAGTAACGGTCGAACACCCGCCTGAAAATGCCCACGAGCTGATCGACGCCGAGGTCACGATCGGGGCTATCGAGCACATTCAGGCCGGGCGGCGCCTCATCCAGTGGGTCCAAGAGGTCTACGTCGTTCTCCCTGCCAGCGGGGATACGCGCCAGCAAGTCCTCCACGAGATCACCCTTCGGGTCGATCACGACCGCGCCCCTGCCGGCGTCGAAGTCGGCCAGCACAAGTCGCGCGATCAGCGTGGACTTACCGACGCCCGTAGGACCGAGAACATGAATGTGGCGCCGTGCGTCAGGCACCGACAGATTCACGTTCCCGCCACTGGCGCTGAGACCGAGCGGCTTCCCCTGCGCTGGCAGTCCTGGCGGCGGCGCGACCTCACGCGCCCCGGCCATGACCACGCCGGGGATCGCCTCAACGCCGGGAAGGTGCGCGAGCGCCGCCAGCTCGCCAGTGCTCGCAAGAAACGCGCGGCGCCCAAGCCAACGCTCGCGCAGCTTGACGGGCGCGCGGCGCACGCCACGGCGGCGCAGCCCGACCCTGCCCTCATACGCGGCGAAGCCACCGAGGATGCCGTGTATGCGCCCGCGAGCCTCTGCGACCGAGGGCGCCGTGACGGCTACACGGACGAGGCAGCGATAGAGCGGTTGTGTGCTCTTGCCCATTACGTCACGCACGTCGGGGTTGATCGTTGGGTCGTGCGTCGGCGGCTTCGGTGCGCGGGTGCTGGTGAGGAAGTCCAGCAGCCGCACGAGGCGCTGCGGGGCGATGCCAGCGCGCAGCCGGCGCGCGGCTGTGCGCAGCCGGCGTTGCTCACGAATCGTTGCTGGCCGGGTCAATACCTGCACGAGCGCGCGCTGCTCGCCTCGCAGCCCGGCGAGCTGGCCGAGGATGAGCGGCAGCGGGTCAGGCTTCATCGCGGCATTGAGTGAAAACCAATCCGGCCCGGAGAGAACAAGCTCGGACGCGACTTGCACCATGCCCTCGTTTGGCTCGTGGTGCCCGGCCGATTCTGTGGTGGTGCTCGCACCCGGCCACGCCGAGGAGACGGCGCGCTCAATCAGTCCCGGTGGGACAGTCTCGGGCACCCATACCCGAAAAGTGGTTCCCGTCTCGCTGGCGGCGACCTCCCACGCTAGATGCGGCTGACCGCTGAGCAGCCGTGCGAGACGTGGACGCAGAAGGTCATGCAATGCCGACCACAACAGCAGCGCGCCGCCCGGGTCAACGTCGGGAGGAACACCGATCGTCATCTGCCGCGACCCCCTAGCGAGGCGACGGCGGCGAGCACGACCAACGGTAAGCGCAAGCGCCCACACGGCCACGAGGATCACGACGAGGAGCGGCGCTACGTGCTCGACAGTGACGAGCGCATGGTGAGCAAGTCCGGGGAGCCCGCGTAGTGGCCTATCGGGTTCATCCAGCCACGCTTGAAAGTGGCGATTGTGCCGGCCTCGTCTCACCGGCCGCTCGCCGCTGGTCGCGTTGCACCGAGATAAACCTCTCCTTCGCCCCAAGCTGCTCCGATGGTTGTCGGGAATGACTCGGTGCGGACGAACGCGCCCGTGTGGGGCGCGTCAACCATCTCGCCCGAGCGCACGACCATCCCGACGTGCGTAACGTCGCTGTTGCTGGCGCCGAAGAAAACGAGGTCGCCCGGTTCGAGCCGCGCGCCGGCTGGCAGGTGAGGTCCGGCGTCGAATTGTTCTTGGGTGTTGCGCGGGAGGCTTACCCTGGCTGCGCGGTATGCAGCTTGCACGAGCCCTGAGCAGTCATAGCCTGCCCTGCTCTCACCGCCCCACACATACGGCACACCGATCTGCCCGAGCGCAAATGAGAGCGCATTACCGGCTGCGCTGCTTGCCGGTGCCGTGACCGGGACGGCTTGGCTTTCATAGATCGACGCCCACCGCAGGACTTCTTGGACGTAGGCGGTGGAGTGGTTGTAGGCGAAGATCGCACGCTGTAGTTCGCTCGGGGCGCCGTTCGCCTTGAGGTAGCGCGCGGCGGCGAAGATCGCATCGGCCGCGTTCCAGCGGTCAGGCGGCCCATGACCGGTCGCGCTGACGCCATAGGTCGCCCAAGTGGAGGCGAGGAACTGCATCGGGCCGCCCGCTCCCGCGTAGTTGACTGCGCCCTCCTGGGTGCAGGAGGGGTCGGGGTCTTGGCCGTCGTCGCACTCCACCTTCCCGATGCCGGCCAGCACTGTCCACGGTACGCCGTAGCGAGACCCGGCAGCCTGGAAAAGCTGTAGGTATTCCGCAGGGATTCCCGCGACTGATTCGGTATCAGCGGCGGGCTGGCCGAGACTGACGCCCGAGCCGCCACCGAGAACACCGACGGCCGCGCCGATGAACAGCACCGGCAGCATCAGGAGCAGCCCGCACGAGCTGAGCGCCGCGCGCTTCACGCAGCCTCCACAAGCTCGGCCGGGTCACTCGTCACAAGCTCGTGCTCAGCAGCGCTCGCCTTCACCCCGAGCGGGATTCGCTGCTCGCCCGTGAGGAGCAGCCCGTGGCCGGGAGGGCAGCTCAAAAGATAGGAGCGCTCGCCGGCTGTCAGCGCGAAGGCCTGTCCAACCCTGTCGATCGCCTGCGGTGATTGATGAAGGAGAAAATGCTGGGAGGCGTTGTTCACAACCGCCTGCCCGAGCGGGGAGTCGAGCAAGTCGCCGGGGTCCTGTGTGATCGTCGTTAGCCCGGTCCAGCGCTTGCGTGCCTTCTTTGCGAGCCTGAAAAGGAACCGTGCGCCGGGTGCCTCGCGCGTGGCGCTCGGGGTCTCACGCATGAGATCCCACGCCTCATCGACGAGCACGACGCGGCGGCGCAGCGGACCCTCAAGGGAGCGCCAGATAGCGTCGAGGGTGAGCATGAGCGCGGGGGCACGCATCCGCTCTGGCAGCCCGCGCACTGAAAAGCAGACAAGGTGACTGTCGGGCTGCACGCTCGTCGGCCGGTCAAACAGCGATGAGTGAGAGCCCGTCGCGTAGGGAGACAGGCGCTCGGCGAGCCGCTTCCCCGTTTCGCTCTCCGCTTCGAGTGCGCGCACGAGGTCTGAAAGCAGCGGCGCCGCCCGGCGATGCGTGGAGGGATCGGACGTGATCCCGGCGCCGTGGTATGCGGCGCGGGCGCTACGGTCGAGCACGGCAAGCTCGCCACCGTCGAGGCCTCCGGCCAGTAGTTCGATGAGGTCCGCAAGGAACAGAATCCGCTCGTCAAGCGCCCGCGATCCCTCACTCGATGCTGGGAGATCGAGCGGGTTCAGCGCGACAGCGTTCGGCCCGGTCAGCGGCAGGTAGGCGCCGCCGACTGCCTCACAGAGAGCGTGGTACTCGTCCTCGGGGTCGAGGATGAAAACCTGCACGCCCCGGTAGAGCAGCCGCAACGCTTCGAGCTTCGCTGCGTATGACTTGCCCGCCCCGGAATAGGCGAGCACCACCGAGTTGAAATTGGTCCGCGCGAAGCGGTCAACCAAGACCGGGGCGCCGCTCTCGGTGAGCCCGTAGAGCACGCCATCCTCAAGCGGCGGATCGGATGAGGCAAACGGGAATCCAGCCGCGAGCGCCGGGGTATCGAACGTGCGCCGCAGGCGCAGCCGGTCGGTGCCGAGCGGAAGCGTTGATAGCCACCCGTCGAACGCGCGGAACGTCGCCGGGACAACATGCAAGAGCATCGAGGCACACAGCGCCTTGACGCGCTCGGTTCGCTCCTCAAGCTCCTCGCCGTTTCCACCGGACACGCGGAGGTAGAGCGCTGAGCGGAATAGGCGACTCTCGCCTCTGGCAAGCGCGCTCGCCAGCTCGTCGGCGTCCTCAGCAGCAGCGGCGAGCATCGGATCAGACAGGCGCCCCCGGTCAGCGTCAAGGCGGCGTGAGGACTCAAGCCGGGCGCGTTGGCGGCGCAGCCGGTCGGCCGCCAGCGAGGGCGGGATAGGCCCGATATGCAGCGTCAGGTCAAGCTCACCGGCCGCCTTGAGCAGCGGTGCGAGCCAGCCCTGATTGACCTCGCGCGGGTAGCCGACAACGGCGAGGCTGCGATGCCATACGTTGCCGGTGCGTATCCAGTCGCGCTCGACCTCGACCGCTGCTGGCGCCGGGAGCGCGGAGCTGCGCACGGCCGGCGCGCCCTTCGCACGCAGACGAGGGAGAGGGGTATTCAGCATCGGTGGATCACTCCGTCCAGTTGCGAGCCTGCGGGCGGCCCTGGTGGTTCAAGCGCGCTGAGCAACAGCGCGGTCGCCTGGTGTCCGTCGAGGGGGTGAAGCTCCACACCGGCTGCGCGCAGGAGGCCCGCCGTCTCGCTCGCGCGCCGCTCGAGATCGGCCTTGGCCGTGTCGCGCTCGCGGCTACGACTGCTCAGAACGAGCAGGATTTGACGACGGCGCAATCCCTCTCCCTTGCTCGCAAGCTCGGAGAGAAACTGCGCGTAGGTGTGAGCACAACGCCGCAGCGCCGGATGCGGGAGTCCTGGTGCTGCGTGCTCGATTGCGTCCGCGCGCTCTGTGAGGTCAACGGGCTCTGAGCGAATCGTTATCGCGGTCGGCTCGACCAAGCTGTTTAGCCACTTGCCATAGGCCTCAGCCAACGCTGCCTGCTCCTCCTCGGAGCGAAGCGCCCAGCTCGTGCTACTCGCCGTGAGCAGCAGCGCGCTTGTGCCATCGGCCAGCTCTACGACCCCGCTTGAAAGGATCGCGTTCACTGGCACCCGCAGCAGCGAAACGCCAGGCTGAGCGGGCGCGTTCGCCAGCCTCGGCGGGAGCCCGTCAGGCGCGGCGACACGCCGGGGCGACTGGGTGAGATGCCGAGCAGCGGCGAGCGCGAGCCGATCACCTGAGAGCCCGTCCCGGCGCCCGAGCGCCAGCGCCACGCCGACCAATGCGAGCGGTGCCGCGAGCGCCGCCGCGACCGGGATCGGCAGCACCGAGCCGGCCGCCGCAAACACCCCGTAACAGACGATTGCGGTCACGGCGAGGATCACGAGCTGGCGAGCGGTAAGACCCCACGCCAGCCGGTCCTCCATCTCCACGTCGGCAGGGAGCCGGATGCGCGAAGGCTTCACAGCACACCCCCGATCGCGCCCTTGACGACCCGGAAGATCACATAGGTCTTTGCCATTCGGGCGGTATTTGAGGAGTAGCGGCGTGAGCCCACTAGCTCCTTCGCCCAGAACGGAATCCGCAGCAGCACCCAGAACAGGCACAGCACGAGCAGGAGGTCGATCAGGCTCCCGCCTGTTCCGACTCCCAGGAGGCTGTGCCCTCCAGACGCAAAAAAGACATGGACAGTCGCGGCGAGAGTGAGTGCTTGCACGACTTGCACGCCGAGCGACGCGAGCATTACTCGCCACCACAGTCGCGCCATGCCTTCGGTTTGAGGTAGCCCGTGGCCGAGCAGCATCAGGGGCGCCGCGCACACGAACAGCACGATCAGCGAGGCTCTGACCAAGTAGAGGATCAGCAGCGCTACGGCGAGCACCGCGCACGCCAGCCCGAGCAGCACGAGGAAGATTCCGCCGTCGCTGATCGCGTGTAGGACTAGCTGCTCTAGCGTGTTCCCGGCCTGTTCGGGATTGACCCCGTTGCCGAGCAATCCCGACGCGAGGACATTGGCGATGTTCACCATCTGCCCAGAGATGGCGAGGCTCGCGTTCACCGCGATCCCGGCGACGGCTAGGCGAGGAAGCAAGTCCTTCACCGCGTAGCTGGTTTGCAGCGTCTCGTGACCCATCGCCAGCGCGCCCGCCGCCATCACCACGAGCACGAGCAGCGAATCGGCGACCCCGACTGAGACCTGCCAGTAGGAGCGAACGTCGGCCTCCCCGGCGATTTGCGGCGTGGAGAGCAGCGTCCGACCGACGAGCACCATCGCCGGATTCAGCGCGTCCTTGACAAGCGACGCGAACCATTCGTTAATCGCCGCCTCGATTTTCCCGCCGACATCGAAGAAGCCGGGATGACTCGCCTTGCCGGCTTCCACTTCGCCGCCCTTGGCAGGCGAGGAGGGGGTGGGCAGCGATGGGCCGACTTCGATGCCGCCGCTTTCCTGCGTCGTGCCTTCCACGGCAGTTGACGGCAGCGGAGGAGACGCCGCTGGGGCGCTCGCCGTATGTGCCGGCGCCCGTGTAGTGGGTGCCGCAGCGGCCGGCATGACACCGGCCGCCAGCGGCACCGCAAGCGCAAGCAGCGCACCAAGGATCGTCAGGCGCGGTTTCACCCGACGATGTGCTGCAAGACCGTGACGAGCACGGGCGCCAGGGCGGCTAGCGCGTAGCCCGCGAGCGCGGCCTTGATCGTGCCCTTAGCCTTCTCAAGGCCGCCCGGATCGCCAGCGGCGAGCAGGTAGCGAACGCCGCCGACTGTGAGCAGCAGCGTGGCGAGCGCCACGAGCAGCCCGATTAGCCAGTTCCGCAGGTTTTCGATTACCTGATTGAGGCTTGTGGCGGCATCTGCCACCTGGGGAACGAGCAGCGCCGCCAAGAGCGCCAGCGCGATTGTGAGGGCGAGCGTGCGTCTCATACGTTGCTCGGGTCCGGCGCGGGACGGACCCGGGATCACCTCCCTCGTCTAACTCGATTGGTCTTTGACTCACCGGCCGGGGCTGTGCCCGACGCCGGCGACCCGAGCAAGTGACGAAGGTCGGTTTTGCTGTCCTCGCGGTACAGGCCGAAAGCCGAGGAACATAAGTAGGCGCCGCTCCGCTCGCTGGCGGCGCAGCTTCATCGTGTTGTAAGAGACGCCCGCCGAGCGCGCGAGGTCAGCGAGGTCCACCCCGTCGATCCGGCTAGAGAGGATGACCTCCGCCTCCTCAGAGCTGATCGCGCAAGCGCGCACCGCGTCGCCGAGCAGCCCGTCCACGTCTCCCTCGACCGCTTCCGGCGCGGCGCTTCGATCGGTGTCGAGGTTGCCGAGCCACACAGCCCGCCATGCGCTCTCCCTGCCAAGCTCGTCAAGCGTCAGGTGAAGCGTGTCGAGGAGCAGATTCGCCGCTACCCGACGCGGCCGGCGCTCCAACGGGTAGCCACGAATCCCCTCCCATACGGCTGCGAACATCGCCGACCAAAGCTCCTCGCGCTCCCGCGCGTCTCGCATGATCCGCGCCGACAAGTTCAAGAGACCGGGGCGGATCGCCTCCAGCACCACCCTCGCGCCGATCGGCTCCTGTCTCGCCCATCTCAACAGCGCGCACAACACCGCGTCCTTCTCGACGCGCGCTCCGGGCGCGCGCATAAAGCGCACGAGCGCGGCAGCATCTAGGAACGGCGAAAGCGTCGGCTCAGCGTCCCGCCACACACGGAAGCGAGCGGCCAAGAGTGGGCTGCGTAGCGCTTGGCGCCAATCGCTCTCAAGGATGTCTACGGGTAGACGGGGCATCGGGCACTCCTTCGGTCGAGTTGACGCGAAGGTGCCCACGAGCCCTGACCGGGAGCTGACAATTCACTGACCCGGCAAGTCCCGACGAGTGGTTTTTACGGAGCCAATCCTGGGTATTGGATGAGGCACCGGGAGAAACGGAGGGCTCCTTGTCGAGCAGGGCCGTCAAAACTCGATACGGCCGAGATGCCGCCGCGATGCGCGACGACAAGCCTCCGAGTGCATGGGCTCCGCTCCGACTTTCCGGCGTGACTGCATCCGCCTCGACCTATGCGCGTGGGTTTGTCCGCGCGCTCGCCGACGGCGCTAAGACGCCTGCTATCGGCCGGATTACGCGGCTGACAGCAGCACCGTGTAGGTGGCGTGTCAGCCCCGTGTCAGCGATGTGTCAGTGCCCCGAGGAAGGAATAGGCCTATGAACTCACCACGCATCCAATTCCCCCGTCGAGGCCCTGAGCGCCAGCCCGGCCAGAGCAACGGCGGCGCCCCAGCGCTGCGACCACGCGAGCAGGCCAAGACTCCGGCCGCCCCGCCTACCGAGGCGGGGAGTGCGCGTCGTCTGCTCCAACCGCTCCCCCTGGCTGGCATCGTGCTCGTGCTTATCGCGCTCATCGGCTACTGGGGTGTCTACAGCGCCAGCACCAAGCGCACTCCGATCCTCGTCACAACGCACGCGCTGGCCGCCGGCACGGTCCTTACCAGCGGCGACCTGCGCTCGGCCGAACTCGCCGGGGATAGCGCTGTGCTCTCGTCGCTTGTGCCGGTGCGCGAGAGCGGGCAGACTGTCGGCCGGCGTCTCTCCACGGCTTTGCCAGCGGGGGCACCGCTTCCGGCTGGCGATGTCGCCACTCAGCAGACGCAGACGGCCGCGATGACGTTGGCGGTGCCCGACTTCGATGTGTCCGGCGCCACACTCCAAGCCGGCGATGCCGTCACGGTCTTGGCGACCTTCGGCGCTGGCACCGGCCAAGCCATGACGCGCCCCATCGCGCGCAACCTCCAAATCCTCTCGATCGGCGAAGCGCCATCGAACGCGGACGCGAGCACCGCAACCGTCCCCGTCACCCTGTCGGTGAGCAATCCGTCGATCGTTTCCTCGCTCGCACTCGCCAACGAGGATTCCAAGATCGACCTCATGCTCGAAGGATCGAACGCCTCCACAGCCCCGATCCCGCAAGCAACACAAGGGAGCGCTCCATGAATGCGCGTCCAAGTGTGATCCTCGCGTTGACGCCGCTCGCTGAGCGCGAGGTCGAGCCGCTGCTGTTCGATGCCGGCGACGCACCGCTCACGCTCGTCAGCAGCGTGGCCGAGGCCGACGACCTCCAACGAGCAGTCGAGCAGGAAACCGCTGATGCGGTCCTGCTTTCCCCAGAGCTATCCGGTCTCACCGCCGGCCATTGTGCGCGGGTGCGCGCGTCGGGCGCTCGCCTTGTGGGCCTCGCGTTGGACGCCCGCGAGCACGAGGCCCTTGCTGCCCTAAACGTAGACGCGACGATCGACACCACCGTCTCACGCGATGACCTACTCGCCGCCGTCCGGGGAGCAGTTAGCGCGGCGCCATCGACCGCCACCGCGCCAGCGCCAGCAGCTCGGCCCGAGCGTTCAGTGGACTCTGGCAGCGTCCTTGCCGTCGTGGGGTCCAAGGGCGCCCCGGGTGCGAGCGAGTGCGCCGCGTCGCTAGCCGCGCTTGCCGCTCGCAGTTGGCCCACAGCGCTAGTCGAGATAGACGCTCTCGGCGGCGGCCTCGATGTCAGGCTCGGCGCGGACTCGTCTCAGGGCTCGCTTGTCGGACTCATCAGGGCAGCCAACGGCAGCGGGGTTCAGCGCGAGCTCGTGGAGCATTGGATGACGGAAATCCCCGGCTGGCCGCCGACGCTACTTGGGCCCCCGGACCTGGCTGCGCTCATCGAGCTAGCTCAGCCGGCCGCGATCACGCGGGCCGTGGCCGCGCTCGCTTCTCTGTACCCGCTCACCGTCTGCGACGTGGGAGCCTTTCTTGCAGACGGCCACTCTGCCGGTGCGCTGCATCGTGAAGCGCTCCTAGCGGCCGATGCCGTTCTGCTGGTTCTCGGCACCCGCGAGACCCAGCTGCGCCACGGACTACGTCAACTCGATCTGCTGCTTGGCACTCTCGGGATAGTCCCCGAGCGTTTGCGAATCATCGCCAATGCCGTAGGCGCACCGGGCACCGCGAGTCGCGGCGCTATCACCCAAACGATCACAGCTCATCTAGCCGAGCGCGGCGTCAGCGTCGATGCGTGGCTCCCGTGGGATGCACGAGGCCTCACACGGGCTCAACGGATCGGGACACCACTCGCCGCTGCTCGCCCGCGCAGTCGCTACGCCCGCGCAATCAGAGGGCTACTGGACGAGCTGTTTCTACCATCCGCCACTCCGAAACCGAAGGCAAGCAAGCGCCGCCTCGCCTCACCCCGCGAGGCGGCGAACGAGGAGCAGGTCATATGGCAGCCGTAGCGACTACGGAAGCCACCACCGCTGAGGCGGGCGAGATTGTCCGGCTGAGCGTCGAAAAGGCACTCGCTCGTGAGCAGGTCAACCTCACCAGCGAGGAGGGCCGCGAGCGAACCGCGCGCATCATTGACGATGAGATAGAGAGCTTCCACGCCCTTGCCCTCAACGGGCAGCAGGCAGAGCTTTCCGAGCAGGATCGAGCAGCACTTGCACGCTCCCTGCGAGACGACTTCATTGGCCTGGGCACCCTCGCCGAGCGGATGCTGAGCGACCCCGACGCGCAGGAGTGGATGGTCAACGCACCAAAGCGAGTTTTCCGCGACGACGGACTCCGTATCGAGCGGGTGCCCGATGTGGTCTTTGCCGACGACCGTCAAGTCCGCAGTTTCCTCGACCGTCTCCTTGAGCAGGTCGAGGGCAAGCGCCTCGACCGCATAACCCCCCGTGTTGAGGCTCGCCTACCAGATGGCTCACGGCTCACAGCAGCAATCCCACCCATCTCCTCCAACGGCAACACGATCTGCTCAATTCGACGCTTCCGTCTACCGGCAGGCACTTTGCACGAGCTTGTCGAGCTTGAGTTCCTGAGCCAACAGGCCGCCGACTTCCTAGCCGGCTGCGTCAGAGCAGGCAAGAACATCGTCGTGGCCGGTCGCGTATCAGCCGGCAAGACGACCCTGATTAACGCACTCGGCCGTGCGATCCCCGGCACCGAGCGCGTAGTGATATGCGAGTCCTCCGCTGAGCTTCACCTTCCAGCCGTGCTACCCAACTGCGTCGGCTACGAGGCACGGCCCGCAAGCGTCGATGGCCTCAAGGCCGTGACGCTCGAGGACTTGGTATCGGACGCCCTCAGAATGAATCCTGACCGCATCATCGTGGGTGAGTGTCGCGGCCCCGAGACGATGGCAATGCTGTGGGCAGTCGCCACCGGGCACTCTGGCTTGACCTCAGTCCACGGGGAGACCGCCGAGCACGCGCTCATAAACCTCGCACGCTTCGCCCTGACCTCCGGGGCAAGGATTGATGGAGACCAAGCTCTTGAGTGGCTGCGCGAGGTCGATCTCGTCGTACATTGCGACCGTCCGCGCAGCTTTGACAGTGGAGAGCGCCGCTTTCTCCCGCGCCGCGTAGACGAGATAGTCGAGGTCGCCGGCATCGAGGGCAGACGAATGACGCTCAACCCACTATTCACTGGCTCGGGCTCCGACCTTCAATGGGCGGCGGCTGGACCCGAGTTCCTACCCGACCTCGAAGCCGCTGGCTTCACCCCACCGCAATGAGGCGCCCGCTGCTCCCATTCATCGCCTGCATGTTTATCGCCGGCTGTGGCGGCGGGAGCGGCCACGCGACGATCGCGGCGACAACCACGACCACTGCCGCTGTGAAGGCGAGTCCGACTGCCGAACTCGAACATGCGGCGCGCACGGCGATCGGACAGAACGCACGGGTGTCGGATTACGTGCTCGCACACAACACGCTTCCATCGTGGGCGCCTCAGTCCACAGCCGGACCCGCGCTGGCCGGGCTGCGCAGCTCAGCCGCCCAGCGTAAGAAGGCGAAAGTACGTGTTCGCGTGCTGACGAGCGGGGTCAAGATTCGCTCGATCCATCTCAACCCCTCGTATCTCAGCGCAACCGCCTCGATCGTGTACGAAGGCCGAGTCCGGGTCTACAAGAACGGGCGCCCGGAACGCCGGACGATCACGCTCAAGGAACCGTCGCACGTCGCGCTTCACCGCGTAGGTAACACGACGAGGTTCGTCGTCTGGAAAGTGGCAGTCACCCAATGAGAGCTTGCTTTCCAATCGCAATTGGAATGGCGATGCTCCTTACCGCGAGCACCGCCTACGCAACCGGCTACCGGGTAGGCATCGGCTCGCAGCAAGAAGGCGCGAGCCACGCCTCTGTCGGTGGTTCGGTGCGCGTCTCCTCACCGACTCCGGGTGCTCCCGGCGCCAGCGAACGCGGATCGGCACCTAGCGCCCCTCTCGGCGAACCAGCATCTTCTTCGGGTGCCGAAACTGAACCTGGGACGTTCAATGGGGAAACGTGCCTCGAAGAACCGGGCAGAATCCCTTGCGCCCCACGGCCGGAAGCGCCCGAAAAACCTGCCACGAGGAGGCCCGCGGTCAATCCGGCTGTTCTCGCCACCACTGTCACAAGCCGGCTGGGCCTACTTGCCGGTGCCATCGAATCGAGCCCGTCTACACACACCGCCGGCCTCACTGGCGCAGCCTCGTGGTTCTGGCTTTCCCCTGGCCCAGCGCCACAATCCTTGTCGGTCTCATCCGGTGCCGAGCGCGTAACCGTGACCGCTGCTGTTGGGAGCGTGCATTGGGACTTTGGCGATGGCAACTCTCTCGTCGGTGGGCCGGGTGTTCCATACCATCCGGGCGCTGTACCCACTGGGGCGGTTCGACACGTTTACGAAACCCGTTGCCTGCCGGGGGATCAAGGACACGACCCAAACGTCTCCTCTAGTTGCGGGGCGAATGGGTATCAGGTCCAAGCCGCCGTCGAATGGGCAATCACCTACAGCGCGACAGGCCCCGTGACCGAGACGGGTTCGCTGCCGACGCGCACGACGGACGCCACGATTGACTACCCGGTCAGCGAGGCGCGAGCCTTCCTCACGGGAGCGGGCGGACAATGACGGGCTTCCTGCTCGGGCTAGTGTTCGCTACCGGCGTGGCGCTGGTGTTCATGCACTTGGCCGGAGTACGAATCGCTGCGCCGAGGCGCAGCGATTCGCGCGTAAGGGCGCTACTCGACGGTGCGGATATGCCTTGGTCACCTTCGATGTTCCTGGGCGTCATTGGAGCGTGCGGACTGCTGGCCGGTGTCCTCGTGTGGCTGATCGTGGACGTGCCGGCCGTCGTGATCGCCGGCATCATCGGAGGGGTCTTCGCTCCCTTCGCGTGGCTTCGCTCTCGTCGTGAGCAACTACGTCGAGAGCGCGAGCGGACTTGGCCTGCCGTGCTCAACCAGCTCGCCGACGCGCTTGAGGCGGGGCTTGCGTTCCCGGCCGGCGTTGCCCTCGTCGCAGACGCCGGACCTGAGGCGCTACGGAGCGACTTCGTTGCCTTCAGGACACGACTGCGAGGCACCGACATCTCTAGCGCGTTGGACGGGCTGCGACGACCGGGAGAGCGCACGGCAGACTCCGTTGTGCTGCTGCTGCGCGCCGCACTCGTGGAGCTACCCACGGGCGGCCTCGCCCCGGTTCTGCGCGAGTTGGCGGCCGTGCTCTCAGAACGTCACGAGGCGCGCGAAAAGGCACGATCACGAGCCGCAAGCATCAACATTGAAGCGGCAATCCTCGCACTCATGCCGATACCGATTCTCCTCGTTATTGGCGCCTCCTCGCCGGGCTACCTCGACGCTTATCGAACCGCCGCAGGAACCGCCGTCTCAGTGGTATGCGGCGGCCTGATCTTTGGCTGCTACCTGCTCATGCGTCGCCTCGGCCGCGTGCCCGAGCCACGCAGCACTCGACCTGAGGCGAAAGCATGAACGGCACACTCCTGTTCTCCTCGCTGTGTCTCATCGTCGGTGGACTACTGCTATGCGAGCACGTCCTATCTCGGCGCCGTCCGGCGCTCTCCGCACGGCTCGCTCGGGCTCAAGGAGTCCGACACCTCGGACAGGCAAGCGGCAGGTCGGTCGCAGGAAGCGTCTCCGAGCCGGTGCGCGCATGGAGTGAGAGAGTGCGGGCCAGCTATGAGCACCGACTACGCCGCGCCGGCAACGGTGACAGTGTGGGGCTGTTCTTTGTCAAGAAGGTGCTTTTCGCGTTCACGATCCCGTTCGTCCCGCTGGCCCTATATGCAGCCGCAGCCGACAAGCTGCCCTCAGCGATCGTCGTTCTCGTGCTCGCCGTCGCGGGCTTTTTTCTGCCCGACCTCGCCCTACGCGAGGAAGTCAAGAAACGCCGCGAGGCGCTATTCCTAGACTTGCCCGAGGCCCTGTCTGTCATGGCTCTGTCGCTGAGGGCAGGTCAATCACTCAGGCAAGCCCTTGAGCTGGCCGCGCGAGACTGCGAAGGGGTACTCGGCGATGAACTGACAAGCGCGCTCTCACTTGCACGACGAGATCGGATGCTTGGCGAGCGAGACGCCCTTGTGGCAATTGCACGAGCGAGCGGCGAGCCAATGTTCCTACGGTTCTCAGAACTCCTCGCATCCAAGGAGAGCCCTTACACCGAGTTCCTACGCAGTCAAGCGCGAGAGATGCGAGCCGAGCAGAACCGTTACCTCGAACGCGCGGCCGACCGAGCGCATTTGGCGATGCACGCCCCACTCGCACCACTGATCGCCGTGGTGGTGCTGCTCGTCTCCTACGGCTTCATTCACTTCCTCGCACAAACGATCTAGTCCCCGGAAGGAGCAAACAATGAGCATCCTCTACACGATCGGGTTCGGTCTCCTCAATAGGGCAGAGCGAGCCATGCACGACGAGCGGGGCGAAGTCATCCCGTGGGTCGTGCTGACAATCGGCCTCGTCCTGATCGCAGCCGCGATCATTGCGGTGCTTCGACCCGCCGTGCAGAACGCCGCGCAGCAGATTGTCAGCGCGCTTTAGGGAGATGCAAAATGCCTCTGCGCGAGCGGTTCTCCTCGGAGCGCGGCGAGTCGGTCATCCCGGCGCTGCTCACACTAGGCCTGGTGTTGCTCACCATCGCGGTAGCGATGCAGGCTCTCGCCTACGCGCACGCTCGATCAGTGGCTCAAGCTGCCGCTCAAGATGGGGTGGAGGCGGCCAGCTCAGAAGGGACCGGCGCGGGGATCGCCCGCGCCGACACTCTCTTGGGCGCGGCCGGGGGAGTGGGAGCGAATCTGCGGCCCTCCGTGCAGAGTACGACCGCCGTTGTGACTGTCGTAGTACAAGGATCGGCTCCGCATATTTTCCCTGGCCTCGACCTGATGCTCCCAGGAATCAGCGCGAAAGCGAGCGCCCCTGTGGAGCGCTACCCGCAGGATGAAACCCGCCGATGACGATGCGACGCCTTAAGGACAGACTCAGCGATGAGCGCGGCGAAGCACCGATGATTACCGGCCTTCTATTGATGGTCGGCGTCCTTATTCCTCTCATGTTCTTGGTGGTGCTGTTCGGGCGAATCGAGCTTGCCCAGGTAGACGTTCAACAGACCGCCCGCGACGCCGTGCGCGCCGCTGTCCAAGCGCCCAACCCGCCTGCAGCTCACGCCGCCGCGACGGCCGCGCTCGGACGCGAACAGCCGGGATCACACACACCCATGACGCTGAGCCTCACCGGAACATACGCCCGAGGCGAAGTAATGAGTGCCCAGGTCACGACCCAAGTTCACATCGGCTCCCTGCCCTTCCTTGGACACTTCGGGACCATCGTCGTGCATGGGCGGGCGAGTGCCCCGGTCGATCGCTACCGGAGCATCCTGCAACCGGGGGTGCCCTAGATGATCCGCACCGCACGACTCCGCTTCCAGAGCGAGCGCGGCTCGGTGCTGCTCACCGGCCTATTGCTTTCGCTCGCGCTAGTCATGGTGATCGGGCTCGGTGTTGACATCGGCCACGCCTTCCTCGTGCGCCGTCAACTTACGTCGATAGCCGACGACGCCGCCCTGTCGGGCAGCCAAGCAGTAGACGTGCCCGAACTGCACGCGGGGCACCTGGAGCTAAATCCCGGCCAAGCCCGCGAAGAAGCTCTGAGAACGATCACGGCGAACCCGTCAACGACCGGTCAAGCAAACGCGACCGCCGGCCAAGTGACCGTCACCGTTACTCGTCGCGTGCCCACGATCCTGCTCGGCGTCGTCGGCTTGCACTCCCTGACGATCTCAGCCCACGCAACGGCGGCGCCCCGCCAACCATGAGGCCGCCGCGCGTGATCTCCGCAGTTCTCGGCGGGCTCGCACTCCTGCTTGTTGGGATCGGACTCGGCTTCGATCTGGTCGCGCTCGCGCGTCTTGCGGTACTAGGTGCTGCACTCGGTCAGCTCGTCCACAGTGACGTGCGGGAACGCCGGATTCCCAACCGCATCGTGCTCCCTGCCGCTGGCGCGTGCGCAGCCCTGTCGCTACTCGAAGGAGTACGCCTAAATAGCCTTATCGGTGGAGGCGTGCTGCTCGCGGTCATGCTCGCCATGAGCCTCGCTCGCCCTGCGTGGCTCGGCATGGGCGATGTGAAGCTCGCTCTACTCCTGCTGTGCGGGCTGCACGCCGCGACACCGCAAGCAATCCTGTTCGCAGTAGAGCTATGCGCCGTAGTCGCGGTGCTTTTCATCCTTTGGCGAGGACGCGAGGCTTTCCGCGTCGCGCTTCCCCTCGCGCCGTTCATGGCCGCCGGCTCCCTCCTGGCACTCCTCCTATGACCGGGCCTCGGGCAGCAGCTCACCGGGCATGGGCAGTCGTGCGGGCAACGCTCGCGCTAGCCGGCTTTGTCGCGCTTTGGCTGATTCGCCCCCCGTTGCCCAATCTGCCCGCCTCGCTGACAAGTTCACTCACCACGAGCGAGGTCGAAGAGGTCGTGCTTTGCGCCGCCTGGGTGGCCGCAATGTGCCTCGTAATCGTCGTGCTAATCGGTGCGATACGCAGCTATGCGCGCCACTCAGCAGCCCCCGCAGGGCTACGACTGCACGGGGCTCTGCCGGGACACTGGCCGCCGGCCGCGCCATACCGAGTACATCGCCCCGGCCGGCAGGCTCGCTATGTCCTCACGATCCCCACGCCGACTATTGAGGCTCAAGTGGAGCCAAGCTCGTCGTCGGCACCGGACCTCACGACCTCCGAGCCAGCACCGGCTCCCGCCGCCCGCGATCCGCGCACCATTTCGATTGCGGTACTCGGGCCGCTTGCGATCGACGGCCTGAGCCGGCGAATCAAGCGCGCAGCGACCTACGAGCTATTGGCCTACCTCGCGCTTCACCCCAAGGGCGCCAGCCGAGACGAGCTAGTCGAGGCAATCTGGCCCGCCCAAGACCCCGAGCGCACACGACCGCGTTTCTGGCAGAGCGTCACCGAGGCGCGCAAGGCAATCGGTGACGCATGGCTCCACCAAGGCGAGCGCTACCAGCTCGACCGCTCAAAGGTGCGCGTCGACCTCGATGAACTCGACCAACTCCTCACCATCGCCAGCGACGACTCCACGAGCGACGCCACGACGCTCGAACGTGCTCTCGCGCTCTGGCGGGGCGAGCCACTTGAAGGCACGGACTACCTATGGGCCGAAGGGGAGATGCGCAGCCTCAGCGCCACCCTGCTCGACCTGCTTGAGCGCGTAGGCCGCGTGCGACTCGCTCACGGCGACGCTCGCGGCGCCCTCCAAATGGCAGAGCAGGCCATCGCCCTCGACCAACTACACGAGCCAAGCTGGCGGCTCGCGCTGCAAGCCGAACACGCGCTCGGACTGCGGGAGTCGATCACCCGCCGATACGACGACCTGACCCGCTCCCTAGATGAACAGCTAGGCCTTGAGCCCGCCCGCGAGACTCGGGTGATCTATCGGCAGCTACTCGGGCAGAACTAGCGCGTGAGACTAATCCCGGACTCCGATACGCCCCCGCTCACTCGCCGCCTGCTTGCCGAGCTGCTTGGCTCGGCGTTCCTCGCCGCGCTCGTGATCGGCTCGGGCATCGCAGCGCAGACGCTCTCCCGAACGACGTTGGCCTCGAGCTGTTCGAGAACGCGGCCGCCACGGCAGCAGGGCTCTACACGATCATCCTGATGTTCGGCCCGGTGTCCGGCGGGCACTTCAACCCGGTCGTCTCGCTCGCCGACGCGACCTTCGGCGGTATCCGCTGGCGCCACGGGTGTGGCGCGGTGATGCGTGGAAATGCTGATGGCGGCCAGTGAGAACATGCCGTTCGCCACGACGGCACCCAGCACGCAGCCGGCAACCTGCGCAGGTATGTAGGCGAGTGCCCGCATCGTTTCCCACGGCGCGAAACGGGCAAAAACCACCAATACCAACCGAAAGCACCCGTGCTCACACACACGTTCCAAACCCCACGACACGAAGGAGGGCAGGATGGCTGAGCTGAGCGCACGAGACAGCAAGCTCGTGCAATACCTCAACGAGGCATACGGCAAGGAGAAGGAGCTCGAAACCGCACTCCAAGCACACATCGGCATGACCACCCGAGCGCCCTACAAGAAGCGCCTGCGACAGCACCTGACAGAGACCAAGCGCCACGCCCGCGAGCTCGAGAAACGAGTGAAGCAGCTCGGCGGCACCCCGCAGACAGTGCCGATCGAGGGCCTTGACCCGATCGCCAAAGGCGCCGGCGCCGCAGTCGAGATCGCCGGTCGCGCCGTAGCCGCCGCGAAGGGGCCGTTGCACGCCATCCGCGGTACCGGCGAGCAGGAGAAGATGCTCAAGAACGCCAAGAGCGAGTACGCCGACGAGCACGAGGAGATCGCGACCTACACCGCGATCGAGACGCTCGCCGAAACGCTCGGCGACACCCAAACCGCCAAGCTCGCACGCGCGATCCGCCGTGAGGAGCAAAGCATGGCTAGCTTCCTCGAGCGCCAGAT
Organism: uncultured Solirubrobacterales bacterium; assembly: GCA_963725165.1. Classification (GTDB taxonomy): domain Bacteria; phylum Actinomycetota; class Thermoleophilia; order Solirubrobacterales; family Solirubrobacteraceae; genus Palsa-744. The sequence goes on from CAVRXK010000006.1 coordinate 125,526, forward strand.
CCCGGTCCTCACCAAAGCCGTCGTACAAGCCGAGATCCCGCCCGCGCAACGCCGCAAAGCAACCACCAGGGCACGCCCCAAGCGAGCCGCTACGAATAAAGCCAAAGCGAAACGTACCCCCGCCAAACGCTGAGGGCAGGCCGATGGCAGTAGATACCGCGCTGATCGTCATCGACATGCTCAACCGCTACGAGCACGACGACGCCGACACGCTGAGGGACTCCGTCGAGGAGGTGCTGCCCGTCATGCAGGCGCTGATCGCGCGAGCGCGCGAACAAGACGCCCCGATCGTCTACGTCAACGACAACTATGACGACTGGAGCGCAGGTCCCGCCGAGCTCTGCGAGCAAGCACTGGCGGGAGCACACGGTGCCCTCGTTGAGCCCATTCTGCCGCCGCCAGGGGCAGCGTTCATCACTAAGGCACGGCACTCGATCTTCTACGAAACCTCCCTGGAGTACCTACTGAGAAACCAAGGGATCGAGCGGCTGATCCTGACCGGCCAAGTCGCCGAGCAGTGCGTCCTCTACTCCGCTCTAGACGCCTACGTCCGTCACTTCCAAGTCATCGTCCCCCGCGACGCCGTGGCGCACATTCACGAGCACCTCGCTGACGCTGCTCTACAAATGATGAAAACCAACATGCGAGCGAAGATCACCGACGCCGACACCCTGTTCTGAAAACTGTCAAGCCACTCGCTCACTAGCCATGCGGCGAAGCCGCCGACGCGCTACCGACCTCGAGTCGGGTCGCGCTCGTCGAGCAGGCGCAACCTCCTCAGCGGCAGCACGAACCACAGCAGCACAAACGGGACAGCGCCCAGCGCCGCCGTCACCACACCCGCGCTCACACCAAACAACTTGGTCGTGACAAGCAGCAGACAGCCACACATCGCGAGCGCCAAGCACACCAGGCCCGCGATCACCACGCGGTTTGAGTTGAACACGATGTGACGCTTGTCGTCGTGACGGAAAAGAAAGCGATGCTCAGCAGACGGCGCGATCATGCAGACCGCTGCGAGCGCCGCCAACACCAGCGTCACGAAATACACGGTGCGCTCGAAATCTCCGACATGCGCGAACCCGGTGTTGAACGGCACAATCAAGAGAAAGGCAAAGAGCACCTGTACGCCCGTGACGACCACGCGCAGCTCGCCGGTCATCTCCTCCAGATTGCGATCCAGACGCTCAAGGTCCGTCTCCCGGCGGCCAGGGGCACCGGCGCGACTCTCGCGATCGGCGTGTGGTGGTTGAGCGTCGCCGGCCATCATCAGTTCCTACCCGCCGCTACTCGCGGCGGGGAATGCAGCTGATCCTTCCGTCGTTCTCGAGGATCGCCCACTGGATGTCGCCGATTGAGACGATCTGTGCTTGTCGGGCCTCCTCTTGGATGTCTGCGAGTGTGATGCGCTCTCGTCGCATGTTACGCTCGATCGGCCGGCCGTCCTGCACGAGCACGATCGGCTCCCCCTCGGCGATCAGCCGTGCGCGGGGAGAGCGGAATGAGATCCAGCTCACCGCTACCGAGAGGAGCGCGATAGTCGAGATCACAGTCAGCGTGCCCGTCACCGACTGATCACTCTGCGTGATGCCCTGCTGGACTAGATCACCCAAGACCACGAGCAGAATGAAGTCAAATGGCTCGAGGTCTGAGAGCTGGCGCCGACCAACGACGCGAGTCACCAGGAAGATGAAGAAGAAGACGACGGTGGCGCGGATTACGAGGTCCATGAGCTAAGGGAAGATCGTCAGCGAACGATGGACGCTCACGAGCGGGGTTTCGCCGTCATCGAGCTGAACGTCCTCACGGCGCTTGCCGACGTTCGTCGGGTTCACCTGGAAGTAGATCCAGCTGGTCAACCATTCGCCCGGTTCGAGCTTGCCGTATGACAGGACGACTCGCCCGTTCTTGGAGCTCGATTCTGTCGGTTCGGGCTCGATTGAGTTGACGCTCATCGATTCCCACCATCCTTCATCGAAGACGATTTCGGGCTTCTTGATCTGACGGTGGGCCATCACCCTGACCTTCACCTGGAAGATCAGTCCGCTGCGCAGCCGCGTGGGCGCGGTGACGCTCAGGCTCGCGGCGCCTGCCTCAGCGGAGCTCGTGCTCGGCTTCTGGCCGAACACGCCAAGCAGCGCTAGCACCGGCAAGACGGCGATCACGCACAGCAACAGTCTGCGGTAGTAGGGATGGTGCCGCCGGCCCGCCAGGTCACGGCTGCGCTCAAGCACCACGCCCTCGGGAGCGTCGGCCATCAATGTCTATTCGAGGGGCGCCACGATGACCCTCCTGACGCTGCGCTCATCCGTTCCCAGAAGAACTGCACGAGTCGCAGCGCTCAGACGCTGCGCAACGATTGAGTCGCGCCGCTGTGGGGTAGAAAAGCCGCGAACCCGCGATCAAGGAGACCATGAGGTGAGGATCGGCTATTTCTTGTCCAGCGAGGAGTTCGGCCCCCGCGAGCTCATCGCGCAGGCGCGCATGGCCGAGGACGCCGGCTTCCAAGGGCTGTGGATCTCAGACCACTACCACCCCTGGAACGACGAGCAGGGACACAGCGGCTTCGTTTGGTCGACCATCGGCGCGCTCGCCCAGGCGACCTCCACGATGAAGGTCACAACCGCAGTGACGTGCCCCACCGTCCGCATCCACCCGGCCGTAATCGCTCAGGCCGCCGCGACCTGCGCGGTGCTGCTAGAGGGACGCTTCGCGCTCGGTCTCGGCAGCGGCGAGGCGCTCAACGAGCACATCCTCGGCGACCAGTGGCCCGCGGCTGACGAGCGCCTAGAGATGCTCGAGGAGGCCGTGCAGGTCATCCGCACCCTCTGGCAGGGCGGGATGCAAAGCCACCGCGGACACCACTACCAAGTAGAAAACGCCCGCATCTATGACCTGCCCGAGCAGACACCGCCGATCCTCATATCCGGATTCGGCCCCAAGGCCACCAGCCTCGCCGCCAAGATTGGCGACGGCTACTGCACCGTCCAGCCCGAGAAGGAAGAAGTCAAACGGTTCCGCGACGCCGGCGGAAACGGGCCTGTCGCGGGCGGCATGAAGGTCTGCTGGGCCCCTGACGAGCACCAAGCACGCGCCACCGCACACCGGCTGTGGCCCAACGAGCAGCTACCCGGCGAGCTCGCGCAGATCCTGCCGACCCCCGCACACTTCGAGCAAGCAAGCGAACTCATCACCGAGGACATGGTGGCCGAAGCCGTCCCGTGCGGCCCCGACCTCGACCTGCACCTGCAGGCGATCCGTCGCTACCGCGACGCCGGGTTCGACGAGCTCTACATCCAGCAGATCGGCCCCGACCAAGAACGCTTCTTCCAGACCTACGCCAACGAGATCCTGCCGCACTTCAACAGCGACGCCTCAACACTCATCTCAACCACAGCATGAGCACCCATGCCACATCCGCGCCAACGCCTCGCCCACCAGGCTGGCGCGGCGCACCGGGGCCACAGCTCACCAGCCTCTCCGAAGCAGCGCGCCGGCTCCTCAGAGCCCCCACGCCCGTCGCGGAGCCGATGATCTCAAGAGCCGGTCTGCGCAGCGAGGCGCACCGGGCCCGCCTGATCATGCGCGCCGCCATCAAAGACCAGCAGCAGAGCGGAAGTTAGACGCGGCGCACGCAATCAGGCTGCACGAGCAGCAGGGGATTACGTTCATCTCTAGCGCTCGGCCGTATCAAGCTCGATACCTTCGCCGTCAGCGTCGAAGCCCCCGCTGCGGTTGCGGACAACGATGTGGCCACTCCAGCCCCGCAACGGATGCGCCTGCTCTCGCGCGAGTCCCGCGCACACCCGTTTCGTTACCGCATAGGCGATGACCGGCACCACTAGGAACGCGCCGCGGAAGAACCACACCGCGCCTTCATAGCCAAACCCGAACTGGAAGAACAGACGGTCGGCCGAGCCCGCCGCGAACACCACCGCCACCGCCGAGAGCAGCGCAGCGGCAAGCGCGCTGCGCCGCGGATTATCGCGCGGACGCTCAAGCAGATCGTGGCGACGGTAGTCGCTGCTGATGAAGCGCCTGTCAAGCCACGGCAGCGCATACAACAGCCCGAACACGATGCCGGGAAACAACACGCCGCCAAAAAACGGGTTCGGTACGAGCGTGTGTCCGAAGGCGTGGATCTCCAGGTTCGGCATCAGTCGCAGCGCGCCGATCAGCCACCCCAGATACCAGTCCGGCTGCGCCCCGTTCGTGCCGATATAGGGGTGATAGGGGCCCCACAGCCACACCGGGTTGATCTGGATCTCACCGCCGATCAGCACCAGCAGCGCGGCGACCGCCGCGAACAAGCCGAGCGAGCGCAGCGCGTACCCAGGCCACATCGGGGTGCCCACCACGTTGTCCTCACGCCGGCCGGGGCCGGGGAACTGCGAGTGGCGCTGGCGCATGATGATCGCCAAGTGCACCGCGATCAG
>CAVRXK010000007.1:0-97661 GCA_963725165.1 uncultured Solirubrobacterales bacterium
GGAGTTCCTCTCTGTCGGCTTTTGCGGGCAAGGCGCGCCAAGGCTCGGGGTGTCGCGACCGCGTCGCGACCTCCGGTCCCTGCTGTGGCGTCCAGTTTCCCGCGTCGGTCTTCAATTCGGCGTGAGTATTGCTGGGGCGAGGCCAACCGACATCGCGTGATCACGCCATATCTATGTGGAGCTGGTGAACGCGCTCTGAGCGGACCTGGTCACCACAACCGCGCAGCTACTCCGTCTCGCCGGGCATGGGCCCCCGCTTTCAGGATGGCTCCGGCGCCATCGGGTCGGGTGGCTTCTGTGGAGCGTCGATGCGACCGCACGTCCAAGCCGCCCACCTCGCTTCGCGTCCTGTTGCCACGGTGGCAATGTCAGACGGATCCGGCCGCAAGAGGACCACGCTCGAGAGCGTGCCGATGAAGCAGATCGCGGCGGCGACCGCGAACGCCAGCTGGTAGCCGCTCGGCAAGCGCTCCGAGGCGAGACGCACCGCTGGCCAGCTGGCTGGCTGTGTGGGAGTCGGCCAGCGTGCTCAGCACGGCGAGTCCCAGCGCACCGCCGACCAGGCGCGAGGTGTTGATCAGCCCGGACGCGAGCCCGCTTTGCGCGGGTGCGACCCCCTGTACGGCCGTGATCGTGAGCGGTACGACCGTCATGCCCAAGCCTGCACCGGCGATCACGCCTCCGGGCAACACCGCCGCGAGGTAGCTTGCGCCGGGGCTCACGCCGCTCAGCAAAGCGAGACCGACAGCGGAGCTCAGCATGCCGGCCGCGATCGCGCGGCAAGCTCCGGCCCGGGCGACGATGCGCGGTGCAAACGTCGCGGCCAGGGCGACGCTGAGCGTTATCGGCAGGAACGCAAGCCCTGCCTTCAACGCGCTGTAGCCGAGCACGCCCTGCATGAACAGGCTGAGGAAGAACCACATCGAAAACACCCCTGCATACAGCAACGCGATCACAAGGTTGGCGGCCCGCAGCCGGCGCATTCTTAGGACCGCGAAGGGCAGAAGCGGTGCGGCGGCAAGACGACCCTCCACGAGCACGAACGCCCCGAGCAGCGCGATGCCGAGCGCGATCGAACCGAAGACTCCGATCGAGCCCCAGTCCAGGCTCTCGCTGCGAACGATCCCATAAACGACAGCGACCAAACCGAGCGTGACCAGGATCGCGCCGGCGACCGAAAGTCCCGACGCGGATCATCGCGCCGGCTTTCGGGGATGACCCCGCGTCCGACCGCGATCACCGCCAGCCCGATGGGAGCGTTGATCACGAAGATCGCTGGCCACCCGAACAGCTGCGTGAGGATGCCTCCGAACAGCACACCTGACGCCCCGCCCAATCCTGCCATCGCGCCCCACACCCCGAGCGCGCGGTTGCGCTCGGAGCCCTCCTTGAAGGAGGTCGTGATGATCGAGAGGCTCGCCGGCGAGAGCACCGCTCCACCGAGGCCTTGAAGGGCGCGTGCCCCGATCGTCAACCCCTGGGATCCAGCGAAGGCGCAGAGGAGTGATGACACGCTGAAGAGTGCCGTCCCGGCCAGGAACACGCGGCGGCGCCCAAGCAGGTCGGCCGCACGGCCGCCGAGCAGCAGGAATCCGCCGAACGTGATGGTGTAGGCGTTGACCACCCACTGCAGCCCTGTGGTCCCGAAGTGCAGTCCTCTCTGTATCGACGGAAGCGCGACGTTGACGATCGACACGTCGAGGATGACCATGAACTGCGTCACACACACGAGCGCGAGGAGCAGTCCTGGCTGCTTGGGCGAACCTGCCGCTGTTCCGGCTTGAGGGATCTGCGTTACGGTCGGACCACCTCCGCCGTGCTCATCTCGCTCCCTATCCCCGTTCTCCGTCAACCTTGGCCACGTGCCGCCTGGCTCTTGTGCAGCGGCGCCGGCACGTCGACGCCGAGGGCCTCGAGAAGTACCGCCAGCTTCCTGTCGAGCTCGACGCCCACCTTCGCAACCTCCGGGATGCCGAAGCTATCGAATTGCGTGCTCGGCTGGTCGGCCGTGAACCACGCTTGGCCGGCCGAGTCTTCCCAGATGATGGTGTGCAGAGGGGCGTACAGCATCGCCCGAGGGTCGTGCCGGAACATCTGCTCGGCGATCGTGTGGTTGCCCATCAGGTAGGCAATGCAGTCGGCGTCGTCGCCGGCGAGCTGCATCACTGGATGCACGTCGTTTTGAAAATAGATTAGGAACCCGTACGGAGCGCTGTCCGCGATCAGATCTAGCATCTGCGACCACGGTGCGGCACGCTCCACCAACGCCGCGACCTGCTCGAGCGGGAGCGTCGGCACAGCTTGCTCGTAGCGCTCCCGAAACTCCGGTACCCCCGGCACGGCAACGGTTAGGCGCTTGACTCTTTAGGTGGTCTCTGCCTCTGACGTGCCGGAGATCACGACTCTGCCTTTGCGGCGAGTTCGGCCCGCGCGGATTGTGCGATGTCCGCACCTGTGTTGGCGTGCCCGCCTATCCCCCAGCCCCCTTCGGGGGCCTCGGTGAGCAATACCCAGGTTCGTTGCGCGAGGCTTAGGTCGCCGGCGGCACGCGCGACGATCTCGGTTAGCTCTTTGACGACGCCGATCTGCTTGTCGCGGTCGAGCGCACCCGTCGGCGTCAGCACCTGCACGCGAACATAGTTGCTCTCGCCGTTTACGTTCGCGAGTGAGGTGTCGGGGAGATCGTGCACGAACCCCGCGGTGTTGTTGCGGAACAGCGGCAGGTCGGGCACCTGCTCCCAGCGCATCACGGCGTCTGCGAGATTGCTGGCGAGCGTGTGCTTGTCGGAGAACGTTCCTTCGGCGGCATAGACGTCGATCATCGGCATGACGAGACCTCCTGGGTGACGTTGCTGCCCTTCTCCTGGAGGGCGTCGGAGGCGGTGCCCCAGGGTGAACCCTTCGCCCACATGTCGTTGATGGGGACGTCGTTCGGTAGCTCGCTCATTTGGGCTCCTCGGGTCGGGATGGATGCCAGCGATCACGACTTCAAGGGCCCCCGAGCCGAGTGACTGCTCGTTGTCGTTGCTCTGGCGCTACAGATGCTTCCGGTGGCCGGTCCCGTGGACATCACACGATCGAGTGAGGTGTTAGGCGTTGCCTGGCTTCCACGCCTCGGGGCGTGCTGTGCGCTGCTCGGCCTCCGAGGTACTATGGTGCGCGTCATAGAACATGCCTCGTAAGTCCAACGCACGCCAGAAAATGATCGAGAGCGCCGCGCTGTTGTTCAGCGAGCGCGGCGTCCAGGGCACCTCGTTCACTGATGTCCTCGCCCACAGCGGGGCGCCACGCGGATCTGTCTACCACCACTTCAGCGGCGGGAAGACCCAGCTGGTGGAGGACGCGACCCGTGGGCGGGCGAATTCACGATCGCGGGGACCGTCGCTGCGGTCGAGCGCCAGGATCCCGTCGCCGCGGTCGGTTCCTTCCGCAGGTACTGGTCGAAGATCCTGCGTGACAGCGACTTCGGGGTCGGCTGCCCGGTAGCCACGGCCGCGCTCGAGGGGTCGCACCAGCCGACCGCGCAGGGGATCGCCGGAGAGGTTTTCGCCGACTGGCAGAAGGTGGTCGCGGACGCACTGCGCAGAGGCGGCGCACCGGCGGCGCGCGCCCGCTCGATCGCGACGCTTCTGCTGGCGTCGATCGAGGGCGCAATCATCCTCTGCCGCGCGCAGCAGAGCCTGCGACCGCTAGAGCGTGTCTGCGACGAGCTGGAGTTGGTGATGGCCTCGGCGCTCGAGGCCGAGCAGCCACCCAGCGTGGCGACCCCGTCGATCGAGGTGTGAGGAGGCAGCCCATGGAGAAGACCGTGTCCCGTCGTCATCTACTTCGCGGCAGGGATGCCCCACTCACGGCGCTGGGCGACACGCTCGATCGCGTGCGCGCCGGCGACGCCGGCGCGGTCATCCTCGTCGAAGGAGCCGCGGGCATGGGCAAGACTCGTCTTCTCGAGGAGGCCGCGAGGATGGCATCACGAATGGACTTCGTGGTCGGCCGAGGCGGCGCCGAGCCCGGCGAGGCGGTCGAGCTGGCCCCCCTGATGGACGCCCTCTTCCAGGGCGACGAACCACCCCTTGAGCCGGGTGCGCTGCATGAGCTTCCCGCCGTACCCGAGCAGCGCTACTGGCTGCTCCAGGAACTGCAAGCGCATCTCGAGCGAGCTGCGCTTAGGCGGCCGATCCTCCTGGCGCTCGACGACCTTCAGTGGGCCGACGCCGGCACTGCGGCCGCCCTGCGGGTTCTGAGCTCCCGCCTGAGCGGCCTGCCGATCGCCTGGGTCATCGCGCTGCGCCCGCCGCAAGGCTCGTCACCGATTTCGAGCACCGCGCGGTACCTCGGCCGGGCCGGTGCCAACAGGATCGTCCTCGGTCCGCTGGACCAGACCGCGGTGGCACAGATCGCGCGAGATCTCACGGGCGCCGCCCCCGACGACCCGTTGGTCGCCCTGATGGGGGGCGCGCACGGAAGCCCGTTCCTGCTGACAGAGCTGTTGACCGGGCTACTCGAGGAGGAACGGGTCCGAGTCGAGGACGGGGAGGCCCGCCTGACGGACAGTCGCCTGCCGGCCCGGGTCCGCGCGAGCATGCGTGAGCGCCTCGATGGGCTGTCGGACGCCGCCCGCGAGTCGGCCGTCCTCGCGGCCTCGTTGGGGCGCACCTTCTCGTTCGGCGAGTTGGCCGCGATGCTCCAGCAACCTCCGTCTGGCGTCCTGTCGCCGGTCGAACAGTTGATCGACGCCTCGATCCTGGTCGATCGTGAGGGCGACCTGGGGTTCCGCCACGACATCACCCGCGACGCCGTCCGCGAGAGCGTGCCGTCGTCGGCACGACGTGCGCTTGACCGCCAGGCGGTGGATGTCCTGCTCGAGAACGGAGCCCGGCCCGGCGAGGTCGCCGCCCAACTGGCCGAGAGCGCGATCCCCGGCGATGAAGCAGCGGCCGCGACCCTCTCGAATGCAGCGCAGGTCCTCGGCGCGAACGACCCGAGCGCCGGGGCGGACCTGAGTCGCCGAGCCCTGGAGCTCGTGCCGGAGACTTTCCCGGGGCGCGCCGAGCTGGTGGCCGAGACCGCGGTTCTTCTCCATGCCGCTGGACGCGGCCGGGGAGGGGCGTGCGTTCATCGACGCCCACCTGCGAAGTGCGTTGCCCGCCGAGGAGGAGGCGCGCGTCCTGCTCACCATCGCAGGGATGTTCGCCCTTTCGCCCGACGTTCGAGTCGACGCCGACCGCCGGGCGCTGGCGCTCGATGGTCTCTCGCGGACGGCGCGAGCACGTCACCACGCAGCGCTCTTCCACAACCTCCTGGTAGCAGGCCGATTCGACGAGGGGCGCGAGGTGCTGAACGCGACCCGAAAGGTCGTGCGAGCGAGCAATGACGGGGTCGCCGCGTTCAGCCTCCTGCTGGCCGAATCCGCGCTCGAATACATCGACGGCAACTTCATGCGGTCAGTCGAGTTGACCGAGCAGGCCACCCGCTCGCCGGCGGCGGGGGAAGACCCCGCCCGCGCGCGTCTCTCGCAGGTGATGCGATCTCATGCGCTCATGGTCGCCGAACGGTTTGACGAGTCGTTGGAGGTGACCGATGACGGCATCGCTGACGCAGAGCGCCGCCGCCAGGGATGGGCCCACCACATGCTGGAAACCTGGCGGGGCGCGCAGCTCTTCCAGCTCGGCCGACTCGATGACGCCGCGCCCGTCCTCGAAGGCCAGTTGGGTCCTGAGGAAGAGCATCGCATTGCTGGCCTGCTCGACGCCGCCGGTATCGTCGCTCTGGGTCGCGTCGCCCTGCATCGCGGCGACGACACTCAGCTGGAGAGGACCGCGGCGCTTGCGCGCGGACGATGGTCAGCGAGGGTCCGCCAGGTTTCCGCCGCCACGTCTCGTGGCTACTGGCTCTATGGGCGATGGCGGCCGGCGACCCGGCGAAGGCCCACGGCTGGCTGTGTGCGTTGGGCCACGAGGAGCGCAGGTCGCTCCTCCCGCTGTTTCCCGCCGACGTCACCGACGAGGCGCAGCTGGCGCGGATAGCCGTCGCCGCAGGCGACGAGGAGCTCGCCGTGGCGATGGTTGACGCCGCTGAGCGGCGCGCTGAGGCGAACCCCACCCTGGCGGCGATCGTCGGCACCGCAGCTCACGCGCGAGGTCTCCTGGACGGAGGGGTGGAGCATCTCGAACGGGCGATTGAGCAGTTCGAGCGGACTTCACGGCCGCTGGCGCTCTCCTCCGCCCTCGAGGATCTCGGGGCTCGGCGGATCGCCGCGGGTGAGGAGAAAGTGGGGATCGAGGATCTGGAACGTGCCCTCAGGACCTATGTGGAGGCGGGGGCGGCCTGGGACGCCCGGCGCGTGAGGGCGAAGCTGAGGACCCGTGGCATCCATCGCCGTGTGGTGGGCAGTTCTGGTCGTCCGGAGACCGGATGGGCCGCGATGACCGATTCGGAGCTCGCCGTCGCACGCCTCGTCGCCCAGGGACTCACCAATCGCGATGTCGCCGAGCGACTCTTCGTTTCACCACACACTGTGAACAGCCACCTGCGTCAGATCTTCGCGAAGTTGCAGATCAACTCTCGCGTGGCCCTGACGCGGCTCGCGAACGACCAGGACCGGTCCGTCTAGGCGATATCGCACGTTCGCGCGATGTCCCGCCGGACAGAAGCCGCGAGTTTTTTCCGCAGGTGTCCTGTGCCCATCGCGATCACGTCAAGCTCTCGGTCTTGCCGGAGACCGTGCCCGGCTGCGAGGAGTGCCTCGCCTCAGGGGAACCGTGGCTGCATCTGCGGATCTGCCTGGAGTGCGGGCATGTCGGCTGCTGCGACGATTCACCGAACCGCCACGCCACCGCACACGCAAACGCGACGCGACACCCGTTGATCCGCTCGCTGGAGCCCGGCGAGGAATGGGCGTGGTGCTACATCGACCGCGTCGCGATGCTCGTCCCGCAGGTCAAGGGATCCACGCGGATACCCCCCTCGCCGCTCGCCGATTGAGACCAGGCTGAGGCACCGGGCCCCGTGCGACGGGCCTCGGTCTCACTGCGAAGCTCGCTTGGTCGGTGGCGCCTCAAATATGGCGCGATCGAGCGATGTCGCGTTCGCCTCGGCGAGGCAGATTCCCAAGGCTGCTCAGACGTTACGAGCAGCCCATCGGTCACGGACAGGAGGAGTGATTCATGTCAGACAGCGCTGTGAATATGATCCCCCGGCAGCGCGAAGCCGACGGCCTCCAGATCAGGTACGCCGAGACCGAGGGAGTCGGGGATGAGACGGTCCTGCTCCTCAATCCCTCGCCCGAGAGCCTGTTCGCGTGGAACACGATCTGGTCGCGCCTGGCCGAGAACGCACGCCTCATCGCTATCGATCTCCCGGGCTTCGGTCAATCCGAGCGCCGAGCTGAGCTGCTGTCTCCGCGGGCCATGGGTGGGTTCCTGCTGGCGCTCATCGACGAGTGGGAGCTCGGCCACCCGCATGTGGTGGGGCCCGACGTGGGGACCGGTGCGGTCCTGTTCGCGGCAGCCGAGGACGTTGACCGGTTCCCCAGCGCCGTCGTCGGCAGCGGCGGCGCATCGTTCCCGCTTGAGGTGACGGGCGCACTCAAGGAAATCATCGAGGCTCCGGACCTCAGCGGGTTCCTGGCAATCGATGGGCGCGACATCGTCGCCGGAGCACTCGAAGCGATCAAGCGACACACCTTGCCCGAGGCCATACGAGAGGACTACCTGACGTCCTACGCGGGTGAGCGCTTCGTCGAGTCGGCGCCCTACGTGCGCAGCTATCCGTCTGACCTGCCGGTCTTGGCCGAGCGGCTCGGCGGCATCCGGACCCCGGTTCAGATCATTGCGGGCCGCCACGACTCGCTCGTGCCGCCGAGCAACGCCGAGTTCCTGCACGCGCGACTGCCCGACAGCAAGCTCGACATCCTCGAGACTGACCATTTCGCGTGGGAGGACGGCGCCGATGACTATCTGGAGCTGACGAGGTCCTGGATTCAGGCCCACAGCACCGCAAGTTCGAGAGGGTGAGCACGCACGGTGACACCAACGGTCTGCGCAGCACGGCGAGCCCTTCCGAGACGCACCTGATCGTCCTGCCCGGCGGTGGCTACGCCGAGCACGCGGCCAACGAGGCCGAGCCGATCGCGAGCTGGCTAAGCGGGCTGGGTGTGCGTGCCAGCGTGTTTCGCTACCCGTTGTTGGTGCGCCACCCCGTACCGATGAACGCTGTTCGAGCTGAGATCCGCCGGCTAAGGGACTGCGGTGCGAAGCGCATCGGGCTGATCGGCTTCTCCGCAGGCGGGCATCTCGCCGGCCTAGCCCGGACCTTGCATTAACGATCCCGCGCCCCGGTTGGTCCGGGGCGCGGGGATGTCCGACTGGGCTTGGAGAATTGGGCTTGCTGAAGGTCCTGTTTCCCGAGCTCAGGAGGTCACCTTGAAGGTGCAGCGTGATGGCCGCGATTTCAAGGTAGTTGTCGCACCGGACGGAGAGGGTTTGGTTTCCCATGCGGGCAGCGCGCTGTTGGCCCAAGTCGCTGAGAAGACTGGGCTGACGGGCACGCTGTCGTCGGGGCTTTCAGAGCTCAAGCAACGACGCTCCGGGCACGATCAGGGCCGCGTGATTCGTGATCTGGCGGTGATGCTCGCCGACGGCGGGGACTGCCTGGGCGACCTTGGTGCTCTCGGCGATCAAGAGCCGCTGTTCGGCGATGTCGCCTCGGCCTCGACGGCGTTCCGGCTGATCGATCGGATCGCGTGCGACCCAGCGGGCCTGGAGCGCCTGCGCGCCGCTCACGCGCGAGCGCGCGCGTGCGTGTGGAAGCTCATCGGCGCCCCAGAGCATCTGACGATCGACCTTGATGCCACGCTGATCGGCTCGCATTCGGAGAAGGAGGGAGCCGCGGGGAACTTCAAGGGCGGTTACGGATTTCACCCGATGCTCGCCTACTGCGATCAGACCGGCGAAGCGCTGGCCGGCGAGCTGCGATCGGGCAACGCTGGCGCGAACACCGCCGCCGACCAGATCAAGGTCGCCGAGCAGGCGATCGGGCAGATCCCCGTCGAGCGCATCGAGAGCATCAAGCTGCTGTTGCGCGTCGACTGCGCCGGTTCAAGCCACGAGCTGCTGGATTGGTGTCGCGATGGGCAGATCGAGTTCTCCGTCGGCTATGAGCTGAACGAGACGGTGCGCAGCGCGATCCTGCAAATCCCTGACAGCGACTGGGTTTCCGCTCTCGATCAGGACGGCGGCCCGCGCCCCAACGGGCAGGTCTGTGAGATCACCGCCAGTCTCGATTTGGCGGGCTGGCCGGCTGGGTCGCGGGTGATCGTGCGCCGCGAGCGAGCGCACCCCGGCGCGCAGCTCTCCTTCACCGACCACGACGGGCATCGCTTCCAAGCGATCCTCACAGACCGGCCCGGTGAGATCGCCCGGCTCGAGCGCGATCACCGCGGTCGCGCACGCGTCGAGGATCACATCCGCAACGACAAGGACACCGGGATGCGCAACTTGCCGTTCCGCGATTTCGAGCACAACCGCGTCTGGCTTGAGCTCGTGCGGATCGCCCACGACCTCATCGTGTGGACCCAGCGCCTGCTGCTCAGCGGCGAGCTCGCCAGAGCAGAGCCCAAGCGCCTGCGCTACCGCATCCTGCACGTCGCCGCGCGCCTCTCATTCCACGCACGCACAGCGACGCTGCGAATACAAGCAAACTGGCCTTGGGCCAGCGAGCTCACGACCGCGTTCGCTCGCCTCAGAACCCTCCCCTCGCCCGCTGGCTGACCGGCCGCCCGTCTCCCCGACACTCAGCCGACGCCCGGCGCGAGGCGCCCAGCGAAGCCTGTCCGCAAACGGCACTCGACCGCCGCCGGCGCCTCCCATCACACCGCAAACCCGCAAACCCGATCACCCGCGGCTCGGCGCCCTCGACTGGCACCACACCCCTCACCGTCCCGCCAACGCTCACATCAAACTGCTGCTGCAAGATCCGGGCTAGCCGCACTTGCGTCGAGCGGTGACGGTAACGCCGCAGTCGATTTCGCCGTACTCGGCTACGCGATCACGTCGATGGAGACAGAGACCTACCGCCCGGCACGCGTGATCCTGTTGGGGGAGCACGCGACGCCCGAACTCCGCCGCGCCACCTCCCTGGACGCGCTGGTCACCGAGTCCTCGCCGCCGTTCTTCCTGTGGCACACCGCCGAGGACGCCTACGTCCCACCAGAGCACACCTACCGCCTGGCGAGGTCGCTCGCCGCCCATGGGGTCCCCCACTCTGTCCATGTCTTCGCCCACGGCGCCCACAGCCTCGGCTTGGCACGCGACAGCGGCGACGCTGAAGGGTGGACCGCGCTGGCGGCATCGTGGGTAGCCGAGATGAGCAGCCGCCGACCGGACCCGCGATCCAGACAACGTCGAGCTTGATCAACCGCAAACGGAAGGAACCCATGAACTCAAACACTGCAGTCGACAGCTACATCAACTCCGAGAACCGTCGAATCGAGGCGGCGAACGGGACGACGTTCGCGTACCGCGACATCGGCAGCAGCGAGGTGCCGCTTGTCCTCTTCCAGCACTTTCGGGGAAACCTCGAGAACTGGGACTCAGCGCTCATCGACGCGCTCGCGGAGAACCGCAGGATCGTGACATTCGACTACGTCGGTGTGGGCGGCTCGACAGGGGAGACGGACCACACCGTTGCCGAGATGGCGCGCGGCACCATGGCGTTTCTCGACGCCATGCAGCTCGCTGAGGTCGACCTGCTCGGCTTCTCGATCGGGAGCTTCGTCGCCCAGGAGGTCACGCTGATGCGCCCGGCACTCGTGCGACGCGTCGCTCTCGCGTCCTCTGCGCCTCAGGGCGCGGCGGCCATGCACGGCTGGGCGAAGGAGGTGATGGACGCCGTCGGCATCCCCCAAGTACCTGCCGAGGGCGTCCTCTCCGTGTTCTTTGCGCCCTCCACCGCGAGCCAAGACGCCGGCAAGCAGTCACTGCAGCGCATCTATGGCGCCCGCACCGAGGACCGCGACGTCGATACGACGTGGGCGACCCGGCTCGCGCAGTACGACGCAGTGTGCTCGTGGGGTGAGCCGAATCACGCGCTCCTGCAACGGATCAGTGCGATCGACTGTCCGGTCTTCATCGCCAACGGCGACAGCGACCCAATGATCCTGCCGCACTACTCGTACCTCCTCGCGGGCCTGATTCCGCAGGCCAAAGTCAAGATCTACCCCGACTCCGCACACGGCTTCCTCTTCCAGCACGCGACCGAGTTCGCCGCGGATGTCGACACCTTCCTAAGTGCCTAGAGCTCGTCGTGGTCGTTAGGGATGCCAGGCTTTATCCCAGTCGCATACTCGCCGCTGATCGCGAGCTCATCGAGCCGATAGCGAGCTGCGCGAGGTTGATAGCCACGGATGGGCTTGATTGGGGCAGGCGCACATCGAGTAGCTGACAGACGAGGAGCCGTGGCGAGGCAGTCGAGACGTGCTACTTGACTGCGATCACGTCGATCGGTTGGATGTCGGGCTCGGAGGCGAGCAGGTCGCTAGCGACCTGGGCCAGGGCTTTGGGTATCTCGCCGTTGATGTGGGCTTGGCGGGCGTCCTCGGTCTCGAAAGTGTCGAAGATGCCGTAGTGGGTGTCGTCGAGCTTGAACGCGTACCACGTGACGGTCCCCTCCTCGGCTACCGCCAGCGCGCGTCCGCCCTTCAGGAACGCCCCGAGCTCGTCGCCCTTGCCGGGCTTTGCCTCGAGTCGTGCGAGTAGCCCAAGTTTCACGGCCATGTCGTCTCCTTTGTGTTGGTTTCGATTTGCGGTATCAGGGTGGTGTCGCGGTTAGTCTGAGACGTTCCAGATCTGTCCAGTGCCGCCCGTGCGAAGGCGCTCGAGAAGTGCGCTCGCCGATTGCTCGGGGGTGAGTAGCGTCCCGCTCTTGTGCATTGCGATGAAGCGCTCGTGCAGGTCGCGGCCGATCACGGCGGGATCCTGCTCGCGTATCCAGCCCTGCATCGCGGTGTCCACGGCGCCGGGTCGGAAGACGTTGGCGGTCACACCGCTCTCGCGCAGCTCGGCCGCGAGGTTCAGCGTGTGTGCCTCCAGAGCCGCCTTGGTCGCGGTGTAGGCGTTCCCGCCAATCATCCCATCGGGGTTCGCGGCGACGCCGCTTGAGACATTGACGATCCGGCCCCACGCACGCTCGATCATGCCGGGCAGGATGGCGATGGTGAGCCGGACGGGCGCGAGCAGGTTGATCTGCGCGGCCAGCTCCCACTGTGCGGGGTCGATGGTCGCGCTGGCGCCAAGTGGCCACACGACGGCGGCGTTGTTGACCAGGATCTCGATCGGGCCGAGCTCTTCGCTGACCGTCCTGACTGCCTGTTTTGCTGCGGTGGCGTCGCCGATGTCGGCGGTCAACACGAGCGCAGTGTCGCCCAGGGCATTGATCTCGTGGGCGACACCGTCGATCTCCTTGGTCGTGCGGGCGAGCAGCGCGACGCGCGCTCCATCTCGCGCGAGGCCCAGGGCGATCTCCCGCCCGATGCCGCGGCCGGCGCCCGTGACGAGCGCCACCCGCCCTTGCAGCTGCGCGCTCACGTGGTGATCGCGTCGAGCGCGGCGAGTATCTCGGCGGGCTCTGAGCGAGTCGTGTAGTCGGGGTGCACGTCCACCCAGCGGACGGTCAGGTCCGGGGCGAGGATCAGCACGGTCGGCATCGGGATCGCGGTCGTGCCGTCGGCATTGACGGTCTCGAGGTCGAGTCCGAGCTGTAGCTGCGCAGCGCGTGCCTCCTGCGACGGCGCCGTGAGAATGCCGACGCTGCGCGCCAGGCTGTTGCCCGGGTCGGAGAGGACGGCGAAGCCAAGGTCGTTCTTCTCCTGCATACTCAACGACCCGTCCGGCGTCTGCGGGCTGAGGGCAACAAGCGTGACGCCGCGACGATCGAGCTCGCCCAACAGCTCGGCCTGGTAGGCGTTCAGAGCGATGTTGCAGTACGGGCACCACGCGCCACGGTAGAAGACGAGCACTGCGGGGCGGCCGTCCAGCGTCGTCTGCAGAGTTGTGGCATGCCCGTGCGCGTCGAGCAAGTCGCTGTCCGGCAACAGCTCACCGACGGCGATGACCTCCACGGGCTCAAGGGCCGCCAGCTCTGCCTGTTCGCGCGCAAACGCGCTCTTGACCTCGGCTGGGAGTGCCGCTGCGTGGCCCTCGGCGAGTCCTCGTACCTGCTCTGCGATCGTCATCTGGCTCCTTCGGGTCGCTGATCCTCTGCCCGGACGCGGCGGGCTCGTTGGATATCAGCGTCCGTTCGCGGGCCGGTCTTACCCGCTCAATCTCAGAAGTGCGTTTTCGGTCGCACCTGGCGCTCGCCGTCGAGGAACACATCGACCTTCTCGTCGTAGAAGGCGATCAGCCCGGCGATCGGCAGCAGCTGCC
Organism: uncultured Solirubrobacterales bacterium; assembly: GCA_963725165.1. Lineage (GTDB taxonomy): Bacteria > Actinomycetota > Thermoleophilia > Solirubrobacterales > Solirubrobacteraceae > Palsa-744. The sequence goes on from CAVRXK010000007.1 coordinate 13,425, forward strand.
TTGTCGGCAAGTCATAGGACCACGCGAGATCCCGGTGTAGGGCCTCGGCGGTCTGGACCGACCAGTAGGCGCTGGTGTGGCCCTTGTACGGACAGGCCGTGATGGTGTCGCTGGGCCGTAGGTGGGAGAAGTCCACTGCGTTGCGGTCCAGGTAATAGCGGGTGGGTAGACCTCGCACTCCGGTTTCTGCGCGGCAGACGGAGCGCCAAGCACGCTCATGCCTCCTGGGTATATGACCGTGACCGGCGGCTGGCTGCGTGCGCGATCGAAGGCTGGTGGTCTGTCCGCTGGGCGGCCGTCCACAGCGCATCGTCGCCGAGGGCGTTGCGCTGGGCCCGGCCGTCATGCACGAGCTCTAGGAGCGCGTCCTCGGCGTCCGCGCGGTCGGGTTGATCGTTGCCGTGGGTGAGCAGCGCGGCCACCTCCTGAGTCGTCAGGCCGAAGTCGAAGAACTCGAGCAGCATCGCGGGGTCCTCGGGCGGCGCCCTGCGCTCCAATGTCGGGTCGAGGTTCGCCACCAGGACGTCGTACGCCTCGACCGGCTGGAAGCCGCCCGCCTCCAGCCGCCGGCCGTCCTCTGTCTCGAAGAGCAGCGACGGCGCCGTGTAGCGGACCGCTCCGTCGCTGTTGCCGGCCTTGCCCTGCAGGGCTGTCGGCGAGCCCGCCGCGGTGCGGGTCTCGGCCTTGTCCTGCTCGTAGGCGGCCCACACGTCGGCGGAGTCGATCAGCTCGACGATCCCCGCGGCGGGGACGCCCGGGACGGTGCTCAGCGCCTCTAGCATCTGCTCGTCGTCGTCGAAGAGCAGCGGCGTGTTGAAGTTGGCCAGCTGCAGCGCGCGGAAAACCCGCCACTCGCTCCCGGGCGACTGCTGGCGTGCGGCGATCACGGCGCGGCAAGCCCGTGAGGAGGCGCTGAGGCGCGGCTTCGGATCGGGCGCGAACGGCATCCCGTAGCGTTTCCGAAAGCGCAGGCCGCTGCGCGCCATTCGCAGCGTCGTGAAACCGCTCTCGGCGTAACGCGAGGTGTCCTCGCTCAAACCGACGAGCACCAGGCGCCAGTCCAGCTGATCACCGTAGCGCCACTCGATCACGCGCAGCGCGGGACTGGCGGAGTATCCCCACGGACAGGCCGGATCGCCGTACATGGTTATCGAGATCATGTCGACTCCGTATCAGGTATCGATTGTTGGATCGCCTCATCGCCTGCCACCTGCGCGGACTCTCTTGAGAGCCCTGTCACGCGTAGCGCTGAGGGCCCCACCCGTCTCATGAGAGCCGCCTCGTGGAGGCGATCTCGGGCACGAAGCGCCCGATCGCCGCATAGGCGTGGTCCTGGATCGTCTCGTCGCGCAGCTGCGGCACGATCTCGGCCTGATCGCTCACCGGTCCCGTGATCGTCTTGGCCGCGCTGGCATAGAACACGCCGCTAGTGAGCGAGGCATTCGTGACGGCGTCTACGAGCCGCCCGGCGCCGACCTCGAGCTTGTGACCGATCCCGAGCGCCGGCATGACGTACGGCAGAACCAGACGACTGGCGATGATCCGCATCGGCGCCGGCTGATCGCGCAGCGCTTCCGTACCCGCTGTGTTACCGGGCGACATCGTGATGAACCTGAGCTCGGGGTGCCTGCGCGCCATCGCCGCGATCCACAGTGCCCCCAGATACTTGACCTGGCCGTAGGCCAGCGTCGCGATGAGCTTGCGCTCGCGAAAGAACGACCCGTCGATCACCGAGACGAACTCCTCGACGCTCGACTCGTCGAACGCCGGACGCGGGATTCGCAGCTTGGGAACACCACGCGCCGCCTCGCTGCCGGTGAGCACGGCAACTTCGGTGAGCGCCCCGGCGCTGACCAGCTCCTGCAGCAGGACCACGTGGCCGAGCACGTTCTGCGCGAACACCTCGGTCACGCCGTCCCCGGTGAGGGCCATCGGAGTCCGGCCACCGATGCCGCCAGCGTTCAGGAGCACGGCATCGAGTGGCCGCTCGATCGCCGACGCCGCCGCGCGTACGGAGTCGAGGTTCGAGAGGTCAAGGATCACGACCTCGAAGATCGAGCGTCCGGTCACCCGCTCCAGGTCGCGCCGGGCCTGCTCAGCCTTGGCCGGGTTGCGGCAGCCGAGGTAGATCCGGTCGAAATCCGGTCGCAAGGCGAGCTGGCGGGCCACGTCCTTGCCGAGACCGACGTTAGCGCCCGTAATCAGGACCGTCTTTGCCGGTTGCTTCATGTCCTGTTGGCAGCACGGGGGAGGCATGTCTTACCTTCCGCGCGAGGAGCTGAGCTTCCAGGAGCCGGTCGATGCGCCGGCTCGTGGCCGTGACTCGGCTCGGGCACCGGTTAGACTCCTCGCCGTGCGCTGCGCGACACCCGCGCCCGACCGCCAGACCTCGACCGATGAGAAACTAGATCGCGAGTCGGCTGAGTGGCTGCGCTCGCTCGCTGGCGCCGGACCACCGAAAGAAGCGGCCGTGGCCCGACTGCATGAGCTGCTGCTGAAGGTCGCACGCGCCGAGGTGAATCGGCGTCGCTCCCGATTGAGGCTCGCTGGCCCCGAGCTCGATGACCTTGCACACCAGGCCGCGGCGGACTCGCTGATGGCGATCACCGGCAAGCTCGACGACTTCCGTGGAGAGAGCCGCTTCACCACCTGGGCCTACAAGTTCGTGATCCTCGAGGTGTCCACGAAGATCGGCCGGCATTTCTGGCGCCACCCCACAGTGGCCATGGGCGCCGAGGACTGGGAGCGTCTACCCGACCGCTTTGGCCTGGACCCGGCTGGGAAAGCCGAATGGCAGGACCTGATTGCGGCTCTGCGAAGGGCGGTGGACGACGTCCTCTCCGACCACCAGCGGCGCATCTTTGTCGCGATCGTGATCGCTGGGGTGCCCGTGGAGTCGCTGGCCTTGGAGCTCGCCAGCAACCGCAACGCCATCTATAAGACTATGTTCGACGCCAGGCGTAAGATCCGGGCCGAGCTCGCCGCAAAGGGATATCTGGACACTCGGACCGCGACCGGGAGGCACGGATGACCGGCTGGGACGCACTGGACCGATTTCTCGACACTGACCCCGAAGACGTGGGGTGTGAGAAGGCGATGGCACTTCTCCACATTTATGTTGAGCTCGTACGCGCCGACCCGGAGACCGCAACGGAGCGATACGCCGGCGTGGAGGCTCACCTGCGCGCCTGCGGCCCATGCGGCGAGGACTTCGAGGGGCTCCTCTGCGCCGTCTCAGCCGAGCAGCGACAGAAAGTCGTTTAGAGCCCAGGCATACGACTCTGCGCGGTGGGCAGCCGCGGTGGGCAGCGAGCCCGTCGCCGCCTTGACTATCCGCCGGTGCTTCGTCAAGACGCTGCGACGCGAGTGGGGTTACGGCAACTACTGGCTGGCGGCTGCTGCATGCTCGGCGATATAGCGCACGAGACCGAGGACGTCATCGGGGACGAGCCGGCCGATCGCCCCGCTCGAGTAGACGCTGACGATCACTCGACCGTCGGGACCGAGCACGAACCCCGTCGACTGGAGGTAGAGGGGATCGTTGTTGACGAAGGCCCCCGTCGCCTCAGCGATGGCGTGCGCATCTGCGCTGTGTCCGACCGGGAAGGTAAGGCCGTGCTTTGCGACGAGCTCCCGGGTCGTGTCGAGGTCGTCGACCGACAGCGCGACGACGTCGATGTTGCGCTCCGTGAGCTGCTCATGTGCGCGCTGGAAGGCACGTAGCTGTGCGTTGCAGTAGGGGCACCACGCTCCCCGGTAAAACAGCACGACACCGAAATGCTCGCCCAACGCGGCTGGTAGCTCGAACGGCTCGCCGCCGACGGGGGTGATCGTGATGGCAGGAAACTCGTCGCCTGGCTGCAGCAATGACATGAGATTCTCCGATGGTTCGAACACAATTGCGTGACAGTCGGCGGCAAACCCGTCACGATCGAAACGAATCGAGGGCCGGAGATCGTGTGCCGCAGTCAGACCGGCGGCATCATCGAAGCCTGACCGAGGCCGTCGGCGAAGCTGGATCTCGTGCAGGATCGCAAGCCCTGGCTTGATCGACTGCGAGTAGCGTGGGCCCGCCCGCACGCCGGAGCACCGATTAACGGCGGACATCCGATGGGCCGCGCGAACACTATGTCGAGCGAGCCTCGCCCAGGATCTAGGCAACCAGGCGAAGTGGCAGCGGCTCATCGGCGGGCCGGTGGGCCGCCCGCGCGGCGGCCCACTCCTCGTTGAACGGTCGCGGCCCGAATCTGCGCAGGTCGTCGATCGCGAACGCGTAGCGTTCGTCGAGCATCCGTAGGCTCGTTCCGCAGTCTTTGGCGACGGTCTGTGGGTCCTCGGCGCGCAGTCGAACGGAGATGCCGCCGCGACGCATCGAGTAAGGGGTCGCACCGACGATGGCCGCGAACTCCGGACGCTTGGCGACCTTCTTGACGGCTGGGGTGAAGAACTTTGCGCCCACTTCTTGCACTGGTTGAGGCTCAGGTGGCACGCGTCTGTGTCGGGATCGATCACGCCCCACCGCTTGTCGCCGAGGTCCCCCGGGATAATGAAGTCCAACTCGTCGGCGGGATGCCCCCACTCACGCAGGTCGATGCGCCATTCGGTTAGGTCTTACCATGCGAGTGCTCTACCAGCTGAGCTACGTCGGCGCGAGCGTCGATGCTAGCGAGCGCGCTCCGTCCAGAGGATCACGGAACGTCCTGTGCGTGGGACGCCGCAGCCTGGCGCCCCACGCACCTTGCGCCTTCCGCCCTACCGCAGAGCGGTGGCGGTAGCGCTGTGATTGCCTGGCAGGTTGTCGGTCACAGACAGTCCTCCGTGGCCGATGCCGTGCTTGGCCGACAGCTTTGCGGTGACAGCTCCAGGATGGTTCCTTGTGCGTGCACGCTAACCCCACGCGCGCGGGCGATTGTGAAGGAAGTGAGACCCGCCAGTTACCATCGCGTGGACTTCGAACAAGCGGAGTCGAACGATGCAGCGAGTGCAACCCCACGAGCCGGGAGCCGAGGAGCAAGAAGCGGAGGAGCCTTTCGCGGGAGCGGGGCGGCGGGCCCTGTCTGGAGCGTGTGCTCGGGTGGGAGCTCGTGCCCGAGCGCAACCCGAAGGCGTCGTCTACGGGATCATCACGGTCGGGGCGCTGCTGGCGGCCGAGAGCGGGCTGAACGAGAGTATCCGGACACGGTCGGCTCACTGGTGATCGCGGTGATCTGTACTGGTTTGCGCACTCCTACGCGGACGTGTTCGGCTTGCGGCTCTCCGAGCAGCGACGTGTGAGCTGGACGGAGCTTTGGCACACCTTCGCCCAGGACTGGTCGATCGTCAGGGGCTGGGCTTCCGCTGCTGGCGCTACTTGTGGCGTGGGCGGCGGGGCACAGCCAGACGACAGCGGTGACAGCCGGCGTTTGGGCGGTCGTGGCGAGTCTGATCGCTTTCGAGCTGGCGGCCGGGGTGCGCTCGAAAGCCAAGCCGGTTGAGCTCGCCTTCGATGTTTCGGCAGGGACGACCATGGGTTTGGGGATCCTGATACTTCCGGGTGCTGTTGCATTGAGGCCTTGCGCGAATGGTGAACTGGGCTTCGGGACAGCGCGCTAAATGCGCCTGTGTCGTAGCCTGACCGCCCCAACTGTACGTAGACAATAAATCTCTGACATGGAATGATATTGTTTTCAAGACTCCTTGATAGTCGAGGGGATATAAGTATTCGAGGAGATAGAACGCGGTGAAAGAGGGTGGGAACAACCTCGGCGGCGGTGCTCTGGCGCGCCGGCGTCGTAGTCCATCCGCGCAGGCATCGGTGGGCGGTGGCGGCGCGTCCTCCACACACGATCGGCCTTCGCTGATACGCGCGGGCGATCAACCCTCGACCGGCGCCAGCGCTCCCCTTTCGACGCCTGCTGGCGCCCCTCGGGCGCGACACGGATGCGGCCGCTCGGCCGAGAACGACTCCGCCGTCTCAACGCAGACCCAGTGGGCCGCCTGAGGCGGGCACGACTGGCGCCGCTATACAAGCGGCTGCCGCGGGGCCCCCACCAGATGGACCCGGACGAGGTGGCCGCCAACCAGAGGCTGCGTATGTATGGGGCGATGATCGAGGCCGTGGCCACGAGTGGCTATGGCCGCACCAGCGTCAAGCAAGTCGTGAGCTTGGCGGGCGTGTCGAGGCGGGCTTTCTATGAGCAGTTCGCCAACAAGCAGGAATGCTTCTTGGCCACGCTCGACCTGATCGCGAGCAGGGCGATGGACCGCATCGCAATGGGCTACAACGCAACCGAAGGACCACTCGAAGAGCGCCTGGAGAGGCGCGTTCGAGACGTTCGCCGAGGTGGTGCGGCAGACAACCCCGAAGGGGGCTCGCGTGATGCTGGTGGACGCGCCTTCGGCGGGACCCGCGGGCTGGGAGCAATTGACCAGAGACCCTCGGCCCTGTTCGAGCAGCGTTTGGCGGGGAGCTTCGCGCGACGCACCCGATGCACGGTCCACTGCCCGAGCCGGTGACCGGGCGATTGTGGGCGGACTGCGACGCGCGACTTCGTGCGCCTGGTGGAGGGAGCGCACGGAGGAGCTGTCCGCGCTCGTGCGGGACATGGTGAGCTGGACGCTCGTATTCAGACGCGGGAGCTCGATCCGCTTGAAGTCGGGCGGCGGGCGTGCCTGGCAGGACTCGCCTTGACCGGGGAGGACGATCGCGCGAAGGCCTGTCTGCGAAGCGCTCTGGAACTGGCCGTCCTCGAAGGCTATGGGAACCTCACCCCGATGCGGATCGTTGACGAGGCGGGCGTGTCGATCGACACGTTCTTCAGCCTGTTCGACGACATGGAGGTCTGCTTCCTGGCGGCGATTGAGAATGCTGCGGCGAGGAGGTTCACGCAATCGTTTCAGACCCGAGGCTGGCGCTCCAGTCGAGGAATGGCCGGCCGCGGTACGCGCAGGGCACTGGACAGGCTCTCATGCACTATTTCGCGGCGCGCCCGGCCTATGCTCAGACGATCGCCACCGGCGTGTTCGCGATGGGTCAGCGCGCGGTCAATCTGCGCGCGGATCTGGCATGCGAGGTGACTTCGAGGCTCACGGCGGGCGCCCCCGGCCCGCCTCTACAGATCTCGCCCAGGAAGGGATCGAGGGTGCGATCTGGCACACGATCTATCTCCAGACGGCATCCAGCGGCGCGGGGACGCTACCGGAGCTGTCGGGCTACCTGGCATACGTTGTGCTCGCGCCGTTCCTGGCGCCGAGGAGGCAGCGCGCATCGTGATCGGGGAGCGCCGCCAGGCCGTCGCTTGAGGTTCTCTCCCTGAGACAGGTTCGAGGGCGAGCGCGGTTCGAGGGCGAGCGCTAGCTTTTGCGCCGGTTGCGCATCTCGGCGAAGTGCGTAAACAGGATACCAACGAGCAGCGAAGCGACGATCACGATGATCAGCGGTGTCTCGCTCTTGCCGAAGATCCAGTTGACCTCGACCTGTTTGACGTTGAGCACCGCGAACAGCGTGACGATCACGGCGAGCACCACCAGCACACCGGTGCGCGCCAGCTCGCGGCGGCTGCGCTTTGCCTGGGCTTGCGAAGAATCAGACGTCGCCATAGCCTGATGCTACCCGCTGGAGCGCCCAGCAAGCTCGGCTTGCACCCATGAGCAGCCGGCGGACAGCTCGGCGACGTCCATCGCGGCGGCGACGTTGAGAGCCATACCGTGACGGAAGAAATCATCCAGGCGCTCGGGCTCCGCACCGGAGAGCTCGGCCACGAACGCGACCAGCTCCGCGTAGCGGCGACGCACACGCGCGCGCACCAGCTCATCGTCGCAGGCGGCGTAGGCCTGGTGTTGGAGCATCAGGTAGTCGCGGTCGGTCGAGAGCAGCTGCTTGTAGGCGCTGCCCATCGCCATCAGCACGTCCTCGCAATCCGCGGGCGCGCGACCGGCGTCGAAGTCCGCGGCGGCGGCGGCGAACGTCTCGGAGAAGCGCTCGAAGCAGTGGTCGACGGCGGCCAGGAACAGATCGCGCTTGCCGGCGAACAGACTGAACACATACGGCTGGGCGACGCCGACACGTCGTGCGATGCGGTCGACCGGCGTGCCGTGCAGCCCGCCGGCGGCGAACTCGTGCACGGCGGCCGCTACCAGCGCTTGGCGGCGCTCGGCGGCCGGCACTCGGCGACGCGCGCCTACGGGCTCGACGCTCATGCCGTATCCCCCGCGAGCGCGGCGACCCACGGCTCGGCCACGATCGCAAGCGTCCAGTTTCTGTAAGCGGCTGTGGTTTTGGCGTTCATTGCGGGGTCTCCGTTGCTCGCTGGTCTGCCCTTTCCCTTAGCTTAGCAGTCGCTAATAATTTTTGGGACGGGTAGGGCGTTCCCGAGCCCCGAACGGCTCAACCTGAGTGCAACTGAGGCCGTCTGCGCAACAAGCTAGCCCCAACGGGGTTCACAAGCCGTAGCGCGAGGGTCCCAATTGCCGCGCAACGGCACGACCAAACCGAGGATGGGAGCGCGTGATGGCGAATATGGTTGCAAGGATGAGCACGGAGCACACACGTCAAACGATGCTTGCCGTCGCGGCGATCTGCGCACTCGCACTCGGCGGGTGCGGGTCGGGCGCCACGAAGACCGTGACGGCGTCGGGCTCGTTCAGCCCACACACGACCACGCAGCGTACGAGCACCACGGGCACGACCAGCTCCTCCCCCACTACCACGACCCCTGCGAGCACCACCACGAGCACGAACGAAACCGGGGGCGCGGAAGCCACACGCACCACCACCGCACCCGCATTCACCAAGGAATCAACGAGCGCCGAAGGCGTGGGCGCCGCGGTGGCTGTGATCAAAGCGCATGGCTACACCGCCGGCGAAACCTCCACCTATGACCCCTCGAACACCCTGCGCGTGCTTGTCGGCACCCACAGCGGCTCCAGCGACGGGTACGGGCAGCAGGCGTTCTTCTTCGTCGACGGTCGCTACATCGGCACCGACACCAAGGAACCGAGCGCGAGCGTGAAAGTGGTCGGGCAGAGCGACACCGAAGTGACGCTCGCCTACCCGCTGTATAAGCCTGGCGACTCGCTGAGCCGGCCGAGCGGCGGCGAAGCGACCGTGCACTTCCAGCTCAACAACGGACGACTGGTGGCGCTCAACCCGATCCCACCCGCGACCTCCTCCACGGGAGTCGCGAGAAATTAGGACCGCCCGCGGCGACTCGTGAGAAATTAGGCGCGAGAGAAGCGCCCTCAGTGGGTAGATTGCCTTCTCAGAGAACTCCCACCAGAAAGGGGATCCGATGAGCCAGGCGATCGAGGGTCGTGCCGAGGAGCTGCTGAAAGCAAAGAACTTCTGCGTTGTGTCCACGATCCGTGCTGACGGATCGGTGCACGCCGCGCCCGTGTGGGTCGACGTGCAGGACGGCCGTCCCGTGGTCAACACCGCCGAGGGACGCTCTTGGCCTGAGAATCTCAAGCGCGATCCGCGCGTGACGCTGACCGTGCAGAACATGGAGAACCCCTACGAGTACCTGTCGGTCCGCGGACGAGTGACAGAGCAGACGCGCGAGGGCGCCGACGCGCACATCGACTCGCTTGCGATGAAGTACCTGGGACAGGAGAGCTATCCATACCGCCAGCCCGGCGAACAGCGGGTGATCCTGCGCGTGGAGCCCGACTACGTGCATGTGAACGGCGCCTGACCGCCGCGTCTCACGCTCCTTTGAAGCGATCCCGCAGCCGCTGCCACAGCGACGGCGCTCGCGGCTGGGTGCGCAACCAGTCTTCGCGCAACAGCAGCTGACCCCGCTCACGCGCCTGCGCGACGCACTTCGCATGGGCGTGGCGGCGACGGCTTTTGTCGTCTTCGGGAAACATCAGCACGTGCTCGCTCATCGCCGGCAGGTGCCGTCCGCAGATCGGGCAGCGATAGGTGGCGGGCTTGTTGCTGTGGGCGCTGCGCACCGTCCACCAGCGTGCGTCGGGCAACTTTGGCATGAGTGCATTGTCGCGGCGATAGCCTCCATGTGGAGGGGCGGTGCGCAATGGCCATTGGAAGCGATCCAATCGAGGGCGGTGAAGCGGGTTCGGCGCCGGTCGATCCGGCCGAGCTGGTCCACGACGCGCGCAAGGCGATCAAGCGTATGCGCGCGCTCGCGCGACTGTTGCGCCATGAGCTCGGCGAGCCCGAGTTCCGGCGCGTCAACGACTCGCTGCGCAGCGCCGCGCAGCGCCTGGCGGGCGCGCGCGACGCCGAGGTGCGCCTGGCGACGCTCGATGCGCTCGCCAAGCGCCATCCGCGAGCGCTTGCGCCGGAGCGGGTCCGCCCGCTCCGCGAACGCGCTTGGAGAGCGAGCGCGGCGCCGCGATCGCGCCCTCAGAGCGCGAACGAGTGCTCGCCGACATCGCCACGATGCGTCGCCGCCTGGCGCGCTGGAAGCTGCTCGAGCACGACTTCGACGCGCTCGCCCCCGGACTGCGACGCATCTATCGCGAAGGACGCCGGCGCCGTCGGCGGGCAAAGCGTGGGCATGCGCGCCGCGCTCAGGACCTGCACGACTGGCGCAAGCGCGTGAAGAGCCTCTACTACGTGCTCGACATGCTCGGCGGCGCGGATCGCAAGGGCGCTCGCGGGCCCACTCGGCGCGCCAATCGGCTGGGCGACGTGCTCGGAGAGGAGCACGACCTGTGGATGCTCGGCGCATACCTCGAGCGGCGACCCGACATCTTTCGGCGAGGACAGCTCGACGCGGGATGCTCTGCTGGAGCGGATCGAGCGACGGCGCAAGCGGTTGCGGGCACGCGCGCTCGGGCTCGGGGCGCGTCTCTACAGGCGCAAGCCGGGCAGTTTCACGCGGCGCATCGGCCGCTCGCTGGCGCTTGACGCGCTCGGGGCTTGACGCGCTCGGGGTTATTCCCGCGCGAGGAAGGCCGATCCCGTCAAGGGTTTCCTCCACGCAAGCAGGGTCGATCCCTTCAGGATTTTCTCGCGCTCGAGCAGCGTTGATCCCACTCAGATGATTTCCCGCGCAAAGAGGGTTGATCGACTCAGGGTTTCCCCCCGCGCAGCCGATGTAGTTGACGACCCGCACACCCATGCGCGCGCGACTGCGACCCAACACCTCGACCCTATTCCTCGCCTGCCTGATCGGGGGGCTGGGCGTGCTTGCGCTGCACGTCACGCTCGGCTTCGGCGGAAGCGGGCTCGACGGGCTCTTTGAAGAAGACATCTTCAACGTGCTGCTGTTCGGCTCGGCGCTCGCCGTGCTCGCGCGCGGGGCGCTCGTTCCCGAGCAGCGCGCCGCATGGCTGACGATGGGCGCCGGGATGCTGTGTTGGAGCGTCGGCGAACTGTACGACGTGCTGTTCATCGAACACACGAGCGCCGCCGCCGGCGGCAGCGTGTCGCTCGCCGACGCCTTCAACCTCGCTGCCTACCCCTGCTACTACGTCGCGCTGGTGCTGCTCGCCAGGGCCCACCTGCGCGAACTGAGGATCGGGATGTGGCTCGACGGGCTGATCGCCGGGCTCGGCGCCGCGACCGTCGGCGCGGCGCTGATCCTCCCGCCGATCATGCACAGCGCCACCGGCGATCTCAGCTCGGTCGCGGTGTCGCTGGCGTATCCGATCGGCGACCTGCTGCTGATGATGTTCGCGCTCGGCGCGATCGCCATAACCGGCTGGCGACCGGGAGCGATGTGGCTGCTGATCGCCTCGGGGATGCTCGTGAGCGCCGTCGCGGACTCGACCTACCTCTACCAGACCGCCACCGACTCCTACCAGTCCGGCACCTGGCTGGAATGCCTGTGGCCGTTCGCGGCGATCTTGATGGCGATGGCCGCGTGGACGCCGACGGTGCCCTTCCAGCAGCGACGAATGAAGAGCTGGCAGATGACGGTGGTGCCCACGCTCGCGCTGTTCAGCGCGCTTGGCGTGCTCGTCTACGGCAACCTCGGGCCGCAGCTCACGCTGCCCGCGCTGATTCTCGCCGCCGCAACGGTGCTCGCCGTCGGCGCGCATCTGATCGTCACCTTGCGCGAGAACATCGCGCTGCTCGCCCACTCCCGCCGCCTGTCGTTGACCGACCCGCTCACCGGGCTTGGCAACCGGCGCCTGCTGATGGGCGATCTGCGGCTCGCCTGCCGCACCGCGCAGGCCCACGAACCGTGGGAGCTGGTGCTGTATGACCTCGACGGCTTCAAGCTCTACAACGACTCCTTCGGCCATCCGGCGGGCGACACGCTGCTGGTTCGCTTGAGCGAGCGACTGAAAAGCGCCGTGGGATTGCACGGCACCGCCTACCGCATGGGCGGCGACGAGTTCTGCGTGCTGTTCGACCGTTCCGCCGCCGACAGCGAGGGTTTCGTGGACCTGAGCGTCGCGGCGCTCTGCGAGCACGGTCCGGCATTCTCGATCACCGCGTCCCACGGAGTCGTGACGATCCCCGACGAAGGCCACGATCCCGACTCGATCATGCAGCTCGCCGACCAGCGCCTGTACCGGCGCAAGGAGGAAGTCGCGGCGCGGCGCTCAGCCTACGCTTACAACGGTGAGCACGCTCTCCCCCTTGGGGAGCACGACGGAAGCCCGCTCGCCGGCGCGACGCCCGAGCAGAGCGCGGGCGACCGGCGAATCCGCCGAAAGCCGACCGTCTGAGGGAGACGCGTCGTGCGAGCTGACGATCCGCCAGCTGCGCTCGGCGCCCGCCTCGTCGCGAACCACGACCGTCGAGCCGAACCCGACGGCGCCGTCGCCGCCCCCGGACTCCTGCACCACCTCGGCGGTTGAGATCCGTTCGCGTAGTTTCGCGATCTTGGTCTCCAGGTGCGCCTGATCGTTCTTGGCGTCGTGATACTCGCTGTTCTCTTTGAGGTCGCCCCACTCGCGCGCCGTCTTGATGCGCTCGGCGATCTCACGGCGACCGTCGCCCTCCAGGACGGCGAGCTCGGCTTCCAGCTCCTCGAGCCCCTCGGCGGTGATCATGTTGGCGGCGTCCGCGGTCATCTGATGCCAAGCCTACTGGTAACGCTGCGCCGCGGCTGTAGGAGTCGCCAGTCCCCGCCCAAGCCGGGGACTAGACGGGTCGCCCGCGGTCGAGGGAGCGCCGGCGACGCTCTCAGAAGTACGTGCTCGGGGATGTGGAGAGCAGCGCGTAGATCTGCGCGACCGCCGCCTGGTCGAGCAGCTGTGTGGTGGGCGGCGAGCCGAACGCGAACAGGTCGTTCGTCAAGCGCTGGTGGACCCACACGCTGTTGATGTAGCTCTGCGCGAGCGTCGAGCCCGGTGGATCGTGGGTGACCGAGTCGAGATACATCAGGTTCCTGAAGTACACCGACACGAAGAACGGGTTTTCGCTGAGCAGCCGCGGGATCGTGAAGTAGGAGAGCGCCGCCTTGGCGGTCTGACGGGCCTGGTAGAGGTAGGCGCCGTTGCCGGTTGCCTGGTAGAGCAACACCCCGGCGCCCATCATCGACCCCTGGTTGTAGCTCCACTCGGTCGTGTCGATCGCGCCGTGCAGGCGAATGTGGTCGTAATACAGTTCGCCCGGCGTGCGCAGGCAGCGACGCACCCATTCGTAGGCCGTCTCGGCGAACTGCAGGTAGGTGGCGTTGTTCGTGAGGCGATAGAGCTGCACGCCGAGCTCGGCGGCGGGTCCATCGGTGACCGTGTTGCGTTCGGTGTTGCTGGGAGCGTCGGAGAACGGCACCCCACCCGGACACGCGAGCTTTGGATTGGTGGACCACCCGGCCATCACGAACTGCATGATCTGCTCGGCCTTTTCGAGCAGCGACGCTTCGTGGCGCTCCTTGTAGAGCCGCACCAGCTCGATCCCGACCCACTCGTTGTCGTCGTAGTAGCTCGCGCCGCCCGGCGGCACCACCTCGCCGTTGAACGACGGCAGCGTCGGGGCGGCGATGCCCGCGGCTTCGGCGGGTTCTGAGCCTTCGCCGGTTTCTTCCTCTTCGGGCTGTTCGCCGGCGACAGCCTCGCCCGTGGAGCCCCAATACTTCTGCAGGCCATACAGGCGCACTTTGAATTCGCTCGAGTAGGTGCTCGCCGCGGTCGCCGCCTGACCGGGGATGTTGGACACGCTGACGGTCGCCGCCAGCGCTTGGGAGAACGGCCACAGGTAGGAGTACGGTTCGCCCAAGTACAGCCCGGTGCCGGGTATGTAGAAGTTCTTCTGCATCGCTTCATAGGCGAGCAGCGCGCGCGCCGGATTGCCGTGCAGGACCGGCTTGCCTTTCTTCTTGGTGGTCTTCTTGCTCGCCGGCGCCTTGGTCGTGGTGCTCGTCGTTTTCGTGCTCGGAGCGCTCGCCGGCGGGAGCGCTCCCCGGCGAGACGCCACCGGTGGAGCTGGTGGAGCTGTGAGCGAATTCGCTGGGCCGCGCGAGTTTGCGTGGGCGTTGGGCGCGCGCCGGATAGGACGACGCCGTGCCCGGCCGGTCGCGTGCCGCGCCTGCTCCCAGCGCCGGCGCTCCCGAGAATGCGCACACGCCCGCGACCGCCGCAAGGGCGAGCAGAGAACCGGCGCGAACCGGCGGCGTGCGTGGGCTACCTCTCGTCAAGATCGAACCTCCACGACAAACTACAAACGCAGGCGCGTGCACTCGGACCGTGCAACAACACGACCACGGTCGTGCCTCCGCGCCACCCAACAGAACACGTTCGTAGAACAAACGATCGCCGCAAACGATGCGCTGGGGGTATTGTGCGCAAGCTAAGAACCTCCTTCAGATAGGCGGCGCGTCTCGGCCTGCCGCCTACTCGAAGGGCGTTCCAAGCCATCACTTCAGGAGACGCACGTGACGACAGTTAGAGAGGCCACATTCGAGCTGCTGCGGGCGCGCTCGATGACAACGGTGTTCGGCAACCCGGGCTCCACAGAGCTTCCGATGCTCACCGAGTTCCCCACCGACTTTCGCTATGTGCTCGGCCTGCAGGAGGCCACCGTCGTGGGTCTCGCAGACGGCTACGCGCAGGCGAGCGGGCGTCCGACGCTCGTCAACCTCCACACCGCGCCTGGTGTCGGCAACGCGATGGGCGCGATCTTCAACGCGCAGGCCAACAAGAGCCCATTGGTGATCACCGCGGGCCAGCAGTACCGCTCGCTGATGACCCTGCAGGCCAACCTGACCAACCCCGACGCCGTGCGCGTGCCTCAGCCGCTTGTGAAGTGGAGCTATGAGCCACCGCGAGCCGAGGACGTCCCGCACGCGCTGGCACGCGCGATCCACATGGCGACGCTGCCCCCGCGCGGCCCCTCGTTCCTGTCGATCCCGATGGACGATTGGGGCGTCGAGGTGGACGAGGACGCCGTCCGCCACCAGTCGAGCCGCACGGTCGTGGGCGCCGCCCAGCCCGCACCAGAGTTGATCGCACAGCTCGCCGAGCGCCTGCGCACGCGCCGAGCGCCCGGCACTCGTCGCCGGCCCGGAGATCGACGCCGCGGGCGGCTGGGAGGCCGCGATCGGGCTCGCCGAATTGCAGCGTCTAGCCGTGTACGCGACGCCCGCGACCGGCGGTGGGCGACTTGGCTTCCCGGAGGACCATCCGCTGTTCCAGGGCATCCTGCCCCCGGCCGTGCTGCCAGTGGGAGAAGCGCTCGCCGCACACGACTTCGTGCTGTGCGTCGGCACGTCGGTGTTTCCCTACTACCCCAACGTGCCGGGGCCCGCTCCTTGCCGAGGGCACGACGCTGGTGGCGATCACAAGCGATCCCGACGAGGCTGCGCGCGCGCCGATGGGCGATGCGATCCTCGCCGACCCCGCGCTCGCGCTCGCCGCGCTCGCCGACGTCGTCGGCGAGTCAGACCGCCCGGCGCCCGCGATCCGCCCGGCGCCGGAGCCGGCGCCGATCACCGACCCGATGAGCCCGTCCACCGCTGTGCGCGCGCTCGCCGAAGCGTTCCCCCTGGATGGGATCGTGGTGCTCGAGTCGCCCTCGGCCACGCTCGCGCTGCGCAACCAGCTGCGGCTGTCGAGGCCGGGGAGCTACTACTTCTCCTCCGGCGGGGGCCTCGGCTTCGGCATGCCCGCCGCGATCGGCGTGCAGATGGCCCAGCCCAGCCGACCGGTCGTGTGCGTGATCGGCGAGGGCTCCGCCCAGTATGCGATCCAGAGCCTGTGGACCGCCGCGGCCTACGAGGTGCCACGTCACGTTCCTGGTGCTGCGCAACGACGAGTACGCGATCCTGAAGTGGTTCGGGATGCTCGAGGACATCGTCGGCGCACCCGGCCTTGGATCTGCCCGCGCTCGACTGCGCCGCGGTCGCGCGCGGCTACGGCGTGAACTCGCGCGTCGTGGATGGACCACAGGAGCTGAGCGAAGCGCTCGCAGGCGCGCTCGCCTCCGAGCAAGCCGGAGCTGGTCGAAGTCAAGGTCGCCCCCGGGATGGCGCTGCTATGAGCAAGGCGTCGAGACCCAATCAGACGACCAGTAAACGGGGAGAGGCGCGCATGAGCGACACGACACCCGATGTGATCGTCGTCGGCGCGGGGCTCGCCGGCTTGGTGAGCACGCTCGAGCTGCTGCGTAGCGGACACACGGTGCTGCTGCTGGACCGCTGCGGGCCAGAGCAGTTGGGCGGGCTAGCGCGCGAGGCGTTCGGCGGCATGTTCATGGTCGACTCGCCCGAGCAGCGTCGCTCGCGCATCCCCGACAATGAGCGGCTCGCGCTCGAAGACTGGCTGCGGATCGCCGACTTCGACGAGGGCGACGTGTGGCCCCGACGCTGGGCCGAGCAGTACGTGGTGCGTGCACGCGACGACGTCGGCGCGTGGTTGCGCGAGATCGGCGTGCGTTTCTTCCCGGTCGTCAACTGGGCCGAGCGCGGCAACTTCGGCGACGGCAACTCGGTGCCGCGCTTCCATCTGACCTGGGGCACCGGCAAGGCGCTGGTGGAGGCTGTGTGGGGCGCGATCGAGTCCCACCCGCGTCGCGAGGCGCTTGACCTGCGCTTGCGCTCACGGGTCACAAGACTGATCTCCGAGGAAGGCCGGATCGTCGGTGCTCGCGTAGCGCGACGCCGAGGAGTCCGGACAGCTGAGGACGCCTCCCCCGAGGCAGGGACTACGAGGCTCGCGCCACGAAGGCGGTCGTGATCGCGGCCGGCGGGATCGGCGGCAACCTCGACCTGGTCCGCCGCGAGTGGCCCACCTCGCGCTTGGGCAGCGCGCCGGAGAAGCTGCTGATGGGCTCGCACTACTACGCCGACGGGGCCATGCACGAGGAGGTGTCGCGCATCGGCGGCAACGTCACCCATCTCTCGCGCATGTGGAACTACGCCGACGCGGTGCGCCACCCCAAACCCCAGCGCGAGCACCATGGCCTGAAGCTGATCCCGCCACGCTCGGGGATCATGCTGAATCCCGACGGCCGGCGCTACGGCCCCGTGCCGGTGATGCCCACGTTCGACGCCTACGCGGCGCTCGAGCGCATGTGCGAGGACGAGCGCAAGTACTCGTGGTTGATCTGCAACTTCAAGATCGCCAAGCGCGAGCTCGACGTGTCCGGCTCACAGCACAATCCGCAGTCTGCGCGAGAAGCGGCTCGTGCCGTTCCTGCTCGGCGTGCTGCTCGGCAAGCCGGTCCTGGTGCGGCATTTTCTCGAGGGCTCACCCGACTTCGTCTCCGCCTCCACGCTGCGACGAGCTGGCCGGCAAGATGAACGAGGTCACCGGCGAAAGCGCGATCGACGCCGCCGTGCTGGAGCGCGAAGTCGGCCGCTACGACGAGACGATCGCGCGCGGCAAGGGCCTGTTCAACGACGACCAGTTGCGCCGCATCGGCCAGTTGCGCAACTGGCGCGGCGACCGGCTGCGCACCGCGCGCTTCCAGCGCATCGTCGACGCCAAGGCGATGCCGCTGATCGCGATCCGCCTGCAGGTGATGGCGCGCAAGAGCCTCGGCGGCATCCAGACCGACCTCGGCTGCCGCGTGTTGCGCGAGCACCCTGAAGGGCGTACCCAGGGGGCACCGCAAGCAGGGCGACGAGGCCATCCCCGGACTGTATCGCCGTCGGCGAGGCGGCCGGCTTCGGCGGCGGCGGCGTGCACGGCAAGCGCTCGCTGGAGGGCACGTTCCTCGGCGGCTGCGTCTTCACCGGCAGGCTCGCGGCGGCGAGCGATCGCGGGCGCCGAGCTGCCGGTGCGCATACCACCGCCGATCGACTGAAGCTCGACGCGCCGAATCGCTGACATTGGCAAGGTCTCATGCCGACATGTGGACCCGGCACATCGGTGCGTGTCTATTTTTTACGCAATTCACTACAGTAACTACGATTTGTAGCTACTATCGTGAATCGTCACGAAATTTGGATATTACACTCGACCACGTAATGGACCACTCGCAACCCAGCCGCTACGACTACGTCACCGTCGGTCACGTCACGCGCGACGTAGATCGAGGACCGCGCCGGCGGCGCCGTCTCCCAACCCGGCGGCGGCGCCTTCTACAGCGCGCTGCAAGCCGCGCGGCTCGGCTGCGCACCTGATCATCACCCAAGGCAGTCCCCAGCGAGATGACGACGCTGCTCGAACCCTTCAGCAGCGAGCTCGACCTGCACGTCATCCCGGCGGAGCACACCACCACGCTGAGCACCCGCGGCTCCGGCGCGCAGCGCTCGCAACGGCTGCTCGCGTGGGCCGGCCCGATCGTGGAGCCATTCACACTCGACACCGAGATCCTGCACCTGGCGCCAGTCGCGCGCGAGACGCCGCTTGCCTGGCGGGGACAAGCCGACTTCATCGGCCTCACCCCGCAGGGACTCGCGCGCTACTGGGAGCAGGGCGAGGGCGTGCCGCTGGTGCAGCTGGACACCGGAGCGTTGCTGGGAGACGTGCCGCTGTCCGTGGGGGCGGATGCGGCGCCGGCCGGCGACATCTCTCCTGTCGAGCTGACCCGAACGCAGCTCCCGCGGAGCTTCGACGCGGCTGTCATCTCCGAGCACGAGTGCAGGAGCTGCCACGCCCTGTTTGCCCTCGCGCGCCGCTGTGGAGCGTATGTCGCGGTGACCGCCGGCTCAAGGCCGGCGACCGTTCACCTGCCCGCGCCCGCCGCCGGATCGATCGTGCAAACCGGCCTCGCCGCACCTTGTCGAGCCGCGCGAAGACCTCGGCGCGGGCGACGTGTTCGCCGCCGCCTTCTTCGTCGCGCTCAGCGAGGGGCGCAGTCCGCTCGAGGCTGCCACGTTCGGCAATGCTGCAGCCGCTCTGCGCGATCGCCGGGCGCCAGGCGGGCCCGAAGTCGCGGTCGCGGCTCGCGCCGCGATCACTCTCTGAATACGCCCTCTTGCGCGAGCGCGGCGTCGAGCAGCGGCTTGAGCTCGGCCGGGTTGACCGCCTCACGACGGCCCGCGGCCAGCGCGGCCAGCAGCACGCAGCCACCGACGGGCGCCATGTCCACGACCGCCACCCGCGCCTGTGGCGCGAGCTCGTGGATCGCATCCGCCAGCGGGCCCACGAACAGCTCGCCCGCCTTGAACGCGCTTCCGATCAAACCGACTGGGAACTCGCCCGCGAGGCCCGTCCGCTCGATGACCGCGGCGATCTGCCGTGCCAGCTCTTCGGCAGCGCGCGCGTAGAGCCCGCGCGCCACCGTGTCGCCGGCGTGTGCGACGCGCGCCGTCTCGATCGCAAACGCCGCGATCTCGCCCTTGGACAGCGGCTTGGCATAGACGAGCGTGGCGAGCGCCTCGACGCTCTGCACTCCAAAGAAGTCGATCGCCGCGGCGCTCAAGGCCGTCTGCGGGCCTGAGCGCGTCACGGTCGGCAAGCGCGGCCTTGATCGACTGCACGGCAAGCCAGTAGCCGCTGCCCTCGTCGCCGAGCACGTGGCCCCAACCGCCCGCGCGCCACGCGCGCCCGTCCGGTCCGACGCCGAGCACGTTGCTGCCGGTGCCCGATATCACGCCCACACCGGGCCGGGCGTCGGTGGCGGCGGCCCAGGCGCCGACCACGTCGTTGACGACCACCCACGTGGCCGGGCAGCGCTCGCGCACGTGCGCGGCAACCGCGTCTGTGTCGGTGCCCGCGATCGCCAGCACCGCGGCGTCGAGCTGCTCACGCTCGATGCCGGCGCGCGCGATCGCTTCGTCGGTGGCCTTCACCAGGGAATCCGTCGCCGCATGCGCGCCGACCGCGTCGGCGTTGCTCGATCCGCCGTGGCCGAGATGAAGCGTCTGCTCCTGCAGGTCGAGCACCGCCGCCAGGGTCTTGGTTGCGCCGCCGTCGACGCCCATCACAAAGCGCGCGCCGATGTCGGCCACGGGCGGCCCAGGGGATTGGGTCGTATCGCGCGCCCAGTCGCCCGGGGCGATCAGCGATTGCGGCAATGTCACGAGCGGCTCGCGCTTCACGGCGTGATCCTCGCAGGAGTCACCTCTCGTGGGAGTTACGATCGTGCAACGGCCCCCAGTGAAGCTGGCCGATTTCTCAGTGCAGCTGGTCGATGAAGGTGTAGATGACCATCAGGCTGACAAGCACTACGAAGACTCGCAGCGCCCACAGCCCGGCCGTGACGCGAGCGCTGAGCACGGCTCGCGGTATCGGCCGGGAGGTTTCGGCCACGAACTGGTCGCGCTCGAGATGCATGATCAGCTCGTCCTCGATAGCGCTCCTGTGACTGCAGGTCGCGCTCCTGAATGTCGGGGTCCGGTGGGCGTCGCGGCGGGCCAGCGCATCGGCGTTCTGCCGGGCGAGCATGTCGGCCTTCTGTAGCGCGAGCGCGTCTGTGCTCATGAGCCGATGAGATGGATCGCTTGCAGGAACGAGTCGATGCCGTAGGCGGCTCCACAGAGGCCCACGAACGCGATCACCGCGATCCCGATCGCATTGGTCGAGCGCTTGTTCGCCCACGGACCCATCAGCGCCCTTGTCGTTGGCGAGCATGAGCATCAGCACCAAGGCTCACGGGGAGCAGCACGGTCGCGAGCACGTTGGCGTTGAGCGCGATCGACAGCAGCGGCGCGCCCGGGATCAGGATGACCGCGGCGGCCAGCAGCGCGACCCCGATGTTGGCGGCATAGAAGACGGTGGCGTTGCGCGGCGAGACGTTGAAGCTGTGGGAGACCCCGACGCATTCCCCGGCGGCGTAGGCCGTGCTGGCGGAGATCGTGAGGATCGCGACGGCGCCGGCCTCGATCAGGCCCAGCGCGAACACGGTGCCGACGGCGCTGCCCGCGACGTGCTCGAGCGCCTCGGGAAATCCGGCGCCGGCGAAGCCCTGGACGCCCGATCCTCCGTGGGAGAACAGCGCCGCCCCGGCGACCAGCGCGCCGATCCCGAAGATCGCGGCCAGCACCGCGCCTACCGCGGTGTCGTAGCGGCCGTGTTTGACGTCGCGGGGAGTCATGCCCTTGTCGGCGCTGGCGCTCTGCTGGAAGAAGATCATCCAGGGCGTCACCGTGGCGCCGATCGTGGAGGCCAGCAGCAGCAGCAATGTGTTGAAGCTGCCGCCAGGGAACGGGCTGAAATCGAACGAGCCGGCGATCGCTCCGACGTCGGGTTTGACGAGGATCGCCGCCACCAGAAACAGACCGTTGAACAGCGCCAGGCCGAGCACGATGCGCTCCCAACGCCAGTAGCGCCCACCGCTGAGCGTGAACAGGACCAGCGCCAGTCCGAGCGCCACGGCCACGCCGGAGCCGAGGTTGAAAGTAGGCCAGACCGACACGGATCGCGATGAACTCCGCCACGAGCGTGACCAGGTTGGTGAGGCAGAGATCGCCGGCGCCAAACCAGCCCCACACCTTTCCGTAGCGTTGCAGGACCAGCTCTCCGTAGCCGCGGTGGGTGACAGCGCCGACGCGCATGCACATCTCCTGACACACAAACGCCATCGCGAACAGCACCGGGATGAACGGCACGAAGAACCCGAGCCCGTACTGCGCCGCCGTCGGAGGCGTAGGCGATCATGCTGGGCCCGTCGTTCTCGCCGAGCATCGCGAGTATCCCGGGGCCCACCAACAGCCACAGCAGCCACCAGCGCTTGCCGTGCCGGCGAGCGCGATGCACACGCGAGCGGTCCAACGACCGGGCGGCGTCCTCCTCGGTCAGCGGCGGCAGCGCACACCCGGCGAAACAGCGCCCGGCAGGCGAGACGCGGGCGTGGCTTCAGTGCTCGCCATCGACCGCCTCCCGAGGATGCTCGATGTTCCCGCGGCGTCCGGTCCGCCGGAGCGGACATGTCGTGTGTGTCAAAAGGCGTCCCGTCCACCTCCACGGGCGCGTCCACCTCGACTCGCATCGCCCCCGCGAGCTGACCGCCAAGCGTGTGCTCGCGTCCGTCCACGCTCACGAGCAGCGGGCCGCCGAACGGCTGGCGCTCGAGCACGCTTATGCGCCCGCCCGGCAGCACACCCTGCTCGGCCAGGTAGCGCAGCATCGCCGGGTCGGAGTCCGATACGCGCACGAACGTGCCCTCGTCGCCCGGCACGAGGCTCTCCAAGCTGCGCGTCGGAGTGCTCGTCGAGCTCCAGGTCGGCGCTTGGGAATCGGGTCGCCGTGCGGGTCGATCGTGGGATTGCCGAGCTTCGCCGCGATCAGCTCCTCGAGCTCGTCGGAGAGCACATGCTCGAGCACCTCCGCCTCGTCGTGCACGCGATCCCACGGCATGTGCAGCGCCTCGGCCAGATACAGCTCGAGCAGCCGGTGATGGCGAATCACCTCGAGCGCCACCCGCGCCCCCTCGGGGGTGAGCCGCACTCCCCGATAGGGCACGTGCGAGATCAGGCCGAGCTCGTCGAGCTTCTTGAGCATGCCCGACACCGAGCCGGTGGTCAGCTCCAGGCGCTCGGCCAGCGCGTTCGTGGACACGGGCTCGTTCGCGCGCGTTTCGAGCGTGTAGATCGCCTTGCAGTAGTCCTCGATCGCCGCCGAGCGCACGCTTTCCTTGGTAGCCATGCAGAAATAATAAGGCATGCCAAGATATTCTTCAAGCCTCTCCGCGAACATTTGACTGGCTACACAGCCAAAGTCCCGAGGGCGAGACCTGTAACATCGTGGGTCGACATCCCCGCGCGGCGACTGGAGGCTCCCATGGCAGCGACCGACACCAACCTCGAGGACCAACTGGTACTCGAGCGCGAGCTATGGGCCGACGGGCCTCCCCACGCCCTGTTCAAAGAGCTGCGCCAGGGCTGTCCCGTCCACTGGACCAAGGAAATCAGCGAATTCCCCGAGGAGGGCGGCTTCTGGTCGGTGACCACCGCCGAGGACGTGCACACCGTCAGCCGCGACTGGCAGACCTACTCCTCCGAACTGGGGGGCATAACGGTGCTCTCGACGATCTTCCCGCTCGAGCTGACGCGAGCGATGTTCATCGGGATGGATCCCCCCAAGCACGATCGCGTGAAGGCGCTGTTCCAGGCCGGGTTCACGCCGAAGCGGATCGCCGCCCACGAGCACGCGATCCGCGAGATCGTGCGCGAAGACGCTCGACGGCCTCGACGGGCGCGAACGCTGCGACCTCGTGAACGACGTCGCCCAACCGGTCGTCTCGCGCGTGATCGGCAGCTTCATGGGCATCCCCCCGGAGGACGACGCGACCTGGGCGCGGCTGATGAACTCGACGCTCGGCGCCGGCGATCCCGACCTCAATCCCGACGGGGCCGGAGGCCGTCATGGAAAAAGAGATGCCCGAGATATTCGAGCGCTGCGGGCAGATGATCGCCGAACGCCGCGAGCAGCCCCACCGACGATCTCACGAGTGTGCTCGTGCACGCCGAAGTCGACGGGCAGAAGCTCGAGGAACACGAGATCGTGATGGGCTTCTTCCTGCTCGTCGCCGCCGGCAACGACAGCACCAAGGCCACCTACTGCAGCGGCATGCGCGCGCTGATGGAAGACCCCGAGCAGCGACAGCTGCTGCTCGACGATCCGTCGCTCGTGCCCGGCGCGCGTGGAGGAGTCGCTGCGCATGTTCCCCGCGTTCGCGCACTTCAGGCGCACGGCGACCAGGGACACCGAGCTCGGCGGACGCCAGATCAAAGCAGGGCGAGCGAGTGGTCATGTGGTACGCGTCCTCCAACCGCGACGAGTCGCGCTACGAGGACCCCGACCGCTTCGACGCGCGCCGCGACGACCGAGCACCAGGCCTTTGGCGCCGGCGGGCGCCACTTCTGCCTCGGCACCGCGCTCGCGCGCCTGGAGCTGCGCATCCTGTTCGAGGAGACGCTCGAGCGCTTCCCCAAGATGGAGATCGACGGCAAGCCGCTGATGCGTCGAGTCGGCGTTCCTCAACCAGCTCAAGACGCTGCCCGTCCGGTTGAACGCATAAGGCGGACGATCGCCGGCAGATACGACGAGCTCGCGCTCGCCGACGAGCCCGAGCGCTGGGAGTCGCTTGGCTTTTCGGTGTCCGACGCGACCGTGCAGCTCGGCAGCCGTGCGAGTCGCGCTCGCCGGCCCGACGCTGGACGGGGAATCGTCGGCTGGTCGCTGCGCGAGATCGCACGCCGCCGAGCTCGACGGCCTTCCCACCACGCGTGTCGCGACGCGCCGACGCGCGCTGCACACGGGCGCTCAAGCACGCCAACGGCGTCACCGCGATCGACCACGTGGTGGCGATGTCGCCCGACCTCGATCGCAGCGTGGGCGCATTGCGGGCGGCCGGACTCGACCTGCGCCGCATTCGCGAGCAGCCGACTCCGGCGGGTGCGCCACGCCAGGCGTTCTTCCGCCTCGGCGAGGTGATCCTCGAGCTGGTGCAGGAGCCCGGCGGAGGTGGTCGCCGCGCGCCCGGACGGCGCGAATGGGCCAGCGCGCTTCTGGGGCTTGGCGCTGCTCAGCGACGATCTCGAGCGGACCGGTCGCGCGACTCGGCGAGCATTCGAGCGAGATCCGCGCGGCGGTTCAGCCGGGCCGGCGAATCGCCACGTTGCGGCGCTCGGCTGGACTTGCGGTGCCGGTGGCGCTGATGAGCCGCGCCGAAAACCTCGAGTAGGCCACAATCAACCGTGATGGCGTCCTCCGAGGACAGCGAGGCGGGGTTCAGGTACGGCGTCGTATTCCTGCTGACGCTCACGCTGCTCGTGTTCGTGATCGTCGCCCCCGGCGAGACTGGTCGCGGGCGGTCGCATGCGCTCTGCAGTGGCTGGCGCTGCTGACGGTCGTCGCCACCTCGCGCGCGAGCAGCAACGTGCGCCGGCCGGTGGCGATCGTGCTGCTGGGGCTCACGAGCTTCACGGTGGTGGGCGAGGCCGCCGGGGCGCTCTCCGACGCGGTGCTGTTCGCGATCAGCGGCCTGCTGTCGGCGGCGATCCCGCTGGCCCTGGTCGGCGGCTTGATGCGGCTGGTGCGCGCGCACGGCGTGACCCCGCAGGCGGTGGCGGGAGCGCTGACGCTGTACCTGCTGCTCGGTCTCGTGTTCGCTTGGGTGATCGGCTTCGTCGCCAAGGTCGAGACCACCCAGTACTTCGCCCAGACAGCGAACGCCGTCGACCAGCCAGATCGTGTACTTCAGCTTCGCGGTGCTGACCACCACCGGCTTCGGCGACCTGACCGCCGCCACGCACGTCGGCCGCTCGCTCGCGGTCGTGGAGATGCTGCTCGGCCAGCTCTATCTGGTCACGGTGATCGGGGTGCTCGTCGGCAACTTCGCCGGGCGACGCTCACGCACTCCGCCCTCGACAAGCACAGGCCCGCTTGGACAAAGCGATCCGTGACAACAAAGATAGCCTGCTAAATGTGCCTATAATGCAGGCATGAATAGCATTCAATACACAGTTCGCGGCGTATCGTCCAAGCTCGATGCAGAGCTGCGCAGGGAGGCCCACACATCCGGCAAGACCCTCAACTCGCTGGTGGTCGAAACGCTGGAGCAGGCAAAGCTGCCCTCACCAGATGCCATCTATGACGACTTGGACTGGTTCATCGGCAGCGCTCCAGGTGACGGAGAGGATTTCGACGCCGCGCAGGCATGGCTGAATGATCTGCCGGCCGAGCCGGCGTGAAGCTGGCACTCGACACCACCGCCTACAAGCTGCTCGGCGAAGGCAATCAGAGCCTTGCCGAGGACTTGCGTCGAGCAGAGAAGATCGGTCTGCCTATCACGGTCCTGGGCGAGCTCTGGTTCGGATTCACGAACGGATCCAAGCTACGCCAGAACACAGAGATACTCGAACACTTCCTCGCCACACCGCGGGTACAAGTTCTACAGCTCGGCGCACAGACGGCACGTCTATTCGGCGAGATCGCAACCCTCCTACGACAAGGTGGCATCGCGATTCAGCAGAACGACATCTGGATCGCCGCTCTCTGTAAGCAACACGGTTTTGCCCTGCCACCCGCGACCGCGGATTCCAGCATGTGCTTGGACTAGAGGTTGTCGAGATCAGCCCACCGTGACGTAAGGTGACGGATATGTCCGCACCTCAACCCAAGCCCCCCTCCACCCGCACGCGCGTGCGGCGGATGCCGTCTCGCGCTGACTACGAGCGCGAGACGATCGAGGCGATCCTTGACGAGGCGATGGTCTCCCACCTCGGCTTCTCGGTGGACGGACAGCCCTATGTGGTGCCCACGCTGCACGCGCGCGTCGGCGAGCAGGTGTACTTCCACGGCTCCAGCGCCAGCCGCACCGTGCGCGCGCTGCGCGACCGGCGCGCAGATGTGCTTGACGGTGACGCTGCTCGACGGGCTCGTGCTCGCGCGCTCGGCGGTGCACCACTCGGTCAACTACCGCTCGGTCGTGGTGCTCGGGCAGGCACGGGCGATCGAGCAGCCGAGCGAGAAGATGACCGCGATCGAGGCGTTCACCGAGCGGCTGATACCGGGCCGCTGGGATGAGGTGCGCGGACCGACCGCCAAAGAGCTGAAGGCGATCCAGGTGCTCGCGCTGCCGCTCGGCGAGGCGTCCGCCAAGCTCCGTGTGGGTGGGCCCGTTGACGACGAGGAGGACTATGCGCTCGACACGTGGGCCGGGGTCGTACCGCTGAGCACGGTCGCCGGCGAGCCAGTCCCGGATTCGCGCCTTGCCGGCGGCACCACCATGTCACCAGCCGCGCGCGCATGGGTCGCACATGGCAACACAGATCGCACCCAGCGCTAGAGCGGATCAGCAGCGCTCGACCCGGCCCGCCAAGCGGGGCCTGACCGCTAACCAGCGAAGTAGTACAGCGTCGTCCCTCCGGCGGTCGAGCTTTCGCCAGACACGTGCACGACCGTGCCGTGCGCCTCGATCCACTCGTCGCGTTCGCTGATCGCGGCGCTGCTTGCCGCCGAGGTGCTGCCCCCCGGACCACCGGCTACACCGCCCGGCGCGCCGCCTGAGTGCCCGCCAAAGGCACCCGCCGCGCCGCCTGAGACTCCGCCGCTCAACAGCACGTAGTGCAACTGCCCGGAGTCGATGAAGCTCTTGAGCTTGGCGAGGCTCGGCGCGGGGTCCGTGCCCATGAAGCCGCCCATGTCGATCACGTTGCGCCCGCTCTCCAGTGCGATCGGGCCAGCCGTGTTCGAGCCGACCGCCGCGAACAGATAGGCGGCTTTGCCCTGGTGGGCCTCTAGATAGGAGACGAGGGCTTTGCTCACCTCGGCTCCGGGACCCGCGCCTGCACCCGCCCCGACGCGGAGACCACCGGCGCCAACGCTTCTACCCGCGCCCGCGGATTGGGTGCCGCTCGCGGCGCCACGGGCGCCAGCACTCGATCCATCGCCAAACAGATTGGGCGGGTTACCCGCGCCCGCTGCCCCACCCGCCGGAGGAGCACCAACCGGCACGCCCCCGCGTGGTGCGCCCGCGCCTGGGAGGCGCAGCCCCACAAACCCTGGAGGACCGCCGGCACGCAAACCCCTCCCCCCAAAACCGGCCCCTGGAGCACCGCCGCCAAAGGCTCCGCCGAGGCCGCCTTCAGCGCTGGCCGGACCGGCGAGCGGGTCGCCGCCGCTGAGCGTCTTGCCGACCGTGGCGATCGAGTACGCGGTCGGGCCGGCGAGCATCGCCACCAGACCGGCCGCGGCCGCGGCCAGCGCGAACTTGTTGCGGGTCGAGCTCGACCCCAGCACCGGCGCGAGCCTTGCCGGCAGCAACACGCAGGCAGCGAGCACAGCGACCACCATCACCGCGGGAGCCAAGAACGGCACGAAGCCGGTGGCACGACCCAGCAGCACAGCAGCCAGCGCGGCGATGCCGATCAAGCTCGCCGCGAGCGCGATGGTCCAGGCGACCGAGCCGCGCGAGCGGTCCCACATCGCCACCACACCGCCCGCCGCCAGCACCGCCGCGGCGGGCGCGAGCGCCGTCGTGTAGTAAGGGTGAAAGATGCCCGTGGAGAAACTGAACACCGCCCACGACACCACCGCCCAACCACCCCACAACAGGTACGCGGAGCGGCGCGGGTCGGTGCGCGAGGTGCGCCCCGAGGTCCACAGGCCGAGCGCCAGACCCACCAGCGCGAGCGGCAGCAACCATGCGATCTGACCGCCCACGATCGAGTTGAACAGTCGCAGCGGCCCAGCCGCGCCGCCAAAGGTGGCACCACCTCCGGGCCCGCTGTTTTCGCCTGATACCCGGCTGAGCCCGTTTGCTCCAAAGATCAGCGAGAACCATGAGTTGTCGGTCGTGTCCCCCACCCACGGGCGGTTCGCGGCGGGTATCAGCATCATCGTCCCGTACCACGCGAAGCTCACCGCAAACATCGCCGCGCCGCCCGCCAGCAACTGCCCGATGCGCCGCCTGACCGTGCCCTGACCGGCGATCAGCAGTGCGGCCGCCAAGCCGGGCACGATCAGGTAGGCCTGCAGCATCTTCACGTTGAACGCGAGCCCCACGAACACACCGCACAGCAGCACGTGACGCGTGCGCCCCGATTGCAGCGCCCGCACCAGCGCCCAAGCGGCTGAGACCTCCAGCAGCACCAGCAGCGCGTCGGGATTGTTGAAGCGGCTCATCGCCACGAAGATCGGCGTCAGCGCCAGCATCAGCGCGGCGAGAATCGCGGCGCGCCGGCCGAGCGTGCGCTTCACCGTGTTGTGCAACACCAGCACCGCGCCCACCCCGCACAACGCCTCGGGCGCCAGCATGCTGAAACTCGAGAACCCGAACACGCGCCCCGACAGGCCCATCAGCATGTTCGACAGCGGCCCCTTGTCGAGACTGTCCGAGCCGCTCGTGTCCACCGCGTTAGTCAGCCACGCCGTCCAGCTGCGGCTCGCCGCCTGCGCCGCCTCCGCGTAGTAGGTGTTCGCATAGCCGTTGCGCGTCAACCCCCAGAGGGTCAACGCGCCCGCGAGCAGCGCCACCAGCCACAACGCGGGCCGCGCCCACGCGGGATCGGCCTCACGGCCGCGCACGAGGCAACGCGCGCCCGCGCGCACACGGATCGTCCAACTGTCCAGATCACTCGGAGCTCGAGTTGGGGCGCTGATCGAAGGAGTTGACATGCCGGTCTCGCTTTCAAAGGGAACGGTGTGCGCTTTGCCGCGTCGCCCCGTTTGCGACGACGCGCGGTCGAACTGCTCTGGCGCCCAGCATCGGCGAGCCGCACCAGAGCAAGCTATGAGCCGTATAAGTCGAATGTAGGAATATCTCCACACCCCCCGCGTGGCACGTCAGAATCGGGGCATGAGAATTCTGGTGGTAGAGGACGACCGCGCCGTGCGCGAAGCGTTGCGCCGCGCACTCACGCTCGGTGGCTATGAGGTACAAACCGCCGAGGACGGCGAGCGCGCGATCGAGATGGTGGTGCGGAACATCCCCGATGCCGTGGTGCTCGACATCGGTCTGCCGGGCATCGACGGCCTGGAGGTATGCCGCCGTCTGCGCCTGCTCGGCAGCCGCGTGGCGATCCTGATTTTGACAGCGCGCGAGCAGGTGAGCGACCGCATCGACGGCCTCGACGCCGGCGCCGACGACTACCTTGTCAAGCCATTCGACGTCGAGGAGGTAAAGGCGCGCCTGCGTGCGCTGCTGCGCCGCACCGGCTCCGGCGGAGACCCCGACGCGCTCTCCTTTGCCGAGCTACGACTTGACAGCGCGCGTCACGGCGCGGAGGTCGGCGAGAACTTCACCGAGCTCACGCGCACCGAGTACCAGTTGCTCGAGCTTTTGATGCTCAACCCCAAGCGCGTGCTCCCCCACAGCCTGATCTACGACCGCGTGTGGGGCTATGACTTCGGACCCACCTCCAACGCTTTGCGCGTATACGTGGGTTATCTGCGACGCAAGTTGGAGGGAGCGGGGGCGCGCCCGCTGATCCACACCGTCAGGGGTGTGGGCTACGTGCTGCGCGAGCCATGACGCTGCGCGCGCGCATCGCGGCCGTAGCCGGGCTCGCGGTCGCACTCGCCGTGCTCGTCGCCGCCGTGAGCCTGTACCTGGCGGTGCGCTCGGACCTGCGCGGCGAAGTCGACAAGTCGCTGAATCAGCGAGCGGCGGCGTTCATGCCTCAAGCCTCGGCAAACGGTGGTGGTAGGCCGGAATCGCTCGATGGCTTGCTCCCACCCAACGGGAGCGGGCCGCCTCCAGGCGGCGACAACGGCGACAGATTCCCCAGCAGGGTCGAGCCCGCGCCGCTCGGTGGGCCCTCCGGTTACGTGCAGTTCGTCGCGCCCGATGACACGGTCCACGTGCCCGCCGGCCAGGGCTCGTCCACGACGATCCCGCTGAGCGCCACCGACAAGACGATCGCGCACAGCGGCAAGGGACGCGTGCTCAGCGACCGCACCGTCAAAGGCACGCAGTTGCGCGTGCTCACGCTCGGCACCGGCGCCCGCGGTGCCGTGCTCGTCGCGCGGCCGCTCACCGAGGTCAACAACGAGCTCAGCCGGCTGCTGCTGATCCTTGCGATCGTCGGCGTCGTCGGGATCGCGCTCGCGGCGGCGCTCGGGGCGCTCGTCGCACGCGCCGCGCTCGCGCCGATCGCGCGCTTCACGCGGCGCACCGAGACGCTCGCCGGCAACCTCGAGGTCTCACAGCGCCTGCCCGACGGTGGTCGCGACGAGCTCGCACGGCTCGCCGGCAGCTTCAACGCCACACTCGACGCGCTCGAGCGCTCCGTCGAGGCGCAGCGCAACCTCGTCGCCGACGCCAGCCACGAGCTGCGCACCCCGATCGCGAGTCTGCGCGCCAACATCCAGGTGCTCGCCGACGCCGAGCGGCTGCCCCCCGAGGACCAGGCGAGCCTGCGCGCGGACATCGTCAGCGAGCTGGACGAGCTCACGCGACTCGTCGGTGACGTGGTAGAGCTCGCCCGTGGCAGCGAGCCCACGGGCGCGCTCCACGACGTGTCCTTGGATGAGATCGTGCGCGGCGCGGTGGCGCGTTCACAGCGACGCTCACAGGCGCCGTTTCAGGTGAACCTGGAGCCGACGATCATCCGGGGGGAAGCCGAGCGCATCGACCGCGCCGTCACCAACCTGCTCGACAACGCGCGCAAGTGGAGCCCCGCGGATCGGCCGATCGATGTCTCACTGCGCGACGGGGTGCTCACCGTTCGCGATCACGGCCCCGGTTTCGAGGAGGCCGATCTCCCCCACGTGTTCGAGCGCTTCTACCGCGCCGACCGAGCCCGCAAGCTGCCCGGCTCGGGGCTCGGGTTGGCGATCGTGCGCCAGGCCGCCGAGGCGCACGGTGGGTGGGTCACCGCGGAGAACGCGCACGGCGGAGGCGCCTGCGTACAGATCAGCTTCAGTGCTGTCGCAGATACGGCGTAGAAGCAGGCCTATGCCGTAGCCGCGGGACCCTGCTGGTCATCGGAGCTGGGCGCGCGGTGGGTGCTCCACCAGCTCCAGCCGACGACGGCGAGCACCGGCACCGCGAACATCGCGGAGGCGTACCAGTGCATCATGCAGGCAAGTACAGTCATCGGCCCGCAAAATATCACGCTCACTGGCTGGCGGCGCACCCAACCAGGGTCACGGATCCCCGCGGCCGGCTACCACGCTTCGCCGCCCGCCGAGGACTGGTCACCGCCATCGGCCGAGCGTGCACGGCGACGGCGTACGAACACGACGAACCCGAGCGCGAGCGCGATCAGCACGACGAACACCGCGATTGCGGCGGTGGAGGCTTTGGAGCTCTCTGGCACCCAGTACAAAGCGCCGTCGATCGCCCCCTTTTGCGTGCCCACCGTGATCGGGACGCTCCAGTCGAAAATGAACGTGCGCTTGCTCTTGTCCTTGACCTCGGGGGGCGTCACAGGGCTCATGTAATGGATTCGATGGTCGTGCCATTCGAATTGACCGGTGCGATCCACCACCACCCACTTGGGGGGGTCGTTTGCGTTTGCCGAAGCGGGGACGCTCACATCGGCATAGAAGTTGGTGTTGAGATACACCGCCGGTGAGCGCATATTCTCTTCCGCGGCGCCGTCGGGCCGCACGCGTGCGTAGGGTTCGCCCGAGTAGCCGTAGATCGTGACCGTCTTGCCGGTGTTGTTGCGCAGCAGCAGCCGGTCGGCGAACTCCAGCACTTCCAGGCTCAACCCCCGTACTTTGGGGGTCACAGACGTTATGTAGGTGCGGTAGTCGTAGTTGCTGCCCTGGTCTTCGATCGGACTGCCGCTCTCGGTGACCGTGGGCTGCTGGAGAGGCTGCTGGGTGGCCGGTCGACCAGTCGCCGGGGCATCCGCCGCGGACGCGGTGGCCGCGGTTGCGGGCGGCGCGGCGCCGAAGGACGCCAAGGCAAGCGCACGAGAGCGCGAGCGGAATCCGAGCCGCCCTCATGTCCCCACCGCCGAGAGCAGCCATAGCCCGAAGCTCGTGAACGCGACCATCACCGCGAGCATCCAGTACTGCGAGCGCACCGCCTCCTCGGGGTTGCGATAGATGCTGAGCGAGCGGTCGTGCGCGAGCGCGAGGCCCCCCACGTGGCCTGAGACGAGTGCCACTACCTGCACGTACCAGATCGCCGCGTAGGAGATGATCGTGTAGTCGATCTCATAGCTGTTGGTGCCAAACAGGTTGGTGCCGTTGCCGAGCGGATCGGAGGCGAGATAGCCGATCGCCTGACCTTGCCAGATCAGCAGCGAGAAATAGTGCGCGAGCACGTACGCGAAGCCGATCGGCACGAGCGTGTGAGCGAACACGTGGGCGAGTCGATCCCTCCCGTAGCGCGGACTGACGCTGTGCACGCCGATGATCCCGAGCCGGTAAATGCCCGCGACGAGCAGCACGCACAGCACGAGCCCAACCGAGTAGGCGAGCTCGAGCGCCGGGATGTGGTTGAAGCCGAGATCGGCGAACACGCTCTGCAGGCTCGGCTCGTTATCGCGCCACACACCTCCGTTTGAGAAACCGTCGAAGGTGGTTGTGCCGATCACCGCGCAAACGAGTCCCACCGTGCCGTTGATCACCGGCATGTCCGCCAGGCCGCTCAACAGCCGGCGCGAGTAGACCACACCGTTCTCGTCCTGGCACAGTGGGGCGATCCGCGAGAACAGGCTGAAGTATGCGCCAAACGCATCCGCGCGCTCCTCCCACGCCTCCACGCCGAACAACCCCATCCCGGCGAGCATCGTCAGAAAGTACGCGAGCGATAGCGCCGCTAGAGTCGATGGCTGGTCGCGATCGGGCACCACGTACACGAGCTCCATCCACGCGAATCCGACCAGCCCGGCGACCGCGGGCCACATGCCGAGCTTCTCTGGATAGCGCAGCGGCGCGCGTGCAAACGCACGCGGCGCCACGCGCCGGCCGGCCCATCTGATGGCGCGCGCACACGAGCGCCACGGGCTCAACGCGCGGAACACATCTCCGCACACAGCGCTCGCCAGTGGCGTGCCGACCCAGAACACCACGTAGATGAAGGTCGGGGTGAAGTTCACTGACCAAATCTGGGTTCCGTCAAAGCCGCTGTACAGCACGAGCACGAACAGTCCCATCCCAAAAGGCTCGCCAGCCGCGCAGCGACCGCCGGCATCTTGAACAGCCGTTTGCGGTGCTCGGTTTGCAGTTGCGGGCTTCGCCACATCGTGGAGAGCGCCACGAAGGAGACGACCAGCACGATCGCCGCGGTCCAGCTGAACAGCCACACGGGGATCGGCAGGTCGGCCTTGCCGACGATCCCGTGCGCCGAGGCGCCGGCGGGAAACAGCAGCGCCGCCAAGCCAAGGCCGCCGAGGGTGCACGGCAGCAGACGACGCGGTGTGATCATGCGCGCGCCAGTGTATGCGAGGCTTGTGGCCTGTGATTGCACTTGCCACGTCGACCAGCGCGGCCGGGGCGCTCAGCGAGCTCATTCCGCTGGCTCTGCTGGGCATCGCCTACGCCAAGCGGGCACACACGCTCGGGCTCCGACGCCGGCCCGTGCCCGGCTGGCGCCAGGTGTGCTTCTACGGCGGACTCGCCACGATCGCCCTCACGCTCACCGCCCTCGCCGGGGCGAGCCAGGAACTGGTGACGGCGCATATGGCCCAAGAGCTGCTGCTCGGCGACATCGCGGCGCTGCTGCTCGTGCTCGGCCTCACCGGTCCGCTGATCGCGCCGATCCTGCGCGTAAAATTGTTCGACCGTCTGCGCGTGCTCGCCCATCCACTGATCGCGTTTCCGCTGTGGGCGATCAACCTGTACGCATGGCACCTGCGGATCTTCTACGAATCGGCGCTGGATCACCCCGGTGTGCACGCACTCGAGCACGTCATGTTGCTCGGGTTCGGGATCAACATGTGGATGTGCCTGGTCGGGCCGCTGCCGATGCCCCGCTGGTTCGGTAACGGGGCGAAGCTCGCCTACGTGGTCGCTGTACGTGTTACCGGTGCGGTGCTCGCCAACCTGTTCCTGTGGTCGGGCAACCTGTTCTACGCGCACTACACCAGCGGCGACGCCGCCCGGCATATCTCCCCGATCGCCGATCAGAACATCGCGGGCGCGGTGATGATGGTCGAGCAGAGCGCGCTCACACTCGGCCTGCTCTACTGGTTGTTCCTGCGCAGCTCCCGTCAAGGGGAGCAAGCTCGCGAGCAGCTCGACCTGGCACACTCGCACACGGTCTGGCGCTGAGGTTCAGCTCGACGCCAGCAGCGGCACGTCGTGCGCGATTTCCTTCGGCGCGAAGCTCGCTTCATAGACCGTCGTCAGCTTGCCGCTCGCGTCGATCCCGTACACGATCGCGGTGTGGTTGATGAACTGCGGCTGTTCGAGGTCCTGGGCGGAGCCCACGTGCCAAGCTTTCCACACGGGCGCAAGTTCGTGTGCGGAGCCGATCAGGTACTTCATGCGACCGGTCATCCCGTGGCGTGCGAGAAACGCAGCGACCGTCTTGGGCGTGTCGCCGCGCGGGTCCACCGACACGGCGATCACCTGCGCCTTCGCGGACTCGGAGGGACCCATCATTTCCTGAGCGACACGCAGGTTGGAGGCGATCAGCGGACACACGTCGGGACAATGGGTGTAGAGGAACGTCACGAGCACAGCTTTGCCGCGGTACTGGTCGAGGTTGACCCGTTCGCCGTTGTAGTTGTGCAGCGACAGCGCCGGCGTCGGCTGGGGGGGCGTGACCGCAGAGCCGTCGTAGCCGGGGGCTTTCGTGCGGTGCGGAGCGCCGCTGGTGGTCAACAGCGCGACTCCACCCGCGATCACGACGATCACGAGCAACGCGAGTATCAAGCGCGGGCTCAAGCCGCCACCCGCCGGCGGCTCGGAGGACTGCGCCGTCGCTGACTGCCGTGCTGTCATTATCTGGCGAAACTAGCATCACTGGAGGGAGCGACATGCACGTTGAGTGGTTCGGACAGTCCGCCTTTGCCTTGAGCGCGCCAGACGCGAGCGTGTTCATCGACCCCTTTGGCGATCTCTCGCCGCTGGCCGAGCGCGGAATGCGGTTCGACTACCCCGCGATCGAGACGGGAGAGGTCGATCTGCTGCTGGTCACCCACGAGCATCTGGACCACAACGGGGTCGAGGCGATCCCCGGCGAGCCGACCACCCTGCGCTCCACCGCGGGCCGGCTGGAGTCGCCGATCGGCGAGGTGCTGGCAATCGCATCCGAGCACGACGAGCAGGCCGGCACCGAGCGCGGCCCCAACACGATCTTCGTGTTCACACTCGGCGGGGTGCGCGTCGCGCACTTCGGCGACTTCGGCCAGAGCGAGCTGCGCGATGAGCAGGCGGCGGCGATCGGCGAGGTCGACCTGCTGATCCTGCCGGTCGGCGGCGGACCCACGATCGGCGCGGGCGGCGCGGGCGCGATCGTGGAGCGGCTGCGGCCGAAATGGGTTGTGCCGATGCACTACCGCACACCGAAGATCGGCTTCCTGGAGGACGCCGAGGAGTTCCTCGCGCTGATGGACCGCGTCGAGCGCCTGGAGACCCCGAGCTTTGAGACCGGCGAGCTGCCGGCCGGCGATGGGCCGGTCGTGGTTGTACCCGCGGCTCCCTAGCGCGAGAGCCGATCGTCGCGAATCCCACGGCGCGGGGTGTAGCCGCTCGCGCCGGGGCCGACGTGCGGCGATCCGCCAGGATGCACGGTGGATGTCCACGTCTCGCAATCTCCTCAACCTGAAGGAAGTCGACAAGGGCTACGGCAGCCGCTCGGTGCTGCGCGAGATCACGCTCGGCGTCTCAGCCGGCGAGCGCATCGGCGTGGTGGGGCAGAACGGTGGCGGCAAGTCCACGCTGCTGCGTCTGATCGCGGGTGCGGAGGAGCCAGACGCGGGTCTGGTGACGCGTGCCGGGAGATGTCGGCGTGGCGCTGCTCGGACAGCAGGACACGCTGGGCGAGCACGCCGGTATCCGTGAGGCGCTGGTCGGAGGGCGCGCCGATCACGAATGGGCCGCCGACAGGGCGTTTCGGGACGTGCTCGACGGCCTCTTGGGAGGCGTGGAGCTGCGGCGCTTCACCGCCGGGCATGGACACCCCGATCGACGGGCTATCCGGCGGTGAGCGCCGGCGCGTGGCGCTCGCGCGCTTGCTGCTGGACCCACCTGAGCTGTTGCTGCTCGACGAGCCCACCAACCATCTGGACGTGGAAGGCGTCGATTGGCTCGCTCGGCACCTGGCGGCGCGGCGCGGCTCGATGCTCGTGGTCACGCACGACCGCTGGTTCCTGGACGCCGTGTGCACCGCCACCTGGGAGGTGACCGACGGCGCGGTCCACCAATACGAGGGTGGCTACGCCGCGTACGTGCTCGCCCGCGCCGAGCGCGACCGCCAGGAGAGCGCGACGAGAAAGCAGACGCCAACAGCTGCTGCGCAAGGAGCTGGCCTGGCTGCGACGTGGACCGCCGGCGCGCACCACCAAGCCGAAGTTCCGCATCGAGGCCGCCAACGCGCTGATCGCCGACGAGCCCGAAGCCGAGAGACCGCGCCGAGCTGCTGCGCTTTGCCGGCTCGCGGCTGGGCGACAAGGTGCTCGACGCCGTGGAGGTATCGCTCACGCTCGGCGCACGCGAGGTGCTGCACGAGTTGACCTGGCGACTGGGCCCAGGCGACCGCGTAGCGCTGGTGGGAGTCAATGGCTCTGGCAAGACGTCGCTCGTGCGGCTGCTCGCCGGCGAGATCGAGCCAAGCGCCGGGCGCATCGAGCGCGGGGCGACCGTGCGGCTTGCGCACCTCTCCCAGGACACCGTGGAGATCCCCGGACACCTGCGCGTGCTCGAGTCCCTGGAGGAGGTCCGCGGTCACGCCACGCTCAGCGACGGGCGCGAGATCACCGCGAGCCTGTTGTGCGACCGTTTCGGCTTTCGCGGCGAGAAGGCGCGCACGCTGGTGCGCGAGCTCTCCGGCGGGGAGCGCCGCCGGCTCGGACTGATGCGCCTGCTGATGGCCGGACCCAACGTGCTGCTCCTGGACGAGCCCACCAACGATCTCGACATCGACACGCTCACGGCACTCGAGGACCTGCTCGACGGCTGGCCTGGGACGCTCGTGGTCGTGAGCCACGATCGGTACTTCGTGGAGCGGGTGTGCGAAAACGTGCACGCGCTCACCAGCCGCCGGTGGGATTCGCCACCTGCCAGGCGGGATCGAGCAGTATCTGCGGGAGCGCCCCGACATGGAGAACCAACGCCCTGGCACCAAGGAGAACCTCGCCCTCAGAGCAAAGCCAGGCCTGTCTCCTGGAGCAGCGGCGCGAGCAGCGCGCAAGGAAGCTCAAGGCACTCAGCAGGAGGTCAGGCGTCTGGAGCGCGAGATCGACAGGCTGGCACGGCGAGAGACAACGCTGCACGAGCAGATGACCGCGAGCGCCACCGACCACGGTCGCCTCGCCGAGCTGCAGACCGAGCTGGAACAGGTTGTCGAAGAGCGCGAACGGGTTGAGACAAGTTGGCTTGAAGCATCTGAATAGCTCGCGGGTCCTCCCCTGTTGGGAGCCCACCGACATACACTCTGCTTCCGTGGATCTGTGGATACCCGATCGAGCGGGTCGCGACGCGGTTGGGGAGCTGCCGAAGGGGGAGTCACGCTGGGACTGATCGCCTCCGACGGCGAGCCACTGGAGGCGATCCTCCAAGCGGAGTTTCTGGTGCCTGGCTCGGACGATCCCCGCGTGCTCGACCTGCTTGGGCGGATGGACTCGCTGCGCGTGATCCAGACCCTTTCAGCGGGAGTCGACTGGCTGCTCGGAAAGGTGCCCGCGGGTGTGACGCTGTGCGACGCGGGCGGAACCCGCGACGTGGCGGTCGCCGAATGGGTGCTTGCCGGGATTCTCGCCTCCACCAAGACGCTCGGCGAGCTGCGCGATCGTCAGCGCGCGCACGACTGGGAGTGGAGCCAGACGCGCGAGCTTGCCGGCAGCAGCGTGATGATCCTCGGATACGGCTCGATCGGCGCAGCCGTAGAGGCGAGACTTGCCCCCTTTGACGTGGAGCTGATCCGCGTCGCGCGCCACGCCCGCGCGGGGGTGCACTCGGTGGATGATCTGCGCGCGCTGTTGCCCCGAGCCGACGTCGTGGTAGTGCTGCTGCCGCTCACACCCGCCACGAACGGGTTGCTCGACGCTGACCTGCTTGGGAATATGCGTCCGGGCGCACTGCTCGTGAACGCCGCCCGCGGGGCGATCGTGGACACCGATGCGCTGCTGCAGCTGTTGCAAGCGGAACGTTTGAGGGCGGCGCTGGACGTGACCGATCCCGAGCCATTGCCGGCCGGGCATCCACTCTGGGACGCGCCGGGGGTGCTGATCACCCCTCACCTTGCCGGCGACACCATCGCGGCCGAGCAACGCGCGTTTGCGCTCGTCGGTGAGCAGGTGCGTCGCTACGCGCGCGGTGAGCCGCTGGTGAACGTCGTCGAGAACGGCTACTAGCTTGGGTTACCGGCGAGGCCACCCAACTCGGCGCTGGTCAACTGCCGCCTGTAGGGGCCACGCCCGGTGAAGCAAACGGCGCCGCAGCGTGCGGCCAGAGCCAGCGCGTCGGGCACCGACAGGCCCGCGCCCAAACCGTAGGTGAGCCCCGCGGCAAACGAGTCGCCACAGCCATAGGAGTCGCCGCGGCCGCCGGACGCCGTGGCGGGCGGGACCGCCGGATCCCATCTTCCCGATACGCCGTCGCGCTGCCTGTAGGCGCCGCCGTGCGCGCCTTCTGTGGATACGACCAGCCGTGCCTCCTCGCGCGCACGCACGGCCTCGCGGCGCTCGATCTCATCGTCTGCGCTGAGCACGAGCGCGTCCAGCTCGACACCGTGGGCGAGCGCGTCGAGGGCGCGCGGACTGCTGACGAGCTCGCGTGCGGCGCGAGCGGCGCGCAGGGCGCCCACATCCCCGGCGGTGAAGTAGACGGCGTCCATCTCCGCGAGCAAGCCCCATGGGATCTCCGCGTCTTCGAGCTTCGGCTCGAGGCGTGAGCCGAAGGTCGTGATCGTGCGCTCGCCCTCGTCATCTACGAGCGTCACCGCGGTGCGGGTGGGCGCGGTCCGTCGCGCCGCCCACACATGAACTCCAAGCTCCTCCAGGCGCGCCACCGCACGAGTGCCGTGCTCGTCTTCGCCCAGGGCCGTCACGAGCACAGCCTCGCCGGCCAGGCGAGCGAGCTGCACCGCCGCGACCGCTCCACCCCCGGCGGGCTCCTCGAAGGGATCGTGCGCGTGCATCACCTCGCCGGCGCGCGGCACGTGAGGCACACGCGCGAAGCGCACCCACTCGACATGACCCACAACCGCCATCTTCGGTGCGCTCGGATTCACCGGCGCAGTGTCACACACTCACGGACGCACTGGACTCCGTGAGCGCGATCGGGTTCGATGACTGCCACTTGCGCATGTTGGGTATCTCAGTGGCACACATGCCGAATATCTCACGGGCAAGCATGAGGTTGGGGCAAAATACGACCATGCTGTGCCGCTACATGGGCCCCCTATGGGTCGATGAGCTGGTCTCCAGCGTCAATGAAAGGACACACCAATGATCCTTGCAACCAGCTATCCGTTCCTGGAAGTTTTCTGGACGATGCTGATCTTCTTTGCGTTCATCGTATGGATCTGGATCCTGATCACCGTCCTGGCCGACATCTTCCGTCGCCATGACACCTCTGGTTTTGCAAAGGTCGCGTGGATCATCTTCATAATCGTGCTGCCGTACCTGGGCGTGTTTGTGTATTTGATTGCCGAGCACAAGGGGATGACCGAGCGCGCCGTCAAGCATCAACACGACGCCCAGTCGCAATTCGACCAGTACGTCCAATCTGTTGCCGTCAAGGGCGACCCGACCGAGCAGATCGCCAAAGCCAAGCAGATGCTCGACAGCGGAACGATCACGCAGGCCGAGTTCGAGCAGATCAAGCAGAAGGCACTCGCCGCGGCGTAGAGGCTCACAGTCAAACGCCGGTCCGGCGGTTCAAGCTAAGACGCGCGGCTTGAACCGCCGGACGTGGGGCGCCTCATAGGCAAGCTCCGCCCAAACAACCTTCCCGCCGGGCGTACGCTCGATTCCCCAGCGGGTTGAGAGCGTGTCGATCAGATCAAGTCCGTGCAGCGGTCGTGGGGTCATCCATCCGTCGCGGCCTGAGGCCGCCGGCGGAACCCCGTCGCAGGCGGCGACGTGCAGGATCGAGTCCTGCACTCGCAGCGAGATCGAGAACGGAGTGCCGGCGTGAAGCACCACGTTGCTCGCCAACTCGGTGACCACCAACGCGACATCGTCAACCAGCGCCTCCTGCTCACAGCCCCACTCCTGTAGCGCCGCCACGACAAGCCGACGAGCGCAGCCGGGCGAATCGTGCTCGGCCGGGAACTCGGCTGCCAATTCGACCTGGAGCGCGTCGCGGCGCCTAGCTCTGATGTCTTGCGTGTCAATCGCCATTTGCCTGCCTTGAAAGTTCCCGGCCACGTGCCTATACCCGTCTGACATGAGCCTTAGACATAGTTGACGACAAGCCTGGCACGGGCGGAATGTTAGGGTCGGTGCGTGACCGCACGGGTCGACTACGAGCGCCACGGACGCACCTACGCCCAGCATCGGCGCCCCGACCCGCGCATCGCCGCGCGCATCGATGCCGCACTCGGAGACGCGCGTACGGTGCTGAACGTCGGCGCCGGAGCCGGCTCCTACGAGCCGCGCGACCGCTGGGTTCTTGCGGTGGAGCCGAGCGCGACCATGCGAGCCCAGCGCTCCGCGGATGCGGCACCGGCACTCGCCGCACACGCAGAGGCGCTGCCGTTTGATGATGGCGCGTTTGACGCGGCGATGGCGTGCGTGACGATCCACCACTGGGAGCCGGCCGAGACGGGCCTGGCGGAGCTTCGCCGGGTGTCGCGCGGACCGGTGGTCGTGTTCACGTTCGAGCTCGAGGCGTTGCCCGCGTGGCAGCACGAATATCTGCGCGAGGGGCTCGTGAAGGAGCTGCCGCGATTCCCGGCGATCAGCGACATCGAGGCGGCCCTCGGTAGGCACGCGCGCGTGGAGCGAATCCCCACGCCCGGCGATTGTGTGGATGGATTCTTCGAGGCGTTCTGGAGACGCCCCGAGGCGCTACTTGACCCGCAGATCCGCAGCGCTCAATCGATGTGGGCGCTGCTGGAGCCCGAGGAAGAGCAGATGATCGTGGAGCGGCTGGCCGCGGCGCTTGAGTCCGGCGTGTGGGATGCCCAGCATGGGCATCTGCGAGCGCAGCACAGCTTTGACGGTGCGCTGCGCCTGGTGATCTCCGAAGCTCCCTAACGTTTGGCGCTTTTCCGACCGGCACATGTGCCGGTCGGCGGGACGGTACATGTACCGTCCCGGACATCGCCGCATGCGGCGATGTCTTCCCCGAAATTGAATTGGAGAGTCAGCTCGCGGCGGCCGATATAGGCGCGGGATTGGACTCTGCCCAACCCACGATCGCGCCCGAGCCGGCGATCACGCTGCCGTCATCGAGCACGAGGATCGGTACCGCCCGCTGTCCGCTCAGCTGCTCCACCTCGGCGCGATCGCGAGCGCGGCTGGGCAACGTCCAAAGCATCATGCCCCCGCCCTTGACGGACTTGCGCTCATACACATGACCGGCATCGTCGAGCGCCTTGGCGGCCCTTCCGCACGGATGCGCTATCGGTGCCGGCAAGCCGCCGAACGACGTGCCGAACGGACACACATACAGGACCATGGAGACATGTTATGCGACGTGACAAGCAGGCGAGGGGCAGAGTGTGGGAATAACCAGCGAGATGAGATGAGCGACAAGCCGGTTTGAGACTCCCGCGACCTGACAGCCCGACTCAGAACCTGCCTCAGATATTTGCTCCTACCCGGTCGTGCGCCAGCGGTAGGCGCGCAGCGTCGCCGGCACCACGACGGCGAGCAGTGCCAGACACCAGAGCACCGAGGAGAGCACCGGATGCTGCAGCGGCCATGCGGCGGTGTTTGGAATTGCCGTGGGGTTGCCGAACAGCGTGCGGATCGCGGCCGCCCAGCAGCTGATCGGGTTGTATTCGGCGAATTGGCGCAAGCCGGTCGGCAGACCGGCGACCGGGACGAAGGTTGAGGCGATGAACGTGAGCGGGAAGACGATCAGGAAGGCGATGCCCGTGACCACGTCGGGCGAGCGGGCGACGATCCCCACGAGCGTGCCGACCCACAGCATCGTCACCGCGAGCAGCGCGAGGATCGCAAAGGCCGCGAGCGCGTCTGGGGCGCTGCCCTGGATGCGCCAGCCGACGATCAAGCCGCTGATGACCATCACGGCGATGGCGAGCACCGAGGCAGCCAGCTCCGCCGCCAGATGGCCAAGCAGGAAGGCCGAGCGGTGCATCGGCAGCGAGCGGAAACGGTCGAGGATGCCTTCGCCAAGGTCGGTCGCCATCGAGGTCGCCGGCCCGATGATGCCGAACGTGAGCGTCTGCACGAGGATGCCCCCGATCAGATAGTCGCGATAGTTGCCGCCGGGGACGGCGATCACGCCGCCAAAGACGAAAGCGAACAGCAGCACGAACATCAGCGGCTGGACGGTCACGTCGATCAGCTTCTCGGGGATCTGGCGGATGTGGGAGAGGCTGCGCCTGGCGATTACGAGGCTGTCGGCCGCCAGCTGGCGCAGCGGCATGGACGACTGCTGAAGGATCGGTTGCTGCTGAAGGATGGGCTGCTGGACTGAGCTCATGAAGCGAGTGCCTCCTGTGCTTGGGGAGAATGGGTGATGGATAGAAAGACATCGTCGAGCGTGGCCTCGCGACGGTGCACGTCCTTGGCATCGACGCCGGCTTCATCGAGCGCGCGCACGACCTCGATCAGGCGCGTGTCGGTGCGCACTGGAACGGTGAGCAGCAACTGCTGCGCATCGGAGGAGCAGGCCCCGTCGGCAAACGACTCGAGCGCCGCTTGTGCCGGGCCAAGCTGATCCGCGTCAGCGACGGCGACCTCGATGCGCTCGCCCCCGTAGCGCGCCTTCAACTCCGCGGGGGTGCCTTTCGCCGTGATGCGCCCATGCTCGAGCAACACGATGTCATCGCTGAGACGGTCGGCCTCCTCCAGATACTGGGTGGTCAGGAGCAGCGTCGCCCCCTCCCCCACCAGCTCGCGCAGCAGCTCCCACAGCTCGTTGCGGCTCTCGGGGTCGAGGCCGGTGGTGGGCTCGTCCAGGAACAGCACGGGTGGAGCGGCGACAAGGCTGGCGGCGAGGTCGAGCCGACGCCGCATGCCGCCGGAGAAGTCGCGCACGAGCTGGTCGCCCGTGTCGGCGAGGCGCAGCCGCTCGAGCAGCTCAGTTGCTCTCGTGCGGGCAAGCGCGCGCGGGAGGTGGTAGAGGCGGCCGATCATCTCGAGGTTGGCGTGGGCGCTCATCAGCCCATCCACGGTGGCGGTCTGACTGGCCAAGCCGATGCGCCGGCGCACCTCGCCGGGCTGGGTGAGCACGTCGAAGCCGGCGACGGTGGCGCTGCCCGCGGTGGGCAGCGCGAGCGTCGTGAGAATGCGGATCGCGGTTGTCTTGCCGGCGCCGTTGTGGCCGAGCAGACCCAGCACCGTGCCGGCGGGGACCTCGAGCTCGAAGTCGCGCAGCGCCCATTGCTCGCCGTAGAGCTTGCCGAGGCCGTGGGCGACAATTGCCGATGAAGAAGTTATCTGGTCATTTAGTACCTCGTACGTTGATCTCGTACATCGTACGTACAAGACTAGCAGTACGCTGTACTAGATGTCGTCACCCTCTCAATCCGACAAGTCCCCCGCCCTGATCTGGCTGCGGGAGGAGCCGGGAACACGCCGTCCAAGCCACTCGCG
Source organism: uncultured Solirubrobacterales bacterium (assembly GCA_963725165.1). Classification (GTDB taxonomy): domain Bacteria; phylum Actinomycetota; class Thermoleophilia; order Solirubrobacterales; family Solirubrobacteraceae; genus Palsa-744. Next base: position 57,959 of record CAVRXK010000007.1, read on the forward strand.
CGCGCAGATCGCGCAGGCCGCGGTGCGGATCGCGGACACCGAGGGCTTCGACGCCGTGTCGATGCGCAGAGTCGCCCAAGAGCTGGGCGCCGGGACGATGACGCTCTACCACTACGTGCGCAACAAGGACGAGCTGGTGATGCTGATGAACGACACGGTCATGGGCGAGGTGCTCGTGCCAGACGGGGAGCTGCCGAGCGGGTGGCGCGAGGCGATCACAACCATCGCCAGCCGTTCCCGCGCCGCCTTCGAGCGCCACCGCTGGACCCTGGACCGGGTGACCGACATATCGATCGGGCCAAACGGGATCAAGCACTTCGAGCAGTCGCTGGAGGCGGTGCAGGACACCGGACTTCCCGCCGAGAAGCGACTGGGCCTGATCAGCCTCGTGGACGAGTACGTGTTCGGCTACAGCCTGCGCGAGACGATCGACTTCGGCGGCGAGGCCAGCGACGAGCAGTGGCCCCTGGGCACGCTAGAGCTGTTCGAGCGCGAGCTGCAGAGCGGCGCCTACCCCCGCATCGGCTCGCTGATGGCTGATGAGCTGCACACCGACAGCGTCGCCGAGGGCACGCGCCGCGTGATGCAGATCATCTCCCAGCCCGAGCGCTTCGAGGAGGGCCTGCGCCAGCTCTTGGACGGGATCGAGGCCGGGATGAGCAGCGCACCCGAGAGCGACTAGTCGCACACCGCCCAGCTCTCGGGGCAGCCAGCACCAGCGAGAACGACCCTGCACGCATCGCCGCCGATGTGGGCTTCGTCGACCAGAGTCACCTGTGCCGCGTGATCAGTCAGGAGACGGGGTGCACCCCGCCGCGCTGCGCCGACCCTTGACCTAAGCTTCCGTCAACGTTCTCACACTTCTGCCGCCGAGCGAGCAGTGGCTTGCCGAACGACCGAACGACCTTGAATGGAGTCAGTGATCGCCCGTGAGTCACCGCCCGCTTTCCACCATCGGTATACCCGCCATCGCCTCCTTCCCCGAGACTCCCCGGACGGGTGTCTTGCCCCCAACCGGAACGCACTACCGCCATCAACGGCTGTCATGGACGATGCTGGCGATCTTGGTACTGGTCGCCGGCGCTGTGTGCGGTGCAGTCGCGGGAGCGCCAGGACATGCGCGCCCGGAGATCGCCGCCCCACAGAGCCGGCAGGGGTCGTTGCCGGCAGACGCGGCACTGGCCATATCGCGAGGACTTGGGAACGATCTCCCCACATATAGACTCGCACCGTCGTCGGGTGGCTTCGTTGCGCACAACGCGCGGCAGGGACTGACAGCGAGCTTTGGCGCCCGTGGCGCCACGATCGGCACGCGCGACGGAGCGAAGGTGAGCATCGCACTGCAAGCGATTGGGTTTGGTGATGCGCTACATCCGGTCAGCTCTGCTCGGCCGCTCGCCCGAGCCAACCACGTTGAGTATCGGCGCGACGGGACAACCGAATGGTTTGCCAACGGGCCTGCCGGAATCGAGCAGGGCTTTACCATTTCCAGCCGGCCCGCCGGCGCCAAGACCGGCATGCTGACACTTACACTCGGACTAACAGGCACGCTCACGGCGCGAAGCGGGACGAAGAGTGGTCTTGTACTCGTCGGTGCCGACGGCAAAGCGGTTCTGCGCTACGGCGACCTGAGCGTCACAGACGCACGCGGTCGGACACTGCCCGCACACATGACCGTCGAGGATGGACGCGTATCGATCAGCCTGGATGCCCGCGGGGCACACTACCCGCTGACGGTCGATCCGCTCCTCAAACAGATCGGCGAACTCTACGAGTCCGCGGGTGCAGCGGAAGATATGTTCGGGGCCGCGATTGCGGCCTCGGGTAGCACGGTGGTGGTCGGTGAGACCCTGACCGAAGTCGGCGGGCACTACCGGGCCGGAGCGGCATACGTTTTTACAGAGGGTGCCGGTGGATGGGCAAGCGCGACTCAGGTCGGCAAGCTGGTTGCGTCCAACCCAGAAAGCGAAGAGAGCTTCGGCGGGGCGGTGGCGATTTCCGGCAAAACTATCGTCGTGGGCGCCCCCGGTCGCAAAAGCGGCTCTGGCGTCGACGCCGGCGGCGCCTATGTCTACACCGAACCCGCGAAAGGCTGGGGCGAAACATCCGAACAGACGCAAGCCGCCGAGTTCATTAACTCCGAAGACGTGGCGGAGTACGAGTTCGGCTTGTCGGTCGCGATCTCCGGCGAAACTATCATTGTGGGCACACCCCGCTATCGCAACTATGAACACAGCGTCACGCCCGGAGCTGACGGTGCTGTGTTCCTCTTTCAGGAGCCTGCGGGAGGCTGGGCGCACGAGCCGAACGCCCTGGAAACCCAGTCCGCAACGCTTGTTCCGCACGAATCCGAAGTTGAAGAAGACGGCAACTTTGGCTACTCCGTGGCGATCGGTTCGAGCGGCGGCGAACAGATTATCGTCGTCGGGGCGCCGGGTGAGCCGGTGGGAAGCGAACCGAGCAAGTACAGACGCGGCATCGTCTTCATCTTCACAGAGCCGGTGGGCGGATGGGTCCAGAGTGGCCCGCGCTATCCCCAGGTGCAACTGACGGCCTCAGATGCCACCGAGTTCGCGAGCCTCGGTCAGTCGGTTTCGATGTCCGGAGGAGTCATTGCCGCCGCTGCGTCGCGGGCGACGGTTGGCGGCGTGGAAACCGGAGCCACCTACGTGTTCACGCCACCCGCCGGCGGCTGGGCCACAGAGACAGAACAGACCCAGGCCGCCAAGCTGACCGCCACAGGCGCAACGGAAGCCTTCGGTTACGAAGGATCGGTTGCCATTGAAGGCGACACCATCGTGTCTGGCGCCCAAGGCAAGAACGCCTACCTGTTTGCGATGCCCTCGTCGGGTTGGAGCGGCGAAATACATCAAAGCGCCGAATTCGCCGCGAAAATCTGGGCGGTTGGTCTCTCGGGCGGAGACGCACTGATGGGAGCGCTCACGGCCAAGCCCCCCAGCGGTACAGGCGCCATCAATCAGGGCGCCGTTGACATCGTCCCGTTCGCGCCGTTGGTAAGTACCGGCGCGGCATCTGCCTCAGAACTAGCAGCGACGGTCGTAGGCACCGTCAACCCCGACCAGACGACGCTCTCCTCGTGCCACTTCCAGTACGGGACCATCTCCTCATACGGCCAGGAAGTCCCCTGCTCATCCTTCCCTACCGTGGGCGCGACCTCGTCACCCGTGAGCGCCGAACTCCCGGGCCTGACACCTGACACCACCTATCACTACCGGATCTTGGCGACCAACGAAGTCGACACGAGCTACGGCGAAGACAAAACGTTCACGACGGCGTCCGCCACTGGCAAAGGTCCAGAATCGACGACTCCGACCACAACCACACCGACGACCACTACGGCGACAACGACCTCGCCTACGACACCCCCGATCGTCGGTCCCACCCTCGCGCCCCAACCATCTCCAGTCCTAGCCTGCACCACAGCCCAGGTAGCCCTGATCAACGTGGTGCAGCAAGGCTCACATGTGCTGATCACGGGCGCCGCGCGCCTGGTACTCGCCGGCAAGCGCGTGAGCATCAAGTTCCTGGCAACCCACAAGGTCGTGGCTACCGCGACGATCGCCGCGAACGGGACATTCAGCGCAACCGCGTCGCTGCCGCCGGCGAAGATCCGCGAAACCAACCTCGCGCGCTATGAAGCGGTTGTGGGCTCGCTGCACTCGCTCAACCTGAAGCTCGACCGTCGCATGTACATGACGAGCGCCACGCGCTCGGGTGCGCACGTGCTGCTATCGGGCTACGTGACGGGCAGCTTCAAGCCCGGCGCGGTGGTGAAGATCCTGCTGCGGGTGACGTGCTCGACGGAAAAGGTGATCGCGAAGGTGAAGCTCATCGGCTCCGGCAGGTTCAGCGCCACCGTACCTGCACCGACGGGAGCGGCGAGTCAGATCGCGGTGTACCGGGCGACGACGACCGTGTTGAAGGACGGGCATCCTGAGACCACCTTCACGCTGCCCACGCCACCGAGCACGTGAATGGGAGCGAATAGCCTCAGCCGGTGAGCCCGGCGATGCCGTTGCGCATCAGCACAGCGGCCAGCAGGATCATGATCACGGCGGCGATCGTTCTCGCGTGGAGCTCGAGCCAGCCACGCGCCTCCATGAGCGCCCGCTGAGTGGGCTGCCGCGCAACCACAAGCATCACCAGCGCAAGCAATAGCGGCAACAACGATACGAGCGCGAACGCGACCCACTCGAGAATGTATTGGCCGGCGCTGGGGTTGGTCTCGGAGATGTCCTTCAGCGCCAACGGGATGAATGCCCCGGGATTGGCAAGTGTGGCTCCGGCGGCGACGATCGCGATTATGGGCGAGGAGGCGACCTTGCCCATCTGCTCGATCATGCTCGCCACTCGCTTTGGGTTGCGGGGACGCCGCAGGAAGCGAACGACGAAGAACAGGACCACCACGCTCGCGAGGACATCCACGATCGCCACCCACGTCTTCGGCGTATCGGGTTTTGGGGAAGCAACGGTGTTGCCGAGGACAAACGCGGCGATCACCCCGATGACGAGGGTTATGCCAAACGCGCCGAGGAAGAACCACCAGCCGGTGCGCATCGGCCGCTCGCCCACAACGAGTGCGAGCACCGACAAGAACAAGGTCGTGGGTGAGAGCATCGCGGCGAGCCCGACCAGCACGACCTCGGTATCGATCGAGCTCATCCACAGAGCCTATGGGTCGGTGTAGCCAGTGACAACCCGTCGGGTGTGAGTGTTCGAACTCGTATCTCAAAGCCACCGGTCCCGCCACACCGGCTTGAACGAGCAGGTGCCGCTTTCCGCTTACGTTGAGACGGAGCCGACCGCGGTACCCCCACGATCGATGTGGACATCCGGCTCGGCGGCTCGCAACGCACGCGTGAGCAGCCGCCAGAGCGTCGCGCGTTCCTCCGCGTCGAGCGCCTCGAGGACCTCATCCTCGATCGTCTCCTGCGCACGCTCGGCGCTGACCAGCGCGCGGCGTCCCTGCTCTGTCAGCTCAACGCGATGGCGGCGACGGTCCTCGGGGTCGCGCCGACGGGCCACATGGCCCAAGTCCTCCAGCTCGTTGAGGAGCAAGACGACGTTGTTGGCGTCCATGCAGAGCGCCTCGGCTAGCTCCTGCTGGGGTGCGCCGTCGTGGTCGCGCAGGTAGCTGAGCGCCATCACGAGGCGCATGTGGATGCCAAGCAGCTCCTCGGTGCTGCGCCGGTAGACCTGCTTGGCCAGGCGCGTTAGCAACACCATCGAGCCTAGATCGGCTGTGTGATTGTGGTCGCCCATAACGAGCCGATTATACCACGAAGTAGCAATGATCACTGATAACAAGATGATACTTGTTAGATGGATTATCCCTGCTATGTTGTTCCCCTGATCCAGACAGGAAGGAGCAACATGAGCACCGCCACCGCCCAGCCAGAGAGCATCCAGCGCACCCAAAGCGCACGACAGGCAACCGACCAAAGCGATGCCGAGCGCAAACGCGAGCGCCGGCGCTGGATCGCGCTCGCGGTGCTGTGCCTGGGACAACTGATGATGGTGCTCGACGCGACGATCGTGAACGTCGCACTGCCCTCGATCCAGCGCGAACTGCACTTCTCCCAAGGGAACCTCACGTGGGTGATCAACGGTTATCTGGTCACGTTCGGCGGCTTCCTGCTGCTGGCCGGCAGGATGGGCGACCTCGTTGGGCGCAAGAGGGTGTTCTTGACGGGCCTCGTGATGTTCACCGCGGCATCTGTGCTGTGCGGGTTCGCACAGGATCAGACGATGCTGATCGTCTCGCGCATCATCCAGGGCGTCGGCGGCGCGGTCGCCTCGAGCGTGATCCTCGCGATCATCGTGACCGAGTTCCCCGAGCGAGTGGAGCAGGCGAAGGCGATGGGGATGTACGCGTTCGTGTCGGCGGGCGGCGGCTCTGTGGGACTGCTGGCGGGAGGCGCGCTCACACAGTCGTTGGACTGGCACTGGATCTTCTTCGTGAACGTGCCGATCGGCGCGATCGCGTTCGTGTTCGGTTGGATGCTGATCGAGGAGAACGAGGGAATCGGTCTCGCCGGTGGCGTGGACGTGCTCGGCTCGTTCATGATCACGCTCGCGACGATGCTCGGCGCGTTCGCGATCGTGAAGTCCAGCGAATACGGGCTGCTGTCGGCGCGCACGCTTGGCGTCGGCGGAGCATCGCTGGCGCTGCTGGCCGGCTTCCTCGCGCTCGAGTCGCGCTTGGCGAACCCGATCATGCCGCTGCGCATCCTGCGCTTGCGCATGCTGATGGGATCGAGCCTCGTGCGCGGCCTGCTCATAACGGGCATGTACTCGGCGTTCTTCCTCGGGGCGCTGTACCTGGAGCGGGTGCTCGGCTACGACGCGATCGACACCGGGCTCGCGTTCCTGCCACTGACGTTCTCGATCGCGGCGATGTCGATGGGCATCTCGGCGAAGGCCGTGCAGCGCTTCGGCGCGCTGCAAACGCTTATGGCCGGCTTGGTGGGGATCGTTGTGGGCCTGCTGTTGCTCGCCGCGCAGGGCCTGCACGCGAGCTACTTCCCAGGCCTGTTCCTTGCGTTCCTCACGCTCGGACTGGGCGCGGGCGCGTCGTTCCTACCGCTGCTCACGATGGGGATGTCCGATTCGCCTCCGCGCGACGCGGGGCTCGCGTCGGGGATCATCAACGTGTCGGTGCAGTTGTTCGGCGCGATCGGCCTGGCGACGCTTGGAACGATCGCAACCGACCACACGAACGCGTTGAGCGCGAGTGGGCACTCGTTGGCCAGCGCGTTGACCGGTGGGTACCACGTGGCCTATCTGGTTGCGGCCGTGTGCGTCAGCCTGGGAGTTCTTGCGGCGTTCCTGGTGCTGCGCCCGCCGGCAGTGGCGCGGCAAGAGACCGCGTCAACGCTTCAGGAGGCCGAGCCCAGAGCCGAAGCGGAGCTGGTCGCCGCCTAGGCCCAGGTCCGACACGTCCAGCATGAGCGTGTGTGGGGCCGCACATGTGCGGCCCCACCGGGCCTTGCATGCAAGGCCCGGCCGGACGGTGCATGCACCGTCCGGGCCAGCGCCACATGTGGCGCTGGCTTCAGATTCAAATGTCCCCTATCGCCCTCAGGGAGGACCTGGTAGGCCGAGCAACTGAACGACCGCGAACACGAGGATCAGCGTCCCTACCCCGATCAGTCCGTAGCGCGCCTGGCGCAATGGGAAGTGCCCGCTGATCCCGACCAGGAACAGCACCGTTGCGAGGAACACGGTGTCGCGCACGTACTTGTCTCCGGTCGCCCCCGCTTCGGAGCCCTCCGCGAAGCTCGCGTCCGCCTGAGCATCGTCGACGTTCGCGGCGTGTTCCTGGGGAATGACGTACTGCGGCATGTAGGAGGGTCCGGGCAGCGCGTTGGGGTTGTGAGCGGGATCGGTGGCCAGCCACGCGTAGAACGCGGGACGGTAGCCGGGACGTAGACGCTTCTCCGCGAGGCGCTCGGCGAGCGTGTTGCCTGCTGTGAACGCGCTGAACCACGCGTTGAACGACACCGAGTCCAGCGTGCGGATCTGCAGTCCTTCGAGGTCGGCGCGGTTGGCCTTGGTACGTGCCGCCGACGCCTTGGCGAGCGACACCGATGAGTGGGTGCCCCACTTGGCGGCGGCGTAGCCGGAATAGGCAGCGAGCACCGCCACGAGCGACAACAGCAACGCCTCGGTCACCGACAGCAGGCGGTCCTTGCGATCCTTCGGCGGATCCTCGGCAGCGTGCTTGTGCTCGCCGATCTCCTTGCCCACCTCGCTCGCCGAGAGTCCCTCCGGGCTCATATCCGCCTTACCGTACACCCCGCGGCGCGTATCCTGGCGGCATGCCCACTCTGAAGATCTCCATTTTGGTCGCGTGGCTGCTCTTTTGGATCTACTGGCTGATCTCCGCCGCCGGCGCCAAGGAAGGCTCACGGACCAGGCGGGCGCGGGTTCCAGGCCTTCTGATCGCGGTGTTGGGATATGTGCTGCTGCGCATATTCGGGACGGGCAGCCTCGCTGTCCACAGTCCGATCCTGGAGGCGGTGGGGGTGGTGTTGTTCATCTGCGGACTGTGCTTGGCGGTGTGGGCAAGAATCTATCTCGGGCGCAACTGGGGTATGCCGATGACACAAAAGGACGACCCAGAGCTTGTCACCTCGGGCCCCTATCGGTTCGTGCGCCACCCGATCTATTCGGGCATCCTCCTTGCACTTCTGGGCACATCGCTGTCCACCGCGATCTATTGGCTGATCGCCGTTGGGGTGATGGGGATTTATTTCATCCATAGCGCGGGCGTGGAGGAAAAGATCATGACCGCCTCATTTCCAACCACCTACCCGAGCTATAGAGCGAAAACCAAGATGCTAATTCCATTTGTGCTTTGAGAATCAGCCGTCAGAGCTCATGCTCTCATCGATCGGCCCCATCGACCCGAGTATCAGCGGGCCATGAGCAACGGGAACCGGTCGCGTGCTCACGACCTCGGGTTGGCCTCGGCCCAGGCGACGATCTTGTTTGATTCATCGACAATCGTGCCGTCGTCGAGCACGAGCGTGGGAACCTTGTAGTTACCCGTAATGCGCTTCACCGCACAGCGGCCACGGAACAGGCGATCGGTCCCAAAGCAGCCATAGGTCCGCACAACCTCGGGCGCGTAGCCCGCGGAGACGAGCGCCCTATGGGCACGTGCGCATGGATGACGAGCGGCGGGGCCGAACGTGCCGTAGCAGACATAGAGCTTCATCTCAGTACTCCAGAGCATCCTACCCGTGGTGCCCATCGGAGTCCACGCACCAAGCGCCGCTTGGCGGCCACGAACTCGCCCATGATGCACCTGTACAAGGCCACTTTGGGCGTTGCAAGATGGGCGACAGTCTGAAAGAGGGGACTCCACGTTGGGACCTTGATCATCGCGGGGACCGTTCGGGACGGGCTGGCCAGATTGGCAGCGCTGCTATCCAGAGAGGTCTCGCCAAATATCTCACCGACGCCGGGTGCTGACTGCCACCGCCGCCGGCACGGCTACGAACGACACCCCCGGCGATGATGACCCGCGCCGGCTCACCTGGGATTACTCCGACTGCGCGCGAGCACCATCCAGGACGCTTGGAGCATCGGCAAACCCTAATAGTCCTCGACACACAACCCCAGGCAGGGTATGGAGGCTATCCGGCTAATCTCGCCTTGTGGACGAAAAGTTAGAGGCCCAGCTTGCCGCGCTGCGCGAAGCGCTCGCGCCACTGTCCGCCGCGCAGCTGGAGGTATTGGCGGGCATCGTGGAGGGGTTTGAGTCCAAGCTGGAGGTCCACGCCGATCCCACCTCAGACTTCGTGAGCGACGCGTTGGCGCAGACATTTGGAGATCTGCTCCTCATACACCACACGCTCTCACGCGAGAGTTTCTCCAAGGACAAGTTTGAGCACGGACTTGAGACAGCGCTCCGGAGAGTCGGCATACCGGCAACGCTCGCGGCGAAAGGGAACCCCGGTCACGACATCACCGTGCGTGACGAGCGATGGTCTCTAAAGACGCAAGCGGACCGCGGCATAAAACCTGACCGCATCCACATCTCTAAGTTCATGGAGCTGGGCAAGGGACAATGGGTCACCGAGGCGGACCTTGCCGGGCTACGGGACCGCATGTTCGCTCACATGCGGGGATATGACCGCATCTTTACGCTGCGGACACTGAGCGCAGCGAGCGCCGCCGCGCGAGATCCCTTCCATCAATACGAGCTGGTGGAGATACCGAAGGCCCTGCTACTGCGGGCGGCCGTTGTGGACTGCGTGATGCGACACGACAGCAAGCAGAACCCCAAGCCCGGAAGCTGCACCGTGACCGAGGACGGCCAGGTGCTATTTGAGCTTTATTTTGACGGCGGGACCGAGCGCAAGCTGCAAGTCAGACAGCTCGCGAAGTCTGCGTGCCAGGTTCATGCGACGTGGCGATTTCCGAGGGCGGCCCCACCTGCATGAGGCCCGGCGCGAGCCGGTCCAACCGGGATTGCGCGATAGCCGCATACTCTGGATTGAGCTCCACTCCAACGAAGTCGCGGCCCTCTGACGCAGCGACCTCACCGACGGTTCCCGAGCCGAAGAACGGATCAAGGACAACCCCCCCAACCCGACTCCCTGCGACAACCGCGGGACGCACAAGCTCGCGGGGGAACGTCGCGAAATGGGCCTGAGGACAAGGTTCTGTGTTGATGTCCCAGACCGTGCGGCGCCCGCGCAGCCCGCTCCCGTTGAGCACCGGCCGCGCAAGGCCGCATAGTCGTAGTCGTAGCGGAGCGACTGGAGAACAGGAAGACGAACTCGTGGGAGCGCGAGGGGCGATCCTTGACGCTCTCGGGCATGGCGTTGGGCTTGTTCCAAACGATGTCGGAGCGCAGATACCAACCGTCTGCTTGAAGCGCGAACGCGACGCGCCACGGAACCCCGATGAGGTCCTTGGGCTTGAGGCCCTCCGGCGTCGGCGCCCGATAGCTCATGCCGCGCGCCGCGAGCTTCTCGTCGGAGTCCCGCCATGTGCGCCCACCGCTCGTGTAGCTGTCGCCGATGTTGAGCCAGAAGATGCCGACAGATCATTGAGCGTTCGCCGAACCTCCCGAAACACCGCGACCAAGGAGGCGATGTAGTCGTCAAGAACTTCCTCCGCTCCAATTTGATGCGCGATCCCGTAATCGCGCAGGCCCCAGTACGGCGGGCTAGTAACGCATGTTGCAAAGACACCGTCGTCAAAGGTGGCGAGCACCTCACGCACATCACCGATGATTAGCCGCCCGCGCCCGAGATCGGTCGCCTCGGGGCGGTGGCTCTGGGTCTGAGAGCGAAAAGAATGTTGCTGCTTGGGCCATTCGATGGCAGAGAGTACGCGATAGGGGTGACGGTTACTCTTGCCGTGATCGTTACCCGTTTGTTACCAGCCGATGCCTTCCCTCACGGATCCCTCTAAGAAGTTGTCTCATAACCTTCGTAGGCTGTGCGGACGGTGGCGCGGACGTGGTTGCAGATCAGGGTGGACTTGCTTGGGGGGCGGGGGGTCGCGTGCGATCCGTCCCCGGGACGGTCTTTCTCGTTGGTCCGTCCCATTCGTTTGAGCAGTTCGCTGAGGCAATCGATGGGGCGTTCGCGCGGTGGGATCTCTCGCATCTGCATAACTTTGAGTTGAGCGATGGTCGGCTGATCGGCTATCCCGACGACTCGTTCGGTCCCGAGTTGGTGTGGTTCGGATCACGCCAAGTTGAAGGTCGCTCGGGAGGTCAAGCCGGGTGAGGAGTTCGAGTACGTGTTCGATCTCGGCGATAACTGGCAGCACCGCTGCACTGTTGAGCCCGAGAAGGCCGATCCGGTCGAGGAGTACGGCATCGTGCCTGATCGGCCTGTCGTGATCTGGGGTTGGGGATCCATCCCAGACCAGTACGGCCGGCGCAGTTTCGATGACGACGGGGAAGACTGAGGCTTTCAGGCTGTGAGCTTGCGCTGGCAGACCACAGCGCAGCCGAGCAGCATGAACGCGAGGTGCAACTCGGCCGAGCGCTCGTAACGTGTTCTGAGCCTGCGGAGGTTATGGAGCCAAGCGAACGTTCGCTCCACGACCCACCGCTCCTTGCCCAATCCGGATCCGTGCTCGGTGTTGCGTCTGGCGATCACGGGCTTGATGCCTCGCTTGCGTAGCTCGCGACGGTACTTGTCGTGGTCATAGCCGCGGTCGGCGAGCACCCGTTGCGCGTGCTTGCGTGGACGTCCCCGCTTCCCCCGAACGGGACCGACACCGTCGATCAACGGCAATAGCCGCGTGACGTCGTTGCGGTTCCCGCCGGTCAGGGTGATCGCGAGCGGAATCCCGTTCGCGTCGGTGATCAGATGATGCTTTGAGCCAGTACGGGCACGGTCGACCGGCGAAGGCCCGGTATGGAGCCCCCCAAAAGCGCACGAACATGGCCGCCGTCGACGACCGCCGCCGACCAGTCGATCCGGCCCGCCGCGTTCAAGGCTCGCAACAACTCGCGGTGAAGACGCTCCCACACCCCCGCCGATTGCCACTCCGCGAGCCGGCGATGCGCGGTCGCGGGCGAGCACCCCATCTCCTGGGGAAGATGCCGCCACGCGATCCCAGTGAACAACACGAACACGATCGCGTTGAAGCAAACACGGTCATCCACACGAGGACGACCGCCCCGAGGATCAGGAGCATGGTCAGGAAGCAACGGCCGGACCGCCTCCCACAACTCATCCCGTACCCGCCAGGCCGAACTCGCCATCAGGACACCACCTCCTCACCAGAGTTATGACACCCCAACAGGTTCGCCCGTCAAGCCCCAAAACCTCCCCCCAGAGGTATTGAGACAACTTCTAAGCCAGACCAGGACTCGTCTCGTCTGCCATTGGACAGACTTACGCTAAATGCGTTAGACTGTCCCATATGCCCGGTCGCAACTTCAAGGCGCTGTATGAGATCGCCGAGGACAACTACGGCTTCCTGACCGTCGATGACGCGCGCGAGGTGGGCATCCGCCCGCAGCGACTCGCGGAGATGGCGCGCAGAGGATCGCTACAACGGGAAGGACTCGGGCTCTACCGTCTGGACCCTTTCCCCGTTCATGCGCTGGACAGCTATCGCAAGGCAACCCTCTGGCCGTACGGAGTCGAGGGTGTCCTCAGCCACGAAACGGCGCTCGACCTCTACGAGCTCAGCGACGTCAACCCAGCGAAGATCCACCTCACGGTCCCCAAGCGCTACCGCCTGCGCCGCCGCGAGGCACCACCCGTCTATCGCTTCCATCACGAAGACCTCGACACGCCCGACATCACACGACACGAGGGTCTGCCGATCGTGACACCGACGAAGGCCATCCGCCAATGCCACGAGACGTACCTACGCCGTGACCTGCTGCGCCAGGCCATGGAGCAAGCCAGGGAACGCGGACTGCTGACTCGCGGCGCCTACGCCGAGCTCATGCATGAGGCCGGGTTCAACCCCGCGACAGTCTCGACACGATGAGCACCGGACCGTCACCAAGGAGTCAGCCGAAGAGCGAGAAACAGCTCGGTCGTCTGGTATCCAGCTATGCCGAAGCAAGCGGCCTGGGCGTACGGCGGGTGCGCCAGCGCGTATCAGCGATGGCGTTCCTCGGTGCGCTGGAGCGTGTGCACGAGGAGGACTCGACCGCACGATTTCTGCTCAAGGGCGGCATCGCGTGCGAACTGCGCTTTCAAGACCAAGCGCGAGCCACGCGCGACCTCGACGCGCTCTTCCACGGCTCCCTCGACGAGTTGCTCACCGACCTCGACACGGCCTTTGAGGCGCCCTACTCGGGCTTCTCGTTCAGCTACACGCCGCCGGAAGCAGTCCGCGACACCGGCGCGCACCGCTTCGACCTCAAGCTGACCTACCAAAGTCGCGGCTTCGCAACACTGCGCATCGAGGTCTCACCACCCGAGGGGCAGGCCCACGAGCCGGAGTCGGTGCCAGCACTGAGCATTAGCGAGTTCGGTCTCACGAGACCAACCGAGGTCACCTGCCTGTCGCTGCGGTATCAGATCGCACAAAAGATTCACGCCTGCACTGAGCGCTTCCCCAACCGTGAAAACGAGCGCGTCCACGATCTGATCGACCTACAGCTCATGGAAGAACTGATCGAGGACTACAGCCGCGCGAAGACGGCCTGCATCGAAATCTTCAAGTTGCGCAGAACACATCACTGGCCACCAACGCTGACCATCGAGCCCACTTGGCGCGACACGTACCGCGAGCTGGCCGCCGAGCTCGACTTTCCAACCAAAGACATCGATGAAGCCATCGCGCGCGTGCAGGCCCTGATTGACGAAATCCATGCCGAGCGACCCGACAAGGCAGCGTAAGGTCAGTTACCTTTAAGGCTGCATCTGGCCCTGATGCCCCCACTGGATACCGTCCGGGGTCCGCCTTTGGTTGAAGCACGTGCCCTCGGTCACTGGTCAGACGCCGCTGGAAAGAACTCCACCTCGACCTTGCTTCCCAGATCATTCCAGCGGTCGTCGGCGAACCCGAAGAGCGGGCGAGGGGTCTGTCTGATGAACGGTGGATCTGGCTTGGTCTGAGCGAAGGGATGGACCATGACGGAGATAGTCGGTCTGACCGATCAGGGGGAGATGATCGGGTCTATGACTACAGATATCGTTGATCAGAAGCAGTTGGCTGAGCAGCTGTTGGAGCAGGCTAAGGAGCAGAACGTTGAGCTGGTCGGCCCGACGGGCTGTTGGGCCAGCTGACTAAGAACGTGCTGGAGACCGCGCTTGACGCGGAGATGAGCGAGCACCTCGGCTATGAGAAGCACGATCCGGCGGGCCGTAACAGCGGGAATTCGCGTAACGGGACACGCGCTAAGACGGTGCTGACGGAGATCGGTCCGGTCGAGATCGAGGTGCCGCGGGATACCGAGTCGACGTTCGAGCCGCGGATCGTCAAGAAGCGCCAGCGGCGGCTCACCGGTGTTGATGAGATCGTCCTATCGCTCACTGCGCGTGGGTTGACGACTGGGGAGATCGCTGCTCACTTCGGGGAGGTCTATGGCGCCCGGGTCTCCAAGGACACGATCAGCCGGATCACCGAGAAGGTCACGGGCGAGATGACTGAATGGTTGACCCGTCCGCTCGATCGCGTCTATCCCGTGATCTTCATCGACGCGATGGTCGTCAAGGTCCGCGACGGACAGGTCGCCAACAAGCCTGTCTATGTCGTGATTGGCGTTACCGTCAACGGTGAGCGCGACATCCTGGGGCTCTGGGCCGCGGTGATGGCGGGGAGGGCGCGAAGTTCTGGTTGAGCGTGTTCACCGAAATCAAGAACCGTGGCGTCGATGACGTCTGCATCGCTGTCTGTGACGGGCTGAAGGGTCTGCCCGAGGCGATCACGACGACGTGGGAGCTCGCGACCGTCCAGGCGTGCGTGATCCATCTGATCCGCAACACATTCCGGTTCGCCTCCCGCAAGTACTGGGATGAGATGAGCCGCGATCTCAGACCGGTCTACACCGCGCCGTCAGAGGCTGCCGCAAGAGAGCGTTTCGCGGAGTTCGACTCGAAGTGGGGCAAACAGTACCCGGCGATTAGCAAGCTGTGGGAGAACGCCTGGAGCGAGTTCATACCGTTCCTTGACTACGACGTTGAGATCCGGCGCGTGATCTGTTCCACGAACGCGATCGAGTCGCTCAACGCCCGCTACCGACGCGCCGTCAGAGCCCGAGGGCACTTCCCCAACGACACGGCGGCGCTGAAGTGCCTCTACCTCGCCACCAGAGCACTGGACCCCACAGGCCGCGGCAGAGCACGCTGGGCGATGAGATGGAAGCCCGCCCTAAACGCGTTCGCGATAGCGTTCGAAGGAAGAATCAACTAAAACCACCAAGCGGATCCACCGTTAATCTGACACTCCCCCCATAGCCGCCGGGCAGCGTAGAAGGCGCTGCTGTCGGGCCGCAATCGTTGGCGCCGCCGCCGACGTCCCAGATCACCGAGGGGTGCGCGTGCCGCGTCTTGATCGGTGCCTGTGAGCGGTTGGCTTCAATATCACGACCTTCGGTGTGAGTGACGAAACGGCGGAGACCGCCAACCGCGACGGACGCTTACGGCCCGGTGGGGGCTAGGTTCGACATCGTAGGAGTTCGAGCGTGCTCGCCCAGAATCCGAGGGCGAGCCGTTCGATGTTGGCGGTGCTGGTCAGTGTCTGCTCGGCGGGTCGCCGCTGCTCGGCGAGCGCGAAGAAGAGGTCGCCGAGTCCTCGGCCGTGCATGACCTCGTCCAATCGCCGACGGTCGGTGAAGCGGCCGGGGAGCTGGGCGGCGCGGGTGACGCCCAGCTCGCGGTAGCGGCCTCGTCCGCCCTCGTGGGCGAACTTCTGCGCGACCAGGCCGGCGACGAGCTCGTGGTCGATCTCGGTGGGGTGCTCGCGGGCGATGTAGGCGAGGTCCACGAGGTGCTTTGGGAGGTCCTTCGAGCACCATCCGAGCAGCTTCTCGGCCGCCAGCTCGTTGAGGCTGAGGCCCTGAACCTTGAAGGTGTTGTGCTCGGCGAGTAGAGGGTCGTGGTAGTCCAGCGGCGAGCGGGGCGGGTCAAGCCACTCGCCGGGGCGTACCGAGACGCTGACCTTCAGCGGCCGGCTGCGGCGGATCACGATGTCATCGAACGTGAACTCGACGGTGCCGCGAAACTGCTCTCGGCCGGCCTGATAGGAGAACGCCGGCTCGAAGGTGATGCCTTGCGAGTCGCCGAGCAGCGCCTGCTCCAGTTCGGGGGCGCTCACGGTCTCGGCTTGGCGATGCAGATAGTCGGCGTCCTGGATCGACTGGCGCGGACTGCTGTAGACGTGCGTCAAAAGCGTTCCGCCCTTGAGCACGAAGTGCTCGCTGTAGGGACCCTGGGCGATGTGGCGCACCGCGGCGCTCTTGGCGACCATCAGCAGCAGCTGGTTGCGTACCAGCCCGGTGCGCTCCTCGGCGCGCGCAAGGAGATCCTGGCTGGTGACGCTCACTTCAGTTCCCGTGCAGAGCTGACGAGCGCGTCGTCTTCGTAAACCCGCCAGCGCGGGTCGACCTTGGCTCCCCGCCGAGGCGCTCGTCCCGGTTGCAGTGGCACGGCGGACTTGCGGCCCAGGTGCGCCTCCAAGCCTGCGGCGCCCGGAATGTTCAGCTTCTCCATGTAGTACCCCAGCCGGCGGTTGAGCACCGGGCCGCCCATCCTGATCGCGTAGGCCACCAGCCGTTCCGGGTCGAGCGTGCCGTGACGCGCGGCCTGGTCGAGGGCGGCGATCACGACCGGCATCGGTCCCGCCAGGGCGGGCGCGTCGAGCGAGTCCAGGAGCGTCTTCTCCAGGTCGGCGACCCATACCGGCGCCTGGTAGGACTCGCTTCGGGAAAAGCCGAAGAACTTGCGTTGCGCGACGCTCACGAACCGCACGGTCTGGGCCCCCAGGCGCACCGGGCGCTTACGGACCGTCACCGCGCACAACACGGTGCGCGACTGCTGCTCGATCAACCCGTGATGCCACAGGCCCGTATGCCACGAGAGGTAGTAACTGTGATCCAGTCGTCTTAGCACGAGGTCCGCCACCGGCTCGAGATCGTCAAGACGCGGACGGGGGCTGAGCAAGCCAGGACGGTTGACGAGATACCGGCCCGCCTGCAGGCGGTGAGCCTCTCCCTTGGCGACCATCCGCCTCAACAGGCTTTCCACATCCGGCGGGTGCTGCCCGCGCGCGCTCGCGAACCGTGCCAGCTCCGGCCCGTCCAACGAGAGATCGAAGGCGCTGCTCGCCTGCTCCTGATCGCGCTCGTCGAGCGAATCCAGGTAGCCGTAAAGAAGATCTCGCGCTGTCGCCGGCCTAGCCATAACACCGGATATGTTACACGACTGGTCGCCCATACGTGCTACGTTTCAAGCGAAACTGCTGGGATGGGCTCGGCCCTCACTCGCGTATGATCGAGCAGCCGCGCTGACACATCGACCACTTTCCAGGGCGTCTCGGCACGCGCCCATGGACTCCACCACACCGACGGGCTCTGATACGTGCCGCCCAGTTTCGGGAGGAAATTCCGGGAGGAAGCTCTGCCGAGCATCATCCCTAGAAACACGAAAACCCTGGGATTTCCAGGGCTTTCGTTGTATAGCGGGGGCGGGATTCGAACCCGCGACCTTCGGGTTATGAGCCGGGATCAGAGCACCGTGCTTTGCGGGTCTCTGGTTTTTGCCCCGCTAATCCGCCATTTTCACGGATGCGGCGACTGTCGCGCTGGCGGCGCTTTTCCAGACCTTGGCCTGGTTTTTCCTTGACCCAAAGCGGCTCAAGGGGCCGCCCGAGATCCTTGTCGAGCAGGTGGACATAGGTGTCGAGCGTGAAGCTCGGGGAGTGGTGTCCGAGCCAGCGCTGGACCTGGAGGATGTTGCGGCCTTCGGCGAAGAGTCGAGACGCGACGGTATGGCGGAAGGTGTGGAAGCCCGCCCACTCGACGGCGGCCTCCTCGTACGCCGGCGCCAGCACCCGGTTGGCGAGGTTGGCGGGGTCAAGCGGCGCCCCGGTCGCAGAGGCGAACACCCAGTCGTTCCGGGAGCGCCCAGCAATGTGGGCCCTGAGCCGGTCGGCTACCTCGATCGGAATCGGTAGGTCGCGCTTGGCGTAGCGAGACTTCAACTCACCCACGACGAGCCCCATCCCACGTCGCCGGCGGATGCGGCGACGGATCTTCACGTGTGGCTCCTCGCCGTTCAAGCTCAGATCATGGACCTTGAATGCGATCAACTCCGAACGACGGACTCCTGTTGCCGCGAGCAGTTCGAACATCAGCCGGTGCTTTGGATTGATGAGCGAGACGACGAGCTCCATACTCTCGACGATCTCGATCTCGCCGTCTGCGTCCTCGAGCTCGAGGCGGGGGAACGGCCGCGTGTCCTCCTCCTCGTCCTCCTCGATCCTCGGGCGATGAGGCAGCACGGCATCGTCACAGGGGTTGTGCTCGATCAGACCCTCGCGCCGGGCCGTCGCGAGGCATGAGGAGACGGGCTGCAGCGCGTTCTTCACGGACTTGTCTGAGAGCGTGCCACCCCGTTGGCTCGGCTGCTTGACCAGCCAGCTGATGAACTCGGAGACCAGGCGCGGTCCCACGTGACCGACGCGCAGATCGGCAGCGAAGAATTTCAGCGCGTAGCGCTTCAGCAGGCGGCGATCTTCATCGCGCGTTTCCTCACGATAGCCACGTCGGCCGGTGCCCTGATAACGCTCGACCCACTCCAACGCGTACGCATGAAAGAACGGGGCGGCCCGCCCATGCGCAGCAAGCTCGCGCTCGCAGTCAGGGCAGCCATCGCGAGGCTCGTCGCGGTGCAGCCCGGCAGCATGCCCCGTTGTCAGTTTCGCCTCACGCTCCATGGCCGCCTTACCCTCGCGAGCTTCCACGAGACGCAGAAACGTGCGCGCCTTCCCGCGATAGACGACCACGTAGGGGCACTTACAACGACCGACTCGATCGCAGTCCTTCCCATGCCGCCGATAAATGCCCCGCGTCTCCGTCTTGACGAGCTTGGCGGCCATCACGTAGCTCCTGACCTACCGCACGCACTCCGGGAACGCAGCGCCGCCCGAGCCCGACATGCGCAGTGCCCGATCGTCTCCCTCAAGTATCTCCTGCGTAAAGGACAAGACATGCAGTGCGTTGCAGGTGGTCGAATTCTTGCAGCAACCGCCAAAGCTCCTGCGTATAATACTTTCCTGCGAAATGATGGCAATGGAGCGATAAGTGCAGGAGGGAGCCTTGGCGATCGAGCGGGAGGCGACGCATCGCCTGCCGGAGATCCTTGCTGAGCTGCTGGGCGAGCCCACCCTGCGCTTCGAGGCGCCTTCCACAGCGGATGACGGGGTCGATCTCGTTGGTTACGACGGGCGCGGCCATCGCTGGGTCTTCCAGGTCAAGGTATCGAGCCAGCCCGGCCGCGTCGCCGACACGGCGAGGCGGATGCGCGACCTCCGACGTGACGACACGATCCCGATCCTCGTGGTGCCATACATGACTCCCGCGGGAGCCCGCGCGGCGGAGAAGATGGGACTCGGCTGGATCGACCTGTCCGGCAACGCCCGCATCCGCAGCGACGATCTGTACGTGCGGGTCGAGGGTCGCCCAAACCAGTTTCGCTCGCGAGGCCGGCCATCATCCCCGTTCGCACCCAAGAGCGCGCGTGTGACTCGGATTCTGCTCGAGGATCCTGTCCGGTGGTGGCGCCAGAAGGAGCTCGTGGCGGCTACCGGTCTCGATGACGGCAGCGTCTCGCGCATCGTGCGACGACTCGACGAAGAGCTGCTGCTAGAGCGCCGCGAGCGCGAGCTGCGCCCACGCGACCCCGACCGCCTGCTGGACGCCTGGGCACAGGACTACCGCTTCACCCACCACGACATCCTCACCGGCCACATCAGCGGCAACGGGATCGAGCTCGCGCACGACCTTGCACAACGCCTTGACGCGCTCGACCTCCGCCACGCATTCACCGGACTCCCAGCCGCGTGGGCGATCGACCACTTCGCCCGCTTTCGCCTCACCACTGTCTACCTCGAGGGCGATCCCCGCGACACCGCCAAGCGCCTAGAGCTACGCCAGAGCTCTGCGGGCGCCAACGTGCAACTCGTCGGACCGGACGACCTCGGCGTCTTCATTGGCGAGCACCCCCATGATGGGCTCAACTGTGTCTCCCCATCACAGGTCTACCTCGACCTGCTGCACCTCCCCGAGCGCGCGCCCGAGGCCGCCGAGCACCTACGCCATCACCATCTGCACTATGCCCCCGTCGGATAAGCCCCGACACCACAGCGGCTATCAGCGCGAGGAAACCGTGCTGGTCGAAGCCGCCTGCCTGACGGTGGCCGTGACCCTCGGCGCGATCATGGACCGGCTGTGCATCGTCGGGGGGCTCGCCCCCAGCTTGCTCATCGATCGCCAGGCCGACGCCGATCCCACAGACGAGGCCGGACATGCCGGCACCAATGACCTCGACGTCGGTCTCGCCGTCGCACTGTTCGACGAACAGCAATACAGCGAGATCGCCAGACGCCTACGCCAAGAGGACTTCGAACCGGACGTCAACGACCGCGGCAACCCCACACCCCAGCGTTGGCGACTCGGCGAGCTCAACGTCACCATCGACTTCCTCATGCCCCCCATTCCGGGCGCCGAACAGGGCGGCAGCGTGCAGCCGCTCGAGGACGACTTCGGCGCCCTGATCGCCCCCGGCCTGGAACTCGCCTTCCAAGAGCGCGAGCTGATCCAGATCGACGGCCACACCCTCACGGGCGAGCAGGTCAGCCGCATCATCCCAGTCTGCGGACCCGGCGCCCTGATCGTGCTCAAGGCCCTCGCTCTCGCCGACCGCGGCGAGCCTAAGGACGCCTACGACATCGTCTACGTGCTGCGCCACTGGCCACACGGCATCACCGACATCGCCGACCGTATCGCCCGCCACGCGACCGATCACAGCGAGGTGGTCGAGCGCGCACTCAAGTCACTCGCCAGCGACTTCGCCGAGCCCGACAGCCTCGGCCCCCGCCGCGCAGCGCAATTCGAGAGCATCGGGGACCTCGACCCGGCAGCGACAGCCGATGCCCACGGGTACGTCGACGACCTCCTGCGCGCCTGCCGCGAACGCGGATTGTCCGCCAGGTAGCTCCGACGGAAGTGCACAACTCCCATCAATAGCCCCACCCCGGCTCTTTTGGCCGCCAGGTTGCTGGCCGTATCCGACGCGGCCCGTTCAGTCCAATTGATCGTCTTGGTCGCTGGGAACAGGCTGCCCTACTCGGAGCGAACGCCTCGCATGGGCTGACTTCCACACGTTCCGACACACGGTTGCCTCGCGTCTTTTTCGCGGACGGCCGAAACATCGTGCAGGTCCAGCACTGGCTCGGCCACCACTCCCCGAGCTTCACGCTCGACACCTACGTGCACCTCCTCGACGGGAACCTCGGGGCGCCATTGGCGGCCACTCCAAGGACGAGTAACAGCGTCGAGCGGCGCGTACTGGTGTGGAGGTCTCGGCTGCGGGCGCGATACTCGAGGACGAGCGCGAGGCAAACATCGCGTGGTTTCTAATGCAGTTCGGCGACTGGGCAGCCAATGATCCGCAGATGCGGTTCAAGGACGGTGTACCGCGGGCGATCGAAATCAGCGTCTCCCCGCCGCCGGAGAACCTCGAGCTAGTCGAGCAGCAGGGGTTCACCGGCATCGGCATGCTCAGCTCGCTGTATTCGAGTCTGTATAACGAGATGACCTTGACCCCGGACGGCGAGGTGCGGAGCTTCGACACGAGCCCGATCCGGGCGAGCTCGCGGCGCTCATTCCGGACCACTATTGGGATCGCAAGGACCGGGCGCTGTCGCTCTGGCGATTGCATATCGAGCCGCCAGCGGGCGCGTAGCCAGCGAGATCGGTCCGGCGGGGCCGCCCCAACGTTGATCGGTGCGGCGTGAGACGATCAGTTGGCATGGATGAAATCGTCGAGCACAGCTATTGGTGGGTGCCAGGGAGCCCGGATACGAGGGTGCATGGTGCGCTTAGCTTCGATCCGGTCGATGGGGCTAGCCTGACGTTGCTCGATCCGCTGCCCGAGGTGCGCGCGAGCCGCTTCAACGCGCCGACACTGCTCGGCGAGACGTTCGATGGCAGCCCGCTGATGCTCCTGCACCCGTTCGTGACCGGCACCTCTGACCGGACCACGCCGACAGAGTGGCGCAGTCGCTCGACGATCGTCTCCTCGACTGTGCTGCAGGGCTATCACCTCGAGAACCCGGACGCCCCCATCGTCAGCCGAGCGATTTTGCGGTTCGCCGGGCTGCGCGACGTCTGCCTCCAGAAGTGGCCGAACGACAAAGACGAGTGGGTGCCGTTCATCGGCCCAGGACTCCTTGCTAAGCAGGCCGAGTTCGACGGCGGTGTGGTCCTGTTCCGCCAGTGCGAGGAGAAGGCCTCCGACCGGTATTCCGAGTCCTCCGAGATCGATATCGAAGCTGATCTCGCCGTCGAGGAGTCACTATCGATCGCCGACTTCGATGAGCGGTGGATCGCCCCGCTGGAGACGCTGGTCGTGCTGACTGCGCACGGCCCGACACAGCTGCGGCGGTTCACGATCGTTGTCAGCGATGAGCACGGCGCCGAGACGAATGTCGAGGTCGACACGCGCCTTCCCGCACTCGCACCCAGGCCGCCGGCCGAGTACAGGCCGCTGGTCCGGCTAGCGACACTGGGCGATGATGCGCTGCCGTTCATCGGTCGCTGGTGGCGGCTGTATCGAGACCTCGGTCCGGCAGCCGACTATCTCAACGCTGCGCTGGCGGGTGACATGCACCTCGAGCAGAAGCTACTCGCGGGCATGAGCTTCGTGGAGAGCTACCACCGTAAGTTGCACGACCAGCCGGTGCTGCCCGCAGACGAGCACAAACTGAACGTCGCCGCGATGCTCAACGCGCTGCCGGATCAGGGCCGCCGGGAGCGCTACCAGGCGCTACTTCAGCTCGGCGTGCAGCAAAGCGCGTGTGAGCGACTGCAGTTCCTGATCGACCGCACAAGGGAGACGCTGCCCGACGTGCCAGGGCTCGACGCGACGCTCGCCCGGGACCTCGTCAAGACCAGGAACGCGATTGCGCACCTCGATCGATCGATCTCGAAGGCGCTCGACGGCGTGAACCTGATCTACGCGGTCGCGCGGCTACGGCTCGTGATCCAGGTCAACCTTCTAATCGACGTCGGTATCGAGCGCGACCTAACGGGCTCGCTCGTTCTCACCTGCTACGACCGGCGGATGCCGATCGTCGACTACCGTGAGCAGGAGCCACCCGCCTCCTGAGCGGCATGCTGGCCAGCTACCTTGGTGCGATCCGCTGAGGGCACTAGGTATCCGCGCCGAGGCGTTTCTTCGATGGGTGCCTTAACGGGACTTCGGCCGGGTCGGCTACCTCGATCGAAACCGGCAGGTCGCGCTTGGCGTTGCGAGACTTCAAGGCGCTCCATACTCTCTTGCGACCGTCGCCGAGGCTCTGCAGGTCGGCTTCGATGTCGAGTTCCCACTGCTGCCGGCCACGCTGCATCCAGTTAAGGTTCGCTGTGATACCGGTTGCGCACGTGAACGTGGCGATCCGTAATCCGCCGCTCTTGGTGTAGGTAGCCAAGTCCGATGTGCGCCGTCCCTGTGCTGCGTATCGTCCAAGTCGATGGCTAGGACTACAGAGCCCGCGAGGCCGGTCAGGATGGCCTCGCCGGCGATTCAGGCGTCTGGCTCTGCTGAGGCGATTGCAGCGCAGGGCCACTCGCGTGGTCGGAGGCACGGGCGAGAACTTCTAGCAACGGTGCGGCGTGATGACCCAACGATCGAGGCCGACATCGTGCGTAAGTTGTACGGCGACCCAGCCTCTCGCCGGTTTGCTCATCACACACGCAGCCAGCACCATCCGTGAGCCACCAGAGAGCGTCTACTCGCAGAGTTGTTATCTACCACGTCGGTAATGAACGGACGGCGACGTGAGCGCCGAATCCCTTCGACCCAAGGTGGCGGTGTTCGCGCCGCACCCGTTGCTCACCGTGACGCTCGAGCTGGAGGGAACCGACCGCCAGCAGATCCACTTCCATGCGGGTGGTCAGGGGCCGTGGGTCGCGCGGATGGTTGCCCAGCTAGGTGCGGCACCCATACTGTGCGGACTGATCGGTGGTGAGAGCGGCGGACTGCTCAGAGGACTTCTAGAGCAGGCGATCGACCCCGGAGAGTTGCGCTTGGTGGAGAGTTCTGCGGCGAGTGGGTGTTACGTCACCGATCGCCGCGACGGTAGCCGCAAATTGGTCGCAATAACGCTCAGCGATCCGCCTTCGCGTCACGAGCTCGATGAGCTGTTCTCGCTCACGTGTGCCGAGGCGGTTTCGTGCGGCTGGCTGATCGTGACCAACTCGATGCCTGCGAGCGCGCTGCCGCTTGAGGTCTATGGCGATCTCGTCGCTGATGCGAAAGCCAACGGCTGCAAGACGCTTGTGGATCTGTCCTCGCCGCGCATGGACAGCGCGCTGCGCGGCAAACCCGATGTGGCGAAGCTCAACGATTGGGAGCTCGCCGAGCTAGTGTGCGGACCGGTTTCAGAGCCGGCACAACTGCTCGCGGCGGCGCAGCGCCTTCGCGATGACGGAAGCGGCGGCGGCGCCAATGTCGCGATTGTCACGCGCGGCGAGCAGCCCGCACTCGTGGTGGACGAGAGCGGTGCCCGGTGGCTCACGCCACCGTGCTTTGAGCACGGCTACCGCGAGGGTTGCGGGGACTCGATGATGGGCGCGCTCACGGCTGCATGGGCGTGCGGAGCGAGCTTGGAACGTGCACTCGCGGTGGGCGCCGCGGCGGGTGCCGCCAACTTCCTGCGCCACGGTCTCGGTAGCGCCTCGCGCGAGGTGGTGGAGCGACTCGTGGACAACGTGAAATTGGAGTCGTTGGTTGGAGAGGCAGATCACCAGGGGATCGCAACCGGTTCTCCAACGAGGATTGCACGCGGTGCTTGATCGACCATCCACGCAACCCACTCGACTGGACATACTTCCCGCAACCGCGTAAAGCCTGCGGCGAGACTTACGGGGCGGCCGGCAAGCGACGAATGGGCGTCGCTGCCGAGCAGGTGCACTAGACCCTCCTCGGCGTAGTGCAGTACGAGATCCTCGGGTTGGGCGAGCGCCACGAACTCTGCTGTCCATTGGATCAAGCAACCGAGATCCACGAGCGCACGTAGCCGCTGGTGCAGGTCAGTGCCGGCATGGCGCTCGGGGTGCGCGACGATCACGCGCGCATCGCACTGATCGGTGAGATGCTTGACCGTCTCCCCCAACCGTTCGTCGATCGGTCCCGGTGCGGGCTCCAGCAGCACCCATCCGCCTTTCCCGCCGAGCGACACGAGCCTCAACTCATCGAGGGTGAGCGCGTCAGCCGCAGTCTGTGCCAGCTCACCACCTGCCAGGATCTCGACGGGCACGCCTTCGGCGTCGAGCACACGTTGCAAGCCGGCGACGCGCGTCGCGATCTCGGGGATATAGACATCGTGATCGTGTCTGATGTGAGGCGTTGCGCATACCATCACGATCCCATCCGCAGCGGCCTGGCGGGCCATCGCGAGACTGTCGGCCATGTCGCGCGACCCGTCGTCCAGTTCGGGCAGGATGTGGCAGTGAAGATCGATCATGACCGTAGGCACAAGTCTGGCATCCTCGTCGAAGTCCGCATGCCTGCCTGCGATCCGAGCGAGGTTGCGCTCCCCCTCGCGACAGCCGCACCAGACGATGCCGGGGCAACGCGAAGCCGATAGGGCATACAGTCAAGCCAATGTCTGAGAATCGCGCTGAGTCTCGCCGTGCTGCGGGCAGGTCTAGTTCTGTGAGTGAGTGCGCGGGGCTCTACTTCACCCACCCGGCGTGTTTGGAGCACGATCCGCGGGCATATTTGCCGGAGCACCCGGATATCCCGGAGCGCCTTGAGGCGATTGAGCGAACGCTGGCTGGGCAGGACTGGCTGGGTTGGGAGCGCCGGACGGCTCCGCCGGCCGAGGTAGCCCAGCTGGAGTTGATCCACGGCGCCGCTCACGTGCGGAGGATCAGGGAATTGTCGTTGGCTGGTGGCGGCGCGATCGACGCGGACACTTTCGTCGGTGAGCCTTCCTATCGCGCCGCTTTGCACGCTGCTGGTGGCGCGTGTGAGATGGCTAGGGCACTGCTGGCTGGGGAGGCTAGGTACGGGTTCTGCGGTGTGCGGCCTTCCGGTCACCATGCCGAACCGGATCGTGCGATGGGTTTTTGCTTGTTCAACAACGTCGCGCTCGCGGCGGAGTTCGCAATCCGCGAATTGGGCGCTGGACGTGTGTTCATTCTCGATTGGGATGTTCACCATGGCAATGGCACTGCTGAGGCGTTTCGCCGCCGTTCGGATGTCCTGTTCGCGAGTATCCACCAGTCGGGGATTTTTCCCGGGACGGGTTCTTTGAGTGACGTGGGCTCCGGTCCTGGGGAGGGCTATACGATCAACCTGCCTGTACCGGCGGGCTCCGAGGAGGATCTGTGGTTGTCGCTGCTCGAGCATGTTGTGCTTCCTGTAGCTGAGGCGTTTGAGCCCGATCTCGTGCTGGTCTCTGCTGGTTTTGACGCTCACAGTGAGGACCCGTTGGCGAGCTGCCGTCTGGAGACAGACTCCTTTGCGGAGATGGCCCGCCACGTACGCGGGCTGGCCGCACAACTCGACGTGCCACTCGGAGCGGTCCTCGAGGGTGGCTACGAACCCGCTGCCCTCGCGCAATCTGTGCAGGCGACGCTCGCCGCGCTGGGCGGGGATGAGCCGGCGCGATCTGCTGCGCCCGAGGCGCTGTTGACATCGCGCGCTGCCGCTCACATCGGCCATTACTGGCCGTTGTAGGTCAGTGGAGGGTAGTTTTCCCTGTCAAGCTGACGGCCAATCTCTGATGTCCGATCTTGTTGTGGGTAGGAGTGTTGGGACATCGTGAGAAGCGCATGTCCAACTCTTCCTGTCTCATCCCAGAGGACATCTGTTGAGGAGCCCTCAGAGGTAGAGCTTGTCCGGCTCCGGGATGGCTCGTCGGTGACTATTCGTCCGTCGAGGGCTGCGGATGAGCCTGCGCTGCGTGCGTTTCTCATGGGGTTGTGCTTGGAGGCGCGTCGTCTGCGGTTCTTTAGCGGAGGGGTAGACATTGGGTCCGCTGCGCGTTTGGCGGCCACCGCGGACTCGAGGCATTACGGGCTCATCGCTCATGACGAGGAGGGCGTGCTCGTAGGGCACGCCACTTACGTCAAGCTCGATGAGACACGTGCTGAAGTCGCAGTTGAGATTGCCGACTATCTCCACGGTCGTGGTCTCGGGACGATCCTCATGGAGCGCTTGGCGATCGTTGCCGAGCGGAATGGGATCACGCATTTCGTGGCTGAGGTGCTTTGTGAAAACCGTGCGATGCTGGATGTCTTTCGCGAAGGGTTCGACGCTCGCGTGATACGCCAAGAGGGTCCCGATCTGAGTGTCGAGTTTCTTACCGCGGGCTGGCGGCTGGCTCGCGAGCGCTTCGCATCGAACGGTCGGGCGTAGTGGCGAGTCCGAGCGTCGCCGCGTGATCGCGTAGCTGCTCGCGGGCGTCGGGGTGCGCGGCGTGCTCGATGATCAGTCGTGCCTGGGCTCGCTGGCTGCGCCCGAAGATGCTGGCGCAGCCCTGCTCGGTTATGACCGCAGAGTGTTGGAAGGATGTCACGGGGCCTGTCAGCTGGGGGACGATAGTCGAGCTGTCGCTGCGCTCATGCCAGGAACACAGCGCGATTACCGCGTGCCCTGCGGGTGAGTGCAGGGCACCCTCAACGAAATCTGGCTGGCCACCGAAACCCGAATACAGGCGTCCCGCGATGTGACTGGCGCCGGCCTGGTCTGACAGGTCAACCTGCAATGCCGTGTTGATGGACACCATCGCCGGGTGTGCGGCGATACGGGATGGATCGTTGGTCGTCTCGGTGCGCGTCATCCTCAGCCTGGGGTTCTCATCGACCCACGCGTAGAGCTCGGGCGAGCCAAAGAGGAATGAGCACGCGATCGGGCGTGTGGGATCGAGTGCTCCGTCGCGGTCGAGGTCCATCACACCGTCGCTGATCATCTCCGACCAGACCGCAAGGTTGCGGCGGCCGGCGAGTGCGCGCAGCGTCGCATCGGGGACCCGGCCGATACCGAGTTGCAGCGTGGACCCGTCCTCGATGAGGCCGGCGACGAGCTCGGCTATGCGATCCGCGTGCTCGTGCCCAGGCCTGATTGCGGGCGAAGCGATGTCTTCGTCCACTTCGATCGCGAGGTCGATGAGTTCCCGATCGACCTCGCTGTCGCCGAGCGTGTATGGCATGCGGGAGTTCATTTGCGCTATCACCAGACCGCCGCGCGCACGGACCTGCTCGATGGCGGCTGGAAGGATGTTCACCTCGATTCCGAGCGAGACCTTCCCCGCTCGGGGAGTCGAAGTGTGCAGCAGCACGACATCGGGTGGGCGCATCGTCGCGAACAGTCTTGGCACGAGCGAGAGACGCATCGGCAGATAGTCAAGCCACTCGCCCGCATCGCGCATCCCAGGCCCCACGAACGGCGTCTCCAGAATGACTCCGTCGCGTACCGGCATCGGGGCCTGTGCTGCGAGCATGAACAGCCGGTAGCACTCTACGGTGCGCTCCAGCGCATCGAGCAGTGTTCGGGGAGTGGCGAGGTTCCCGCTCGCGACGACTCTCGGCTCCACAACCGTGAGCCCGCCAAGGGCCTGTTCGAGCTGCTGCTCAGCGATAACTCTCATGGTTCAACACTACGATCGCCAACCGTGCGGTTATTGGTGGGAACTACGGAGCGCGTTCAGTGGGGAGAGCGGTGGCTGCGGGCCGTCTCGCTGGCTTGACTTCTTTGCATAGGAAAAGCAGGGAGCCAATGAGGAGCGATGAGCAGATGAGCATTGCAAGCGATGTTGATACTCGTTCGGGCGTCGAGTGGGTGCGACCGTTCATGGACTTGGGGATTCATGACGTCGCCTACGCTGGCGGCAAGGGCGCGAACCTCGGCGAGCTCACCTCTGCGGGGCTGCCTGTACCTGCGGGCTTCGTCGTCGGCGCCCCGGCCTACGCGGCGTTCTGCACGGAGACCGGGCTGCGCGAGCACTTGTCCGGACTGTTGGACGGCGTGAACGTGGAGGACACCACCGCGCTGCAAGCGGCGAGCATCGCCGCCCGCGAACTGTTCGACGACACCCCGATACCCGAGCTTCTGCAGCGCGAGATACGTTCGGCCTACGAGCAGTTGGTGGGCGAGGACACCGAGGGGCCGGTGGCTGTGCGCTCCTCCGCGACGGCCGAGGACACCGCCGAGGTCTCCTTCGCGGGGATGAACGAAACCTTCCTAAACATCCGTGGTCCCGACGCTGTGATCGACGCGGTGCGCCGCTGCTGGCGATCACTGTTCGGCGCACGCACGATCTACTACCGCGCCATGAACGCCTTTGCGCAGGCAGACATGGACATCGCGGTAGTCGTACAGCGCCAGATGGACTCGACGCGCGCCGGGGTGATGTTCACCGTCAACCCCGCGACGGGCGAGCGTAACGAGCTCGTGATCGAGGGGTCCTTTGGTCTCGGCGAGGCCGTCGTGTCCGGGTCCGTCTCACCAGACCGCTACCTGATCGAGAAGGACCCGCTCACCCTTCGCCGGCGCGATGTCCACCGTAAGGAGCTGGCAATCGAATACGACCCCGACGGGGGCACCCACACACGGACGCTCTCACGAGAGGAGGGGCTGCGACCGGCCCTCGATGAGCGAGAGGTCATGGCCGTGGCTGAGCTGGGCCTGCGCATCGAGGAGCACTACGGCTCGCCGCAGGACACCGAGTGGGCGTTTGATCCCGACGGTGTGCTGTGGATGCTGCAGAGCCGCCCGATAACCACGCTGCACGAGGGGGCGCCCAGGACCGTCACGGCAGCGACGGAGCGTTCTGAGCCGCAGACTGTGCTGCTGCATGGGCTGGGTGGAGCGCCGGGCAGCGCCAGCGGCGCCGCGCGGATACTCACCTCGCCCGCAGACGCCGCGAGCTTGAGCGACGGCGATGTCCTCGTTACCCACATGACCTCTCCCGATTGGCTGCCATTGTTGCGCCGTGCGGCGGGCGTCGTCACCGACTCCGGTGGCATGACCTGTCACGCCGCGATCGTCTCGCGCGAGCTGGGAATCCCGTGTGTGGTCGGCACCGGAGAGGCGACCCAGCGCCTGCGCGACGGAGAGCTCGTGACCGTTGACGCTACTCGCGGCATTGTTCTGGAGGGCCTGCGCCCACCCGATCGTGCGAGCGAGCCGGCACAAGCATCCCCCATCAGTGAGCGGATCCCAAGCACAACGGGCGTCGGCTCTGACTCCGGTGTTGTGACCGCGACGCAGATCCTTGTGAACCTGTCCGAGCCCTCGCAGGTGGATCGCGTCAAGGGACTGCCGGTCGATGGTGTCGGTCTGCTGCGCGCCGAGATGATGGTGCTCGAGGCGTTGGCGGGCGACCATCCCCGTATCCTGCTCGAGGAAGGACGCGGCGAGGATCTTGTCTCTCAGATGGCCGAGGGGCTGAGCACTTTCGCTGCTGGCTTTGCGCCGCGGCCGGTCACATACCGCACGATCGACTTCCGTACCAACGAGTTCTCCGGGTTGCGCGGCGGTGAGCGTTTCGAGCCGCACGAGGCCAACCCAATGATTGGCTACCGCGGCGCGCTGCGCTACACGCACGAGCCAGACATCTTCGCGCTTGAGCTGGAAGCCGTCCGTCGAGTGTGGGATACCGGCCTGCACAACCTGCACGTGATGCTGCCGTTCGTGCGCTCGACCCGCGAGTTGCGCCGCTGTCGTGAGCTGATCGCCGAGTCGGGTCTGCTCGATCGCCCAGGCTTCGAGCTATGGGTGATGGCGGAGGTCCCCTCGGTGCTCTTTAACTTGGCGGAGTACGCAGCGCTGGGTGTGACGGGCATCTCGATCGGCTCCAACGACCTCACACAACTACTGCTCGGTGCCGACCGCGACAACGAGCTGCTGGCCGAGACCTTCGACGAGCGCGACCCGGCGGTCACGGCCTACTTGCGGGAGCTGATCCCCCGCGCCCACGAGCTCGGGCTGCGCACCTCGATCTGCGGGCAGGCGCCCTCTGTTCACCCCGAGTACGCCGAGCTGTTGGTACGCACGGGGATCGACGCGATCTCAGTCAGCGTCGATGTGGTCGACCGAACAAGAGCGCTCGTGGCAGCAGCCGAGCAGCGTGTGATGCTCGACTTCGCACGAGCGTCAGAGTAGTGCAGGGGAGCCTCCTCATCGGTGCTTGCCACCGGAACCCTCCGTAGAGAGCACGGAAAGGTCTTGGTAGGCCTCTCGGATGATCGGCACGGCTGCTGGAACGAAGATTCGTAGCTCAATGAGATGCGAGCCGAGAGGACAGACAGTGCCAACAACCGAGACCGCCCCATCTCGGCCACACAGTCCGGCAAGTAGCGCTTGGCGGCCCGCCAACTCACCAACGGCTGTTGGTGGGGTTGACCGCGATCATCTTCTCGACCGGCTGACGCGCCTTCGCGCGATCCTCCCGATCTTCGCTCAGGAGCTCGCGACCGCGCGTCGTCAGGCCGCTGCCCTGCGCGTGGAGAACCGCGGGCTCGTGAACGAGGTGCGTCGGCTGCGATCCCAGCGTGCAGAGAACACCCATGCGCGACCTTGAGCCCGGCACGTCCCAACCCGGGATGGAAGCGGATGGATAGGTGTCCTTTACAGCTCTGGCGGGAACGGCGCTCAATCTCAACCGTGTTCGCCGGACTGCCCTGCACACAGACCAACCAAAGGTGGAACCGAAGATGAAGGCCCTCGTTTATCACGGTCCAGGCCAACGAGGCTGGGACACGGTCGATGATCCTACGATCCTCGACCCGACAGACGCAATCGTGCGGATCGACACCTCCACGATATGCGGCACAGACCTCCACATCCTCAAGGGAGACGTGCCCGAGACCACGCCGGGCACCGTGCTCGGTCACGAGGCCGTCGGCACTATCCAAGACGTCGGAGCGAGCGTGACCACGGTCGCTCCGGGTGACCGGGTGCTGATGAGCTGCGTCAGCTCTTGCGGGCGCTGTCGTTTCTGCAAGGAAGGCCGCTATGGGCAGTGCCTCGGTGGAGGCGGCTGGATCTTCGGCCACCTCATCAATGGCTTGCAGGCCGAGTATGCGCGGGTGCCCTTTGCCGACAATTCGGTTTACAAGGTCCCTGAGCAGCTCTCGGACGAGCAGGTCTTGTTCCTCGCCGACATCCTTCCCACCTCCTTTGAGGTCGGGGTGCTCAACGGCATGGTCTCCCCGGGAGACACGGTCGCGATCGTCGGTGCGGGACCGATCGGACTGGCCGCGATCCTGACCGCGAGGCTGTATACGCCTGGTCGGATCGTGGCGATCGACCTCGCCGACAGTCGCCTAGAGAGCGCACGGCGATTCGGCGCGGACACCACGATTAACAATGGCAGCGAGGATGCTGTCGCGGCGGTAATGGAGTTGACTGACGGGCTCGGTGCCGATGTTGCGTTTGAGGCGGTAGGTGTGCCACAGACATTCGAGCTCGCGGCCGATTTGATCCGTCCCGGTGGGCATGTGGCGAACATCGGTGTTCACGGAAAGCCCGCCGAGCTGCACCTGGAGAAGCTGTGGATTCGCGATGTCACGATCACGACCGGACTGGTCGATACGTTCAGCATTCCCCAACTGATGCGGTTGATCGCGAGCGGTCGCCTGGACCCGTCGCTGTTTGCTACCCACCGCTTCGCGCTCGGCGAGACGATGGGCGCCTACGACACGTTCGCCGACGCGGCAAACTCGGGCGCCTTGAAGGTCGTCCTGCAGGGCGCAAACGGCAATCTAGGAGCGATCGAGGCTGAGCAGAGCGTGGCGGTCGCGTGAGCTCGCCCGTTCAACGGCCAAGCCAAGCGGTCTCGTCGTGATAGCCGTGGGCGCGCTGGGAGCCATCTCAAATCACGCGACGTGCACTCTCGCGCACAGCACAGCCGCGTAGGTTCAAGCGGTGTGCTCGCCGCTACCGCCGCCGGCGGGGCTGATGAGCCCACGCTCAAGGGCGTAGCCGACGAGCTCGGCGCGGGTAGAGAGCATCAGCTTCTGCTGGATATGCGAGCGATGCGTCTCCACGGTACGCACCGACAGGTAAAGCTGCCCAGCGATCTCGGCGTTGGTGTGGCCCCGTGCGATCAGTCGCAGCACTTCAACCTCGCGCTCTGAGAGATCGTCCGGCGGGCCGGGAGGCGGCTCTGAGGCCATACGCGCACCCAGCCTGGGATTCAGGTAGCTCTCGCCCACGGCGGCACGGCGCACCGCCTCGACGAGCTCACTGTTGGCGGCCTCCTTCAAGACATAACCAAGCGCCCCGGCGCCAAGGGCCTCGCGGGCGAACGCGGGCTCCTTCTGCATCGTCAGCACGACGATCTGCGTGTCGGGTGATTCCTCGCGGATGGCGGGGATCGCCTCAAGGCTCGAACCGCCGGGCATGTTCAGGTCGAGGACAAGCACTCTGGGGTGGTGGCCACGCACGTAGCGCCGAGCGCTTTCGACATCGCTGGCCTCCGCGACGACCTCAAAGTCGCTTTCGTGGTCGAGCAGCATCCGCAACCCGCTACGCACGACCTCGTGATCGTCAGCCAAAACGATGCGGATCGGCTGCGCCCCGGCGGCATCGCCGCTGTCAGCGTCATCCGTCGGCGTTGCGTCCTGGTCGGCCATCCGCATGACCATACCGGCTGGGCACGGCCCACCGCAGCGAACCACAGCGCCAATGACCAGCAGACACGAAAGGCGCGAGTCTCCTTCGCAGCGCGCGAGCATCCAGTGCTAACCACGTCGGGTTACAAGTAGAAAAGCGCAGTCGAGATCGCGCAAGGCACCGATGGTGAACGCGCGAGCCGAATCTATCTTCCTTGCAGATCAACTCGACAGGAGGGAACTCAAATGGCAACTGCCGCATCGACACACTCAGTCCCAGCCCGCTCTCGCGAGGGGACGATCACGCATATCGCCGACGGCGCGAGCTACTGGATGATTAGCGCGGGTATCTATTTCACATTCGGTCTGCTGTTTTACTACTCGGCGAAGGAGAAGCTGATCGACAATGGTGGCACGATGCCGGCCGGTCTAGCCAAGACCTTTCATGGCACGTTCGTCGCATCGTTCCCAGGGACTAACACCTCGTGGGTGCTGATCGGCATACTCGAGGCGCTCGTGTTCTTCGCGATCGCGGCGAGCGTCCTGATGGGCGAGTTCCTGCCGACACGCCGCAAGCCGATCCTGCTCAGCGGCCTAGCGCTTGCGATGTTCACGTTCGCGATGATCGCGTGGGGCGAGAACATCACCGCCGGATTCGCGACCGTCGCCGAGCTGTTCCAATACCTCGTCGGGACCGCCGTGCTGATCGTCCTGGTGCTGCTGATGCCCCCCTACCGCAAGACACAGTGGCTGTCCAGCTTGACCCAGCGCGGACAGTAGCGCCCTAGCTTGCGCGCGCCACGGAGCATCCGGGCATGGCGCTGGAGGGGAGGATCACAAGCCCTCCCCTCCGGTCGTCTGCCGGGAGCACCGTCTATCTCGGAGTGTGACTGATGAAAGGCTGGCGCTATCTACGACATCACCGTTTCCAGATTCATCTACATAACACTATTCCGTCTAGGGCGCAAAGAATGCTGGGACGAGGCGGCCGATGCGCCACGCTGTCCTATGCGGTATTCGCGCCGAAACCCATGATCGAGAAGTGCATGATCGGCTCACTGCTCGACACGATCCTCGACCGCACCGTCGTCGTGGGCTATACGAATGCGGGCTATCGCATCCGCAAGGGCATGTGGGAGCCGAGCGAGCTGCAGTCGATGGACGGGAAGGTCGTGCTCGTCACCGGGGCTACCTCGGGCTCGGCATCGCCGCCGCCGAAGGCTTCGCGTGCCTCGGCGCAACGATCTGGTTGGCGGCCCGTAGCGAGCAGCGCGGCGAGCGTGCCCGCGCGCAGATCGCGGCACGGTATCCCGGCAGCGACGTCCGGGTCGGCCTCTGCGATCTCAGCGACCTCGAATCCGTGCGGCAGTTCGCCGAGCTGCTCGGCGGTGAGACACGGCGCCTGGATGTGCTTGTCAACAACGCCGGCACGCTCGCGAGAGAGCGGACGCTCTCAGTCGATGGCATTGAGCTGACCTTCGCGACCAACGTCCTTGGGCCATTCCTGCTGACCAATCTCCTCCTCCCGCTACTCGAGCAGAGCAAGCCCGCCCGCATTATCAACGTGTCCTCGGGTGGCATGTATACACAGCGAATCCACCTCGACGACCTGCAGATGGCCCACGAGGAGTTCGACGGCCCCACCGCCTACGCGCGCACCAAGCGCGCGCAGGTCATCCTGACCGAACTGTGGGCAGAACGATTGCGCGACAGGAGTGTTGTCGTCCACGCGATGCACCCAGGCTGGGCAGACACTCCCGGCCTTGAGTCCTCGCTGCCACGCTTCTACGCTCTGACAAAGCGACTACTGCGCACCCCCCAAGAAGGCGCCGACACGATCCTCTGGCTCGGCGCTGGCGCCCGAGGAGCGCGCAGCTCGGGCGGCTTCTGGCATGACCGTCGAGAGCGCCCAACCCACCGCGTGCCATGCGACCAAGCAGACATCCCAGGACCACGAGCGGCTGTGGGCCGAATGCGAACGCCTCAGCGGCTGGCACGAAACATCAACCCCGGCCGATTCAGACCGATAAGGAGACACCTGATGGCTCACTACAACGCAAGCGTCGATACGTCGCGCCCGCCCGATGAGATGTTCGCCTACCTGAGCGACTTCTCAAGCACCCAGGAGTGGGACCCCGGCGTCATCGAAGCTGAGCGCCTCGGCGACGCACCAGGCCAGGAGGGAACCGAGTTCCGGCTTCTCGCCAGTTTCCTTCACCGAAAGATCCCACTTACCTACCGCGTGGTCGAGTACGACCCACCGAGCGCTGTCACGTTTCGCGGTGAAAGCTCGACCGTCGTCTCACTGGACCGGATCACCTTCGAGCCATCCGAGATCGGCACACGAATCACCTACGACGCGGATCTCGCGCTGAAGGGGCCGTTCAAGCTCGCCGACCCGCTGCTCGCACTCGCTTTCAAGCGAGTCGGTGCTCGCGCGCTCACAGGCCTGCACAAGACGCTCCGAGCAAGCCACTGAGCACCAGGCGCGCACCGGACACCAATAAGCTTGACGAGCGGAATGGGGTGCTCGGCATAGCGACGGGAAGCGACCGCGCACGGAACAACCTTTTAGTGCGGGCCAGGTGTCCTCGCCGAGTATCGAGCCCGAAAGACGCGAGGCTACGCACGTTCCCCGGCTACACGCACGGTGACGTCGCACAGCAAAGTGTGGCCATGAATCCTTACCACGCGATCCCGATTTCCCTCGGAAACAGCCGGCACCTCATTGACCAGGCTGCCTCGGAAAACCGCTACCTGAGAGCTCGACGTGGGTGCCCTGTGGGACGGTCACGTCTACGTCGCGGAGTATCGCCCAGGCGCTGATAGAGATGTCGGCGGGCGCGCTCTTGACCTGCGACAGGTCGATGGTCACGTCGCCAAAAAGAGCGATGGCGAGCAGTTCATCCTCAACATCCCATTGTTCTGCGCGCTTGCCCTTGTGTATCCATCCTCCCTCAAAGATCGGCTCGAGACCGAGCAGCGCTCGGCGGCGGCGTTTACCTGCGACGACCGCAGGCGGGTGGGAAGTACGGGCAGTCATTGGGTCGCGGCCTGCGTGGAAGCCGTCGAGTCCTCGCCTGGGTTAGTTGCGACACGGGGTAGTACGAGCAGTGAGCAGCGTGCGTGGCGCTGTAGGTAGTCGGAGGTGCTGCCGAGCACCAGGCGCTTGACTGGACCGTAGCTGCGCGAGCCGACCACAAGGAGGTCTACCTGATCGCCGAACGCGGCCAGCTCCTCACCCGCGAGGCCGTAGACCGCGCGACCCTCGACATCTACCAGCTTGCTCATTCGGCTGGTTGCCTCTTGGAGCATCACGTCGATGCTGTCCCCGATCGCTGGAGGAATGATCCCGGTGTAGACGACTGTGGGGATTGAGACTACGTCCAGCGCGTGAATCTCTGCGCGAGTTGGCGCGGCAAGCGTGCGGGCCATCGCGAGAGCCGCCTTGCTCTCCGGTGAGGAGTTGTAAGCAACACCAATCTTCGCGATTGGGGTCGGATGCTCGGCGTAGCCGAGGGGTGCGATTGCAACAGCGCAGGGAGCACCGTTCAGCGCGGCGCGTGTGTCATCGCCGAGCATCGCGCGGCCGAAGGCACTGTGACGGCAGGAGCCCACAACGATCAGGTCCGCGTTCTGCTCCTCGGCCTGCTCGTGCAAGCCGCGGCCGGGGCTCATCGACACGATGCTGACTAGCTGTGCTTTGACATCGGCCGCGGCGCGTTCCTGCTCGAGCAGTTTGTGGGATGCCTCGCGCTCTTCTCTGACCAAGCCGGGCGCGATGGCATGGGTTGGGCGTAGATCGCCGGTGTGGACGTGGGTGAGCGTCAATCCTCGATCGGGGTCGGTGAGTTGGGAGGCGAGTGCGATGGCGTCACGGCCGCCTGTCCTGCCGTCCACTCCCACGAGCACATTTTTGAACATCACGGGCCTCCTTTGTTGGGGTGGATTAGAAGCTAAGTCCAGACGGGACCGTGGAGCATCCGCTGCGGTCACGGCACGGCGTGCGGGTTTTTACGGAGCTTCCCGAGATATAGGCCGGGTGTACCGCTGGGCGGCGATGCGTAGCATGGGCCGGATGCCCGAGCGAACACCGCAGGAGCCTGATGGTGTAGGCGCCAGCTTGACCAATACGCATCCGCCGATGCCACGCGACAAGCGCGGTTGGCACGTCTCCCCCGCACCCGATGGGCGGGGGATGCCCGAGCAGGCACCGAAGGGACCACCGGCGCACCGCAGACCGGGCTTTATTTGGTTCGTGGTGTTCCTGCTCGCGCTCAACTGGATCTCGGTCCTCGTGTTCAACCCCTCAACGGGCGAACAGCGGGTGACGGTCTCGTTCAACCCGTTCTTCCTTGAACAGGTCAAGGGCGGTGAGGTGAAGTCGATCTCCTCCAAGGGAGACACGATCCAGGGCACCTTCAAGCACAAGCTGAGCTATCCAGCCACGAATAAGAAGGCGAAACCCAGCACCCTGTTCGCCACCCAGGTCCCATCGTTCTGGAACGGCAGCCAGCTATCGGCGCTATTGCAAGAAAAGGGCGTTGAAGTCAACGCGAAGTCAACGAGCACCAGCCAGTCGCTGCTCAGCGAGTTGCTGCTCGGCTTCGGGCCCGCATTGTTGATCGTGGGCCTGTTCATTTCTCATCGCGCGCCGAGCCGCGAAGGCCGGTGGTGCGATCGGCACCCTCGGGAACTTCGGACGCTCCCAGGCCAGGCGTGTAGACCCTGCGAAGATCCTCGTCACCTTCAAGGACGTCGCCGGCATCGACGAAGCCAAGGCCGAGCTCTCAGAGATCGTGGACTTCCTGCGCAACCCCGAGCGCTACGGGCGCCTTGGTGGACGGATGCCCCACGGTGTGCTGCTCTCAGGCGCACCGGGAACCGGCAAGACGCTGCTCGCACGAGCTGTTGCCGGTGAGGCACACGCCGCGTTCTTCTCGATCTCCGCGTCGGAGTTCATCGAGGCGATCGTCGGCGTCGGTGCCTCGCGGGTGCGTGACCTGTTCGTGAAGGCGAAGGAGGCGGCGCCGGCGATCATCTTCATCGACGAGCTCGACGCGATCGGACGCTCGCGTCAAGGATCGGTATCGGTCACGGGCGCCAACGACGAGCGTGAGCAGACACTCGACCAGATCCTGACCGAACTCGACGGTTTCGAGAGCTCAGAGGCCGTTGTGGTATTGGCCGCGACCAATCGTCCCGACGTGCTGGATTCCGCGCTTTTGCGGCCTGGTCGTTTTGACCGTCGCGTCACAGTGCAGGCCCCCGACCGTAGCGGCCGGCGAGAAATCCTCGAGGTCCACACACGCTCGATCCCGCTCGACCCGTCCGTCGACCTCGACGCGCTGGCAGCAAGCACGCCGGGAATGGTCGGCGCCGATTTGGCGAACCTCGCCAACGAGGCCGCCCTGCTGGCCGCTCGGCGCGAGCATGAGAAGGTGCAGATGGCCGATCTCACGGACTCATTGGAGAAGATCATGCTTGGCTCCCCGCGCGGCATCCTGCTCTCGCCAGCAGACCGTGAGCGCACCGCCTACCACGAGTCCGGGCACGCACTGGTCGGGATGCTCACAGCGGGCGCGGACCCTGTGCGCAAGGTGTCGATCATCCCGCGTGGCATGGCGCTGGGAGTGACGCTCTCCACTCCCGACTCCGACCGCGTGTCCTATTCGCTTGCCGAGCTTCAGGCGCAGATCAAGGTGGCGCTCGGCGGGCGCGTCGCCGAGGAGGTCATCTACGCCACGATCACTACCGGCGCGGAGTCCGATATCCAGCAGCTCACGATGATCGCCCGTCAGATGGTCGGCCGCTGGGGCATGAGCGAGGCGATCGGCCCGATCGCGGTGCTCCCCACCGACGGTGAAGGACCGTTCCTCCCCGGGGGTG
>CAVRXK010000008.1:0-153720 GCA_963725165.1 uncultured Solirubrobacterales bacterium
AGTGCGACGGCACCACTTGATTCGGACCAAGATCGAGCCGTTACCGGCGAGCTCGGGCGGGATCGCGGACTTTGTCGTCCAACCCGAGGGCGTACGACTGGAAACATACTCATTCGTAAACGACGAATTCGCGGAGCCCATCGCACCGCTACCCTCGAAGAGCATCGCGTTCCCATCTTCGGAAGCGAGACTAAAATACTGGACGGATTCGTCGGGAAACACCGAGTTACCGTTCTTATCCGCCGGGGAGACCAACTCGTAGCGGCGACCGTCCGGCAACCCCGGCGCACCCGCCACAAAGGTCGATGCTGGCGTGAAGAGCACTTCCACACCGTCTGTCGTGCCGGTCGCGTTGGTCGCGAGCGCACGGAAGTAGTACAGGCGGCCGACCTGAAGGCCACTGACAGTCGCGGAGATCGGATGCAAGGTCTTCGTGAGCGCGCCAAGCGAAGCGGGACTGGCGGGTACATTCGTGCAGTGTCCCGAGGAGCACGGTTCGGTGCCGTACTGGAACTGGTAGGTGCTCGTCGCGAACTGCGGATTGATCTCAGCCCGCAACGTCACTTCCCCACTCATGGGCGCCGCGGCGATCGTCTCCCCGCTCACAGTCGGCTTGCTCGCCGGCGCACCATAGGCGCCTTCCATGCTCGCGAGCGAGCCGAACATCAGCACCCGCGCTTCGCCCGCTTCTTCGACCGTGTACACGGTGCCTGCACTATCCACCGCGAGCCCGAGACCGAACGCTGTTTTGGTCGCTTCGAGCTTACCTGGTTCGCTGTCCGCGAATTCCGCCGGGGTAGCACCGGGCGAGGCCACTTCATACTCCAGCACCCGCAAAGACGGGGAGCTGTCGCCGACGAACAGGTGCCCAGTCCCATCGACCGCCAGCGCCTCCACACTCGTGCTCGCGGAATCGTAGACGTTGCTGGAAACGGCGCCGCCAGATTCGACCTCGTGCACGCCCGCGACGCCCC
The DNA here is from genome assembly GCA_963725165.1 of uncultured Solirubrobacterales bacterium. Lineage (GTDB taxonomy): Bacteria > Actinomycetota > Thermoleophilia > Solirubrobacterales > Solirubrobacteraceae > Palsa-744. The sequence continues at coordinate 975 of CAVRXK010000008.1, forward strand.
CAACCGTCAGGAACAGGTCCCCGGTCGCGTCTGCCGTGAGCGCTTTGACGCTCCCGGACGCCGAGAGCGAACTCAGCGAATCTTCGCCGACCTGATGGCCCGCACCGTTAAAGATCTGCACGCGCGCCTTGTTACCGACATACAACTGTTCTTTACCGGCCGATCCACCTACCGCGACCGCTTTCACTTCGCTTTCGAACTCCCCCGTGCCGCTGCCCGATTTGCCTTCCTGGCATTCGTCGCCGGAAGAGCCGGTACAGATGTCTTCTTCTTCTTTGGTCACCGTCACAGGTTCTTTGGCGGCTTCCTGCGCCTCGCGCTTTTCGACCTTCGTCTTGTCGACTTCCTTAGCGATCGCCCACACGAAGCTCCCGTTCTTGGCGAACTTGTCGACACGACCGCTGGACGCGGCGTACACGGCACCCGTGCCCTGTTCGACCGTCACACTCGGCACGCTTACCAGTTCACCGGCACCTGACCCGCCGCGGCCTTCCCCGCACGTGTCGCCCGACGCGGCGGTGCAGATGCCTTCTTCTTCTTTGGTCACCGTCACAGGTTCTTTGGCGGCTTCCTGCGCCTTGCGCTTTTCGACCTTGCTTAGGTCGACTTCGCCGCCGATCTCACGTATGAACACCCCATACGGTGAGAGCTCGGTCATATGCCTATAGATGCCCACATACACATCGCCGCTCGCGTCTTCGACAGCCGTGCTTTCCGGATAGCTGAAGCCACCCATCGGTGTTTCCGCCCCCACGATTTCCCCCAGATACGCGGGGGCGCTCGGTGCGGCCGATGCGCGCTGCGAACCGCCGAGAGCGATCAGCGCGCCGTACGCGCACGCAACCAACACCGCCACGCACGCCACGAACCCGAAGGGTGAAAGTCCGAGCGGGGCACGACCACCGCGAAGAATACGAGCACTCATCAAACCATCCCCTCCTCAGGAGCACACACAGGACGCCGACCCGCAACAGGGCAGCGAGAAACCACCACGGGCACCCAGCCCGTGATGAGCGAAGAACAAGAAGCTGCAAGCGCGCCCAACGCGCGCGAATGACGACGACGAACGCCGAAGCGAGCGCCGTGACCGTGGAGAGCCCACCCGGTCCCGTGGACCGGTGGGCCAGCAGGCCTGGAAGCAGTCGCGGCGCCTAGAGCGCCAAGACCAGCCCGGCCAGAGAGAGAGAGAGAGAGAGAGAGACGCGTCAGCGACGCTGACGCGTCCTATTACGGACCCGTCAGCGGCACGCGGACTCTCAAGCACGTTATTCCCCAATGAATGCACGCGAAATACAACTCCCTCTCAGAAGCGACCCGGTCCCTCTCCCAAGGGCCCTGCTTACGTTTAGCGTCGACCAACAAGGACCGACCCAAAACCCGACCTTATGTTTGCCCAGCGTACCTTCGACTCACCGGGTACCGAGCAGTATAAGCAGTGCAGGTGCAATTTGTCAAGCCCCCTTGACAAAGCATCCGCTACCACGGTTTGCCTACGGCAGGTCGAGCACCAGCAGGAGCGCGTCGTCCACGGCGCGGCGCTCATCCAATGTGAGGTGTGCGACCTGCTCCCCGAGCGCACGAGCATCGACGGCGCCGGCCATCTCGCAAAGAACCTGGGTGGGCTCTCCGTCCAGGTCAATCTCCGGATGAAAGCTGGCCGGAAACGCCGAGCGGGAGGTAGGGCACACCATCACGGTTGAGAGCGCGAGCAGATCGTCAGCCTGGACGATCACCGCGTAGCGACGGCCCTGCTGAACATGACCGCGCTTGGATGGCAGCGTGATCGCGTGAACATCACCACGGACCACGCAGCTGCTCCATCAGGCCGGCGACCTCGTGCGCTTCGTCTACATACGCCTGGTTGCTCATGAGAGCCCTTGCCTCGCCCGCAAGTCCACCGCGCCTGCGCTCTCGCTCCGCCGTCTCGGTTATCGCCTGACGCGCCGCCTCGGCGCGAGTCACGCCTCTGCGGCGGGCTATCTCCTCGAGCGCGGCGAGTCCATCCCGCCCCAGCCTCAAGGAAAGGGGAGAAGGAGCAGATGCCATGTCGACCAGTGTAGCTCGAATCGAGCTACACGATGGCCGTGAAACATCGTCCATTGCGCTCGCCGGCGCGCGGCAGACACGGCGCACGCAAGGCGCGCTCATAACGTCAGCGCAACAGCGCGCCCGCGCCGCGACCGCTACCGTGCCGTGACAATGCGCCGCACCAAGATCGTCGCCACCATCGGGCCCGCCTCGCGCGAGCCCGACACGCTGCTCGCGATGGTGCGCGCCGGGATGGACGTGGCGCGCCTGAACTACTCGCACGGCACGCTCGCCGAGCACGAGGAGACGGTGCGGCGCGTGCGCGACGCGGCCGGGCGCGCCGGGCGGCCCGTGGCGATCCTGCAGGACCTGCCCGGCCCCAAGCTGCGGATCGGGCCGCTGCGCGAGGACATCGTCGAGCTGAAGCCCGGCGACATGGTCACGTTCACCTGCGGCGAGGAGCGCGTCGGCGACGCCAAGCACATGTCGATCACCTGGCCCGGGCTGGCGGCGGCGCTCACGCCCGAGGAGATCCTCTACCTGGCCGACGGCTCGGTGCGCTTGCGCGTGCGCGAGGTGCGCGCGGAGCAGAGCGAGGTCGACGCCGAGGTCGAGGTCGGTGGCGCCGTCGCCTCGCGCCAGGGGCTCAACATCCCCGGGCCCGCCCACACGCTGCCGTCAGTACCCGAGGAGGACCTCGAGCTGCTGCGCCACGGCGAATCGATCGGCGTCGACATGGTGGCGCTGTCGTTCGTGCGCTTCCCCTCCGACGTGGAAACGGTGCGCGAGCACACGCGCCTGCCCTTGATCGCGAAGATGGAGAAGCCACAGGCGGTCGAACACGCCGAGGAGATCATCCGCGCCGCCGACTGCGTGATGGTCGCGCGCGGGGACCTCGGCATCGAGATGCCGATCGAGCAGGTGCCCGCGGTGCAGAAGAAGCTGCTCGAGCAGGCCGGCTATCTCGCGCGCCCATCGATCACCGCCACGCAGATGCTCGACTCGATGGTCACCTCCTCGCGACCCACCCGCGCGGAGGTGGCGGACGTCGCCAACGCGATCCTCGACGGCACCGACGCGGTGATGCTCTCCCAGGAGACCGCGATCGGCGCCTACCCGGTGGGGGCGGTGGAAATGATGGCCGCCGTCGCCGTGCAGGCCGAGGCGATCGCGCCGTATGAGCGCTGGAACACCTCGCGCGTGCGCCGCGCCGAAGCCGACCCCGCGCACACGGTCGCCCACAGCCTGTGCCTGGCCGCGCGCGAACTGCACCTCGACGCGCTGATCGTGCCCACGCTCTCCGGGCGCTCGGCGCGACTGGTCTCCGCTCACCGCCCCACGGTGCCGATCTACGCGCTCTCCCCCGGGCGCGAGACCGTGCGCCGCTGCGGGCTGATGTGGGGCGTGCAGGCCTCCTCGATCCGCCGCCACGAGACCACCGAGGAGCTGATCGCCGACTCCGCGCGGCGCGTGGTCGAGCTGGGCTGGTGTGAGAAGGGCCAGCGCGTCGGCATCACCGCCGGGCTGCCGAGCGGCAAGCCGGGCACCACCAGCCTCATGCAGATCCAGGTGCTGTAGGGCCGCGTCGCCCGATTACGGCGTCTGGCGCGGCAACCGGCCTCACGGGCTCTGTTCGAGGCGCAAGCGGATCTTGTTTCCCAAAAAACGACCCGTCGTACCTCAACCCGCGGCGGTCACGCCCGTACGCTCGTAGAACTCCGCCTCCTGGCGCCCCAGCTCGGTCACCGGCGCGTCGCCATACATCCACTCGCGCGCGATCCGGTGCCAGTTGTTGCGCGCGCGCAGCTGCGAGAGCACCGCGAGCGTCAGCATCTCCATGCGCCGGCCGAACAGGTGCTCCGGCTGGATCGTCTGGTGGCGCATCTCACGGAAATGGCTCGAGCGCGGGTCCGAGCTCTCGATCATCACCTCGGTGGCGATCTCCGGCTTCAGCGCCACCTCTTCGTCGGCGGTCGTGTACCACCAGATCGCGTCCTCGATGAACGCCAGCAGATGGTCGGGGTCCACGCGCTCGGGTTCGGGCAGGAAGCCCGACTCGGCCAGCAGCTTGTGCAACGTCTGCGCGTCGCCCTCCACGACCGCTCGCTGGCAGGCAAGCTCCAGCTCCACCGGCTCCCTGTCCAGGCGCTTGAACAGCCCGAAGTCCAAGAACGCCACGCGCCCGTCCTCGAGCAGCATGAAGTTGCCCGGGTGCGGGTCGCCGGAGAACTGGCGGTGGCGGTACAGACAGCCCAGGAAGAAGCGAAACACGATCTCCCCGATCCTGTCGCGCTCGGCCTGCGGGTAGCCCTTCAGCTCCTCAAAGCCCACTCCTCGCACGAAATCGGTGACCAGCACCCGCTCGCGCGAGAGCTCGCTCACGACCTCCGGCACCACGATGAACGGGTGACCCTTGAAGATGCGCGCCAGCGAACGCTGGTTCTGCGCCTCCAGCTCGTAGTCGAGCTCCTCTGCGATGCGCTCGCGGATCTCCGCGGTCACGCCCTTCACGTCAAGGCTCGGCGTCATCCGCTTCAGCAGCCGCATGATCATGTCCAGGTTCTGCATGTCCGCGCGCACCGCCGCCGCCACGCCCGGATACTGCACCTTCACGGCAACCTCGCGGCCGCCCGCCGGCCCCTCGCCCATCGGGAGGTGTCATCGACGAGCGTCATCGCGCAGCCTCGCCCGGTACACCTGGCCGATCGACGCCGCCGCGATCGGCTCCTCGTCGAACTCGGCGAACACGCTCGAGATCTTCGCTTCGAGGTCGTCCTCGATCACGCGCTTCATCTGCTTGAACGACACCGTCGGCGCCGCGTCGCGCAGCTTCGCCAGCTCGCGCTGGAACTCCTCGCGGTGCTCCTCGGGCACGAGCCCCACGTCCAGGAACGACATCACCTGGCCCAGCTTCATCGCCGCGCCCTTCATCGTCCCCAGCGCCGCCACGATCTGCTTGGCCGTCTCCAGCTGGCGGCGCGCACTCGCCTCCTGGGCCGCCTGCTCGCTGCGCGTCACGTTCGCCGCCTTCGTCCCGAACTGCTTGACCGCCTCGCTCGCCGCGAGCCTCCCGACGGTGGCCGTGCGGCGCACCCTCGATGTTGGGATCTTTTCTTGCGCCACCCTTTGATTCTAGGGTCAGCGCTCGACGCGGCTCCACGCGGGAGCCCGGCACGATGTCGTCCTTGCCGTCCGGCCAGCGCACCCACGCCTTCTTGCCACCGTCGTAGTCATCGCACAGCAGAATCAGCGTCGCGGGCTCACCCAGCGCGGTGCATGGCTCCGAGCCTTCCGCGTCGAGCCCCCGCCACACGCGGATGAACGGGTTGTGCTCCCACTCCCTCGCGACGCTCGTCGCGTCGGTGTGACCCGGATACACGATCGTCTCCCCCGGCAGCTCCATCAGCGTGCCCATGATCGAGTCCCTCAGGTCGGTATAGGTGGTGTGGCCCGGCGCCCTCACGCCCCCCACGCTGCCCTTGAACAGCGTGTCGCCCGTGAACACCACCGCGTCGCCCCCCTGAAAGCCGCCCGGCCCGGCGCCCGCACCCGGGCGCTGCCGCTCGCCCCGCCCGGCTCGACACCAGGAAAGACAGCATCCCCGCCGTGTGTCCGGGCGTTTTCAGCGGCCTCACCTCCAGCCGGCCGAACTGCAGCACCTCCCCCGCCTCGATCGTGCCGAGCTTCGCGCCCTTGCCCAACACGTCGCCCATCCCCGCGAGCGACTCGCGCTCCAGCGGATCGATCAGCACCTCGAGCTTCGGCCAGCGCTTGCGCAGCGCGCCGACCTCGCTCACGTGGTCGAAGTGATGATGGGTCAGCAGCACGTGCGTCGGCTCGATCTGCAGGCGCTTGGCGGCGTCCACCAGTGGCGCCACCGGGCCGCCCGCGTCGACGAAGAAGCCCAGCCCACCCTCGCCGTCGGCGACGAGATAGGTGTTCGACAGGAACTGCTCGTTCAGCGAGCGCTCGACGATCATGGCGGCCATACTTGCACGAAGACCACCCCCGGAGGAACCATGCCCCTGATCCACACCTGCTACCGCATCACCGACATCGACCGCTCGATCGCCTTCTACAACGCGCTCGGCTTCGAGGAGGTCGGGCGCATCCCGATCGGCGAGGAGGCCGTCAACGTGTTCATGAACCAGCCCGGCGACGGCAACATGCCGCGCCTGGAGCTCACCTACAACTTCGGCGTCGACTCCTATGAGATCGGCTCGGGCTACGGCCACATCGCGATCACCGCGTCCGACCTCGACGGCATGCTCGCGCGTCTGGCAGAGCTGGGCATCCAGCCCGAGAAGCCGCCTTATTCAGTACGCGAGGGCGACCGATCGGAGATCGGCCAGCGGCTGTGCTTCGTGAAAGACCCCGACGGGTACAGGGTCGAGTTGATAGAGCACGGTTGATTCCGCACTAAAAACCAAATCTTTGTGCGCTTCTTGCCAGAATCGCGGTCCGGCGCCCGCGGCATATAGGGTCCAGTGCGTCGAATAAGCAGGACCTTTCGCAGAACCGTCAACCTCGCACCCAACGGATCAATGCGCTGTGATCAACCCCACGTCAGCTCAGCTCGTCCAGCTTGCCTGGGATGTTTTGCCGGCAGGCGATCGACGCCTTCTGGAGCAGATAGGCGCAAGCCGGTGGGAGATCGTTGCGGAACCGCTAGGAGTGGCCGTCGACGCGCGCCTACGCTCGGCCGGGCACAACGGGCACACCCCTGGCCACATCCAGGCGGACAACGCCGCCCTCGGGATGTGGATACGCGAGCTGCGCTTGGTGTTGATCAACGAGAAGCACCAGGCACTGATCGACACGGACCAGTCCACACGAGAAGCGCTCTTGACGTGGCTGGCCTGGCACGAGTGGGGCCACGCGCTCAGCATCGAAGGTCCGTCGGCGCATGATCCGGCAGAGGGCGACAGGCTCTTGGCACTCGCGCCGGACGGAATACGCGAGCGCATCCGACGGGCCCACTACCCTCGTCGTGAGCGTATTCACGAGCTGATCGCCGAAACTTATGCTCTGCTCATGCGGGAAAAGATAGAAGGGCGATCAGGACGACCATCATGGCTACCAAACGAGATATACAACTTGATGGCTCGTGTGGCAAGCGCGTCGCACAGCGAGGGTTCACGCTAGCGCCAGGCGAAACTGCCGAGCAGTTCTTGGCTGAGCGAGACCAACTCCTCAAGAGCGTTGGCATCGAGCCGCAATGGCCCGGCGCAAAGGAGATCAGGCGTAAGCTCGAAGCTGGCGAGCTTGGCGACTAGGGCATCGCCGAGCAACTCTCAATAGCGCAGCCGCAGCATCCACGGTCCGACTCGCTCAAATCGGTCGGGGGCAAGTGGACCTTTTCGCTATGAGTTGCAAACCGTCCTTTAGCTCGACGGGTACCGGATCGAGATCATCGAGCAGGGGTAGCTAAGCGGCGTGGCTCGCCGGACGGTAGCGCGGCTCCGGAATGGGCAGACCACGTTCCTGCGCGACTTCCAGCAACCCCTGCTTGGCCTGTTCTACCTCGGCGACTGCCTCCCCGGCAGTCGCGCCAAAGGCCGAGCACATCTCCAGGTCGGGGATGTCTGCAACCCAACACTCATCCTCATCGCTGTAGAAGACGTTGATGTGATAATCGCTCATGGTTAGTCCTCCAACTTGAGATCGTAGCGCTCGATGAGCTTTACGAGCTGACGAACCTGGTACGTCTTGGCCTGCCCACGCATGGGTTGCAGGTTGAGGTACTTGCTCGTGGCGGGGTGCACGAAATGGTGATGACTTCCAGTGATCCGGCAAAGCTCAAAGCCGAGGGCCTCAGCAAGAGAGCAAAGATCGCCAAAGGCTACATTGGTGACCGCCCCACGATTGATGCGCCTCAGAAGCTTTCGCTCGTCCACATCGTCTCTTCCGACGAAGAGACGAGTGCGGGACGCGCCTATAGTGGTCGCCCGTGGAACTCGGCCTAGCCACCTTCGCCGATGTCGCGCCTGGCTCAACTCCCAGGCGCGTGGCTCAGCGCCTGCAAGAGCTGCTCGAGGAGATCGAGCTTGCCGACCGCCTCAGCCTCGACGTGTTCGGCGTCGGCGAGCACCACCGGCGCGACTACGCGGTCTCAGCGCCCACGGTGGCGCTTGCCGCGGTGGCCGCCCGCACCGAGAAGATCCGTCTGTCGAGCGCCGTCACCGTGCTCAGCTCGGCCGACCCCGTCACCGTCTTTGAGGAGTTCTCCACACTCGACCTGCTCTCCGGCGGACGCGCGGAGATCATGGCCGGCCGTGGCTCCTTCACCGAGTCCTTCCCGCTCTACGGCCTGGATCTCGACGACTACGACGAGCTGTTCGCCGAGAAACTGGAGCTGCTGCTGGCGCTGCGCTCGTCCGAGAGCGTCACTTGGTCGGGGCGCCACCGCGCCGCCCTGCACGACGCCGCCGTCTATCCCCGCCCGCTGCAGCAGCCACTGCCGGTATGGATCGCGGTCGGTGGCACGCCCGCCTCGGTGGCACGCGCCGGGATGCTCGGGTTGCCCCTGATGATCGCCATCATCGGCGGCGCGCCTGCCCGCTTCGCACCGCTTGTGCAGCTATATCGCGAGGCCGCCAAGCGCGCCGGCGTCGAGCCGTCGAAGCTGGCGGTCGGCATCAACTCGCACATGTACATAGCCGACGACGCCAAGCGCGCGGCCGACGAGTTCTTCGGGCCCTACTCGCAGATGATGAATCGCATCGGTCGCGAGCGCGGCTGGCCACCGATGAGCCGCGCCCAGTTCGATGCCGGCTGCGCGCCGGAGGGCCACCTGCTCGTCGGCACGCCCGAGGAAGTCGCGACGAAGATCCTCGCCCACCACGAGCTGTTCGACCACGACCGCTTCCTTGGCCACATCAGCGTCGGCGTGCTGCCGCACGAGAAGGCGCTGCATGCCACCGAGCTGTTCGCCACCGAGGTCGCACCGCTCGTGCGTGCACGGCTGAACACAGGCGCACCGTCCTATCCGAGCGATGCAAACCCTGCCGGCTCCCCCGGCGGCACCGGCGCTACCCTTCCTGCCAGCGATGGCTGACACAGGCAAGATCGCCAAGAACCTGGAGCGCTTCGCGCAGGCCGTGGCCGCCCACGACCGCGAGAACCCCACGCACACCGCCTACGGGATCGGCCTCGCGCACTTCGACATGGAGCGCCTCGGCCTGGAGGAGGGTGAGGAGATCCTCCCGGGGATCACGATCCACGCCGATGACGGACAGAGCTCCAACTTCCGCGTGCTCTGCGACGGCGAGCACGACGAGGGCGCCGTGGAGTCAGAGGAAGAGGTCGTGGAGGCCGTCTCCACCCAGGCGCTGCCGATGATCTCGCCCGGCACCTCGCCGCGCGAGCTCTGAGCCGCTACGTCAGCTCAAGAGACGCTTGGTAGAGCGATGCCGGCGCGTGCGGCAATCATCGCGACAAGCCGCTCGATAGTCGGACACTCGATCCCATGCCGGGCGGCTGCGCGCAGCACAGAACCTGGAATCGCGTCGAGCTCGGGTTGGCGCCCCGCGGCGATATCACGCTGCATCGAGCTGCCGAGCGTGTCGTGGGCCGCAGTCAGCTCACCCAGCGGATCGCCGCTCGCGATCGAGGCACCCTCGGCCTGGGCCACGGCGCAGCCCTCCTCGATCGCGCCGACCAGATCAGCGCGCAACTCGGGGGTCGAGCGAATCTCCCCGAGCAGCTTGTCAAACGCGCTGGTGGTGCACGCAAGCGCGTTGAGACGCACCAGCTTCGACCACATCACCTCTGGCTCGGAATCGCCGACGCGCGCGGGGACACCGGCGTCTGAGAGCGTGCTTGCGAGCACCTGCATCGGTGCGCGTGCGGCCTCGTGCTCGGAGGCCATCTCCACGCGCAGGAACCGGCTCGTGTGGACCACCACGCCCGGCTCGGGACGGTCGGCCTCGACACGGATCGTGCCGGCGACCACCGCCTCCTCGCCAAAGCGTCTGCGCAACACGGCGATGTGGTCGAGCCCGTTCAGCAATGGCAGCACCAGCGGCGGGGATGTCTCGACCCGCTCGAGCGCCGCCTGCAAACCGGCCGCCTTGGTGGCTATGAGGAGCGCGTCCACCTGCTCGTGGAGCCGTGAGTCCACACGCGGTGTGGTGGTGAAATCCCCCAGCAACACGCTGCTCACCCGCAGGCCGCGAGCGGCGATGGTGGCGGCGGTCTCCTCGCGCGCGAGCACAAGCACCGGTGTGCCGGCGCGCTCGAGCGCTCCCGCAACCAGGCCGCCCACCCCTCCGGGGCCGAGCACGGCGATCCTCACGACAGCGGGTCCACGAGCACGCCAGGGTTCAGGATGCCGCGCGGGTCCACCGCGGCCTTCGCGCCGCGCAACGCCGCCGCGAACGGGTCGGGACGCTGGCGGTCATACCAGGGCCGATGATCGCGCCCGACCGCGTGGTGGTGGGTGATCGTCGCGCCCTCCGCAATCAACACATCAGAGACGGCCGTCTTGATCGCCGCCCACTGCTCGACCTCCTCGCCGCGCTGGGCGGGAGCAAGCACCGTGTAATAAGGAGCCGGCCCGTCGGGATACACGTGAGTGAAGCGACACGACACGCGCGCCGCACCGCTCACCCCTTCGGCCGCCGCTTGCGCGGCGCCCATCACGCGCTCGTGAAAAGCAGGGAAGCGCTCCCAGGTGATCGCCGTCTCAAACGTCTCCGACAGCACGCCCATCGCGACAAACACGTCACGCACATACGGCGCACGCAGGAACGCCTCGCGCCATGCCCCCACGCCACCTGCGTCCGCGCCACCTGCGTCCGCGCCGCCTCCCGCGGAGCCCCCACGCCGCTCGCCGGCGATCCCGCCGTGCTGCGCGCAGATCGCAAGCGCGCGATCCATCTGAAAGTCGACCGGGTGATCGCACGACTCGAACCCAAGCACCAGCAGCGCGAACGAGCCGTCGCCGGCCAGCGTCAAGCGCGCCTCGGAAGGATCGATCAGACGACAGTTGCTTGGATGAAGACCCGACTGGGAGAGAGCGCGCACACACTCCGCGCCGGCGATGAACGTGGGGAAGCGCACGCCCGCCGACACGCGCTCGGTGGGCCGCGGCTGCACACGCACCCACGCCTCGCAGATCACGCCAAGCGTGCCCTCCGAGCCGGCAAGCAGTCGATCCGGGCTCGGTCCGGCGCCCGAGCCGGGCAGCCGCCGCGACTCCCAAACGCCAGTCGGTGTGATCGCGCGCACCGACTCCACGAAATCCTCGATGTGAGTCCACACGGTCGCGAAATGGCCGGCTGCACGCGTGGCGATCCAACCCCCCAGCGTGGACAGCTCGAAGGACTGGGGGAAGTGGCGCAGGGTGAGACCGTGATCGGCGAGCTGCGCCTCGAGCACCGGACCGGTCGCGCCCCCCTGTATACGTGCCGCGCGCGACACCTCATCGACCTCGATCACCTGTTGCAGTCCCCGCAGGTCAACGGTGATCGCACCGTTGTAGGAGCCGTCCACCTCGGGCTGCACCCCGCCGACAACGCTCGTGCCGCCACCGTAGGGGATCGCGGCTACGCGCTCGACCGAGCACCACTCCAGCACGCGCTCGACATCGGTCTCATCGCGCGGACACGCCACGAAGTCCGGTGGATGCAAGAAATGGCCCCGGAAACCACGCACCACGTCCGAGTAGGACTTGCCGAGCGCATGCGATGCGCGCGCATGCGTGTCACTCGAGCAGATCGGGGCAAGCGCGGAGGGCGCTACCACACGCGGCGCGGGCAGAGCGAGCTGCTCGAGGCTCACCGGCTGCTCGACCTCGACGGGCGGAAATCCGAGGTGGGCGGCAAGACCGCCGGCGGCGGCTTGCACTTCCTCGGGCGAGAGCCGCTCGTCCTCGAACCCCCAACCCCAGTGCTTGCGGCGACGTGTGCTCACTGAGTGCGAGTTTAGGGTCGCGACATCTTCACCCGCGTTGCGCCTTCAATGACTAGCCTGTAGGTGGATGGCAAGTAGAGCTGAACCGCAGACCAACGAGATGCCGACGATCCTGGCGCGCGGGCCGTGGGAGCTCGCACAGGTCAAGACGCGCTGGCGCGCCGAGCACTACGAGCCCCCACGCGAGCTCGTCAAGGCGGCGGACGCGGAGATCACCGCCCTACGCGAACGCAGCTCGCCCAGCCACGACGGCCTCGCCGGCAGGCTGGTCGATTACAAGGACGGCCCGCACGGCATCGAGCTCGAGATGCAGCCGCTCAGATGGGCTTTGCGACTGGTGGCCGGCGACGCATCGTGCAGCGTCGCGGCGCTGTGCGTCACACGCTCGGCGGACGGGCGCTGGCTGGCGGGCAGGCGCGCCGCGTGGCTGGCCTCCTGGGCTGGGCGCTGGGCGCTGGGCGCCGGTGGCGCGGTCGATCTGGGCGAGAACCCCGCCGACACGCTTGTCAGGGAGCTGCAAGAGGAGTGGTCGGTGACCCCCGAGCGCGTACGAGGCGAGGCATTGATACGGCTGCCACACCGGCTGGTGATGTTCGTCGGGCAGGCATGGTTGGCCGAGGGCGCCGAGGTGACCCCCGACCATGAGCACGACGAATACGCGTGGTGGCCGAGCGACATCGACCAGTGGCCGGCGGAGGCCGGCGAGGGCCTGTGTCGAATGGCACGGTGGCTGTCGGAGTGAGCGAGGCCCAACCAACAGCGCCGGTCGAGCTCTCCAAAACCCCGGTTGACCTCTCCAAGCTGGACAGGATCGCAACGACCAGCCGCATCTCCCCTGCGTTCACCCCATTGAAGTGGACATCATTCTTTCACTCGTGCGTGTACACGTCACTGTTGATCTGCGCGTTCGCACTGGGTAAACCGCAGCCGGCGACGTTCGTGCTGGGATGGGCACACGGCCTGCTGTGGATCGGAATGTCGCTTGCCTGCATCACCGCGGCGCGCATGAGAGTTGTCTCATTGCGCCTGGCCGTCGCGGTCGCGGTGCTCGGCGGGATCGGCCCCTTCTTCGGAAGCTATGAGTTCGTGCGCGCCCAAAGAGCACAGACGAGCGCGCGCCGCCAGACTCACTGTTAGGCATCTGTGAAGACTCCCGAGCGCGAGCGCTCGGGACCAGTTCCGCCGGGCGAGCACGCTAGAGTGACGCCAGATGGCGTCCGGCACGACGATCAATGAGACGATCGACGTCGTGACCCCTGCCGCCGGCGAGTCGGTCACCGAGGGAACAATCCTCGAATGGCATGTCAAAGTCGGCGACTTCATCAAGGTCGACGACACGATCGTGGAGATCTCCACCGACAAGGTGGATGTGGAGCTACCTTCACCCGCCAGTGGCACGGTCACCGAGATCCTGGCCGAAGAGGGGGACACCGTCAGCGTCGGGCAAGTGATCGCACGGCTGGCCGCCGGCGAGGGCTCCTCCAACGGTGAGACCCATAAGACCCCGGAGTCCAGCGGAGCAGGCGATGACGCAGCACAAGATGGCTCGGGCGCGCAGCCTGTTGCCGACGGACAGCCGACCGGCACCGAAACCCTCCAGACACCTGACGGGGTGCGTGTGTCTCCGGTCGCGGCGCGGGTCGCCACTGCCGAGAGCGTGAATCTTGCAAACGTCGCCGGCAGCGGTCCAGGCGGACGGATCGTGAAGGCCGACGTGCTTGGCGCAGCCGCCACCGGCAACGGCACTACGACCAACGGCTCTGCCACCACACAGTCAGGGGCGCCGACTGGAGAGCGTCAACTGATGAAGGGCGCCGCGGCGATGCTCGCTCGCTACATGGACGAGTCCCGCTCGATCCCGACGGCCACGAGCTTCCGCACGCTAACGGTCACCGTGCTCGACGGGCGCCGGCGCGAGCTGAAGGCCGCGGGACGCAAGGTGTCCTTCACACATCTGATCGCCTACGCGATCGCGCGGGCCGCCACCGAGATGGACACGATGACCCACCACTTCGCGGAGGTCGAGGGCAAGCCCTACCGCGTAGAGGATGGCCAGGTCAACCTCGGGCTGGCGGTGGACGTGCAAAAGAAGGACGGCACACGCACGCTGATGGTGCCGGTGATCCGCGACGCCGGAGCGATGACTTTCGAGGGCTTCGTGGCGGCGTATGACGCGCTCGTGGATAAGGCGCGCACCAACACGCTCACCGCCGACGACCTTGTCGGCGCGAACATCACGCTCACCAATCCGGGTGGGATCGGCACCGTCGCTTCGGTCCCAAGGCTGATGAGCGGCCAGGGCACGATCGTCGCGACCGGCTCGATCGCCTACCCCGTAGGCCTCGGTGCGATCGGCGAGCGCCTTGGCGCAGAGAAGGTCATGACAATGACCTCCACCTACGACCATCGCGTGATCCAGGGCGCGGAGTCCGGGCGCTTCCTGGCGCTGGTCGAAGGTCGCCTGCAGGGCGAGCACGACTTCTACGAGGGCGTGTTCGCTTCCCTGGGTGTCACGCTCGGCCCCGCTCCCAGCGCGCCGGAGCCGGCACAAGTCGCGCCTGTGTCGGCTCCGCTACAGGCCACCGCGCCCGACGAGCAGATGCTGCAAGCCGTGCAGGCGGCGAGCACGCTGCTGCACCGCTTCCGCAGCCACGGACACCTTGCGGCACGCCTGGATCCGCTTGGCTCAGAGCCCGAGGGCGAGCCGCAGCTCGATCCCGAGACGGCGGGCTTGACCCCACAGGTGATGGCCCAGATCCCCGCTCGCATCCTACGCATGTACGTGCCGGGTGAGACGCTTGCCGAGGCGTTGCCGCACCTGCGCCAGACCTACTGCGGCACGATCGCCTATGAGATCGAGCACATCTCCTCACACCGCCAGCGCGTGTGGCTACGCGAGCAGATCGAGTCGGGCACCTTCCGCCAGCCGCTCGGCGCCGAGCAACGCACCGCACTGCTCAAGCGACTGATCGAGGTGGACGCGCTCGAGCGCTTCATGCACAAGGCCTACCTCGGACAGCACCAGTTCTCGATCGAGGGCCTGGACATGACCGTGCCGATGCTCGACGAGCTGATCCAGTTGGCCGCCGGACGCGGCGGGCACGAGGTCGTGATCGGGATGGCACATCGCGGCCGGCTGAACGTGCTCGCTCACAACCTCGGGCGTCCCTACGACACGATCTTCGCCGAGTTCGAGGGCGCCTCGACGCTTGAGGCGGTCACGACGATCCCACAGGGCGGCACAGGCGACGTCAAGTACCACCATGGGACCCAGGGCTCCTACGCGCTGCCTGACGGCGGCACGATCAAGGTCAACCTGGAGTCCAATCCAAGCCACCTGGAGTACGTCTCACCGGTCGTCGAGGGCGCCACGCGCGCGGCGCAAACCTCGCGCAACGGGCCCCGTGCCCACCAGGACACCAACGCGGCGGTGCCGATCGTGATCCACGGCGACGCGTCGTTCCCCGCGCAGGGCGTGGTCGCCGAGACGCTCAACCTGCAGGCGCTCGACGGCTACCAGGTGGGTGGCACGGTCAACCTGATCATGAACAACCAGATCGGCTTTACCACCGACCCCGACGACGCGCGCTCGACGCGCTGGGCCTCGGACCTGGCAAAGGGCTTCGACGTGCCGATCATCCACGTCAACGCCGACGACGTGGCCGCGTGCATGAGCGCCGTGCAACTCGCATTTGCCTTCCGCCAGGAGTTCGGGCACGACGTGTTGATCGACCTGATCGGCTACCGGCGCTTCGGCCACAACGAGTCAGACGAGCCGGCCTATACCCAGCCGGAGATGTACGCGAA
The DNA here is from genome assembly GCA_963725165.1 of uncultured Solirubrobacterales bacterium. Classification (GTDB taxonomy): domain Bacteria; phylum Actinomycetota; class Thermoleophilia; order Solirubrobacterales; family Solirubrobacteraceae; genus Palsa-744. The sequence goes on from CAVRXK010000008.1 coordinate 16,725, forward strand.
GATCAAGACCAAGAAGCGCGTGTACGAACTGTGGGCCGAGCAGCTGGTCACCGACGGGGTCGTCAGCCGCGAGGACGTGGAGCGCCTCGGCCAGGAGGTGTGGGACAACCTCACGATCCTGCATCAGCGACTGAAGGCAAAGATCGCCGCGGCCGCCGAGCAGGGCACCGTGGACCATGGCACGGGCGAGTACCAGCTCGACCGCTCCCCGAGCCCCGACGTGGACACCGCGGTGGCTGCCGCGCGTATCCGCGAGCTTGGACTCGAGCTGTTGCGCACGCCCGAGGAGTTCACGGTTCACGCCAAGCTCGTCAAGCAGCTGGAGCGTCGCCGTGAGGCACTCGGTGAGGCCAACACCGAGGCACGCATCGATTGGGCGCACGCCGAGGCGCTGGCATTCGCTTCGCTATTGACCGAGGGCACACCAGTCAGGCTCACGGGCCAAGACACCGAGCGCGGGACCTTCAGCCAGCGCCATCTGGTGCTCCACGACGCAAAGACCGGTCGAGCGTTCTGCCCGATCCAGAGCCTGCCCGAGGCGCTCGCCCCGATGGAGCTTCACAACAGCCCGCTCTCAGAGCTCGCGTGCATGGGCTTCGAGTACGGCTACAGCCAGGAGGCGCCGGAGACGCTCGTGCTGTGGGAGGCGCAGTTCGGAGACTTCGTCAACTCGGCACAGGTGATCGTCGACCAATTCATCGCCTCGGGCCTTGCCAAGTGGGGCCAGACTTCTCGCCTGACGCTATTGCTGCCTCATGGCTATGAGGGCTCGGGGCCCGAGCACTCCTCGGCGCGACTCGAGCGCTTCCTGACGCTCGCCGCCGAGGGCAACATGCGCGTGGCGAATTTGACCACGCCGGCCCAGTACTTCCACCTGCTGCGCCGCCAAGCATTGATCGCCAAGCAGCGCCCGCTTGTGATCATGACCCCGAAGTCGCTGTTGAGGCTGCCGCAGGCAAGCAACACGGTCGAGGACCTGGCCGAGGGCTCGCGCTTTGAGCCGGTGCTCGCCGATCCGGGGGTCGCCCCGGAGTCGGTTACACGCCTGGTGCTGTGCACGGGCAAGATTTACTACGACCTCGCCGGCCACTCAGACCGTCAGGACAACGACGGTGTTGCGATCGGTCGCGTGGAGCTGCTGTATCCATTCCCCGAGCGCAGCATCAGGGATCTGCTGGCGCTCTACCCGAGGCTCAAGGAGGTCGTGTGGGCGCAGGAGGAGCCGCGCAACATGGGCGCCCGCGCCCACATGTTCCCGCGCCTGATGCAGATCATGCCCGACGACATTCACTTCGGCTATGTCGGGCGCCCCGAGCGTGCCAGCCCCGGCGAGGGCTACCCGGCCTCGCACATCATCGAGCAGAGCCGGATCGTGCGCACCGCGCTCGATCTGGGCGTGCCGGTGTCGCAGTACCCGAAAAAGACACCGGGAGAGCGCTGATGGGCTCCCTGTGGCGACGCTTCATGATGGTTATGCGCCAGCGCAAACGCAAGCGCAAAACTCGCGCCTAGCGGACCGCCTGCACAGAGTGCCCCCGCCGGACGGTTCGAGCTTCGCCTGACCGTCCGTCTACCGGCCGCGCCAGACCGGCGGGCGCTTCTCGGCAAACGCGGTCGAGCCCTCGCGGGCGTCCGCCGAGGAGAACACGGGCTCTGAGATCGCGTTCTGGGCGTCCCACATCCGCTCGCGAGACCAGTCCCACTGCTCCTCGAGGATGCGCTTCGAGGCGATCAGCGCAAGCGGCGCGTTGACCGCGATCTCCCCCGCAAGCCCCAGCGCTACCTCCACCGCCGCGCCGGGCTCGGCCAAGCGATTGACGAGCCCCAGCTCGGCGGCACGCTCGGCGAGGATCGGATCGCCGGTGAGCGCCAGCTCCATCGCCAGGTGGTAGGGGATGCGGCGCGGCAGTCGCAACAACGCGCCACCGGCCGCCACCAACGAGCGCTTGACCTCGGGGATGCCGAGCTTGGCTCCACGCGCCGCCACGATCAGATCGCATGCGAGTGCCACCTCCAGGCCACCGGCAACGGCGAAGCCCTCGACAGCCGCGATCAGCGGCTTCACCGGCCCGCGCCGCACGATCCCGGCGAAGCCGCGATCGCCGGCCCACGGACGCTCGCCGCTGACGAAGGCCTTCAGGTCCATCCCCGCGCAGAAGCCCTTGCCGGCGCCGGTGAGCACCCCGACGCTGAGCGCGTCGTCGCCGTCGAGCTGATCGAGCGCCGCCGCGATGCCTTCGGCCAGCGCCAGGTTCACCGCGTTGCGCGCGTCGGGTCGATTGAGCGTGATCAACAGCACGCTGCCGCGCCGCTCGGTTATCAGGACATCGTCGCTCACCGCTGGGACTATGCCGCAAACAAGCGCAGCTCGGGCTCGCGGTTGCCGCGCAGGACTTCCACGTCGATCTCCACACACTCGATCCCGCGTGAGCCGGCGAGCACGCGCGCCTGCGGCTTGATCCACTTCGCGACCAGCACACCGCGACACACCGCCATCGCCGGGTCCAAGCGGATGCGCTCCAGGTAGCGCGTAAGCTGCTCGACGGACTCCATCGTGGCGATGCGCTTGATCTCGACCGCCACCCACTCGTCCTCGGTGTCGCGACACATGAGGTCGACCGGGCCGATGTCGGTGGGCCACTCGCGGCGCACGAGGCGAAAGCCCTCGCCGCACCAGTGGGGTGCGTCGGCGAGCAGTTCCTGCAGTTCGCGCTCCAGCCCCTCCTTCTCGAGCGATGCCAGCGCGTCGACCTCATGCTCGATGTCGTCCATCACCTCGGCGACGGCGATCTCCAGGCGCTCGTCGTCGCGCTGCTTGCGTACCACCACACGCGTGAGAGCCCCGTCTGCGTCGCGCTCCTCGGTGAGCACCGTGGGTGGGGTCATCCAGTTCAGTGGCTTCACGTTCGGCGAGCCCCCGTCGGCCCACACCATGAACGTGCCGTCGCCCTTGCACATCAGCAGGCGTACCGCCTCGGGCAACACGGTGGTGGTGCGGCCGATATAGGTGACCTCACAGCGAGCGACGATCAAGCGCACCGGCGGACGGTATCCGCTGAGGCGGATCTACTTGTCGTCTTCGTGGGGCTCCACGTTCATCGCCTCGCGGAACTCGCGCATGCCCTTGCCCAGCGCCCGCGCCACTTCGGGCAGACGCTTGGGGCCGAGCACGACCAGTGCGACGGCGCCGAGGAACAGCAGATGGACGGGACTGTCGATTCCCACAATCCTCAAGGCTAGCGCTCCAGCCGACCCGGCTCGTAGTCTCTTGCGCGTGGCCCAGCAACCATCCCGGCAAGTCGGACGCCCCTATCCGCCGCCGGCGGCCTCCGAGCCGTTCTGGCCGGCGCAGCTGACGATCCTCGCCGCGATCGGCCTGCAGATCGCGCTACCCAAGCGGCTCGTGGCGGGACCGGTGTGGTTGGTGCCGGCGGCCGAGGGGGTGCTGTTCATCGGCATGTTCCTGGCCACGCCCCGCCAGCTCGAGCACGAGCACAAGCGCCGCCGCCGCACCGCGCTCAGCCTGACCGCGCTCGTGGGCGCGGCCAACATCTACTCGCTCGTCTCGCTCACCAACCTGCTGCTGAACCCCAACGTCGAGCACGGCCGTCAGCTGATCGTCTCAGGCGTGCTGATCTGGATGACAAACTTCCTGATCTTCGCGCTGTGGTACTGGGAGATGGACCGCGGCGGCGCCGGCAAGCGCGCCGCCGGGCACGATGGGCCGCCCGACTTCCTCTTTCCCCAGATGTCCGACGACCGCATCGAGCCGCTCGCGTGGCGACCGAAGTTCATCGACTACCTGTATGTGTCGCTGACCAACGCCACCGCGTTCTCGCCCACCGACACGATGCCGCTCACGCCGATCGCGAAGTGCACGATGGGTATCCAGTCGCTCGTCTCGCTGGTGACGATCGGCCTCGTGGTCTCGCGAGCGGTCAACATCCTCGCCTAGACGGCTGTTGAGCGGCGCGATACTGCGTCCTCGGTCCCTCATGTGCGAAGCACACTTCGCTCCCTGCGTCCTTGTCTCGCTTGCTCAACAACCGCCTAGGAGGCTTGTGGTTGCACGCCCATCCCCGCAGCCGCCTATCGTGCTGAGGTCATGGACGCTTTCGTGAACGCGACGCTCGACAAAGGCGAAGCGGTGCTGCGCTTCCCCTACGACGACCAGCTGCGCAAGCTGCTGCGCGCGATCCCAGGGCGCCGTTGGGACCCCGCCGAGCGTGCGTGGATCGTGCCGCTCGATCCCGAGCGCGCGGAGGCCGTCGCGCGACTGTTCGACGGGATGTCGAGGCCACCGGTGCTCAGCGATGAGCTGACGCGCGCGCTCGCGCGCCAGCGCGTGCGCCGCGGCCACGACGAATGCGTGCTCGACGTGGCGCGCCCCGACGAGAGCTGGTGGCTCACATTTGCCACCGACCGCGCCCCAGGAATCGTGGAGGCCCTGCTGGAGCACCCCGACGCCCAGCAACTGTCGCTGCTGGGCCGCGCGCAGATCCCCCTGGACGAGCACGCGGCCAAGCTCGTGGACAGGCTGCCGGCAGACGCTGGACGCCTGCGCCTCACCGAAGACGCCGCACACGCGCTGACCGAGGTCTCCGAGCGCCCCGCGCCCCGTCCGGGCGCGATGAGCTATGACGTGGAGCTCAAGCGCGACCGCCGTAAGGAGCACTGGCTGCTGATCGCTGCCGCCCACGCCCCGCTGGCGCGCGTGCTGGCCCGGCGAGCCGGCTTGCGCGTGGCCGAGGGTCCCGAGGGCACGTTCGCGCTGGCCGCGGTCGAGCGCGACGCGCACCTGATGGCGGAGCTGCTCGACCAGCTGGAGATGGCGCACATCGATCCACGCGCGCAGAGTTGGATCGCACGCGCAACCACCTGGCACGGCACCGTCGAGGTCGCGGGACCGGCTGAGGAGCCCGTGTTCCTGCTGCTCGGCGATCCCACAAAGCTGGCTCCCGAGCTGCGCGAACGGGCCGTGAGCGCGCCCGGCGGTGTGACGGTGGCGCTGACGCTCGACTCGTGGCAGGCAATCGAGGGACTGCGCGGTTTCACCAGCGCCGCCACGCGGCGTTGTGTTGCGGCGCTGAAGGAGGGCCGTCCCGTCCCGCCGGCGGTGCTCGAGCTCTCGGGCGTCCACGAGGACCCCACATTCGTGCTCGCGCCCGGGCACGACGAGCGGCAACTCGACGCGTTTGGCAAGCTCCCCGGCGCCTCGCCCTATCGCCCGGACGCCGCGAAGCGCGACCAAGGAGGACGGGGCCCTGGGAGGACGCGAGGCGCCGGCGCCTCGCGCGGCGAGCACGGTCGGCTTCCCACGATCCGCGCGGACCCCTTCTGCGTGGAGGACCTCGACAGCTTCCTGGCCGAGCGCCACATCTGGATCGAGCCGGACGCACTGGTGCTGCTGCAAGAGATCCGCGAGCAGCACGCGCGGGCCGCCGGGCTGGTGGCGCTGTCGTCGGCGACCGACGCCGAGCTTGAAGTGCCAGGTCTTGGCGGCGAGCTGAAGCCGTTTCAACGCGCGGGCGTCAGGTACCTGCTGGCCCAGCGCCGTGCGTTTCTCGCCGACGAGCAGGGTCTCGGCAAGACGATCGAGGCACTGGCGGCGCTTGAGGCGGACAATGCCTACCCGGCGATCGTGGTGTGTCCGGCGAGCCTCAAGCTCAACTGGATGCGCGAGATCGAGCGCTGGCTGCCGGGCCGCGGCGCGCAGACGCTCAGTGGCAAGGGCGGCGACGCACCTATCCCCGCGGCTGACATCACCGTCGTCAACTACGACATCCTCGCCGCGCGTGGGCCGGCGCTGAGCACGATCGCGCCGCGCGCGCTCGTGCTGGACGAGTCCCACTACTGCAAGAACGCCGCCGCCAAGCGCACGCAGGCGGTCGCGCGACTGGCGGCCACCGTGCCAAACGAGGGCCTCGTGCTCGCGCTGACGGGCACCCCGGTTATGAACCGCCCACCCGAGCTGATCGCCCAGCTGCGGATCATCGGGCGCCTCGCCGACTTCGGCTCGGGCGCCAAGTTCGGGCAACGCTTCCGCGGTGTCGATGCGCACGTGCGCCTGCACTGGCACCTGCGCTCACGCTGCTTCGTGCGACGCCTGAAGGCCGATGTGCTGCCGCAGCTGCCGGCCAAGACCCGTGCGGTGGTGCCAGTGGAGCTAGACAACGAGCCCGAGTATCGGCTGGCCGAGACTGACGTGATCGCGTGGCTGCGCAGCCGCCCGCTCGACCTGCGCGAGCTCGACGCGAAGATCGCCGCCGCGTTGCGCGCCGAGCGCCTGGTGCGGCTCAACGCGTTGAAGCTGCTCGCGGCGCGCGGCAAGCTGCACGCCGCGCTTGCGTGGATCCACGACTTCTGCACCTCCGGCGAGCGACTGGTCGTGTTTGCGCGCCACCGCGAGATCCAGCGCGCGGTACTCGAGCGCTTCCCCCATGCGCTGCACATCCTCGGCGAAGACACTCACCTGGCCAGAGACGCCTCGCTGAACGCCTTCCAGGAGGCGGACGGCACCGACAATCAGCTGATCGTGTGCTCGATCGAGGTCGCCGGACAGGGCCTCACGCTCACGCAGGCTTCCAACGTCGCCTTCCTGGAGCTCGACTGGACGCCGGCCAAGCACGACCAGGCCGAGGATCGCCTTCACCGCATCGGCCAGCAGGACGCGGTCAACGCCTGGTACCTGCTTGCCGCCGGCACGATCGATGAAACGATCGCCACGCTGCTCGAGCGCAAGCGCGCGGTGATCGGCGCGGTCACCGACGGGCGCGAGGAAAGCGACGAGGCGATCGTCGACGCGCTCGCTCGCGAGCTGGCCGGTGAGCCCTACCGGCGCCTGCGCGCGGTGGCCTGATCAAGCCGTCTGGGTCATGCGCGGCTCGAGCGCCAGCGCTTGCACGACGAGATCGTGCACCCGGCCGTTGGCCCCGAGCTTCAGCGCGCGGTCGAACGCCTGCAAAGCGCCCTCGCGATCGACCAGCGCCAGGCGCAGACGACCGAGACGCTCCCACGCCCCGGCATCGGTCGGTCCACGCTCGGCAGCACGCTGGGCGGCCTCCTCGGCCAGGTCGATCGCACCCATGTCCTCGTAGATGCGCGCAGCGAAGCGGTGTGACGCAGGGCGCTCGCCGTCCACCCGTGCCCAGTCGCGCACCGAGCGCGCGGCCGCGTCCAGGTTGCCGGCCTGCCAGAACGCGAGCGTCATCAGCCGCAGCACACCCACGTTGCGCGGTTCGGCGTCGCGTGCGTACACCAAGCGTTGTGCGGCGAGCACGTACTCGCCTTCGGCCATCGCCCGCTGCGCCGCGGTCATGAAGCGCTCGACGCGCTCCTCGGCGGGGTCGGGCTTTGAGAAGTCCACGAACTTCATGCTGCCCGCGGGCACGGTGCGCACGCCGTGGCTGAACTTCACGCGCGCCCACTGCTGACCGCCCGCGCCGGGGATAGAGCCATCTTCCTCCTCGCCGGAGTCGGTGAAGTAGATCCCTTCGACGGTCCCCACACCCCACTCGGGATAGGACTGGCAACGCGCGTAGCGGTGCACCACTGAGTGGTCGGGCACGCGGCTGCCGAACGGGTCGTTGCGTTCACGGTCGACGGCCTGCTCGCGCGCGCGCTGCTCCGCTTCATAAGCACGCCGGCCGGCCTCTTCGCGCGCTTGGCGCGCCGCGGCGGCGCTGACCTTCACGGCGCCTCGCGACACCTTTCCGCCACGCGAGGTTTCCGCCAGGCGCATGAGATGGTCGGCGGCCTCGTTGATCGCCTTCAGGTGGCGCTCGTGCTCGAACTGCTTGCCGGCGGGAGCGATGTCGGGGTGCCAGCGCTTGGCCATCCGCCGCCGCGCAAGCTGCACGTCGCGCTTGTCAAACGGCGGCTCGATCTCCAACAGGAGTATCTGCTGTTCGATATCGAGGATGACGCCGGGCATGACATCAATACGTTACCGAGCCGCCCGCGCGGCTGGAAGCGGTCTGCCTGGCGCATGGAAGTCAGGCGCCCGGAAGGTACGGGCCCGTGGCGTGGCGCGCCAACCTCATATCCTGCGGTGCAATGTCCTCGCAATACATCTTCACGATGCACCGCCTCTCCAAGCTGCACCCGCCCGACAAGACGGTGCTCAACGACATCACGCTCGCTTTCTATCCGGGGGCGAAGATCGGCGTGCTCGGCTACAACGGCGCGGGCAAGTCCACGCTCTTGCGGATCATGGCCGGCGTCGATCAGGACTACCGCGGTGAAGCGATGCTTGCTCCGGGCGCGAGCGTGGGGATGCTCGAGCAGGAGCCCCATCTGGACGAGTCCAAGGACGTGAAGGGCAACGTCGAAGAGGCTGTTGCGCCCACGCGGGCACTGCTTGACCGCTTCAACGAGTTGGCGGCCAACTATTCCGATGAGACCGCCGAGGAGTTCGGCGAGATCCAGGCGAAGATCGAAGCCGCCGACGCTTGGAACCTCGACACGCAGCTGGAGTACGCGATGGACGCGCTGCGCCTGCCGCCCCCCGACGCGGAGGTGAGCAAACTCTCCGGAGGCGAGCGCCGCCGCGTGGCGCTCTGCCAACTGCTGCTGAGCGCGCCGGACCTGCTGTTGCTCGACGAGCCCACCAACCACCTCGACGCCGAGTCGGTGAACTGGCTGGAGCACCATCTCGCCGAGTACAAGGGAGCGGTGGTGGCGGTCACCCACGACCGCTACTTCCTCGACAACGTGGCCGGTTGGATCCTCGAGCTCGACCGCGGCAAGGGCATCCCCTATGAGGGCAACTACTCCAGCTGGCTGGAGCAGAAGCAGAAGCGCCTCGCCCAGGAAGAGCGCTCGGAAAAGGGTCGCGAGCGCACGATCGCGGCGGAGCTCGAGTGGGTGCGCACCAACCCCAAGGGGAGGCGCACGAAGTCCAAGGCGCGCCTCGCCCGCTACGAGGAGCTGGTCGCCGAGGAGCGCAACGTGAAGCTCGATGACGTGCAGATCCACATCCCGCCAGGCCCGCGCCTGGGCGCGAAGGTACTCGTCGCCGACGGCCTGCGCAAGGGCTTCGGCGAGCGGCTGTTGATCGAGGACCTGTCCTTCGATCTTCCGCGCGCGGGCATCATCGGCGTGATCGGCCCCAACGGCGCCGGCAAGACCACGCTGTTTCGGATGATCGTCGGCGATGAGACGCCCGACGAGGGAACGCTCACGCTCGGCGACACGGTGCAGCTCGCCTACGTCGACCAGTCGCGCGACGCGCTCGACCCGGGCAAGACCGTGTGGGAGGAGATCTCAGACGGCCTCGACCACCTGAAGGTGGGCGAGCGTGTGGTCAACTCGCGCCAGTACACCGCGGGCTTCAACTTCAAGGGCTCCGACCAGCAGAAGCGCATCGACAAGCTCTCAGGCGGCGAGCGCAACCGCGTGCACCTGGCCAAGCTGTTGCGCTCCGGCGGCAACCTGCTGCTGCTGGACGAGCCTACGAATGATCTCGACGTGGACACGCTGCGAGCTTTGGAGGAAGCGTTGCTCGCGTTCCCCGGCTGTGCCGTGGTGATCTCCCACGATCGCTGGTTCCTCGATCGCATCGCCACTCACGTGCTCGCTTTCGAGGGCGATTCTCAGGTGACATGGTTCGAGGGCAACTTCGAGGCCTACGAGGAGGCCCGCCACGAGCGCCTGGGCGCCGCCGCCGACCGCCCGCACCGCATCAGCTACAAGCGCCTCGTGCGCGGCTGAGCACAGCGATTTCTCGCTTGGCGACGCCGCGGGGACGGGGGATATATGTTCGTTTTAGAGCGATTCACAATAGTGACTACTATTTGTAGTTACTATTGTAGTAGGTCCGAAAAGTGAATATACACATCCGCCCACCCGGCCTATTCATGAGATGTGACGAGCAGGCCCCGAGCATCGCCGGCCACTGACTGGCCAGTCAGCCAGTCCTGTATGCTCGCGCTGCATGCACACGGTGTTTGATCGCGACACCGCCGTTACCGCCGAAGGAGACGGCGTGTTTGCGGCCAGGGTCGCGCCCGGCTGGCGTGCGGGCCGGGGCCCACACGGCGGCTATCTCGCGGCGATGCTGCTGCGGGCGCTAACCGCTGCGATGGACGACCCGGAGCGCACCCCGCGCTCACTGACAATCCACTACACCCGCGCGCCGGAGCCCGGGTCAATTGAGATTCGCGTGACGATCGAGCGCACGGGGCGCTCGCTGAGCACGCTCTCGGCGCGCATGGAACAGGGCGGGCGCGTCACCGCGCTTGCGCTCGCCGCCTTCTCGGTGCCCTGGGAGGCCCCGGGCGCCAACGAACTGCCGATGCCAGACCTTCCCCCGCCGGATGCCGAGCGGTTGTCCACCCCGAAGCTGTTCAAGGGCGCGCCCGAGTTCACGCGCCACGTGGTGATGCAGCCGCGCGTGGGGGCGATCCCCTTCAGCGGCAGCGGCGCACCGATGCGGATCGGCGGCTGGATCGGACTGCCGGAGGAGCGCCCGGTCGACGCGCTGTCGCTCGCGCTGTTCTGCGACGCGTGGTTTCCGCCGTCGTTCATCGCCCTGGACTCTCCGGCGATCAGCCCCACGATCGATCTCACGATCCACTTCCGCCAGTCGATGTCCATGTGTGACTGCGACCCGGCCGCGCTGTGCCTGAGCGTGTTCGACACGCGCCTGCTGCACGACGGCCTGTTCGAGGAGGACGGCGTGATCTGGGCGCCCGACGGCACCGTGCTCGCCCAGTCGCGCCAACTGGGAATCATCATGCCGACCGACAAACCCGTTTTGCAGCCGGCAGGTCTGGCGAGTGACGACCAGGACGCCGGCTGACACCGAATCGCACGCCCATCCATCCCCAAAAAAGACCGGCTACCAACCCCCACCAGACAGGAGCAGCAGATGAGCGACTACACAGCGAAGCGCATCAAAGACATGGAGGCGGTGTTTGGCGGCGGCTTCGTGAAGGCTCGCGCTGAGCTCGGTGTCACCTCATTTGGCATGCAGGTGATTCAGATGCCCGCCAACTACGAGGACTACCCGCTGCACGACCACGCCGAGAGCGGCCAGGAGGAGGTCTTCCTCGCGCTCAAGGGCTCCGGCTGGATCGAGATCGAGGGCGAGCGCGTGGACCTGGAGCCAGAGATGTTCGTGCGCGTGGGCCCCGAGCCCAAGCGCAAGGTGTTCGCGGGCCCCGAGGGCCTGCGCATGCTCGCACTCGGCGGCACGCCCGGCTCCACCTATGAGGTCAACCCGATGACCGATCTTGAGGGCGCGAGCCCGCCACTCTCCGCCCTGGAGGGCACCAGCAACTAGGGGTCGTGCCTCAGCGCGCGAACGTCGTTTCGGCGTCGAGCGCGAGCGCAGTCGCGGCGATCAGCGCCGCGGCTGCGTGCACGTCCCGCAGCTGCACCAGCTCGACTGGCGAGTGCATGTAGCGCAAGGGAATCGACACGAGCGCGGTGGGCACCCCACCGCGGCTGAGGTGCACGGCATCGGCGTCGGTGCCCGTGTTGCGCCCGATCGCCTCCACGGTGAAGGCGATCTTCTCTTTCTCGGCCGTGTCGTACAGAAGCTCTGAGAGGCGTGGGTTGAGCGTCGAGCCTCTGCTCAACACCGGGCCCGAGCCGAGCTCGTGCTTGCCGGACTCCTTCACGTCGATCCCGGGCGCGTCGGTGGCGTGGGTGACGTCGACCACGATCGCCGCATCGGGCTGCAAAGAGAAGGCGCTGGTGCGCGAGCCACCGAACGTCGTCTCCTCCTGAGCGGCGGCCACCGCCACGAGCTCCCAGCCGTTTGCGCCGCCGGCCTCGGCCACCAGCCGCGCGGCCTCCAGCGCCACGAACGAGCCGAGCCTGTTGTCGAGCGCCCGCGAGGCGATGCGTCCGTTGGGCAGCTCGAGTGGATCGCCGTCGATCACCGCCACGTCGCCGACGCGCACCAGTTCGCGTGCTTGCGCGCCGTCCTTGGCGCCGATGTCGATGTGCAGCTCGCGCACCTCGGCCACCTTCTTGCGCTCCTCGTCGCGCAGCAGGTGGATCGGCTTCTTGCCGATCACGCCCGAGATGTCCCCGTCGCGCGTGGCGAGTACCACGCGCTGACCGACGAGGATCTGCGCGTCCCAGCCGCCGACCTCGCGAAACCACAGGTAGCCCTCGTCGTCGATGTGGGTCACGATCAAGCCGATCTCGTCGATGTGGCCCATCACGACCAGTCGCCGTGCCGCGCCGTCGGCGGCGTCATTCCCGTGGGTGCTGTCCCCGCGGGCAGGCACGCGCGCCGAGGGGGTACCCACGACGTCGGTTTGCACCAGCGCGCCAAACGCGTGCGCCGCCGCGCTCCACACCGCTGCGGGGGCGGTCTCATAACCCGAGGGCCCGCGTGCGGCCAGCAGGTCGCGCAGCGTTTGCGTGAAATCGCTCACGCGGCTATCCGCCAGGTCGCCTCAGCGCCGCTCACGCCGCGAGCAACTGTCGCAGCACGTACTGGAGGATGCCGCCGTGACGGAAGTAGTCGGCCTCCTTGGGCGTGTCGATGCGCACCGTCGCCTCGAACTCCATATCGCCCACGCGCACCGTGCACGTCTTCGGCAACTCGCCCGCGTTCAGCGGCTCGGCAAACCCACCGATGCTGAAGAGCTCGTGGGCGTCGATCCCCAGCGACTTCGCCGACTGCCCTGCGGGGAACTGCAGCGGCAGCACGCCCATGCCGATCAGGTTGGAGCGGTGGATGCGCTCGAAGCTCTCGGCGATCACCGCGCGCACACCCAGCAGCTTGGTGCCCTTAGCGGCCCAGTCGCGCGAGGAGCCTGAGCCGTACTCCTTGCCGCCGAGCACCACCAGCGGCACCCCTTCCTCCTCGTAGCGCATGGCGGCGTCATAGATCGACATCTGCTCACCGTCGGGTAGGTGCAATGTGACCCCGCCCTCGGTGCCCGGCGCCAGTTGATTGCGCAGGCGGATGTTGGCGAACGTGCCGCGCATCATCACCTCGTGGTTGCCACGTCGCGAGCCGTAGGAGTTGAAGTCGCGCGTCGCCACCCCGTGCTGTTGCAGGTAGTCACCGGCGGGGCCGTCACGCTTGATCGAGCCGGCGGGCGATATGTGGTCGGTGGTGACGCTGTCTCCGAGCAGCGCGAGCACACGCGCGCCGTCGATGTCCGTGAGCGCCTCGGGCTGGGAGGGCATCCCGTCGAAATACGGTGGCAGGCGCACATACGTGGAGTCCGGCTCCCACGCGAAACGGTCGCCCTCGGGCACCTGAAGCGTGTTCCAGCGCTCGTCGCCGGCAAACACCTCGCCGTAGCTGGAGCGGAACATGTCGGAGTGGATCGCCTGCTCGATCGTCTGCGCGACCTCGTGCTCGGAGGGCCAGATGTCGCGCAGATACACGTCCTGTCCCTGCGCGTCTTGGCCGAGCGGCTCGCCGACGATGTCGATGTCCATCGTGCCGGCCAGCGCGTAGGCCACGACCAGCGGTGGCGAGGCGAGGTAGTTCATCTTCACGTCGGGGTTGATGCGGCCCTCGAAGTTGCGGTTGCCCGAGAGCACCGACACAACCGCCAGGTCGCCCTCCCCCACGGCCTTTGAGACCTCCTCCGGCAACGGGCCGGAGTTGCCGATGCAGGTGGTGCAACCGTAGCCCACGAGGTCGAAGCCAAGTTGCTCCAGCGACTCGGTGAGACCGGCCTTGTCAAGGTATTCGGTCACGACCTTCGAGCCGGGCGCGAGCGAGGTCTTCACCCACGGCTTGCTCTGTAGCCCACGCGCGAGCGCGTTGCGGGCAAGAATGCCGGCGCCGACCATCACCGACGGGTTGGAGGTGTTGGTGCAGCTGGTGATCGCGGCGATCACAACGTCGCCATGGTCGAGATGCGTGGGGGTGCCGTCGGCGAGCGTCACGTCCACCGCAGTCGGGGAGGCGGTGGCGGTGAGGCCTGGTGCCCACTCGCCGCCGTTTGCCTGCGAGCTGGGGCTGTGAGCGGCGGGGACATGCGCACCCTGCCCAGGGCCGGGGGCGCTGACCGCTGGTGGATCGCTGGAGGGAAAGCTCTCCGCGGAGGCCTCGTCGGAGTCGTCGTAGTCGGGCACGAGTCCCCTCAAGGACTCGCCAAACGCCTGCTTGGCGTCTGTGAGCGACACGCGATCCTGCGGGCGCTTGGGCCCGGCGATGCTCGGCACCACTTCGCCCAGGTCGAGCTCGATCAAGTCCGAGAAGGTGGGCTCCTCGGAGTGCTCGTCGTGCCACATGCCCTGCTCGCGCGCGTAGGCCTCCACCAGCTCGATCCGCTCGCGCGAGCGCCCTGAGAGCTCCAGGTAACGCAGGGTCTCGGCGTCGATCGGAAAGATCGCGCAGGTGGAGCCGAACTCAGGCGACATGTTGCCGATCGTGGCCCTGTCGGCAAGCGGCAGAGTGGCGAGGCCCGCGCCGTAGAACTCGACGAACATCCCCACCACGCCGCGCTCGCGCAGCATCTCGGTGACCGTGAGTACAAGGTCGGTGGCGGTGGCGCCCTCCGGGAGCGCGCCGTGCAGCTTGAAGCCGAGCACGCGCGGGATGAGCATCGGCATCGGCTGGCCGAGCATCGCCGCCTCGGCCTCGATCCCGCCCACTCCCCAGCCGAGCACGCCAAGCCCGTTGACCATCGTGGTGTGCGAGTCGGTGCCGACAAGCGTGTCGGGGTAGGCCTGTCCGGTGGCGTCGTCGGAGAACACCACCCGCGCGAGATACTCGAGGTTGACTTGGTGCACGATCCCGGTGTCGGGCGGCACCACCGCGAAGTCGTTGAATGCGCCCTGGCCCCAGCGCAGGAACGAGTAGCGCTCCTGGTTGCGCTCGAACTCGCGCTCGGCGTTGAAGCTGAAAGCCTCGCGCGTGCCGAAGGCATCCACCTGCACGGAGTGGTCGATCACCAGCTCGGCTGGCACGAGCGGGTTGATCTTCGCGGGGTCGCCACCCATTGCGGCCATCGCGTCACGCATCGCGGCGAGGTCCACGACGGCGGGCACGCCGGTGAAGTCCTGCATCAGCACGCGGGCGGGGGTGAAGGCGATCTCCTTGCTCGGCTGGGCCTTGGCGTCCCAGCTTGCGAGCGCCTCGATGTCGGCGGCACTCACCGAGCCGTTGCCCTCGGTGCGCAGCAGGTTCTCAAGCAGCACCTTCAGCGAGAAGGGCAGCCGCGCCACGTCGAAGCGCCGCTGGAGCACATCGAGGCGGAAGATCTCGTACTCACGCCCGGAGACGTCGAGCGTGTGCTTCGCACCGAAGCTGTTCTCCGACATCGAGCTCAGCCGCCGACCGGGCGTGGGTCGAGAGGCGCACGGGAGACAGCACCCGTGACGCTGCCCTTGCCGTTGCGCTTGCCTTGCAGGAGCGCCGCGTCGCAGACCTCGAGCAGTTCGTCACCGTTCATCGGCGTCTGCCACTCCGCGACGCCCATCGACGCGGATACACCACGCGAACCGTCGGGGAAGGACACACCGCGCATTCGTGCGAGCGCACGCCCGGCGGCGGCCACCGCGTTTTGCAGATCAGCGTTGGGGAGGATCATCACGAACTCGTCGCCGCCGTAGCGAGCGACACGGTCGAAGGCGCGAAACTCGCCCATCAGCGCCTGGGCTACTTGGCGCAGGACCGAATCGCCGACCTGATGGCCGTAGCGATCGTTGACCATCTTGAAGTCGTCGAGATCCACGATCGCACACGACAACTGTCCTCCAGAGCGCTGCGCGCGGCCGATCTCCTCATGCAGACGGCGGCGCATCGCGCGATGGTTGAGACAACCGGCTACCGAGTCGGTGCCCGCCTCCGCCCGCGCGTGCACGAGCGCCAGCACGGTGGATCCCTGGTCGATGAGCGTCGCGGCCTGCTCGATCGCATGCTCGTCGTAGGGGGCGGCCTCGCGCCTGAGCAGCACCACGACCGCCTCCACCCGGCCTCCGAGCGACAGCGGCGCGAGCAGTGCGCAGCCGAGCGCCCCGCTCGCGGGCGGCGCGGTGAGCGAAAGTCGCGGAATGCTCGCGCTCAGCTCGCGGGGGCCGACCGCCAGGAAGCTGCGTCCGGTGCTTGCCACCCAGCTGACGCCGGGTGGGCGCTCCTGGAGGAGCTGCAGGTAGCTGAGCCGCGAGTCGCCGCCCAGCACGTACACGACCACCGACTCGTGCTCACCCGTGGAGGCGAGATGGTGGATGTGGGCCTCGCTGGCGCCCATCGCCGAGATCAGCTCGCGGGCGAGCGCGTCGAACACCGTGTCGCTGTCCTGTGCGGTGTCGGCCAACGACGTCAGGCGGCGCACCCCGGCCAGTACCGCGGTGACGTCGACCTCATGCTCGGCTCCGCCGGCGTACGGAGGCGCGCCAGTTCCGCGCGCCCAGTTGTCTGTGGAAGCGGTGCTCATCCACTCAATCTAGCGAGCCGGTGCGATGGTTTGCTAAAAAGCTGCTCTCAAACGGGCAAGCGTCGAACTATTTGAACTTGACCATGACATACGCAGTCGAGCTGGGGCCTTTCGCTTTCGGGACGAAGCCAATGCGAATGCGCAGCTTGAGCTTGTGATGGGCTCTGAGCGCACTCAGACCAGCCCGAGAGAGGGGCACGTCGAGCGTCACGTTACGGGCTTTCCCGGGATGCTTGTTGACCGTCTTGAGGTCTTTGCCGCGCGCGCTCACGCGGCCCGCCGCGGGCACCTTGACCGTGATGATCGCCTTGTTGACGCGCACGCGGTGGGAGACGACGGTGACCGGGCAGCCTGAGACGGCGAGCTTCGTGCTCTGTTTGATCACAGCGCCGTTTTGGGCGGTGATCACTGTGGGGATCGCGAGCGACCCCTTGCACACGTTGCCCTTTGCGGCAAGAGCGGAGTTCGGGCCAGTGGGCAGCCTGGTTTCAAAGCTCGAGATCGGCACGTCGGGGAGTGAGGCGAAGTTGGAGGTGGTGACGCCGCTGGAAGAGATGTTGGTGTTGCCGACAAGGATCACGCTCACGCCGTCGCCGCTGAGCACGAGGTCGAGGTCGGGGAACGCGGCACCGCCGTGTGAGACGAACAGCGCGTAGCCGGTCAGCTTGCCCTGGGAGCACCGGCGTCACAACGGTCGCTTCGCCGACGTGTGTGCTCTGCGGGCAGTCTGACGGGACTGGCGTTGAACGTGGCTTCCTTGCAGGCGTTGTTGAGCGCGCTCTGGCGCACCGGCAGGATCTTGGGGATCGTGAGCAGCACCGACTTGATGTTTGCCTGCGTGCCCGCGGGATAGCTGACTTTCACATTCAGCGCGACACCATTCGCACGCGAGGTTTTCGCGTTGGAGGAGGCCGTGAGCTTTGGTTTGAACGGGAGTGAGCTGCAACCCGTCGCTTGGAATGGAGTGGGGATCTGCTGGGTCGTGCCGAAGGTCGAAGTGAGCGTGGTGATCGTGTCGAAGGCGCCACAGTTGGTCGGGTTGATCATGAAGCCCGGATGATTGACGCTGACGGTGAGCGTTTTCAGACGCAGGGGCGCGCCCCCGACGATCGTCGGCAGTTGACTTGAGACCGTGATCTGAGCGGTGTATGGGTTGACCGCGATCGTGGCGCGGGTGACGATCGTGCCGTAGTTGAACGGACCGATTTTTTCCGCCGGCACGGCCACCGACAGGCCATAGGGGGCGCCTGCGTAGGGGCCTGTCAGGTAGGCCGTGCCGGACAGTGTGAGGGGAGCCGGTCCAGAACCGACGGTGACGGTCGCGGTGCCGATGGCACTCGCCGCGGAGCATGTGCCGAGCGACGCCTGCGGTTCGCCGCAGAGCGTGACCGCGGGGATCTTGCCGAGCAGGCCGGGGGGCAGCGTGGTGGCGAGCCGCGAGAGGTACTGCTGGCCGTCGGCGCGCGCGAGACCGAGGGTGAAGCTGGTGGCCGCACCGCCGGTCGTGGGCTTGCTGGTGGCGCTCTGGGCGAGCGAGAAGGGCAGCGGCGAGGGACACGCTCCGCCTTTGCCGTTGAAGTCGATCGGGAACGACATGAACGGTTCTGAGGCTGAGTTGCCGCTGTAGGGAGTGAGGCTCGAGTTGGTCGTAGCGGCGCCGCACACGAGCGGGTTGGCAAGCGGCGTGTGGGTGTTGAACGTGAGGATGAAGTCGCTGAAGGGGACCTGTGGGTTTTCGAGCACGGCGGTCGTGAGCCGGCCGGTGCTCGCGTTGGCGCTAACTTTGCCTTCCAGGCGCACCGACACACCATAGGCAGGGGCCTCGGCGTCGATGAAGATGCGGTACTCGCTGCCGGACTGCGGATTGGTGCTTTCGGGCTCACCGACATATACCTTGCCCGTCAACGATCCGGGTGGGAGGTCGGGTGTTTCAATTGTGGTCGTGCCGATCTGCGAGCCGGCGGGACATTCGACCGGCTTAGTTTCGCCCTTGCCGAACTCGGTGTTTGTGCAAGCTTGCAAGCCACTGGCGGCAGCGGGGTTGAGCGTCATCCCTTCGGGCAACGAGACATGCGCGTCCCGGAGCATCGAGGAGTCGATACTTTCCGGTTCGGCGTTCTGCGGCACTTCCACTTTGACCGTGGCGCCGTCGGGCTCGTCTGACTGTGTGGTGGCGGGTTCGACCTTTACGGTGGGCGCAAACGGTACCTTGTTACAGCCACTGGCGCCTACCGGAGTGGTAAAGGATTTTGCTTCGCGCTGGCCTTCGTAGGATTCCACTTCCAGCGTCGTTGTTTGCGGGCCCAGACAGGTGCTGGGCATTGTGATGAAGGGCAGGGTTCCACCGGCGCCGAGCGTCTTGCCGAAGAAGATCAAGCGCGACTCGACGAGTTCCGGAGTGGTGGGGATTTTTTCGATCGTGAAGAACTCGTGGTAGTCACCGCTCCAGTCGATCCCGCCGACGATGTGCACGACAGTTTCAAAGAGAGCCACCTTGAAGTCCGCTTCCAGCGGCGTGCCCGGCGGCGGTTCCATGTTGTAGACGTCTGCGTTGGTGCAGGAAGCGGCGGGCCGATCGTAGTGCCAACGGCGTGTCCCAGAAGATTTCGAGATTGAGGTGAGCTGTGAGTTCCACTTCGCCGACCTGGGTGTCTTCCGGACAACCAGCGGAGCTTTCCAGTTCGGCGACCTTGCAGCGAGGCGTCGCGTAGGGGTTGACGCTGAGACCTGCAGGGAGATCGACGCGCACTTTCTTGACGTTGCCTTCGGGCTTTTCAAAGCCGGCGGCGCCGGAGGTTTTGAACCTGAAGTCGGTGATGCCGTAGTTGGGATGACCAGCTGCCTGCGTGTAGTACTTGGCCGGGGTTTCTGCCGTGCAGGGTTCCGTTTGGGTGTTTTCAGCGCAGGTGCCGGCTTCCCACTTGGTGACTCCAAAGGCCCCGAAAGCCGTCGGGGCTGAGAGCGCAGCCACAGCGCACACAAGCACCCCCACTATCCATATCCGTGTCTTGAGCCGCATGGGCGTCCTCCCTCCGGGCATCTAACCGACTGCCATTGCACTGACATTGCAAATCCACCGTGATGCGACGTCAATCCATCTATACCCGCATCGATGCGGGTCAATCAGGAAAGACGATCTTTAGGGAATACGGCGGTTCACAGACGAACCAGCCGCCTGCGAACCACCGCCCTGCTGCGAATGCTCTATTTGAAGCGGACCGTGGCGTAGGCGGTCGAGGATTTCTTGCCTTTTGCCTTTGGCACGAAGCCGACGCGCACGCGCACCGTGATCGGCCGGGTGCTGGTGGTGAGCGGCACTTCGACCACCACGTTCTTTGCTTTGCCGGGGTACTTGTAGACGGTTTTGAGGTGCGTACCGCCCGCGCTCACGCGTCCGGCTTCCGGCACCTTGACCGTGACGACCGCCTTTTTGCCCTTGACCTTGCTCGAGACGACGGTCACCTGACACCCGGATACCGCGATCTTGGTGTTCTGTTTGAACACCTTGCCGTTCTGGGCGGTGATCGTGGTGGGCATCACAAGCGACTGCTTGCAGATGTTGCCGATCGCCGTCAGCGCCGAGTTGGGCCCGGAGGGCAAGTTCAGTTCGAAGCCCGTGAACGGGACGTCGGGGTTGGCGGCGAAGTTGGTGGTGGTGACGCCATTTTTGATGTTGGTGTTGCCCACCAGGATGACGGTCACCCCATCGCCTTTGAGCACGACGTCAACGTCTGGGAACGCCGCTCCGCCGTGCGAGACGTAGTAGACAGGCCCACTCAACTGACCGGGGAGCACCGGTGTTTTGACCCTCGCCGTGCCGATCACCGAGTTGGACGGGCAGTTGGCGGGGTTAGCTTCAAATGTCGCGGCCACACAGGCGTTTTTGAGAGTGCTCAATCGCGACGGGAGCTGCTTGGGCAATGTCACGAGCACTGACTTGAAGTTCGCCTGGGAGCTGCTCGGCACGTTGATGTTGGTGACAAGCGCCGCGCCGTTGGCTCGCGAGGTTTTCGCGTTCGAGGACGCCCCGAATTTCGGAGCGAACGTGAGGCCCGAGCAGCCAGTTGCCTGGAAGCCGGTCGAGATGCCTTGGGTCGCACCCTGGCTCGATGCGAGCGTGGAGCTGGTGCTGAGCGCCGCACAGTTGGTCGGGTTCACCAAGAAGCCCTGCCGGTTGATGGCGAGGCTGAGTGTTTTCAGGCGCAGCGGTATGCCCTTGTAGATCGTGGGCACTTCGCTTGAGACCGTGACTTGCGCGGTGTAGGGGTTGACTTCGATCTTGCTGCGCACGATCACATTGCCGAGATTGAACGGCCCGATTGCGGTGTTGACGACCGTGGTCATGCCATATGGGGCCCCGTTGGTCGGGCCCGTGAGGTACACCGGCCCGGAGAACTGCACCGGCGCGCTGCCGGAGCCGACCCTCGTGGTGGCCGTGCCGATCTGGCTTTCAGATGAGCAGGTGCCAAGCGACGCCTGTGGTTCGGGGCACTGCGGCACCGAGGCGATCTTGCCGACCAGGCCGATCGGCAGGGCGGTCGTTACGTGCGATAGGTACTGCTGCCCATCGGCGCGTCCCAGGTTGAACGTGAAGCTCGTGGGAGCTCCGCCCGTGGTGGGCTGTGAGTTGGTGCTCTGGGAGAGCGAGAAGGGCAGTGGTGAGGCGCAGGGACCCCCCGAGCCGTTGCTGTCCACGACGAACGATGGACTGAACGCGGATGGCGGATTGCCTGACCAGGGAGCCAGACTCGCGGTTGTCATGGCATTCCCGCAGACGAGAGGATTCGCGAGCGGCGCAAACGACCCGCCATTGAGGTGCAAGGCGAAATGACTGAAGGGTGATTGTGGATTTTCTTCGAAGGTAGTGGTCAGTCGACCGGTGGCTTCGTTGGGTACGACTATGCCCTTCTGTACCAATCCGACTCCGTATTCGGCGCTTTCGGCGGTCACGTAGATCGTGTATGGGGGACCGGTGATCGGACCGTTCGCCGGCTTGCCGAGATAGATGCTGCCAACAAGCTGGCCTTCGTTGGCGGCCGATTGCCCTCTTGGCGCCAGGACAGCGGGCGTTTCAAGCATGGCCGTCCCGATCTTAGAGTTTGGCGGACATGTGTTCCTTGGTTTTGTGGGGGTGATTTCGACTTGCTGGGCAGTGCAGCCTTCAAGTCCGTTTGCCGCCGATGGGTTCAAGCTCATGCCTTCTGGCAATGTGACCTGCACGTTCCTCAAATGAGACGACGCGAGTTCGTGAGGTTTCTGGTTCTGTGGCGTGCTGATCGCCACTTCGACGCCATCAGGAGCATCTGATTGTGTATTTTCGGCGTTGACCGCGACGGACGACGGGAAGGGAACCGCGCCGCAGTTCATCGTTTCGAGCGGGACGGGCGTGAACGGAGGCACTGGAGTAAAGCTGTAGCCCTTTGATTCGCCCGCATAAGATTCGACTTCGAGATAGTTGGCTGCGACTCCCGTGCACGAAGTCGGAATTCTGACGAATGCGTTGTCGGGAGCGCCACCACTAGTGACCTCCTCCGGATAGCCGTAGAACGCAAGCGTGGAGGAGACAAGCGCGGGGCTCTGAGGTATGCCTTCAATCTTGTAGTACTCGTGAGCGTCGCCCGTTGGTGCGCTGACCCCTTCGCCACCGAGCGATTCCTTATGCCAACTGACTCCACCGACGATGTTCACGACGCTGGCGCCGGTGAAGTATGCGAAGTCGGCCGGAGCCCCGACGGGAGGCACCATGTTGTAGACGTTGAACGTGAGCGGATCGTCAACGCCTTTGGCCACTTCGACCGTGACTTCCTCCTTGCCGACGATGTTCGCCGCGGTGCATTCGCCTTTTTCCAGCTTGGTGGTTTCGCATGTGGGGATTGCGTGTGGATTAAGGACGAAGCCGGGAGGCGAATCGACCCTGATACGCCTGACCTGGCCTTCGACTTCTTTTGACGCATTTGCATTGAACGTGATCGTGCTGAATGTGTTCAGCGGGCTCGAGCCGGCCTGCAGCTCCGGTTCAGCACAATTCGGAGCCGGACCCGCACACGCGCCTGCCGCGAAGTTGCCCGGCGCGACCCCGAAGGCAGCCTGCGCCGCGGGCGCCGCAAGCGCCATCGCCGTGCACACGACTGTGGCCGCACAAGCAACCGTCCCTAGAAGCCAAACGCGAACACTGAACCCCATGCCGTCCTCCTCCTGAAGCCGAACCGAAACAAGTACTTGTGTAGTGACCAGTCTATGTAGACAACCCTCATCTACCCGGATCGATGCGGTCTCAGTCTCAATCGCGTATGCGGCGGTGCTGCTCAGGGCCCGCCCATGCGGCCAATCACCGCCCCGAGCGCATAGGCTGCGCGCCATGCGATGGCTGGTGGATGGCATGAACGTGATCGGCACGAGGCCCGACGGCTGGTGGAAGGACCGCCACGAGGCGATGGTGCGCCTGGTGGGCCAACTGGAGCTGTGGGCGGCCTCCGGCGGCGAGGACGTGACGGTCGTATTCGAGCAGCCCCCCCGGCCGCCGATCCGCTCGACCGTGATCGAGGTGAAGCACGCCCCGCGCCCGCGACGCGACTCGGCCGACGATGAGATCGTGCGGTTGCTGAAGGCGGAGGCTGAGCCGGGCCTGGTGCGCGTGGTGACCTCCGACCACTGGCTTTCGGACCGCGTGCACGCGGAGGGCGCGAGCGTGGAGCCCTCGGAGTGGTTTCGGGGGCAGATCGAAGCGGAGTAGAGCGGGGCGGCGGTTATTGCGGGTCGCGCCTCTTTGGCGGTCGAGGTCGCTTGTCATCCCCATCGGCGTCGCGTTGGGGCGAGTCTGGCTGTGTGTCGGACTCGTCCTCGTCGGAGGGGGCGGGCACGTCGACGATGTCGATCAAGCTCTGCAGCCCGGTGAAGTCGTCAATGTTGTGCGTGTAGAGCGGTAGCTTGTTCGACAGAGCGGTGGCCGCGATCAACAGGTCCATGGTCCGCCGACCGCGCGCCTTGCGCCCCGCGGCGATGACGGCTGCGTAGATGCGTCCGTAGAGACGTGCGACCGCGATGTCGAAGGGGAGCTGGTCGAACGTATCTTCGGCGTGCTGAATGAGCGCGATGCGGCGAGCGCGCTCCTGCGGATCGGATGTGGCCTCCGGGCCGGTTGCAAGCTCGGCCATGGTGATCGCGGAGACCGCCAGCTCGACAGGGAGGTCCGCCGGGCTCAGAAACTCGAGATCGATCACCACCGAGGTGTCGAGCAGCCCTCGCGGGCGCCGCTGCTCGTCAGCCAACGCGCTTCTGCTTGTCCCAGGTACTCAACGTCGGGTCTTGGTCCACGAAACGATCGATATCGGCTCGGAACTGCTTTTGATCGATCTGGCCCACCCCAGAGAATGCCGCAATGGCCACCTCGGCCGGCACGAACCGCCTGCGGCGGATCGGCCGCAGCTCCCCCACGGGCGTGCCGTTGCGAGTCACGAGAAACGATTCCCCACGATCGAGCTCGCGCATGATCTCGCCACTGTCGTTGCGCATCTGCCGCTGTGTTATCTCACGCATGGCCACACAATGTAGCACGTGTGCGACAAAGCGGTTTGGCGCAGGCCGGGATCGCACCAACCACGGCGCCCCGGCGCGGGCGCTCAGACCACCGGCGGCGGGTGCCCTTCCGCGCCGGCCAACAGCTCGGGGTCCCACCCGCACACCAGGCACGCGTGGCGAAAGGCCGAGCGCGCGAACTCGAGCGCGTAGGCGTGCGGGTCGGACGCCGCGCACACGTCCTCCCAATCGAGCACATACTCGCCGAGCCCTCCCTCCCAGCGAGCCGCTGAGGGTGAGAGCGTGGCAGCGGCGAAGCCGTCGGGTGCGGGGTGGGCGTAGGCGTAGAAGGCGGGCTTCTGATAGCGCGCGTCGCCCGGCCACCAGCCCACCGCGACCTCCTGAGCGTTCATCGCGTTGCGCATGATGAAGTCCTCAGACGGCGGATCGGCCGGCTGCCCGGAGAAGAGGTTGACGGCCAGATCGAACGAGCCCCACCACGCGTTGACCGGCGTGGAGCGTCCGCGATAGGGCGCGCGGAACGCGGCCAGCACGAGCGCGGCGCGTGTGGCGGCGGCGAAGTAGCGCTCGACCTGGGCGTAGTCGTAGCGCGTGTGCTGCTCGTCCTCGTCCAGCGCCACGCTCCAGGAGACCTCCTGCGGGGTGGGGTCGATCTTCACGGCTCCCGCGAGCGTGCGCACCCCGGCCAGCAGCTCGCGCGTGACCTCGCCCACCGAGCGGTCGGGCCCGAGCGCCACCCGTCAGCACGTGTCCGTCGCTGTGCTCGGCGAGCGCCTCGTGGGTGTGCAGGTCGAGCGCGGCGACGAACGCCCCCGAGCCGTCGGGCGCGGGCAGCGGAAACGTCTCCCACCCGCGCGCGCTCAGCCGCAATGCCGCGTGCTGCAGCTGCGGCTCGGGCGGAGCAAGCGCAACCGCCAGCTTGCCAAGCACCTGCGTGTGCGCGTGCAGCGTGTCGCAGGTGTCCTTCCACTCTGCGTAGGGGAGCGTGGGCCAGTTGGAGGGCATCGCAGAACGGTATACCCCTACGAGCAGGCGATCTATCGGTCCATCGCAGACAGAGCTTCGCGCCCCGCCGCCGACGCTCAACCGTCGAGCATCGCGCCCGATTCCCGGGTCGCAGCCCGACGGGTTGACCCGCACACGCCGGTCATGTGCGATCCGCCAAATAGGTCATGATGTGACCTATAATAGGTCACGATGCGTGATATCCGTGAACTGTTTCCGACTGACGATCCGGTCAGGCCGGACCTGTTGATCGGTCGTGCTAGCGACGTGAACGATCTCGCCGGGCGCCTGGGGTCTGGAACACACATGGTCCTTGCCGGTCCCAGACGCACTGGCAAGTCCACAGTCGCGCTGGCGGCGCTCGCTCAGGCACGCTCCACCAGGCTGTACACGGCACAGGTGGACCTGTGGGATCACGAGGACATGACTTCGCTCACGAGGGCTCTGGCCCAGTCGATCCTCGCTAACCGCGGGCCTGTCGCAAAGGCGTTGGATCGGGCCAGGGAGAGCGGGCGTGAGCTGCGCGAGCTCCTGCCAGGCGGCGTGGTAGCCACGCTGCGTACCCACCTTGGAGAGGACGTCGAGCTGGCCTGGAGCGCCCCGTCGTCGGTCTCCCGGGATGACCCCGCCCGTCTCGGAGCGACCATCGCCCTCGCCCAGCGCATCGCCGAGAAGGATGATCGACGGATTGTCCTGTTCCTCGACGAGTTTCAGGACATCGCGACGTCCTCGTATCGCTTCGGCGATCCGGACCTGATCGGCAAGCAGCTGCGCTCTCAGCTACAACGCTCGCCGCTGGTGAGCGTGCTGTTTGCGGGCAGCATGGAGCACCTGATGCGTGACCTGTTCGGCCCGGCGCGCAGAGCACTTAGCCAGTTTGGCAACTTCCACGAACTCAGCCACATTCTGCCGAGTGAGTGGGAGGACGGGATTGCGACCCGCTACCACGAGCTGGAGGTTCGTCCGGCTGAGGAGGCAGTCGCCGAGATCGTGGCGCTCGGCGAGGGACACCCACGCACGACAATGCTGATCGCCCGCGAGACCCTGACCGTCACGCTCTCCCACCGCGAGATCGACACTATCGAGATTGGGGACGTGCGCGGCGGCTATGAGCTTGCGATGCAAGCCGACCGCCTGCGTCACGAGGATGCGGTGGAGCGATTGCGATCAACCGCGCACGCTTATGCAATCGCTGTGCGTCTGGCGCGGGGCCGCCACCCCTACAGCGGCACCGCCTCCTCAGCCGCGCGACGGGCGCTGGGTATGATGGAGAGAGCCGGAATCGCTGAGCACCATGGCCGCGGCGACTGGACGATCCCGGAGCCGCTTCTGCGCAAGTACCTGGCTGAGCGGCCCTGAGTACTCTGAGGGCTATGTCAAACGACCAGCCGCCCACCGCGCCCGCCGAGTTTCCCCTACCAGGAGGGCAACCGGACGCGCAGCTCACGCTGCACCCGCTGTTGTGCGCGGAGATCTCGGCGCCGCCTAATTGGTTTGTGCGCAAGCCGGGAGCCGTCGAGGCGCTGAAGGCATTCGGCGTGGGCGTGCCCGCGAGCGACTTGATCCCGATCCCGATCCCGGCGTACCTGCTCGAGCACCCGAGCGCGGGACCGGTGCTCGTGGACACCGGCATGCACGAGTCGGTCATACCGGGAGGCGGCCGCGAGCGCTCCCGTAACCTCGGTCCGATCGGCCGGCTGATGTCGCGCCGCCTGAGCGTGACCCCCGAGCAGACGGCCGCCGCGCAGCTGCGAGCGCACGGGCTGCAGCCCGCCGATATCCGGCTGATCGTGATGACGCACCTGCACTACGACCACGCGAGCGCGCTGCGTGACTTCCCCAACGCGACCGTGCTCGTGGACAGACGCGAGTGGGCGGCGGCGTGGGCACGAGACGCATTGCTGAACGGCTACTCCAAGGCGCAGCTGGACCCGCGCCCGCGCTATCGCACGATCGACTTCACGGCGCCCCCGAGCGCCGCGGGCGGCCCATTCGAGCGCACGATCGACGTGTTCGGGGACGGCACGTTGACGCTCGCCTCCACACCGGGACACACGGCCGGGCACCTGTCGCTGATCGCGCGCCTGAACGGGCGCGAGGCGTTGCTGGCCGCCGACGCCGCCTACACGATCGGCACGATCCGCGGCACCGAGCGTCCCTGGCTGATACACGACCGCAAAGCCTTCGAGCACAGCATCCGCCAGATCCAGGCATACGACCGCGAACACCCGGATGCGATCGTGATTCCCGGCCACGAGATGGCCGCGTGGAAGGTCGCTTGCGAGCAGCTTGCGAGCCAGTAGGACTCGCCTATCCGCTGAGACCAGCAGGCGGGAGAAGACCTGAAGTTGACCGCCGGCCGCGTCATCTCTTTACCTTGCGGATCTCTCGAACGAGCCGCACGTCCTCACTGCGGGTCTGAGCGGGCACGGGAGATGACTTCAAGATCGTGAGCGTGGCGCTCAGTCGCCCATGATCTGCACTGAGCAGCGCCCTCCCGCGGGTGTTGAGCGTGAGCTTGACGGTCGCGGTGGCGCCCGCCGGGATCGAGAAGCTGCCTGTACCGATAGTCGTCGCCTTCGATTGCTTGTTTTTATCCCTGTCCTTTGCCTTCTCCAGCAGAGTCAGCAGGCCGCGACATGTGCCCGTACCGGTGCAGGTCAGCTTTGCTGTCGCAAAACCATGGTTGCTTGTCGTGATACGAGCGGTCAGAAGCGACACCGTGGCGGCGCTGGACGATCCGCCGCCCTGTTCTGCGGGAGGAACCTGGGCCGACGGGGGAGCCTGTGCAGGCGTACACGACGAAGACGGCGCCCCCAGCGGTTCGGCCGACACCGGGACGGAGCTGCCCTGGGCGCCGGTGATCGTGCCGGTGATCGCGAGCGATTCGCAGCCGGTCGGATTGACCTTGAACTCGCCTCGTTCAAACTGCAGCAGTAGCGCATCCAACGACAGCCGAGCGCCCTCCGCAAAGCTCGGCAGCCGAGCGCTTGTGATGTTCAGCCGTCCCGTGCTGGGATCGATCGCCACGCCCGCGCGCATCACCACACTGCCCAGTTCGAGCGGAGCGGGATCGACGGGCAGCACGATCGACAGGCCCTGCCCGGAGCTGTCGTAGGGACCGGTCAGGTAGATGCGGCCATACAGGTCGGGGGGATAGATGCCCAAGCCGGCCTGCGCGCCTACGGTCCCCACCTCGCTGGCCGTGGCGCACCCCCCATCTGAGGCTTGCGGTTCGCCGCACGGCTGTGCGCCCGCGAACATCTGCGCGACCGCCGCCGGAGCCTGGATCGCGATCGTGCTCAGTTCCTGTTCTTGATCGGTCCGCGAGACGAACAGCGCCAGCGAAGCATATGCGCCCGTTCCGCCCACGGGCGTGCTCTCCGCCTGGAAGTTCGGACTGAACGGTTGCACCTCAGAGCACGACGTGCCGTTGATGCCCGAGTCGATGTCGAAATCGCTGAATGCCACAACGCCCGCGGTTGCACTCCACGGCGTCAGTTCGCTCGTACTGACAGCCATTCCGCACGCGGATGGTGTACTCAGCAGCGAACGCTCGCCCCCGAAGAAGTGCAGTTCCAGCCCGTTGATCGGAAGCTGCGGCAGTTCGCGAATGACGATCGTTAGCTGTCCCGTGAGCGGGTTGGCTTCGATCTGGCTCACGAGCTTGAGCCGGACTCCCGTCTGGGCTTCTTCGGCGACGATGTACATCGCCAGTGGCGAGTCGAGCGGGTTTTCGTTTGGCGTCGCCAGATATATGGCGCCCTGTAGCGGATGGGCCAACAACGACGTCTTGACTTCGACGGTCCCGACCTTCGAAGCGTCGGGACATGTTGACGGCCCCGATGAGTCCAGCGCGACCTGCGCTTCGGTGCACGCCTGCAGCCCATCTGCCGCCGACAGCGAGATGCCGGCGCCTTCCGGCAGCGTCACCGACGCGTTCTCGAGATCGGCGCTCGCCAGCACATCTGCGTCTTGGGGCGAGGGAACCGTCAGATCCAGGTCATAGCCAGAGGGCGTGTCGGTCTCGTTGATCTCTGAAACGACGTTGAGCGAGGGATCGAAGGGAAGCCAGTTGCAACCCGTCAGCGCTGGCGTCACCGAGGAAGCTTCGGCAAACACGCCCGGGGCCGCCCACGAGTCGGCCGAGAGCGTGCTGTCCGGCAAAGCGCCACATGTGCCTGCGCTGGTCAAGAACCGTGCCGGCTGCGCGGAGCCGGAGCCGCCAAAGCTGGGGGCGGCTCCAGCGGTGGTGTGGTCAGGTCCCGTACCGTCATATGCCGCTGGAACGCCCCACAAAGTGAGAGTCATCGAGATCAGCGCCTCAACCTCGGGGAGGTCGTTAGCCGCCACACTCAGCCCGTAGTCGCCGTCCGCTCGAAGCACAAGGCCGAGCCACACCCGGCCGGTGGGCAAGAACAGCACCAACGCTCCCAGTTCGCCGGGAGACGGAGCCACGTTGTAGACGAGACTCGAGTATGGTGCCGGCGCGCCGCCGAGACCAGAGGAGCTCGACGTGAACGCCACCCCGACCGCGGTACTCGCTGGGCATGCATCCTCGTCGACCTCGCTGATCGAGCACCGCGAAACGGCTTCGGGATCAGCAACGAAGCCTGGCGGCAGGTTGAGCGCCACTTCCTTCGCGTCCGCCGCCGGGACCGTTTCGCCGGCGTTGAGAACTTGGTTGAAGGTGAATCCCGCGGTCAGGTTGACACTCGCGCCGGCCTGCGTCCCCGACCATGTTGCCGCGAAATCAGAGATCCCAAACCCGGCCTGTGTAGAGCTGATCGTCGTTGGGTCCTGGGTGCTCGCGCCGGCTTCCGCGCCGCCGCCCGTCACAGTTGCGGAGTTGACCACCGACGAGGCGACCCCAGAGCCCACCTTCACCCGAACGTCGATCCGAAGCACATCGCCGGGAGCCATTTCGGACCCGTCGTAGCTGCAACCCAAAATCGGGGTCAAACTGCACGACAGCACCTGCCCGTTCCCCAGATCTTCGCCGGAGATGCCGCTTGCCACCAGCCCACTCGGCAACGAATCGCTGACTTCAATCGGAGTTCCACCGGCCGATCCGCTGCCTGCATCGATGACCGTCAGCACATAAGTGTCATCGCCCGTTTCATCGCCGGCCACAAAGTTCGTGGGAGAGGAGGCCGAACTGATCGTCCACATGGGCCCGTTCGCAAGCGCGGGCTGCGCCGCGGCGCCACCCATCCCAAACAGGAACAGCGCACTGCTCACCACAAGCCAAGCGCGTCTCAATCGTCCCAGATCCCCCACACGTCACCTCGCGTCAGCCAACAAGCCCGCGAAGATACCAGATAGCGGGATTTTCGTATGTGTAGACTAGGCTAGCTACGCACTGCTCACCGACACCACCAATGATCGCTCGGCAAGCTCGACGTACCCGATGGGTTCGCCAGACAACTACTGGACGCGGGGGCTGCTCCGCTGCCCGTGAGCGTCGACCACGCACAAGCGGTCGGGGCGCTGCCATGGCACCACCGCGACCCGTTCGACCGTCTACTCGTCGCCCAAGCCAACCTCGAGGACGCGATCCTCGTCACGAATGACGAAAGGCTGAGCTCCTACGGCGCGCAGGTCGCCTGGTAGTCCGCCGGTGAGCGTCAATTCAAATCGGCGAGAGAATATGACACGCACAAGTACGCGCCCTGAGAGATTCGAACTCCCGACCTTCGGTTCCGTAGACCATTTTGGGGGTGTCACCGTCGATTCTTGCGCTCGTCGGCCACACGCCAGGGTGCTCGATAGGCCCACATGCGCGGCGCACCACGTCTGTTTCATAAGTCTCTTAATCTCCGGAGATCAGTCTGGCGGCTCGCTTCAAACGAGGTCCGATCTCCTCGGCGAGCCGCTCTACCGTGTAGGCGTCGGAGGGAACGGTCATCTCGATCGCGCGCGGGGGCTCGTCAGGTGGCTGGGGAACGAGCACAGCGATCGAACGCGCACCATGAACGAACTCTTCGTTGCTCACAACGGTATCCCGCAGGCTGATGCGCTCAAGCTCTGTGGCGAGCCTGTCTCTATCGACGATCGAACGGGGACCATGCGGGATAAGATCGAGGCTCGCCAGCAGCCCGCGGCGCTCAGTATCAGAGACGCTTGCCAACAACACCTTGCCGAGTGCTGTGCAGTACAGGGGTACATTGGCGCCAACCCCCAGGTCCCGATCGATCGCGTGCTGTCCTCGCCGATGACCAAACAAGCGATATACGTAGACGACGCGTGTCCCGTCGAGCACACCCATGCTTACCGTGTAGCCAGTGGCATCGCGTAGCTCTTGGAGGGCTACACGACCCGGTGCTCGCCGGCGAACAGCACTGATCGCAGCGGCCCCAGGATTAGCTGCACGCATCGACAGGCGATACTTGCGTTTGGTGTCTTGCTCCAGATAGCCCAGCGCCACGAGCGTTATCGCATAGCGATGCGTGGTCGAGCGGCTTATCCCGACAAGATCCGCCAAGTCCGCGATCCCGAGCTCCCGATGCTCGGCAGAGAAGCACTCCAACATCGCGACCGCGTATTCCATCGAGCGCGAATACCGCGGATTAGGCGCGGGACTGACACGACCGGTGGGCTTGTCCCCGCTCATGCTCGGTCGTCGGGCATCCAGCCGCCGTTGGAGTGGCCCGGCCGCAGGACTATGGCATTTGGATTGCGAGAAGCCATAGGCCCGGATACTCACTGACCTGTTGGCCCGCCGCTAGAGACCGGGAAACTAGTATCAGGGCGACTTGTTTACTGGCGATCCGCGACAAGAGTGGAATATCGTTGCCCGCTATACAATGGGTAGCTACACGCCAAAGTCCGGCGGGCCTTCAAGAAAAGAAGCGGAAGGGTCCCCCAAGCGCCCATAGCATCGATAACGGCCCGCGTGACTAGTCTCACCTCCGGTGCCGTTGCTTGCGGTGTCGAATGAAAGAAGGCTGCCATCGCTGCGAGGATGAGGGCATGATCGTCGGCATCGACCAACGATCGAATCCTCCGCATGGCTTCGACAGCCATCATCTGCAGTCGTTCAGCTGCGACCTGCGGTGAGCTGTAGTAGTCGACCAGGTTCCGTTGAGCCTCGATCCTGTCGATACGTTGATCGACGACACTGTCGAGTAGCGTGCTGAGCGCTCCGACCCATGGGAAATATGCGTGTTCGATAGCTGTCGCACGCTCGGGGCGGGTCGTCGGGTCTGCGGCCGCCGCGATCAGCGCGAGCACAGAGAGCTGCGATCCCATTGCGGCGCCTGTCTCCCACCATCGCAGCCCCGTCCCTGGAACGGATTGTGAGCGCGCCCATTCCCTGAAGGCGTCGTGCGAGCCGTTGGCGTCTCCGTGGTTAAGGCTTTGATAGGTAATGATCCTTGAGATGGCGCGGCCCACAGGCTCAGCGACAATCGAATATGAGGGCAGTTTTGCGAGCGCCGCCCGACATGTGTTCACGAGCGCTTCAAGATAGCCCCCGTCGTCACGGGCAGTGTGATGCTCGTAGTAGTCAGGATGACTCAGGCCCGACCCAAATGCGGAACCGAACGCTCGACATAGGCTATGACTGTTGAGGACCGGATCGGGATTGGGCATCTCCAGAGCGTTGTCGAGATAGTCGAAGGCGATCTCAAACGCCGCTATCGCCCGTACGACATCCGCACGCGCCGGCGGTGGAACGAATACAGCGAAGACGACAGCACCCTCCAGCACATCGCTCTTTGTGAGGAGAGCGCTAAACGCTGCCTTCCGCAGGGCGCGGTCTGGGATCTGCTCAGCGTGTTTACGCCATGCGCTCGACTCAGCTCGAGCGCATGGGAGGACGCTCAGCCAGTAGCAGCGTGCCGCGCGGGTAAACGCCGACGCGCGAGCAATCGATGTGTAGCTATGTGCAGCCACCGTCGAATCGTCCCCTCGTCAACTGCCATCGCGGTGTTTACTCCTGGAAACTGACGCTCGGCGACACCTGAGCTGCTGAGAAACCGGCTACCGCTAGTACCACGACAGCAATCCCGACCATGAGAGCAAGGGTAAGAAACACTTGCGCACCACCTATCGCGAATGGCGCCGGGAAGTCGGTGGTTGCGCTCAGCCAGCGATCGGCAAGCGCGTGTCCGTAGAGTCCGAGAATCGCTCCGTCGAAGCAACCGACGACAAGCAGGATGACGCTCTCCAAGAGCAGTGAGCGCCACAGTTGAATATGGTCGTATCCCCAGGTCTTCATGGCTGCTAGTCGTGCCCGTCGCTGCCAGATGACAGCGCTGAGCGATGCAGCGACGGCGAGAGCACCGGTAATCAGTATCAGCGCCGATATCTCGCCAAGGCTCTTGAGGCCCTGGCGTGCACTTTCGTCGGTCTGGATTTCACGTTCACGAGCCGTCTGCACGTGGAGCGCCGATTTTGATCCAAGCGCCGCTTGTACGGCAGCCTTACCCACTGCGAGCGTTACACCAGGCTTCAGGGTGACTTCGAGCGCACTAGGATTTGAGGTCTGCCAACCCCGTTTGTAATCAACGGTCGACATCGTGACCGCCCCCGCCGGCCACCCCAGATTGGTAGTGATCGCCGCTACACCAAGACGCAAGCCGCCAGCGGGAGTCGGCAATGTGAAATAATCATTTACGTGCAAACTCAATTCAGTCGCGAGCCCCTGTGAAACCGTCGCCCAGCCTCCCCGACGGATCAGCCGACTTGCCCGCGTGAGATTGCCGTGTACAACCTGGCTCGATTGCATGATCCCAGGAGTATTGGGATTGTGAGCCCGGATCATCAAACGCCTCTTACCGACATTCAGGAGCGCCCCCTGACCGCCACGCACCGAGGCGACATCGGGCAAGCGAGCGATAGCCGCCTGGACTCCAGATGCTTTGAAGCTGTCGGTATTGAATACGTTCTCACCAGTCGTAACCCATAGGTCCGCTGTGTGCTCGTACTGAGTGATCGCTGTTTCCAGGCCGTGTGTCAAGTCGGCCCTTGCACCCCCGATCGCTAGGCTCCCATAAACGGCTAGTGCCACAATCGCAGCTAGCGCGACCGAACGCGTCGCAGTAGCTTCAAGCTCCGTGAGCGCGACGGGCAGCCCGCCTTTCGAGCGCTCGCTCAGTGGTCGCAGGGTCCCAATCATCGCGGTCTGCGCAAGAGGGACGAGGCATACCGCAACAGCCGCGAGCAGCACACCACCTAGGACCGTCAAACTCGGCACAGCCAAAGCGAGGACTGTCACGAGAAGCACCAACGTGGCCCCGATCAGCGCAGACGCAACCACCACACGTCTGCCGATGCTTTGTCCTGCCTCCCCCTGCTCCCGCAGGACCTTGTCGATCGGCAGGCCAGGGCGTAGATCGAGCAGTGGACGCGCGGACGCCAATAGCGCCGCGAGCACACCGCTACCAAGCGCGATCAGGACGACCTTGGCGGTGATGATCTTTTGTGTCCCGATCGGGAACGCAACGGCTAGATAGCTAGGCACTTGGGCAAAGAGCGTGTGGGACAACACGTAGCCCAAGGCGATGCCGACGAGCGACCCAGCGATCCCAAGCGCCAAAGCCTGCACCGCAAGTATTACGACGATCTGCAGCGGGTCATACCCGTAGGTACGCAACTCTGCCACGAGGCGGCGCCGTTCGGGTGTCGTCAGCAGCATCGCGTTGAGAGCCAGCAGAAAGCCGACCATCCCGGCGATAGCCGCGAACAGTGTTGTCGACTGCTTATTGGGCTTGGCCGCCGTTTCGAGCAGACGAAGATCGTTATCGGCAGGGGTAACATCTGCGTGCCCCGCGACCAGCGTCCGAAGCTCACGCGCAACCTGTGCTTGCTCGCCCGGCTTTGCCTTGACGAGCACGGACGTGACGCGACCGGGCTCGCCAGTGAGCCGTTGCGCTGTGCCCAGAAGCGCTATCGCGACCGGATTGCTCGCGACCGCTCCGATCGTCTGGCTGCCCAGCACCGCACCGATGGACACTTTCTTGGCCGTTCCGTTGGCGCTCAAGCTCACGACCGTGTTTGCGTTCGCACCGGTCGTTTCCGCAACGCTCGACGGCAGACCAATCCCGTCTGAGATCAGATTGGCGGCGCTCGAGCCGAGATCGCGGGCAGCTTCCGGGTTCAACAAGAGCTGACGGACGGTCAAACCGATGAGCTGGATCGGCTCGCTGCCGTGCGGTCCAGCTATCACCGCGTCCTCCTGCAACAACGGGGATGACGCCTGCACCCCAGGCAGAGCTTCCACCCGTCGCGCGATCTGTTCGCTGAAGCCATCCTGAGAGCGAGAGGCAAGTTGGAGCTGCGCGGTGCCGATCAACTGATGCACGAGACCGTTTGCGGACCCCCCAATGCTCGTGTTGGCGACCAACACCCCGAACACGAGCGCAACACCGACCGCGATCCCGACGGCAGCAAGCAACTCCTGTGCCGCGCGTGTACGCAACCTCCACACATACAAGCTGAACGGCAGACTGAGATCCAATCCAAGGACGGTTGGTGTCCTGAGTCTCATGCCAATGTGCGCTCCAAGTCGGCATCGAGCCCATCCGTGAGATGCCCGTCGCGCAGCGTGAGGACCCGATCTACAAAACGTTGTGCGTGCAGGTCATGGGTGACCAACAAGCCAGGGATACGCTGCTCATGGCAAAGATCGCGCAGGAGCTTGAGAATTTCCTGTGTGCGATGACTGTCAAGGCTTCCCGTCGGCTCATCGGCCAACAGCAAGCGTGGATCGCCGGCAAGCGCCCTGGCAATCGCGACACGCTGACGCTCACCCATCGAGAGTTGTCCCGCCCGCTGATCCAACCTGTGTCCAAGCCCGACACGCTCAAGCCACGGGCGCACAGTCTCCTTCGCCTCACGCAAGCTCGGACCCCCAGCCATCAGCTTCAGGGCAGCGTTGTTGACGGTGCTGGCGCCCGCAAGCAGGTGGAAAGACTGGAAGACGAACCCGACATCCTCGCGCCGGTAACGGGCGCTCTCACGCGCTGACAAACGCGAAATCTCCCTCCCAGCAAAAGACACGCTGCCACTGTCGGGCTCAAGCAACGCGGCCGCGATCAGCAGCAATGTCGTCTTACCAGACCCACTCGGTCCATACAGCGCGACGAGCTCTCCGGGTGCGACGGTCAGCGATACGCCGTCGACCGCACGCACAAGCTCATCGCCGGTGGCATAGTGCTTGACGACTTCGCGCAACTCAAGCGCGCTCATGAGAGCGCGTCGTTGACCCGAGGCGCACGAGAAGCCGGCGCAGCGGGAAACCGCACGATCACGCCGTCCTGATCCATCGAGCGCACTTCCCCACTGGAGACCGCCATCGTGCGCACCGTCCCAGACAGCGCCGCCAAGTTCTCCGAGGCAATCACTACAGCGAGATCCTTCTCCGCGCCGAGCGAGCGCAACAACGCATAGAAGTCCTCGCTCTCCAATGGGCTCGGCAACACCGCCGGCTCATCCACGAGCAACAGGCGCGGTTCGCGAACGATGGCCATCGCGAGAGCGACGCGCAAACGCTCACCGAGAGTAAGGCGATCGGTCTGCACGTCAGCGCACTCGGTTGCCTCCACACGCCCAAGCGCCTTGCGTGCCAACGTCCTTGCGTCCCGCATCGGCGTACCGTCGCTCGCGCATGCGGTCGCGACCAACTCGACGACAGGGCGGACTATCTGGCTACGCCAATCGGTGGATACCAGCGCGATCCCACCACGGCGAAGCAAGCGCGAGCGCTTACGCGCCGACATTCCCGACACACGTTGCCCATCGAAGCTGATCTCGCCCGAGTCGGGCTGCTCAACACCGGCCATCACACGCAAGAGCGTGGACTTGCCCGAGCGCTTCGGGCCCCACATACCCACGAAATCACCCGGGTCGATCTCAAGAGACACCCGATCGAGCACCACGAAATCACGACGGCCATCGACGTAGCACTTGGTTACCTCCGTGAGTGAGAGCAACAGCGCCATCCCCCACCAAACCTACGACGCGATCAAGGCACGAATGGTTTTGCGCGAAACATCCACCCACAGCAACTCGCCGGCGATCTGCTGAATGGGTGCTTCGCGCACCAGAAACATCATTGTCGAACGCAACGACTTGCCCACGGGCAAATCCGCCTGGATCGTGGCCCGCTTTGCAAACAAGGCTCGCTCGTAATTATTCAACGCGACAAGCAGCCGCGGCAGATCCTCCTGCCTGGCGACGACCATCCTGGCCTGCAGCTGTAACTGACCATGCTCAAACGGAAGCGGACTCTCCATCCAGGCGACAAACATGATCTCGGCTGAATCGGTCGCGCTGTAGACAATCCGCGCCAAACTCGTCTCCTCGGAGGACACAGAAGAGAGCATCCCTTCCGTCTCCAGTTTCTTCAGCATCCGATAGAGGCTCGGACGGACGATCGACCAGCTCGGCCCAAGCTGACGCTCAAGCAAGTTTGCGATCTCATAGCCATAGCTCGGTCGCCGCACGAGCAGACCAAGCACCGCCCCCTTCAGCGGGGACAACCTCGCAGAGACCGCCGTATCGCTTGAAGAAACCTTCATCTGTAGCCCATTCCCATCCGAAAGCAGACGGAACTTTACAGGACATCACATTCCAATAGCCGCTCAAGCACTTCCGACTCCTGGAACCGGCCGTTTTGTCGGGCCTTGTGGATGGCGCCGAATCCGACTGCCTCCTACGGTGCGTCGCCACTCGTCCATGCTCATTAACGCGAGCCGCTTGAGTACGCAGTCCTAGTTCGAGACGCGTATCACACTCATCCACGTGGTCGGTATCGTCGCGCCCGCCTTGAATGGTCGTCCGAGCCCTAGCTGCTGTGCCCGGTGACCTCCCGAATGCAGTTGATGGGAGGGTGAGCCAGGCAGGCGCCTGACGTGTTGGCCACCCAACTGAGGATCGGCTCACGTCCGCTCCGACCGGGCGTTACAGAAGCCCTCATACCATCGCTCGTCAGGCCTCTCGCCCAGGATCTACCTGCAATGCTCCGAGTCGCTCGATCACCTCGTCACGGTCGGTGCCGTGTGCCCGGAGCACCCGATCGAAGTCCTCGCCGTAGAAGTGCATAACGGCCATCAGCACGTCGGTCGTTGCGACTCCAGTGGCACCTCGCCGACTGGCTATGTGGAGGGCGTCCTCGGTGACCTGTGCGACCGCGTCGCGATCGGCGACACTGACGGAAGCGGTTCGCGCACGATCGGTGCCCTCGCCCTGCACCTGGAGGGATCCTTCGCTTACGCCGAGCGCTTGTAGCGCGTTCCCAACTTCGCCATGTAGGCGCAGGACTCGTAGCCAGCGCTCGGCCTCATCCTCGGGAGTGCGAGCGAATGGCATCGCTGTGGATGCGATACCCAACACCATTGCCGCGTCTGGGGCGAGCGCCGGCGCGAAGCTCACTGCGACACCCTGAGATCCGCTTGCCGTCCCACGTGGGATGTGTGGAGAAGCGCGACATTGTCGCGTCCCAGCGTGACCTCCGGCGGCCCGTCGCCAAGGCGCAACTCGAGGATGATGGTGCCGGTGCGCTCGGCAACGACGCGCGCAGAGCGCACGAGCTCGGCGACCTCGCGGCGCTCGACCCCGCAGGCAAGGAGGAATCGCTCGGTTCGACCGCCCGCGGCCTCCTCGCGATTGAGCTCGAGCTCCTCGACGAGGATCGTCGGCGCGGCGGCGCCTCCCTCGACGTTCAGTAGGCACGCAGCCATGTCGTCGGGGCGCGCGTCGGTCTCTTCGGTCACTTGGTCGAGGAGCGCCGATGCTGTGGCCCGCGGCCCGAGCTCGGCGAGCGTGCGCGCGAGTCGCTCGGCGCCGAACAGCTCTCCGGCAACCCTTGCCTCCGTGAGGCCGTCGGTGTGGAAGCAGATCTGTGAGCGGCCCGGCACGGACACCATGGTCTGTCGAGTCCCGGTCGGAAAGCCGGCTCCGATCGGTGGCGAGGAGGAGACGGTGATCGGTGCGATCGACCGCGAGCCAAGCACGATTGGTGGTGGATGACCGGCGCAGGCGTAGGTGAGGATGCGCTCACGCGGCTGATAGGTGGCCGCCACGACGGTGACAAATGACCCCCCAAGCTGGCGCTCGAGCACAGTTCCAGCCGTTTGGACGGCGGCCCGCGGCGAGAGACCGGCCTCGAGGTATGCCCGCAGCGTGAAGCGCACGAGCGCTGTTTGCGGTAGCGCCTGCCGTCCGTGTCCGGAGACATCGCCGACGATCACCGCGAGCTGACCATCCTCGAGCGCGAACACATCGTAGAAATCCCCGCCCGCTCCGGGACCGTCCGCCGGACGGTAGGCCGTGGAGGTGCCCACCGGGCCGAGCCGGGCGGGGGGCTCAGGGAGCAGCGCTGCCTGCAGCAGGCCTACGTCCTCGAGCAGCGCTCCACGCTGGTGCTCCAGCCGCCGCGCGCGCAGCGCGGCCAGACGCGAGCGTATCGCCAGCGCCAGCGCGAGCGCGAGCAAAACGCCAATGAGGATCCACACGAACGTGGGTACGACGCCGACGATTCTGGTGATCGTGGTCACGATCGGCGACGGGCGTCGGCTGGGCGCCGCGGGGCCATGCGCCGCTCTCTGCGCATGCCTCGCGCGCGCAGTGTGTGCGGGCGTGAACGGGATCGCGGCCACGGGAACGACCGCACCCGGTGAGAACGCGACCGAGGCTGTATGCCTATTGGCGCCGCGGCTGCGGACATGCCGAGGATCCCGCGCGACATGCGACGGTCCGCCGGCAAGCGCCGGGGGCGATCCTCCGGCGAGTTGTGGCGTGGTCGCTGCCGGCGCAGAGATGGCTGGCGCGGGTGTCGTAGCCACGGGTGCCGCGGCTGTGAGCGTCGTAGCTCTCGACAGGGTTGGTATAGGGGCCCGGTCCGGCGCGGGCGGGGTAGCCTGGGCTTTACCCGGAGCGGCCGATGGGGCTGAACGCGGGGTTGAGTGGGTTGCACCCGCGGTCCCCGTCGCGTGATGTGGAACGGAAGCGGGCGAGGTGGCCGGGCCACGCGACGTGGCCGGACGGCTGGCGCTTTCCGGTCGCTGGCCGGGTGCTCGCCGCTGATGGCCGGGGCCAGCTGGCCCTATGTGACCTGAACCCTGTTCTCCCCGTTGTTCTGAACCCTGTTCTCCGGGGTGTTCTGGGCGCTCATGCCCTTCACGGCCCGGCGTCGGCGTTGGTTGGCCCCCACCGTGTTCGGGGCCTGGATATTCGTCGTGACCCGGCTGCGAGCGCCCATCTGAGCCGGGACCAGGGGAATCCCCGTGTTCGGGGCCCGGCTGTGCGTTGTGAGGTGGCCCGGGCGAGGCGGCCGCCGGGCTGGAGTTGCCAGGTGGGTTTGGGACGCCCGCGCCGGTGGGCTTTGCATAGCCTGGCCTGGCTGCGGCAACCGTGGCAAACGCCAAGGCAAGGGCACAGCAAATGACGAGGATGGTCGCTGCTGGACGCCGGCGGCGGGGAGGTGAAGGGTGTCTGGCGGTGTCGCTCACCATCGGCAGCCTGCGTCCGATCAGCCCGTCTTGGCGGTGTGTTCCCGCGTGTACGTGAGCGCCTCGTCGACTGTCGAGAAGATCACGAACATTCCGTCTAGCCCCGAAAACTCAAAGATCTTCAGCACGGTGCTCCGCGAGCAGACGATCGCCATCCGCGCATCGACGCCGAGACTCCGGTTGACACCGACGAGCACGCCGAGCGCTGTCGAGTCCATGAAGGTCGTAAGCGAAAGGTCAACGACGAGCTCCTCGTGGCCCGCCTCGAGCGCATCGATCAGCATCCACTTCAAGCGCGGGGCCGTGGCGAGATCGAGCTCGCCCTCGATTGAGATCACGCTCGTACGCTTGTCGAGCTCGCGCCTGACGATCCCAAACGGCCTTGAAGTCGGCTGTGAACGGTTGGAGGTGTCGACTCGGCTGAGCATCGTGGTTCTAAAGCACGTGCCTGGCGGTCGGTCCGCGGAACAAGCCGCGCAACCTAACCTCACGCGCTCGCGTATACACGTGCAAGACGATCTTCGCCACGAACAGATCCGCCCCTTACACCCTGGGTGGATCATCGAACAAATGTCCAGTGGAGCCGAATGGCGTGGGGCATGTTTGCACTTTGGATCGATCCTCCAGGCAACTAAAGATCGCCGTACCGATGCCTTGCTGCTTTACAATGAAGATATGCACCGGACAGCTGTCGCACGCAACGGCGCCACACCGAGCGCAGCGATGGAGAGCCGCCGCCAGGCTGCCGCTGACGCGCTCGCCCTGCTCCGCGCCGAGGGGCTTGAGCCGAGTACCGCCCACGAAGCACTTGCCGCCCGGTGGGTGGCGGGCGAGATCGATGACGAGCAGTTCGAGCTGCTCAACCTGGAGCAAGTGCGCAAGCGTCTGGCTGCCACAGCCAGTCGATAGTTGCATAAGCCGCATGGCGCAGGATCCTTATGTCTATCCAGGCAGCGGTGTCCTGCGCAACAACCTGGAGATCCACGACCAGCAGGAACTCGCGCGGGCGGAGGCGGACATCGTTCGCACGTCCCTTGCCATCCTGAGCGGTCGCCCGCTTCCCGGCGACTACGACCTCGCGCATTGGCAAGCGTTTCACCGCCGCATCTTCGGTGGGCTCTATCCGTGGGCCGGGGAGCTACGGACCGTCCAGATCGCGAAGCCCAATGCGTTCTACGCTCGCCCTGAGCACATCGAAGGCTATGCGCAGGGCATCTTCGCTGAGCTTGCTCGCGAGGACTACCTGAAGGGTCTCGATCGCAACGCCTTCATTGAGCGACTAACGCATTACCACGCCGAGATGTACGCGGTCCATCCATTCCGGGAGGGCAACACGCGTAGTCTGCGTGCGTTCTTGGGTCAGCTCGCCAGAGAAGCCGGACATCACATCGCCTGGGAGCATCTGAACCACAAGGGGAGCCTCGCCGCTAACGTGCGCAGCCTCAACGGACAGAACGACCAACTCCGCAGGTTGCTTGACGCGATCCTCGACAAGTCCCCACGCTAAGCATCGCATGGAGTGGATACTGGAATGGACGCGGTTTGGCGTGCGGAACGCGCGACGCCCACTGGGACGGATCGCTCCGCTCGCCGGCGAGCTTGGCCGTGCTGCCCGGCCGCACGCACTACGACATCTTCGTCGGCAAGCAGGCGGGGACTGTGGTCTGGCTCCGAAGCGAATGGGTGTGCTGCTCCTCGTGAGGTTAGGTTTGGCGCGCTCTCCGAGGCAGGCTCGGCCCCGGGCACGTTGATCGGACGCGCGTAAAGTGATATCAATTAGCTATCATTTTACTTCTGCTCGCTGCATAGGGAGGAATCATGAACCAGTCCGACGAGCCATACCGCCAGCCCGAGGCGACTCCGGTCGGGCACTCCGGTATCCGCGTCGAAATCCACGAGCGTCCCGCGTGGGCGATCAGCGGCTGGGCCGGCGTGCTCGTCGTGCTCGCATGCATCGCCGCCATTGTCCTCCTCGCCGAAAGCTCAATCGCAGCGGTCGCCATCGCGCCGGCCTTGGCCGCTCTCGTTATATCGACCTCGCTGGTGATCGTACAACCCGGCCAGACGAAGGTCGTGCGCTTCTTCGGAAGCTACGTCGGTACCGTACGTCGTAGCGGCCTGTGGTGGATCTTGCCGCTGGCGGACCGACGGAACCTGAGCATTCGGGTCAGGAACTTCGAGACCAACCATCTGAAGGTCAACGACGCTGACGGCAACCCGGTAGAGATCGCCTCCATTGTCGTCTGGCAGGTGGCCGATACCTCACGCGCGATCTACGCGGTCGATGACTACGTCAACTTCGTTCAGGTCCAGGCCGAGTCGGCGTTGCGCCACGTCGCGACCACCCATCCCTACGACGATCCCACGGGCGAGGGCACGTCGTTGCGCGGCTCGACCGACGTCGTCGCCGCAGAGCTCGCCCAGGAGGTGGCCCAGCGGGTCGCTATCGCCGGAGTGGAGATCGTCGAGGTGCGCATCAGTCATTTGGCCTACGCCTCGGAGATCGCCCAGGCCATGCTGCGCCGGCAGCAGGCCAACGCCGTCGTGGCGGCCCGCTCACGCATCGTCGAGGGCGCCGTGGGGATGGTTGAGCTGGCCCTCGCGCGGTTGAATGAGCGCGGCATCGTCGAGCTCGACGAGGAGCGTAAGGCGGCGATGGTGAGCAACCTGATGGTCGTGCTCTGCGGTGACCAACCGGCATCCCCGGTCGTCAACACCGGGACGCTCTATACGTGAGCAATGAACGCAAACAGGTGCTGCTGCGCATCGACCCAGCGGTCCACGATGCCCTGGCCCGATGGGCCGCTGACGAGTTCCGCAGTCTCAACGCCCACGTCGAGATGCTGCTGCGCCGGGCGCTCGACGACGCGGACCGGATGCCTCAACAAGCGGGGCCGATACCCAAGCGCGGCCGCCCCTCTCACCCATCGCGGTTGACAGAGGGACGTCGCTAGTACAACCTGCACGTCGACGGCGCCGGCGAAGCAACCGTACCCGCCGTCTCACTGACGCTCCCGCTTCCACTTGCGCGCGGACATAGCGATCACCGCGGAGCAGGCTGCTGAGTTAGACGAGTTCCGGTACGCGGCCCGAGGACCGGGACATGCCCGAAAGTGGCCGCAGACTCCTTGTGTTGGCGACCATCAAGGCGATAGATCGCAACGTAGCCGGAGCCTCGGCGGTAGACCCCCGGATGGCGGTCCGCTTGAGCAACACCCCAGACCGTTTCCCTGTCGCCAGCGCTGTTGCCACCCAAACGGGTTCTCCAGCCAGGCCAAGAGCCCTGCAAACCCGCACCCACACACAAGATCACCGTGCCAACGACTACGCGCCCTGAGAGATTCGAACTCCCGACCTTCGGTTCCGTAGACCATTTTGGGGTGTCGTTGGGTGTCCGGTAGGGGGCTGTTTTGGCTCTGATGCTTAGGATTCGCTACTCGGTCTGTCTGGGCTTTGGTGTCGAGTGATGTGGGTCCTGTTACCACTCTGTTACCACCCTGCCATCGGCGCCCGCGTGTCTACGACTCGTCTGCCAAGCGGGCAACGAACGTGGCCGGGTCGAGCACCGCGATGTCTGGAAGCTCGGCGTCCAGCAAGTCGCGATCGAGGGACACGAGCATGTCCGCACCGCTGACTCGCATCAGCTCGACGAGGTAGTCGTCGTCGGGGTCGCGCACGCCCGTCGATGACGATCGCGGCGGGTCGGCGTACTGCTCGCTGCGCGCCGTGAACGCGTCCACGTACGCCTGCCCACGTCCTTCCCGACCCCACCGCTCCAGCTTCGGACGAGCCAGAACCTCGCTCAACTCCGCGAGCAGATTCGGCGAGAGGACGAGCACAAAACGCTGCTCACGCCAAGCGTCGACCAGCCGCCCCGGCCCGGCGTCCGGATCGCCGATAAATGCCGAAACAAGGACGCTTGGTCGTAGGCGGACAATGTGAGCATGACCCTACAGGTGAACTGTCGCGCTCAGGTGTTCAAGCAACCTCAGGCGCTGCTGGAGTCCGCTGCCCTCAGCGACGACCAACCACGCACCTGCTGTACGTCGAGCGAGCATCCGCCCTTGCGAGCTTAGCCCCCCAAACGCACCGCCGACCGCTTGGAACACGCCAGGGTGCCCCGACAGTGGTTGCATCGCAGGCAACGGTCCAGGAGTAGACCCGGCATGCGCCGCATCAAGTAGCACGCTGGCGAGCAACGGGGAACCGTCGAACCGGTAAATGGTGCTCGCGCAGGCAAGCAACGGTTGGGCCACAAGTCCAGTGTGGGGTTCAACATGGCTCACGACAACCCCTCCCTGCGGCATAAGTCCCCCGAGGTGCTTAGCGTTAACTTCACAGATACCCCGTGGCGGGCTGGCCGGACTCCTCCATCTTTGGCTCGGTATCGCGAACACAAGTGAACCGTTTG
Source organism: uncultured Solirubrobacterales bacterium (assembly GCA_963725165.1). Classification (GTDB taxonomy): domain Bacteria; phylum Actinomycetota; class Thermoleophilia; order Solirubrobacterales; family Solirubrobacteraceae; genus Palsa-744. The sequence goes on from CAVRXK010000008.1 coordinate 61,496, forward strand.
GTCTGATCATCTGATGAATCGGTACTCCATTTGAGTTTAGTGGCGTAAAATCAAGAGAGCGGGGGCCTACCCCGAACCCTGGTACATTCTCAAGCGGTCCGCCTCGGACTTCGACGACTGCAACATGCAGGTGATCTGGCAAAGCCGACTCAGTGCGAGTCGGGATCGCGGAACCGCCGTCGACTGAGACTGCTGACACATCACTCGTGGCTAGTACGATGCCTACTTGCACAGGAGGAGGACTCTGACCACTGTTAGTTTGAGCGACGATCGGACCTCGGAACGCCCGCGCTGCTGAGCATTCGCCGGGTTTAGTCGCTATACACCATCCACCAACACCGCCTTCGATTGGAGGCAGCAAGAGAACCGCCTCATGACGAACAACCTGTCTGCCGCTATCGACATGACTTGTCCGACTACTAACAGGCCGTGAATGCGAACAGGCGGTTGCTGTAAGCAGACTAACAGCAACTCCAAGAACAGCTAGCCCGCAGTTTCTCCATTGAGTTACGCCACGATAAAATGCAAGCTGGCCCTCGGCGTACCTTTTACGCATTAGGAAGAAATGTATTCGACGCGCAACAAGGCAAGGACCAGACAGACCCGCTACTGACCCCCCAACCCAACATGACAGTCTTCCTCGGCCGTTTTAAACTTATCCCCATTTGTATCTATACCCGCGACATCAAAGACACGACCCTGTCCAGAAAAATTTGGCGGGGGAATATCGAAACCGTGCCTATGTAGGCAAGCGACATCTCTATACATCTGGGCCTTTATAGAAGGAGAGAAGTTTGTTTCGCCTACTGGCCCCTCGCTGTTTCCATACATGCACTTTCTTACAGCGGCTTTATACCCGGACGGCGTTACACCACTAGGCAAGTCACTGCTTAGCGGCTGCCTAGGAAGGTGCTTTTCTTCAAGACAGGCGTTTAGATGCCCGCGAAGTGTAGCGCTTGATGAGTCAACCGTACTCGCACGTTTGCCATTACTCCCGCAAGCTGTGACGCAAATACATGACCCTATAATCACAACGCATGTTCCCAAAAAATTGGGAGTTAAGCCGTTCCAAGTCAGTTTCATACTCAAGCCTTTTCGTGTAGTAGATGCTCTCCCCCTACTTCAGCCAAATTTTCTTCACAATACCCCACACCACTAAGCTTCCCTTTTCGTTTTTCCCCTTTTCTTCCCAGCCATACCCAAACACGGTAATATTCTCCCACCGAGCAGTGGTGCTTTAGCACCGTTTCACCCAACGTCTGCCCACTTGCGTTCCATTCTCCACAATAGACGGACGTCCAAGAAAGAAAGTCTACTTCCTGTAGACAGTACTGAAACTCGGTCCCAGCCGGAAGTGAACCGTCACAATAGAAACCGATCCCTGCTTCCATCTCATGCCCAAAGACCTCGCCTTCTTCGAGATACGGCGTGCCCGCATACAATTTACAGGCTACCGGATCGCCGATAGTAAATTCCCATCCTGGTTCTTCAGGCTCGGGCGCTTCGCTCGCGACAGGCCCATATAGTTTAGCGATCTCTTCGGCTTCTCGCTTCTTTGCTTCTTCTCGTTCTGCGTTTTCTTGTATGGCTATGCCTATGAGTTGGCCGCTTGCCGCGCCGAGATATGGCGCGTTGATGATCCCGACGCTAGCGGTACCGTTCGGGAATGAGCCTGGGGAGGCGATGGGTCCGGTTTGAAGTGGACGGCCGATCTCGGGGACGTATGACGAGCCGTTCTGGGTACTTACCCCGGAGGATGTCAGTTCGCTCGCTACGCCGTCTGCGCCCAGCCACGAGTACTTGGGCGGGTTGCTGGTGGTGGGCACGCCGAATTCGGTGCTGTTATAGGTGGAAAGCAGTTTTGTTTCCGCTTCGCTGAGGGGTGCCTGACCGACGATATCACCTTGGAGGTCGTGGAGCTCGAGAACGGTCGCTCCGCTGCTTTCCTGGATTGCGGCCAGGCTGCCGTCGATCCCTGGAACGTTGCGGGTCCATTTTTCGGTGCCCTCGCTCGTCCATGTCAGCGCGCCGCCGGGACCGGCGTAATGGGAGACAGTCGTCGTCTTGGCTTTTGTTTCTGTGTTTTCTGACGCGGTTTCTGTGGTCCTGCCGGTCGGATCGTACTTGTAGTCGATCAGCTGCTTGTTTTGTTCTTGGCTCGCCACTTGTCCGTCCACATAGTATGTGCTTGCGAGTTCGTGTCCCCCGGCCTCACTCGCCGGCAGTTTTGTAATGTCGCCAAACGTTTCGTACGTGACGTTTTCGTCTGCGAGACGGTTGGCTTCATCGTATGTGTGCTGTTCCACTGTGCCACCTTCAGTGGCACATTTGCCTTCCGTTCCTGGTTCGCGTGTGGTTAGGCTTGTGCGGTTTGATTCTTCGTCGTACGCGTACAGTCGGGTGACACAGCCTTTGCCTGCCGGCGTTTCTTGTGTTTCCACCAGTCGCCCGGCGTTGTCGTAGGCATAGTTCTCTGTCGACAGCGTGCTCGCTTGGTGAAGCGTTTCGCCGTGGATCGACGGCGACACGCTGTCGCTGAACCATACTTCGGGGCATTTTGAGGCGCAGTGCGCGTTCTTTTCGTAGACCAAGCCCGTTGCCTGCCCAGCCGGATTCACAGTGTAGGTTGCTGTCATATTGTTGGGGTACGTCTCGCTGGTCATCCGTCCTTCCACGTCGTATGAAGCCGTGAATGTGCCGGCGGCGGAGTCGATCAGCTTTGTAAGGAAGCCTGTGGTGGGGTCGTAGGAGTAGGTTTGTTTGCTTTCGGCTTCTTTGCCCTTGCCTTCGCTGATTTCCTCAAGGCGCCCATCGCTGCCTTCTTCGTAGGTGTATTTCGCGATGTTCCCGCTCGCGTCGGCGTATTCGATCATCTGGCCGAGCTTGTTGTATTTGCTTGTGATCGTTCCTTCGGGGGTAGATTGCTTTTCGAGTAGGCCGGTGGTGCTGTTGTATTCGTTTGTGACCTTGGGTAGCGACGTGTCGGTTGCAGGGGAGGCAGTCTCTTCGCTTGTTAGTGCGCGGCCCGCTGGATCGTAGGTCTGTGTCTTTGTGCGCGTTACGGTTTTAGCTCCCGTCCCGAACGCTTCTTCAGTCTTTTCGATCTCGTCCCACGTGTTGTAGGTCATCATGGTCACTGGTAGTTCTGGGAGTCCGCGGTCGGGTTGCGCCGCGAGCTGTGTTTGGCACACGAGATTCGCCCATTCAGGGTGTTTGCCGCAATTAGGGTAAGTTGGGTTTGTTTCGGCACTGTAGTAGATGGTCTGGGTGTCGTGGGCGGCTTGGTTTGCTGGTATCCACTGCTCGATGCGGTTTTCGCCTGTGTCGTCAACGTACATGTCTCCGGCTGCGTTGATGGAGATGCCGGATGGTTCGTTGAGTTGTCCTTCGCCGCTACCTTTGGTGGCGAAGCTTGCGAGGAAGACACCGGTGGTGGTGAACTCTTGTACGCGGCCGCTAGGTCCGTCGACTACGTAGAGGTTGCCTGCGGAGTCTGCGGCGATTCCTTCTGGTGTGTAGAATTCGCCGCTGCCGCTGCCTTCTGTGCCGAACTGGCTGATGTAGGCGCCGGTGTCTGAGAGCTCTTGTACGCGGTGGTTGCCGCTGTCGGTGACGTAGAGGTTTGAGCCTGAGAAGGCGATGTCTGTCGGCTCGTAGAATTCCCCGTTCCCTGAACCTCTTTTGCCGTAAGCCGCGACGTATGTTCCTGCGGAGGAGAACTCGACGATACGGTTGTGGTCGGTGTCGGCGACCCACACGTTGCCTGAGGAGTCGATCTTGACCCCTACGGGGTCGTCTAGTTCGCCGCTTCCCGAGGTGCCGAACGCTCGGATGAATTCGCCTGTGGAGGAGAACTCCTCGATGCGATTGTTGCCGGCGTCAGCGACATAGACGTCGCCTGTGCTTTGGTTTATGTCGATTCCTTGTGGGTCCTCGAATTCGCCGTTACCGGAGCCATATTTGCCGTAGGCCGCGATGAAAGCACCTGCTGGAGGAGAACTCCTCGATGCGATGGTTGCCGTAGTCGGTGACCCAAATGTTTCCGTGACCGTCGATGGCTGACATGACTGGGTATGCGAACTGACCGTTGCCGGACCCTTTTGAGCCGAACGTTGATCCGTAGTTGAGATGTGCGCCTCCAGCTTCTGGTGGCAGCCACTCGGTGATCATGGCGCTTTCTTCGTCAGCGATGTAGAGCTTGCCGGTCGCGCTGATCGTGAGTCCCATTGGGGAGGAGATTTCGTGTGTCTCACTCCATGTTGACCATGCCGTCAGATACTTTCCTGCGGGGCTGAACTCCTCTATGCGATGATTGCCTCTGTCGGCAACGAATAGGTCGCCGCTGGTTGGGTTTGCGGCTATTCCAACGGGCTCGTTCAACTGTCCGGGCCCTGAGCCTTTACTACCGAACTGGTTGAGGTAGGTCCCAGTGAGCGAGAACTGCTCGATACGGTCGTTGCCCAAGTCGACAACATAGAGACTTCCTTCGGAGATCGTGAGGCCCTCGGGATTCTCCAACTGACCGTTGCCCGTCCCGTGGCTACCGAATTCACGCATGAAGACGCCGGTAGATGAGAACTCTACGATACGGTTGTGATCTGAGTCCGATACCCACACGTCGCCCGAGGAGTCCACGGTCACTCCTTCCGGTTCTTCTAGCTTCCCAGCGCCTTCGGTACCAAAAGTCCGCACGAATTCACCGGAGGAGTTCAACTCCTCCATGCGATCGTTGCCTGTATCGGCAACATAGACATCACCGCTTCCCTGGTTGATGGCCAATGCCCACGGATTTGAGAATTGATCGTTACCTGACCCTTTCGAGCCGTATTCCGCGATAAAAGCTCCCGTCGAGGAGAACTCCTCCATGCGATCATTATTCCTATCATCCACCCAAATGTTACCGGCAGCATCAAGCGCCACATCGAGGGGGTGATTGAACTGCCCTTTACCAGACCCTTCTGAGCCGAACTTCGCAGTAAAGGCCGGTGGATAGACCGTTTCGGACGTACCTCCAGGCGCCTTCGTTTCGACTACGTCGCCCGTGGTTTTGTTATAGACCGTCGTATGCACCAAGTCCAGGCTAGCCGGTTCAAGTGCCGTCGAGGTCGCTTTACGCAGCTTCCATCCGAGATCTTCCTGACCGTTATAGGAGGTCGTCGTGGTCCGACATCCTTTTCTTCCCCACCGGCTAGCAGCGCACCGTCTGTGGTTCTTGTCAGACAGATTGTAGTTTTCTTTGTTCTTTTCTTCTGCTTGTTTGGCGTCTTCGTCGTAGTAGTCGTGTGTGATCTCGCGTGCCTCGACTTCCGATCCCGTGGAAAGCTTGATCTCGTGTTCCGGCCCGACGACCTTGACGATCTCGGTTTCTTCCGGATTGTATGTCGTTTCCGTATCCAGCTTTTCCGATACTTCGGCCGATCTACATTCTTTTTTGGATAGCGATACACACCCTTCTTTGAGTGCCGCCACTCGATTGTCGGCACTCAGGGTACGTGTCACCTCGTTTGCTTCGTTGTATTCGCTTGTCGCGATGCCTTTGGTTGGTACAGCCGTGTTGACCGATCGTCCATGACTATCCCAGTAGTGAACTGTCGCGCGGGTGTAGCCACTTGCTGGCCAGCCCTGTGGTTCGTCTGGTGGGAAGATCGCCGTGCCTTCCACGGGATCATCCTTCTGTCCCCACTTTTCTACTTCTTCTTTGCTCAGCGCATACGGGGCACCCGCGCCTGACGCGGGTACGTCGTACTCGATTGTGGAACCGGGTTGAGATGAATGCACTTCGCCTTCGGGCGCTTTACCAGCGGGGTTCAGCCCAGTAAGCTTGCCCGCTGTATCGACCGTCGCACACAACGACGTTGAGGCACACGAGACGCTTGTCAGATCGTCACCAAGGGAATACCGTTTGATCCACGTTTCACCTTTGTTTTCTGACACGAAGACATTGCCGACGCTGTCCACAGCAACACACGTCGAACTTGCGCAGCTGACAGACGTCAGGTCGTTCGATCCGTCGATGTCGTGCTTGGCAGCGCTCGCGGTCCCGCTGCTTTCGATCGTGAGGTCAAGCACGTCGCCGACCCCATCAACCGCTACGCATGAGCTTGTCGACGTACAGGCCACGCCGTTCAGAGCAGTGGTGCCGTCGACGTCGGTTTCCTTCCATGAAGAGGACTCGATCTGGCTCGTGCTGTTCGCCACATAAATGTCGCCTTTGCCGTTTACGATCGCGCAGAACGAGCTGGAGAGGCAGGAGACGCCCTTCATCGCCGCTGTACCCTGGTTCTCGAGCGTCCACGATGTCGAGGCCGGACTCGTCGAGTAGCGGAAGTATCCCTCACCATCCTGCCCATCGACGCAGAAGCTAGAGGAGGCGCAGGAGATCGCGTCCACCCCGTAGGAGGGAGCGTACGCCTCGCTCCAGGAGCCTCCAAGCGAAGTCGCGTAGTAGAGGTTGCCCCCACTGCCTTCGTCACTTCCCGCAGCCAGCAGACAGAATGAGCTCGTTGCGCAATCCACGGCCTCGCTCGGGCTCGCGCCTGGACCTGTCCATCCACTCCAACTCGACGCCGAAGATGAGCTCACGTTCGTCGCGTAGAACACTTTGCCCTGACTGTCGCTCGCGACGCAATCGGTCGTCCCAGGAACGCACGACACCGCCTTCAGACTGTAGCCACTGTCCACCGTCTGCGTGTAGGCGCCGGCCTCGGAGGCAACCACAGCACTGGCAGCGCTCGACGCGAGGACGGACCCACCGCCGTTGATCGCCGTGACCTGCGCGACCAGCGTATGGCCCACATCACCGCTCGCCGGGGTATAATTGGCGTCCGTCGCGCCAAGGATCGGCGTGCATGATTTGCCTTCGGAATTGCAATCCTCCCACTGATAACCGTAGGCAACCGGACTGTTGCTCCAAGCCCCGTTGGAGACCGCCATCCGGACACCGACGGCCGGCGTACCCGAGAGTTTCGGCGCTTCGGTGTTTTTTGGCAGTTCTCCATTCCACAGCGACGCAGACGCGGGCGCGCGCGTCACCTTCAGCAAACGACCCGTGTTAGAATCGCCGGCAAGCGTACCGTACACAAACGCCCACGACTCCTGGCCTGGCGGAGTTACCGCCGTCACGTGCCCTTCAGCGTCATATCCGTAGACCGTCTTCAGCGGATGTTCCAGGCGCGGATCCCACTCCGCCCGCAGACGGCCCTTGCTGTCATATTCGTATCGCCCAACTTCAGTTTTTATCATTTCTTTGGCCGAAAAGCTGTACCCGTGGAACCAGACCTTTTCTAGACGACCCTTGTAGTTACCCCATTCGCTGGAGTTTTCGCCTTTTGCGGTCGTTTCTTTTCCATATTCGAAGGTAAGCGACCGGCAGCCCGCGACCAGCGGTGTGCACGACGACACTCCGGCAGGTATGGGTGCCAGCGCTTCGGTGGGCTGCATGACTGCCTTGCCTTCCTCTTCCACGGTCGTATAAGCGTAGGTGGTCGCGCTTGCCGCCAACGGGCCTCCCGCTTCGGTTGGCGACCACAACGGACGCATCCACCCATCAATGCTGTTAGCCCCATTATCCACAACATAAATGCTACCGGAAGAATTGACCGTCACGCCCTGCGGTGTGGTGAACTGGCCAAGACCGGTACCAGAGGCGCCAAACTTTGTTACAAAAGCACCGGCCGAAGTGAACTCCTGAACCCTGTAATTTCCAGAATCCACAACATAGATATTTCCAGTCCGAGAATCAGTGGCTATACCATAAGGGGCGGAGAACTTACCATTTTCGCTACCGCCTTCTCCAAAGGAGCCCACATGAGTTCCACCGGTCGAGAACTCTTGGACCCTATTGTTGTGGTAATCCGTGATATAGAGATCGCTTCCCGAGATAGCTATATTTACCGGGCCTTCAAACTGTTCGGCGCCTTTTCCGGTTGAGCCAAACTTTTTGAGATATTCGCCTTTTTCGTTGAACTCCTGCACCCGATTATTTCCGTAATCCGCGACCCAAACGTTGCCGCTCGAATCAACAGTCACGCCCGCTACCACATAGAACTGGCCATTACCGGCGCCGGCTATACCTGCTTTGCATTCTTTCGTGCAGACTTCGAATTCGGCTTTGCTTGCTTTGCCGACACCCCAACCAAACGTCTTAATGAACACTCCCGTAGATGACATCTCCTCGATCCGATTGTTCGCTTGGTCGCTGACGTACACGTTGCCGTTGCGAGGATCGATCGCCACACCCCATGGACCTATGAACTGTCCTTCTCCGGTGCCCTCTGAGCCATAGGTAGCCTTTAGAACACCCGTTGGAGAGAACTTCTCGATGAGATCGCTTTCATTACTGGTGACCCACACATTCCCTGCCGGATCCACCGCATCACTTATAGGATGCTTGAGCTGTCCTGCTTCCGCTCCGAACTGATTCGTGTACTCCGGGGTAGTACCCTGAGCTGCTGCGGGCTGTTCGAACTTGGTCTTCGCGCCGGTCGTCGGATCTGTCAAAACATATTCGCTGATCCCTTTGCCTGGCACTTTTTCCTTAGGTTCGAGCTTGAGGTTGCTATCCCCGCTCGGAGATTCAAATTCGCCTTTTTCGTTGCGCGTGAACATCGTGTTAGATCCGCCAGGCGCGTTCAAGACCGCACTACCATTGGCAAGCAGCGTCAGACCCTCACCGCCGCCAACGCTGATCGCCCATTGCGGACCTAGCGGCCCTTCGGCTCCTGCCGTCAGACTACGCGACTGATACGTGCGTGATACGCCGCTCGTACCACCAAGCGAAACATCGGTCGCGTTCAACGTGAACTGACCATCACTCGGGTCCACCGAGCCTGGTCCGACCGACACCGGACTGGCACCCCCAACCCTGAAAGAGAATTCTTCCTGTGCAACGTTATTTGCGTTATCGGTCGCGGTCACGACCATCGTGTGCTGCCCGCTCGTGTAATCACGCGCGACCAACGCGAATTCCGTGTCCGCCGTACAGGGACCTTCCGGACATGACGCAGCCGATCCGGCTCACTTCATGCCCATCAATACTCACCTTGATCGACTTGATCCCCGAGCTCTTGGTCGAGCCTTCCCCATCGGTAGCTTCCACCTTGAGATGAGTTTCCCCCATCGGGAGTTCGTTCCCATTTTGAAACCCAACTATTTTCATGCCGTGAGGCGGCGTAGCATCCACCTTGATCTTCTGCGGGTAGATATGCGCATACAGACCCGCAGGATCTTCGGCGTAGCGCTTCAAAGCTCGCTTCGCCATCGGGCATACCCGTCTTATACGTGTACGCCCTGATCGTCGTATTCTGGACACTGGATGCCGACACATTCACCAAGCGCATAAAAGTAACGCTCTTCGCCCCATCCGCTGGCAAGCACCCGAAAGAGACTCAGCCCTAGCCCTGGATCTTTCGCCTTGACTTCAAACGCACCCGAATGCGGACCGAGCCAACCTCCGCTACCGTATAGCACGTTCGGAACGTATTCTTTGGTCGAGGAGTTATAGATCGTTGAACTGGATTTGTTGAATTCGAGTTCGGGACCTTTTGTCTGAGAGATATCGACATATGCCCTTGTGACAGTGTTTTCTCCGCCGTGCCCTTCCCCGATTACCGTAAGCCAACTGCTTGTATCCTGCAGTGTTGTTGTTTTCCGGAGCGGCACTGCCCGCAATCGTTTCAGGACATTTTAGAGCCGGTTCGCACGCTTAACCCCCGATCCACGTCCTGCTTCGGTCGCTTCCGGCATCGGATTGTAGTCCTCGGTACGAAGGTGGACGGGTAGTCTTCGCATCCGACGATTCGGGTGAGTAGAGAACCATATAATTTTGTACGTGCGATCCAGAATCGTTCCAATGCCCTTCCGCATACGCGCGGGTGATTTGCGATTCGCCCCTGGTGGTATAGAACAGACCACCCCATTCTCCGGGTCAGTGACCGCTGTAGATCCCCTCCGTCCAGCTACCGCCTTCCGGCTGTTCGACCGCCCCGAATCCGGCCCCCCAATGTTCAAAATGCCACTCGGTGCGTATGGACCTACCGTCGGAGTGTTCGTTCTGCCAGATTGGGTCTTCAACGGTCGGATCCACCTCGACCGGCAACCGGTAGCCCGCGAGAGGCGCGATCGCGACGCTCAACACGTCACCGGAGACGCTCATCGAGACGGGAACCTGTGTCCCTTCGGCATCGTGAGCCGTCGGTGCGGCTATGATCGCAAGCGTCTCACCCACATCAACGACCCGCACAGCACCCGAGCCACTTTTTTCCTGAACGCAAGCTCGCGCCCTGCGGCATCCCAACCCTGTAATCCAATTGCTGCGGGCTTTCGGCCGACCGCAACAACGTATCAACATTAAACCCAAATGTGGTCGGCTTCACCAGCGTGTCCGTATCGGTCTGCGTGTTCGCATAGAAGACCGTAGATCCGTCCACCGACCCTTCTGAGCCGGCAAGCGGAGAGCCCTGGGCATCGACCGGCGTGAGGGACACGCCAGAGCCTGACAGCACCACTCCGTCACCAAGCCGCTTCGGCACACGCATCCTCGCCAGCGACGTCTTCGGTTCAAATGCACCCCCAACATCGGTCAAACCGAGATCGATCGGGACCCTCTGACCCAGCGCTGTTTCCACCGCCATCGGCGCACTCGATTCGATGACGCCACGCTTACCGCCACCCCGGTCCACCCGCGCAACGTTGACCGCAGGAAAGCCCACGATACTTTCCCCCGTAGAGAGCTTCGGCGGACCACCAGCCGGTTCCTCGATCGTCGCCGGGAACACTGCTTGCGCGAGCTTCACCGCTTCAGCGCCGTTCAGCCCGGAGTACTTCGACTGTGATTCTTCACGAGCCGCCACTGCCGCAGGACTGAATCGCCGCGCTTCCGTCGCGTCCCGCGCTTGTTCGCCACCATCGAATAGCTGCATACCCGGCACCACCAACGGGCTACCCACCAGCGAGGCTCCCTGCGAAGTTTCCCCTCCGAGCGGTTCCTCAGCCATCGCGCACACCGCAAACAGCCCACCCAACACGGCCCCCAAGACGCACACCAGCAACGAACGCAACGCGACCCGCATTCCATCTCCTCCCTTTTCAGTTGAGCCCCAGCGCCTCCTCGACGCACGACTGTCGCTGAGATGCGGGCACCCTACACGATTCTCCGCAGGAACTACAAGTAGATCGAAGAAGTTCGGATAATGGTGATTAGTTGTAATGCCGGATAACGGTCAACATCCGATATTCAGGCGAGTGCAGTCGGCGTTGTCTAGACGGAATCCCATTATCTACGGCGTTTACGCAGCGACTGAGACAACATCAAAATCGAGGGTCCTGGAGCTGCAAGCCCCATCCGGCGGCGAAAGACGTTGAGAGTTCATGACGGTAGAGCTGGTCGACGCATCCTCCCGGAGTAGCCATCGTCGTTTGAGATCGACCGCGATGTCGGTGGACCCATGGGTCGGTGCCACCAGCTGGCGAGGCGCATATCGGGAGCGACCGCCGGCTGGTCCGGACCACAGAGCCAGGGAGCGGAGGCTCCCCGCGAAATCTGAGGGGGGGTCATTTCGCGGTTCGCCGCGACATAGGGACAAGCGGGCCAACCGGGCCCGAGCCCCGAACACAAGGAGTCCTCACAGATGCGCCCCTCGGCACCACCCCCAGTCGCATTGCTCGCCCTCCTGCTCTTCGCTGTCTTTCTCGTGCTCTTCGCCGACATCCTGGCAGTCTCCGCCGCCGCCGACCCCATGCCCACAAGCTCTGGTGCCGTACTCACGCCGTTCAGCCCCGCCAGCATCTCCCGTCCTTACTCACGCAGCTCATTCCGAGTCTCAAGCAGACTGCTCAACGGGACCGGGCAGCCGATCGCTGGCGCTCGCGTAGACATCCTGCAACAAGTCGCCGGTACGAGCCAAATGCAGCTCGTTGGATCGGTGGTCACGCAGGCAGACGGATCGCTGACAGCAACTGTTCCAGCTGGGCCTTCCCGGCTCGTTGACCTTGCCTATCGTGCGTCCGAATCCGAGGGATATGAGGCGCAAACCGAGGTATTGGAGACTGTCACCGCAGGACTGCGCCTACGCGTCACACCTCGGCACACCACTCCGACCGGCATGATCCAGCTCGAAGGCCAAGTACTCGGCGTAGTGCCCACTGACGGGGTCGTCGTTGAAGTACTCGTCTACTACCTCGGACAATGGCAGCCGATCCGCACACCACGCACCCGGCCCGACGGGCGCCTGCGAGTCATCTACGACTTCCACCACGCCACCGGCGAGTTCCCCTTCCGGCTCCGCGTCCGCTACGGGCAGGCCGGATTCCCCTACGGGGAAGCGTGCTCGAGGTGGGTGGAGGTCCTGGCTTGAGTCGGACCCAACGGATCATCGACTGCATTCCTCGCACATGCCTGGTAAGCGGGCTTTGCTCCACTCGCCCTCGCCACACCCGGGCCGTCTTTCGGCATTCAAGCACCGGATCGTCGGGACCGATGGCTCATGAATGAAGCGCTTGCGTATCGCGTATGCGGACCGGGTCGGCGCGGGCGCCTCAGCCGAGGCGCGCTATCGCACACTGCTGCACTCCTGGCGAGCGCGCAACAAGGCCCTCGTCCCGCTCGCCCTCCTACCCATCCTGGTCTGGGTGCTGGCCTGCACCCTGCTCTGGCCGGCCCACACTTCCTCCTACGCCAGCGCCGGGATCGGTGGCGCAATCGTCCTATACGTAGCGGTCCGACTACTGCTCGTCCCAGCGCACATCGAACGCTGGCGCGAGGGCGCCGAAGCAGAGAAGCAAACAGCCAAGCAGCTCAGATCGCTCTTGCGCGCCGGACGCTGGAGCGCCGTCCACGATCGTGCGTCCCGCTACGGCAACCGCGACCACATCGTCGTAGGACCAGCCGGCGTGTACCTGCTCGACACCAAGGCCCCAGGCGGGATCGTCTCCGTCGAGAACGGCGTAATGACAGTGCGCAGACGAGAGGACCCCGGCGATCACTACGAACAGCGTTCACTGGCCCGACGCATGAGAGGCGCAGCAGCCGAGCTTGCCGACGATCTAGGCAGCGCAACAGGCCAACGACCCTGGGTCACGCCCGTAGTCGTCATCTGGGCACCCTTCGAACAACACACCCTCAAGGACAGTGGCGTCCTCTGGATACACGGCAACGCTCTACGCGACTGGCTCGCAAGCCAAGAAGGCAAGCTGGCACACGAGCGCCGCGAGCAACTGGCTCAAGCCATCGAGGTGCTGCCCAGAGCATCGAGCGCCCCTGAGCCGTCCGCGCCACCGGCAATCGAGACGGGGCAAGCGTAGACCCGCCGACCTCGCGAGCACGAGCCGTGTTACCACTTCCGTTACCACCCCGCCCCATTTGACCCCTGGCAACAGAGCCCAGATACGCCGGGAATCGCACAGCTGTGCGGGTCCCGAGCCACGCGCCCTGAGAGATTCGAACTCCCGACCTTCGGTTCCGTAGACCGACGCTCTATCCAGCTGAGCTAAGGGCGCAGAGCCGCCTAGTGTAGTGGCCGCGTGCGGGTGCAGGCGGCCACTGACTCGCGGAGCCGAGCGGGATGGGCGGGAGGACTCTCGAAACAGGACCCCACCTGCGAGCGCATCTGCGTACTCCACGCCAAACGCTTTAGCTAGCGGAGGCCGGATTTGCACGGTTGTGCGCGATGGCTTACACTGAACCTAATGGTTCAATTACAGCCCAGCCTCGACCGGACGTTTGCGGCGCTCGGAGATCCCACGCGCAGGGCGATCCTCGAGCGGCTCTCCCACTCCAGAAGCGCGACGGTGAGCGACCTCGCGGAGCCGTTTGACATCACTCTGACTGGCCTCAAGAAGCACCTTGGCGTTCTCGAGGAGGTCGAACTCGTCACGACCGAAAAGATCGGCCGCTCGCGACATTGCCGCCTCGGTCCACGCGGGCTCGACGACGCGAGGCATTGGATCGCCGACTACCAGCAGATGGTCGAGGCTCGTTTTGACCGCCTCGGCCGGCTTCTCGAACATGAAAGGACTGAACGATGAGCACGCCTATCGAAGAGGATCCAGGATCGATCGCTACCACGCCGAACGACCGCGAGGTGGTTGTCGAGCGCGTGTTCAATGCTCCACCCCGCGTCGTCTGGCAAGCATTCACAGAACCTGAGCTGGTCGCGCAGTGGTGGGGTCGTGGGCACAAGCTGGTGATCGAGAAGCTGGAGCTTTGGCCCGGCGGGCGCTGGCGCTTTGTCGAGCACGCCGATGACGGGGTACACGGATTCGAGGGGCACTATCGCGAGGTGACGCCGCCCCAGCGGCTCGCCTGGACCTTCGGGTGGGACGGGATGGCCGGACGTGTCGTGCTCGACACAACCACCTTCGAGGACCTCGGCGACGGCCGCACCAGAGTCGTCAGCCGGTCGCTTTTCCAGACTTCCGAGGAGCGCGACGCGATGCTCGGCTTCGGCATGCAGAAGGGACTCGACCAGAGCTACGCCGCCCTCGATCGGTTGCTTGCAAAGGTCGCGGGAGCCGGAGACGCGGCTTGACGTTCGAGCACGTGTTCGGTGGCATCCACGTCTCCGACCGGGACGGGGCGGTGGCGTGGTACGAACGGCTATTCGGAAGGCCACCACACCTGATTCCCAACTCACAGGAGGCCGCCTGGCGCCTGACCGACACGGCGTGGGTGTATGCCTCGTTTCGAACAACCGCCACACACCTGGTGAAAACGGAGAGGGAGGGATTCGAACCCTCGAACGAGGTCAACCCCCGTTACGCGATTTCCAGTCGCGCCCATTCAACCGCTCTGGCACCTCTCCATGGCTCGCGATGCGCGGCGGCCCCTCAAGGCTACGACACGCCGGGCTCGCGCGTTGCGAGGGCACGCGCGCGATGGCGCTGGCGGCGCGCGCGCCGAGCCACTGGTAGGCTCCCGCCTGCAGCACTCGCGAGCGTTCGCGAGCCACCAATTCGACCCGGAGAACACCGATGCTTCTGCTCGCCAGCGCGGCCACCACCAAGGACATCGGCCTGATCGCCACGTTTGGCGGGATCGGGCTGGTCGTGAACGCGATCGTTGTGCTCATCGCGATCCAGGTTCGCGGCGAGCGCCACCAGAACCAAGAGCACCTGCAGAGTCAGCGGCAGCGGTAGTGTCTGCGCCGATGCGCGCGGTGCAGATCAGCGAGCTGTCGGGGCCCGATGGGGTGCGCGTGGTGGACGTGCCGGAGCCGCGGGCCAACCACATGCTGACCCCCGGTGAGGGCGTGCTGATCGACGTGGCCGCCGCCGGCGTGTCGTTTCCCGACGTGCTGCAAACGCGCGGGCTGTATCAGCTGAAACCGGAGCTTCCGTTCGTGCCGGGCGCGGAGGTCGCGGGCACCGTCACGCAGGCGCCCGCCGACAGTGGCTTGCAAACCGGCGATCGCGTGATGGCGTTCACGGTGCTGGGCGGCATGGCCGAGCGGGCGGTGGCGCCGGCCTATCTCACCTTCGCGCTGCCCGAGCAGCTCGACTTCGCGCAAGGAGCGTCGGTGATCCTCAACTACCACACGGTGTATTTCGCGCTGGCGCTACGCGGGCGCTTGCAGCCGGGCGAGCGCGTGCTCGTGCATGGTGCGGCGGGCGGAGTGGGCACCGCGGCGCTGCAGGTCGCCAAGGCACTCGGCGCGTGGACGATCGCGGTCGTCTCGACCGAGGAGAAGGAGCGGATCGCGCGCGAGGCGGGCGCCGATGAGGTCGTGCGCTCGGACGGTCCGTGGCGTGAGCAGGCGGTGGAGCTGAGCGGGGGCGGCGTGGACGTGGTGCTCGACCCGGTTGGCGGCGATCGCTTCACCGACAGCCTGCGCTGCCTGCGCGAGGACGGGCGCGTGCTGGTGGTGGGCTTCACAGAGGGTTCGATCCCTGAGGTGAAGATCAACCGGCTGCTGCTGCGCAACGTGTCGGTCGTGGGCGCGGGCTGGGGCGCGTATGTGATGGGCAAGCCCGAGCGCAATCGCGCGATCGGCGAGGCCATCGCGAAGATGATCGACGAAGGGTTCATCAGACCGATTGTCGGGGCGCGCTTTGCGCTGGATCAGGCCGGTGACGCGTTGCGCGTCATCGATGAGCGTCGTGCCCTGGGCAAGGTCGTGCTGAGCGTCGATTGAGCGCACCTGGTCCTTAGGGTGTGACGATCGCGAAGGCGGGGTCACCCTCGTCCAGGAGCCCAAGAAACTCGCCCAGCTTGGCCCCGTCGCCCTCGACTGCGATCGCACCGCTTGAAAACAGCTCCACCCCGTCGCCCTCGCCGAGCAGCACCGCGTCAAAGGCCGCCCGCGTGAGCGTCACCTTTGCGTGCGCGTCGTCGTCCAAGCGCCCCGCGACCGCACTGAGCGCGCCGTTTTCGACGGTGACGCTCCAGCACTCCCCCACGTCGGTGAAGTGCCACGCGAGCACGATCTGCAGCCCCCACGCGCGCGGGCCGTCCAGGCGCGCGCCGATCGCGTCCCACAGCTGCTCGATCGACAGTGCGCGGGCCACGTCGGCGCTCGCCACGCGCCGCCCCTTCGGCGCGGGCGGCGGCCCGCTGCGCAGCTCGTGCGCACCAACCAGATACAGGTTGCGCCACACCGCGCTCTCAGACTGATAGCCGAGCTGCTCGAGCGCCTCGGCGTGCAGCTCGCGCGCGGACTCGTTGCCGGGCTCGGCGAACACGGCGTGCGAGCACAGCTCGGCGACCCAGCGATAGTCGCCCTGCGCGTACGCCGCGCGCGCGTTTGCGAGCAACGCGTCGATCCCGCCGGCCAGGCGCACATAGCGCCGCGCCGCCTCCAGCGGCGGATGCGGGTCCAGGTGCGCGGGGTTGCCGTCGAAGAAACCGAGGTAGCGCTGGTAGATAGCGCGCACGTTGTGACTGACGGTGCCGTAGTAGCCGCGACAGGACCACGTGCGCGCGAGGCTCGGCGGCAGCTCCACCTCGGCGGCGATCTCGGTCGGCGTCAATCCGCGGTTGGCAAGACGCAGGGTCTGGTCGTGCAGGTAGCGGTACATGTCGCGGTGGCGCGCGAGATGCTCGACCACCCTCTGTTTGCCCCAGCGCGGCCAGTGGTGCTGGGCGAACATGACATCACTACGCACGCCAAACAGCTCGATCGCCTCGCCCAGGTACTTCGACCAGCGCAGCGCGTCGCGCACGGGCGCGCCGCGCGGGGTGAGCACGTTGTGCATGCAGTGCACAGCGTTCTCCGCCACGCACAGCACCCCCCACTGAGGGAAGGCGAAGTTCATCTCCGCGGGCGCCTCGCTGTCGGGGACGAGTTGGAAGACGAACCGCACGCCATCAATCTCCTCCTCCTGACCGGTAGCCGAAACCTCGTGGGTGGGCGGGATCAAAGTGATGCTGCCGCTGGAGGTGGTCTTGCCGATGCCCGCGTCCACCTGCCCGCGCGGCCCGCGCGCGAGGCTGGGCGCGAACATGTAGCCGGCGCGACGCGCCATCGCGCCGCCGGCGAGCACGTTCTCGGAGACCGCGTGCTCGAGGAAGCCGGCGGGCGCCCACACGGGCACCTCCCCCGCGCTGACCCGCTGCTCGCTGACGACCCCCTTGACGCCGCCGAAGTGGTCGACGTGGCTATGGGTGTAGATCACCGCGCTCACCGGCCGCGCGCCGCGATGGGCGCGATACAGGGCGAGCGCCGCCGCCGCGCACTCGGTTGAGATCAGCGGGTCGATCACGATCACGCCGCCGCGCCCCTCCACGAGGGTCATGTTGGAGATGTCATAGCCGCGCACCTGGTAGATGCCGGGCACCACCTCGAACAGGCCGTGCGCGCCGTTGAGCTGGGCCATCCGCCACAGGCTCGGGTGAACCGTGTCGGGCGCCTGCTCCCGCGCGCCCACGAACGCGTAGCTGTCCATGTCCCACACAGCTCGCCCCTGCGCGTTTTGCACCACAAGACCAGGCGCGCTTGCGATCAGCCCGCGCTGCGCATCCTCGAAGTCCTCGCGGTCCTCGAACGGCAGCCCCTCGAGCGCGGCGGCCTGCAGGGCGCGCGTGTGCTCACTCGCGGGTCCGGGGTCGCTCACACAGCCATTGTGTCAGCGGAGAGGGAGGGATTCGAACCCTCGATGGAGTTTGACCCCCATACTCGCTTAGCAGGCGAGTGCCTTCAGCCACTCGGCCACCTCTCCCAGGACTCGGGCCAGCCAGTTTAGACGGTCGGCGCTCAGTGTTTGTGGTGGTGGCGCTTGTGCTTCTTGGGCTTGCCGGCGCGGACGATCGTGATCGACGTGGAGCTGATGTTGTTGCGCTCGTCGTACGCCTTGGCCGTGAGCGTGTGCTTGCCCGGACTCAGCAGTCGCGCGCCGTACCAGACCATGTGGCCGCTGAGCGTGGTGGTTCCACCGTGCACGTAGAAGCTGCGAATGATGTGCCCTTCGTGGTACAGGGAGATCTGGTAGACCATCGAGCTGCTGTCGCTGGCGGTGACCGTGATCGGGAGCGTGTTGGAGTAGCGCGCCCCCGGCTTGGGGCTCACCAGCTTGATCGTGGGTCCATGCTGGGCGTTGCCGCATTCTTCGCTCAAGCGATCGCCGTTGCGGTCGTATTCGGCGAGCGCGCCGTACGCGGGCTTCGGCGCGAGGTCGGGTTCGAGCAGCCCGTAGCTGCTGCGGGGGCTGCCGAACGGTTCGGTGTCCTGCAGCCCGAACCAGATGCCCACCTGCACGTAGGGGTCCTGGGCAAGGCAGTGGTAGGCCTGAAGCAGGAAGGTGGCCTGCTGGGCGGGGGTCACACCGGCCGGCTTCTGTCCAGCCCACGCGCCCGAGTTACACGTTTGAGTGTCGGTGCTCCAACCGAGCTCTGTCATCCAGATCGGGCTGTCATCGCCGTTGGCGAGCATCACTTCATGGACCGTCCGGTAGCCCAGGAAGGACCAGCGGTTGATGCGCTGATCGGTGCGGCTGTTGCGCAGGATTTCGTACGGAGAGCTGGTTTCGCAGATCGAGTCGGTGTGCACGCCGACAGCGTTGAAGTAGCCCTTCGCCCCGTCGGCATACAGCTGGGAGAGGAATTCGTAGTCGTTGCCGGTCAACCCGCCGAGCACCACCGTAGCGTGCGGATCAACCGACTTGACCGCGGGGTAGGCAGCCTTCAACAGCGCCGTGTAGGCGGCCGGTTCGGGCCCACTCGCCCACCACAGCGAAGCGTCCTCCTCGTTCCAAATCTCCCAGGCGGCCACATGCCCGCCAAAGCGTTTGACCAGCTCGCCGAGGAAGTGCGCGTAGTCGGCGGGGTCACGCGGCGGCATCGTGGGGTTGGTCGAGCCCGTCTCCCACTCGGGCGTGTCGACAACGTCGACGATCACTTTCGTGCCCTTCGGAAGCGCGGCGATCCCCGTTTCAAGCGTTTTGATCTCCGGTTCGTTGAGTTGACCGCGGTTCGGTTCGTACACGTTCCAGGCGGCGAACACACGCACCCAACCCACCCCGAGCCCTGATACCTCGCCGACCGCTTGGGAGGAGAGCCCTTCCGGGCCGTTGATCACCACGCCCGTTTCCGCCGCCTGCGCTGGAGCGCCCGCAAACGCGAACATCAGCGCCACAACAGCACTCGGAACGGCGATCAGGCGGAACAACCTCACACCACTCCAGTCGACAGAACCCCGCCGAACCTCGACAGACAAGCGTCACGATCGACCGTTTGTCGAGTGTTCCCTGGCATTTCAAGACATGAGCGCACGCGCATCCAATCAGACGCTTGAAAAGCGTCAAGCCACAGCGGCGATGACGCGGCGGTGCTGCAAGAGCCCTGATTTCATCGGGAGTCGGATGTGGGCCACCCACAGCTCGGCCTCGTCACCGCGGAGATCGCACGCCCTCGTGGCGAGGCGTATCGAGCATCAAGTCTCCATGGCCAGCCGCTCGTGAACGGAGCGCACCGCGCTCGATCCCTCGCCCACGGCGGCTGCGACTCGCTTCATCGAGCCGTGACGGACATCGCCGGCGGCGAATACCCCGAGCCTGGATGTCTCGAACGGAAGCGCTCTTGTTGTCTCAGCACCGAGCGGGCCGGGCAGCTGGCGGTCGGTGAGGATGAACCCATCGCTGTCGAGCAGCACACTGTCGCCCAGCCATGCCGTCGCCGGGCGGGCGCCGATGAAGCAGAACAGGCCCGCGCACGCGATCTTCTGCTCACGGCCGGTCTGTTTGTGCGCGAGCGTTGCCTCTTCGAGATGGTCCCGGCCGGCGAGCGCCTGAACTTCAACGCCGGTCATGAGATCGATTTTCGGGTCGGCCTCGATCCGCTCGATCAGGTATTGAGACATGCTCTGGGTGAGATCCTGCCGTCGAATCGCGATCGTGACACTGCAGTTGTTCTGAGCGAGGTAGATAGCGGCCTGACCAGCGGAGTTCCCTCCTCCGATCACCAACACGGACGTTCCGCCGCAGACGCGCACCTCGAGATCTGTCGCGGCGTAGTACACACCGGCGCCCTCGAAGCGCTGGAGGTCCTCGACGTCTAGCCGCTGATATCGCGCTCCGGAGGCGACGATGACCGCGCGCGTCGGAACCTCGCTGCCATCGCGCAGCACGACCACGTGGAAGCTCGCCTCGGATCGCAGCCCCGTGACCTCGCACGGTGCGTTCAAGCGAGCTCCGAGTCGCATCGCTTGCACGGCGGTTCTGCCGGTGAGGTCCTCCCCAGAGATGCCGTTTGGGAATCCCGCGTAGTTCTCGATCCGAGAGCTGGCGCCGGCTTGCCCACCTATGGCCACCGCGTCCAGGGAGACGGTGCGCAGACCCTCTGAGGCGCCGTATACGGCGGCGGCGAGGCCGGCCGGGCCGCTGCCGATGACCACCAGGTCGAAGATGTAGCCCGGTGTGGACTGGAAGGTCAAGCCGAGGTGCTCCGCGAAGATTGCGGGCGAGGGATGGCGCAGAGTCTCGGTAGCGGTGATCACGGCCGGGACGTCCTGTGCTTGCAAACCCATCGGCGCGAGGAAAGAGTCGAGGTCCTCGGCGTCCTCGACATCGATCCAGGTGTGCGCGAGATGCGAGTGCTCAGCGAATGAGCGCAGGCTCATCGCCTCGGGGGAGTAGCGCGAACCGATGATCCGGATCGCCTGTGCCCCCTCCCCGGATCGCAGGGACTGACGGCGCGCGAGCAGCGCGTTGAAGATGGTCTCAGAGAGCGCCGGGCGGACGCTCATGAGCCGGCGGAGCTCGGCCTGGGCGATCACCAACACCCGCCCCGGCTGGGAGACGCGACCGGTCAAAAAGCGGCGCTGGCCGGTCAGCAGCGTCAGCTCGCCGATGAAGCTGCTCGGCCCAAACTCGGCGACGAGGACCTCATCCGAGCCGCTTGGCCGAACGACCTGTACTTCGCCCTCCAGGACGACGAACAGATCGTAAGACGCGTCCCCCGCTTGGAAAAGCAGGTCCCCAGCCCGAGTAGCTCTCTCAGTGCCGAACGTGGCCATGTCCGCGAGCTCGGACGCGCTCAGCAGAGGCAAAGCGACGGAATCCAATTCGCGATTTTGTTCTGATGATGTGGATCCACTGGAATGCATCGAGGCGCGATCCGATCTTTGATAGACATCCGGCCTATAGCTACATCGCGCGAGAAGCAGCTGACCCTGCTCGCAGCCGTGCTCGGTACGAGCGTTGTTTTCCTCGACGCGACTGTAACGAGTGTCGCGTTGCCGGCGATTCGAGGCGACCTTGGTGGTGGTCTGGCGGGCCAGCAGTGGGTGACGAACGCGTACTTGCTGACGCTCGGGTCGCTGTTGCTAATCGGTGGCTCGCTTGGAGATGTATTCGGTCAGAAGCGCGTGTTCTTGGTTGGCGTCGCCGGGTTCGGACTCACGTCGGCTCTCTGCGCGGTCGCGTCGTCGATCCCCGAGTTGTGCGTGTTTCGGTCGATGCAGGGGGCGTGCGCGGCACTGGTGACGCCTACCGCATTGGCGGTGATCATCCACGTGTTTCCCGAAGACGAGCGGGCCAAGGCGATTGGGACATGGACCGCGCTCAGCTCGATCGTCGGGGTCATCGGGCCGTTCATCGGGGGAGTGCTGATCGCCGCCGGCTCGTGGCGCCTCATCTTTCTGCTCAATGCGCCGCTCGTACTCGTGACCGTGACGCTGATCGCTCGTGGCGTGCCTCAGAGCGCGAGCGCTGGCACCGGCGGGCGTCTGGACTTCCTCGGGGCCCTCTTGGCGGCGGTCGCGCTCTCGGGTTCGGTGTTCGCTGTGACCGAGGCGCCGGCGCGCGGATGGAGCACCCTGGTGATCGGCTCGCTCGCGGTAGGGATTCTGGGAGCGATGGCGTTTATTGCACACGAGGCGCGAGCTCGGGCGCCGATGCTCCCACTGAGCCTGTTTCGCGAGCGCAACTTCACGATCGGAAACGTGGCGACATTCACCGCCTACCTCGGGCTCGGGGGTGTGATCTTTCTGCTGCCCGTGTTTCTGCAGGAGGTCAGCGGCTACAGCCCCGTTCAGGCGGGGCTTGCGCTTCTGCCGGTCACCTCGCTGATGATCGTGCTCTCCCGCCGCTTCGGCGCACTCGCCGACCGTATCGGGTCGCGGGTGCTGATAAGCCTCGGGGCGCTGGTTGCCGGCTGCGGCCTTTTGCTCTTGGCGCGTGTCGATCAGCGCGCCGATTACCTCAGCGAGGTCCTGCCGGCGCTGCTCGTGTTCGGGTTGGGACTCGCGATGCTCGTCGCGCCGTTGACCGCCACGGTCCTTGGGGCAGTGGAGGAGGATCACGCAGGCGTCGCCGCCGCGGTGAATACGACGCTCTCACGCGTCGCGCAGCTCTTCGCGGTCGCTGTGCTGGGAGCCGTCGTCTCTATTGCGTTTGCCAGTCGCGTCGACGCGACGCTACGACGGACCGCGATCGGTCCCGGCAGCCGCGCGGCGATCAGCCGCGCCAAGCGACAGCCTCTCGGCTCGCCCAGCCTAATTGGAGTGCCCTCCGGCGAGCGGGTCCTCCTACGAGCGACCTTCGAGGACGCGTCCGTGCATGCCTTCCGTGTTGCGGACACGATCGCAGCCGTGCTCGTCGCCAGCGGAGGTCTGATTGCGCTCGCCGGGATCCGTAATCCCCGCCGCAGGGTGGCCGCCGAGCTGTGCCCAGCTGGCGCGCTCTGCGGAGCCAGCCAAGAACTCGTCAGTACTGGCCCGGCCGTTTAGCGAAATCGGGGCTTCGGTCGCCGCCCCTGTACTTGTCGTCGGCCTGCTTGTGGGAGCCTGCCGCTTCGCGGCCGGGCGATGGCGAGAGGCGGGCCGCGGCGGATCGCCTGATCCTCATGGCTCTCGCGGGCTCAGCCGAATCGATTAGCCTTCGTAATCCGCGTGGAAGGGTGGCAGAGCGGTTGAATGCACCGGTCTTGAAAACCGGCAGGCGGGCAACCCCCGCCTCGGGAGTTCGAATCTCCCCCTCCGCTGGTTGAGCCAGATTTGGCTCATTTCCAGGACATACCGGTGGTTGCGACGGATGCTCGCTGGCCGGTCAGTACGTCAACGAGCGTCAGCTAACGACCTGCTTTGGGATGTTTCGTTCCCCCAGCCGTTCCCCCGAGGCGGCCACAAGACCGGCTGAGCGGTGCAGGCGGAAGATCCAAGGGTCGCTTTGGGCTCATTAGGTATGAATGCTGAGCCAAGGTCGCCTCGTACCCTAGCCTGACCTGACGCCGCATTGGGCCTGCCCTCCGAAGCCGGTGCTCGGTGAATCAACCGACATCAAGCCCGCTCCGCGGACACCACACTCGTCGCTGCAGACTGCTGGGCGTTTCGTCAGACCGAGACGGGCGACGTCAAAATCTGATGTTCCGCTTCAGGAGCCATGACCTTCGCGATCTCGGCGACGAGCCAGGCGTCGAGCTGAGCGCGCGCCTTCTCGATCGCGTCCGGCATGAGATGGGTGTACCGGGCGAGAGTGATCTGCGCAGCGCCTCTCTGGCGTTCAGGAATACTGTGGCCCATCAAGACGGAGGCAACCTTCGGAGAGACGCCAGCAGAGTCGAGCCACGTCGCGGCTGTGTGGCGACAGTCATGCAATCCCAGCGGTCGCAAGCCTTTAGCCTCCCATCTCTTGATGGCTCGTTCGGCCAGCCCGTAGGTGTCCAACAGACCGCTCTTTGAGTCGCGGCGCGGCGGGCACACGCGTTGATCCCCGCTGGGACAGCCTTGCTCCTCATATGCGCGTTTGAGCAGCACCATCATCGGCTTGACTGTCGGCACAACGCGCCGTGCCGCGGAGGACTTGCGTGCGGCTGCGGTGGCGCCCCATTCGACCGCCCCGATCGTAAGGTCGATGTCCTCCCAACAGACGCGCTGGATTTGTGCGCGGCGACCCATCGCGTATCCGGCAAGCGCGTATGGCAGTGCGTCCTCGATGGGGAGCGCGGCAAGGAGAGCGGCAAATTCGGCCGGCGTCGCGATGCGGTCGCGTGGTTTCTCTTCCATCGCGGGGAGCCGGATGCGCGCGGCAGGATCGTCGCTGACGTACTCGCGCTCTTGCGCCCATCTGTAGAGCGAGCGGATCGCATTGACTATCGACCGCACACGGCTGCCGCTAAGCGTCGGCGTCAAATCGTCCACCCGGCGCTGCACGTCCGCTTTGCGGATGTCGGTTAGTAGTGCTTTGTTAGGTTTGGGGTAGGACTTCGCTCTCGTTGTGGCGAACCCTTTCTGCGTTTGTGGGTCTCGCTCGTAGGGAGGCTGAGCTTGCGAGCACTGCGCTCTTGCTTGCGTACGCAAACCCGGAGTGGCTTGCGCTGTTCGCGGACGCACAGGCCGGTGCGTGCCAGCGGATGCTCGAGCACGCCGCCGCACACCAGCTGGAGTACGGCGGGAGCACACGGGATTCCATCTCGCTCTTGGCGTTGCACGACTACCTCTCCGACTCGATGGACCACATCCGCCAGGAGCACCGGTAGGGGACCGTGATGGATCCGAACGTGCACACACCACGGGCACCGGGGAACGGTCGTGTCGATGTGCCGGTGCTGCTTGCTCGCTGGCGCAGCGGCGAGCTTGCTTATGCCAGCACGTTTGACGAGTGCGCCGGCACAAGCTTTGATGAGATCGAGGATCTGTATGACATGACCGCCACCAGGCTTCTCGAACAAGCGAGCGCCTTTGATTGCGAGGAGCATTTGCATCGCGCTCTGCGCAGGGGGATACGGTTGCGCGCATTGCGTTTGCATCGCGACCACCGCGTACGGACGCACGTACTCGCCCAGGCAGCGCCGGGGATGGTCGCTCAAAGCCAGTTGCGAGCTTCCCGGGAAGAGCCCGAGCAAGTGTTGCTTGCTCGCGAGGACGACCTGATCATTGGGGAGTTCCTGGCAGAGCTGACACAGCTTGAGCGGCGCGTATTCGCCTTGGTTGCCGAGGGACGCTCATGGCGTGCTATCGCCACCGCGCTCGGTTTGTCGGAGAACGAGGCTCGCAACACAACCCGGGCATGCGAGCGCAAGCGCGAACATTTCACCACGCTTTACAGCACTGGGCAGCTCTGCGGGTACCGCTCGCACACGATCGGCTCGCTGCTCTCTGGGAAGGAGCGAAGCGAGCTGGCAGTCGCACAAGCGTTGGCGCACTTGCGCCACTGTCATACATGTCAAGGCGAACATAAGACCGACGCTGCCGGCCTACGCGCCGCTTTCGACGCTCGGGTGCTCTCGGTCCTACCAGTGCCTGTCTATACCTCCACGCGCTCGTCGCTACTCGACTCTTTCCAGACCGCCGCCTTGAGGCTCGCTCGCTTCTTTCAGCGCACCTCGACACCGCAGGCCGGGGTACGCGACCGTGCCCTGGAGGTCGTCGCAGGCACGAGCGCGGGGGCCAAGCTCGCCGCCGGGATCGCAGGTGTTGTCCTACTCGCCGGCGGGACCATCAGGGTCGTCGGTGCCTCTACCGGTAGGCCGCGCCCCTCACACCACCCACGGACCCAGCATCGCAGGGCGGTCTTTCGGTCGCACCTGATGCGACCTGTTGCTCCGGTGCGGCGGGTCGCTCCATCCAAGCTGTCGCGACCGCGTCCTTCCCACCGGCTGCCTCGCCCAAGTCAACAGCATACGCCCGGTGGTTTTTCCTACCTAGGCACTACTTCCCCACCCAGCCAACATCACAGTGCTCCGGTCGTCACTCAACGTAGCGGCGGGCCTTTTGGACCGTAGACGCTCGGAGCGACATAGGCGTAAGCAAGGGCAGCCTTGTCTGGCCCAAAACATGAAGCCATTAGCGCATAAGGCTCGTGTACCGCATTCTTTCCTGCTTCCTTTGGACCGAGCCGGGATCGTCCCTTACACCGCCCACTCAGTTGAGGGGGGACCGATATCTCGGATGCTACGTACTAGAGACGGATCGTGGCCCGCAGGTCTTCTAGCAATTCCACGGGAACACCGAGACCGATACGGTCCTCTTCTTCGACCACGATCCATGCACCGGGAATGCGTCGCGCCACGATCTCTCCCTCCGACCCCGGCGCCTCGAAGATCCCTGGATGTCCAGCCAGGGGCTTCATGGCGGGCAGGGGTGGCGGCGTGGCACCTGGGTGCAATGCGTTGAGCAGCACCGCCGAGGTGAGATGGTGTTCTCCATGGTAGATATACACGGTGTCTACGCACGAAAGCAAAGCTCGGCCGAGTAGTCCACGGTAGGGTCTGATCTGCGTCGCCACGTCCCCTCGATATGCCACTGTTTCCCGAGGGAGCCGAGCCACCGCGAGGTCGCAGGCGCCTCTTGGTGGACGCGCCGGTGCTTCCCATTGCCGCGTGCCGGGCAATCTAAACGCCTGCGGCCTGCCGGGCCTGCCCTTCCAGCCAATCGGTTTGCCGTGCGCGTCAAGCGGTGTCATGCGGGGACAGTGCAACCCCATACTAGGCCGCCCTTTGTAAAGGACCACTTCGACGGCTGCCGCACGCAGCCCGTCCGGTAGCGTGGAGTTAGTCGTGGTCGGAACGGGAACCCCACCAGCCACGGAGACCGCCGCAACTTCGCGCGTGGTCAACGCATATACCTCGATCCCCGTTTCGCCTCCCTCACAACCTCCTTCTGAGAAGATCGGTCCGGTCGAAGTCGTCGTCAACTGCCTGCCACCAGCGCTGTCTTCCGTTGCGGTTTGATAGCCCGTCGCCACGCTCCAGCCGGCCCAGCCACCCTGCAGCTCTGGTACCAACAACACGTGGCTGTTCGGCACAGGACGTGAAGCGTATGCACTGTGGTTGGCGCTGTTCGAGCACCCGGATACCGCGAAGGCGCAGATAAGGGTCGCCGCCGCTCCGCCGAGGAAATTCATCATGGTTCGCCCGCCTGGCCAACTGGCGACATATCCACGGGTCCCTGCTTCGTGCAGCTGCCGACCTCACCCTCCCAGCCAGACGCCGACCACTGTGTACGTCCGTGAACGCCCATCTGGCGCCCCCAGAACCACAGGTGATACCAGCTTCCCGTTGCCGGACACTTCCACGTATGTTCGAACTTACTACCTTGCTCGCCGCCCCATTCCTTGGTGACCTTCTGACCGGCGCTTCCCAGTCTGACCTCGTAGCCTTCAAATTCGGGGGCACCTTCTCCATAGACTTCAATCTGCATTTCAAACCCGGGAACGTCTCCAGCGCATTCCCAGTGGCCCCAGGCCGATATCTCTCCGGCAAGGAATTCACCGGCCCCCCAACTGCCCCATACGCTGCAGCCCATGTAACCATTGCCTTTTTCTTTATAACCTACCGTGCCGTTAGGTGCCCAGGCTGCACAAGCATCCAGACCCGAGCACCCATCTCCACCACCTTCTCCCCCTATGCCTACGATTTCATAGCCTCCGCCTTCTTCGGCCCCTCCTTGGCCGGAAACCACGCTTTTCGCCTGCTCCGCGTTGGCCACCTGCTGCGCTGAGGCTGCCGCAGCAGACGCTTCGATGCCTGCGGAGATCGTGCTGATGTATGCGGTTGCTTTGTTTTCTGCGGTGGGTAGTGCGATGCCTTGAGTTTGGAGTGGTCGCCCGGTCTGCGGGACGTAGGTCACGCCGTCTTGAGTTATAAGACCGGATGATTCGCTTGAGACTCCTGCCGCACCGAGCCACGTGTACTTCGTTGGTGGCGTGCCGTTTAGTGGAGCACCGAACTCGGTGCTGTTGTAGCTGGTAAGGATTTTTGTTTCGGTTTCGAGGTCGGATGCGGTCTCTACAACGTCTCCCTGCAAGTCATGGATTTGTAGCGTGACTTTTCCGCTGCTGGACTGTATCGCCGTTAGCGTGCCGTCGATTCCGGGTATGTCGCGGGTCCATTGGGTCCATTTTTTCGCTTCTTCTTCGTTGGTCCAAGCCAACGCTGAGCCCTGCCCTGCGTAGTGCGTTACGGTTTCGAGAACAGGTTTGCCTTCCGTTTCGGTCTTGGTTTCGCGTACGCGTCCTGCTGGATCCATCGAGTACTTGTAGGTCTTGCCGTCCTGTGTCTGGCTTGCGGCTTGGTTATCGACGTAGTATTCGGTTTTGATTTCCATTTCAGGGCCGCCCGCGTCAACGCCGGGTAGTTTAGTCGTGTTTCCGAAGGTTTCGTAGGATACACCGCTGTCGATGAGTCTGTCGGCTGGATCGTACTTGTGGGTTTCCGTCGTTCCGCCTTCTGTGGCACACTTGCCTTCGCTGGTCGCAGGCCGGCTGGTGAGACTTGTACGGTCGGATTCTTCGTCGTAACCGTAGAGGCGGATGACGCACCCTTTGCCAGTCGGGGTTTCCTGTACCTGTGTCAGCCGACCCGTCACGTCGTAGCCGTAGGTGTCTGTCGTCAGCGTGTTGGCACGTTCGAATGTTTCTCCATGCACCGAGGGTATCGTGGTTTCTTTGAACCATGTTTCTGGGCATGTTTTTTCGCAGTGTGCTGTCTTTTCGTAGCGAATGCTTATCGGTTCGCCTGTCGCGCTGTATGTGTCTGTCGCGGTCATGGCGTTTGGATAGGTCTCGCTGGTGATCTGCCCAGCGGTGTTGCGGATCGCTTTGAATGTTCCTGCACCCGAGTCTTCTAGCTTGGTCAAGAATCCGCTGGGCGTTTCGTAGGTGTACCTCTGGTAGGTCGATTCTTTTTTACCGTCCGCTTCGATAATGCTGGCGACTTCTGTAGTGCGTCCGTCGATGTCGTGCTTATAGGTGGTGACTCCCCCGTCTGCGTCAGTGTACTGTTCCAGTTGCCCAAGCGTATTGATCGTCTTCTTGATCGTCTTTGTTTTTCCTTCCACCGTATTGCTTTCTTCGGTGAGCGCGCCTAGTTTGCTGTCGTATTTATCCGTTACCGCCGATACCGGTGTGTCTATTCCTGCCGTTATTTCGTTTGAGATCGGTCGTCCAGCGGAATCATATTCTGTCTTCTTGGTGCGGGTGGTCGAACCGAATTCTTCGGTAACGGTTTCTGGCTCGTCCCACATGTTGTAAGTCTTGACGGTAGTCACCGGCAGGTTAGGAAGTCCGCTTGTTTCTGGCTGCGCTGCCGGCTTCGTCTGGCAGACCAATTCGACCCATTCTGGATGGTTTTGGCATGCTGCTACTTCGGCTTCGCCTTTCGCGGTGTAGTAGATCGTCTTGGTGTCGTGGACGGCTTGGTCTGCGGGTATCCACTCCTCTATGCGGTTTTCGCCTGTGTCGTCTACGTACATGTCTCCGGCGGAGTTGATTGAGATGCCGGATGGTTCGTTGAGTTGCCCTTCGCCGCCACCTTTGCTCGCAAAGCTCGCTAGGAAGACACCGCCTGCGGTGAACTCTTGTACGCGGCCGCTGGGTCCGTCGACTACGTAGAGGTTGCCCGCCGAGTCTGCGGCGATTCCTTCTGGCGTGTAGAATTCGCCACTGCCGCTGCCTTCTGTGCCGAACTGGCTGATGTAGGTGCCGGTGTTTGAGAGCTCTTGTACGCGGTGGTTGCCGCTGTCGGTGACGTACAGATTTGAGCCGGAGAACGCGATGTCGGTCGGCTCGTAGAATTCCCCGTTCCCTGAACCTCTTTTGCCGTAAGCCGCGACGTATGTTCCTGTGGAGGAGAACTCGACGATCCGGTTGTGGTCGGTGTCGGCGACCCACACGTTGCCTGAGGAGTCGACCTTGACCCCCTCGGGGTCGTCTAGTTCGCCGCTTCCTGAAGTGCCAAACGCGCGGATGAATTCGCCTGTGGCGGAGAGCTCCTCGATGCGATTGTTGCCAGCATCGGCGACGTAGACGTCCCCTGTGCTTTGGTTTATGTCGATTCCTTGTGGGTCCTCGAATTCGCCGTTGCCGGAGCCGTATTTGCCGTAGGCCGCGATGAACGTGCCTGTCGAGGAGAACTCCTCGATGCGGTGGTTGCCGTAGTCGGTGACCCAGATGTTTCCGTGACCGTCGATTGCTGACATGACTGGGTATGCGAACTGACCATTGCCGGACCCTTTTGAGCCGAAGGTAGATCCGTAGTTAAGATGTGCGCCTCCGGCTTCTGGTGGCAGCCACTCGGTGATCATGGCACCTTCCTCATCAGCGATGTAGAGCTTGCCGGATGCGCTTATCGTGAGTCCCATGGGGGAGGAGATTCCGTGTGTCTCACTCCACGTCGACCACGCCGTCAGGTACTTGCCTGCGGGACTGAACTCCTCCATGCGATTGTTGTATCTGTCGGAGACGAATAGGTCGCCGCTGGTTGGGTTTGCGGCTATTCCAATGGGCCCGTTCAACTGTCCGGGCCCTGAGCCTTTGCCACCGAACTGGTTGAGATAGGCGCCAGTGAGCGAGAACTGCTCGATACGATCGTTGCCCAAGTCTACAACATAAAGACTTCCTTCGGAGATCGTGACGCCCTCGGGATTCTCCAACTGACCGTTACCCGTCCCGTGGCTGCCGAATTCGCGCATGAAGACGCCGGTAGATGAGAACTCTACTATGCGGTTGTGATCTGAGTCTGAGACCCAAACGTCGCCAGAGGAATCCACAGTCACGCCTTCGGGTTCTTCCAGCTTGCCCGCACCTTCAGTGCCGAAGATCCTTACGAATTCACCGGAGGAGTTGAGCTCCTCTATGCGATTGTTGCCTGCATCGGCAACATAAACATTGCCGCTGCTCTGATTGATGGCCAATGCCCACGGATTTGAGAACTGATCATTACCCGACCCTTTCGAACCGTATTCCGCGATAAATGTTCCCGCCGAGGAGAACTTCTCTATCCGATCATTATTATTATCATCCACCCAAATGTCACCAGCGGCATCGAGGGCAACGTCAAGGGGGTGATTGAACTGGCCTTTCCCTGATCCTTCTGATCCGAACTTTGCAGTAAAAGCCGGTGGATAAACTGCTCCCGACGTACCGCCAGGAGCCTTAGTTTCGACTACGTTGCCAGTAGTTTCGTTGTATACCGTCGCATGCGTTATAGCCAAGCCTTCTGGATCTACAACTACGGATGTTGGCTCGCGCAGTTTCCACCCTAGACCTTTCTGACCTGAGTAATAGGTTCTTGTTGTGCGCGGTTCTTCTTCTTTGGTTCCAACAAGTGCAGATTCAACCGTTCTAGTTACCAGGCCGTGCTCTTCTCCTTCCGGAGCCCCTTCATCGTAGAAATATTTGACATGACTACGTGCCTGTACTTCGCTTCCTCCGGCGAGCTTGATGCTATGCAACGGCCCTGTCGTTTCGGCGAGCTCTGTACCTTCGTTTTCGTATTTGCTTTCCGAGGAGAGTTGTTTTGCTACTTCTGCCGATTTGCATTTTTCTTTGGATTCGCATGTTTCTTTCAGCGCAGTCGATCGGTTTGCCGCGCTCAGACTACGTGTAGCGTTGTTATATTCGTTGTATTCGCTGGTAGATATTGCGCCGCTTGGTGACTTTACGTTTACGGTCCGTGCTTGGGAGTCGAAATAATAGACTGTCGCACGTGTGTAATCCTTTGCTGGCCATCCCATCGGTTCATCTGGCGGAAAGATCGCTGTCGCTTCGACCGGGTCGTCCGTCTGACCCCATTTTTCCGTTTCTTTTGCGCTCAATTCCGAGGGTGCCCCGGCGCCCGAGACTGGCACAGCATACTCGATCGTGGTCACAGCGGTCGAACCTGGGCTTGGCGGTGAAGGGGGTTCGCCACCAGATGATGTGAGGGCTTCACCTACATGCTCGCTATAGTCAGTACCTTCGACACTAGCAGTAAATGTTCCGCTGAACGTAACTGGATCGTTGTTATTGAGGAATAGCCTCGCTTCATCTTCATAACCTTCGAACTCAAATCCCCTCGGCGTCTGGGCAAACGGATTACCTTCGAACTTGGCTTCGTGCGAGCCAGATTCTTCGCTTTCTTTAGACACCGTGCTCGCGATATCTCCCATAATCCGATAGGTTCCTTTTATCCGACATTCACTTCCTTCTACGGATATTTCCGGGGATGGGTTTATTTTGAAATCGAAGCAGCATGTGCGGGCTGGATTGCGCTTCTTCTCCCAAGCCGTACACGACCTGGGTCCCAAAATTGAGAAGGATTGTTCCAGGAACTGTGCAGCCTCCGAGCATAGATTTACAGTAAGTAAATCTTATACTCACGCCGCCAGCGCCCTTCTTTTCAAGTGAACCACTTCCGCTAGCGAAATGACATTCGACGGGCACACTGTCAACGTACATACGGAAATTATTACTGCTGTAGTTGACCGCAATCGCGCCTTCCACGTTATGGCTACCCGACTCGTAGCGTGGTACTTCTCTTGCTGGTACGGCTGCCGTCTGTACCGTCGATGTGCCGCTTCCGCCGGCATTTGTAGCGACAACTTCCGCTAGGATCTTGTGGGTACCATCTGACGTGACGAGGTGGTATGACGGATTAGTGGCACCGGATATTGGCTTGCATTCGTTACCCCCAGAGCTGCAGTCATACCACTGATAGCCATAGACCTCAGGACTATTGCTCCATGTCCCCGCAGTGACCGTTACGGTCGTGCCGATCGACGGTGCCGTGTTCGATAGTGTAGGGCTAGCCGTATTCGCCGGTGCGATCTCACCGAGTCCCGTGCTCGCGCTCGGACGACTTACAGCAACTAGTCGGCCTATGCTTGGGTCGCCCGCACTCGAGCCATATGTCAACAGCCATGGCTCCTGGCCGGGGGGCGAGATAGCTGTGATGTCTCCGTTGTTGTTGTATCCGTAGATAGTCTTCAGCGCTGGCGAGATGCGGGGATCCCACTCTACCCGAAGGCGACCTTTACTGTCGTATTCATACTTAGCCACCGGCGTCTGATGGGGTTCTTTTATGTTTGCCGAATTATAGGTAACCGCTATGATTTCCTTGAGACGGTGCTTGTAATTACCCCATTCAGTTTCGCTTTTTGCGGTCGTTTCTTCTGCGTATTCCAGCACTAGACCTCTACATGGTGCTTCCCACTTGAGTTCGGGTTTTGTGTGCACACATGTTGCGGATGGGTGCGGCGCTAGCTCTAGTTTTGGCTCAGCGACCTTCTTACCCGGTTCGATTTCGACCACTTCGTATTCGTCGGTCATTGTGTCCGTCGAGACTAGTCCTTTTGCAACGGTCGCCATCCAAGAGGTTGATCCCGCCGGCTGCGTAAATATCGTTGATGTACCTTTATCCTTGTTTGTAAGGATGTATTCACTGCCTTTGAGCACGAGGGTCAGATTGGAATCGCCTACAGGCGCCTGGAAGCCACCACTTTCAGTCTTTGAGAAATGCGTGAGACCTTCTGGGCCTATTATCAACACGCTCCCGTCCGGTAGTACTTCGAGGCTAGAAACGCTATTTAGACTGATAGTCCATTGTGGCCCAAGCGGTCCTTCAGAGCCCTCGGTGGGGTTTCGCGAATCGAAGTGGCGCGACACCGTTAGTGGGCCCATGCCCCCGCTTAGATCGACATCCTCAGCTTCCAGAGCGAAATCTCCAGACTCGGGGTTCACCGAGCCAGGACCCATTGTTATGGGGCTAGCGTGATGTACGACCAACTGAAAGTTCTTACTGTCGATGTTCCCGGCATTGTCCGTCGCAACTATGGTCATAACGTGTTCGCCGGTACCAAGTTCGGCGCCGTTGATGGTCCATTCCGTCGACGCTGTACACGGGCCGGAAGGACAATATCCGCCTGTAGCTCCGATCGCTCTTCCGTCCACCTCAAGACCTAGTGACTTGATTCCCGAACTGGGTATAGATCCTTCGCCGTCGGAGGCTTCGGCCTTGAGGTGCACCTCGGCTTCTCCCATTTCGTAGTCTTCGCCCTTCAGCCGAAGTCCGCTGATTTTGATCCCATGCGGAGGTTCGGTATCGATCTTTAGCGTCGTTTCGCCTTCCCCGCGTTCAGCCGACGATGTTCCCGCCATCGCATCGCGAGCATTTGCGCGAAATTTGTTTAGGCCGTTGGACACATGACCAGTAACCATGGGCCACGTAACCACTTCGTGCTGGCTTGCGACACACTGAACGCCGGTACATCCGTTTTGCTCCAGTTGATAGTTTTTTTCGTCAAAGACGCTTCCAGTTTCTAGATTCGTCACAGCAACGCCGAGCCCGGCGTCAGCCGAGTCGAATTCCAAAGCACCCGAGTTAGGGCCCATCCATCCGTTACCGCTGTACAACACGTTCGTTGTCTTGATTCGTTTGCTTCCGGACGTATATTCTATTTCTGGTGAAGATGTGTTGTAACTTACTGTGGAGTGCGTTTCCTTTGGCTGACTCAGGTAGAGAACAGTCGATGTTATTGCGCCACCGTACCATGCTTCTGATTCCTGGGCAAAATCTTCTTTGGCGGCCGCTTCGGCGCTTGATTCCAGAGAGGTCACCTCAAACCGCGTAATGTTCCCAGGCGAGCCGCCGGCCTCTGAACATCCCGAGCTAGCGCAGAGAGCTGTTTCGTGTATATCCGGAGTACCAGAGAGTGTCACTGCCGCTCTTTCACCCCCTTCCTTAAATAGTTCTAGCC
This sequence comes from uncultured Solirubrobacterales bacterium, assembly GCA_963725165.1. GTDB lineage: Bacteria > Actinomycetota > Thermoleophilia > Solirubrobacterales > Solirubrobacteraceae > Palsa-744. Next base: position 96,373 of record CAVRXK010000008.1, read on the forward strand.
AGGCCCCCACTACTGGGCTGGTCTGGTATTCGCCTTCTCCTTCTGTCGGTTCGAGGAAATCGCTAATCCACTGCTCGTAGATTTTAGAGTCACCTTTGGTTTCTGAAGCCCAATATGCCCAATCGTTCTTTGGAAATGGCGCATTTCGGGAAATACGGATATAGCCAGTATTTTCAAAGGAAAAGCCACCACCTGGCGCTTCACTATCGTGCCAATTGCCGACAACGAGACCTTCATTCCCAGTATTGAATTCTGGATCCACGTCGATTGGGAACCGATATTTGTTTGGCCTATGCACTACGGTAAGAGTTAGTATATTGCCTGTGATTTCGACTGAAACAGGCACCCTAGTACCGGCCGCATCAAAGGCTTGGGGGCTCGGGATTGTGGCGATCGTTGCACCTTCCTTGACGATACGAATTGCCTCTGTGGCGTGCGCGGGAGCAGTCAGATTTGTACCCTCTGGTAGACCGATCCGAAAAGATATCCGTTCGGGACTATTAACCGAGCGGAGAAGTGTGTCTATTGCGAACCCGAAGGTTGCCGGCTTGAAGACCGTATCGCTGTCTGTCTGGGTGTTTGCATAAAATACTGACGCGCCGTCCACCATGCCATCCGAGCCTCCTCCAAGCGATTCCCGGTTTTCATTTACGGGCGTAACAGTAATTCCGACGCTGGGCAGACTGACTCCTTCTCTTAGATCCTTTGGTGCACGAACCGAAACAAGAGGATTGACAGGTTCGAAGGCACCGCCGACATTGTGTAGACCCAGCCCGACAGGATCCCAACCGATCTGAGAGGTCTTAAGTGCCACTGGGGTAGAAGACACCGCCAGGGCACGTTGTCCGTCTTCTTCCGTTAGCGTCGCGGTGTACGGATTAATATATCCCGTAACTTTCTGCCCTGATGGTAGGGAGGACAGCGGTCCATCCGATTGATCCACCAGGGTAGGGAACGACTGTGCAGCCAGGTTCTCCGCAGATTCGGTGTCCAGACTTTCGTAGGCATCAGCGCTAGCTTCGCGAGCCTCAACAGCTTCCGGATTGGCTCGTCTGGCTTCTTCTTCGGCTGCACGCTGGCTACCGGCAAGCGCTTCGACCCCAGGCAGCACCAGCGAGGATCCTTGCAAGGACAATGGGCCTCCCGGCACGAGTCCTTCTTCCGCGTAGGCGGGCATCGCGACCCACGACAAGCCGACCAAAGACCCCAAGACGCAGACCAGCAACGACCGCAAAGCGACTCGCATTCCTCACTCCTCCCTGTTCAGTTGGGCTCCAGCGGCCCTCCAGTATGCGCCCCTCGCTGAAGTGCGAGTACCCTACACGATTCTCCGCAAGAAATACAAGAAGATCGACGAAGTTCGGATAATGGTGATTTGTTGTTATGCCGGATAACGGTCAATAGCTAGTATTCAGACTGCGATGATCGGCGTCGCTTTTCCGGAATCCCTTTATCTACGACGTTTGAGCTGCCATCGAGACGGCTCGGAATCGATGATCCTGGAGCTACAGAGGCCCGTCCGGCCCGAAGGACGTTGAGAGTTCATGGCGGTCGACCGGGCGACATCGTCATGGGGTGGCCCTCGTAGCGTGAGATCGACCGCGATATCCGCGAGCTCCGGACGCGCCACAGATGGACTGGAGCATCGGGGAGCTACCACACGGATGGTCCCGGCCACAGAACCAGGAAGCGGACGCTCCCGTCAAAATTAGGGGGGGTCATTTTGCGGTTCGCTGCGACATAGGGATAAGCGGGCCAACCTGGCTCGAATCCCGAACACAAGGAGTCCTCATAGATGCGCCCCTCAGCACCACCGCCAGCCGCGTTGCTTACCGTCCTGATCTTTGCGGTATTCGTTGTGCTCTTCGCCGACATCCTGGCAGTCTCGGCCGCCGCTGACACCATGCCCGTAAGCTCGGGTGCAGTACTTGCGCCGATCAGTCCCGCCAGCATCTCCCGGACCTACTCGCACAGTTCGTTCACCATCTCAAGCAGACTGCTCAACGGATCCGGACAACCAATCTCCGGGGCTCGTATTTATGTCCTACAGCAAGTCGCCGGCAGCAGCCAGATGCAACTCGTCGGATCAACGCTCACACGGGCCGACGGCTCCCTGACCACAACCCTTCCCGCCGGACCTTCTCGGCTCGTGGATCTTGCCTACCGTAGCTCCGAAGACGAGGGATACGCGGCCCAAACCGAGGTGTTTGAGAGCATCGCAGCGGGACTACGCCTACACGTCACACCGCGACAGACCACCCCGACGGGCACCGTCCAGCTCGAAGGACAAGTCCTTGGCGTCGTGCCCCCGAACGGGATCGTCGTCGAAGTGCTCGTCTACTACCTCGGACAGTGGCAGCCGATCCGCACACCACGCACCACGCCAGACGGAAGCCTGCGAGTCCGCTACCGGTTCCACCGAGCCTCCGGAGAGTTCCCTTTCCGGCTCCGCGTCCGCTACGGGCAGGTCGGTTTCCCATACGCGGAAGCGTGCTCACGGTGGGTTGAGGTCCTGGCTTGAATCGGACTGTGCGGGATCATCGATTGCGTTCCTCGTACCGGCCCTCGTTGCGCTCCACCGGGTGGTAGCTCAAGCTGCGCAGCTCCGGTAGCGCCACGCGATCGGGCTGACGGTCGGCGAATCCCTGAAGCGCATAATGCCGTTGAGCGCCGCAGCCAAGACCTTCGCGTCACCGATGTGAAGCAGCATGACGGCTCTTGCGGCTAGTAGTGAGCCAGGTCCCAGCGGCGTGCTCTGGTACACGGCAAGGCGCTACGTGACTGGCTCGCCGGTCAAGAGGACAAGCTGGCGGACCTACGCCGCGAACAACTAGCCCGAGCCATCGAAGCGCTGCCCAGGGCATCGAGCGCCCCTGAGGCGGCCGCGCCACTGGCAGCCGAGACGGGGCAAGCATAGACCGACCTCGCGAGCACGAGCCGTGTTACCACTTCCGTTACCACCCCGCCCCGATCGGCTCCTTGCATTGTTCTCCGCGAACCCCACAACCCATCTATCCAAGCGGGATTCGGAAAATGCGCCCGGCGGGAATCGAACCCGCGGCCTGCGGTTTGAAAGACCGCCACCGGGATCGCCGGAGTAGTCGTACCCCGCCAGCGGGACGCTGTGCGCTGCTACCAGTAGCTGCTCTCGGGCAGAGGGCCAATCTTGCCGCCACCGAGAGAGAACTCTCTCGTGGCGCCTACTCGTCTCACCTCGTGGCGACCGCTGGGAGGCTGTACGTAAGCCGTCACCGAGGACTGCCCTGGACTGCCTCCTATTCCGCCCGCCGCGAGCCAATAGGACACGACCGAGGCAACACATCGCCAACTGGCTCGTTCCCCCAGCCGTTCCCCCGACAGTGATTGCGCATCCGCACCAAGCGACGACAAGAGCACCCACAGCACAGAAGTCCTTGTTCTGGAGCCGATCTCAGTATCTTCTAAGCACCCCCGGAAGGGTGGCAGAGCGGTTGAATGCACCGGTCTTGAAAACCGGCAGGCGGGCAACCCCCGCCTCGGGAGTTCGAATCTCCCCCCTTCCGTCGGCGGCACGGACAATGACTGCTTCTCAATCGAGGTCCGGATAGACGCCGGGGCTGTGATGTCCGTGCGGCTCACGTCTGCCTCGTAGCTCGCTTGGGCTGACGCCGTAGTGGGCTCTGAATGCGCGAGCGAAATAGGAGGGGTCTCGGAAGCCGTGCTGACAAGCGATCTCGGCGATCGTCCAGTGGTTGCGATCGTTGTCTGTGAGGTCTTGCTGGCAGCGCTGCAAGCGCCGGGCCAGCACCCAGCGTCCGAAGCTGGTTCCACGATCGGAGAACAACTGATGGAGGTAGCGGGTCGAGATCGCGACACGTTCGGCGACTCGCGTGGGCGAGAGGTCGGGGTCGCTCAGCGATCTCTCCACCTCATCGAGCGCCGCTTGCAGCAATAGCGCGGGAGTTGCCGACGCCGGGGGTGCTTGGACACCTCCGAGGGCCAGTGCGACCAGCCCAGCGAGCTGGTCTGTGAGTGATCGGGCTGCTTGGCGATCATAGGAGCCGCCGGCGCTCGCGAGTGCTCTCAGCGCGGCGCTGGCGACTGCTCCCACGCCACAGTCCCCACGAACCCGCATAGCTGTGGCCTGCCCCGGTGTTGCGAGCAACGGCGCGAGCAGGTCGTGGGGCAGCGTCAGCGAGATCTGCTGGAAGTCGTCTTCGAAGCCGAGCTCAAACGGTCGTGAGCTGTCGAGGATCACGAAGTCCCCCTTTTTGAGCTGAGCGGTTCGTCCGTCCTGGCTTGCGAAGCTGCTGTCGGTCAGCGGCAGGTTCAAGAAGAAGATGTCACCGGCCTGAGAACTGACCTGCGAGGAGGTTCGCGCAACCGATTGAGCCGGTGAGGCGATTCGCGAGATGCCCAGCGGACCCACCTGTCTTGCGGTGATGCTGCTCACGAACGACCCCTCGCCGGTGCGCGTCACCGACACCGGGATGAACGCCTCCCACACAACCTCGTTCCAGAACGCGAACTGCTCGGGCTCGGGCACTGTGGCCGTGCTCCACGTACGCTGCGGTGTCAAGCTCCGAATCCCACGCTCATCGTCCCGACTGGGATCGTATTCGGGCTGGAGGCTGTGCGCGCCAGTCCTAGAGATTGTGCGCTGTGGTCCGCTACAAGACGTCTCGTGGCGGGGATCGTTGCAGCCCCCACCTCGGTGGACCCACCGAGTGAGCCGCGCAGCGGCGGCACTCAAACGAAAGAGGACCCATCGTGACCCGTACCCGCTCGCTGCTCGTTTGTATCCTGACCCTCGGTGCGCTGACGGCATCGGTCGCGAGCGCGCAGGCTTGCGACACCTGGAAGAGTGCGGTGAGTGGCCCGTGGGGCACGGCCTCCGACTGGTCCTCCGGGGAAGTGCCGGGCAACGCAGAAGAAGTGTGCATCACGGTCCCCGGCACCTACACGGTCACCCTCGAACCGTTTGCGGATGGGGGCCGTACCGTCGGGGGCGGTACCGTCAAGTCGCTGACGATCGGCTCGCCGAGCGGGACGGGGATCCAGACGCTCGACCTCGCGGGCCAGAGCTTTGTCTACGGCGGTGAGCAGCAAAATGGCGTCTCCTTGGGAGTATCGCCGGGTACCGCGACGATCAACGCGACGGGCTCGCTGATCCTCGACTCGACCGCATTGAACACGCAGGGCTTCGACCCGTTGGACGGAAACGAACCGGGCGGCAATGCGACCTTTGCGGGGACGCTTCTGAACTATGGCCACCTGGAATCGCAGGTGCAGGACAGCCATTTCGAGAACGACCTCGAATCGAATCTGACGAACGAGCCTGGCGGCAGCGTCAAGGTCGCCTCCGGGACTCTCAACGAGAACGGTTCAAAGCCGACGACAAACGACGGCCTCTTCACGGTCGGTGCGGCGGGCGTGTATCTCCTGAAGGGGGGCGATACGTTCACCAACGACGGGTCGGTCATCAACGAAGGCTCCACCTCGATCACGGGCGGAGGGTCCACCATCTGGACGCAGAGCGGTGGCTCGGTGTCCGGAAACGCGGTGGCGATCCAGGGCGGCGCGACGCTCGCGGACTCGGCCGGGGCGGGAGCGTTCCTGATGAACGTTGTAGAGGCCGACCTCACGGGGACGATCCCGGCGGGTCAGACGGTCACCATGCAGGGCGGGGATACCTACGGCGGCACGGGGCTCTCGCTCAAGAACGATCAGCTCGTCAACGACGGCACGCTCGTGATCGACTCCTCCGGGAGCGGCGAGGCCAACGGCAACGCGCCCGTCATCGCAGAAGGGTCGATCCAGAACAACGGCAAGATCCTCGCGCAGATGGAAGACCCGTCCTCCTGGCCGATTCAAGACTATGTTGTGTTGAACAACGGCCCCGCGGGCACGTTTGAAGTGCAGGGCGGCCGCTTGCAACAGTACGGTGCAACACCGACGACCAACGAAGGCCTCGTCACGGTCGGTCCGGCGGGCGAGTACATCCTGGAGGGAAGTCCGTTCGCCAACGAGAGCGACGGCACGGTCTCCCCTCAGATCGCTGGCACCTCCAGCTTCGGGAGCTTTATCCTGGATGACGGCGAATTCGCCGCCGCCGGCATCCTGGCACCGGTCCTCGTGGGAGGCTTTGTCCCGGCGGCCGGCCAGGAGTTCGAAACCTTCTCGCTCGCCGGCGGGCGCCTGACCGGCGCGTTCGCCACGGTCGCGAACGGCTTCACCGCGGACTACTCGCACTCCTATGAAACCGCGGGTCCCTACTACGTCGGCGCCATCTACGGCACGACGCCGGGCGGTGGCGGTGGCACGACCAGCAACCCCGGTACGAGCACCAACCCGCTCACGAGCACCATCACCAAACCGATCATCACGAACACGGGCTCAGGCGAGAAGAAAACCGAAACGAAGGCGCAGAAGCTCGCCAAGGCGCTGAAGGTCTGCAAGAAACAGAAGTCGAAGAACAAGCGCCAGTCCTGTGAAAAGCAGGCCAAGAAGAAGTATGCAGCCAAGCCCAAGCCGAAGAAGAAGACCAAGAAAAAGTGATCAGCGGGAGAGGCCAGATGATGGCCCTGACCTCGGTGCTACTAGCCACTGTGGCGCTCTCGTTGCTCGTCGCTCCGGCAGTAGCGAGCGCGACGACGATCACGGACCTCGGCGAAGGGTACCCGGTGGCGATGAACGCCAACGACCAGGTGGTTCTCGGTCACCTCGCCATCAACGAGGAGCTCGAGGAAGAATTCGAAAAGCCATGGACGGTCTGGAGCGCCGGGAAACTCTCGTCCCCGTTCGAACCGCTCAACGGCGAAGGCGAAGGCAAGAGCGAAACCGAAGACAACAAGCATCATCTGCAGCTGGAGAGCATCAACGACTCCGGCCAGATCGCGGGCTCGAGCACCATCAACGCCGCGGAAGAACGCACGACCTACCACCCGGTGGTGTACTCCGGCAGCGGCGAACGCCGCGACGTCGGCGTGCTGCAGGCCGAAATCTCCTTCAAAGAAAAAGAGCTTCCAGGAGCGGGCTTTGCGACGGGGATCGACAACAAAGGCGATGTCGTCGGCGAGAGCGAGGTGAACGCCGGCGAAAACAACTCCGAGCGGGCATTCATAGCGCCCGGCGGCTCGAACCCGGAAGTGGTCGGCGCCGCCGACGGCCGCGGAGACAAGGACTGGTTCTCGGCGGCTTACTTCATCAACAATTCCGGGCTCATGTTCGGCGAAGTCTCCGAACTGGAAGAGAGCGAAGGAGCAGACGAACTGGTCAACCCCCAGTTCTACCTGTGGCCCAACGCCAGCTCGGCCGGGACCCTGTTGAACTTCGACGAACTCGTCCAAGGCCACGATCTCGCCAACGACGGCAGCGTGATCGGATACCGGGATTCGCAGCTGTATCTGCGCCTGCCGAATGGCAGCGAAACAGCGGTCGTGGGCTTGAGCAAGCCCGGCGGCGTGAACTCCTCGCACGAGATCGTCGGCGCCGAGACGGTCGAAGGCGCCGAACACGCCGCGGTCTGGCAGGAAGGAAAGCTCACTGACCTGAACACGCTGCTTCCCAAAGACTCCGGGTGGGTGCTGCAACGCGCCGCCGACGTCAACGATGCCGGCGACATCGCCGGCATCGGAACCTACAAAGGGACGAGCCACGCGTTTCTGCTGAACCCCGGGCTCGTGGTCACGAGCAACAAGGACAGCAAGGAGAGCACAAGCGCCGGCTCGGGCGTGTGTGCCTCAGAAGAAGGCGGATGCACCCTACGCGCGGCCATCGAAACAGCGAACGCAGCGAAAGACAGCACGCCGGCCAGCATCACCTTCGACATCCCGGAAGTCCCGGCAAAAACGATCGTCACAATCTCCCCCACCTCACCGCTGCCCGAAATCACCACCCCCGTCCACATCGACGCCACCACCCAACCAGAAGCGTTCAAGGCGGGATCGCGCACCATCGGAGCGATCATCGACGGGGCGGAAGCCGAAGCCAACGGCCTGAGCCTCGGAGCCGGGGCGGCGGGCTCGACCGTCGCGGGGCTGCAGATCCAAAACTTCAAGGGAGACGGAGTCCTGCTGGGCGGCGAAAACGAGCAGGTGGCGGACTCGGTCCTAACGAACGACAGCACGGGAGTGGAGGTCGCTTCCAACCACGACATCGTGGGATCCGGAGAAGGGCTTGCCGGCGACATCTTCTTCCTGGACGGCAGGCTGGGCATTGAAAAATACCTCACCGAACTCGCCGGGAAACACGTCAACGATGAAAGCTTCGAGTTGGGCATGGACGTCTTCGGCGGCGGGGTCGTGATGCACAAGCCGTCCTCCGGCACCCAGATCCTGGGCGACTACATCGGGGTGCACGGCCCTGGCTTCTCCGAAGCGGAGGACAAACTCGAACCGGACGGGCTCGGCTCCTTCAACTTCGCCGCTAAGGGTTTTCCGATCGGCGTGCTGATCGCACCCGGGAAGGAAGGCGGGATCAACGGTGTGACGATCGGCGGCTCGGGGGCAGCGGCGAATGTCGACAGCGGGACCGTCTTCGGCCTGCTCGCGACCGCAGGTGAGGGCACTTCGATCAACGGCCTGTCTGTGCTCGATACCTCGTTTGGCACGGACACGGAAGGCAAGGCGCTGGAACCGATCGGCGGCCTGTTCGGAGTGTTCGCCGCGGGCACCGTCAACGGCCTCCAGATCGGCGCCACCGGTCAGGGCGACCGCTTTGGAGGGCTCCTCGGCGGGATCGCGCTCGCAGGCAACGAAGTCGCATCCCCGGCCGTCCAGAGCGATACCTTCGGTAGCGAATCCAACGTGGGCAGCACCGACAAGGGCATCGGGCTCTACATGGTCTTCGGGGTGATGCTTGCCGACGTGCGGGGGGCCGAGATCGGCGGCACGGCGGCAGGGCAGGGCAATAACTTCCCGGGATCCGTCGTCGCGCTGAACATGTCGGGCCAGCACCTCGCGAACGACGCGATCGTGGGCAACACGATCGGGAGCGCACCCTCCACCCCGTTCACCACGTTCGAAAAGGCCCCCAGCGGATACAGCACGATCTTCGGTCTGCTTGACGCCGATATCGGGCTGGGGGGCAAGCCGGAACGAGTCTCCGCGCAGAATCTGACCGTGGAAAAGAACACGATCCAAGGCACGATGATCGGGTTGGCGAACGAGAACATCAACGGCATGACAATGGTGGGCAACACGATCGAAAACGACGCGATCGGGATGTTGGATTCTGGGTCGGGCGGCGAGCAGATCCAGGGCAACGCGTTCCTCAACGACGGGATCGGCCTCCTCGACGTCAGCGAAGACCCCGACCCGACCGAGGTCAAACAGGCCCAGATCAACCCGGCAGACACCTCACCGAGTACGCGCCAGACCTATCTCAGCGAGTCCGATGAGCCCCTCGCCTTCGACGGCGTCGACGCGACCACGACCGCGGAACTAAGCTCGACGAGCGCCAACACCTCCTCTCTGTCAGGTGAAAACAACACGATCATGGGCAACCGCTTCGGGGTGGACGCCTCGGGGAACCCTCACCCCGACGAGATCCCCGTCCTGATCGGCGGCGACGAGCACGCTCTGCGGTTCGGCGGCACCGCCCCCAGTCAGGGCAACATCGTCGAGGACAACCGCGACGCCGGATTGTGGATCGCCGGCAGCGCTCAGCACATCCCCACTGTCCAGGTCCTCGGCAACACGATCTACAACAACGAGAACTTCACCGGATCCCTGACGGGTCTTCCGGGACTCGGTATCGACCTCATCTACGGCAATGAAACGTCGGTGTTCGGGCCGATCGGCGTCGATCCCCAGGACCCCACCCAGCCCGACGTGGGCACGAACAACCTGCAGAACTCGCCGGTCCTAACGTCAGCGAGCTCGAGTGGTGGGCAGCTCACGATCACCGGTTCGCTGCACGGCGTCGCGAGCACCAACTACCTGCTGGAGGTATTCGCCGACGAAAACCAGAACCCATTCGGCGCCGGCGAGGGACAGACGCCGCTCGAGCGGATCAGCCTATCGACCGACGCGAGCGGGAACGTCGGCTTCACAAGCACCGTCGCGGCTCCCCCGGCCGGCTATCGCTTCGTTTCCTCGACCGCCACGACGGTCCCCGCGAGCGGCCCTGGGGTGACCAGCGAGTTCTCGGTCAACGCGCCGATCACGACGGCGGGCGCGACGACAGCCACAACCCCACCACCGACTACAACCACAACCACTCCAGGCACGACGACTACGCCCAAAGGCGCTATCTCCACGACGATTAACGCGAGTGGCAGCTCGGCGACAGTGTCAGGCTCTTCGGTGACGCTGCCCGTGCAAGCGAGCTGCTCGAGCGCGACCGCGAGTCCGTGCACGGTCACGACCAGCGCAACGGTTCCAGCGGCGACAGCGGCCGCGGCGAGCGTGATGGCAAGTGTTGCGAACACCAAGCACAAACGCAGCAAGCGACCGGTGGAGATCGGCAGTGGCGCGATGACGCTTGCCAGCGGGACCAGCGAGACCCTGCACATCAAGCTCACTAGCCAAGGCCTCGTGTTGCTGCGCTCTCACGGCAGCCTCGCGGTCACCGTCACCGTCACGATCTCAGGCCACGGCCGAACCACAGTGACCCACACGCTCCATCTCAAGCTCACGTTCAAGAAGAAGGCAAAGACCAAGGCCAAACCCCGCTCCCCCCACTGAGAGCGTCCACGACATAGCGAGCCAGCCCCACCCGTGCCATCCCCATACCAGCCACCTTTCATCCGGGTGTCCAGTATCTCCCGAGACATCAGTCCACTATGTACTGAAACCACACAACGTCCGTGCCCCCCGAGGATCTGACTTGGAGAGGGCGATACTTTCAGCGTTCGCGCAGAGACGTGCCTCGCGTGGCCGTCGGACAGCAGGGCCACCAAAGGCGCCTCGACGTACCGGCGCGAGCATAAAGGCAGGCCTCGACCCGGGGACTGCGCGAGTCTCGCAAATCGCCAAAAGCACGCGCGCTCGTTTGCAGCCGCGGCAGGCCCGCACGAGATGAGAACCAACCGCCTCGGTCAGCGGGATTGCCCTAGAGCTCGACCTCGACCTCGAACTCCGTCGTCTTCGGTGGGCCGGGCAAAGCGGACGGCCCTGCCTGGACGGCGGGCAGCAGCGTCTCGTCGCGGAACTTCTCCCAGATCTCCTTCGACTCCCAGACCGCGACGACGACCCAGCCGTTCGCGCTCGGCCCGGCGTAGTGATGCGTCTGACCGGCGGGCAGGCCACCGGGCGGGTGCACCACCGCGGTGGTGGCGTCATACTGCTCCCTTGTACCGCCTTCGAAGTCGTTGACGATCACGTACGCCATTTCAGCCTCCAGTCGTCGCAGGTTCGCCGGGCGGATTGCCCCGACTGAGCCACGGTAGCCCATGAATGGGGTTTGTGCCGCTCAGCGCGACAAGCAGAGCCCCGAGTCCGCGGGGGTCCAGCTTCGTGTCATATGGGGACGCGAAGTTCTTGTCTGCGGAAGAATTGGGCGCCAACTGAAGGAGGATCTTGATGCGGAAGTTGATCTACTCGATGACTGCGTCGCTGGATGGCTTCATCGCTTCACCGGACGGCGCGATCGACTGGTCGGTGCCCGACGAGGAGCTGTTTCGGTTCCACCACCGGCAGGTGCGGGAGACTGGTGTGCATCTCTGCGGACGGCGGCTCTATGAAACGATGCTCTACTGGGAGACAGCTGAGGAGAGCCCGCTGGCCGCGGACCAAGTCGAGTTCGCCCAGACCTGGAAGGCCCTGCCGAAGGTCGTGTTCTCCACGACGCTTCAGAGCGTGGTGGGCAACACCAGGCTGGCCACCGACGGCGTCGGCGAGGAGGTCTCAAGGCTCAAGGAACAGCCCGGAAAGGACATCGCCGTCGGCGGCGCCGGCCTCGCCCGCGCGTGTATGAAGCTGGAGCTGATCGACGAGTGGCGGCTGTTCGTCAGCCCGGTCCTACTCGGCGGCGGCACACCCTACTTCCCGACCTTGGAGAAACGGATCAACCTCGAGCTGATCGAGACACGCACATTTGGCTCTCGCGTCGTTTACCTTCGCTACCGGGTCTCTCCCGGACGTTAAGTTTCGCAAGCAGGCGTGTGCCGCTCCGCACTCGCTGCGCCCGGAATCGTCAGAGGCGGAAAAGTGAGCGGCATCCGCTGGCGCGCTCGCTCGGCGCTCGAAGCAGGAGTGACCATGCGCTGACGACGGACACTTCGACTCAGTCGCCAGCGGCGTTAGTCATCAGCCGAGAACGTAGCGCTCGCACGCGCGGCCTATGAAGCTTTCGGCAGCGGCGATTTGCTGGGAGTCGGGAGCTATTTCGCCGATGACGTTGTGTGGGAAACGCCCGACACGCTGCCGACCGGCGGTGTGATCCGTGGCCGCGATGCGGTCCTCGAGCAGTAGGATGGAACGATGGGAAGGCAGGCAGGCGTCGTGCTTTATGTGCTCACGCTGGTAGCCGTCGTGGTCGGCGTGGACGTCTTGTTCTTCAGGCATCGGCTCTTGGAGCGCCTGGTGGTCAACGTCGGGATTGTCCTAGTGTTCGGGGCGTTCTATTTGAGGTTCCTGCAGCGAGCATGAGCGCAGTTTCGCCCGGCGGAAGCGGTCGTCTGATGAGCCGCGGCTGGCACGATCGAGCCTCGTCCGATGCAGCGTAAACGCCACCCTGTGTCGAGCGCTCGCTGTGATGCGCAAGCAGAAGCGAGTTGGCCGCGCAGTGTGGGATCCCGTTGGACGGCCCACCCACTTCGCCCTTCGACGCGAGCTCGGGCAGACCCGCACTCTGGGTGGCCTCGCGGCGGACGTCAACCAAGAAAAATCCGGGGCGGTGTCGATTTCGGCCAGTCTTGTTCGACGTGCGGGTAGTAACCACCCCATATACGACAAGGAGGCACCAATGCGTTTCATGGTTCTGGTCCCCGGGAGCCCCGAGTCCGAGGCGGGCGAGATGCCCAGCACGGAGCTCCTGGGAGAGATGACGAAGTACAACGAAGAGCTCGTCAAGTCAGGCGTGATGCTGGCCGGCGAGGGCCTGCACCCGACCTCCAGGGGCGCAAAGATCCGCTTCAACGGCGGCGAGCGCACCGTCATCGACGGTCCGTTTACCGAGGCCAAGGAGATTGTCGCGGGCTACTGGGTGTGGGAGTGCACGTCGCGCGATGAGGCGATCGAGTGGCTCAAGCGAGCGCCGTTTGGCGGCGGTGTCGAGATCGAGCTGCGCGAGATCTTCGAGGCCGGCGACTTCGGTGAGCAGCTGACGCCGGAGCTGCGCGAGGCCAACGAGCGGCTGCGCGAGCAGGCAGCCCACAATTAGGCCCGCCCACCCGTGAGCTCGTCGGCCACCCATCGTGCGATCGACGCCGTCTGGCGGATCGAGTCGGCCCGGTTGATAGCCGGGCTGACTCGCATCGTGCGCGACGTGGCGGTGGCCGAGGATCTGGCCCAGGACGCGCTCGTCGCCGCTCTCGAGCAATGGCCTGCGTCGGGCATCCCGGACAAGCCGGGCGCGTGGCTGATGGCCACCGCTAAGCGCCGGGGCATCGATGAGCTACGCCGGCGCGTCACGCTCGAGCGTAAGCGGGAGCTGATCGGGCGCGAGCTAGAAATCCTCCAGCAGCTCGATCAGCCCGAGTTTGCCGCGCAGGTCGAAGACGTGCAGGACGATGTGCTGCGCCTGATCTTCATGACGTGCCATCCGGTCCTGTCGCGGGAGGCGCGCGTGGCACTGACGCTGCGTCTGCTCGGCGGCCTGTCGACGCCGGAGATCGCGCGGGCGTTCCTCGTCTCCGAGGGTACGGTCGCGCAGCGCATCGTTCGCGCCAAGCGCACGCTTGCCGAAGCGCGCGTGCCGTTTGCGCTCCCCGGTCGCGACGAGCTGACCGAGCGTCTGTCGGCGGTCCTAGAGGTGGTCTACCTGGTGTTCAACGAGGGCTATGCGGCGAGTGCCGGCGAGCACTGGATCCGCCCGGCGCTGTGCGCGGACGCTCTGCGCCTGGGAAGGATCCTCGCGGCGCTGATGCCCCGCGAGCCCGAGGTCCAAGGCCTGCTGGCCCTAATGGAGCTCCAGGCCTCGCGGCTGCGGGCACGGGTCGGGCCACACGGGGAGCCGGTACTGCTCGCCGATCAGGACCGCGCGCGCTGGGACCACCTGCTCGTGCAGCGTGGTTTCGCTGGGCTGGCGCGTGCCGAGAAGCTCAGCGGCGCGCTGGGCCCGTACACGCTGCAGGCCGCGATCGCCGCTTGCCACGCGCGGGCCCGGAGCGTCGAGGAAACCGACTGGCTGCGGATCGTCGCGCTGTACGATGGGCTGGTGGCCCTCACCGGCTCCCCGGTCGTGGAGCTCAACCGCGCCGTGGCCGTGACGATGGCCTTCGGCCCCGAGGCCGGGCTCGAGCTCGTCGATGGGCTTGCCGATGAGCCCGCGTTGCGCGGCTACCATCTGCTGCCCGGCGTACGCGGCGACATCCTCGTGCGTCTGGGGCGGCTGGCGGAGGCGCGCAAAGAGTTCGAGCGCGCAGCCGACCTATGCAACAACGCGCGCGAGCGCGAGCTACTGCTCTCACGCGCGATCGCTTGTGACGCACAAGGACCGCGCGCGTCTTGAGCTCGACTAACCGCTTCGAGCTGGCTGCGTCTGGCGCATGCGCAACGTGCTCGGCGGTCTGCGTGGAGCACGCATGGCCGGCGCGCCAATCGGGTATCCGGCGGGTAGTGTCGCCCAGAGCGGTGTATATGCAAACGCTCGCGAAGCCAACGAGAAATGCCGAAGATGGAAGCGCGAATCGACATAATCACGCTCGCTGTAGCCGATCTGCAGCGGGCACTGGACTTCTACCGAGATGGCCTCGGATTGGAGTCGCGCGGGGTGATCGGCACCGAGTGGGCCGGTGACGATGTCGAGCCGGCCGGGGCTATCGCATTGTTCGAGCTTCAGAACGGACTGCTCCTGTCACTCTACCCCCGCACCGAGCTCGCGAAGGACGCCAAGGTCCCGCTCGGTCCGCCCAAGACAGGCGAGTTCAGCATCGGACATGCGGTCGCAAGCAAGGCCGAGGTCGACGCCCTGCTCACCCAAGCCCAAGCCGCCGGAGCCACGCTCACCGACCGACCGCATGACCGTCCGTGGGGGATCTACTCCGGCTACTTTCGCGATCCCGACGGACACCTTTGGGAGATTCTCTGGAACCCACGGCTCGTCCGCCCGCAGGAGTAGTCGCATCGTCAAGAATCAACGACAAGGTCGAGGAGGTAGGTGTTTGTGGCGAGATTCGTGACCATCGGATATGGAGATCGCGCAGGGTACGACCGGACTGACCCCGCGATCCGCGACGCGGCCCATCAACACGACGAGCGCCTACTCGTGGAGGGAGCCTTGATGGGTATCGCCGGTGAGCCTGTGCAGGTGCGCAATCACGACGGGGCGGGCGTGGAGCGGAGCGAGGGGCCGTTCCTGCGCTCCGACCTTCCGATCGCGGGGTTCATGGTCATTGAGGCCGCCGATCTCGGAGAGGCGATCAGCCTCGTCTCCAAGACCCCTTGTGCTGTCGCGCACGGTGTCGTCGAGGTGTGGCCACTGGACTCGATGCCGTAGGGGTTGGTGCTGACAGCCCATACAGCCGTCTCTGTCCGAGCGCGAAGGCCCCACCAAGTCCCACTGTCGCTTCCGCGTGACTGCGAGCGTCCAATAGGAGCGCGCTCGCGCTCGCTTCGGACAGGAACGACGGCGGAGCACATCATCACCAAGGACACCAAAAGACAAGCCACTTCAGGAACGCTGTACTAGGCGATCCTCGCCAGCGCGGGGTTGGCGCCGGGCGGTCCGGCGGCACGCAGACCATTCCCTCGCTGAACCCGGCCGAGCCGATCCCGAAGGCGGCGTTGAAGCGGTCGACGTTGACGAGCGTCAGCAGCGCGGTGATCTCGACGAGCTGCTCGTCGCTGAAGTGCTCCTTCATCCGGGCGAACAGCTCGTCGGTGACCTCGACCGGCGTGCGCATCACGGCGACCGTGTAGTCGAGCGCCAGCTTCTCGCGGTCGGTGAACAGGTCGCTCTGGCGGTAGCGCGGCAGCGCCAGCAGCTCCTCGTCGGAGAAGCCGGAGTTGCGGCAGATCTGCGAGCCGAGGTCGACGCAGAACTCGCATCCGATCATCTGCGCGCCCTTCAGCTCGACCAGGTTCTTGAGCCGCTCATCGACGGACTTGCCCTTGCGCACCGCCTGGTTGAACTTGCCCATCCCGCATCATCATCTTCGGCTGGTGGGCCCAGATCTCGATCGGCTCGATGCCCGCTGCCGGTCTGCGGCGCGCGGCCGGTCAGCTTCTTCATCATCCTCGGTCCGAGCCTGTAGACGAGCCTGACCATCGGCCCGGCCTTGCTGCTTCGATACTCCCTCGATGCGTGCCATCGGGCACCTCCTGTCACATCGGTTGGGGTTCGGGGGTCTATCCGGTATGACCCGCGAGACCCGGACGGTGTGACAGCGATGAACGAACTCGAGCTGGCCAACAGGTTCGACCGCCAGCGGCCCCAGCTGCGCGCGGTCGCCTACCGGATCCTCGGCTCGCTCAGCGAGGCCGACGACGCCGTGCAGGAGGCGTGGCTGCGGCTGCAGCGAACCGACGCCGAGCAGATCGACAGCCTCGAGCGGTGGCTGACGACGGTCGTCGCCCGGATCTGCCTGAACATGCTCCGGTCCCGCCGGACCCGCGGCGAGCAGCCGCTCGACGGCTGCCGGCCGGAGCCGATCATCGACGACCCGGCGGCCGGGACCGATCCCGAGCACGAGGCGCTGCTGGCGGACGCGGTCGGGATCGCGCTGCAGGTCGTGCTGGACACGCTCAGCCCGGCCGAGCGGCTCGCGTTCGTGCTGCACGACATGTTCGCGGTGCCGTTCGACGAGATCGCGGCGATGGTCGACCGCTCACCGCAGGCGACCCGCCAGCTCGCCAGCCGCGCCCGCCGCCGCGTGCGCGACGGCGGCGCCGCCGCCGGACCCGGACCTGACCCGCCAGCGGGCGGTCGTCGACGCCTACTTCGCCGCCGCCCGCGAGGGCGACCTCGAGGCGCTGGTGGCGGTGCTCGACCCCGACGTCGTGCTCCGCGCCCACCGCCGCGACGGCGACCCGCTCGAGCTGCACGGCGCCGCGCAGGTCGCGCAGCGGGGCGATGACGGCCCGGCGGTTCGCGCCGTACGTTCGCCCGGCGCTCGTCAACGGCGCCGCCGGCGTGGTCGCGTTCGACGGCGAGCGGCCGTTCGCGGTGCTGGCGTTCACCGTCGTCGGCGACCGCGCGGTCGCGATCGACGTGTTCAACGACCCCGAGCTGGTCGCCAAGCTCGACATCCGCGGGATCACCGCCTGAGCGGCCGCTGGGTAGTACCCGTAGGTGTGGTGGGCGTCCGCCGCACCCAGCACGCTCGTCAAACGACTGGACGCGCTCAAGACCGCCATCGCCATCGCCTGGATCATCTTCTGGGTCTACTGGCTCGTGCTCGCCCTTGGCGCGAAGCAGGGCAGACGCAGTGGGCGTCGGATTCCTCTGCAGGGGCTGAGCGCGCTGTCGGTGATCCTCCTCCTCCGCGTCTTCCGCGGCGGGAGCCTGACCGTCCACAGCCCAGTCCTTGGAGCGATCGGGGCGGTCGTATTCGCAGGCGGAATCGCAGTGGCGATCTGGTCTCGCGTCGAGCTCGGTCGCAACTGGGGGATGCCGATGACCCAAAAGGCCGAGCCGGAGCTCGTCACCTCCGGCCCCTACCGATTCGTCCGCCACCCGATCTACTCGGGCTCCTCGCCGGGATACTGGACTGCCTCGTGACCAACCTGATCGGCCTGATCGTCGTCGCGATCCTCGGCGCGTACTTCTACTACAGCGCGTCCGTGGAGGAGAAGAACCTCACCGCGACATTCCCAGCGGCGTATCCGGAGTACCAAAACAGCACGAAGATGCTCATCCCCTTTGTCCTCCAGCTGAGGTGAGCAGCTACCTGAGCTCCTGGCAGCGCCCTCACTTGTTGACGCATCGCGATCTCACGACGACACAGAGGCCGACCGCCGAGGCGGCGAATCAGCCGATGACCATCAGGGTGTTGCCCTCCGGATCGCGCAGCCAGAGCAGCGGCGGCACCGGGCCTCCCATGCGGCTGACCTCGGGGTCGACGTCCAGCGGTCGGCCTTCAGCGCGGGCGTGGTAGGCATCGATGTCATCGACGTGCAAACCGATGCCGGTCTCACGGTTGCCCGCCGGCTTGCCGTCGGGCGGCGGGGGGCGAGCGTGATCGTCGTCTCGCGTCGCCGGCGCGACCTCCACCCAACGGTAGCCGTTGCCGAAGGGTATGTCGGCGCGCTTTTCAAAGCCGAGCTTGTCGACATAGAAATCGATCGCACGGTCGATCGGACACCGGGATGACGACCGTGTTGATCTTGTTGACATGAGGCTTGATGCTGGGCATGACATCCTCCTTGGGTTGGATTACATCTGCTGAGACCCCTGGCTCAGCCGAAACTTATCGCTGTACCGAGCGGGGCATCACCTCTGCGATTGATCGGCCGCGATGAGTTCCGTGATCGGCGCCGGTCTCATGCTTGGAGGCTTGAAGGGAAACGTGACTTCGACGGTCAGCCCGCCGTCTGGGCGCGGTTGGGCGGTTAGCGTGGCGCGATGGGCGGTGGCGATCGCGTCGACGATCGCGAGGCCGAGCCCGTTCCCGCTGGCGTGGGTGGTGCGGGTTCCGTGAAGACGTTGGAACGGTTGCAACAGGCGCGGCACCTCCTCGGGGGGGATCGTCGGACCGCTGTTTGCGACCGTCAGGAATGCGTGCTGGTGACGGGTGCCGGTCGTGATCTCGACGTGTCCCTCGGGGATGTTGTGGCGGATGGCGTTGTCGATGAGGTTGGCGATCAGGCGCTCCACCAGCCGTGGATCGCCGGCCGTTGGCGCTGGGGCTAGCGTCGCGCGAACGTCGAGGTCGCGGCCTGCGGCTTCTGACTCGCGCGCGAGCAGGGCCTTGGAGGCGAGGGTCGCGAGGTCGAGGTGCTCGCGGCGCTCCAGTCCCGCTTGGCCGCGCGTGAGCGCCAGCAGCCCGTCGATCATCTGCTCCAGGTGCTGCTCGGAGGCGAGCACGCGCTCGTGGGCTGCGCGCAACGAGGCGAAGTTCGCGTCCGGGTCGGCGAGCGCGACCTGGATCAGGGCTCGCTGGCGCGTCAGCGGCGCGCGCAGCTCGTGCGAGGCGTTGGCGACGAACTGGCGTTGCGCTTCGAACGCGGCGTCGAGCCGCCCAAACAGGTCATCGAGGGTGTCCCCGAGTTCCTTGAGCTCGTCCTGCGGGCCGTCGAGGGCCAGGCGCTCGTGCAGGCTGGTGGAGGAGATCCTTCGGGCCGTGCGGGTGATGGTCCGGATCGGTCGCAGCATCCTGCCGGCAACGACCCAGCCGGCCAGGAGGGCGAGTACGGCCACGATCGCCAGGGCGATTCCCGAGTTGACCAGAAGCTGGTGCGAGTCGGCAGCGCGCTGTGCGGCTTGGACGGGCCCCACCTGTGCCAGCTGATGCACGGCGTCTGCCAGCTGATGCTGGTCCTGTGCCAGCTGATGCTGGGCCTGTGTTATCTGATGCTGTACCCGTGCCAGCTGAGTCGGCACACCGAATATCAGCCGAGGCCGAGCCTGTGCCAGCTCGTGCCGAGCCTGTCCCAGTTCCTGCTGAGCCTGTGCCAGCTGATGCGGATGCTGGAGAACTGACCACGGATTGGCCCTGAGGCAGAGCCGTTCCAGGCGGAACCGGAAGCTGGAGATGCTGGATGGCGGGGGTGTGAGGAATCTTCGGTAGGTGTGGCGCTCTGTATTCGGTCGCCCGCTCAAAAAGGACGTAGGTGATGGCGACCAACGCGACGCCGGAGAGGAGGAAGAGGCCGCCGTAGAGAGCGGTGAGCCGCAGCCGGGCGGTGCGGCGAGGCAATCGCAGCCAAGAGGGTGGTGCGAGCCGGGGGTGCGCGACGCCCATCACTCGCCTCCGATGCGGTAGCCGGCCTTCGCGACGGTCTCGATCACGGGGGGATCACCGAGCTTGGCGCGCAGCCGGCTGATCGTGATCCTCACGGCGCCTGTGAACGGGTCGGCGTTCTCGTCCCACACGCGTTCGAGCAGCTCCTCGGCCGAGACGACCCGGCCCTGGGCGGCGAGCAGCAGCTCCAGCGCCCCGAACTCCTTCGGCGTCAGCTCGAGATCACGGCCAGACGCGCTGCGCGCAGCGCTTGGCCGTATCGAGCACGACGTCGCCGTGCTCCAGCACCGGCGGGATGCTCGGCTGCGCGCGGCGGGCCAGCGCGCCGATGCGCGCCACCAACACGGGGAAGTCGAACGGCTTTCCCAGGTAGTCGTCCGCGCCGAGCCCGAGCCCGTCGACCAGATCCTCATTCTCCGCCGCGCCGGTCAGCATCAGCACCCGGCTGCGCCCGCCGGCGGCGACGAGCTTCGCGCACACCTCATCGCCGTGGAGCGCGGGAAGGTCGCGGTCGAGCACGATCACGTCGTAATCGTTGACCAGCGCGCGCGTCAAGCCAGCCTCGCCGTCGAGCGCGACATCGACCGCCATCCGCGCGTGGCGCAGGCCGGCGGCGACCGTGTGCGGCCAGCTCCTCGTCGTCCTCGATCACAAGCACCCGCATCCGTAGCTCCTTGTCGTGACAAGGTAGCGCCGCAGTGTTTCAACGCTGTTTCGCCGGCTCCGTCAAACAAAACCGCTGCCTGCCTCGGAGAGCGAAACAAGCGCCGAAACAACCCACCGCGTAGAACCGATCCGGACGAGGACGCAAACCCCGCAGCAGACCCGAAGGAGACCAGATGCCGCACAGCATCCACACCAAGAGGCTCACCCCACCGCGAGCGCGCCTGCTCACCGCCGCAGCACTCCTGAGCGGGGTGCTGGTGGCAGGATGCGGGGAAGCTCTCCCAGCTCGACCGTGGCACGGCTGGGCGCCACGACCACCTCGGGATCGACTGCCGCGGCCGGGGGCGGTGCGGCCAGTGCAGGCCCGTCCTCGCCGAGCGCCCTCGGCTCGGATGCGCTCGCCTACGCCAAGTGCATGCGCGCCAACGGCGTGCCCAACTTCCCAGACCCGAACGCCGGCGGGGGCTTCCTCTTCCACGCGCGCGCTGGAGATCAATCCCTCATCGCCCGCGTTCAAGGCGGCGCAGGCGAAGTGCCAGCAGCTCCTGCCGCGGCGGCGGCCCCGGCTCGGGGCCGCACCCCTCCCCGCAGACGCTGGCGAGGATGCTGAAGATCGCGCGGTGCATGCGCCAGCACGGCGTCTCCGACTTCCCCGACCCTCGGACCTCGGTCCCGTCCAACCCGTTCGGCTCCGGCGACAGCGGCGTGATCAGCGATATCGAAGGAGTGATCCTCGTCTTCCCGAGCACGATCGACCAGCAGTCGCCGGTGTTCACGCGGGCGGCGGCCGCGTGCGCGTTCCCGCTGCACAACCACTGATGGAAACAAAGGAGAACCGAATGCCGTACAGCATCCATACCAAGAGGCTCACCCCGCCGCGAGCGCGCCTGCTCACCGCCGCGGCACTCCTGAGCGGGGTGCTGGTGGCGGGATGCGGGGGAAGCTCTCCAAGCCCGACGGGCGGCGCGAGCACCTCGGCGTCCGCGGCGAGCGCCGTCGAATCGGGGGTCGCGTTCACCAGGTGCATCCGCTCGCACGGGGTGCCGAACTTCCCCGACCCGAAGGTCAGTGGCCAAACGGTCCGGATGGGCTCGCGCGAGCACCATACAGTCGCCCGCGTTCCAGTCCGCCGCGCACTCCTGCCAGCGCCTGCTGCCGAAGGGCCCTCCGAGCTCCGGACCCCCGTCCTCGCAGGCGCAGGCGCGGATGCTCGAGGTGTCCGCATGTATGCGCAAGCACGGGATCTCGGGGTTCCCCGATCCGAGCACCTCGCCTCCATCGAACTCGGCCGGCAACAGCGGGATCATCGGCAACGGCGGGTACTACCTCGCGATCCCGAAGTCGATCGACACGAACTCGCCGGCGTTCGAGCAGGCGGCGGCCGCGTGCAACTTCGGGCCGGGCGGTGAGCCGCGCGAGACCGAAGCGATGCGCGTCCCGCCAACTTGCGCAAGCGGAATCGGCTGGCTGTCGGCAGCGCTGGTCGGTCCGGCTTGATCGTGGACGAGCGTCAGCTCGGATTTGGGAAGCGAACCGTCACGTGGAGTCCGCCTGCGGCCTGTGAGTGCACGCTGAGCGTCGCCCCGTGGGCGGTGGCGATCGCGTGGACGATCGAGAGCCCGAGGCCGTGCCCGTCGCCGTGGCTGGTGCGCGCGGCCCCGAGTCGCTGGAAGGGTTGCTGGAGGCGGTCCAGCTCCTCGGGTCCGATCACCGGGCCGTCGTTGGCTCACCGACAGGACGGCCTGTCCCGCCTCGGTCGCGGTCGTGACGTCGATGCGACCGCCGGTCGTGTTGTGCGCGATCGCGTTGTCGATGAGGTTCGCCACGAGACGCTCGAGCAGCTGCGGGTTGCCCTCCACGCGGGCAGGGTCGAGCGTCGCGTTCAGCCGCAGGCCACGGCGCTCGATCTCCGGACGGCGGGCGGCGAGCACCTCGCTCGGTCACCGCCGTCAGGTCGACCGGCTCGCGGCGCTCGAGGCCCCGCTCGCTGCTGGCCAGGCTGAGCAGCGCCTCGATCAGCCCCTCGAGCTGCTGCTCGGAGGCGAGCACGCGCTCGTGGGCGGCGCGCAGCGACTCGACGCTGGCGTCGGGGTCCGCCAGCGCGACCTGCACCAGCGTCTTCAGCCGGGCGAGCGGAGTGCGCAGCTCGTGCGAGGCGTTGGCGACGAACTGGCGCTGGGACTGGAAGGACGCGTCGAGCCGCGCGAGCAGCCCGTCGAAGGTGTCTCCGAGCTCCTTGAACTCGTCGTCGGGGCCGTCGAGCGCGAGCCGCCGGTGCAGGTTCGTGGCCGATATGTCGCGGGCGGCGGTCGTGATCGTTCGCAGCGGGCGCAGCACCCGTCCGGCGATCAGCCATCCGAGCCCCATCGAGACGGCCGCCATGATCGCCAGCGCGATCACCGACACGATCGCGAGCACGCGCAGGTCGGCGTCGCGCTGATTGGAGTCGAAGACGCACCGAGACTCCGCCAGGGCGTGCGTGCAGCGTTGGCTGACACCTTCTTCGCCGGGCCCGGCGAGCCCTGGGCAGGGGTGCCGGATGGCTTGGCGCGCGAGCTGGAGTGCACGAACGGGACTGGGACGGACCTGCGAGTAGGCGCCGTGGGTGTGCGCGACGGCGCCGTAGATGAGCGCCAGCAGCACCGCGCCGGAGATGAAGAACACACCGCCGTAGAGCAGCGCGAGACGCAGGCGAATCGTGCGCCGCGGCAGGTGCAGCCGCCGCGCCTGGACGGGTCCGTCGGCTGGCCGAGGCATCGCACAGCCAGCGCCTCAGATCCGGTAGCCGGACTTGGCGACCGTCTCGATGATCGGAGGATCGCCGAGCTTTGAGCGCAGGCGGCTGATCGTGATCTTGACCGCGTTCGTGAACGGGTCGGCGGCCTCGTCCCACACCCGTGCGAGGAGCTCCTCGGCGGAGACGCTGCGGCCCTGCGCGGCGAGCAGCAGCTCCAGCACGCCGAACTCCTTCGGCGCGAGCTCGAGCTCGCCGGCCGGCGCGAAAGGCACGGTGCTGTGCGGTGTCGAGCACGATGTCGGCGTGGCGGAGCAGCGGCGGGATCGCGGGCTGGGCACGGCGCGTCAACGCGCCGATCCGCGCGACCAGCACCGGGAAGTCGAATGGCTTTGGCAGGTAGTCGTCCGCGCCGAGGCCGAGCCCGTCCACCAGGTCCTCGACCATCGCCGCGGCGGTGAGCATCAGCACCCGGCTGCGACACTCGCTGTCCACGAGCTTGGCGCAGAGCTCATCGCCGTGCATGCCCGGCAGGTCGCGGTCGAGCACGATCACGTCGTAGTCGTTGACCGTGGCGCGCGCGAAACCGGCCGGGCCGTCGAGCGCGACGTCCACGGCCATGCCCGTCTGGCGCAGGCCGAACGCGATCGCCTCGGCCATCTCCTCGTCGTCCTCGATCACGAGCACCCGCATGGTCACTCCCCTTTCACGGCCGGACTTCGTTGCGATCCGGCGTGTGCTCCAGGCTACTTCCCGGCGGTTTCAGCACGGTTTCGCCGGCGGCCTCACGTGAGCGCCGGCTGCCCGGGCGGCGATACGTTCCCGAAACCGTCGATGTCGTACAAGCAGCCCAGAGCACGACCTCTCGAGCTGCAAAGGAGACGACATGCAAGGCCACGCCAAACACAGCGGCGACCGGAGCACGGCGACCGTCCAGGGACTGGGAGCGGCTGCTCTGGCCGCGGCCCTGATCGCCCTCGGCGTGCTCGTGACGGGCTGCGGGGGCAGCTCGCCGACCGGGGGCGTGGCGAGCCTCGGCTCGCACGCGTCCAAAACGTCCACGACGAGCTCGACGGCGGCCGGGTCGAGCGGGCGGTCGGGGAGCTCGGCCTCGCCCGGAAGCCAGGCGGTGGCGTACTCGGCGTGCATGCGCTCACACGGCGTGCCCAACTTCCCCGATCCAAAGATCTCGACCCACGGCAACGGAGTGAAGCGTGGCGATCGGGGTCACCCGGCGATCACGGGCAATCCCCATTTCAAGTCGGCGCAGCAGGCCTGCAGCAAGCTGCTGCCGGGCGGTGGTCCGCGGAGAAGGCTCGAACCACCAGATCACCCCCTCCGAACAGTCGCAGTACCTGAAGGCCGCGGCGTGCATCCGCTCCCACGGCGTGCCGAACTTCCCCGACCCGACGTTCTCCGGCGGCGGCGTGCACATCGAACATCAGGGGCTGAACGAGAGCTCGCCGGCGTTCAAGGCGGCGGTGCACGCCTGCGAATCGCTGATCCCCGGCGGCGTGCACGGCGGCTCCGGCTCGTCGCCCGAAGCAGCGCCATGACGCGGCCCGTCCTCAGCTTTCTTTCAGGTTGGCCTGTCAGCATCGGCTGATGCGTCTGTTGGTCGTTGACGACGATCCCTCCGTTCGCGAGGCGCTCGAGCTCGTGCTGGACCTCAATGGATTTGGGGTGGCGACGGCGCGGACGGCGCTGAGGCGATTCGCACGCTCGCGGTGGACCGGCCCGATGCGGTGATCCTCGACGTGCTGATGCCCGGCCTGGACGGCCTGGAGGTCTGCCGGCGGATGCGCGCGATCGGCGATCGCACGCCCGTGCTGATGTTGACCGCGCGTGCTGAGGTGTCAGAGCGGGTGGCGGGGCTGGAGGCCGGCGCCGATGACTATCTGGTCAAGCCGTTCGCGAGCGAGGAGCTGGTGGCCAGGCTTCGCGCACTGCTGCGACGCACGGGGTGGGAGGGCAACGAGGAGACGATGCGCTTCGAGGATCTGGAGCTCGATCCGCTCGCGCACGAGGCGCGCCGCAACGGGCGTCCGCTCGAGCTTACGCGCACCGAGTTCTTGCTGCTGGAGCTGCTCATGCGCCATCCCGGTCAGGTGCTTTCACGCACGAAGATCTTCGAGTGCGTGTGGGGCTATGACTTCGGGCCGGCGTCGAACTCGCTGGAGGTCTACGTCGGCTATCTGCGGCGCAAGACCGAGGCCGGCGGAGAGCCGCGCGTGGTGCACACGGTCCGCGGAGTCGGCTACGTGTTGAGGTCATCCTCACGATGAGCTTTCGCCGGCGCATGGTGCTGCTGGCGGCCGGGGCGGTGGCCGCGGCGATCGTGATCGCGTCGGTCGTGGTGTACGTCGTGACCGGCAACGAGCTGCGCGGGCAGATCGATACGAGCCTGCGCCAGAAGCTGACTCCCGGGCCGCAGGCCGTTCAGATCCAGACCATGACTCTCAGCTCGGCAGCAGCTCGCGAAGCTGAAGCAAGGAAGGCAAGCTGCCGCCCGGGGGATTGCCGCGGATCGCCTTCGGCGGGGCAGCGGCGGGAAACACCCACTCCGGCGGGCAGGACTCGGCCGGCGGGGAAGCGCCGGCGGGGAAAATTTCGCCCAGGAAAGCGGTGGGGAGAGTCTCCATGGGGAAACGGTCTCGATCGAAGGCAACGCCGCGTTCGCGCAGGGCGGCCCCGCCGCGAAAGCGCGACGCTGGGCGTGCACGTGCAGGTGAGTCCTTTCAACCAGCTCGTGCTGCCCACTCCCGAGGCTCGGCGGCGCCACCGGCTACGTCCAGCTGTTCCAGTCCAACGGGCAGGTTCTGCGCTCCGAAAGCAAGGGATCGCTGCTCCCGGTCACCGCCGCGACTCGCGCCGTGGCCGCGGGCCGCCGTAACGCGTTCTTCAGCGACGCGACCGTCGGCGGCACGCATGTGCGGATCCTGACCGAGCGTGCGCCCGAAGGAGGGGTGTGGCAGGTGGCGCTGCCGCTGACCGATGTGGACAGCACGCTCACGCACCTGAAGCTGGTGCTGGCGCTCGTGTGCTTGGGTGGGATCGCGCTCGCGGCCGCGCTCGGGCTGCTCGTCTCACGCGCGGCGCTCGTGCCCGTGCGGCGCTTGACGGGCGCCGCCGAGCGCGTGGCGCGCACGCAGGATCTCGGCCACCGCATCCAGGCCGGCGAGGAGGATGAGCTCGGGCGTCTGGCCGGGAGCTTCAACACGATGCTGGCCGCGCTCGAGCGCTCGCGCCTCGCGCAGCGCCAGCTCGTCTCCGACGCCTCGCACGAGCTGCGCACGCCGCTGACGAGCGTGCAGGCCAACCTCGACGCGCTCGCGATCGGCGAGGAGCTGCCCGCACGCGAGCGCGCTCGCATCCTGGCCGCCGCGCAGGCGCAGCTGCGGGAGCTGACGGTGCTGGTCGGCGATCTGGTCGATCTGTCCAAGACCGAGGTCGAGGAGGTCGAGGTGGAGGACGTGCGCCTGGATCTGGCCGCCGCCGGGGCGATCGAGCGCGCCCGCCTGCACGCGCCGGAGTGCCGCTTGCTCCTCGACGCCGAGCCCTGTCTGGTGCGCGCCGCGCCCGCGCGCCTGGAGCGGGCGATCGCCAACCTGCTCGACAACGCCTGCAAATGGAACCCGCCCACTCCGCCCGCCGGGCGGCGGGCGATCCAATCGAGGTGCGTGTCCGCGGCGGTGTTCTGGAGGTCCGCGACCACGGTCCGGGGATCGCCGCGGAGGATCTCCCCCGCGTGTTCGACCGCTTCTACCGCGCGCCCGGCGCCCGGGCGCGACCCGGGTCGGGGCTCGGACTGGCGATCGTCAGGCAGATGGCCGAGGCTCACGGTGGAGCCGTGCACGCCAGCCAACGATCCCGACGGCGGCGCCAGCTTGACGCTCGAGCTTCCGCCGCTCCAGATGACCGACGCCGAGCTCGCCGCCTCCAAGCGGGATGCTCCCGCTGCGTCCAGCGTCGTTTAGGAAGTTCCTCGCCTTCTCTCAGCCAATTCTCAGGTTGTTTCCCACATGATGTCGGATCGCCGACGCGTCGAGCGCACGGCCGTATGACTGCCACCTCCCGGGACGGCCAACACCCACCACCTGAAGGCGAAGGAGACCAAGACATGACGAGAATGAACCTCAGCGTGGTCGTGCTTGCGAGCGCCGCCCTGCTCGTCGCCGGCTGCGGCGGCGGCTCATCGAGCCCGGGTGTCGCGCACCTCTCGACCAGCACGTCCGGCGGCTCGCCCGCGAGCGGGACAGCTCATCCTCCCCGGAAAGCAGCGCGAGCACCCAGCAGAAGATGGTCGAGTTCTCGCAGTGCATGCGCACCCACGGGGAGCCTGAATTCCCCGAACCGACCGAAGGCGGCATACACATCCAGCAACCACAACGGCCACGGCCCGAATCCAGAGTCGTCGCAGTTCCAGGCGGCGGAAAAGGCGTGCAGCAAGCACGCGCCCTCGAAGGTGGCCCCGAGCCCGGCGCAACAAGCCAAGATGCAGGAAAGCGCCCTGAAGTTCTCCAGTGCATGCGCAGCCACGGGGTCCCCAACTTCCCCGATCCGAAATTCCACAGTGGCGGCGGCGGTGTCCGGGTACGAATCGGGGGCAAGGGCTCACGGGATCGATCCCAACTCGCCGCAGTTCAAGGCCGCGCAGAAAACGTGTCAGTCCGACCTGCCCGGGCCGCAGGGCGCCGGGCCGGGGGCGGCGGACCCTCCACCAGCTCCGGCGGGGGGCCTGGCGGTTCCGGCGGGGAATCCGGTCAGGCCGTGTTGGCCCCGTGAGCGCGCGGTCGTTCGTGAGGTCGGCGAAACATTCCCGAAACCGTTGATGTCGTACAAGCAGCATCGATGAGCGATCCTGTGTCTGGTGAGGCGGCGTCTGCGCCCGGGGCGACCCCGACGGTCGAGCGCGATGGCGAGCCATCAAACCTCGGCCCGCCGTCCGGCGGCGCTCGCCGGCGGCTGCTCGCGGGTGTGGGGCTGGCGCTCGTCGTGGCCGTCGTGGTGGTGATCGTCACCGATCCGTTTGGCGGCTCGGGGAAATCCACGGGCGGTGTCGTCGATAACGCGAGCGACATCTCGCTGGCGACGGTGAAACGCCAGTCGCTCTCGCCGCAGACGCAGGTGAGCGGCACGCTCGGCTACGCGGGCTCCTCGAGCATCCGCGTGCCGTCCGGGACGGCGCCCACCGCCGTGCAGCAGGCAGGCCAGCCGGTCACGAGCGCCGAAGGGATGCTGGCGAACGCCAGGGCGACGCTGGCCTCCGACACGCAGGCGCTCGCGGGTCATCAGGCGACGCTGTCGGCGGCCCGCGCGAAGGAGCCGGTCGACTGCGCGGGCGAGGGCGCCGCGGAAGCGGCATCCGCCGGCTCTTCGCCTGCAAGCGAAAACAACTCGCCGAGTGGCGGTGGGAGCTCGTGCGCGAGCGACGTGCAGGCGGTCTCTGCCGCCGAGCAGGGCTCGACAGGCGCTTCGACGAAGGTCAAAGGCGACCGCTCCCAGGTCTCCTCGGCCGAAAAACAGCTCGCGAGCGCGCAGTCGAATTTGTCCACGGCGCGCTCGTCGGCCGCGCTCTACGGGCAGACTTCGACGTTCACGAAGCTGCCGTCGGTCGGCCAGGTGATTACCCGCGGACAGAGCCTGTACGCGATCAGCGGCCAGCCGGTGGTGCTGCTGTACGGCTCGCCGACGACACGCAAGCTGCTGCTCGGCTCGGTCGTGTTCGAGCCCGGGCCGGTGCGCGTCACGAGCGTGACCCCCACGGTCGGTGCGACGGTTATGCCCGGTCCGGTGCTCGCGATCACCTCGACCGCCCGCCAGGTCAAGCTCGCGCTCGACGCCTCCCAGCAGGCGAGCGTCAAGGTCGGCGATCAGGTCACGATCACCCTGCCCGACAACCAGACCACGCCGGGGAGGATCACCTATGTCTCGAGCGTCGCGACCACGCCGTCCAGCTCTGGCAAAGGCGGTGAAGAAGAAAGCGCGCCGACGATCGAAGTCGATGCCACACCGACCGATCCCGGCGGCGACGGGTCACCTCGACCAGGCGCCCGTGAACGTCGAGATCACCACCGAACAGCGTCGAAAACGTGCTGGCGGTGCCCGTCGACGCGCTGCTCGCGCTCGCCGGCGGCGGCTACGCGGTGGAGGTCGCCGAAGGGGGCGTGCACCGTCTGGAGGCTGTCACCGTCGGCCTGTTCGACGACGCCGACGGCCTCGTGCAGGTGAGCGGCCAGGGCCTGTCCGCCGGCCAGCGCGTGGTGGTGCCGGCGACATCATGAGCGAGCAGCCGACAGCAGGCGTCGCGTACGCGGACAGCGCCGAGCAGCGGCGCCGGGTGCTGGAGCTGCGACGGGGTGAGCAAGGTCTACGGCGCCGAGCCGCCGGTGTACGCGCTGCGGGAGGTCAGCTTCGCGGTGGGAGAGGGTGAGCTCGTGGCGATCGTGGGCCCCTCGGGCTCGGGTAAGACGACGCTGCTGCACGTGATGGGCACGCTCGAGCGCCCGAGCGCGGGCGTCGTGTCGATCACGGGCCTCGACGCCGCACGGCTGTCCGACCGCGAGCTCGCCACGCTGCGCGCCACGCGTATCGGGTTCGTCTTTCAGCAGTTCTTCCTCGCGGAGCACTCCACGGCCCTCGAGAACGTCGCCGAAGGACTGCTCTACGCCGGCGTTGCTGTCGCCGAGCGCCGTGAGCGGGCAGCGCAGACGCTCGCGCGGGTGGGGCTCGCCGAGCGCGCGAGCTTCCGTCCGAGCAAGCTCTCCGGCGGCGAGCGCCAACGCGTCGCGATCGCCAGGGCCCTGGTGGGTGCTCCCGCGATCGTGCTCGCCGATGAGCCCACGGGGAACCTCGACAGCGCGTCCGGTGAAGCGATCCTCGTGCTGCTGGAAGAGCTGAACGCGCGATGGCGCGACGATCCTCGTGATCACCCACGACCACGACCTCGCCGCCCGCCTGCCGCGCCAGGTGCAGGTGCTCGACGGGCAGATCGTCGCCGACACCGCCGCACAGGGAGCTGAGATTTCATGACCGGGATCGCGCGGTTGGGAGGCGGTGTACGCAGAGTTGCGCTCGGACTGATCCTGGCCGCGAGCCTGGGCACCGCGGTTGGCGTGCTCGTGGGTGGCCCGGCGTTTGCCGCGGGGGAAACCGGCGGATCGCCAACCGAACCGACCGGCACCGGGACGTCGAATTGTCCGTCGTCCAATCCGCCGAACCAGCTGACGCTCGTCGCGGGCACACCACAGACGGCGATCCTGCAGAGCGCCTTCGCGACCGGGCTGCAGGTCGCGCTCAGCAACAGCGACGGCTGCCCCGTCACGAGCGCCGCCGCGGGGATCCCGGTCACGTTCAGCGCGCCCGCCAGTGGCGCGAGCGGCGTGTTCTCCACCAGCGGGTCCAACACCGTCATCGTCGGCGCCGATGCCTCGGGTAGCGTGGCCGCGCCGCCGTTCACCGCCAACGGCACCGCGGGCAGCTACACCGTCACCGCCAGCTCGCAGTACGGCTCGGTCTCGTTCTCGTTGACGAACACCGCCGCGGGCGTACCGGCGAGGATCGTCGCGATCCCGCTGAAGAGCAGGATCGGCGAGCGTCACCGGTCGCTACCCGCAGCCGCTGCAGGTCAGGGTCCTCGACGCCGGCGGCAACCCGGTCGCGGGCACGACGGTCACGTTCACGCTCGGCTCCGCCAGCGCCGGCACCTGCGGCACGAGCACCGCCGCCGGCGCGAGCTTCACCGGCGGCGGCGCCCAGGCCACCGCCACCACCGACGCGAGCGGCCTCGCCACCTCCCCGGCGTTCACCGCGAACAGCGCCGCCGGCTCGTTCACCGCCACCGCCTCGGTCGGGGGCGGCGGCGGGAGCGGGAGCGGAAAGCGCCGGCAAAGGCGGGGCGCCCACCGTCACGCCGGTGAGCTTCTCGCTCGTCAAACCTCGCCGGCAAGCCCACCAAGATCGCCCCCGGCGTCGGCTCCACGCAGTCCACGCCGGCGGGGAGCGCGTTCCCGATCCGGCTCGCCGTGACCGTCACCGACGCCGAGAAGAACCCCGTCGCAGGCGCGCTCGTCACGTTCTCCGCCCCCGCCGCCGGCGGGCGCTTCACCCTCCGCTCCCACGGCTCCCGCCGCCACCGCGCCCGCGTCTCCTACGCCCACACGGTCAAGGTCAAGACCAGCGCCTGCGGGATCGCCGTGGCGCCCCCCTTCACCGCCAGCCGCCAGCCGGGCGGCTACATCGTCAAGGCCAGCGCCAAGCCGGCCAGGCCGGCGGCGTTCGCGCTCGTCAACGAAGCTCCCGGCCAGTCCCAGTGAGGGCGCGGTGAGCGTCCTCGCCGACCGGACCCGAGAGCATGCCGCGGCGCGGACCTCGCCCCGCGGAGGCTGCGGGCCTCCGATCTCGCGCGCGTCGCGAGCGTGGGACTGCGCACGCGGCGTATGCGCGCGGGGCTCTCGGCGCTGGGGATCGCGATCGGCGTCGCCGCGATCGTGGCGGTGCTCGGCCTGTCCTCCTCCAGCCAGGCGGGGCTGCTGGAAGAGATCGACAGGCTCGGCACGAATCTGCTGACGGTCACCAACGGTCAGAGCTTCGCCGGCAAGACCGCCGAGCTGCCGTTGGTGGCGCCGGCGATGATCGCGCGTATCGACCCGGTCGAAACCGTCGCGGAGACCGGGAAGGTCGAAGGGAAGGTGTACCGCTCGCCGCTGATCCCGGAAGTCGAAACCAACGCGCTGAGCGTCCAGGCGGCGAGCCTCGGCCTGCTGCACACGCTCGGCGTCCAGGTCGTGCAGGGCCGCTACCTGAACGCCGCGACCGCCACCGAGCCGGTGGGGGTGCTCGGCTCCGCCGCCG
The DNA here is from genome assembly GCA_963725165.1 of uncultured Solirubrobacterales bacterium. GTDB lineage: Bacteria > Actinomycetota > Thermoleophilia > Solirubrobacterales > Solirubrobacteraceae > Palsa-744. The sequence continues at coordinate 128,613 of CAVRXK010000008.1, forward strand.
CGCAACGACTCGGGATCGACCACATCTACCCCGGTGAGCGGATCTGGGTCGCAAACCAGTGGGTGTACATCGTCGGGATCCTCGGCCCATCGGTGCTCGCGCCCGAAATCGAAAGCTCGGTGCTCGTCGGCTTCAAGGCCGCGGAACGCTACCTGCACTTCAACGGGCACCCCAACACCGTCTACCTGCGCGCCCAGAACAGCCAGGTCCCGGCCGTCCAGTCGGTGCTCGCCGCGACCGCCGACCCCGAAGCGCCCAACGAAGTCGACGTCAGCCAACCATCGGCCACGCTCACCGCGCGCGCCGACGCCCAAGGCGCCTTCAACGGTCTGTTCCTCGGGCTCGGCGCCGTCGCGCTGCTCGTCGGCGCGGTCGGGGTCGCGAACATCATGGTCATCAGCGTGCTCGAACGCCGCTCGGAGATCGGGCTGCGCCGCGCGCTCGGCGCGACCCGCGGGCAGATCCGCACGCAGTTCCTGTCCGAGGCGATCCTGCTCGGGCTCGGCGGCGGCGCCGTCGGTGTCGCCACGGGCATTGCTCGCGACCGCGATCTACGCCTCCACCAAGGGCTGGACGATCGTGATCCCCACCCTCGCCTGGGCCGGCGGGTTCGGCGCGGCGATGCTGATCGGCGCCGTCGCCGGCCTCGTCCCCGCGCTGCGCGCCGCGCGCCTCTCACCGACCGAAGCGCTGCGGACCGTGTGAGGCGCTCCTTGACGCGCGGTCATTGGCCGGGCGTAAGGCGCCGGGCGCGCGCCAACCCTCAAGTAGTGTTCGGGCAGGACTGGCGCGAGTTGTGGCGCGAGCAGTCAGTTTATGGCTCAACCATGCGGTTTTGCGTTAGTCTTGAAAACCGTTAGGCGGGCAACCCCGCCTCGAGAGTTCGAATCCTCCTTCCGTCTCCCTTCCCTCACCGAGGGACGGTCTCACCGATCACGCGTTGCGCCGACTTCTTTCCGACTGTTGGGGTCAATCTCACCATTTACCGTCGGAAACGGCCCTTATATTGTGCGCTACGCTACTTGCCTTATGGACAGCGTGGCGCGACGCGTGCTGGACATTGCCAGAAGCGTGCTGACCGAGCTTGACCTGGAGGTTGTGCTCGACAGAGTGCTCGAGTCCGCGCGCGAGCTGACCGGCGCTCGCTACGCGGCGCTGGGGGTGCTGGGCGAGTCGCGCACCGAACTCGAGCGGTTCCTCACGATCGGGATCGACGAGTCCGAACGCGAGGCAATCGGGGCTCTGCCGCGCGGCCGTGGCGTGCTGGGCGAGCTGATCGAGCACCCGACCGCGCTGCGACTGGACGACATCAGCGAACACGCGCGCTCCTATGGCTTCCCGCACGGTCATCCGCCGATGCGCAGCTTTCTGGGTGTGCCGATCCTGATCGAGGGAACCCCGTTCGGCAACCTCTATCTGACAGAGAAGGGGCACGGCGAGCAGTTCACGCGAGGCAGACGAGGAAGCCGTCACGATGCTCTCTGAGCTCGCCGGGTTCGCGATCGACCACGCGCGTCGCTACACCGGCACCAGGGAGCACCGCGACGAGCTCGAACGAACCGTGGCGGCACTCAACGCCACCACCCAGATCGCGCGCGCCGTCGGCGCGGAGACCGATCTGGAGGTGATCCTCGAGCTGGTGGCCAAGCGCGGGCGCGCGCTGGTCAACGCGCGGCTGCTCGTGATCGAGCTCGTGCAGCGCGGACGGCTGGTGGTGTCGGCGGGCGCGGGCGAGCTGCCCGCCGGGCTGCTTGGCCGTCAGGTGCCCTTGGGCGACTCGGCGGCGAGTGCGGCGTTGCGCACGCGCCGCGCTCAGCGTCTGCAGGAACCGCTGACCCGGGCGCGCTTCGACGAACACGGGCTCGGCACGCTCGGCGTGGAGGCCAACGGCGGGCTGCTGGTGCCGCTGGTCTTCCAAAACCATGCGTATGGGGTGCTTGTGGCGATCGACCGCGCCCAGGACGGACCCGAGTTCACGCTCGATGACGAGCGTCTGCTGGAAGCGTTCGCCGCGAGCGCCGCCACCGCTGTGGCGACCGCTCAGTCGGTCGCCTCAGAGCGCCAACGCCAGCGACTCGCGGCCGCGGAGGCCGAACGCCAGCGGTGGGCGCGCGAGCTTCACGACGACACGCTGCAGAGCCTCAGCGCGTTGCGCGTGGGCCTGTCGACCGCCAAGCGCTCGGGCAAGCCCGACGCGCTCGAGAAGGCAGTGGCGAGCGCGATCGACCACCTGGAGGAAGGCATCACGAACCTGCGCGCACTGATCACCGATCTGCGCCCCGCATCGCTTGACGAGCTGGGCGCCGCCGCCGCGATCCAGGCGCTCGGCGAACGGGCCGAGCGTCACGGGATCGACGTCGATGTGAGCATCGATCTCGCCGCCGAGAAGCCCGCCACATCCCTGAGATCGAGACTGCCATGTACAGGATCGTGCAGGAGGCGCTCACCAACGCGGCCAAGCACGGCCACGCCAAACGGGCGGTGGTCGAGGTGCACGAGGATGAGACCGACATCACCGTGAGCGTGCGCGACGACGGAGCGGGCTTCGATCCAATCGACGCACACCGACGGCTATGGCCTGCTGGGCATGCATGAGCGCGTGCAGCTGCTCGACGGGGCGTTTGAGATCGACTCAGCGCCAGGCGAGGGAACCACGATCAAGGCGAGCTTCCCGATCAAGCGCATCGCCGGCACGGAGGCAGGCCCCCGCTCGGCGGCAACGCCGGGCTGACCCACCGCGGCTACGCGTCAGACCCGAGTTCGAGTGAACCCTCGCCGCGCGAGCCTCAGCCGAAGAACACCTCGGCGGTCTCGAACAGGCGCGGGTCGAGCAGCTTCGGCTCGGCCAACGCTTCGGCGCAAGCCGACCTCGACTATCTCGGCGCCCTGCAAGGCCACCATCTGACCGAAGCGCCCCGCCGCCACCGCATCCATCGCGGCGACGCCAAAGCGCGTGGCCAGCACGCGGTCATACGCGGTTGGGGTGCCACCGCGCTGCACATGACCAAGGATCGTGGCGCGCGTCTCATAGCCGGTGATCGTCTCGATCTCGGCTTGCCAGCTCCACGCCGATCCCGCCGAGGCGCACGTGGCCGAACTCGATCCGCGGGCTGCGTCGGCGAGTGACATGGCGGTCCCCTCACGCGGCGCGGCTCCCTCGGAGACGACCACGATCGAGAAGGTCACACCGCGCGCGTGGCGCCGGCGGAGGCGCGCGCACACCTCCTCGATGTCAAACGGATGCTCGGGTACGAGGATCGCGTCCGCCCCACCAGCGATCCCTGCGTAGGCGGCGATCCAGCCGGCGTGGCGGCCCATCACCTCCACGACCATCACTCGGTTGTGGGACTCCGCGGTCGTGTGCAACCTGTCGATCGCGTCGGTGGCGATCTGCACCGCGGTGTGAAAACCGAAGGTGAAATCGGTGGCGCCGATGTCGTTGTCGATCGTCTTCGGGACTCCCACGAGCCGCAACCCCGCCTCGCTCAAGCGCAGCGCCACACCGAGCGTGTCCTCGCCGCCGATCGGGATCAGCGCGTCCAGGCGCTCACGCTCGAAAGTACGCTCGATCCGCTGCAGCCCGTCGGCGCGAGCGGCAAACGGGTTCGTGCGAGATGTTCCGAGGATCGTGCCTCCACGTGGCAGGATCCCCGCGGTGCTCTCGCGCGTGAGCTCGACGCTCTCCTGCTCGAGTACGCCCGCCCAGCCGTGACGGAAGCCGACGAAGCTGTGCTCGCCGAGCCCCACTCCGCGACGCACCACCGCGCGAATCACCGCGTTCAGGCCGGGGCAGTCCCCTCCACCGGTGAGTATCCCTATGCGCATTCGGGCTCGACGCTCCACTTTGGTTCAGTGCTTTTCCACAGCACATACGGGACTTTGCCCGCTGGGCAGCGCTCATACCGGAGCCTAGCCTTATTTGATGTTCCCGGTTCCACGCCTTGCGTCAGTGCCCGATCCATCCACACCAGGTTCCGATAAGAACGCTGTGGCCGCACCGATCAGGATTTTGCTGGCCGACGACCACGCCGCGATGCGCGAGAGCCTGCGCTTGCTGCTGGAGGGCGAAGCGGACATCGACGTGGTCGCCGAGACCGACAGCCTGCACTCGGTGATGGGCCAAATGCACGCGCGCCGCCCGGACGTGCTGGTGCTCGACCTGGGCATACCCAGCTGGGGCGCGGGAATAGAGGCGCTGAGCCACTTGAGCAAAGACGCACGTGACACTCGCATAGTGGTCCTCACGATGGACGACGATCCGGCATTCGCCCGGCGTGCGCTCGACAACGGCGCGCTGGGATTGGTGTTGAAGGAGATGGCCGACTCCGACCTGCCGGCGGCCGTGCGCAACGCCTCACGCGGGCGCAGCTATGTGAGTCCTGTGCTGGCCGCGAAGCTCAACGGCAGCAAGTCCTCGCAACAGGCAGACAAGCTGACACCGCGCGAGCGCGAGGTGCTGCGGCTGATCGCGCTGGGACACACAAGCGTTGAGATCGCGGACAAGCTGGGGCTATCGCCGCGTACGATCGAGACACACCGGGCGCGCATCCACCGCAAGCTGGGACTCGCGACGCGCGCCGAACTCGTGCGCTACGCGCTGCAGCACGAACTCCTGCGCGTATAGACACCGCCGCCGGAGCACGCCGGCAGGCTCTCCGGAGAATCCATCCGAGGCCGGAGTCACCCGTCGCTTTCTACTCGCGCCCTCTACTCACCGGAGATCAGTCGCGCCGCACGTTCTATGTGAGGTCCGACCTGCTTGGCGAGCTGGTCGACCGTGTAGGCGGCCGACGGCACGGTGACCTCGATCGCGAGCGGATGCTCGCCGATCGGGCGCGCCACGAGCATGGCGATCGAACGCGCGCCCTGGATCATCTCTTCGTCGCTGACAAGCGTGCCGCGCGGGCTGATGCGATCGAGCTCCGCCACGAGCGCACGCTTGTCGGTGATCGTGTGCGGGCCATGACGCGTGAGCCGTATACCTGCCAGCGCCTCGCGGCGCTCGGCGTCGGAGAGGCTCGCGAGCAGGACCTTCCCGAGTGCGGTGCAGTGCACCGGCACGCTCGCACCCACGCCCTGGTCGGCGTCGATCTGATGCTGTCCGGGCCGGTGGGCGAACAGGCGATAGACATAGATCACGCGCCCGTTCTCGAGCACCCCCATGCTGACCGTGTGGCCAGTCTGCGCACGCAGCTCCTCGAGCACCGCACGCGCGTGGACCTGTTGGCGCACGGCGGCGATCGCCGCACTACCCGGACCCGCGGCGCGCGTGGACAGGCGGTACTTGCGTTTGGTGTCCTGCTCGAGATAGCCAAGCGCCACGAGCGTCGTCGCATAGCGATGAGTGGTGGAGCGGCTGATCCCGACGATGTCCGACAGCGCGGCGATACCCAGCTCCTGACGCTCATTTGAGAAGGACTCGAGAATCGCGACCCCGAATTCCAGCGAGCGCGACATGCGTGGGTCGGGAGCCGCCTTGATCCGCGGCCGCGGAGCGCCATCGCGAGGCGCCGCCTTGCGCTTGGCCGCACCCTTCTCACCGGCGCCACGCTTTCCTGCATCGTCCTTGCCCGCACTGTCGTTGCTCGCGTCGCTCTCGCCGGCGCCGTGAATCTGCTCATCGTCTTCATGCATCGCGATTTCACCTCATTGATCGATCCGCACCAAATTTGAGAATACAATCGTCTGTTGGTAAAAACGCTACATCATTGCCCGGCTGACACCACCTACGCCTTCCAGCGTCGGGAAGTGATGGGCGTGGGTGATCCTCGCGCGAGGAGTCTCAGGCAGGTGCGACGCGCGCGACGATCGCGCCGACCAGCTCGGCGAACGTCATCCCGGCGGCCTCGGCGGCGGCCGTTGTGATCCCGGTCTCGGTGAGACCAGGGATCGTGTTGATCTCGAGCACCCGCGGCACATCGTGCTCATCGAGGATCAAGTCGACCCGCGCGAAGTCGCGGCAGCCCATCAGCGTGTAGCTCTCAAGCGCGACCGACTCCACCCTCGCACGCACCTCGTCGGAGAGCTCGGCCGGCACCTCCATGCGCAACTGGCCAATCGTGTAGTGGGCTTCGTAGCTGTAGAAGTTCTCAGGCGTGAACAGCTCGACTATCGGTAGCGCCCGTGGTCCCGCGCCCGGGTCGGCGGAGTCGAGCACCGTCACCGCCAGCTCGCGGCCCACCACGCGCTCTTCGACCAGCACGCGATCGCCGTAGCCGAAAGCGCCGAGGATCGCGCTGGGAAGCTGGGGGGCGCTGGTGACGAACTTGATCCCGATCGCCGAGCCCTGCGCGACGGGCTTGACGACGGCGGGCAGGCGCAGCTCCTCCAACAGCTTCGGGAACGTGTGCGCGCCCCCAAGCTCGCGGAAGGCGGTCTCGTTGAAGCTGTGGAAGGCGGGCGTGGGAATGCCGTGCAGGCGGAGCATCCGCTTGAACAGCATCTTGTCCATGCACAGTGCGCTCGAGAGCGGATCGGAGCCGGTGTAGGGCACCGCAAGCGTCTCCAAGAGATCCTGCAAAGTGCCGTCCTCCCCGCCGCGACCGTGCATCGCTACGAACACGAACCGCGGCCGGCGCTCGAGCACTCGCTCTACGAAATCCCCGTCCACGTCGAGCGCGTGGACCGCGTAGCCGAGCGTGCGCAGCGCGCGCTCCACGCGATGGCCACTGCGCAGGCTGATCTCGCGCTCCAGCGAGCGGCCGCCCATCGCGACGATCGCGGCCTCGCTCACCCCTTCTCCCCCGCCTTCGAGCCACCCGCGGCGCGGGCGGCGAGCAGGTTGGTGGCGAACACCGTGGTGGTGCGCAGCGTCTCGCGATGCTCGGCAAGCGCGAAGTCGATCAGCTCATCCATGAGGTCGGCGAACGGCAGGCCCGCGGGCTCCCACAGGTAGAAGGAGAACGAGCCCGGGATCGTGTTGAGCTCGTTGATGTGCACGCGCTCCTCGGCGTCGATGAGGAAGTCCACGCGCGTGACCCCCGCGCAGTCAAACGCGGTGAAGGCGCGCGCGGCGAGGTCCCGCACTTGCGCGGTGAGCGCGTCGGGCAGCGGCGCGGGGATCAGCCGCGAGGCGCCCTTCATCCCCTCGCCCTTGCCGTCGCTCATGTACTTGTCCTCAAAGGACAGGAAGCTCGCGGCCGCCACGGGCTGCTCGCACACCGATGTGCGCGGCTCCACGCCAGGGCGGCCGATGACCGCACAGTTGACCTCGATGCCATCCTCGACGGCGGGTTCGAGCAGACAGGTGCGGTCGAGCTCGAACACAAGCTCGAGCGCCTCGTGCAGCTCGGCGTCGCTCGCGCAGCGACTCACGCCGACGCTTGACCCCAGCGACGCGGGCTTCACGTAGAGCGGGAAGCCGAGACGCTCACGCGCCTGTGCACGCACAGCGGGCCCGTCCCGCTCCCACTGCTCGCGGCGCAGCGCGAGATGCTCGAGCGCCGGCAGTCCCGCCTGCGCGAGCACCGCCTTGGTGGTGACCTTGTCCATCGCGGCGGCCGCGGCACCCACGGGCGGACCGACGTAGGGCAGCCGCGCGAGCTCCAAGGCGCCCTGCAGGCAACCGTCCTCGCCCTGGGTGCCGTGCGTGGCAAGCACGACCACATCCAGCTCGATTGATTGGTTGGCCCGCCCACCCGAGGAGCGGCGCGAGCGCAACAGCCCTCCACCACCGGGCGCGGCTTTCAGCAGGCGGCCGTTGTGCAGGTCGAAGTGGACCTCCTCGGCGTCGGGGTCCCCGCCGTCCTGCTGGTACACGGACAACTCCCGCAGCGCCTCGCCGGTGTACCAGCGGCCGCTGCGCGCGATGTAGATCGGCACGGGCGTGTGGCGCTCGGAGAGCACGCCCAGAGCCTGCAGTCCGGTGATGATCGAGACATCGTGCTCCACGGAGCGTCCGCCGAACGCGACGCCCACCCTCAGTCCGCTTGGTGGCATAGCTCGTTAGCTTATGTGCCGAGGCGCCAGCACACCCCGGGCACGCCCCGCCGGGACCCCCGTACCCCCCGGACCCCCTGCGGGGGTCCGGTTTATGGAGTGGTGTTTGGAGCACCCCGGGCACGCCCCGCAGGACCCCGCAAGGGGTCCCCCTCCCCAAAAAATCAGGCGGCCTGCGACGCGGCGCCCTCGGGTTCTGAGTAGGTGTCGGGGAGGTCGTTCTCAAACAGCACCACGTCGCCCGCGCGCGTGAGGCGGCCGAGCAGCTCGGTGGCCTCGGCGATATCGCGCACCACGTGCACACCGGCGGGATCCATGCCGGCGGCCGCGAGCCCCGCGGCGATCGGCTCGGTGCGGGCGGGGCCGACGAGGATCGCGATGTCGCACACCGCCCCGGCCTGCTCGCCGAAGCGGCGGTTGAGCTCCGCCTCAAGCTCGCCCAGCTCGACCATCCCTGGCGTGACCAGCAGGCGACGCGTGGCGGGGTGCTCGCGCAGAACCTCGAGTGCCGCGGCGGCGCCCTCGGGGTTGGAGTTGTAGGCGTCGTCGATCACCACCACCCCGGCGCGACGGTTGTGGATCGGCTGCAGACGATGCGGGGGCGCCTGCACCTGGCCGAGCCCCTCGGCGATGCGCGCGGGCTCGATCCCGAGCACGCGCCCCACAGCGGCGGCGGCGAGCAGGTTGAGCACGTTGTGGCGGCCGAGCAGCCCCGCCGACACCGCGACCGCGGGGCTGTAGGGGCCGTCGAGCTGGAGATTGAACTTGGTGTGACCGTCGGTAAGCTGAATGTCCCTTGCGATGACCTGCACGTTTGGCTTGTTTATTGGGGATGGGTTGGGCGTGCCCTGTGGCGTGTCGGGCGCGAGCGACGCCGCTGCGACGGGGGCCTGCCGTGTGGGGCCGTCTTCGATCTCAAACAATGTGACCGGCACCGTCGCGCGCGCGGCCAGCTCCAGGCAGCGGGGATCGCCCGCGTTGGTGATGAAGTGGCCGTCTGCGGGCAGCGCGTCCAACAGCTCGCCCTTGGCGGCGGCGATCTGCTCGATCGAGCCGAGCCGCTCCAGGTGCATTGGCCCGATCGCGGTGATCACCCCGACCGTGGGGTGCACGAGCTCGCACAGCTCTGCGATGTCGCCGCGGCGGAACATCCCCATCTCCACCACGAACGCGCGATGGCGCCATTCGAGGTGCTCGTTGATCGTGCGGATCACCCCGAGGAAGCTGTTGTAGCTGTCGGGGGTCACGAGCGTGGGACGGTCGGCGGCGAGCACCGCACCGACGCAGAACTTGGTGGTGGTCTTCCCGTAGCTGCCGGTGATCCCGATCGTGAGCGGCGCCCAGTCGCGCAGCGACTCGCGCGCACGTTGCTCGTAGTGGCGGTTGATCGCGCTTTGCACCGGGCGCAGCGCGCGATTGGCGACGAGCAACGTCCAGGGCGCGAGCGTGAGCAGTGCGAACGCGAGCGCGAGCACCGCGATCAGCCCCGCGAGCGTAAGCGCGGCCCCGGCGAGGGAGATCGCAACGAGCACCAGCAGCAACAGCGGCAGCAGCGCCGCAATCAACAGGCGCAGCGCACGGTCGGTGAACGCCAGCGGCTTGACCGCTGGGCGGCGCCAGTCGCGCACGCCGAGCGCCGCGAGCGGGGCGGTGAGCAGAAGCAGTGCCCCGCACACCCAGCCTGAGCGCGAGCCGCCGAGCGCCGCGACGGCGATCGCGGCACCGTACAGCACTGCGATCGGCACCAGCTCGCGCGGCGCAAACAGCTCGTGGCGGCGGCGCAGCCACAGCAGCAGCCGCGCGGGCTCGTAGTGCTCCAGCTGAAACAGGTGCAGCAGACGGTGCTGGCGTCCGGCCAGTCGCGCGGCGACGACGATCACCGCAACCACCGTGCACACCCCCTCGAACGCGTTCACGCGGCCCCGACCTCCGGAGGTGCGATGAAGTGCGTGACGATTCGAGCGAAACTCGCGGCTTGATCTATGTAGCTGTAGTGACCCGCCCCCTCGAGCACGACGAGTCCCGCGTCGGGAATCAGCTTCTCCATCATGCGCCCGTCGGCGACAGGCGTGTCGGTGTCATCGGCCCCCCACACGAGCAGCGCGGGCACGGAGATGCGCGGCAGGTACTCGCGCAGGTCGCTGTTGACAAGTCGCACCAGCGTCGGGCGCATCTCCCCCGCGGCGGCATAGTCGGTCGAGGCGACGCGACCCACGATGCGCGCGCGCAAGCGCTCGCCCGGCGCGCCGAGCCAGCGGGCGGCGTACTTCCCCAGCTTTGCCATCCCCACACGGCGATACCAGCGCAGGGTGCGTTTGGGGCGGATACCCGCGGAGTCGACCAGCACGAGTCGCGCGGCGCGGCGCGGTTCGGTGGCGGCCATCCTGATCGCGATGCGCCCGCCGTTGGAATGGCCCACGATCGTGGGACGCTCGATCTCCAGCGCATCCATGAACGCGGCGAGAAACTCCTGATAGTCCGCTACCCCCCACGGCCGCGGCGGCGGCTCGCTCTGCCCGAAGCCGGGGAGATCCAGCGCGTGCACCGTCGCCACTGGCGCGAGACCCGCGATGATCGGTTGCACCGCCTCGATCGAGGCGCCCCAACCGTGCAGTACGAGCACCGCGGGGCCCGAGCCACGGATCAGATAGCGGGTGCGCAGGCCGCGCACGTCGATGAACTGGACATCAGGGCCGCTGGACACGCGCTAACGGTAGTAGGTGGCCCCGCTGGGTGACCCACCTAGCCCGCCGCATGGGCGGCGGCTGCCCGCGCAAAGCGAGCGAGACGTGCTAATCTTCATAAACTCGATCAAGAATCTGGAGATTGGCATGAGGACCGACATTCACCAACACATCTGGACCGCGCCCTTGGTGGAGGCGCTGTCTCGTCGTCGCGAGCTGCCGTTCATCCGCCGCGAACACGGTCTCACGGTGCTGTTCCTGGCCGGCGAGCAGCCGTACGTGATCGATCTCGACGCCGAAGCGCCCGGCAGTAGAGCCGAGCTGGTGGCGCGCGACGGGCTCGATCGCGCGCTGGTGTGCCTGTCGAGCCCGCTGGGCATCGAGACGCTCCCGCGCGAGGCGGGAGCGGAGCTGATCGACGCCTACCACGAGGGTGCACTCGCGCTCGGCGAGCCGTTCGGCGTGTGGGGCGCGCTCGCACTCGACCAGCCCGACCCCGACGACGTGAGCCGAGCACTCGATCGCGGCTGCGTCGGCATCTCGCTGCCCGCCGGAGCGCTCGGCAGCGTGGACATGCTCGCGCGGCTGTCGCCCGTGCTCGCGCGCATCCAAGCTCGCGGAGCTCCGCTGTTCGTGCACCCCGGACGCGGCACGCGCCAGCTGACGCACGAAAGCTCGCTTGGCGACCCGTTGTGGTGGCCGGCGCTCACCCACTACGTCGCAGAGATGCACGCGGCGTGGTTTCTGTTCGCGAGCGCCGCGCGACGTGCGTTTCCCGAGCTGCGCGTGATCTTCGCGATGCTCGCCGGGCTCGCGCCGCTGCACACCGAGCGCCTGCGCGCACGGGGCGGCCCGGTCACGCGCAAGGGCGACCCGATGATCTTCTACGACACCTCCTCCTACGGTCCGCGGGCAGTGGACCTGATGGAAAGGGTGGTCGGGGTCGACCAGCTCGTGTACGGCTCGGACCGCCCGGTCGTGGACCCCGACGTCCACGGCGGGCGCGCGGCGCTGGACTGGGAGCTGTTCGCGGAGAGCTCCGAGCGCGCCTTCACGCAGGAGCCCATGCGAGCGCTAGCGCGCAGCCCCCGCCCGAGGCGAGTCGCGGTGCTCGAGAAGGTGGGCACGTGACACCCGCGTTCTCCCAAGTGCCCCGGCCTCAGGGGCGCGACCTGTCCGCCGATGAGCTGGAGCGCTTCGTCTGCGAGCTGGCCGCGCGTCCTGAACTGTGGATCGACCTGGTCAAGCACGACCGTACCCAGCGCGTGTACGAGGAGCTGTTCAGCGACGACCACGTGACCGCGTGGCTGATCTGCTGGATGGAGAATCACGACACCGGCTTTCACGATCACGACATCTCATCCGGCGCGGTCGCGGTCGTGAGCGGGCGCGTGCGCGAGCAACGCCTCACGCTCGACGGGTCGCCCACCGACACGATGATCAAGGCCGGGGGCAGCTTCAACTTCTCACCCGCCGACATCCACCGCGTACGCCACGCCGGCGAGCACCCGGCTGTGACACTTCACGCCTACTCCCCGCCGCTGCTCAGCATGGGCGCGTATGTGGTCGAGGACGGCGGGCGCCTGAAACGCCAAGAAGTGCCCTCCAGCGAGGAGCTGCGCCCGCTGGAGCCTGCCACGCCCGAGCCCGCCGGCTCACCTGACGCGAGCCCAGCCTGACAGCTGACGCGAGCCCAGCCTGATCCTGTAAACTCAGCAAGGACAGGAGATGTTGCATGCGGGTGAGGAGGGGTTGAAATGCGGAAGCTGCTCATAAGACTGACGTTGTGTTGCCTGGCGCTCGTGGCCCTGGGCCTTCCAGCCGTGGCCGCCGCACGCCCGGTGGTCAGCGTGAAGGCGAAGATCGTCCCGATCCCCATCAACCCCGGCTCTTCCAGCAGCGCTACGTATCCAAACACCGGCAACATCCTCGGCGCCGGCGCGGCACTGGAATCGGAACTCACGATCAGCGGCACCGAATACGGTGGGTATCCCTCGCCGGTGACGGGCATCGTGGTGGATCTGCCCGCCGGCGTGAAACTGCATCCCCAAGGTTTCGCCACCTGCCCGACCGCGACCCTGGAAAGCCACGAAGTGCAGAAGTGCCCGAAGAAGTCGATTGCCGGGTCCAAGGGCGAAGTGTCCGGCGTCGTCAGCTTCGGTGGCACGCGCGTGCAGGAGAAACTGACCCTGCAGGCATTCTTCGCGGTCGGCGGCAAGCTCGCGTTCTTCGCCGAAGGCGTCACCCCCGCGTCGATCGAAATCCTCACCACCGGTGGGTTCACCACGGCCCCGCCCCCGTTCGGCACCCAGTTCAGCGCCGCGGTGCCGCTCGTCATAACGGTCCCCGAAGCTCCCTATGGGTCGGCGCTCTCGATCAAGGGCATCATCGGCGCCGCCTACAAGCAGGGCAAAAAGCTGATCCCCTACGGCACGGTGCCCAAGACCTGCCCGAAGGGTGGCTTCAAAGGCAAGGTCGAAGTGACGTTCCTCAGCGGAGAAACAGTCACGGCCGAACCGACGGTGCCCTGCCCAAAGCGGTAGAGCAGTCCAGCTCGCGCGCAGGATCCGGAAAGCGCGCGTAGGTGTCCAGCGCGGCTCCGGCTTGAATCGCCGCGAGCGCACGATCCAGTTCAAGATCCGCTGGTGACGATCACCTTGACGATCTGTTGCCCAACATCCGAGTAGTAGTTGGTGTTGTCGTTGTTCCTGAGCCAGATCTCACCGGTGGTCGAGGGAGCAAAATTCACCAGCGTGTCGCCAACAGCGACAAACCCGGGATTGGTGATCCCGCCCGGCCCTCCAGGCTGCGCTGAGGCACCCACCGAGACTTCAGGTGCGTTGACTGGAGTGCCGCCGATGAAGCCGATCAGCGAATCGACCTGCGCGTTCGCATCGACGCGGTAAGCACCGGGATAAACGGGCAACCCGTTTGCGTCAGAGTAGGGAAAATACCTGGGATTGCCGCTCCACTTGCCATCGCTGCGCGTGTCTGCCCACAAGTGCTGTCCAGGAGCGACAGACAGACCAGTGTCAACCCACGGAGCGTCGGCCGCGACGGTGACAACCTTCTGAGATAGCACCGTCTGCCCTGCAGCGCTTATCGCTGTCGCGATCGCGGGATCCCTCCACGCAGCTTCCGCTTTTGGCGTCGTTTTGCGCAGCTGGGCTTTCAGCGCCGGCGAGAGCTTGGAGGGCGTGACCGCACCCGCACGGATCTGCCTTGTGCCGACGCTATTGGCAGGAAGCTGGGTTGCGGCGTAGGAGGTTCCGCCGAGCGCTATGAACAGCGCGACGATTGCCAGATGGTGGCGTCTGAGATAGGTGAGCATGCCCAGAAGCGTAACGAACCCCGGACCCAACATTGGGAGCAAGCTCCCCTATGGACCCCTCTCGAACCAAGGCCTCGTGAGAGCCGACGCGGGGACTCGAACCCCGGACCCCAACATTGGGCATGGGGGGAGCAGGCTCCCCCCATGGACCCCCTTCGAACCATGGCATCGTGAAAGCCGACGCGGGGACTCGAACCCCGGACCCCTTCATTACGAGTGATCTGGGTTTGGGGGACGGATCTGGCTTGTTCAAGCCAACGCCTGCCCGGAACGCCTCTCTGCGTGCTACCAACGTGCTACCAGCGCCCCAAGCCCAAGGGCGACCCAAAGCCGTCGTGACAAGGCTCGGACCCCCTTATCAGCAGGACGCTCCGATGCTACGTTTAGGACATGACACGAGCTGAGCTACACCGCCTTGTTGACGAGCTACCCGAGGAGAGCGTGGACGCCGCCGGAGTCTTGTTGACGCGCGCCAAGGACCCAGTAGTAGCCACCCTTGAGGCAGCCCCGTTTGACGATGAGCCCTACACCGGGGAGGATCGTGCGGCATCCGAGGAGGGCTGGGCAGCCTACCAGCGGGGCGAGGCGATCAACGTAGCCGAGCTGCGCGCGGAGTCCGAAGCTGACGCCTGAACTGTCCTGCTCAGATGCTCTGTGCGGTGGCGACGACTCTAGCCTTCCTTGCGCCCCCGACCACTTCGTGGGTTGGGGCGTTTCGTCGTTCTGGAGGGGCTGTATCATCATCGACGACCTGCCGATATTGAAGAGGACTGGCAATGGACGAGCGATTGGCTCAACGCGCGCGAACACCGCGCTACACCATGGCGGAAGCTGGGCCGCTCGTTGGGCGGCCTGTCGAGACCGTGCGCCGTTGGAGCGTCGGCCATCGGCGTCGCTACAACGGTCAGCCAGCGCAGGATGCCCCACTGATCGTTGTTGACGGGGACCCCGACAAGAGTAGGACGGTGCTTTCGTTTCTGAATCTGCTGGAGCTTAGGATGCTCTCGTCCTATCGGGATGAGGCTGCCCTCCAGGCGATTCGGCGTGCGCTCGTTTTCGCAGGCAAGCAACTCAAGGAACCACGGCCATTGCTCTCCAGGCGCTTTCATGTGCTCGGCGGCGAGCTCTTCACGAAGTTCGCAGAAACGAAGGATGGTAAGCAGCTCCTCGTCAACGCCTCGCGCGAGGGCCAGACAACCCTTGCGACCTTGATCGAAAGCTTGGCGATGACGGACGACCTCGACTACGAGAACGAGACTGCTTACCGCTGGTGGTACCACACTCGGGATGAGCCCATCATTGTCGACACTCGCGTCGCTGGTGGCCACCCGATCACGGCCGGTACGGGCGTGCGTGTGGATGCGATCACGTCACGCTCACAGTCTGGCTACGCGGTCTCTGAGATTGAGCAGGACACCGGAGCAACAGCTAATGAGGTCAAGAGCGTTCTTCGCCTAGCCGCGTGAAGCACGAGATCTACGTTGAGAACGGCGTAGGCCGTTCGATCGCAGAAGCGATCAATCTCTTCACGCCTAAGCACGACGTTCACGCCATCTTCCAGCACGAGATCCACCCCGGCATGCAGCGCCCCCAGAAGGGCGATGAGTGGTGGATTAAGGACGTCGCTGGACGCGGCATGGTGATCCTCGCCCAGGACCGTGCAATCCTTGACACTGGCGGCGAGCGCCAGTCTGTGATCGATAGTCGCGCGCGAGTCATTGCGCTCGGTAGAGCCGAGTACAACACATGGCAGAAGCTCAGATGTCTCGTCACCCATTGGGAAGCGGTCGAACAGGGAGTGTCAGATTAACGGTGGATCCGCTTGGTGGTTTTAGTTGATTCTTCCTTCGAACGCTATCGCGAACGCGTTTAGTGCGGGCTTCCATCTCATCGCCCAGCGTGCTCTGCCTCGTCCGGTGGGGTCCAGTGCTCTGGTGGCGAGGTAGAGGCACTTCAGCGCCGCCGTGTCGTTGGGGAAGTGCCCTCGGGCTCGGACGGCGCGTCGGTAGCGGGCGTTGAGCGACTCGATCGCGTTCGTGGAACAGATCACGCGTCGGATCTCGACGTCGTAGTCAAGGAACTGACGGGGTCCCAATGAAGTGAGCCAGGTTGAGTGCGTGGTCGTGTTTCCCGTGATGGGATGGAAGGATGGACACGATCATGAAGCGACGCAGGCATACCCCGGAGCAGGCTGTTAGGAAGATCAGGGAGGGCGAGCGCCTTCTGAATGAGGGTCAGGATTTCGTCGAGGTGTTGCGCCATCTCGAAGTCTCGGAGGCGACGTTCAACCGGTGGCGGGCGGTCTATGGCGGGATGAAGGCCGATGAGGCCAAGCGCCTGAAGACGCTCGAGGCAGAGAACCAACGGTTGAAGAAGCTGGTCGCCGAGCAGGCGTTGGATATCGACATGCTCAAGGAGTTGGCGGAGGGGAAATTCTGACCCCGGAGCGCCGTCGCAGGGCCGTAGTGGTTCTGCAGGAGCGTTTCGGGGTTTCACAGCGCCGTGCGTGCCGCGTGGTCGGTCAGAATCGCTCGACGCAACGCAAGCCCAGGCGGCCGCCCAGCACCGAGGAGCAGCGTCTCGCTGCTCGTCTGCGCGAGATCGCTGGCGATCATCCTCGCTGGGGTTGGAAGACAGCGCATCAGATCCTGCTGCGTGAGGGATGGAGCATCAATCGCAAGCGCACCCGCCGGATCTGGCGCCAGGAGGGCCTGCGGCGGCCGGTGAGGACGCGCAAGCGCCGCAGGGTGGGTCCAGGTCAGAAGCAACGGTTGCGCGCCACGCACCCCGGTCATGTGTGGGCGATCGACTTCATGTTCGATGAGACCTCCGACCAGCGCAGGCTGAAGTTGTGCAACATCGTGGACGAGTACACGCGCGAGGCGTTGGCGATCAGGGTCGACCGGACCTGCACCGCCGAGGACCTCGTCGCCGTGATCGAGGACCTCGTGCTCACCCGCGGCGCACCGGAATATCTCCGGGCCGACAACGGTCCGGAGATGATCGCGTGGGCGCTACGCGACTACTGTCGCCTCGCCGGCACCAACACCGCCTACATCGAGCCCGGCAGCCCGTGGGAGAACCCGTTCGTCGAGTCCTTCAACGGCCGGTTGCGAGACGAGCTGCTGAACATCGAGGAGTTCGGATCGATCACCGAGGCGAAGATCATCATCGAGGACTGGCGAATCGAGTACAACACCTACCGGCCACACTCAGCGCTAGACGGACTCACACCCACCGAATACGCAGACACCGTTACCGACAAAAAACAACCAGACTACGCATAGGCCCTGGACCACCCACAGGGACCCCGTCAGAACGGTATGAACTCGCTCCAGGCGTTCTCCCACAGCTTGCTAATCGCCGGGTACTGGGCGGATTCAATCGGTCGTCGCAACGGTTTTTGTTTGAAGTGATCGTAGATGAGTGGCGAGCGCCTCTGCGGGTGTGTGCCAGTCGAGTGTCTTGCGTGGCCTGGTGTTGAGCGTGGCGGCGACGGCTTCGAGTTCCTCGGCGGTGTGCCTGGCGAGGTTTGTTCCTCTTGGGAAATATTGGCGGAGAAGACCGTTGGTGTTCTCGTTCGTCCCTCGTTGCCAGGGGCTTTGAGGGTCACAGAAATAAATGTGAAGTCCGGTAGCGATCTTCAGCTGCGCGTGTTGTGACATCTCGGCTCCCTGGTCCCAGGTGAGCGATCGGCGTAGCTGCTCGGGCAGCGTCGTGATCTGCTTTGTAATCGCGTCGCGGACTGCTTCGGCGCCGCGACCGGCGAGCGGCGGACCGTGCTTGGTTCTTGGGCCGCCATGACCGGACATCGGCGGTAGGTGAAGCAGCATCGTAAACCGCGTGGTGCGCTCCACCAGCGTCCCGATCGCGGTGCGGTCCGCGCCGAGGATGAGGTCGCCCTCCCAGTGGCCAGGAACCGCGCGATCGTCGGCCTCAGGGGGACGTTCGCTGATCATGATTTGCTCGGTAACGAAGCTCTTGCCGCGCCCACGGACGCGTGCTCTGGGGACCCGCAATGCTCTGCCGCTGCGCAAACATGCCGTGAGTTCGCGTCGCAGCGCGCCGCGGCCCTGCACGTAGAGCGCCTGGTAGATCGCCTCGTGCGAGATCCGCATCGACTCATCATCGGAGAAATCGACCTTCAATCGGGCAGAGATCTGCTCTGGGCTCCACGCCGTTGCCCACCTGCGATCCTGGCGTTGCGGCTTGCCCCGCCCCTTCCAGGCCGCTGCTTTGGGCCCCGGTAGCACTGTCCCGTCTGGCCGGCGAACCTGCCCGGAGAGTCGCTCCCGCACGTACGCTCGGAGTCGATCGTTGGTAGCGAGCTTCGCAGTCTTCGGGCGGCGCGCAGCGAGCTCTGACTTCCATTGCGCTACCGACGCGCGATAGTCGAGCTTCCCGCCGCGAGTGGCAGCGTTGCGGCGCAGCTCCCGCGAGATCGTCGACGGAGAACGCCCCAACCCGCGGGCGATCTCCCTGACCCCGGCGCCCTGCGCCTTGAGCATCGCGATCTCCTCGCGCTCCTGGAACGACAGGTACCGGCCCGAGATTGGGTCCAGCATGAATGTTGGCATCCCGCCACGTTCCCTGAACCACCGGCCGCCAGCCGCCGAAGACACACCGACAGCCACCGCCGCATCCGCACTGGTCAAGCCCCCAGCGATCTCCTGCCAGAACGACCGCTCGAGATCCCGGCGAAGCATCGGATGCCCCGGCGACTTCATCGGCGCCCCGCCCGTCAACTCCCTCATCCACCCCACTGGCCTGCCCATACACACCTCCACGATCAAGGTGTTGCGAGGACCAGTTGAGTCCAGCCTGTTTGCCCCACTTCGAGTCGAACTCCGCGAAACGCTCTCTTGCGGCAGCCTCTGACGGCGCGGTGTAGACCGGTCTGAGATCGCGGCTCATCTCATCCCAGTACTTGCGCGAGGCGAACCGGAATGTGTTGCGGATCAGATGGATCACGCACGCCTGCACGGTCGCGAGCTCCCACGTCGTCGTGATCGCCTCGGGCAGACCCTTCAGCCCGTCACAGACAGCGATGCAGACGTCATCGACACCGCGGTTCTTGATCTCGGTGAACACGCTCAACCAGAACTTCGCGCCCTCCCCGCCATCACCGCGGCCCAGAGCCCCAGGATGTCGCGCTCACCGTTGACGGTAACGCCGATCACGACATAGACAGGCTTGTTCATCACCTGTCCGTCGCGGACCTTGACGACCATCGCGTCGATGAAGATCACGGGATAGACGCGATCGAGCGGACGGGTCAACCATTCAGTCATCTCGCCCGTGACCTTCTCGGTGATCCGGCTGATCGTGTCCTTGGAGACCCGGGCGCCATAGACCTCCCCGAAGTGAGCAGCGATCTCCCCAGTCGTCAACCCACGGGCAGTGAGCGATAGGACGATCTCATCAACACCGGTGAGCCGCCGCTGGCGCTTCTTGACGATCCGCGGCTCGAACGTCGACTCGGTATCCCGCGGCACCTCGATCTCGACCGGACCGATCTCCGTCAGCACCGTCTTAGCGCGCGTCCCGTTACGCGAATTCCCGCTGTTACGGCCCGCCGGATCGTGCTTCTCATAGCCGAAGTGCTCGCTCATCTCCGCGTCAAGCGCGGTCTCCAGCACGTTCTTAGTCAGCTGGCCCAACAGCCCGTCGGGCCAACCAGCTCAACGTTCTGCTCCTTAGCCTGCTCCAAGAGCTGCTCAGCCAACTGCTTCTGATCAACGATATCTGTAGTCATAGACCCGATCATCCCCTCCCGATCGGTCGACTCAACTAGCTCCGCCATGATCATCCCCTTCGCTCAGACCAAGCCAGATCCACCGTTCATCAGACAGACCCCTCGATCACGTCGAGTACTCGTCGTGCTCACGGGTCGCACTTGTTGTATGCGACTGCTATGTCGTGGATGGTGCTTACCACGCCGATTAGTTCGAGGCCAAAGCTCGCGGCACTAGCCAAGCTGCTAACCACGGCTTTCTCCGATTTGGCGATGAAGCTTGCCCCTGCTGACGCGGCGTCCTGTGCGTCATCCGAGAAGCTGTATGGTGCGCTCTGCTGCGCAAGTGTCGTCGCAGCGGACATGCACTTCTCATACTGTCGGATGACTTCGCACGCTTCCTCAAAACCTTCTCCGCAGCGAATTTCCACACCGTCAACTGTTAGCAAAGTGCTCGCTTCAGCGGCAGCCAATTCCTGAGGCGGCTCGGTGCCGCTTCCACAGTCTCCGGGTGCAAAAACCGAGGACTCCGTCGCCGTTTCTTCTCCAGTCGGAGAAGTCAAGTACGGGGTTGTCGTCACCGCACCGCAAGCAACGTCTGTTCCACCCGAAGACCCCGGTCCGCTCGGGCTGCCCCAATAGGTGTAGGCAGCGTCAACACTACATCCGCCTCCCCATATGCACGCCTGCAGACCACTGAAGTCGTGTTCGGCGTCAAAACTACCGCGGATAGCCGCGGTTCCAGCCGTCACATTCAACGCGATGCCCGCATAACGCACACTCACGTCGGCGAGATCAAGCACCGCTGACGGTTCGGTCTCTTCGATCCCGGCCCATTCATCAGGTTCTGGGGTGCCATCCCCGGTCTCTCCCCCAACAGAATTATCATTGATCGACGTGAAAACGATGGGCTTTTCCGCCGTGCCGACCGCTTCGAGGGTACCCTCGACGAGGAGCTGACCGTGGTCGTCGCCCTTCCATGTCTGGCCGGCCGGGATCTGGAGGGTCGCTCCGGCGGCAACCGTGAGCTCGCTGGTGACATACTGCGCGCCGATCGTGGGGTCCAGACCACTCTCGGAGATCGTGCCGCTCGCGGTGATCGTGCCGCCGATAAACATGCCGCCGTGATTGCCAGCCCCCGAATTGCCGCTGAGCGTCGACGCGCTCAAGTTCGTCCCTTCGATCGCCATCGCCGGCCCACCGGAATCATCGACGACGTCGTCGCTGATGGTTGGCGTGTCAGTTGGCCCGAACCGAGCGAACAGACCCTTTTCCAAGGAGTCGCTGATCGACGAGTGAGTGACAGAGAACGCACCGAGATCATCACCGCCCTGGCCGTTTTCGCCCACAATGCCGAACACGGCATAGTCGATCGCGACATACGCAAGACGCAGCGAACCTTGACCACCCACCAGGATTCCTTCCCAGTCTCCGGGTTTGGGGGATCCCTGTTCGCCTTCGCCGTTGGCGTGGCCCCCAACGGTGCCGTCGTTGACCGACGTGAACGTGACAGGTTCGCTCGCGGTACCTTCCGCTTCGAGGGTGCCTTCGACGGCGAGCTGACCGTGGTCGTCGCCCTTCCATGTCTGGCCGGCCGGGATCTGGAGGGTCGCTCCGGCGGCAACCGTGAGCTCGCTGGTGACATACTGCGCGCCGATCGTGGGGTCCAGACCACTCTCGGAGATCGTGCCGCTCGCGGTGATCGCGCCGCCGATAAACATGCCGCCGTGATTGCCAGCCCCCGAATTGCCGCTGAGCGTCGACGCGCTCAAGTTCGTCCCTTCGATCGCCATCGCCGGCCCACCGGAATCATCGACGACGTCGTCGCTGATGGTTGGCGTGTCAGTTGGCCCGAACCGAGCGAACAGACCCTTTTCCAAGGAGTCGCTGATCGACGAGTGAGTGACAGAGAACGCACCGAGATCATTACCGCCCTGGCCGTTTTCGCCCTGAATGCCGAACACGGCATAGTCGATCGCGACTCGGTCGAGACGCAGCGAACCTTCACCACCCACCAAGATCCCTTCCCAACCGCCAGCTCGCGGAGAACCGCTGCCTGTAGCCCCACCAACCGAGTTGTCGTTGATCGAGGTGAACGTGATCGGTTCGGCTTCAGTGCCCACCGCATCCAGCGTGCCTTCGGCGGAGACCCGTGTGCCTTGTTCGGCCTTGATGATGGTGCCTGGTTGTGCTGTCAGGGTCGCTCCGCTCGCCACGGTCACGCTGCAGGTGATGACATAGCGGGCGGCGTAGTCGGGTCCGATCGTGGTGTTGCTCGAGATCGTGCCGCAAAGGTCGTGCTGCGGTTCGACCGAGCTCCACGACGCCGACGGCGGCGCAGCGGTTTCCTTGATCCCCGCCTGGTTGGTCGCCTGCACCGCGAAGGTATGAGGTCCCGCCGCCGGGTCCTTGACCACATCCGGCGAGCTGCACGGGCTGTAGGCGGTGCCGTCGAGACTGCACTGAAAAGAACTACCCGCCTCAGTGGACGCGAACGAGATCGAGACTTCGCCGGCCGGGACACGCCCACTCGGAGCACCCGTGATCGTCGTCTGCGGCGGCGTCGCTTCGACCGTAAAGGACGCGCTGGCCGGCGTCGGGTCCGCTTCACCGGCAGCATTGATCGCACGTACCTGGAAGGTATGGGCGCCCTCCGCCAGCGCCGTGTACTGCTGCGGGCTCGTGCAGGACGCCCACGGTGCCCCGTCGAGACTGCACTGAAACGTGTCGTTCGCTTCGCTGCCGTGGAACGTGAACGACACCGAGGACTGTCCGATGATCCCGGCCGGACCACTGTCGATAACGGTGTCCGGGGGGCTCGAAGCTGGTGGCGTCGAGGAGCCGCCCGGAGACGAGCCCGCGGGCGATGAGGGTTCGGAGCTTGTCGGCCCCGACGCCTTCACGCCCGAGTCCGGGATTGTGATGGCTCCTGCGTCGCGGCAGTCGTTCTTCTTGCTGTGCTCCCGCACCTGGCCGAGGACATCCGCGCACACGCTGACCTCGTACTTGCCCGATGCACCCTTGGGAAGATCAAACTGAAACTTTGCTTTGTGCCGCTGACCTGGCTTCAACGCGGGCACCGTGAACCGGCCAAGCTGGACAAGACCGCCACTATCGCTCGACTTCCACGCCACATCAGCCGTAGACGACCGCGCCCGCGCAGCCCCCACGTTGCCGACCGTCGCCGAGCCCGCCAGTACATTCCCCGCCAACAGCTTCACCGCCGCGGCCGACACATCCAGCTCAGCGAGCCGCTGCCGACGCGCCACCACAGCAACGCTGTCGCTACGACCAACTGCCTGCTGACTAGCACGACCAACTCCCGGCGAAGCCAAACCAGACACCACCGGCCCACCAAGCACCGACACAAGCACAACCCACAGGACCACGCGCCTCATGCCCATAGCCCCGCGCACGGTGGCCGATAGCCGTCTATTCCCTGTCCGTGGGTGTCACTCATTTCGAGCCGGTCCTTTGACCAGTAAACGCGGCTCCGCACCCGCGTGAGCGGCAGCCTATAGGGGATCTATCCGTTCTGATTGTTAGGACCTGTAAACGAGACGACCGACCGTGCCGGTGGGAACTCATCTCCGTCTGCCCGCGTGCGCGGATCGGTCCGTATCCTAGCCTCACGCGGCCGGACTCTACCGAAAGGTTGACGATATGTCTCTTGGCTTCTTGGGCTAGCGGCCAGAAGCTACCGGGGGTGAGCCCACTCCAACACTTCGCGGCCAACCTCAAGTCGCTACGCGCTGAGCGCGGGTGGTCCCAAGAGGACCTCTCGCGGGCCACTGGCCTACACACCACGGCCATCTCGAAGATCGAGGGCGCAAACCGAGCACCCCGGTTCCCAACGGTCGTGATCCTGGCCGAAGCTCTCAAGGTGCCGGCTGGGCGACTGTTCGACGGTATCCCGTGAGTTCGGGTGGCACATCCGTTTCACCTGCCACATGCTCGAAGACTGGCTCGCCGAGCAGCAAGCCCTAGCCGACTCCTCGACGCCCCCTGGGGAAATCCTTGCCTTCCGCCGAACGCGCCGCTACGTTGAAAGTGCTCGGTTTGCGGGTTCTTTGTGAAGCCGACGCGGGGACTCGAACCCCGGACCCCTTCATTACGAGTGAAGTGCTCTACCAGCTGAGCTACGTCGGCGCGGCTATGGATGCTAGCGACGCCAGGCGCGAACGGCGGGGCCGCCGAGCGCCACATCGCCGAGGCGGCCGCGCGCGCTACAGCTCCGCAAGCGCCTGCAGCAGCGACTCGCCGTGACGCTCGCGGAAGGCCGGGCCGATTCCCTTGACCTCGAGCAGCTCCTCGAGGCTCGCGGGCCTGGCTCGCAGGACGCCTTCGAGCGTGGTGTTGGCCGCCACCGTGAACGCGGGCTTGCCTTCGCTGCGTCCCAGACGCCACGCCTTCAGCTTCTCGAACTCGCCCTCGTCAACCGGGTCGAGCTCGATCTCCTCTGAGGCGCGAGCGCCGCTGGCGCCAGGTGCTCCCGCGCCCGCTGTGCCTGTGATGCGCCCGGCGCGCACGCCGCGCGTTTTGCGAGTCCGCGCGGGAGTGGCCCGCGAGGCGGCCACCAGTTCGCGGTCGGGTTCGCACACATCGCAACAGCGCACTTCGGGCGCGCACGGCTCGCGGTCGCCGAAGTGGTCGAGGATCTGCCGGCGCCGGCAGGTGTCGGTGCTCGAGCTGTAGTGCTCGATCGAGCGGTAGGAGTCCCAGCCGCGGTCCCTGGCCGCCTTGATCGCCTCGTATGCCTTGCGGGGACTGCCTTCGCCGGTGAGCCGAACCAGCAGACCTTCGGGGCCGCCCGGCGCCAGCTCAACCGCGCCGGCGCGCTCGGCGATCGACAGCAGCACTCGTTCACGCTCGGCGAGCTCGCCGTGGCCGATAGCGGCAACTCCCTCCACGGCGCGCGCGCGCAAGCTCCCGACATAGCGCTTGACGTCATCAACGCTCGTGTCGCGCTCTTTGATGAACCTGATCAGGCGGCCCAGGTCCATCCTTGAGGCGAGCAGCAGCGCTCGTCCGGGACGCCCGTCGCGCCCTCCGCGTCCGGCCTCCTGGTAGTAGGCCTCGAGGCTCGTGGGCAGCGCCCAGTGCACGACCGTGCGCACGTCGGCCTTGTCCACGCCCATGCCGAACGCGTTGGTCGCGACCACCACCTCGGCCGCTCCGCTCATGAACGCCTCTTGGCTTGCGCGGCGCTCGGGCGGAGGCATGCCCGCGTGGTAGCAAACGGTGTTCAGCCCGTGCTCGGTGAGCAGCGCGCGCACCTCGGCTGTGTGCTTGCGCGTGCCGCAGTACACGATCGCCGGTCGCGCGTCCTCGCTGGCGAGCGCGTGCAGAAGCGTGGCGCGCTTGCGCGCGACCGCTCCCTCTCCCTCGAGGCTCACCACGTCAAAGGTGAGGTTGGGACGA